>NZ_CP134500.1:4800000-6048149 GCF_031760065.1 Streptomyces durocortorensis
CGCCCAGCCGGCGGAGTCCGGGTGGTAGTAGAACATCTGGGACCGGGGCAGGGCCGTGGTGTCCAGCGCGAAGTCGTGCAACAGGGGAGCACATCCCTTGTTCGCCGCATCGGCGACGGCGGCGGCCCCGGGGAACGCCTTGCCCGTCAGCTCGAACGACCCGTAGACCTGCCCCTGGTGGGGCTCGTCGCACGGGACGATCTCCGCCGACATGGTCTTCAGCCGGTCCCCGCCGGGGGTGGGCAGTCCGGAGGCCGGGGTGAAGCAGTCCTCCTCGGCCAGGTCGTAGAGCGACGTCGCCGTCCGGTCCCCGGGAGTGAAGGGGCTCGGCCCCTCACCCGTCCAGGCGGTGAACCGGACCCCGCCGACCACCAGCAGCAGCGCGGACAGGGCCACCACCGCGCCGCCCACGGCGGTCCCGGCGACCGCGAGCCCCTTGCCGCGCCTGCCGGTGCGCGGGAGCCGCACCAGCGCGACGATCCCGAGGACCAGCCCCACCGGCGCGAGGCAGACCAGCAGCGACAGCACGAGCGAGGCGACCGCGAGCCCGCTGAGCGGCTGCCGGGGCACCGGCTGCCAGGGGCCGTGGGGGCCCGCCGCCGGAGGCGCGGGAGGTACGGGGGAATGCGGGGGCGGCGGCACGGTCATGGTCCTGTGCCCTTTCGTGTCGGTGAGCAGGGCAGGGGTCCGTGTGGGGCCGGGGTGCCCGCACGTTAGCACCGCCCTCCCTCGTACTCCTGTCCGACCCCGCCCCCTTTCACCTGCCCGTTCACGGCAGCGCCGGGCCACCGACGTCGGCGCCTGCCGGTCGTCGTCCCGGCTGTTGTCGACGAGGAACAGCGTGCGTGGTGCACGAGGGTCGTGCCGATCACGTCGCCGCCGCCCGCGGCGGCAGGAAGCCGGGTCATGGAGCTCTCCCGGGTCGCACCCCGGTACGGCCGCCGGAACTGCTTCGGCGGCCGCACCGGGGCGAGCCGTGCAGGCGTGTGGTGCAGGCAAGTAGTGCCGAGGGACCGCGATCAGGACCGGGAGGTCTTCAGGCCCGAAATGCTGAGCGGTTCGCTGCCCATGTGCTTCTGGGCGCGCTTGTTCTCGCTGTGCAGGCCGGCGTAGTACTCGCGGTCCAGGTCGATGACGTTCTTGGAGAAGAGCATCCAGGACAGGGTGTCGCGGTGCTTGAAGCCCAGCCGCGTCAGCTGGATGCGGTTGGTGGGCAGGCGGCGCAGCAGGCCGATGTCCTCGGCCGCCGTGAGCACCGGCTCGAAGAGGTGCGCCATCTCCTGGTAGCCGAAGCGGTTCAGCTCGTTGAGGTCCAGGTCGAAGGAGTCCAGGACCAGCCGCTTCCGGATGATCTCCTCGTCGTTGAGGACGAATCCGGTGAGCGGGGTCAGTTCGTGGTTCCTGGCCTTGGTGATGTAGTCCGCGACCTCGGTGAGGCTCGGCTTCACGTTCCCGACCATGTAGTCGACCGAGCTGGTGTAGCTGCGCGCCCCGGCGCCCAGGCCCAGCAGCGGAACGCCGTGGAAGGTGAGGACCTTCTGCTGGTAGCCGCCGCGCCCCAGCCTCTTGTAGCGGACGTTCGACTCCTGTACGTATCCGGCCCCGCGGAACGTGGCGTTCGCGTACTCGTACCGCTCGTACAGGTCGGGGCTCATCATGTACTGGTACGCGCCGGTCTTGGAGAACCACGCGTCGGGCCGGACGGTCAGGAAGTAGGTGCTGATCGTCTCGGGGGCGAGTGCCGCCAGTTCGTCGACCGAGTGCCGCCAGCTCTCCGGGGTCTGCCCGGCGAAGCCCATGATCAGGTCGGTGCTCAGGTTGGGCAGCCGCTTCTCGCGGGTGATCTCGATGGCCCGGCGGATGACGCCCTCGCCCGCCTGTCCCCGGCCCGCCTCCCGGATCTCCGAGGGGACGAGCGACTGGATGCCGATGTTGGCCCGGGTGAGACCCAGGGCGATCAGGCCCTCCAGGGTGCCGGGCTCCTTGACGATGGAGTCCGGAGTGGCCTCGATGGCGACCTCCTCCACCGTGCTTCGCCAGTTGGGATACACCTCGTCCAGCGTGCCGAAGAGCTGCTCGAAGTGGCGCAGGCTCAGCAGGCTCGGAGTTCCGCCGCCGATGTAGATCGTGCGCAGCCGACGGCTCTGGATGATCTCCGTGTGGTCACGGATCTGGGTACAGAGGGCGTCCATGTACGCGTCGTACACGTCCATGTCCTCGGAGATGACGGTGTAGAGGTTGCAGAACCCGCACTTGTACCGGCAGAACGGCACGTGCAGATACAGGTTCAGTTCGGGAACGGGGTGTCGCTGGAGGTCCTCGGCCCAGATTTCCCGGATGGTCCGGGTCCCGTTCAGGGGGCGGTAGGCGGAGCGGGAAGGGTACGCGTAGTTGAAGGGCGGAATGACGCCCTGCTCGATGTGCCGGGCGAGCTCGTCGCGAATAGCGCTCATCGTTCCTGATCCTTGCCTGTGGAGGTTCGACTTCGAACTGGCCTGCCAACGGGGAGCGGTGCCGCAGCTCCGTACGGCACGGAAAGAGACAGGGAGTGAGAGAGGCGCGGGCCGAAGCCGCGCGTCAGGGCGGGCGGGGCGGTGCCCCCTTCCCACAAGCCTCCCCCGGAGGCTGTGCTTCCGCCCAACTGCTTTACGCCATAGGTCTGTTGATCGATGCGTGGGTCAGTGGCGGAAGTGGTGCCAGTAGACAGGCGGCCGCGATGCGGGCGACAGGAACAGAACCTACGACGATTGCCGGGCGGGGTTCGTCACCTCCTCCCAAATTGTCCACACTGTGGGATCCCGAATTTCGCGGAGGGTCCCCGGAGTGTGGCGCGGCTACGGTCGCCGGGATGAATTACGCACAGAACAAGTGAGTTGAGTTTCGCGATGTGAAACCTAGCTGCATACAAGGCGAGTTGAGTGCATTCGCATCCCCAAGCGTTCCGCGGAGGCCTGGTCGGAGGTGTCTCCACCGGGAGTCACCCGATCGGACTGGAGTCATCCTTGACCGTCGGACATCAAGCGCATTCGCGTATATCCGGTCCATCCCGATCCCCCGGGCCGGCCCCTACATTCCGGAGCTGGCACGGGCCGTGACCGGCGCCGGTCACGAAGCCTGAGCCTGGGCGACTCCGCGCTGGGCGACCGGACGCGCGACGGCGACGCCCCGAAGCAGCCCCTGACCGACGCGGTGGACCACCACTGGGCAGTCAACACCGCTCCAGAAAATCGGACATGACGAACTGGCGGCGATTGCGGGCCTGCGGATCGTCACACGGATCGCAGGTCCCGCGCCGCCCGGGATCTCCTTCGCGGCACGCCTGCCCGCGGCGATCTGCCCCATCGCCACCCTCCTGGTGCTGACGGAACTCAACAGCATCGGCACGGCGGGAATCGCCGCGATCGGGTTCGGCGTGGCGCCGCATCTCATGGCGGTGTTCAGCCTCGCGGAGCACGTCGCGCCGCTGGAGCGGATGGGCGAGGCGATGACGCTCCTGGGTAGCGGTCTCATCGTCGGCCAGGGCATCGCCGCACTCGCGGCGGGCCAACCCGCCCGGAACCCCGGGCACTCCAGCGCCTTCGTGCTGACCTGGGCATCGGGGGCCGCGGCGGTCCTGGCCGCCCTCGTCCTCGTACGGTGGGCCCTGGAAGGCGCCTGAGACGGAAACAGAGCTGGAATAGCGGCACTTGTCGGAACAATCCGTGCAGGTGCGCACCATCGGCGCGATATGTCTCGGATATTGAGATGATGCTCTGCGGCTCTTGCTCCCCGCAAGATGGCTCATTCATGCTGTTCCCGCGGTGAGTTCACCGAGACTCAAAAAGAATCCCCGGGTTCACACAACGGGGCAGCGGGGGGAATCCAAGAACCATGACACTTTCCTGCTGCGCGTGACGTCACGCGGGCCTCATCGGTGTGCCGGAAATGCCTGGTGCACCGCCATGACTCCGATGCCCGCCACTCCATACAGCTGAGAGAGATCCGTAGGTATGAGCAAGCCACGCAAAATTGTCCTGGCGTTCTCGGGGGGACTCGACACCTCGGTCATTCTGAAGTGGCTGCAGATCGAGTACGGGGCCGAAATCGTCACGTTCACCGCTGACCTCGGCCAGGGCGAGGAGCTGGAAATCGCCAGGGAAAGGGCCCTGGCTCTCGGCGTCAAGCCCGAGAACATCTACATCGACGACCTCCGCGACGAGCTGGTCCGCGATTACGCCTTTCCGATGTACCGCGGAAACGCCGCGTACGAGTGGAACTACCTCATGGGCACGCCGATCGCCCGGCCGCTGGTCGCGAAGCGCCAGATAGAGATCGCGCGCGAGGTGGGCGCCGACGCGGTCGCCCACGGCGCGACCGGCAAGGGCAACGACCAGCTGCGCTTCGAGCTCGCCTACTACGCCCTCGCGCCCGACATCCAGGTGATCGCACCCTGGCGTGAATGGGACATGGGCGGCCGTGCCCAACTGATCGCGTTCGCCGACCGGCACGACATCCCCGTGGCCAAGGACAAGCGCGGCGAGGCGCCCTACTCGGCGGACGCCAACCTCCTGCACATCTCCTGCGAGGGCAAGACGCTCGAAGACCCCTGGCTCACGCCCGAGGACGACGCCTGGGTACGCACCAAGTCCCCCGAAGAGGCCCCCGACCGGCCCACCACGATCGAGGTGGACTTCGTGAAGGGCGACCCCGTCGCGATCGACGGCGAGCGACTGGACCCGGTGTCCCTGCTCACCCGGCTGAACGAACTCGGAGCGGAGAACGGGATCGGCCGGATCGACATCGTCGACACCCGGTACGTCGGCATGAAGTGCCGCGGCCTGTTCGAGACCCCCGGCGGAACCGTCTGGCTGCACGCGCACCGCGCGATCGAGTCGATCACGCTCGACCGGGGAGAGGCTCACCTCAAGGACGAGCTGATGCCGCGCTACGCCGAACTCATCTACAACGGCTACTGGTTCTCCCCGGAGCGCGAGATGCTCCAGGCGCTCATCGACAAGAGCCAGGAGCGCGTCACCGGAACCGTGCGCCTCAAGCTCTACAAGGGCAACGTGATCGTCGAAGGCCGCAGGAGCCCCAACTCCCTCTACAGTCAGGACCTGGTCACCTTCGAGGAGGGCGGCCCCTACCGGCAGGACGACGCCACCGGCTTCATCCGCCTCAACGCGCTGCGGCTGCGCCAGCTGGGGACCCTGGTCCAGGGAGGCGTCGCGTGACCCGCAAACAGCTTCTGACGATCGACGACCTCACCGCCTCCGATGTCCTCGACGTGATCGCCGTTGCCGACGCGCTGGAGGAGCACAAGCAGCGTTTCGGCCATCTCCCCGCCCTGCTGCGCGGGAAGTGCCTGGGCATGATCTTCGACGAGACGTCGCTGCGGACGCGGACCGCGTTCGAACGCGCCATCGGTGATCTCGGCGGCCAGGCCATCCACTACAACGGCGCCGAGGCCCGTGTCGGACGCCATGCCGCGAAGACCGAGCACCTGCCCGACTTCGTGAACGTGGCGGGCCGGTTCAACGACGTACTCCTGAGCCGGATCTACGACTTCGCCGCCCAGGAAGCGATCTGCGCGCTGTCGCCCGCCCCCTTCATCAACGGCATGTGCGACGAGCACCATCCGACGCAGGCCCTCTGCGACTTCCTCACCGTCAAGCGGCAGTTCGGCACGGTGGAGGGCATCCGCATCGCCTTCGTCGGGGACGGTACGAACATCGCCCTGTCGCTGGCTCAGACAGCCGCCAAGGTCGGCGCCCGGTTCACCTGCGCGACGCCCGCCGCCATGGCGCTGCCCGCCGACCGGACCGAGCACCTGCTCGGCTTCACGGCCACCACCGACCCGCAGCTCGCCGTCAAGGACGCGCAGGTCGTGGTTGCCGACGCGTGGATTCCGATGAACAAGGCCGACGAGGCCGAGGCGCGCCGCGCGCAGCTGGCGCCCTACCGCGTCACGCCCGAACTCATGGCCCACGCCCGCCCGGACGCGATCTTCCTCCACAACCTGCCCGCGTACCGGGGCGACGAGGTCGTGCCCGAGGTCATCGACGGCCCGCAGTCGATGATCTACCCGGAGGCCGTCGCACGTCTGCACATCGCCAGGGCGCTGCTGCTGTTCTGCCTCCGCCCGGACTGGGCGGACCTCGCGGCGGCCGCCGCACCGGGCACGCCCGGGGCCTTCGCCGGGCGGCTGGCCGAGGCGGCGGAGCGCCCGACCGGAGGAGCCCCCTCGTGACCCTCGACGAACGGTCCGCGGCCGCCGCCCGCATGGCGGCGATCGGCACGACCGCGCACTTCGACCGCAGGCTCGCCCTCTACGACGTCGCGGCTTCCCACGCGCACGTCACGATGCTGCTGAAGCAGCGGATCGTGCCGCCGGACGCCGCGGCCGGGCTGCACCGCGGCCTTGACGAGCTCGCCGGGCTGATCCGGTCGGGAGCCGACCCGCTCGACCCGGACGCCGAGGACGTGCACACGGCCGTCGAGGAGTATCTGGAGCAGCGCATCGGGGCCGACGCCGGATGGCTGGGCACCGCGCGGGCCCGTAACGATCTCGCCGTGACCGCGCTCCGGCTGTGGCTCCGCGACCAGGTGACCGCCCTGCGCGCCCGGGTGCTGGACCTGACCGAGGCGCTGCTCGTCCAGGGCGAGCGGCACGCCGCGACCGTCATGCCGGGGTTCTCGCACCTCCAGGTCGCGCAGCCGATCAGTTTCGGCCATGTCTGTCTCGCCTACGCGGAGACGTTCCTGCGCGACGCGGAGCGGCTGAGCCTGGTGCACGCCCTCCAGGACGAGAGCCCGATGGGGTCCGGTGCCCTGGCCGGCACCGGGTTCCCCGTCGACCGGGACAGCGTGGCGCGGACCCTCGGCTTCGGCAGGCCGACGGCGAACTCCCTGGAGAGCGTGGGGGACCGCGGCTTCGCCCTCGACTTCCTGAGTGCCGGTGCGTCGGTCGCCCTGAACCTCTCGCGCTTCGGTGCGGAGATCGTCTACTGGTCGTCGCAGCCCGTCGGGCTGATCTCGCTCCCCGACGAGCTGGTCAGCTCCTCCTCGGCCCTGCCCCACAAGCGCAACCCGGACGCGGCCGAGCTGATGCGCGCCAAGAGCGGCAGGGTCCTGGGCAATCTGCACGCGCTGCAAACCGTGGTCAAGGGGCTTCCGCTGAGCTACTTCAGGGATCTCCAGGAGGACAAGGAGCCCCTGTTCGACACGGCGGACACCCTGGCGCTGTCCCTGGACGCCGCGGTCTCGCTGGCCACCCTGATGCGTCCGGACGTGGACGCGATGCGCCGTGCGGCCGACATCGGCTTCGTCACCTCCGGCGACCTGGCGGACTGGCTGACGCGCGAGCGGCAGATCCCCTTCCGGGAGGCCCACCACCTGGTGGCGAAGCTGGTCCGCCGCTGCGGGGAGCGGGGCTGCTCGCTGGCCGAACTGCCGCTGGAGGCACGGCGCGGCATCGACCCGCGCCTCGCCTTCGCCGAGTGGCCGGACATCGGCGTCGAGGAGTCGGTCGCCTCCCGCGACAGCCAGGGAGGGACGGCACCGGGCCGGGTGCGCGAGGCCGCGGCCGAACTGCGCGGGCGGCTGGCGGAGTTCAGGGCTCGTCCGGCGTACCGGGGAATCACGGCGAACGAAGCGGGGGAGACGCGATGATTGCCGCTGTCGATCTGGCGGAGAAGACGAAGCAGTACTGGCAGGACGGCTACACCGTGCTGCCCGGCCTGTTCGGGAGCGAGGAGGTCGACGCGTTCCGCGCGGAGTGCGAGCGCCTGTGGAACGTGGAGGGGCTGGACGACGATCTCAATCTGCGTACCGAGTTCCGGCGTGGACCGGACGGTGGGTACGCCTTCGACCGCCTCGACCCGGTCCTCGACATCTCGCCGACGCTGAACGGGGCAGCCACCGGCACCAAGCTGATGGGCGCGCTGGAGGCGGTACTCGGCGGCTCCGCCGAGATCCTCAAGTGCAAGCTGATCCGCAAGGAACCGGGCGTCAAGGGCTACGCCACGCACCAGGACTTCCTCTACTGGAAGTGGCTCGACACCGCCCCGGACCTACTGTGCACGGTGGTCATCAACCTCTACCCGAGCGACGAGCGCTCCGGCGGCATCGCGTTCTACCGGGGCAGCCACCAGGAGCTGGTGCCCGGCCCGCCGGGGAACCCCGAGGGCGACTGCGATCCGGACCGGCTGGACCCCTCCCGTATCCACGTCCCCGCCCTGGCCGCCGGTGACGTCCTGGTGTTCCACTCGCTGACCCCGCACTTCAGCGGACCGAACGACAGCGAACACCCGAGGACCGTGCTGCTGCCCTCGTACTGCGTCACCGACGACACCAAGCTCTACCAGAAGTACTACCAGCAGGAAATCATCCGGCGCTGCAAGGAAATGGTCGGGTTCGAGCGGTACTTCGCCCGCAACGAAAGCCTGTGAGGGACGTACGTGAACAAGTGTGAGGGACGTACGTGAACAAGCATGTTCTGTTGCTGCACCCGGTCGCGCAGTGGTCGCTGGGCCGGATCGCCGCGATCTGTGAGCGCGAGGGCTGGCGGCTGACCATCGTGACGATCGAGAACTCGACCGTCGGCGACCGGGTCACGACGCTGCACGAGTGGATCAGGGTGCCCGCCCTGTCCGACTCGCCCGGGGAACTGCTGTCGCAGATCGGGGCACGGCGGTTCGACGCGGTCGTCGCGGGCAACGAGTTCGCGGTGATCGCGGCCGATGTGCTGGCCCGGGAACTGGGCCTGCACCACAACGACGTCGCCCGGATCCGGGCCTCCCGGAACAAGGCCCTCATGCGGCGGATGTTCCAGGAGTACGGCATCCCCCAGCCCCGGACGATCGCCGAACTGTCCTCCGTCGAGGAGAGCAGGTCGTTCGACTGGACGGGCGTCGCCTTCCCCGTGATCGTCAAGCCGGTCGACATGGCGATGAGCCTCTTCGTGCGCAAGTGCGACTCCAGGGAGGAGGTGGAGGCAGCGCTGACGAGGATGTCGGCCTTCCGGACCTCGCGGCTGACCAACTACGAGTTCAGCACCGACGCCCTGGTCGAGGAGTACGTGGGCGGGCCCGAGTTCAGCCTCGAATGCGTCGTGCAGGACGGCAGGGTCCTCGCCCACTCGGTGACCCGGAAGTTCGTGTCGCCGCTGCCCGCCTGCTACGAGATCGGCCACATCTCCGGCGTGGACCTGCCGGAGGCCCGACTGCGGGAACTGCTCACCGTGACCGAGCGCATCGCGTCCAGCTGGGCCATGGAACAGGGCGTGATGCACGTGGAGTTCAAGATGACTCCCGAGCGGATCAGCGTCATCGAGGCCGCCGCACGGCCGGCGGGCGACCACGTACCGGAGCTCGTCGAGCTCCAGCAGGGGCTGTCCCTGGAGGACGCCTACCTGCACGCGCGGGTCGGCCTCCCCTGGAAGCCCGCCGCGCGGGAACAGGGCGACACCTGGCACGCGATCCGCTTCCACTACGACGAGCGCTCCGAGGTGCCGCGTCCGGCGAGCGTCGACGTGCTGCGGTCCCACGACGAACCGGAAGGCGTCGTGCCGGGTGCGGAGCCCTTCTCGGTGAACAGCCGTACCGGCTACTCGATGCTGCGCAGCCGTTCGCAGGCCGACCTGGACGGCTACATCCGGGCCACGTGAGTTCCGGCGGGACACACGGACAGGGGCACGCGGGCAAGGGCACGCGGGCCGGGCACGCTGCGAGGCGCTGAGAGGGCTTGACCATGGAGAATCCGAAGCAGGTCGTCGTTGTCGGCGGCGGTCCCGGTCTGTGCGACCGGATCCGCCAGCTCGGTGCGGAGATCACGCTGGTCGACACACCGGCGGGGTACGACGCCGACCTGGTGCGGGTCGCGCGGCGCACCGTACTGACCGAGTACGACGACCCCTCGCTGATCCCGCTGCTGCGGGAGATCCACCGCGGGACGCCGTTCACCGCGGTGCTCTCCCTCACGGAGCACGGCCTGCTGCCCGCGGCCCGGATCGCGGAGGAACTCGGTGTCCCCGGCCTCTCCGCGGAGGTGGTCGGGCGCACCCGGGACAAGTTGGCCATGCGCGCCCGGCTGCGGGAGGAGGGCTTCTCCACCGTGCCGTCCTCGGTCGTGCGCGACGCCGACGGCATCCGGGCGTTCGCGGCCGAGCACGGCTACCCGGTGATCGTGAAGCCCCGGCACGGCCTGGGCAGCGAGCACGTGGTGTGCCTGCGCCGGGCCGACGAGGTGGTGATGCCGCCCGCGACCACAGACACGTACATCGCGGAGCCGTTCCTCGACGGTCCGGAGTTCTCGGTCGAGGCGGTCAGCTGCGCCGGTGACCACCATGTGCTGGCGATCACCGGCAAGTTCACCCAGGACTCGGACCCGGAGAACCCCTTCGTCGAGGTCGGCCACGTCGTACCGGCGCCACTCCCCCCGGAGGTCGCGACGGCCATCGGCGGTTACGTCTCCGCGTTCCTCGACGTCATGGGAATCACCGACGGCTGCACCCACACCGAGGTGCGACTGACGCCCGGCGGCCCGGAAGTCATCGAGACGCACACCCGGGTCGGCGGGGACCAGATTCCGACCCTCGTGCGCCAGGCGACCGGACACGACCTGATCGACCTCCTGGTCCAGTGGTCCCTGGACCGGACCACGCCCCCGCCGCCCGCGCCCACGGTCGCGGGCGCCGCCGCGATCCGCTTCTTCGCGCCGCCGCCGGGCACGGTCGTCGGTGTCAGCGGGGCGCAGCGGTGGCCGGGGCTGCCCGGTGTGGTCAAGTTCCACCTTCCGCTGAAGACCGGGGACACGATTTCCCCGATTCGGAACTCCCACACACGGGTCGGCTACGTCCTGGCCACAGCTTCGACCGCCGCACAGGCGATCGATATATGCGGAGAGGTCGTCGCCGGGGTGCGTATTGACGTCAGGTAGTGTGCCGCAGGTTTTTCCGGCACGGTTTTCTCTCTTCTTCGAAAGGCGGCGCAGAAAGTGCACAACGACGCGAGCAAGGGCAGTGGGCTGATCCGGGGGCGCTTCGGTGAGGGCATGTCCGAAGTGATGGAACAGATCAACGCCTCCATCGGATTCGACCGGCGTATGGCCATGCAGGACATCGACGGCTCGGTCGCCCATGTCACGATGCTCTGCGAGCAGGACATCATCTCCCAGGCGGACGCGACGGCGATCAAGGACGGCCTGGAGGTGATCCGGGGCGAGATCACCTCCGGGACCTTCACCTTCTCGGTGGAACTCGAAGACATCCACATGAACATCGAGTCCCGGCTGCGCGATCTGATCGGCCCCGCGGCCGGGCGGCTGCACACCGCCCGCAGCAGGAACGACCAGGTCGCCACCAGCTTCCGCCTCTGGGTGCGGGACGCGAACGACCGCGCGCTCGCCCTGGTCCACCAGCTCATCGAGGTCCTGGTCGAGCAGGCCGCGCAGAACACGGCGACGATCATGCCGGGTTACACGCACCTCCAGAGCGCGCAGCCGGTGTCCTTCGGCCACCACCTGATGGCGTACGTCGAGATGTTCGGGCGCGACCACGGCAGGCTGCTCGACGCCCGCGCGCGCATGAACGAGTCCCCCCTCGGGGCCGCCGCGCTCGCCGGGACGTCGTTCGCGATCGACCGTGACCGTACGGCCGAACTCCTCGGCTACGCACGGCCGATGCGCAACTCCCTGGACGCCGTCTCGGACCGCGACTTCGCCCTTGAGTACCTCTCCGCGGCCTCCCTGTGCATGACGCACCTGTCCCGCCTGGCCGACGAGATCGTGCTGTGGATGTCGCCGCAGTTCAGCTTCATCGAGCTCTCGGACGCCTGGACGACCGGTTCCTCGATCATGCCGCAGAAGCGCAACCCCGACGCCGCCGAACTGGTCCGCGGGAAGGTCGGCCGGGTGCACGGCTCGCTGTTCGGGCTGCTGACGGTCATGAAGGCCCTGCCGCTGACGTTCTCCAAGGACATGCAGGAGGACAAGGAGCGGACCTTCGACGGCGCGGACACCTTCGAGCTCTGCCTGAAGGCCATGATCGGCATGGTCGGCGACATGAAGGCGCGCGCCACCGAGATGCGCGCCGCGGCGGGCGCCGCCCACGCGACGGCGACCGACCTGGCCGACTGGCTGACGCGTGAGCTGGGCATGCCGTTCCGGGAGGCCCACCACATCACCGGCCGGCTCGTGCGCCTGGCGGACGAACACGGGTGCAGCCTCGATGAGTTGTCGCTGGAGGACATGCGGCAGGTCGACGCCCGCATCACCGAGGACGTCTTCGCGGTGCTCGGTGTGGAGGACTCGGTGACCTCGCGCCGCAGCCTCGGCGGAACCTCGCCGGAGCGCGTGGCGGAGCAGGTCGAGGAGTGGCGGGCACGCCTCCAGCAGGCGCCCACCACCGACTGACCCCGACGCGATGGCGCCCGCACAGGGCGCCATCGCGTCTGAAATCGCCAGCAGAATCACTGAATAACGGGGGGTATGTTTCTGATGTCCAAAAACGCGCTTTCTCCGCAATTTCTGTTCCAGCGTGCAGCTGTTCGCGGCAGAGACGAAGCGGTCTTCATCGGCAAACTGTGCGCGCTTGCCGTCATGGTCGGGGCCGGGGTGTTTCTCGCTATTCAGGCCTCCTATGCGGCGGTCGCCGCCGGTATTGTGATCCTTGCCGCCGCCTACACCCACGCGGTGGAATTGCAGCACCAATGTCTGCACCATTCCGCTTTCCGCAGCTCGCGCTGGCACCGAATAATCGGCGTGCCCCTCGGCACGCCGATGCTGGTCTCGTACAGCCACTACCGGGTACGTCACCTCCAGCACCACCGCTACCTGGGCACGCCCCAGGACACGGAGTTCTTCGGCTTCGACACCCGTAGGCCGCTGACGCTCGGAGCCCTGGCCAAGGGGCTGTTCGACGGGTCGCGCGTCCTGGCCGTCGTACGCGACACCGCCCGCTGCGTCCCCGGCACCTGGCAGTACGACATGGGGCAGATCGCGCCCAGGAGCCGGAAGGCGATCATCAGCGAATACCGCTGGTTCGCCGCCTTCTTCGCACTGCTCGCCGCCGCCTGCCTCCTGGGCGAAGGCCCGCTCGTCCTGCGACTGTGGCTGCTGCCCTTCATCGTGGCCATGCCGATGCACTTTCTGGTCGAACTGCCCGAGCACGTCCTGTGCGACACCGCCAGCGCCGATGTGCTGCGCAATACGCGTTCCATAACGGGAAGCCGGCTCACCACCTGGTTCACCAACGGCAACAACCTGCACATCGAGCACCACGCCGCGATGAACGTCCCGATCAACCGACTGCGTGAACGGCACGGCGACGTCCAGGAGTTCGGACTGCACGTGCAGCGCACGTATGCCGAGTTCTTCGCCATCGTGATGCGGGAGGCATGGAAGAACAGGGGCACGGCCCGGGCGCCCCGGCCGGCCCCCGCACAGGGCCCGAACCGATAGGAGAGGTCAGATGACGACCGACACCCGCGCCCCCGCCGAGGGCGTCACGCATGTCCTGGTCGGCTACGGCGCCTTCCTCATGGCCGAACTCGACCGGCTGCTCCCCGAGGCCAGCCTGCTCATCCTGGAGGAGCCGCACATCATCGAGGCGCGGAACATCCGTGAGGCGGCCTCCCGGTACCGCTGCGTCGCCGAGGTGCGCGCCGCCGCCACCCAGGACGAGGGGGGCGCCGGAGACCTCGCGCACACCGTGGCCCGCCCGCCGCGGGTCCGAGCCGTGTTCCCCGGCGTCGAGTACGGGGTCGTCGCCGCCGCCGTACTCGCGGACGCCTGGGGCCTGCCCGGCGGCGGTGTCCGCGCGGCCAGGACCCTGCGTGACAAGGAGGAGCTGCGGCGGGCCGCCGCCGCCCACGCCCTCGCACAGCCCGCGTTCGCCGAGGCCACCGGCCCCGCCGACGTCGAGGAGCTGCGCGCCCGGCACGGCGGGGAGTGCGTCCTGAAACCGGCCAACCGCCAGGCCAGCCTCGGTGTGGTGCTGCTCGGCCCCGACGACGACGCCGAGTCCGCCTGGCGGCACACCGTCGGCGCGGACGAGCCCCGGCTGCGCGTGAACTACCCGGACAGCGCCCGCTACCTGGTCGAGGAACGCCTGCACGGGCCGGAGTTCAGCGTGGAGGCGCTCGTCCACGACGGCACCGTCGGCTTCCTCAACGTCACCGCCAAGGACGTCCTGCCCGGCCGCCACCCGGTCGAACTCGGCCACACCGTGCCCGCGCCCCCGGGCGCGGCCGACGAGGACGCGCTGCGCGCCGCCATGGCCGGTCTGGTCGGCGCCATCGGCTTCGGCACCGGCGTCCTGCACGCCGAGTGGGTGCTGACCGGCGGGCGGCCCCACCTGATCGAGTGCGCGGGCCGTCTTCCCGGGGACCGTATCCACTCCCTCATCGACCTCGCGTACGGCGGCGACGGCATCCTCGCGGACCTCCTCGGACTGCTGGCGGGCGAGGGCCCCGTACCGGCGCGCCCCGCCCGGCGCGCCGCCGCCATCACCTTCCTGCCCGCCCCGGCCGCACAGACACCCGACGCGGTCGTCCTCGCCGTCACCGGCGCGGACAAGGCCGAGGCGCTGGACGGCGTCGAGGAGGTGGCGGTGTCCGCCGCGCCCGGCCAGCAGGTCGTGGTGACCACCAGCTCCTGGCAGCGCGCCGGCTACGTCATAGCCACCGGGGCCGGTCCGAAGGAGGCCGCCGCGACGGCCCGCACGGCCGCCTCGCACATCACCGTCACCGTGGGCGCCCCATGACCGGGCCCCGCACCGGCCCGGCGCCCAAACGCCTCGGCCTCCCGCCCCTGAGCGAGTACCTGCCCGGCAGCCCCGCCGGCCGCCTCTTCGCGCTCGCCACCCTGACCAGCTCCTTCGGCACCGGCCTCTTCCTGGCGGGTGCCACGGTCTTCTTCACCACGGCGGCCGGACTCACCCACGTCCAACTGGGCGCGGGCCTCGGCATAGCGGCGTTCGTCGGGCTGGTCGCCACCATCCCGCTCGGCGGCCTCGCCGACCGGGCCGGTGCCCGCAACGTCCTCATCGGCGCCATGCTGTGGCGCGCCCTGTGCTTCACGGCGCTCGCGTTCGTCCAGGGCCCTGTGGCCTTCACCGTCGCCGCGTCCTGCCAGGCAGTCGCCCAGAATGCGACCGGCCCCCTCACCCAGGCGCTCGTCGGGGGCATCGCCGGGGACGGCGACCGGGTCCGGTTGATGGCCGTCGTCCGCACCGTGCGGAACATCGGCTTCTCCCTCGGCGCGCTCGCCGCCACCCCGATGCTGCTGATCGACGACATCTGGATCAACCGCGGCGTCCTCATCGGCAACGCGGCCGCCTTCGCCGTTTCCGCCCTGCTGATGCTGCGGCTGCGCGCCCCGGGCCCGGTCAAGGCCCCCGCGTTCCGCAACCCGTTCGCCGCCTTCAGAGCCGTCAGGGACGGCCGCTACCTGACGCTGGCCGGACTCAACTCCGTCCTCACCCTGCACATGACCCTGCTGGCCGTGGGCCTGCCCCTGTGGGTGACCAGCCACGACAGCGCCCCCGACGCACTCGTCCCGATCCTGGTCCTCGTCAACACCGTGCTGGCCGTGGTGCTCCAGGTGCCCTTCGCCAAGGGGGTCACCGACCCCCGAACCGGTGTCCGGGCCCTGCGCCGCGCCGGACTGGCCCTGGCAGGCTGCGCCGCCGTACTGGCCGTCCCCGTGGACACGAAGGCTTCCCTGGCGATCGCGGCAGCGCTGGCCGCCTGCGTACTACTGACCGCGGGGGAGCTGTGGCAGGCGGCCGGAGCCTGGGAACTCTCCTACACCTACGCCCCCGAGGACCGCAGGAACGTCTACCTCTCGGTCTTCAGCCTGGGCTTCGCGGTCCAGGACATGGCGGGCCCCCTCCTGATCACCGCCGTGGTCCTCGTCCAGGGCCCCCCGGGATGGCTGGGCCTGGCAGCCCTGTTCGCCGTCGCATCCCTGCTCCCGGGCCTGGTCGTCCGCCGTCTGAAGCCCCCGGCGGCCGAGCCGGTGTCCCCGGCGGCGGTCACGGGGGCCTGACGCACGGCCTCCGGGCGCTCGACGGCTTCGGTGCCGGAACGGACCTCTGCTGGTCAAGCCCGCGTTTCCGCAAGGGGGGCCATGTGCCTCCGCGTGCCTACGGGCCGTACGCCCGCAGCCCGTGGGCACGCCTCCACTCCGGCTAGGCGGCCCGGCCCTCGCTCATGTCCCCATGCCGGGCGGCGACACGGGCGAAGACGAGCGCCGCCAGCGTCAGGGCACCCAGTGCGGCGGCCGTTCCCGGATAGCCGCCGAGTGCCAGTCCCACACCGCCGAGACCGGCTCCGACGAACACGCCGAGGCTCATGCCGGCGGAGTTGATGCTCAGCGCGGTGCCGCGCAGCGAGCCGCAGCGGCGTACGAGGAGCGTGGTGACGCAGGCGGCGACCGTGGCGTGACCGGCGCCGACGAGGGCGGTCAGCGGGAGGGCGAGGAACAGGGAGTGGGTGAAGAACACGCCCACGAGTGCTGCCAGTGCCACCAGCAGGGCCAGGGCCATCAGCCGCTCGGTGGGGACCTTCGGCCGGTCGGCGCTCAGCAGACGCCCGGCGACGAGGTTCCCGAGGAAGAACGCGGTACCGCTCAACGTCCAGACGATGGCGAACGGCCCGGGGGACAGCGCGAAGCGCTCGTCGTAGAAGGCCGCCAGATAGGCGAGGTACCCCATGAACGCCGCCGTCCGCAGCATGGCGACGAACAGGAGCGGCACCACGCCCGGAAGCGCGCCCAGCAGTCTGAACGACGCCAGGTAGCCCGGCCGGTCCGCCTTGTTCGCCCTGGCCGCGCTGTCCTGCCCCGCCGGGTGAGGGCGGCGGCCCCGGAGGAAGAAGTACGCGGCGAGTACGGCCGCGACGGCGGCGATCGCCCACAGGTCGCCCTGCCAGCCCCAGAGCACGGCGGGCAGGGCGACCAGGGGCGCGGCGAGCAGCGCTGTGAGGGACTGGGTGGCGGTGATGAGGGTCGCCGCCCGGCCGGAGGCCGCGTCGCTGTCGAATCGGTCGGCCGCCGCCGCGGTGAGCGCCGGGTTCAGTACCGCCGTACCTGCGCCGACGAGCAGGCAGAACGCCGCCAGCAACAGGAAATCGCCGGTCGCGCCGAGGGCCGCCGAGAGGGCGAGCACGGCCAGCCCGCCCGCGGCCGCCCATTCCTTGCGTACGCGGTCGATCAGGGGGGCGAGGGCGGTTCCCACCGCGAGCGCGGCCAGGCCGCCCAGACCGCGCAGCTGGCCGAGCGCGGCGACACCGCTGTCCGCCGTGTCGGCGATGGGGACGAGGAACGTGCTGTAGATCGTGAAGGGCACCAGCCCGATGGCTGAGGCGAGCATGAGCGGCCACAGCAGGCGGGTCATCTTCCAGTCGCCCGGTACGGCCGCCACGCTCGCGGCCGGCTCCGCCGCGGTCCCGTCGGCCGCCTTGTCCGTGTCCACCGGGCCCGGGTCCTTGGTCTCGCTGCTCATGTGCCCGCCGCCCGGTACCGGTACAGCGCCGTCTCGTCGGCGCTGAACTGTGAGAACGGGAAGGGCTCGGCGGAGAGCGCGGTGACGCCCGCGCCGAGGAAGGCACGCGCGACGGCGCTGCCGGTCTGCGCGTACACCACCAGCGGAATCTCCTGCTTGCGGCAGTGCTCCAGGATGACGTCGAAGCTGCCGTTGCTGAGGGTCATGCCGGTGGCGACCACGGCGTCCGCCTCGGCGAGGACCTGGTTCATGTCGTCGGTGACGGGGTCGCCCCAGTTGGTGGCGCGCAGGTTGAAGTCGCAGGGCAGCGGGGTGCCGCCCTGCTCGCGTATCGCGGCGACGAGCGGGTTGACGACGCCGATGAGCGCGACCTTGGCACCGGTGGCGATGTCCAGCAGTCCCGCGACGGCCGCGTCCCTGGCCTCGGCCCGCGTCTCGGGTGTGCCGGTCGGCAGGACGACGGGTTCGGCGGCGGGCGCGCTGCGATGCGGCTGAACGCGACCGAGGTAGGCGTCGAGGGCGGCGACGCGCACGGGCGCCGAATCATGCCGGATGAGGGTGTCGAGGGTGTGGCCCGAGGCGTCCGCGCAGAACTCGGGGGCGAGGGCTCCGGCCTCGAAGGAAGAGGCCCCGAAGGCGTCCCCGGACCTCAGTAGCAGGTAGTGGTTGCGGTAGGTGACCTGGCTGCCGGCGAGCCGGGTGGTGTGGTGGAGCCAGAAAGCGCTGGTGACGGCGAGCTCCTGGGGCAGCGGCCCGTAGGCGCCTTCGAGAACCGCTTGCCGGAGGTCTGCCACGGAGTGCGGCTGCGAGGGAGACATGTCGAGTCCTTTCGTCCGGGGGGTGATGGATTCGCAGGGAGGGCTGTGACCAAGGGGAGGAGGGCGGCTAGACCGCGCCGGGTACCAGCAGCGGTTCGCCGCGCACCAGCGCGCTGTCGTTCGGCGGCCAGTCCATCGCGGACCAGGGGTGCCGCAGCCCGTCCCGCGTCATGACCTCGTGGGGCCGCATGGAGCCCAGACCGATGGCCTTGGGGTGGTTGGCGTAGGCGCTGTCGACGTAGCGGTGCCCGGTGTCGGCGGCGAGGAAGACGTACGTCCGGGAGTCGTCGCGCTCGCGCTCCCAGAGCGTGGCCAGGTAGGCGGCGCCGGCGGACAGTCCGGCGAAGATACCGCTGGCGCGCAGGAGTTCGACGGCACCGGACATGGCGTAGTCGAAGTTGACCCAGTGGATACGGTCGTACAGGTCGTGCCGGACGTTCCGGAAGGGGATGGAACTGCCGATCCCCGCGATGATCATGTCGGGGTCCAAGACGTGCTCGGCACCGAAGGTGACGCTGCCGAAGGGCTGCACGCCGACGAGGGTGACCTCCCGGCCCGCCTCGCGCAGATACGTGGCGATGGCGCCGGTGGACGCTCCGGTGCCGACCCCTCCGACGATGGACAGAGGTCCGTCCGGGACCTCCTTGCCGATCAGGTCGGCGACGTCGCGGTAGCCGAGGTAGTGGATCGAGTCGTGGTACTGCCGCATCCAGTGGTAGCCGGGGTTCTCGCGCAGCAGTTCGCCGATGCGCTCCACGCGCAGGTTCTGGTCCAGGCGCAGGTTCTTGGACGGCCGGACCTGTTCGAGCGTGGCGCCCAGGATCTCCAGCTGGACGCGGAGTGTACGGTCCACCGTCGTCGACCCGACGACGTGGCAGTTCAGGCCGTAGCGGTGGCAGGCGAGGGCCAGTGCGTGGGCGTAGATGCCGCTGGAGCTGTCGACGAGCGTGTCACCGGGCTCGACCTGCCCGGTCTCCAGCAGGTGGCGTACGGCGCCGAGCGCCGAGTAGAGCTTCATGGTCTCGAAGCGCAGACAGACCGCTCCCGGAGGGACGGCCACCACGTCGGGCTCCTTGACGGCCTCCGCTATGTGCTCATGCATGTCTCTCTCCTCCTGGTCAGGCGGCAGGCCGACGGTTCAGCTTGAAGAAGTACGCCTGGCAGTTGTCGCCCTCCCAGGTCTGGCGGTGCAGGACCTCCGGCTGGAACCCGGCGTCGACGGCGTACGCGACGATGCGCTTGAGCTCCGAGGTGTTGGCCACGACCAGGTAGATCTCGCCGTCGGGCGCGAGCAGGTCCCGGTCGACGATCTGGTCGAAGAAGCGGACGACGATCTCGGCGCCCACGCAGACGTTGCGGACCACCGTCGGGTCGTCGCTGGTCCGCACGCTCACCGCGGGCGGGTTGAAGGTGATGACGTCGAGGCGGGCGGAGGAGGGGAACTCCTCGAAGAGGTTGGAGACCAGCGGACGGAAGGCGGTGCCGGGGCGGTCCCCGACGACGCGCTCGTAGTGGGCGGCGGCGGTGGCGACGCTGTCCGGGTGGACGTCGGCGGCGTAGATCTCGCGGGCGCCGGCCGTGCCGGCGATCACGGCCTCGACGCCGAGGCCGGCACCGATGGCCGCGTAGGCGCGGCCCTTGAGCGGGATGGTGCCGTCCAGCAGCCGGTCGTGGACGATACGGCTGGTGTCGCCTGGCTTGAAGACGCCGGGCGGCAGGTCGAACGTCCAGCCGTTGTACGCGTATGTGCGGTGCGTGTGGATGTCGGACTTGGAGCTGTTGATGGCGAGGATCTCGTCCCGCGGCAGCGTGTCGGGCAGCGCGTCGAGCAGTGCCCGGGCGTCGCCCCGCGCAGCCGGGTCGCCGGCTGCGGTCAGGTCGGTCATGTGTCCTCCGTGGTCGGGGGTGTGGTGGGTCGTGAGTTCTTCAGGCGCCGGAGACGGACGGGGCGGCCTGATCGGTGGCCTTGAGTGCCCTGCCGAGATCCATGGCGTGGACGAGCTGCCGGGTGAGGGCGGCCCGGGGGGCCCGCAGCACCTGCTGCGGCGTGCCGGTCTCGACGACGTGCCCGCTGTCGATGACGACGATGCGGTGGGCGACGGCGGCGAGGAGTTCCAGGTCGTGGCTGACCCAGAGCAGCGCGGTGCCGTGCCGTTCACGCAGGGCGGCGAGCTCGGCGAGGACGGCGTCGGTCGCGTCGGCGTCCAGGGCGGTGGTGATCTCGTCGCAGACGAGCACGTCGGGTTCGGCGAGTACGGCGCGGGCGAGCGCGGCGCGTTGCAGCTCGCCCCCCGACAGGCGACCCGGTCGGCGTGCGACGGTGTCGGCGGCGAGCCCGAGACGGTCCAGCATCCGAAGGGCCGTGTGCCTGGCCTCGTCGGGTGTGAGTCCCCGCAGCCGTACGGCGGTCCGGGCGACCTGCTCGGCGACCGGGCGCCGTTCGTCGAAGGAGGAGCGCACTTCCTGCCAGACGTACTGCACCCGCCGCTTCTGCTCGGCGGTGCGGCGGCGCAGTACCGGCAGCCGGTCGCCGTCCAGCAGCACGTCGCCGCGGTGGCGTTCGTGGAGTCCGGCGACGCAGCGGGCCAGCGTGGTCTTGCCGCTGCCGGACAGCCCGGCCACGCCGACGCAGGCCCCGGCGGGCAGTTGGAGGCCGACCCCGTGCAGCACGGGGCCCCGGCGGCGGCTGTGGAGGTGGGCGGAGAGGTTCCTCACGTCGAGGACCGGGGGGCCGTCGCCGTCGCCGTCGCGGGGGGCGTGTCGCGTGGTGGCCACCCCGCGCCGGGCGGGCAGGGCGTCGGCGGGGCCCCCCGACGCGGTCACCCGCCCCCGGTGCAGGACGACCACGTGGTCGGCCAGGGCCCGGACGAGGTCGTGGTCGTGGCTGAGGAGCAGGATCGCCAGGCCGGTGCGCGCGAGCTCCGCCAGCTCCCCGGCCAGCCTCATCCGGGTCACCGTGTCCAGGCCGGTGCTCGGCTCGTCGAGGACGAGCACCCGGGGGCGGCACACCAGCGTCTGGGCGAGTGCCACACGCTGGCGCTGCCCGCCCGAGAACTGGTGCGGGAAGCGCCGCTCGGTGTCCCGTCCCGGCGGCAACTGGGCCGCGTCCAGCGCTTCGGCGACGGCCGCCGTAACGGTGGAGGCGGAGTGGTGCAGACGGGCGAGCTCGGCGAGGACGGCTCCGGTGCGGCGGGCCGGGTTCAGGGCGCCGCCCGGGTGCTGGGGCATGTAAGCGACCACCCGCCCGCGCAGCCCGGCGGCGGCCTTCGTGATGCCGTCCTCAGCCACGACGGTCACGCCGTCGGCCGTCACCCCGCCGGTCAGGCGTACCCCCGGGCCCGCCTCACCGAGCAGGGCGAGCGCGGCCGTTGTCTTGCCGCTGCCGGACGGGCCGACGAGCGCGGTGACCCGGCCCTCGTACAGGTCGAGGTCGACCGCGTCGAGGAGCACGCTGTCCCCGGCGCGCGCGGTCAGTGACCGCACGGAGACGATCGGGGTCATCGGACGGCCTCCTGCGTACGGCGGGAGCGGGCAAGCCGGCCATCGGCGAGCAGGTTGAGCCCCACGGTGAACATGACGAGCATCAGGGCGGGCGCCAGTACGGCCCACGGCTGGAGGAGCAGGCCCTCGCGGCTGCGAGAGATGCTCACCGCCCAGTCGGGAGCCGTCGGGTCAAGGCCCAGGCCGAGGAAGTTGGCCGAGCCCACGAGAAACACGGCGAGGGTGATGCGGGTGCCGATGTCGGCGGCGACCGGAGCGAGCACCGAGCGTGCCACGTAGTCCAGTTGGATACGGAGCCGGGACTCGCCCTGCACCCGCAGTGCCTCGGCCACGGGACTGCTCGCCGCGTCCAGGGCCGCGGCCCGCACCAGCCGTGCCACCGGCGGGACGTTGACAGCCGCGATCGCGAGAGTGATGGCGGCGGGCGAGCCACGCCAGCCCACCGCGACCACACTGATCACGAGCAGCGTGGGCAGCGGCAGCAGCACATCGAGGGGACGGATCAGCAGCTCGTCGGCCCAGCGGCGGCGGGCCGTCGCGGCCAGCAGACCGATGAGTCCGCCGGCCAGGCAGGCGACGGCGACCGCGCCGAGCGCCATGCCGAGCGCGCTGCGCCCGCCGTGCAGGAGCAGGGCCAGCACGTCACGCCCCAACCCGTCCGTCCCCAGCGGGCTTTCGCCCCCGCCCGGGGCGTACGGGGCATACGCGCCCGGCACGGCGGGATCGGCGACGAGCGGTCCGAAGAGGGCGGCACCCAGCGGCAGCGCCAGCAGCAGCCCGCCGACCGGCACCATGGGCATGGCCGTGGCCTTCACCGAAGGACCTCCGTTCGCGGGACGAGTCGATGGCAGACCAGATCCGCCACCAGGCTGAACAGCAGGGCCGCCACCGCCACCACCAGGGCCAAGCCCTGCACGGTGGGCACATCGCGGGCTTCCACGGCACGGACGAGGGCGGTCGCCACACCGGGGATCGCGAACACCGCCTCGACGACCAGCACCCCGCCCACCAGGTTGTCGCCCACCCGGGCCAGCTCCTGGACCCCGGGCACAGCGGCGTTGGGCAGGACATGGCGCAGCAGCAGCGTCCGGCGCGGCACGCCGAGGCGCCGCGCCTGGACGACGTAGTCCGCCTTGAGGACCGTCACCATGCCCGCCCGCACCTGCCGCGACAGCAGGCAGACCATGCGGGCCGCCACCACCGTGACCGGCATGACCAGCAGAGCGGGCTCGACGAGGAGGTCCGCCGCGCCCACGCCGACCCAGGTGGCGGGCAGCCAGCCCAGCCTCAGCGACAGGCCGGCCACGAGCAGCAGCGCCAGCAGGAAGTCCGGTACGGCGTTGAGCGCGAGCGTCACGGACGTGACCGCCCGGTCGAGGCGCCCGCCCTCGCGCAGCCCGGAGGCGATGCCGAGCAGCACCGCGAGCGGCACGACGACAACGAGGGTCACCGCGGCCAGCACCAGCGTGGGGCCGGCCGAGTCGGCCAGGACGTCCAGCACCGGGCCGCCGCTCACCAGCGAGGTGCCCAGGTCGCCGGTGAGCAGGCCCTGGGCCCAGTCGGTGAAGCGTTCCAGGGCCGGCCGGTCCAGCCCGAGCTGCTCGCGCAGCGCCGCCACCCGCTCGGGCGTGGCGTCCTCGTTGTTGCGGACATCGGCCGCGTCACCGGGCAGCAGCGACGTCAACGCGAACACCAGCACCGCGAGCAGGGCCAGCTGGACGGCTCCGACGGCGAGTCGTTGCAGGGCGTACCCGCGCATCCTCAGGCCAGCCACACCTTGTCGAAGCGGGCGGAGTCCAGGGTGTTGGGAGGGGCGTCCTTGACGCCCCGCACCCGGGAGGAGACGGCGTTCAGCCAGTCCGGGTGACCCCAGACCAGCAGACCGCCCTCGTCGTGGACGGTCCGCTGGAGCTTTCCGTACAGCTCTGTTCGCTCGGCCTCGTCCGTCGTGGACCGGGCCTTGGCGAAGGTCGCGTCGAAGTCCTTGCGGCGCCAGCCGGAGGCGTTGAAGGCGGACTTCGTCAGCAGGCGGTCGTTGATGTAGGTGGGGACGGTCATGGCGCCCGAGCGGTGGCTGCCCATCACGCCCTTGGTGAGCTGGTCCCTGAAGTACGTCTCCGACGAACCGCGCGTGACCTTCACCCGCAGTCCGGCGTCGGCGGCCTGCTCGGCGAAGAGGGTCGCCGCCTCCACGAAACCGCTGGCGACGGAGGAGGTGTAGATGGACAGCGGCTTGTTGAGCACGCCGGCCTTCTTCAGCAGCGCGCGGGCTTCCTCGACATCGCGCTTCCGCTGCGGAACGTCCTGCGGGTAGTACTGGTAGCCCTTGCCGAACATGTCGTTGCCGACCACGCCCTGGCCCGCCAGGACGACTT
Source organism: Streptomyces durocortorensis (assembly GCF_031760065.1). Taxonomy (NCBI): domain Bacteria; kingdom Bacillati; phylum Actinomycetota; class Actinomycetes; order Kitasatosporales; family Streptomycetaceae; genus Streptomyces; species Streptomyces sp. C11-1. The sequence continues at coordinate 4,824,177 of NZ_CP134500.1, forward strand.
CGACCAGCTTCTCCCGGTCGGCGAGCAGCTTGAAGGCCAGCGTCACGTCCGGGTCGGTGAACGGTTCCTGGTCGCACTTCATGACGATGGCATGGGCGGTACTGCCCTTGGCGGCGACGATCCGGACCGACTTGTCGGCCTGTGCGGTACGGGCGAAGGTCGGCGTCATCTCGTAGCCGTACTCCGCCTCGCCGGCGCGCAGGGCGTTGCCGCGCGCGTCGGCCTCGGCGGACAGAATCCGCAGCTCGTCCACGTAGGCCCCGCCGTCCCAGTGGTCGTCGAAGCGCTCGGCGACGAAGGAGCGGCCGGCCTCGAAGGACTTCAGGCGGAAGGCGCCGGTGCCGACCGGCTCGGCGGGGTCGGAGTAACGGGTGCTGACGATCGACGTGCCCAACGTGGCCAGCATGGAAGGCAGTTCGGCGTTCGGCCGGACCAGCTGGAGTTCGACGGTGTTCCTGCCGACACCCCGGCTCTTCTTCAGGTCGATGACCGACAGCAGGCCCTGCGCGAAGTGGTTGGTCGCCTTGGGGTCGAGGATGCGGCCGAAGCTGAACAGGACGTCCTCGGGAGTGAGCTTCTTCCCGTCGTGGAACGTGGCGTCCCGCAGGGTGAAGCGCCACACCGTCGCGTCGGCGTCGGCCTCCCACTTCTCGGCCAGCCTCGGCACCGGCGCCATGTTCCCGTCCAGCTCCACGAGCCGGTCGAACAGCGCCTTCGTGCGCGCCATGTCGATGGCCAGGGCCTCGGCGTGCGGGTCGATCGTCTCCTGTTCACCGCCTCCGGTGACCAGTGCCCGGAGCTGCCCGCCGCGCCTGGGCTCCGCCTTGCCGTCCACCGAGCCGCCACCGGAGCCGGAGCCGGCCCCGCAGCCGGTGAGGGCCAGGGCCCCGGCTGTACCGGCCGCGCCGGCCAGGGCGAGGAATTCTCGGCGGTTACGGAATGTCGACATGCTGCTCCCAGGAATCACGTGGCGTGGGCCCCGGGTTCCGGCCGCAGGACGGGGCGGCGGGTGCGGGGCTTCGCCAGCATCCTGTAAATGAAAATGATTGTCAACGTCGTATCGTGGGGCCTCACGTCAGTGATCGGGCGCGGGTGGGGGAGTGCTCTGTCAACATCCGCTGGGTTCAGGGGCTCGGCTCATACGATGGCGGTATCTCGGGATGGGCAGGGGGCGCGATGACCGCGATGTATCCGGAGTATGCGCAGTGGCTGCGCCAGGTGCGCAGCTCGATGAAGTTGCCCAAGGCCGTCAAGCTGCTGTTCGACCAGGGGCGCCTGTACGTGTCGCTGTGATGGAGGCGCACAGCGAGGCGGATGATTCGGTCCGGTTGCAGCTGGCGGAGCAACTGGGAGGGGAGTCCTGTCTGCGCGTCACGCGGGACAAGGGTGTACTCCCGGAGAGGGACGGTTACGCGCCCGAGCCTGATGTACTGGTGGCAGACGAGGGTGCGCTCGGTCCGGGTGATGCCTTCGTCGACCAGGGGCATGTTCACTTCGTAGCCGAGAGCGTGTCCCACTCGACGGTCGGGCAGGGTTACGGGCGCAAGCTCAACCAGTACGCGGCGCGCGGGATCCCGACGTATCTGATCGTCGACGTGCTGACCGGGGAGTGTGTGCTCTACCAGGCACCGAAGGGCGACGAGTACACCTCGGCGGTGCCCTACCGGTTCGGTGAGGAGATCGGGTTTTCCCTCGCGGGGGTCGCGGTGACGGTGCGCACCGATTTCAAGAAGATCCGCTGAGGCCGTCTCTTTCCGGCCTTCACGCGGTGCCGCGGCGCGGTGCCGGTGTCGACGGCCCCGGCCGGCACGCGTGCTGCGTGCAGCGATCTACTCCCGGGCCGCAGCCTCGCAAAGTGGGCTGAACGGCCCACCCATGCGGCGATGCCGGTATGAATCGACTGGCTGGCTCTCAGTCGCCCTGCCTGCTCCAGCGCGCCTCCAGCCCGGTTGACTGGTGGCCGGGGGGGAGGAGGCGTTCGCGGAGGCGAAGCGGCGCGGTGTACCCGTAATGCTGTCGGTCGGTTACTCCTCGTGCCGCTGGTGCCAGTGAACTCACAGACCCAGTAGTCGACGGTGTTTACACGTCTCTGATGATCACGTGCTTCCCGCAGAGCTTCGACCAGTCGTCACGGTCGGAGGTCAAAACGATCACGGGGGTCGGGGCGCGGAGCGCGAGCGCGGCGACGAGGGCATCGATCGCGTACTTGTGCCCGTGTAGCCCGCCTGCGTCCTGAAGCAGCTCCACGGCAGTCAGGGAGTCCTCCTGGCTGACCGGTTCCACTCGCAGTCGGGAGAGCACCCACTTCAAGCGCGCCAGATCGGTCTTCCCGTGTACGGCTTCAACAATGGTCAGCGCGGACACGAGGACGGGAACCCCAGCCTGCCGGGATGCCTCGATGCGAGCCGCCATACCGCGGTCGTTGCGCAGGAGCAGGGAGAGCGCCTCGGAGTCGAGCACCAGCGAGCGGGCTGGCTGCTCCTTCATGCGGCGCCCCGCTCGACACCCTCGGCGTTCACGTCTCCGAACAGCTCGCGACGAGCGGCTTCGATCTCATGCTCCGTGAGCGCGCCGTGCTCCTCCTCGTGGGACGCCACAATCTCGGCGAGTCCGTCCATGGCGAGCTGGTGCCTGACGGCTTCGGTGACGTAGTTGGACAGCCCGCGGCGGCCGGTTCGGGAGCGGAGCTCGCTGACCAGCTCGGCGGGCATGGACACGGAGATGTTCTCAGTGGTCCCGGCTCGAGTCTGCTTCACACCTGAAGTGTAAGACGACATCTATTACAACGGGAAGTCTTGAGGTATCGGCGCTGACGAGGAGGTGAGGGCGGAGGCGCGCGGCGGACCGAGGGCGCCCGCGCGCCTCGCCTCAGGTTCCGTATCGGCGCAGCAGCTCGATCATGTTGCGGAGCTTCGGTATCGCGTCATCGCCGGCCTTGTCCTTGTCGTTGAAGTGCATCAACTCGTTACGGACCTCGCGCAGCTCGTCGAGGCGGGCCACGAAGGACTTGCGGTCCAGCGGCCACCCCAACAGCCGCCTCCGGTTCGGCCGTTTCCTCGTCCATGTTCTCGGTATCCAATGACGGCCCGGTCAAGGTGACCCGGTCGTCGATGCCTACGGCTGCGAAGTCCGGAACGGTGGACAGGCCGTGGTTGGTCAGCTCACTGGCTGTCTGCTCGCTGATCAGGTAGCCGCGTCGGGAAGCCCCCCACCAGCCCAGCAGATCCCGGACGGTGAAGGTGATCGGAGTATCTGCATCCGCTTGCCTCCGGGCGTCTTTCAACCGGGCGTGCCGCGCGGCGGAGACGTCTGCTGCCGAGCCGCCGGACGAGGGCTGCTCCGCCACCGTGTCCAGGAGGCTCTGTCTCAGGACGTCCAGCAGGGTGCCGTCGTCAAGTGCCCAGGCGGTCCATCCGTCGTAAGGGCCCCGACCCGTGGCCGCAGCGGCTGCCGCGGAGGGGGACTTGAACCGCTGGCCGTCGCTCAGCTCGATCCTGCTGTCCCCGGTCACCTTCGCGAGGTGTGCCTCTCCGGACTGCTTACGCCGGAAGGTGAGCTGCGTCCCGGGAACGATGGTCCGGTTGCTACCGGTCAGACGTCGAAACCGGGGAGGCTTCTCCACTCTTACATGACCCCAAGGTCGACCGTGACAGGGAATGGCGCGGTGGCCTTCACCGTGCCGGTGAACACCTCGCCGTCCCGGTAGGCCCTGTTGGCTGGGTCGAGGACGTAGGTGTAGACAATCGGAACGCCGGTGGCGGACTGCTCGATGCGCCAGTAGAAGGGGATGCCGGCCTTGGCGTACTGGTCCACCTTCACGATCCGGTCGGTGGTCTCCGACCCCGGGGACACGACCTCGACGACCAGGAGCACGTGCTCGGGGCGGGTGGGCGTGAGGTCGATGGTCTCCGCCCGGTACACGGTGACGTCCGGACGGCGGTTGGTGAGCGGCACGTCCTGCAGGCGGACGTCGAAATCCGTGTCGGCGTTCCAGTCCGGGCCCGCAGCGGCGTCCAGGGCGTTGGCCAGGATCCGTGCCAGCCGGTTGTACCGCTTCGAGGCGCTCGGGCTCACGACGACCATCCCGTCCACGATCTCGATGCCGGCGCACTGCTCCTCGGACCAGGAGTCGTACTGCTCCGCGCTGATCTGCACATGCATCCACGCGGGCGCCACCATCTGTACCTCCTTCGAGGAGCCGCGGCAGGTCCAGCGCCACTGCGCCCAGCCTACTGTTCCGAGGTGCCGGGCCGCCCGACCCGGAGGGGGGAGAGTCGCCACCACGTGATGGCGCACAAGTGCAATTCGGCCGAGCGAGGCGGGCTCGTCAGCGATTCACCGGTCGCGGCAGGCGCTGTGAGAGGCTGGGTCGTATGAACCGGTTGGCTGGTGTGACCTCGCCTTATCTGCTTCAGCACGCTGATAACCCGGTCGACTGGTGGCCGTGGGGACCCGAGGCGTTCGAGGAAGCGAAACGGCGCGATGTACCCGTGCTGTTGTCGGTCGGTTACTCTGCGTGTCACTGGTGCCACGTCATGGCCCACGAATCGTTCGAGGACGACACCGTGGCCGCCTACCTCAACGCGCACTTCGTCCCGGTCAAGGTCGACCGCGAGGAGCGCCCCGACGTCGACGCCGTCTACATGGAAGCCGTTCAGGCGGCCACCGGGCACGGTGGGTGGCCGATGACCGTTTTCCTCACGCCCGACGCCGAACCCTTCTACTTCGGGACCTACTTCCCGCCCGAGCCCCGGCACGGGTCGCCCTCCTTCCAGCAGGTCCTCGAAGGCGTGGTGGCCGCGTGGAGCGACCGGCGTGAGGAGGTTGCCGAGGTCGCCGGGCGGATCGTCGCCGATCTGGCGGGGCGGTCGCTGGTGCGCGGCGGGGACGGGGTGCCCGGGGAGCAGGAGACCGCGCAGGCGTTGCTCGGGCTGACCCGGGAGTACGACGAGCAGCACGGCGGGTTCGGGGGTGCGCCCAAGTTCCCGCCGTCCATGGCCGTCGAGTTCCTGCTGCGGCACTACGCCCGTACCGGGGCCGAGGGGGCCCTCCAGATGGCCGCCGACACCTGCTCGGCGATGGCCCGGGGCGGGATCTACGACCAGCTCGGCGGGGGCTTCGCACGGTACTCCGTGGACCGGGAATGGGTCATTCCGCACTTCGAGAAGATGCTGTACGACAACGCGCTGCTCTGCCGCGTGTACGCCCATCTCTGGCGCACCACCGGGTCGGACGAGGCCCGGCGGATCGCCCTGGAGACCGCCGACTTCATGGTGCGGGAGCTGCGGACGGCCGAAGGGGGCTTCGCCTCCGCGCTCGACGCCGACAGCGAGGGCGCGGATGGCAGGCACGTCGAGGGCGCGTTCTACGTGTGGACGCCGGACCAGTTGCGCGAGGTGCTCGGCGAGGAGGATGCCGCCTTCGCCGCCGCCTGCTTCGGGGTGACGGAGAAGGGGACCTTCGAGGAGGGGGCCTCCGTCCTGCGGCTGCCGGAGGACTCGGGGCCCGTGGACGCCGTTCGGGTCGCGGACGTACGGGCCCGGCTGCTGGCCGCCCGTGAGCAGCGCCCGCGCCCGGGGCGGGACGACAAGGTGGTCGCCGCCTGGAACGGGCTCGCCATCGCCGCGCTCGCCGAGACCGGGGCGTACTTCGACCGGCCCGACCTCGTCGAGCGGGCCACCGAGGCCGCCGATCTGCTGGTCCGGGTCCACCTCGGCGAGGTGGCCCGGCTGACGCGTACCTCCAAGGACGGGCGCGCGGGCGACAATGCCGGGGTGCTGGAGGACTACGGCGATGTGGCCGAGGGCTTCCTCGCGCTGGCGGCGGTGACGGGCGAGGGCGTCTGGCTGGAGTTCGCCGGGTTCCTGCTGGACATCGTGCTGGAGCAGTTCACCGGCGAGGGCGGGCAGCTCTACGACACCGCCCACGATGCCGAGCGGCTCATCCGCCGGCCCCAGGACCCCACCGACAGCGCCACCCCGGCCGGGTGGACGGCGGCAGCGGGGGCGCTCCTCGGCTACGCCGCGTACACCGGGTCCGATGCCCACCGCACCGCCGCCGAGGGCGCGCTCGGGGTGGTGAAGGCGCTCGGCCCGCGTGCGCCCCGCTTCATCGGCTGGGGCCTCGCGGTCGCCGAAGCGCTGCTCGACGGGCCTCGCGAGGTGGCCGTCGCCGGGCCGGTCGGCGGTGAGCTGCACCGTACGGCGCTGCTGGGCCGGGCCCCGGGTGCGGTCGTGGCGGCGGGGGAGGGGCCGGGAGCGGGGGCCGAGTTCCCCCTGCTCGTGGACCGGCCGCTGGTGGACGGGAAGCCGGCCGCGTACGTCTGCCGGCACTTCGTGTGCGACGCGCCGACGACGGACGCGGGGGAGCTGGCGGCGAAGCTGGGCGGGTGAGGGCCGCCCGCAGACAGCGGTGAGGGGCCGGTCGCCGCGTGCGACCGGCCCCTCGTCCGTAGTCGCCGTGCCTATCCGTGCTGGTACGCCACCAGCGAGATGCCCACGTAGTGCGTGACGAACGCCGCCAGCGTCAGCGAGTGGAACACCTCGTGGAAGCCGAACCAGCGCGGCGACGGGTTCGGCTTCTTGATCCCGTAGATCACGCCGCCCGCGCTGTAGAGCAGCCCGCCGACGATGACGAGGACCAGCACCGCGATGCCGCCCGTCCGCATGAAGTCGGGCAGGAAGAAGACCGCCGCCCAGCCCATCGCGATGTAGCACGGGGTGTAGAGCCAGCGCGGCGCGCCGACCCAGAGGACCCGGAAGGCGATGCCCGCCGCCGCGGCCACCCAGACCGCCCACAGCAGGGGCCGGGCGGTCGACCCGGGGAGCAGGAGCAGGGTCAGCGGGGTGTAGGTGCCCGCGATGATCAGGAAGATGTTCGCGTGGTCCAGACGGCGCAGCACCGCCTCGCCGCGCGGTCCCCAGGTGCCGCGGTGGTAGACCGCGCTGACCCCGAACAGCAGACACGCGCTGAGGACGTAGACCGTGCAGGCGATCCGGCCCGTCGTGCTGTCGGTCAGGGCGATCAGGGTGATTCCGGAGATCAGCACCGCGGGGAACATTCCCGCGTGCAGCCAGCCGCGCATTCTTGGCTTGACGGGGGCGGCGGCGGGGTCGAGTGCGGCGGGGCCCGGGGTCGCGGCGCTAGCGGCGGCGTCAGTCATGTCGGCATGCTACCTACGCAACCGTAGGTAACGGATATGGGGATCTGGTGAGTGGTGATGCTCACGTGTGAGGCCCCCTGGACATATGGGCGGAACGGTCGGATGATCAAATGAGTGCAGTCGGCACCGGATGAGCGCCAGGGGAATTCGAAGGGTACGAAGCATCCGGGTCGCAGCCCCCACGGGGCCTCAACCCAACTGACACCCTCATCTAGGAGCGATCGTGGCGCGCGACATCGCGGCTCCCCTCACTGTCCCCACCCACCACCAGGAGCTGGTCTCCTGGGTCGACGAGATCGCAGCCATCACCCAGCCGGACCGGGTGGTCTGGTGCGACGGCTCCGAGGCCGAGTACGAGCGCCTGTGCGGGGAGCTCGTCGCCAAGGGCACGTTCACCAAGCTGGACGAGGCCAAGCGGCCGAACTCGTACTACGCCGCCTCCGACCCCACCGACGTCGCCCGCGTCGAGGACCGTACGTTCATCTGCTCCAAGGAGGAGAAGGACGCGGGGCCGACCAACCACTGGAAGGACCCCGCCGAGATGCGGGAGATCTTCACCGGCCGGGACGGTGTCTTCCGCGGGTCCATGCGCGGGCGCACCATGTACGTCGTGCCCTTCTGCATGGGGCCCGTCGGCTCTCCGCTCTCCGCGATCGGCGTCGAGATCACCGACTCCGCGTACGTCGCCGTCTCCATGCGCACCATGACCCGCATGGGCCAGGCCGTCCTGGACGAGCTCGGCACCGACGGCTTCTTCGTCAAGGCCGTCCACACGCTCGGCGCCCCCCTGGCCGTGGGCGAGGAGGACGTCCCCTGGCCCTGCAACTCGACCAAGTACATCTCGCACTTCCCCGAGGACCGCGAGATCTGGTCGTACGGCTCCGGCTACGGCGGCAACGCCCTGCTCGGCAAGAAGTGCTACGCGCTGCGCATCGCGTCCGTCATGGCCCGCGACGAGGGCTGGCTCGCCGAGCACATGCTCATCCTGAAGCTCACGCCGCCGAGCGGTGAGGCCGAGGCACCCAAGTACATCGCGGCCGCCTTCCCGTCCGCCTGCGGCAAGACCAACCTCGCCATGCTGGAGCCGACCATCCCCGGCTGGACCGTGGAGACCATCGGCGACGACATCGCCTGGATGCGGTTCGGCGAGGACGGCCGCCTCTACGCGATCAACCCCGAGGCAGGCTTCTTCGGCGTCGCGCCCGGTACCGGCGAGCACACCAACGCCAACGCCATGAAGACCATGTGGGGCAACTCCGTCTTCACCAACGTCGCGCTCACCGACGACGGCGACGTGTGGTGGGAGGGCATGACCGAGGAGGCGCCCGCGCACCTCACGGACTGGAAGGGCAACGACTGGACCCCCCAGTCCGGCACGCCCGCCGCCCACCCCAACGCCCGCTTCACCGTCCCCGCCGGACAGTGCCCGATCATCGCGCCCGAGTGGGAGGACCCCAAGGGCGTGCCGATCTCCGCGATCCTCTTCGGCGGCCGCCGGGCCTCCGCCGTACCGCTGGTCACCGAGTCCTTCGACTGGCAGCACGGCGTCTTCCTCGGCGCCAACGTCGCCTCCGAGAAGACCGCCGCCGCCGAGGGCAAGGTCGGCGAGCTGCGCCGCGACCCGTTCGCCATGCTGCCGTTCTGCGGCTACAACATGGGCGACTACATGAACCACTGGGTGAAGGTCGGCGCCGACAAGCCGGACCAGTCGAAGCTGCCGAAGATCTACTACGTGAACTGGTTCCGCAAGAACGAGGCGGGCAAGTTCGTCTGGCCCGGCTTCGGCGAGAACAGCCGCGTGCTCAAGTGGATCGTGCAGCGCCTGGACGGCAAGGCCGAGGGTGTCGAGACCCCGATCGGCATCCTGCCCGCCAAGGGCGCGCTGGACACCGAGGGCCTGGACCTCTCCGAGGCGGACCTCGACTTCCTGCTCACGGTCGACAAGAAGGTCTGGCGCGAGGAGGCCGCCCTGGTGCCCGAGCACCTCAACACCTTCGGCGACCACACGCCCAAGGAGCTGTGGGACGAGTACCACGCGCTCGTCGAGCGCCTGGGCTGATCCCGGTACTCCTCCAGAACCCCGCGGCCGGGTCCATCGGACATCCGCCCTGACCTGTGGGGCCGACTCGGCCCGCCGCGGTATCGGGGCCTGTCGTCGCCGACAGCCCCCGGAGGCGTTGTCCCCGACCGAGGACACCCTCCCGGCCCCCGGAACCCCCTCACGGTTCCGGGGGCCGCCCGACCGGCGGAACGCCCCCGCCCCGGTCCTCCAGATACTTCGTGTGGGACCGCTGGCGCAGCTCCTCCGTCTCACGCAGCCCGTCCACCAGCGCCTGCGCCTCCGCGTGCAGCAGCGCCACCTGCCGCTCCAGCTCCTCCTCGGGAGCCCGCGCGCCCGGCGTGAGCCGCGTCCACCACCGGGTCCGTACGAACGCGTCCACCGACTCCGGTACGTCCCGGCGCACCGCCCGCGCCAGTACGTGCACGCCCTCCGGGTCCTCCGCCAGCGCGTCGGAGACCCAGCCGGGGGCCAGCAGCCCGTCCAGCAGGCCGGTCAGCCCGGCCAGCCGGTCCCGTGCGGCGGGCGGCAGGTCCACCCGGTCCAGATAGGCCCGCAGGGTCGCGAGGTCGGCCCGCAGCTCGTCCAGCCGGGACGACGGCTCCTCGAACTCCGGGGCGGGCGGCCGGGACGGCGGGGCGAGCAGCGCGCCCGCCCCGTACAGCCCGCCGACCACGACCGGCCAGTAGGGGCCCGCGACCCCGGTGAAGGTGAGGGCCAGCCCGACGAGGGCGGCGGCGCTGCCGGTGAGGTTCCGGGTCGATTCCAGATACGCGAGGGCCCGGCCCGCCGCTGTCGTTCTACTGGTAGCCACGGATCTCCTCGAACGCCCCGTCCAGAGACCCCGGACCCCGCTCCTTCGTCCCGTCGAACAGCCGTCCGCCGGTCAGTGCGGCGATCGCGTCCAGCTCGGAGCGGTCGGAGTCGCCGAACACCACCGGGAAGACGGGGCTGGCCTGCCGGGCCTCGGGCAGGGCCCGGTAGAACGCGGTGAAGTCGGCCGCCGACCGGCCCGCCGTGTTCTCGCCGTCCGTCATCAGCACGATCGAGGTGAACGCGGACTCGGTGTCCGGGCCCAGGTGGTCGTAGGCGGCGGCCAGCGACGAATAGATCGCCGTGTTCCCCTCGGCGGTCAGCGCGGCGGTGTCCGCCCGGATCGCCGCCGGGCCCGCCTTCGGGTCTGCCGGGTCCACGGTGTGCGTGCGGACCCGCTTGACCGTGGAGCCGAACGGCAGCAGCGTGACCTCCTCCCGCTGACGGAAATCCCCGGTCAGCCCGGTCAGCGCGGACTTGAGCCGGGCCAGCCGCTCGCCCTTCATCGACCCGGAGGTGTCCAGGACGTACACGGTCCGGGAGGGGCGCCGCAGCCGGTGCTCGTACGCCGACAGCAGCCCGTCCGCGACCGACCGCGAACCGGGGAAGGGCAGCTCGCGGCGCTGCTCGTGCGAGAGCGGGTCGGCGGGGCGGGCGGCGGCGACGACCGGGCGACGCAGCGTCCGCTCGGTGATCTCCCGCTGTACGGGGGTGGATCTGAGGTGCTCGGTCAGGGTCCGTACGGCGTCCCGCGCGGCGGGCGCGGCCCCGCTGAGCGTGCTGAGCGGATAGTCGGCGGTCACCACGCCGTCCCGGGGGCGGATCACCGTCAGCCCGGCGCCGCTGTCCCGGTTCAGCGAGAGCAGCACCGACTCGTAGTTGATCAGCGCGTCCACGGTGGAGCGCCGGGCGTACGCGGAGGCCAGCCACCCCGAGGAGCCGGAGGTGAGGCGCTGCCCCGCGAAGAACTCCTTCAGCTTCGGCCCCGCGCGCCGGACATCGGCGTCGGTGAGCGCCGCCTGTGCGCCGGAGAGCGCGGACGTCACCGATATCAGTGCGGAGAAACCGGAGTTGGAACGCTTGGGGTCGGTCATCCCGTACGTCAGGTCCCCGGCGGCGGCCGCCCGGTGGACCTGCGCCCAGCTGACCCGCTCCGGGTCCCAGCCGAGCCGTCGCACCGCCGCGGGCCGCACCCCGAGGGCCACCGGGGAGGTCATCAGCGGGGTCTCGGAGGCGACCGCCCGGGCGGCCTCCGGGCGTAGCCGCAGATAGTCGTTGGACGACAGCCACACCGCGTCGAAGTCCCTGTCCGCCGAGCCGGCCGCCAGCCGCTCGACCGCCTCCAGCGTGCCGGTCCAGGTGGGCCGCACGGTGATCCCGGTCGCCTTGCGGGCCTCCTCCAACAGGGGCTTCATATCGCTGAGTTCGCTGGACGCCAGCACCCGGATCGTGCCCGCGGCCGGGCCCGTTCCCCCGGTGCCCGGCCGCCCGTCGCCGTCGGCGCCCCGGCCGCTCCCCGCGCCGCCGTCCGTGCAGGCGGCGAGCGGGACGAGCAGGAGGGCGGCCAGCAGCGGGGCGAGGGAGCGCGGGGCCCGCCCGGGCCGTGGGACGCGCTTCGGGAGGCGCCTCACGAGCGGCCCCCTTCCAGCGTCGCGTCCGTGGTCCGGCTGCGGTCCAACCGTGCCCCCGCCTCCTGGAGTTCGGAGGTGAGCGCCTCCACGGTGGCGGCCATCGCCCCGGTCGCCCGCGCCCTGTACGTGTCGATGGCGTCCAGCGTCGAGTAGATCTGCCCGAACGCCGTACGCAGCGTCTCGACGCCGACCGCCGGATCGGCCGCGAGGCGCTGGATCTCCCCGCTCTGCGTGGCCAGCATCTCCGCGTTGCCCCGGATCAGCTCCTCCGTGGTCGAGCGCAGCACCCGCACCTGCTCGGTCACCCGGCGCTGGTTCTCCAGGGCGGAGGAGAGCATCACGGCGATCCGCAGCGCGGACAGGGTCGTGGTGGCCGCCCGGTCGACGCCCTTGATCAGCTCGTCGTTGTTGCGCCGTACGACGTCCATCGCCAGGTAGCCCTGCGCGCAGACCGCGATCTGGGTCAGCAGGTCCTGGTGCTTCTGCCGTACGGGGAAGAGGACGTCGGCCCGCAGCGCGTCGGCCCGTACCGGCTCGCCCGCCGCCTCGGCCTCCGCGACGCGCCGTTCCACGACGCCGTCCAGGGCCTCGGTGAGGACCGCGTACTCCTGGAGCTTGCCCATGGTGTCCCAGAGCCGGGTGCGCTCGGTGTGCAACGCGGCGTTGTCGCGCCGCAGTTCGTCCTGGCCGCTGCGGAGGGAGCCGACGATCCGGTCGAGGGTCCCGCGGGCGGAGGCGTACTTCGCCACGTGGTCGCGCAGCCGGTTCCCGCCGGGCAGCCGGGACAGCAGCCGGCGGGGCCCGCGCCCGGGTGCGTCGCGCGGATCGAGGTCCTCCACCGTGCGGCGCAGCTCCACCAGCGAGGCGCCGACGCGGGCGGGGGCGTCGCCCTCGCCGGAGGCGAGCGAACGCACGGTACGGTCGAGCATCCGGTTGGACTGCTGGGCGGCGCCCCGGATGTCGCCCTGCCCGAGCGCCGCGATCTCGCCCACCCGGGCGGTGAACTCCGGTGACCGGCTGTCCAGTCCGGTGAGGGAGCCCACGTACTCCTCGGCCCGCCGGACCATCTCCTCGCGCACCGCCTCGTCGACCGGGACGAGCCCGGCGGCCTGCTCGGGCCGGACGGCGGCGACGGGCTCGGGCGGGGTGAGCACGAGCGGGGTGGTCGGCGGATCGTACGGCAGTCGGGGGTCCGGGGGTCCGGCGTCCTGGGGCATGGCAGGGGCCTCCTGGGCTGAGGGTTCCGGTGCGGGGCCGGATCGGTTGACGGGGGCGGGCCCAGGTGCGGGCGGGCGGCTCATCGGCCGCGGGCCCGGTGGGCCATCCGGCGCAGCACCTCCGCGGTGGGCACGGGCGCCTGCCGTACGCCGGTCAGCCGCTGGTCGATGTACGCGGTGTGGTCCGCGGTGGCGGCGATGAACTCGGCCGCCGCGCCCTGAGGCCGGAAGCCGTGCCGTACCGCGAGCTTCCGCAGTGCCGGGTCGGTGGCCAGCAGCTCGCCGAGCTCCCGCCCCTGGGCGGTCAGCGGGACGAGGGTGTGGTCACTGGAGACCGTGGTGTCCGGGTAGAGGACGACGAGGTCGCCGACCTCCTGAGGCTGACTGTGCATCAGGAGTGAGGCCACTTGAGACTCGTAGACCAGGGCGAGCGGGTTGCCGACCCCGCTGATGAAGTCCCGGAAGGGTGCGTCGCTGCCGGTCTGCTGGGCGCCCTGCACCTGGACGAGCTTGCGCATCAGTGGTGCCGTACGGTCGACGGCCCGGGCGTCCGCCGCCACCCGGCCGCCGTCGGCGACGTAGGAGGCGGCGGCGAGGTAGAGGGCGCCGGAGTTGGAGGCCACCGGGTCGGTGCTCGTGATGAACACCGTGCCGCTCAACTCGGCATGTCCGGCAGCCCCCTTGAGCTGCTGCCAGGTCCGGTCGTCCTCGGCCGCCGCCAGATAGGGGCTCATGAGCAGCGTGCCCCGTGTGGTGAACTTCGAGCCGCCGTCGGCCCGCAGCCGTGCCAGGCCGTTGTCCGCGAGGACCTCGGCCGCGTTGCGGTGGGCGACGACGACGAGCGGTGAGTAGAACGGCCGCAGCGGGCCGCCCCGGTTCCCGGATCCGCGGAGCAGCTCATCGGCCGGGGCCTTGGAGCCGGGGAAGGCGAAGTCGTACCCCTTGAGGGGGAGCCGGTCCATGGCCCAGGACCCGGAGGTCTCGGCCCGGACGGTGTATCCCTTGGCCGCGAGGGCCTTCACGGTGTCGGGGTCGGCGAAGAACTCGGCCTTCTCCGACCCGATCACTCCTCGCACGGTCGTCGTCGCCGTGCCGCTGTCCCCGTTGTTTCGGCCCGCTGCGACGGCGGCTGCCACGCCGACCGTCAACAGGACCGCCAGAACGATTCCCACGATGCGTCTCACCCGCGCAGCGTGCTCGCGGAAACCCACATTCCGGGCTGTGCCGGGTGTACGGCAGATGAAGGGGGCATCCCAGTACGCAACGGCCGGGATCGGGGGTCACCGCGGCGGCGCCCGGCACGGGCCCTGCGGTGACCGGTGTGGCACCCGGTCCGCGCGCCTTCGCGGCACGCGGACCGGGGCCGTCAGTGGGCGCCGACCAGCTGCCCCGAGGGGGCGGGCCCGGCGGTGGCGGCGAGAGCCGCGGTGTGGGCGTCCATCCGCTCGGCGGCGAGGATGGCGGCGGTCGTGTCCGCGCGCGACGCGGCCACGACCAGCGCGCGGCCCGCGAGGGCGTGGGCGCGGCGGTGGAGGTCGGCGGGGGCGGCGTCGGTCAGCCCGGCGTGCCGGGCCGGCGGGGCGCCGCGCAGCCGGGCCACCTGCTCGGCGATGCGGTCGCCCGCCTCGGCGAGCCCCAGCTCGTCCGTGACCGCGAGGAGCGCGGCGAGATGTCCGGCGAGCTGGATGTCCAGCTCCTCCTCGCGGCTGCGGTGCGGAAAGTCCGCGCCGTCGGTCGGCGTGTGGACCGAAGGGCTGCGGATCGGCTCGTACATGAGATGGCCTCCCGGTGGTGCGTAGGGACCATCCTACCTTGGAATGAGTCTAAAGTTGTGTGCGGTCCGGGAGAGTGATCGCGCTACGGCTGTCCGTAACCGTCCAGGAAGGTGCCGATCCTGGTCACGGCGTCGGTCAGGTCCTCGGCCGTCGGCAGCGTGACGATCCGGAAGTGATCGGGCTCGGGCCAGTTGAAGCCGGTGCCCTGTACGACCATGATCTTCTCGGCCCGCAGCAGGTCCAGGACCATCTGCCGGTCGTCCTTGATCTTGTAGACCCTGGGGTCGAGCCGGGGGAAGAGGTACAGCGCCCCCTTCGGCTTCACGCAGGTCACGCCGGGGATCGAGGTCAGCAGGTCGTACGCCACGTCCCGCTGCTCCAGGATCCGGCCGCCCGGCAGCACCAGGTCCTCGATGGACTGGCGCCCGCCGAGAGCGGTGGCCACGGCGTGCTGCGAGGGCATGTTGGCGCAGAGCCGCATGTTGGCGAGGATCGTCAGCCCCTCGATGTACGAGGTGGCGTGCGCCTTCGGGCCGCAGACGGCCAGCCACCCGGAGCGGTAGCCCGCCACCCGGTAGTTCTTCGAAAGACCGTTGAAGGTCAGCACCATCAGGTCCGGGGCCAGCGTCGCCGTCGGGGTGTGCGTCGCGCCGTCGTAGAGGATGCGGTCGTAGATCTCGTCGGAGCACACGATGAGGTTGTGCCGCCGGGCGATCTCGGTGAGACCGCGCAGCATCTCGTCGTCGTACACCGCGCCGGTGGGGTTGTTCGGGTTGATGATCACCAGGGCCTTGGTGCGGTCGGTGATCTTCCGCTCGATGTCGGCCAGGTCCGGCATCCAGTCGGCCTGCTCGTCGCACCGGTAGTGCACGGCCGTCCCGCCCGCCAGGGAGACCGAGGCGGTCCACAGGGGATAGTCGGGGGCCGGTACGAGCACCTCGTCGCCGTCGTCGAGCAGCGCCTGCATCGACATCTGAATCAGCTCGGAGACGCCGTTGCCGAGGTAGATGTCCTCGACATCGAGGTCGATGCCCTTGGTCTGGTAGTGCTGCATCACCGCGCGGCGCGCGGACAGCAGGCCCTTCGCGTCGCCGTAGCCGTGCGCGCCCGCGAGGTTGCGCAGGATGTCTTCCAGGATCTCCGGCGGGCACTCGAACCCGAACGCGGCGGGGTTGCCCGTGTTGAGCTTGAGGATGCGGTGACCGGCCGCTTCCAGCCGCATCGCCTCCTCCAGCACGGGGCCCCGGATCTCATAACAGACATTGGCGAGCTTCGTGGACTGGATGACCTGCATGTCCGCGAGCTTACGGCCGCGTTTCGCGCGGTGCGCGGGGATTGCTCCGGCTGTACGTCCTCCGGGGCGCCGCGCGGCCCCGGTCCGTCTTCCATCGCTATGCCCGCCACCGCTCCGGGCCGTGGGATCGCCCGGTCGCGGCGGGGTCGCGGCTTGGAATGGGGCGTGGGCGGCCGGGGCGGGTGAGATGCGCCACGCGGGTCCGGCGGCCCCGGGGCGGGCGGGCCCCGGCCGGGCGGCCGGAGGGGGTCACTCCGGCAGCCGGGTCCCCTCCGGGAGCCGTACGCCGAAGTCGTCCGCCAGGACGCGCAGCGCCTCGGCCCCGTCCTTCAGCTGCCGCTCCCCGACCGTGCCGTCGTCGGCCGTCTCCACCAGGGCGAGCCCCGACAGCGCCAGGTGCGAGCCGGGCCGGGTGCGGTTCGCGTACACCGCCTGGCGGAACGGTGAGCGCGGGTGCGTCGCGATGTGCCAGTTGATCACCTCGTAGTCCGGCGCCTCGAACGGCTCCAGGGTGAACGCGTACTGCGCCTCCCAGAAGCCGTCCTTCTCCGCCTGGAGCTCCCACATGGGCAGCGGGCCGTCGTGCGGGGCGTGGACCAGCCGGTGGTGGCGCGGGGCGACGGACAGCTCGGCGCCCTCCACCAGCTCGATCGGCTCCAGCAGGGCCCCGACCACGCCGAAGCCGACGTCCGCCAGATACGGCCGCGGCGCACCGGGCACGTCCACCCGCATCAGCATGTGGGTGCGGGGCCGGATGTCGCCCGGCGCGGCGCCCAGCAGCACCCGGGCGGTCAGCGGCGTCACGCCGAAGCCGATCCGCTTCAGTACGGCGGAGAAGAGGGTGTTGTGCTCGTAGCAGTACCCGCCGCGCTCGCTGCGGACCAGCTTCGCCTCCAGGTCGTCGAGCGCCAGCGAGGGCGCTGAGCCGAGCACGGGCTCCAGGTTCTCGAACGGGATGCCCAGCAGATGGGCGTGGTGCAGGGACCGCAGTACTTCCGGAGTGGGACGGAGATCCCCGGGCTCACCGGTCCAGCCGATGCGGGCGAGGTAGGCGTCGAGGTCGAGTGTCATGGGTCGACCGTACGCAGCCGGGGCGGTGTGGCACCTCGGCCTGCGGACCGACACACGCCCGGCCGCGGGGACCGGGACCTCGGGCCGAGAGGCTGGGCCAGGACGTTGGGCCGGGATGCTGGGCCGGCCCCGGGCGCCGGGAGCCCCGGCGGTTCCGTCGCCCGGCGGGCGGCGTTCCGGGGCCTGTCGCGCGGCGGGCTCAGATCTTGCTCAACTCCGGTGCGGACCGGACCCGCCCGGGGAACGGTGGTTCCATGAGCCTGTTCCGCAAGCCCCAGCCCCTCGCCGTACACGTCCTCCGCGACGCCCCCGATGTCGTCACCGCGCTCCGCCGTGCGCTGGAGACCGCGACGGAGGCCGAGCGGCCCGGCCTGGAACGCGCCCTCGCCCTGGCCGAGGACGCGGCCGAGCGTCCGGACGAGGAGCTGCGCGGCCGCTGGGTGCGACGGCGGCTGACCGAGGCCGGGCACGAGGGGCCTGCCGACTCCGTCGAGGCCATCAAGATCCTGCGCCGGGCCGAACCGGGGCTGACCCTGCTCCAGGCCGTGACGTACGCGAAGGAGGCCGCGGCGGCGAAGGCCTGACCCGGCGGCCGTCAGACCCCGTTCACCGCGCCGGCCGCCGCGATCAGCAACGCCGTGTCCACGCCCTGCTCCCGGGCCGTACGCAGCAGCGCCGCGTCGCCCGCCGCCACCACGGCCGGGCTGGTCGCGTCCTCGGGCGGCACGTCCTCGCCGAACAGCGCGGTGTGCGGGGCCATCGCCGTGAGCCAGCCCGCCAGCAGCGCGCCGAACTCCTTCCGGTCGATCCCCGCGTTCTCCACCAGCGCGAACGCGTGCCGGGCCCCGGCGAACATCGCGGTCATCGCGCTGAGCAGGGCCACGTCGTGCAGTGCGGCGGCCCCGGGTTCGCCGCCGACGAACCGGGCGTCCGTCGGTACGGTCAGCGTCTCGCGATGGGCGTCGAAGACCTCCTGCGAACCGCTGTAGAAGACATAGGCGCCGGACTCCGGCACGCCGACCATCGGGGGCACGGCCATGATCCCGCCGTCCAGGAAGCGTGCGCCGCGCCCCTCGGCCCAGGTCGCACGGGCGCGCGACTCGCCCGGGGTGGAGGTGGTGAGGTCGACCAGGTCCTTGCCCGTGAGGTCCGCGTCGGCCAGCGCCTCACGGACCGAGGCGTCGTCCATGAGGCAGGCGACGACGAGCGGGCTCGCGGCCACCGCCTCGGCCGCCGTGGCGGCCACCCGCGCGCCCGCGGCGGCGAGTTCGGCGGTCCGGCCGGGGCTGCGGTTCCAGACGGTCAGGGGGTGGCCGGCGGCGAGCCAGGTACGGGCGAACGCGGCGCCCATCGAGCCGAGGCCGAGCAGCGTGAGAGGGGCGGGAGAGGTGGAAGCAGTGGTGTTGTCAGGCATGCCGACTAGGCTGGCCGAAGGCGCCGGGGGCAACAAGTACGCACTTCCGAGTGGGTGGTTACCTCGCGGTGAGCGACCAGGTGGCGGAGGGGTGGAGGATGCGGATCGTACGGAGGCCGGGGGCTTTCGTCTGCGGGATCGACGCGGCGATGGACGTGATCGGCGGCAAGTGGAAGGTGCTCATCCTGTGGGCGCTGAACGAGAAGACGTGCCGCTTCGGCGAGTTGCGCCGGGCCGTGCCCGGGGTGACCGAGAAGGTGCTCAGCTCCCAGCTCAGGGAGCTGGAGGACGACGGCATCGTGCACCGAGAGGTGTTCGCGGAAGTGCCCCCGCGCGTGGAGTATTCGCTCACGCCGCTGGGCTTCTCGCTGAACGCGGCGCTGGAACCGCTGGGTGAGTGGGGGCGCGACCACATCCACCGCGGAGGGGGCGAGGGCACGGACACGGCCGCAGCCGCAGCAACGGTCACGGCCACAGCGGCAGCCACGGTCACGGCCGCTGCCTCGGCCTAGGCTTCGGCCGGAATCGCCCCCTTGTGATGCCCCGACATCTGCGCCAGCATGCGCATGTCAAAAGCCGGAAGATCTCCGGCCCTTGGCATCACTGGAGGGGACCCCCACATGAACAAGCCTCTCGTCGGTGCGTTTCTCGCTGCCCTGCTCCTGGGGGCGGGTGTCGCGCCCGCCGTCGCGGCCGAACCCGCACCGCGGACACAGGTCCGGGAAGACGCGCCCCAGGCAGGCCCCGGCCCGAAGGCCGTGACCTTCGCCGGGACCGTCGCGCTCAGCAACTGTTCCGGCTCCGTGGTCCGTTCGCCGGACTCCGCCCCCACGGACCCCGCCCTCGTGCTCTCCAACGGGCACTGCATGGAGTCCGGCTTCCCGGGCCCCGGCGAGGTCGTCGTCGACCAGCCGTCCTCCCGGACGTTCACCCTGCTCAACGCCTCGGGCAGAGGTGTCGGCACTCTGAAGGCGAGCAAGATCGCGTACGGCACCATGACCGACACCGATCTCTCGCTCTACGAACTCACCAGCACCTACCGGCAGATCGCGGATCGCTACGGCATCCGGGCGCTGGAGCTGGAGACCGCCCACCCGGTGGCGGGCACCGCCATCACGGTCGCCTCCGGCTACTGGAAGCGCACCTACAGCTGCGACATCGACGGCTTCGTCCACCGGCTCAAGGAGGGCCGGTGGACCTGGAAGGACTCGGTCCGCTACACCCCGGAGTGCCGGACGATCGGCGGTACGTCCGGCTCGCCGGTGATAGACGACGCCACCGGCAAGGTGGTCGCCGTCAACAACACCGGTAACGAGAGCGGCCGGGAGTGCACGGTCAACAACCCGTGCGAGGTCGACGAGCACGGCGAGGTGACCGTCCGCGAGGGCATCAACTACGCGCAGCAGACGTACAACATGGTCCCGTGCATCGGCACCGGCAACAAGATCGACCTGGACCGCGCGGGCTGTGCGCTGCCCAAGCCGTAGCCGTAGCCGTAGCCGTAGTCCTGGTCGTACGTGCGTGATCCCGGGCGCGCGCCGGGCGGGCCCGGCCACCCTCAGGGTCGCCGGGCGCGCGCCGCCTCGATCCCGTCCAGCAGCACCCCGAGCCCCGCCCGGAACGTCTCCCGAGCCTCCCGCTCCGGATACGGCACCGCCTCCGCGCCCTCCTCCAGGCCCGGGTCCGGATACGGCTCCACCGCCCCCTCCGCCTCCAGGCGGCTCACGGCGGGAAAGCGCTCCGCGAAGTCGGGGACCAGCTCCGTCAGCGCCGCCGAGCGCGCCGCCCACCACTCCGCGTCGGAGCTCCCGGTCGCCGCCGCGGCCAGCCGGGCATCGGCCACCGTCTGCGCCGAGCCCCGGACGAACGGGAACAGGGTCCCCACCAGCCGCCGTACCGCCCCGGCCGTCAGCCCCGTCGCCCGCAACAGGGTGATCAGCGTGTCCAGGCCCGCGTACTCGTGCGGCCCCAGCACCGGCCGCGCCTGCGAGACCTGGAGCACCCAGGGATGGCGGACGTAGAACTCCAGGAGGTCTCCCGCCCAGACGGTCAGCCCCGCCCGCCAGCCGTCGTCCGACTCCTCCGGCTCCGGGTAGTGGGACGGGAGTTCGGCGTGCACCGAGTCGTACATCAGGTCCACCAGCTCGCTCTTGCCGGGGACGTACGTGTAGAGCGCCATCGCCGTGCGCCCGAGGCGGTCGCCGACCGCGCGCATCGACAGGGCCCCCATCCCCTCCTCGTCCGCGAGCGCGACGGCGGCCGCCACGATCGCGTCCACGCTCAGCCTCGGCTTCGGCCCCGGGCCGCCGCGCGTCGGCCGCGGGGCGTCCGCGCGCCACAGGAGGGAGAGGGAACTGCGGGGGTCGCCCTGCCCCGCGAAGACCACCACGTGCGACTCCTTACGTCGTGAAGCAACACCCGACGGATAACTCATTACGTC
The DNA here is from genome assembly GCF_031760065.1 of Streptomyces durocortorensis. Taxonomy (NCBI): domain Bacteria; kingdom Bacillati; phylum Actinomycetota; class Actinomycetes; order Kitasatosporales; family Streptomycetaceae; genus Streptomyces; species Streptomyces sp. C11-1. The sequence continues at coordinate 4,845,053 of NZ_CP134500.1, forward strand.
GTAAGGTATCAGTGGGGAGGGGCGCGCCGTCCTGGGCCGGGAGCTGCCGCCCGCCGCCGACTCCGGGTGAGGGGGCGCGGTCAGGTCGCTGTCGCCCCCGCGCCCCGGACCGCCCGCCCCGCCAGCACCGACGTCCGCTTGCCGTCCTCGATGACGAACCGGCCGTCGACCAGTACGTGCGGGATGCCCACCGGCAGCGTGCGCGGCTCCTCGAAGGTCGAGCCCGCCGCCACGGTCTCCGGGTCGAAGAGCACCAGGTCCGCGCGGTAGCCCTCGCGCACCAGGCCCCGGTCCGCGAGCCGCAGGCGGGCGGCCGGGCGCGAGGTCAGATGGGCGACGCACTCCTCCAGTGAGAGGATGCCCAACTCCCGCGCGTACCGACCCAGATACTGCGGGAACGTGCCGTACGCGCGCGGGTGCGGCTTGTCGCCCTGGAGGATGCCGTCGCTGCCGCCGGTGTGCACCGGGTGGCCCATGATCTGCCGGACGTTCTCCTCATGGCCCACGTGCTGGAGGATCGTCGTCCCGAGCCGGTCCTCGGTGAGCAGCCGCCGCGCGGTCACCCAGGGCTCCTCGCCCCGCAGCGCCGCCGACTCCGCGACCGTACGGCCCACGTACTCGCCGAGATGCGGGGCGCCGACGCCGGAGATCTCGATGGTGTCCCACTCGATCGGCACACCGTGGCAGCCGTCCGAGCCCAGTACTTCGAGGTGGTGGCGGATCCTCTCCGCGCTCTCCGCGTCCGCGAGCCGCGTCAGGACCGACTCCGGGCCGCCCTCGCTCGCCCAGCTCGGCAGCATCGCCACGAGCGTGGTGCAGCCCGGGGTGTACGGGTAGGTGTCGAGCGAGATGTCGGCCCCGGCGGCGAGCGCGCCGTCGAGCAGGGCGAGGAGGTCGGGAGCCTTGCCCTTGTTGACGCCGAAGTTCATGGTGGCGTGGGCGAGATGGAGCGCGCAGCCCGCGTCGTGCGCCAGCCGCACCATCTCCTCGTACGCCTCCAGCGCGCCCGCCCCATAGCTGCGGTGGTGCGGGCAGTAGTAGCCGCCGTGGCGTGCCACCACCCGGCACAGCTCGGTGAGTTCGGCGTCGTCCGCGTACATCCCCGGCGTGTAGGTCAGACCGGAGGACATGCCGACCGCGCCCTCGCGCATGCCCTGGTCCACCAGCTCCCGCATCCGGGTCAGTTCGGCGCCGGTGGCCGGGCGGTCGTCCCAGCCGACCGCGTACATCCGGACCGTGCCCTGCGGGATGAGGTAGGCGGCGTTCACCGCGATGCCCTGCCCGCCGAAGTTGCGGTCCAGGCGGTCCAGATAGCCGCCGACCGTACGCCAGTCGAAGTCGATGCCGGAGCCGTCGCCGTTCCAGCCGGTGATGGAGCGGCGGACCTCGGCGAGCGTACGGTCGTCGACGGGGGCGTACGACAGGCCGTCCTGGCCCAGCACTTCGAGGGTGACGCCCTGTGCCGCCTTCGCGCTGTGGTCCGGGTCGCGCAGCAGTGCCAGGTCGCTGTGGGCGTGCATGTCGATGAAGCCGGGGGCGAGGGCGAGCCCGTCCGCGTCGAGTACCCGGGTGGCGGTGGGGCGGGGGCCGGGGGAGCCCTCGCGGTGGATCTCGGCTATCCGGCCGCCGTCGAGGGCCACATCGGCACGGTACGAGGGGGCGCCGGTGCCGTCGACGACGAGCGCGTCACGCAGGACCAGGTCCATGGGTCACCTTTCGGGTGCGTTGTCTCTTCGCGTACGGCTCAGAAGCGCTTACGGCTCAGAAGAACGTGCGGATGTAGTCGGCGACCGTGCCGTCCGCCTCCACCAGCGGGATCAGCTGCCACTTGTCGAAGCTGGTGCAGGGGTGCGAGAGGCCCATGCCGACCCAGTCGCCCACCTCCAGCTCGGCCCCCTCCTCCGTGCGCACCCAGGCGTGCTGGTCGGAGAGTCCGGTGACCGTGATCCCGGTGGCGGGCCGGACCGAACCGTCCCGGCCGGAGCGGACCACCTGCGCCTCGGGCAGATCCAGGTCGTACGCCGCGTCCCGCTTGCCCGCGTTCAGGAACGCCTGCTCACCGGTCGGGCGGGAGACGACCTGCGCCCAGAGGCGGAAGGCGGGCTCCAGCGCGCCCTCCTCGGGCACCCGGTTGAACGGGGTGAGGTGCTTGTAGTGCCCGTCGTCGTGTGAGACGTACGCACCGGAGCGGAGCAACTTGAGTACGGGCAGGCTGAGTTCGGGGACGTCTGCGAAGACCTCCGCGACCGCGTCGAACCAGGCGCTGCCGCCCGCGCTGATGACGATCCCGTCGGCTCCGGCGAACCGCTTCTCGCCGTCGAAGGCGGCCGCCAGCGCGACGAGCCGCCGCAGCCACGCCCCCACCCGCTCGGGGTCCGCTTCCGGCACCTCGCCCTCGTACCCGGCGACCCCCACCAGGCGCAGCGATCCGGCCGCCGCCACCGCGTCGGCCACCGCCGTGCAGTCGGCCTCCGTACGGGCCCCGGTGCGCGCGCCCTCGCCCGCGCCCAGTTCCACGACCACGTCGACCGGGCGGGTGGCGCCCGCCGCGCTCAGGGCCGCCTCCATCAGTTCGACGCCGCGCACGGAGTCGACGTAGCAGATGAAGCGGAACTCCGGGTCGGCCGTCATCTCGGCGGCCAGCCAGCGCAGGGCCACGGCGTCGACCAGCTCGTTCGCGAGGAAGATCCGCCCGATACCGTACGCCCGGTAGACCCGCGCCTGGTGCGGCACGGCGGCCGTGATGCCCCACGCGCCACGCTTCAGCTGGTCCGCGAAGAGCTGCGGCGACATGGACGTCTTGCCGTGCGGGGCGAACGCGAGGCCGTGCCGCTCGGCGTACGTCTCCAGGAGCGCGAGGTTGTGCTCGACCGACTCGGCGGACAGGGCGAGTACGGGGGTGGTGAACCCGCCGGTGAAGAGGTTGCGGCGCTCGGCGGCCAGGGCCCCGACGGTGAGGCCGTCCGCGTCCGGCGGCAGGGCCTTGAAGCGGTGGTCGACGCGCTCGTCGGCGAGGCCGGCGGCGAGATCGCCGGGACGGGGTGCGGTGGGGCGTTCGGCTGTCAAGGGAAGCTCCTCGAAGTTCGTTGCAACATATGCAACACCCATTGCGTATATCGCTTAACGCTGTCTAACATCCGAGCCGACGCCGGGTCAATGGTGACCAGATGCCCGGTCGATGGTGTCCACCGGCCCGCACGCCGATCAGCGAGGAGCCTTCCGTGTCCGGACCCGCAGCAGGGACGGCCAGCGCCGCCACGACCACCGATGCCGTCTGTCTCGGTGAGTCCATGGTGACGTTCCTGCCCTCGCGGCCCGGCCGCCTCGCCGACGTGCCCTCCTTCGGACGCGGGATCGGGGGTGCCGAGTCCAACGTGGCCTGCGCGCTCGCCGCCGCCGGGCACCGGGCGGCCTGGGTCGGCCGGGTAGGGGCGGACGGCTTCGGCGACCATCTGGTCGAGACGATCGCGGGGTACGGGGTCGACACCTCGGCCGTCCGCCGGGACCCGGTCCGCCCGACGGGCATCTACTTCCGTACGGCCACGGACCGGGGGACCGACGCGCACGAGGTCGCCTACTACCGGGCGGGATCGGCGGCATCGGCGATGTCGCCGGACAACGTGCCGTACGAGGACCTGTTCGCGGGCCGCATCCTGCACCTGTCCGGGATCACGGCCGCGCTGTCCGCCGACTGCCTGGCGCTGCTGCGGGACCTGACGGCACCCCGGGCGGACCGCCCGCTCGTCTCCTTCGACGTGAACCACCGGCCGCATCTGTGGCGGGGCGGGACCGCTGACGCCTCGGTCCTCCTGGAGCTGGCCCGCCGGGCCGACCTGGTGTTCGTGGGCGAGGACGAGGCGGAGGAGGCGTGGGGGATCGTCGGCGCTGGGGCGATCCGGGCGGCGCTGCCGGAGCCGTCCGTGGTGGTGGTGAAGCGCGGGAGTGCGGGCGCGACGGTGTTCTCGGGGCACCGCCCCGGACCCCGCGCCTCGAACGCCGGAGGGGCTGAGAATTCCGGAGGGGCCGAAAGCGCCGTCGGGGAGGGCGGGGACACCGTCACCGTCGTGCCCGCCCTCCGCGTCGACGTCGTCGCCGCCGTCGGGGCCGGGGACGCGTTCGCCGCCGGGTTCCTCTCCGCCACCCTGCGCGGGCTGCCCGTACGCGACCGGGTCCGGCACGGGCACCTGATGGCCGCCGCCGTTCTCACCGTCCCCGGCGACCTCACCGACCCGCCCGCCCGCGACCACGCCGACCGCCTCGCCGCCCTCGACGACGAGGCCTGGGGGAGACTTCGTCTCGGCCCCGGCTGGACCGCAGCCGACCGGGCACCCGAGGAGGTACGCACCCCATGAGTCAGACCGTCGACCGGGCACTGAGCATCCTGCCCCTGCTCGCCCAGGGACCCGCCGACCTCGGCCAGGTCGCCGAGCGGCTCGGCGTCCACAAGTCCACGGCGCTGCGCCTGCTGCGTACGCTCCACGAGCACGGCCTCGTCTACCGCCAGCAGGACCAGCGCTACCGCCTCGGCGCCCGGCTCTTCGCGCTCGCGCAGGAGGCCGTGGAGAACCTCGACGTACGCGAGATCGCCCACTCCCACCTGGTCGCGCTGAACGACCGGTGCGGGCACACCGTGCACCTCGCCGTGTACGAGGAGCAGGAAGTCCTCTACATCGACAAGGTCGAGAGCCGCTACCCGGTCCGGATGTACTCGCGGATCGGCAAGCCCGTCGCGATCACCGTCGCGGCCGTCGCCAAGCTGCTGCTGGCCGACCTCGCCGAGCCCGAGCGGCGCGTCATCGCCGAGAAGCTCGACTACCCCATGTACACGTCCCGTTCGACGCCCAACGCGGCCGCCTTCCTCAAGGAGCTGGCCGTCGTCCGCGAACAGGGCTGGGCCACCGACCTCGGTGGCCACGAGGAGTCCATCAACTGCGTCGGCGCCCCCATCCGCGGCGCGGACGGACGGGTCGTCGCGGCCATGTCGGTGTCCGCACCCAACGTGGTCGTCACGGCCGAGGAACTCCTCACCCTGCTCCCGCTGGTCCGGCGCACCGCCGAGACGATCAGCCGGGAGTACTCCGGCACCACCCAACCCAAGAAAGCCTGATCAGCCATGACCGAGAAGACCGCGCTCACCCCCTCCACCCACACCACGCCGCCCGCGAAGTTCTCGCACGGCGTGAAGAAGGGGAACATCCTCCAGGTCGCCGGCCAGGTCGGCTTCCTCCCGGCCGTGGAGGGCCAGGCCCCGACCCCGGCCGGTCCGACCCTGCGCGAGCAGACCCTCCAGACCTTCGCCAACGTCAAGGCGATCCTGGAGGAGGGCGGCGCGAGCTGGGACGACGTGATGATGATGCGCGTCTACCTCACGGACGTGGACCACTTCGCGGAGATGAACGAGATCTACAACGCGTACTTCGCCGAGCAGAACCTCAAGGAGGCTCCCTCGGCCCGTACGACGGTCTACGTCGGCCTGCCGAAGGGCCTGCTCATCGAGATCGACGCCCTCGCGGTGCTCAGCTGACCGTTCCGCCCCTACCGAACGCCTGATCCTCTTGCCTCACCCGCACCACCCCTCCAGCACGCCGCACGGCACGGCGCCCCGTCCCCCGGGGGCGCCGTGCCGCGCTCCCCCCTGCCCTCCAGCACCATCGGAGTCCCCATGTCGCTCGCCGCCGCCGGCCCCTCGCCGGCCGAGACGCCACCGCACACCGGTGGTCTGCTCCTCCTGATCGACGGCACCGCGGGTCTGCTGACCGTCGCCGCCCTCGGTATCGCCCTCCTCCTCTTCCTGATCATCAAGGTCAGGCTCCAGCCGTTCGTCGCCCTGCTCGCGGTCTCCATAGCCGTCGGCCTCGGGGCCGGGCTCTCGGTCACCGAACTCTTCGGAACCGTGCAGAAATCCGCCGCCGTCTCGGTCATCGAGTCCGGCATGGGCGGCATCCTGGGCCATGTCGCGATCATCATCGGGCTCGGCACCATGCTCGGCGCGATCCTCGAAGTGTCCGGCGGCGCCGAGGTGTTGAGCGCCCGCCTGCTGAACCTCTTCGGTGAGAAGCGGGCCCCGCTCGCGATGGGCCTGACCGGCACCATCTTCGGTATCCCGGTCTTCTTCGACGTCGGCATCTTCGTCCTCGCGCCGATCGTGTACGCCGCCGCCAAGCGCTCCGGAAAATCGATCCTGCTCTACGCGATGCCGCTGCTGGCGGGCCTGTCGATGACCCACGCGTTCCTGCCGCCGCACCCCGGCCCGGTAGCCGCCGCCGGACTCTTCAACGTCTCGCTCGGCTGGGTCATCCTGATGGGGGTCGTGGTCGGCGTCCCGTCCGTCCTCGCCGCCTGGGCGTACGCCGCCTGGATCGGGAAGCGGATCTTCGTCGAGGTCCCGCAGGACATGGTGGACGCCGCCGCCGAGGCCAAGGCGGCGGTCGCCGCCGAACAGCGGGCCGCCGGCGGCACCCCGCACGAGAAGCCGGTCCCGCTCGCCACGGTCCTCGCGATCATCGGCACCCCGCTGGTCCTGATCCTCGCCGCGACGTTCTCCTCCATCGCGCTGGACCCCTCCACAATCCGCTCGGTCGTCGAGTTCTTCGGCAACCCGTTCGTGGCCCTGACGATCGCGCTGTTCCTGGCGTACTACCTGCTGGGCATCCGCCGCGGCTGGTCCCGCAAGTCCCTGGAATCGGTCTCCACGTCCTCGCTGAAGCCCGTCGGCAACATCCTGCTGGTGGTCGGCGCGGGCGGCATCTTCGGCGCGGTCCTCAAGGGCAGCGGAATCGCGGACGCGCTGGCCGACACCTTCAACGACGTGGGCCTCCCCGTCATCCTCCTCGCCTGGCTGATCTCGGTCGTGCTGCGCGTCGCCCAGGGCTCGGCCACCGTCGCGATCGTCACGACCGCCGGGATCGTGGTCCCGTTGGTCGACGGTCAGGACCTGTCCCAGGCCCACCTCGCGCTGATCATCATGGCGATCTCGGCGGGCTCGATCTTCGCCTCGCACGTCAACGACGGCGGCTTCTGGATGGTGTCGAAGTACTTCGGCATCAGCGAGCGGGACACCCTGAAGTCCTGGACGGTGCTGGAGACGGTGCTGTCGGTGGCGGGCTTCGTGGTCGCGGCGCTGCTTACTCTGGTGATCTAGATCCAGGCCAAACCCAGGCCAGGCCAAACCCACGCCAGGCCCACGACAGATCCGCGGTCGGGGCCGGCCCGCGACCTCACCCCTCCCGGGTCAGGCCTCAACTCCCCTTGCGTGCCACGTAGTAGACGTTGAGGACATCGTCCTCCACCTCGCGTACCTCGACATCGCCGAAGCCCGCCTCCGCCAGCATCTTCAGCGCGGTCTCCCTGCCCCATACGGTCCCCAGGCCGGCGCCGCCCTCGCCCAGCGAGACGGTCATGCAGTAGAAGACCGAGAAGGTGTAGAGGGTGGGGCCCAAGGGGTGGTCGAGGTTCTCCTCCAGCCTGCTGGAGGCGGCGATGTCCCCCATCAGGAACACCCCGTCATCCCGCAGCGCACCGGCGACGGCCGCCAGCGCCTCGGCCGGACGGGCCAGGTCGTGGATCACGTCGAAGGCGGTGATCAGGTCGTACGGGCCGGTCACCGTCGCCGCGTCCGCCAGGTCGAACCGTGAGTTCCGCAGTCCCAGCCGCTCCGCCTCGGCCCGGGCCGCCGCGATACCGCCCTCCGACATGTCCACCCCGCGGAACCTGCTGGCCGGGAACGCCCGCGCCAGGAGATTGACGGCGTGCCCCTGGCCCGTACCGATGTCGAGCACGTCCAGACCGTCGCCCGAGCCCAGCCGCTCCGGCAGCCCGGGCACCAGCGGAATGATCGTGTCGACCAGGGCGGCGTCGTACACCCGTGCCGTCTCCTCGGCCTGGAGCTCCTGGAACCTCGGATACGAGGAGTACGGCACCCCGCCCCCCTTCCGGAACGCCGTGACCACCTCGTCCTCGACGAGCCCGATCAGCGCGAGATCCTGGAGGAAGGACGCCAGATTGTCGGGCCCGGCGGCCCGGCACAGGGAAGCGGCGTGCTCGGGCGGCAGCCGGTACGTACGGTCCGCCGGGTCGTACACGACGATCCCGCCCACGGTCACCCCGCCCAGCCACTCCCGTACATAGCGTTCGTTCAGCCCCGAGGCCTCGGCGATCCGCTCACTGGTCGACGGCGGCAGCTCCGCCATCACGTCGAACAGCCGCGTACGGTGCCCGAGGCTGCACAGATACCCCAGGCAGGCATCGTTGAGCACCTGCCCCATCCGGCCCGCGAACTCCTCCTGCCTGACGGGGTCCATCGTCTGCTGGGTCATGACGCCTCCTCCGGTAGGCCGCAGCGCGCCGCCGGAATCGCGTCCCTGCCCCCCGTATCCGCCGCACACCGCCGACCGATGGGTCCCCCTGCAAACGTTACGCCGTTCAGACGGCCATGACCGCGTGGTCGTACCGCGGGATCCACTTGTCCCGGGTGGCGATGGTCATTCCCTCGATCTGCGCCTGGGCGACCAGTATCCGGTCGAACGGGTTGCGGTTCAGAGAGGGCAGCCGCCCCGCTTCCCGCACGCCCCCTTGTGCGGACCCGCCGATTGCGCTTCCTTGATCGGCATGGCGGAGACAAGCGCAACCACAGAGACAGGGGAGCCGGCCTCCCACCCGCGTAAGTCCAGCTGGAAGTACATCGGCCCGGGGATCGTCGTCGCGGCGACCGGTGTCGGCGCCGGGGACCTGGTCGCGACGCTGATCGCCGGCAGTAAGTTCGGGTACACCCTGATGTGGGCGGCGGTCATCGGCTGTGTCGTCAAGATCTCGCTGGCCGAGGCGGCGGGCCGCTGGCATCTCGCGACCGGCCGCACGCTCTTCGACGGCTGGCGCAGCCTCGGCCCGTGGACCACGGTGTACTTCGCGGTCTACGTCGTCGTCTGGGGCTTCATCTACGGGGCGACGGCCATGTCCTCCAGCGCCCTGCCCATCGTGGCCCTGTTCCCGGACGGGCCGGGGCTGAAGTTCTGGGCGATCGTGACGGGCCTGATCGGGCTGACCTTCGTCTGGTTCAACCGGTACGCCGTCTTCGAGAAGGTCATGACGGTCCTGATCGGCATCATGTTCGTGGTGGTCGTCTATGTGGCCGCCCGTGTCGTGCCGGACGTCGGGGCCTCCTTCGCCGGGCTGGTGCCCGCCCTCCCCGACGGCTCGCTCCTCTACACCCTCGGGCTGATCGGCGGCGTCGGCGGCACGATCACGATGGCGGCGTACGGCTACTGGGTCAACGCCAAGGGATGGAGCGACTCCTCCTGGATGAAGGTGATGCGGCTCGACAACCGGGTCGCCTACATCACCACCGGCGTCTTCGTCGTCGCGATGCTCATCGTGGGCGCGGAGCTGCTGCACGCCTCGCAGATCGCGCTGACCTCGGGCGACCGGGGGCTGGTCGACCTGGGCAAGGTGCTGGAGGACCGGTTCGGCGCGGGCACCGCGAAGCTGTTCCTGATCGGCTTCCTCGCCACCTCGTTCTCCTCGCTGATCGGCGTCTGGCACGGAGTGAGCCTGATGTTCGCCGACTTCGTGGAGCGGTTCCGGGCCCCGGCGGCCCCGGCGGAGGAGGGCGCGGGGCCCGCCGTCGCCGACCGCCGCCAGCGGTCGCTGCCGTTCCGGGCGTACCTGCTCTGGCTGACCTTCCCGCCCATGGCGCTGCTCTGGCTGGACGAGCCGTTCGGCCTGGTCATCGCCTACGGGGTGCTCGGCGCGTTCTTCATGCCGTTCCTCGCCCTGACCCTTCTCTGGCTGCTCAACTCCTCCCGTACGCCGAGGGAATGGCGCAACGGATGGCTCAGTAACGGGATGCTCGCCCTGGCCGGGCTGCTGTTCGTCGTCCTGTGCGTCCAGCAGGTGCGCGACCTGCCCTGGTGACGGACGGACGGTGAACGCCGCAGCGCCGCCGGGGGAGCGGCGGCGCTGCGGGTTCGGGGACCGCTGTTCGACGCGAGGTTACGGCAGGCCGCGCACGTGCGGGCCGACCGCCTTCGACCAGGCGAACCCGGCCGTCGCGTCCCAGTTCGTCGACCAGGTCATCGCGCCGCGCAGCGACGGGTAGGTCCTGGACGGCTTGAAGGAACCGCAGTTGGTGCCCTTGGTCAGGCAGTCCAGCGCCGCGTTCACGACCGACGGGGCGACGTATCCGCTGCCCGCGCCCCGGGTGGAGGCGGGGACACCGATGCCGACCTGGGACGGGTCGAGGCCGCCCTCCAGCTGGATGCAGGCGAGCGCGGTGAGGAAGTCCACCGAGCCCTGGTGGTAGACCTTGCCGTCGCAGCCCAGCATCGAACCGCTGTTGTAGTACTGCATGTTGACGACGGTCAGGATGTCCTTGATGTTCAGGGCCGTCTTGAAGTACTCACCCGACGTCGACTGCATGTCGAGCGTCTGCGGGGCCATCGTGATGACCAGTCCGCTGCCCGCCTTCGCCGACAGCTGGCGCAGCGCCTTCGTCATGTAGGTGGCGTTGAGGCCGTTCTCCAGGTCGATGTCGACCCCGTTGAAGCCGTAGTCCTGCATGAGCGCGTAGACGGAGTCGGCGAACGCGGTGGCGGAGGCGTCGTTCTCGACCCGGACCGTGCCCAGTTCGCCGCCGATCGAGATGATGACGTTCTTGCCCTGCGCCTGCTTGGTCTTGATGTCCGCCCGGAACTGGGCGTCGGTGTAGCCGTTCAGCCCGGCCGTGTCCAGGTTGAAGGTGACCGCGCCCGGCGTCGGCAGGGCGTCCGCGAAGGAGACCGCGATGATGTCGTAGTCGGCCGGGACGTCGGTGAGCTTCTGGACGGCGGCGCCGTTGTTGAAGTTCTGCCAGTAGCCGGTCACCGCGTGCTTGGGCACGGCGGGCCCGGGGCCGGGGCCCGTGCCCTCCTCGGCCGTACGGGCGCTGACGGCCGCGGACTTGGCCGACTCGCCGGCCGCGTTGGTGGCGCTCACCGAGAACTGGTACGCGGTGTCCGCGGACAGCCCCGTGACGGTCGCCGAGGTCCCGGTGGAGGTGGTGGCCTGCACACCGTCCCTGTACACCTTGTAGCCCGTGGCGCCGGGGGCCGCGTTCCAGGACAGGGCCACGGAGGACGTCGTGGTGGCGCCCGCCGTCAGGCCCGCGGGGGTGTCCGGGACGACCGGGGGCTCTTCGCCGCCGCCCCCGCCGTCAGGTCCCGTCACCTCGAAGTCGTCGACGAAGTAGGCGTCCTGCCCGTACCAGCCGTGGGTGTAAACGGTCACCGAGGTGGTGTCGGCGCCGGTCGTGAAACTGGTGGACAGCTTGGTCCAGCTGGTGGAGCCCGGGGTCCACGTGGAGACGTCCGTCGTGCCGGTGCCGCTCACGCCGAGGTAGGCGTAGCTGCCCTGGACCCAGGAGCCCAGCGCGTACGTGGAGTTGGGCTGCACCGCCACGGTCTGCGTGCACTTGGCGTTGTCCTGGCCGGCCGGGGTGGCCTTCAGCGCGGACGTGCCGCTGCGTACGGGGGAGGAGACGACGGTGCCGCTGCCACCCGTACAGGTCCAGTTGGTGAGCCCCGACTCGAAGCCCGGGTTCTTGGCGTTGTTGACGTCGGCGGCCTGTGCGGTGCTGACGAGTCCGGTGACGGTCAGGGCTCCGGCCGCGATGAGGGCCATGGTGCCGCTGAGGACCGGGCGGGAGTGACGCCTTCTGCTTCTGCGTCTGCTGCCTGCGGAGCGTTCCACTGGTGCCTCCGGGTGGGGGAGTTGGGGATGTGCGGCGGCCGGGGATGACGGCTGGGGTGTGGCCATCGCTTGGCGCATAAGCTGGTCCAGACCAATCGAGTTGTCAAGACCTCTGGCGGCGTCCGGGCGCTACACGGTCCGCCGCGGTGGGCCCGGGGCGGGGCCCCGGTGGTGCCCGCGGCGGGCCCGGGGTGGACTCCGCGACGGACTCCGCGACGGGCTTCGGGCAGGGCTTCTTTGCCCGGAGGTGACTCGGAGGCTTCTCGGCAGGTGCGACTTTCCCCCCGCACGGGTGATCTTGCGAAGGCCTTCGGACGGTGACGGAAACGGCAACCGCGAAAGCCCCTCAGCGCCCCTGGGCGCCCTCGATTCACGACTGACGTGCGCGAATGAATACGTGATCGAATTCCGGACACGCGCTTTGGTAACGCTCCGCAAGGTCGGGAGAGTTGAGTGAAATCGATTTCATCCTGTTTAGCACCCGAGCCCCGTACGAACAGTGTTCGCATGATGACGCACTGGTCTCCGATAACTGTTCTCTGCCTGGTGAGACGTGGCTAAAGTGCTGGTGCAGGAGCACGAGCAGGAGCGATTGCGGCCGACGTCCCGACGTCGGCCGGAGCCGAAACGGGGAAGAGCGTGCCGACCGCAATAGCAGTGACGAGTGCCGATCAGGTGCTGCCGCCCACCGATCAGCAGACACCGACCGCGGCGCTGCTCCAGGCCCCCGAAGCCCAGGCCCTGGAGCTGGCGATCGGCGACATGCACCTGTTGCTCGAACAGCACGGGTATGTGATCGCCGTCTACTCCTCGGGTATCCGCCCCGAGCATGAGCGGCGCCTGCACTCCATCCGCTCGGTCCTGGAGAGCGACCGGATCGCCCTCGTCAAGGTGGACCTCCCGCCCCTCGGCGTCGCCGTACTGGTGCGCCAGCTCCGGCAGTTGTCCATCTGCGACTTCAGCCCCGGAGTGGTCGCCTCCGCGGCCCGGCTGCTCTCGCACTACATCTACGCGGGCGCCCTTCTCAACTCGGTCGCCCGGCTCGACCGGGTCCCGGTCAGCCTCAAGAGTCACGCCAAGTCCTGGGTTCCCGGCTCCCAGTTCGCCGTGCTCGCCGGTCCCGAACCGCAGCTCGTGAAAGTCGGCCCGGCCGCAGAACCGCTGGCCGGACCGGAATTCGGCACACATCTTCTGCTGGCCAAAGGGAACTTGCAGTCGGACTGGGTGCAGGAGACCCTCGCGCCCGCCTGGAAGGTCCAGGCCCTGCACGACACGGCGGTTCCCGCCGACTCGCCGCGCTGGTGGGGCACCGGAAAACTGGTGGAGTTCACCGCCTACCTCCCGGACCTCTCCGTGCTCTACCAGCTGGTCTCCTCCGTACGCCGGGAGAAGTGCCACTGGTGCGCCATGGAACTCATCGGCGACCGCTGCGCATTCTGCTCCGCACCGCTCGCGCTCCCGGAGAACCGGACGGCCTTTGGCGGTGTCCTCCACCATGGGGCCGACGCGTCGGCGGGCCCCTAGCTCCACCGCTCAGGCCCTGGGCCACCCGGCCCCGGGCTTCCCGCCTGGCCCCCCCCGCTCAGCTCCCCGCCCCCTTCCCGCTCCTGCCGTCCCCGGGTGCACCGCTCCCGTCGTCCCTTCGCCGCCGACGGCCACCCGCGTACCGCCCAGCGCCACCGACTCCCACCCGTGCCGCCGCTGCACCGCCCGCGAACCCCAAGGCTTCCGTCCGTCCACTGCCTGCCCGTCCGCCGCCGCCCCTCTGTCCCGTGCCCCGTGTCCCGCTTTCTCTGTCCGCTGCCCCACGCACCCGATTCGAACGAGGTTGTCCGGACCATGAACTCCCGCCAGCGCCGCGGCGTGATACTCCTGCTCCTGTCGGTCCTGTGCGCCTTCGCGGCCTTCGCCGGCGTGCTCTCGGTGATCAGCGACGTCAACTCGAAGGTCGGCCCCGAGGTGACCGCGTACCAGCTGAAAACCAGCGTGGCTCCGTACACGGCCCTGAACAGCGGCCAGTTCGAGAAGATCAAGATGCCCAAGCGCTGGCTCTCGGAGAACGCCGTGACCGATCTGCGGGAGGTCGAGTCGAAGATCGCGGTCACCGAGCTCCGCGAAGGCTCCCTCCTCCAGTCGGACATGATGGTGCGCAAGCCCGAACTGAGGGCCGGTGAACAGGAGATCGCCATCATGATCGACGCCTCCACCGGCGTCGCGGGCAAGATCACTCCGGGCGCCACGGTCAACGTCTACGCCACGTTCGCTGGTGAACAGCAGGGCGACCCCGCCCAGTCCAAGGTCATCGTGGCCAACGCCAAGGTGCTGGACGTCGGCAAGCTCACCGCTCTGGAGCCGGGCGCGGACGACCGGCGGACGCGGGCCACCGAGGCCGTGCCGATCACCTTCGCCCTGAACACCCTGGACACCCAGCGCATCGCCTACGCCGAGTCCTTCGCGGAGCACGTGCGCCTCGCGCTCGTCGCCCCCGGTAGCGACGGCACCATCCGTCCCGGCGACCGCACCTACACGCTCGACAAGGACAAGTGAGGTCCGGATGACCACCAGGATCCTCCCCGCCGTAGGTGACCTCGACGCGGCCCGTTCCGTCACCACGCTGCTCAGCCAGCTGCCCGACGCCGAACCGGCCACCCCCGTCGGCGACTCCACCCAGCTGATCGACACCCTGGCCCGCCTCGCGGGCGAGGCGCTCGACGAGCTGCCCGAGGTGGTGCTCGTCCACGAGCGGATCGGCCCGGTCCCGGCCCTGGAGCTGATCCGGGAGGTGTCCCTGCGGTTCCCCTCCGTCGGCGTCGTCATGATCACGGCCGACGCGAGCCCCGGCCTCTTCGCCGCCGCGATGGACTCCGGTGCGCGCGGCCTGGTCACCCTGCCGCTGAGCTACGAGGAGCTGGCCAACCGGGTGCAGGCGGCCGCCCAGTGGTCGACCGGGGTCCGCCGCCACCTCTCCTCCGGCAACGACGTCTTCACCGGCCCCGGCGGCACGGTGGTCACGGTCACCGGTGCCAAGGGCGGCGTCGGCACGACCGTCACGGCCATCCAACTCGCCCTGGCCGCCCAGGCGTCCGGCAACTCGGTGGCTCTTGTCGACATGGACCTCCAGACCGGGGACATCGCCTCGTTCCTCGACGTCCAGTTCCGGCGCTCCCTGGTCGACCTCGCCCTGATCACCGACATCTCGCCCCGGGTGCTGTCCGACGCCGTGTTCTCCCACTCCACCGGACTCGCCCTGCTGCTCGCCCCCGGCGAGGGCGAACGAGGCGAGGAGGTCACCGACCGCTCGGCCCGCCAGATCGTCAGCGCGCTCCGCTCCCGCTACGAGATCGTCGTCATCGACTGCGGCGGCCAGATGAACGGGGCCAACGCGGCGGCCATCGAGATGGCGGACGTGGCCCTGCTGGTCACGACCCCCGACGTGGTCGCGGTGCGCGGCGCGAAACGCATCGTACGGATGTGGGAACGGCTCCAGATCCGCAAGGCGGAGGAGACCGTCACCCTCGTCAACCGCTTCACCCGCAACACCGAGATCCAGCCGCCCCTGATCCAGAAGATCACCGGCACCCGGGTCGCCTCGGCGGCGGTCCCCGCCAACTTCAAGGAGCTCCAGGCCTGCGTCGACGCCGGACGCCTGCACGAACTGGACGCCAAGAGCACCGTGAAGCAGGCACTCTGGGGGCTGGCCGGGGAATTGGGCATCGTCAAGGAGAACGCGACGACGAAGAAGGCCGGCAGCGC
The DNA here is from genome assembly GCF_031760065.1 of Streptomyces durocortorensis. Taxonomy (NCBI): domain Bacteria; kingdom Bacillati; phylum Actinomycetota; class Actinomycetes; order Kitasatosporales; family Streptomycetaceae; genus Streptomyces; species Streptomyces sp. C11-1. The sequence continues at coordinate 4,860,527 of NZ_CP134500.1, forward strand.
CCTGGCCAAGAGGAACAGCGGCACCTTCAAGAACGACCGCGGCTCGATCGGACGCCCGCTCCGGCGCTGGGGCGGGCCCGCAGACTCCGAGGGGACACGTTGAGCGATGACCACCACCACGACGACAGTGGACGCGGACAGCGGCATACGAGGGAGCCGGGGGCGGCGGGGGACCTGGGCGGCCCGGTGGGATGACCGGGGGCAGACCGCCGTCGAGTTCCTGGGCATGACCCCCTTCATCATCCTGATCATGCTCGTGCTCTGGGAGTGCGCCCTGATCGGCTACACGTTCAGCCTCGCGGGCAACGCGGCGGACGTGGGCGCGCGCAAGGGGAGCGGTGCCGAGTTCGCGCAGGGGGCCGCCTGCGATGCGGGCGCGAGGGAGGACCTGCCCGACGCCTGGTCGAGCACGGTCGAGGTGACATGCGGCCCGAACGGCGACCTGTACGAGGCGAAGGTGCGGCTGAAGGTGCCGGTGCTGGTGCCCGGCCTGTTCGATCTCGACACCCACATCACCGGCGAGGCCGGATCGGCGAGGGAGAACTGAGCGATGACGACGACCATCCCGGACGGCACCGACGCCCGTGCTCTTCGCCACCCCACCGTCCCTCGCGCGCGTCGCCACCCCACTGACGCCCGAGCTCTTCGCACTCGCACCGGCCCCCGAGCTCTTCGCGCTCCCACCGGCTCCCGCGCTCTTCGCACTCCCACCGGCCCCCGCTCCCTGCGCACCCGTACGAAAGCCGGACGCCGGGACCGCGGCCAGGTGGCCATGGAGTACCTGGGCTTCCTCCCGCTGCTCCTCCTCGTCGCCCTGCTCGCCATCCAGCTCGGCCTGGCCGCGTACGCCGCCAACCAGGCGGGCACGGCGGCCCGCGCCGGAGCCCGTACGGCGGCCAGCTACGACGCCTACGGCACCGGGGAGGCCGCGGCCCGCAACGCGGTCAGCGACTGGGTGCGGAAGGGCGACGGCTTCCGCTACAGCGAGGGCGGCGGCAGCGACGTGACCGCGACGGTCAGCATCCGCATCCCCTCCATCGTCCCGGGGCTGGACGACTGGCGGGCGGAGCGCAGCTCGACGATGCCCCGCGAGTAGCACCGGCGGGCCGGAGGCCGCACGTACCGACCGGACCAGCACCATCCGCGACACCGAGGAGAGTTACGCAGATGAGCCTGCGGGCACGCATCACCGCTCCGGAGGAGCAGGGCGGGGCGCGGGAGGACGGCCACCTGGTGGCCACCTACCGGGCCAAGCTGCTGGAGGAGATCGACCTCGCGGAGATGTCCTCGCTGGCCGCCGCCGACCGGCGGGCCCGGCTGGAACGCGTCCTCGGCCACATCATCAGCCGCGAGGGCCCGGTGCTCTCCACCGTGGAACGCTCCCAGCTGATCCGCCGCGTCGTGGACGAGGCGCTCGGTCTCGGCATCCTGGAACCGCTCCTGGAGGACGCGTCCATCACCGAGATCATGGTCAACGGCCCCGACCAGATCTTCGTCGAACGCAATGGCAGGGTCGAACAGCTCCCGATGCGCTTCGGCTCCCACGAGCAGCTGATGCAGACCATCGAGCGGATCGTGTCGACCGTCAACCGCCGCGTCGACGAGTCGAATCCGATGGTCGACGCGCGCCTGCCCAGCGGTGAACGTGTCAACGTCATCATCCCGCCGCTGTCGCTGACCGGCGCGACGCTCACCATCCGACGCTTCCCGCGCTCCTTCACGCTCCAGGAGATGATCGGCTTCGGTTCGCTGGACGAACAGATGCTGGTCCTGCTCGCCGGTCTCGTACAGGCCAAGCTCAACGTCATCGTCTCGGGCGCCACCGGCACCGGCAAGACGACCCTCCTCAACGCGCTCTCCGGGCTGATCCCCAACTCCGAGCGCATCGTCACCATCGAGGACTCCGCGGAGCTCCAGCTCCAGCAGAGCCACGTCATCCGGCTGGAGTCCCGCCCGGCGAACGTCGAGGGCAAGGGCCAGATCACCATCCGCGACCTGGTCCGCAACTCCCTGCGTATGCGCCCCGACCGCATCGTCGTCGGTGAGGTCCGCGGCGGAGAGTCCCTCGACATGCTCCAGGCGATGTCCACCGGCCACGACGGTTCGCTGGCCACCGTCCACGCCAACAGCGCCGAGGACGCGTTGATGCGGCTCCAGACCCTCGCCTCCATGTCGGAGGTCGAGATCCCCTTCGAGGCGCTGCACGACCAGATCAACAGCGCCGTCGACGTGATCGTCCAGCTCACCCGGCACGCCGACGGGGCCAGGAAGATCACTGAGATCGCCGTACTGGACTCGCACGGCCGCGACCCGTACCGCATCGTCACGGTCGCACGGTTCAACGCCCGGCCGATGGCCCCGGACGGCCGGGTCCACGGAGATTTCCAGTACCTCCCGCTGCCCCGCAAGATCGCCGACCGCCTCTACATGGCGAGCCAGCCCATCCCGCAGGCGTTCGGCGTCGCCGAGAGCGTCGGACAACTCGCCACCCGAGAGGCCAACTAGGTACCGAGCCATGGACAACGCCAACCTCCCCCTGATCACCGTCGGCGTCACGCTGGTGGCCTGTGTGCTCGGCGTGATGGGCCTGTACGCCTACTCCGGCGGCAAGGCCGACCGCGACGCCCTCGTCGAACGCCTCTCCCACGTCGGGCAGCTCCCCGAGTCCGGCCGGGTCCGCCGCTTCAAGGGCCTGGACCGCAGGCTGCGCGGCACCGTGCTCGGCCGGAAGCTGGAGCTGAAGCTCGCCGCGACCGGCATGGAGCTCACCCCCGGCGAATTCCTCGTCTACGCGCTCGTTGCGATGGCGGGCCTGTGGATGATCGCCTCCGCCATGCTCGCCGCGTTCTTCGGCCCGGTCGCCGCCCTGATCGGCCTCTGGGGCACCAACGCCTTCCTCAACTGGCAGCGGGCCAAGCGCACCGAGCGCTTCATCAACCAGCTCCCTGAGCTCTCCCGGATCCTCGCCAACGCCACCCAGGCCGGCCTGGCTCTGCGCACCGCGCTCTCCATGGCCGCCGAGGAGCTGGAGGACCCGGCGGGCGAGGAACTGGCCAGAGTGGCACGGCGTCTGGCGGTCGGCGAGCCTCTGGAGAACGCCCTGGGCGAACTGACCGACCGCCTTCCCTCCCGCGAACTAGTCGTCCTCGTAACGACGTTGGTGCTCTCCAACCGGGCGGGCGGTACGGTCGTCAGCTCGCTGCGCAACCTCACCGAGACCCTGGAGGAGCGCAAGGAGACCCGCCGCGAGGTCAAGACCCAGCTCTCCCAGGTCACGGTCACCGCCTACGCCGTACCGGCCTTCGGTATCGGCGCGATGCTCCTGATGAACGCGGTCATGCCCGGCGCGCTGGACCGGATGACGGGCGCCTTCATCGGCCAGGCGGCGGTCGTCGTCGCCATCGCCCTGTACGCCATCGGGTTCGTGGTGATCCGCCGCCTGTCGCGTATCGACGTCTGACGTCAGGAAGAGAGAGGGGAAGGACGGACATGGATCTGCTGCTGGCTCTGGTCGTCGGCCTCGCCGTGTACGGGGCCATCCACGGCATCCGGATGTACCGGGCCGACGCCAAGCTCCCCGGCGACCTCGCCGTAGCCCTCGAATCCGGGGCCACCCGCACCAGCGCGGTCGGCTCGGGCATCGACCGCCTGGGCATCCGCTGGGCCCCCATGGTGCTGCGGATGATGGGCCCCAAGGCCGTGAACAAGAAGCGCCGCCAGATCGACCTGGCGGGCAACCCCGGCGGCCTCACCATCGACCGTTACGCGGCCCGCCGGGCGGTCTACGGGGCGCTGGGCCTCCTCGGCGCGTTCTCGATGCTCCTGCGCGGCCAGCTGTTCCTGGCCCTCCTGATGATCGCCTTCGGCCTGTTCTGGGTGGAGGCCGGGATCTGGTCGGCGATCCGGGTGCGCCGCGAGCACATCGAACGCACCCTGCCGGACTTCCTCGACGTGCTGGCCGTCGTCGTCTCCGCCGGGCTCGGCTTCCGGCAGGCGCTGGACCGGGTCGCGGAGAAGTACGAAGGCCCGTGGTCCGACGAACTACGCATCACCCTGCGGCAGATGGACATGGGCGTCAGTCGCCGCCAGGCCTTCGAGGAGCTGCGCAGACGCAACGACTCCGAGCAGGTCGCCATGTTCGTCACCACACTCCAGCAGGGCGAGGAACTGGGCGCGCCGATCGTCGAGACGCTCATCCAGATCGCCAACGACATGCGCCGCACGGACGCCCAGAACGCCCGCCGCAAGGCGGCCAAGGCGGTCCCGAAGGCGACGTTCGCGGTGACGTCGTTCCTGCTCCCCGGCACGCTCGTGCTCCTCACGGTCGGATTCGTGTACGGGGCGGATGTCGACTTCGCATTTATCACGGGCGGCTGACATGAACGACGGGCGGGATGGGGACGCAACCTCTGCGCCCCGGAGCGCTCTTCGAGCGACGGATGTGCGGGATGTCCGAGATCCATGGCACATGCGGGATGTGCGGGATGTAGGGGTCGTGCGGGGCACGGGACGGAGGTGACAGGCACATGGCATACCAGCTGAGCAGCGCCCAGCCCGGACTGAGCGCGGAACTGATCCGCGTACACACCGGCACCCCGGCCCGCCCGGCCTTCGCCATCCAGGTCAACGCGCTCCAGGCGATGTGCCGCCAGGTCTTCGGCTTCCGCCTGGCGATGATCGCGATAGCGACCCCGTACGCCATCGGCCACACCGCGCCCGGTCTGCCCACCTGGTTCATTGGCACGGCGATCCTGGTCACCTTCATGGGCTCGTACCTCCTGTTCCGGGACTGGGAGCGCTTCGGCCCGTTCCTCCTGCGCCGCCCCTGGCTGCTCGCCGTCGACGTGTTCTTCGGCGCCCTGCTGCTGGTCACGGCGACCCCCGAGTCGACCCTCGCGTACGTCACCGTCTGCACCCCGCTGCTGGCGGGCCTGATCCAGGGCTGGCGGGGCGCGGCGGTCTTCGCGGCGCTCCAGGTGGTGATCGTCTTCGGCGTGTACGCGAGCGTCCCGAAGCTGGAGGGCGACGGCGCGACGGCCCTTCTGCTGCCCGGCTTCTGCGTACTGGCCGGGGCGGTCGGGGTCACCCTGCGCAACCTGCTCCTGCGTTTCGGGACGGCCACGCAGGCGCTCACCGAGACCCGGGCGCGGCTGGCGGTGAACGAGGCGGTGGAGGGCGAACGCACCCGCCTGGCAAGGGAGATGCACGACTCGGTCGCCAAGACCCTGCACGGCCTGGCGCTGGCCGCCGACGGCCTGGCGGGCTCGGCGGACCGCATGGACCCGCCCACCGTGAAACTCCAGGCGGAACTGGTGGCCCGAGCCGCGCGAAGGGCCGCGGCCGAATCGAGGGAACTCCTGACGGACCTGCGCCGGGAACAGGGCCTGGAGGGCGGCGTGGACATCGTCGCCGAACTGGCCGCCCAGGCCGAGGACTTCACTGAGCGCCATCCGGTAACGGCCACCTTCCGCCGCCTGTCCGAGGAGATCCCGGTCCCCCCGGTCCCGCAGGCGGTCGCCCGGCAACTCCTCACCGTCGCCTCCGAGGCCCTGGAGAACGCCCACCGCCACGCGGGCCCGACGTACCTGATCGTCCTCGCGGGCGTGAAGGGCGATGTGTTCCGCATCAGCGTGTACGACGACGGCAGGGGCCTCCCCGCCGGTACGACTCTGGAAGGGCTGCGCCGGGCGGGTCACTTCGGCCTGGTCGGCATGGTCGAGAGGGCCGCGTCGATCGGGGCCCGCATCAGGATCGGCCGGGGAAAGGCGGAGAAGGGCACGGAGGTGCGCCTGGAACTGCCGTTGGCGGCTTTGTGGGGGCGCGAAGGAACACCCCACCCAAGCCGACCGCACCGAAGCCGACCTCACCCCAACCCGGTCCGGCTCGACCGAAGCCACCCGCCATCAGCAAACACCCAGTAACACGCCCATAACCCCCACAGCCCCTATAACTTCCAACCCTGAGAGGAGGTCGCAGCATGCCGGACGATGTCTCCCCCGCGACGAGTGGCTACGGAGCGGTGGGCCACCCCCACGGGGCGGTGGCCCACCCCCACGTTTCCCAGCACACCTCGTCGCACATCCCGCTCGCGTCGGACCCCGGCCCCGCGGGCCACCCTGACCGCCGCACCCCCCAGCACTCTGCGATCAACCCCGCGCCCCCCGTCTCCTCCGGCTTTCCCTCCGGACCCACCGCACCGGAGGCCGAGCGGCTCCGGGTGGTGGTCGCGGACGACAATCCGGTGGTCCGGGCGGGGCTGGGCGTCCTGCTGTCGGGCCGGGCGGACATCCAGGTGGTCGCGGAGGCGGCGGACGGCCGAGAGGCGTACGAGAAGACCCTCGAACACCGCCCCGACGTGGTCCTGCTGGACGTCCGCATGCCCGGTGTGGACGGCATCTCGGCCCTGCCGCACCTGGTGGGCATCGCCCCCGTACTGATGCTGACGTACAGCAGGGAGAGCCAGATCGTCCACGAGGCCCTGCGGCTGGGGGCGGGCGGCTATCTGGTGCACGGTGAGTTCACGGCCGACCAGCTGGTCCAGGCGGTACGCGACACGAAGGACGGCCGCGCGAACTTCACGGTCACCGCCGCTGACGCCCTCCTGGCCCACATGCGCCACGGCACGGCCCCGCACCGGGCACCCCTCCCCGAGGGCCTCGGCTCGGCACTGACGGCAACACCGCCCCCACCCCCTTCACGCCCGGCTGAACCTTCGGAAGGCCTTTCGCAACTGCAACCTGTTGTGGGACAGTCTTCGGTAAGCGGGGGGTCGGTGTCCGCCCCCAACAGGCAGCAGTACGGGCTGAGTTCGAGGGAGGTGGAGGTCATGGACCTGATTGCGTCCGGAATGAGCAATCAGCAGATCGCCGCCACCTGCTTCATCAGTGAGAAGACGGTCAAGAACCACATCAACCGCATCTTCACCAAGCTCCACAGCGCCACCCGCAGCGAGGCGATAGCCCACTGGCTCGGCACAGCGCCGAGGACCCCGGGGCGGCAGCCATGAGCGAGCGCACCCCCACGACGGCCCCCACGCGGGCCCAGGTGACCCTTTGGGCCCGTGAATGGGCCCACGGACCCTCTGGCCGAACGGTGTTGGCCCCCTATGTTTCTCATGTCGCCAGCGAAACCGGCCAGGAGGAAGCCGGTACCGCGAACGACACCGCAGAAACGTGCGAGTCGGCCGGCAACCGGTCGGCCGAACCAGGAGGGGCACACCATGTCGAACATCACCCTGAAGACCGCCGTCCGCGTCAACGGCTGGGCGAGCACCGCGGTCAGCAGCATCCAGAAGCGCGCGGCGGCGAAGGACCGGGGTCAGACGGCGTTCGAGTACCTGGGGATCATCCTGGTGGTCGTGGCGATCATCGGGGCGATCGTGGCGACGGGGATCGGCGGGGCGATCTCGGAGCGCATCAGCGGGCTGGTGGATTCCATCACGGCTCAGTGATGATCAGTCGTTCTCGCAACGACGAAGGGCAGGCCTTCCCCATCTACGTAGTGATGGTGGCGGGCCTGCTCTTCCTCGCGTTTGCCTTCTTTGCTGTCGGTAAGGCTTCCGCGTTGCGCAACGGCTCGCAGGGCGCTGCCGACGCCGCCGCACTCGCCGCCGCTCAGAGCGCACGTGACGATCTCGGGACGGGGTTCTATGCCTCGCTTCCCGCCAACACGCTGGACCTCTTCCTGGGTGCGCCCTTCGCTCCGCGCTGCGACGAGGCGGGGCGGCTGGCCGACATCAATGGGACCGACCTGCGTTCCTGCATCCCGGCCTACGGCTACCTGCGTGACCGGATCACGGTCGATGTCGAGGGCCGTAGACCGGTGGACTCGTCGGTGCTGCCCGGCTCGGAGAGCAAGTTCGCCAAGGCCAAGGCCACCGCACTCATCGAGTTCCGTTGCCCTCGCCCGAAAGCCGTGGACCTCAACAGCGACGGAGTCCAGGACCTCTTCATCTTCACGTGCCGGAACGGCGAGGTCCTTGAGATCGCGCCGGGCAGCCCTCCCCCGTGGGAGAGCGTGAGCAGAACCCTCTTTGATGTGCGGTTGGTCGACCAGTGACAGCGATCCATGAGTAGAGGAATCCGAACATGAGCATTCGGCACACCACGACAGGCCGAAGGGCGCTGGCGGCTGCCGCTCTGGCAGCCGTCTTCAGCCTGGCCCTCACCGGCTGCGGTGACGACGGCGGCGGCAGCGACGAGGCCAAGCAGGGTACCGAGAACTCTGCGAAGCCTCCGGCGCCCACCAGTTTGTTTACGGAAGAGAAGGGCGAGCAGCAGCCGGACACCGCCGCAGGCGAGAACGTGGACCCGAATGCGAAGCTGGCGGAGATCCGTGGCGACGGTCTTCTGCTGACCGTCCATCAGGCAAAGCGTGACTCCGGAGGGTTCGTCACCATCCAGGCGTCGATCAAGAACGAAGGCACACAGTCCAAGAACACGACTGCGTGGGCGGGCACGGAGACCGCTCTCCTGGCGAAGAACCCGAACTCGGTCGCTGGAGCGACCCTCGTCGACAAGGTCGGCAAGAAGCGTTACTACATCCTGCGCGACACTGAGAACCGCTGCCTGTGCACGACCGGCATCCCGCCCCTCCTGGCCGGGAAGACCACCTCCGTGTTCATGCAGTTCCCGGCACCGCCGGAGACGACGACGGAGGTCGACTTCACACTTCCGACCTTCGCGACCACCTCGGTAAAGATCTCCGGGTGACGGCCGCCATGACGCACACACGCACTCCAATGCGACCGCGCGGCCGGTCGGCGGCAACGCTCCTGGTCGTTGCGAGCCTCACGCTCTTCGGAACGACACCCGCCTTGGCCGATGACAGCCCCAGCGTTCCGCCGGGTACCGAGGCGCAGTCGGTCCCACCGGTGCAGGTCGATGCCAACGACCCCGACCTGAAGATGCCCGACGGCGGAACCCTCGGACCGGCCAAGGTCCTCGACATCGTCCAGGTAGTCGAAGACCTCGGTGGCGAGGAACGCCGTGAGGACAGCAACGCCGACATCAAGTTCGCCCTCCAGGCGGAAGTCCTCTTCGGCAAGGACAGCGCGAAGCTCGGCTCGGCCGCCAACGCCCGGATCGCCGCCATCGCGGAGGAGATCAAGAAGCAGAACGCGACCAGGGTCCGCGTCTTCGGCTTCACCGACAACCTGGGTTCCTCGGCCCACGGCGACGTCCTCTCCAAGCAGCGTGCCGACGCCGTGCACAAGGTCCTGTCGAAGCAGCTCGGCTCCTCGATCACGTACGAGATCCGTGGCTACGGCGAGCAGTACCCGATTGCCAGCAACAGCAACGAGGAGGGCCGGAAGAAGAACCGCCGCGTGGAGGTCTCCTTCCCGCGCGGGGAGGGATCCTGACCTCTTCCCCCCCACGTACGGCTGTGTGGGGCCGAGAGGCTCACTGTTCGGCGCACCCGTCATCGCTCACTGAGCGGTGGCGGGTACGTGCGTACTCGGCGGGGCGCGGCTCATGGTGGAGGACCGGGATATCCATCCCGTTGTGTGAATCGCTGTTTCGTGCCCTGTCCCGGAGGCCTATACGTTCGGATTCATGGAGTTCACGGAGTTCATGGAGCGGAAGTTTCTGACGGCCGAACAAATCGCGGCCGCCCTGCGTTCCGGTGAGGTGACCTCGGCGGAACTGACCGACGAGGCGATAGCCCGTATCGAACGGGATGACAAGGCGATCAACGCCATCTGCGTGCCGGACTTCGACCGGGCCCGGGCAGCCGCGCGCGATGCCGACCAGGCACGCGCCCGAGGTGAGGACCGGCCGCTGCTCGGCATACCGGTCACGGTCAAGGAGTCCTACAACGTGGCCGGGCTCCCCACGACCTGGGGCATGCCGCCGCACCGGGACTACCTGCCCACCGAGGACGCGGTGCAGGTCTCACGGCTGAAGAGCGCGGGTGCGGTGGTGCTCGGCAAGACGAATGTGCCTTTGGGGCTGCAAGACATACAGAGTTTCAACGAGATCTACGGCACCACCAATAACCCGTGGGATCACGGCCGCACTTCGGGTGGGTCCTCCGGCGGTTCCGCGGCGGCCCTGGCATCCGGATTCGGTGCGCTGTCCATCGGCTCCGACCTGGCCGGTTCCTTGCGGACCCCCGCGCATTTCTGCGGTGTCTACGCACACAAACCGACGCTCGGGCTGGCGTCGAGCCGCGGTATGGTCCCGCCCCGCACACCTGCGTTGCCGGTCGCCCCCGACCTCGCCGTCGTCGGTCCGATGGCGCGCAGCGCCCGCGACCTCACGCTCCTGCTCGACGTCATGGCCGGGCCGGACCCGCTGACGTTCGGTGTGGCGCACCACGTGACGCTGCCGCCCGCGCGCCACGAGCGGCTGTGCGACTTCAGGGTCCTGGTCCTCGACGAGCATCCGTTCATTCCGACCGGAGCCGCCGTACGGGCGGGCGTGGACCGGGTGGCCGACGCGCTGGTCGACGCCGGCGCCCGCGTCGAGTGGCACAGTCAGCTGCTGCCCGATCTGGCCGAGGCCGCGACGATCTACATGCAGTTGCTGGTCGCGGGCTCCGTTGCACGATTTCCTGTCGAGTCCTACGAACAACTGCGCTCCCAGGCAGCCGGACTGAGTACAGATGACCACAGCCTTGACGCGGTGCGGCTGCGCGGCATGGTGCTCAGTCACCGCGACTGGATCGAGGTGGACACCCGTCGCGAGTTCCACCGCCACGGCTGGCGGCAGCTTTTCGCCGAGTTCGACGCCGTGGTCTGTCCCGTCACGCCCACTCCGGCGTTCCCGCACGACCATCACCCCGACCTGAGGCAACGCCGTATCGACATCGACGGCATCGAGTACCCGTACTTCGACCAGCTCGTCTGGGCCGGCCTGGCCACCATGCCCGGTCTGCCTTCCACCGCCGTCCCGGCGGGCCGTTCCCCGGAGGGCCTGCCGGTGGGAGTGCAACTCATAGGCCCGATGTTCGAGGACCGTACTCCTTTGCGCCTGGCCGAACTGCTTGAGCGGAGGATCGGCGGCTTCCAGGCACCTGAGCGGGGAGCGTAATGACGGGGCGTTCGTAGAGGACGAGGTACGGACGTGATGGGAGAGGTGTCGTCTCCTCCTCTTCGGCCCTGAGTTCGCCTCTGGACGAGCAGGACCCGCTGGGCGACCCGCGGAGCGCGGCGGCCGGGCGAGGCTTGCCCGCCGCAGCGCTGCGGACTCGCGGGCTCACCCGCTACGCCTGGCCCGCCGCGCTGGCCCTGGGCGAACTCCTCTCCGTGGCAACGCGGATGGTTCCCGACAGAGAGTTGTACGTAGTCCATCGAGCACCTCCGCCGTGACAGTGAAAGGTCGAGAGGGAGATTGCCCGGCTCTTCGGCTACCGCTGTGCCGGGGTTCGCGAACTTCTTGTAGCGGGTCAGGCTGTGGCTGGTCGGGCTGTAGCGGGTCAGGTTGTACCAGGTCAGGGCCGTGGCCGAGGCCAGGCTTCGGCTCTGTCAGTCGTTGCGGGCCACGTACGGGATCTTGAGGCCACGAGCTGCGCATGGCAGGCTCGTGGCGCGTGATCGATGAATTCGCGAAGGACAACCTGTACGGGAGACTGCGGCGGGACCGCCAGGCGCTGCTCTGGAAACTCGACGGATTGTCCGAATATGACGCCCGCCGACCGCTGACAGCGACCGGGACCAACCTCCTCGGCCTGGTCAAACACGTTGCCACCGTCGAGGCCAGGTACTTCGGCGAGGTCTTCGACCGCCCTTCCCCGGAACCGCTGCCCCGGTGGCAGGACTCCAACGGCAGCGATCTGTGGGCGACCGAGGGCGAGACCCGCGATCAGATCATCGAGTTCTACCGGCGTACGTGGGAACACTCGGACGCGACGATCAACGAACTTCCCCTCGACGCCCCCGGCCACGTGCCGTGGTGGCCGGAGCCTTGGGCCAGTACGAACCTGTTCGCCATCATGGTCCATGTCCTCGGCGAGTCCATCCGGCATACCGGGCACGCCGATATCCTGCGCGAGGGCCTCGACGGCCGGACCGGGTTGCGCGCCGAACACGAGAAGCCGATCGACGAGGAAGCCCGGGCGGCCTACTGCGCGAAGATCGAGCAGGCCGCCAGGTCGGCCGCACCGATCGAGGCTTAGAGGCTGTCTCATGTGACGGGATGTCCGGGCGGCATGATGCCGGCCCTGGGTGCCGATCCATCGAATCCAACGAAGCGTCCGGCGACGAGTGAAGCCCCCGTCGTTCGCCATGTCCCGGGCCGGCGGCCAACTGTCGGCGGACCAGCGTAAGTCGCACGATAGTTTGACAGTCGATACTCTCCGGTACACGCGCATTTTCCTGGTATCGAGTTGATTTCCCCTGCTAGCTGATTGTCCTGTATCCGACGCCGCGCGAACGTCGCCGTCCCGAAGGCAGTAGAGATGTCCCACTCCCATCTGCACAACGAGCCCGGCAAAGCCGCCGAGGGGTCCGGTCGACGCCAGGCGCGGGCTCAGTTCGCGTCCCAGGAGCAGGCGGCGGCAGCAACGTCCGGTCTGGCGGCCTTACAGGCCCGCGCGGGCAACGCTGCCGTCGTCCAGATGTTGCGCGAGGCAGGCCACCCTCAGGCCCAGGGCCAGGGCCAGGACCGTGGTGAGGAGCAGCACCAGCACTCCGCCGGGTGCGGCCACCACGGCGACCGGGCCGCTCCTGTGCAGCGCGCCGCCGTCCACGACGTACTGCGTGCGCCCGGACGGCCGCTGGACGACGCGACCCGTAGCGACATGGAATCCCGGCTGGGCGCCGACTTCTCCGACGTGCGGGTTCACACCGACGCCGCCGCGAAGGCTACCGCCGCGGACATGGGGGCCCGCGCCTACACCTCCGGCAGTCATGTCGTCATCGGGGAAGGCGGCGGTGACCGGCACACTCTGGCCCACGAGCTGACCCATGTGATCCAGCAGCGGCGGGGGCCGGTGTCCGGGACCGATCAGGGCAACGGGGTCTCCGTGAGTGATCCCTCCGACCGGTTCGAACGCGAAGCCGAGGCCAACGCCCGCCGCGCCCTCTCCCGCCCGGGTGGCGCGAGCCGCGCACCGGACCGGCACGAGCCCGCCTCCGTCCAGCAGGCCCCGGCCCTTGCAGGGCACGAGCCCGCCTCCGTCCAGCAGGCCCCCGCACCGGCCCGGCACGAAGCCGCCCCCGCCCGGCACGAGCCCGTCCAGCACGCACCCGCCCCCGCGCACGCCGCAGCCATAGCGGTTCAGCGGTTCCACCGGCCCTTCGCCGGTGACAACGCTCCTGCCGACTGGGCGCAGACCGCCCGGGAGTACATCAGGAGCAACTACGCGGGAATCGTGACGCAGTACACGCGTGTGGTGCTGGGAATGGAAGCGGAGGCGCCGGTCGAGCAGAGGGCCAAGATGCGCGTTCTTCGGCAGATGGGCGAGGCGTCCCAGGACAACCTTCCCGAGATCCTGTCCCGGGCCGTGGCCAACGGTGGCGCCGAGGTCAGTGACCAGGAGATCAATACGGTGGTGAAGTACCTGAACATCATGGAGGAGGAGTGCGCGACGGCGGCCAAGGTCAGGGAAGATCCGGACTATGCCAATCCGCTGCCGGGAAGCGTCATCGGGACCGAGTTCACGTTCACGGACGACACCCTCAACGGGATCGCCGGAGGTAACCCGCTGCGCGTGGACATCGGTGGACTGACCGGGCAGGCGGACGCCAACGCCAGGGCCGCGATCACCTACGCCCGGAACAAGATGAACGCCTGGACCGCGCATGTGCAGGGCACCGCCCCGCCGAACGGGTTCACCATGACGGTGAGTGACGTCACCGTGAAGGACCAGGCCGGGAAGCGATTCACGTATTCCCAGGGCAACAACCGGTGGTGGTGGGAGATCACCATGGACGATGCGTGCCTGGAGACGCGGACCGACCCGACCTCGGTCAGCAGCATGCGCGACCCCCACGTGCGAACCATCATCAAGAATCACATATTCGGCGGTGCCCAGGCCTCCGGCCTGCGCGTGGACCAGAGCATCGCCGGTGGTGGCGGCCACATCTCCATGGACAGTGCCTCGGCGTTCGGCGGGAGCGTCGAGCTGTTCGTCCAGTCCATGCGGGAATGGGAGGACAACTGGGAGAACTGGGTGGCGAAATTCGGCGCCGATCCGCGAGAGACGGATGTGGTGAACGCACCGTGGACCGGAAGCCTGCCCCAGAACCACCTGCCCGCCGTGCGGGACCTCCTCGACCGCATCCTCGCCGACGCGCGGAGCGGAAGGACGCATCTGCCGCAGGCGATCGGGGAGCTACAGGCCCACATGGTGGACCTCCCCCTGCACGCGAACGCCCCCCAGCACCTTCGGGAGAAGGTGGACGCCCACCCCGAGGACCGGCTGCACTACCAGGCCGTGAACCTGGAGCACATGGGTGAGGACACGGAGACCGCGCACCGCCGCATCGAGTTCCGCGACATCCAGGCGCAGGCGAACTACGAGCAACTGCTCGACGACCTCCAGTACATCGGCTTCCTGCTCCAAGGCGTCCGCGACAACGTCCGCGGCGAGCAGGGGGCCCGCCTGGGCGAGCGCCACCGCAGGAAGTAGCCCAGGCCCGGCCCTGCGCGCGCCCCAACGCGGAGCGCGCAGGGCCTACTTCACGGTGATCGACCCCACGAACGCGTCCAGCTCCTCCCCGCTCACCGCGTCCTTCACCGCGTTGAGACGGACCACGAACGGCACGCCCTTCGAGTCCACCCCGGCGACCAGCACGCCCGTCATCGGTGTACCGGCGTTCGGGGTGGACTCGCGGCCGTCCGCCGTGAAGTCGTAGTCGATCCGACGGGCATCGCGGGCCTCGCGGGCGCTCGCCGGGCCCGCGAGGCGTACGTCCTCCGTGGCCTTGCGGGTGGAGCCCAGGCCGATGCCCGCGCCCGCGGCGGCCGCCGCCCCGGCCGCGTCGCGCACGCCGGTGGCGAAGTCCAGCTGGACCGAGACCATGCCGGTACGGATGCCCTTCTCCTCCTTGAGCGCGACAGCGGCGTTGCTCTTCGCGCGCTCGGCCGCCGGCTGCTCGGCGTACCCCTCGTTCTTCGGGTAGCCGACGCTGAGGCTCTTGGTGTCCAGCGTGCCCCAGCCCTCGGGCACCTCCGCCGTGCCCTCTGAGCCGTCGCCGCCGCACCCGGTGAGCAGCAGGGCCGCCCCCAGGACGGCCACCACCGTCCCGCGCGCCCGGGTCGTCCGCGTCCTGGTCCCCATCGCCCTTGTCACCGCCCCTCACGTCCTTCCGGTCAGTTCGCGCAGTAGCTGTACGGGAGATACGTGCGCCGGTCGCCCTGCGGGGCCCCGAGGAACCGTGCGTCCGCCAGTGTCTCCTTCTTCTCCTCGGAGGAGAGGGAGAAGCCGAGGCTCATCCCGAGCGAGATCTCGAAGCCGAACTCCTGGGCGTCGCTCTCGCCGAGATACCGCATCGTGCTCGACAGGCCGTCCTCGAACATCAGCTGCCGGAAAGGATCGTTGCCCTGCGGGCGGGAGTCCATGCCCTGGTCGCCGAAGAGGTACTCGAACGGGGCGGTGTTGTTGCCGGAGCCGTCCAGCCACTGTTCGGCGATCGCGCGCTCGGCCTCGGTCGCCGCGTCCGTCTCCTTGCCGAAGACGATCGAGTTCGTCACCACGTCGATACCGGTCTCGCTTGAGGAGTCGGATGCGCTGCCCTTGCCTCCGCGCTTGTCCTGGCCGCTCTCTCCGTTGTCGCCGCCCACCTCGACCTTGCCGGACGTCGAACCGTTCTCCACGGTCTGCGTCATGTCGATACGGACGATCTTCCCGGTCTTCTGGTCGCGGGTGACGGTGATGGCACCGGTGCGGTTCTGCTTGGCGCCCACGGTCCCCTTGACCGGGCCCACGTTCCCGGTGGCCTTGCCCTCCAGTTCGAGCTTGGCGGTGTACGTGTACGACTCGTTGCCGTTCACGTCGTCCTTGGTGATCGTCACCTCGGGCGAGAACTTCGCCTTGCCGCCCAGCTTGGCGCCCAGCTCGTCTTCGTCTCCGCCCTTGACGGACAGGCCGCCGTCGGCGTAGGCGTCGAGACCGATGGTCGAGTAGGAGATCTTCTTGTTGCCGATCTTCCGCTCGACCTCCTCCTTCTTCTCCCCCCACTTCATCGCGGAGTACCAGCCCCCGCCGTACGCCCCGCTGTGCTTCGTGGAGGTCTCCCACATCTTCATTTCCTCGATGTCGTCCCGCATCTGCTGAGCCTCTTCCTCGCTCGCGAAGATCCAGGTGTCACCGTTGGTGATCTTGATGCCGCCGCCGATGTCGACATCCGCCTTACCGAGGCTCCCGAGCTTGACGCCGGGCGTACTGGCGGTGACCCCGGCGGAGGCCGCGTCCGTGAAGGTCATGGAGACGATCTTGTCGTTGCCGTCGACCTTGCCGTCCCCGTTCACATCGGTGTTCGCCTGGGAGACCTTCTGCTGGAAGCCGTACTCCTGGCCCCACTCGAACCAGCCGATCTTGACCTTGCCCCCCGCGGTGTCGGAGATGGAGGAGATCTGGCACATCTTCGGCTCGTAGTCCGCGTCCGTCCTCGGCCGCGCCTCGGGGTCCTGGCCGCCCCCGCCGCACGAGCCGCCGCCCGCCAGGGAGGTGACCGCGCACCGGATGCGCTCGCCGATCTGCCCGCCGGCCCCGGCCATCGCCATCGCGCCGATCAGCAGCACTACGAGGACGACGACGCCCAGGTACTCCATCGCCGTCGCGCCGCCGTCACGCCAGTTGTACGAGTACGACGGCGGCGGAGGCGGGGGCCGGGTGGCGCGTTCCGCCACCAGCCGGTCGACCGCCACCCCGGACGCCGCCCCCGCCGCCAGCGAGACCGCGGGCATGAGGACCCCCTCGATCCCCACCACGTCCCACGAGACGGCGAAGCCGTACAGCAGCCCGCCCAGCGGTACGGTGAGGGTGGCGAGCAGATACAGCGGGCGGGAGGCCGCGCGGTACTCGTCCGGGAGCACGCGGGCCGCGGCCAGGACCGTCAGCAGCGTCACGGCGAGCGCGGGCAGGTGGATCAGGGCCAGCCGCCAGCCGAAGGTGTCCAACCGGGCCTCGGTGCCCAGTAGTCCGAGCAGGATCCGGCTCACCAGCAGCCCGGCGGTGAGATAGACGAGCGCGCCCGCCACCCAGCTCCGCGTCAACGCGAAGAGCCGGCCGTCCTGTTGGCCGTGCGCAACGGAGCCACCGCCTCCGCCGCGTCCGTCACCGCCGCCACCGCTCACACCGCACCCTCTCCCCGGGTGTGGGACCCGAACCCGGATCCGACCCCGCGCATGTTGTCCGACGGTCGAGAGCGTACGGCCGGGATGCCGCGACGGCCCGGGTCCCCGGTCCCAAAGATGGGCCCAAGTCCAGTGGAACGGAGGCGGGTTGTGTCAATTGTTCGCCGGATGCTCCGCTTTTGGGCCGCCCGTGGGTCCGGGGGCCCATGCCACCCCGGCCGCCGCTCAGTACGCTCGGTGGTGCCGGTGGTCGCCGACCACGACACCGTGATGACGTGTGATGGGGTGGGGCGTCGATGAGCGCCGGATTCTTCTACTCGTACCACCTGGGCTGGTCCCGGCCGGACGCCCGGGCGCTCCTGGGGGACCTGGAGGCGGAGGGGCTCCGTCCGGCGCACCCGGTGACCGGCCGCATCGTCCTCGTCAGCCTCGACTCCGCGTCCTCCGGCGCTCGTTCGCCGGTCACGCGTGAACAGCTGCTGTCCGTCGCCGGGCTCCAGCGGCTTCAGGAGGTCGGCTTCCGGCTGTGGGCGGACGGGGACCTCGACCTCCTGGTGCGCATCCGGCGGGCGCGGGCCGGCGTCGTCGCCGTCGAGTTCTCCGTCGGGGAGCTGCCCGCACCGGAGCGGGAGCACGCGGTGAACGCCATCCGGCGGACGATCGGGCGGGCGTCCGTGCTCTGCATCGGCTTCGTCGTCGACAGGAGCGGCGCGACCGGCGCCACCGACTGGGACGGTGTCGTCATCGACGGCACCGCCCACCTCGACGCCTGGCCCGACGCTGTCGCCGTACGCGGCGAGACGGCGGCCCGCCACCCCCAGCTGGCTGTCATGGACGCGGTGGAGATCTCGCCCTGGAAGGTGTTCGGGAACGCGGTGCTCGGCGTGTGACCCTCAGCACCCCACCTCGCGCGCCCCCCGTGCCCCCACCCCGCGCCCCCAACGTCCCCCGCCTCGCATGCCCAGCCGCGCGCCCAACGTCCGCCGCCTCGCGTGCCCAGCCGCGCGCCCGGCCTTCCGCCGTCCAGGAGTGTCCGACATCGGCGTCATAATCGGCCGTATGTCCGACAACCAGCTCCGTACCCGGACGCCCGACGCCCCGGCCCCGAGGTCCATCGCTCCCGGGCCCCGGGCCACCGCCGCGCTCCGGGCCGCCGCGCCCGCCCTCGCGGTCTACGCCGCCGTGCGGGCCCTGGGGCTCCTGGTCCTCTGGGCAGCCGCCTCGGCCACCGGGAAGGACGCACTCACGCGGCTCAGCGGACGCTGGGACTCCGTCTGGTATCAGCGCATCGCCGAGGACGGATACGGGTACACCGTCACGCTCCCCGACGGCGCCCTCCACTCCGACCTGGCCTTCTTCCCCCTCCTCCCCGCTCTGGAACGCGGCATCTCCGAGGTGACTCCGCTCACCCCCGGCGGCGCCGGACTCCTGGTCGCCTGGTCGGCCGGGCTGCTCGCGGCCTGGGGCGTCTTCGCCGTCGGCGCGCACCTTCACGGGCGGCGCACGGGGGTGGTGCTGGCCGCGCTGTGGGGGGTGTATCC
Organism: Streptomyces durocortorensis; assembly: GCF_031760065.1. Classification (NCBI taxonomy): domain Bacteria; kingdom Bacillati; phylum Actinomycetota; class Actinomycetes; order Kitasatosporales; family Streptomycetaceae; genus Streptomyces; species Streptomyces sp. C11-1. The sequence continues at coordinate 4,879,311 of NZ_CP134500.1, forward strand.
GACGGCGTTCGTCCAGTCGATGGCATACACCGAGACGCTCTTCACCGCGCTGGCCGCCTGGACGCTGTACGCCGTCCTGACCGGCCGCTGGATCGCGGCCGGTGCCCTGTGCGTACTGGCGGGGCTCACCCGGCCGTCGGCGGCCGCCCTCATCGCGGCCCTGGCGATCACCGCCGCCGTCACCCTCGTACGGGAGTGCCGTGCCGGAGGCGGTGCCGGTCCGGTCCTCCGCCGCAACGGCCGGATGATCGCGGGCGTGGCGCTCGCTCCGCTGGGCTGGCTGGCGTACGTCGTGTTCGTGGCCGTACGAGAAGGCAGCCCGTTCGCGTACTTCGACGTCCAGGCGCAGTGGGGCAACAACATCGACGGCGGCCGCGCCCTCGCCTCCTTCATCGCCGGTCTCCCGTGGCCCGCCGCCCTCGGGCTGTGCGCGGCGCTCGGGCTGCTCGGGTGGCTCGTGGTGCTCTGCGTACGGCAGCGGCAGCCGCTCCCCGTCCTCGTCTACACCCTTGCGATCGTCGTCATCTCGCTGATCGGCGCCGGGTACTTCGGCTCCCGGCCGCGCCTGATGATGCCCGCGTTCCCGCTGCTCCTGCCGCCCGCCGTCGCCCTGATGCGGCTGCGGACGACCGGGCGCGCGGCAGCCGTCCTCGCCGTGCTCGCCTGCCTGTCGGCCGGTTACGGAGCCTGGACCCTGCTCGGCGCGGGCCCGCCGTAGGCCGCCCCGGCCCGCCGTACGCCTACGGGGTGCCCGCCGCCCGCAGCTCCACCCGTACGCCCGGGCGCACCCCCCACCGCTCCATCATCCCGGCCTCCGCCTCCACTACGTGCCGGGCCCGCAGCCGGGGCAGGCCCAGGCGGCCCGGCTTCATCGTGCGGACCGCCAGCACCCTGAACTTCCGGTCCAGATAAGCCACATCGATGGGAAACCGCATCCGGAAGGTGTGCACACTCCCGCACGGGGTGAGCATCAGCGCCCCCTCGATCCCGTCCCGCCCGAGCAGCCCCCGGGTGCGTGCCCGGTACGAGGCCGCTATCCGCAGCGGTACCTCCCGGGGCCCCTCGCCGGAGTTCGCGCCGACCGTGAGCGTTCCGTCTCCGTCGCGCCATGTCCTTGTCCACATGGGCACCGACCGTAGCCCCCGGCGGCCCCGCGCGGGGCCCTGACGGCCACGCATGGGCCCCCAAGGCCACGCATGGGTCCCCGGGCCCAAGACCCCTGGCGGCAACCGGGATTAGGGTCGCCCCGTGGACGTCGCGTTGCTCGCCCTCGCCGCTGTCTGGGGTGCCGCCACCGGACTGCTGATCCCGCGTGCCGCCTACCGGTTCGCCGTCGCGCCGGAGGAGCCCTGGCGTACCGCGTGCCCCGCCGGTCATCCGCTCACCGGGCCGGCGGGCGGCTGGCTCGGCCCGGCCCGCTGCACGCCCTGCGCCACGGCCCCGGAAGCGCCCGCCGACGCCGACACGGACGGCATCGAGGCGGTCTGCACCGATGCGGACGGCACCGAGGCGACCGGCACCCGTCCCGGCACCGGTCCGCCTCCCCGTAGGCACTACGCCTCCTGCGCCTCCTACGCCCCCGGCGTCCTCGCCCCCCTGGTCACCGTGCTCGCCTGTGTCGTGCTGGCCGCCGCCACAGGGGCCCGGCCCGAGTTGTTCGGATGGCTGGCGCTGGCCCCCGTCGCCGTGCTCCTCGCCGTCGTCGACCGGCGCGTCCACCGGCTCCCCGACCCGCTGACCCTGCCCCTGGCCGGTGCGGCCGTCCTGCTGCTCGGCGGCGCGGCCCTGTTCCCCGGACACGCGGGTTCCTGGACCTCCGGGCTGCTGGGCGGTCTGGCCCTGGGCGGTTTCTACTTCCTGCTCTTCCTGATCAACCCGAACGGCATGGGCTTCGGTGACGTGAAGCTCGCCCTCGCCCTGGGCGTGGCGCTCGGCTGGTACGGCTGGGCGGTGCTGTTCGTCGGCGGGTTCGCCGGGTTCCTGTTCGGGGCGGCGTACGGACTGGGGCTGGTGATCCTGCGCCGGGCGGGGCGCAGGACGGGCATCCCGTTCGGCCCGTTCATGATCGCCGGGGCACTGTCCGGGCTGCTGCTCGGAGCCCTCGCCGCCTGACGCCCGAGCGGGACGTGCGCCAGGTCCGGCGCGCGCCCGCTCGTCCGGGGGGCGACGGCTGTCCGCGGGTGCCGACCGGTCGTCGCGGGCCCGGCCCCGGAATCCGTTCGCGTACCCCTGCCCCACCTGACACGATTTCCCTATGCCCGAAGAGTCCACCCCCCTCCCGTTTTCCTCCGCCGCCTCCCGCGACCGGTTCGAGGCCCTGGTCGCCGAGGCGGCCGCCGTCCCCGTCGACGGCTGGGACTTCTCCTGGCTCGACGGGCGGGCCACCGAGCAGCGACCCTCCTGGGGCTACGCCCGCGCGATGGCCGACCGGCTCGGCCGGGCCCGTGCCGCGCTCGACCTGCAGACCGGGGGCGGCGAGGTGCTGGCCGCCGCACCGAAGCTTCCGCCGGTGACCGTGGCCACCGAGGCCTGGCCGCCGAACATCGCCCGCGCCACCGCGCTCCTGCATCCTCTGGGCGCGGTTGTCGTCGCGGACGAGGACGAACCGCCGCTGCCCTTCGGTGACGCCGCCTTCGACCTCGTCGTCAGCCGTCATCCGGTGACCACCTGGTGGGCGGAGATCGCCCGCGTCCTGACCCCCGGCGGTACGTACTTCTCACAGCAGGTCGGACCGGCGAGCGTCTTCGAACTCGTCGAGTTCTTCCTCGGCCCGCAGCCGCCCGAGGTGCGCCGGGCCCGTGACCCCGAGGACGCGCGCGCCGCCGCGACGGCGGCCGGTCTTGAGCTGGTGGACCTGCGGGCCGAGAGCCTGCGCACCGAGTTCTTCGACATCGGCGCGGTCGTCTACTTCCTGCGCAAGGTGATCTGGATGGTGCCCGGGTTCACCGTCGAGGGGTACCTGCCCCAACTCGCCGCCCTGCACCGCAGGATCGAGGACGAGGGGCCCTTCCTCGCCCACACGACCCGCTTCCTGATCGAGGCCCGCAAGCCGGGGTGACCGGCCCGGGGGTACGGTCGGTGACCGGACCGGGAGACCGCCTCCCGGTCAACCTGCCTACCCCGGACGCCAGTTCACTCCTGCCTCGGAGGCAACGGGATCGCGGGTGCCGCCGTCCTACTCGACGGGAGCACGCACGGCGAAGCGAAGGAGTGGGAGTGGCCATGCCCTTGGAGCGGGAGGACTGTGCGGCGCGGACCGGGCGCCCGCGGCACGGCAACGCCGACTGGCTCACGGGGTCCCGGATCACCGCCGTCCTCGGGGTCTACTACCGGCCCGAGGGGCGCGCGGGTGAGCCGGAGGCCGTCGAGTTCGTGCTCGCGGAGGGCCAGTCCGTGCTGCTGACCTGTGCCTCCGACGGGACGCTCCGGGTCACCCCCGGAGCCTGGCCCCGGCTGCCCGACTGGTGCGTACCGGCGAGCCAGTGGCAGCACGCCCCGCCCGCCCTGTTACCGCCCGTGCCGTACGGGGGAGCCTGGACGGTCGTCGGCACCCGGGAGCGCAGGCACGCGAACGGGGAGGTGGTGCAGGCCGTGATCCGGTGCCAGGAAGGGGACTTCGTGGTCGAGGCCGGGGAGACGATGGCGGTCCGCTTCGACCAGCACCCCTGATCCGCAGGGAGCCACCCCTGATCCGGAGGGAGGCCCGTACGCACGATCCGTACGCCGCTCCCGCACCCCTCCCGCATTCCTACGCGTGCGGTCCCACCGTCACCGTACCCACCGTCAGCTCCGCCGTTCCCTCCATGATCGCGGCCACCCGCTCCACCTGCTCCTCCAGGTCCCGCAGCCGGGGCGCCGGCAGCGGCTTCAGGGGTTCCACCGTCACCGCGATCCGGCGGCCCGAGCGGCGCTGGTGCCAGACCCCGGCCACCGTGCCGTCCACCAGCAGCACCGGGTAGTTCCCCGCCTGCCCGCCGCCGAGCGCCCGCTCGTACGCGGTGCCGGGAAACAGCCGCTCCCGGGGGTGCGAGGCGATCGTGAACGCGTCGAAGTACGGGAGCAGCCGCACGCCCCGCGCCGGCTCGTCCGGGAAGTCCGTATCGCCCGCCACCACCCAGGCGGACCCCTCGTCCGCGAACTCCACCTCCTCGATCGCCCCCGACGCGGCCGACGAGGCGAACTGCTCGGCCGCCCAGCGCTTCGGCGCGGCGAGCCACCGGGCGAAGTGGGCGGGGGTCGCGGGCCCGTACGCGTACAGGTACCGCTCGACCAGGGCCGCCAGCGCCGCGGGGCCGGGCATCGGGGTGCACCCGGGGTTGGTGTACGTCGCCTTCCGGCCCCGGTTCGGGGCGTAGGCGAGGGCGCCCCGGTGGCCCGCCAGGTGCAGGACCTGCCGCCAGCGCGGCCACATCGTCTGAAAGGCGGGCATCACCAGGTCCCCGGCCCATGGACCGGTCCGCGCGACGACCTCGTCGGAGAGCTCGTCGACCGTGAGCTCCACCCCCTGCAACGCGTCCCCGACCGCCGCGACGACCGCCTCCACCTGGTCCGGGGTCATCCGGGCGTCCTTGGAGAAGAGGTTCGGGCCCGTCGGTACGGCGGACAGCGCGCCGGTCCACAGGGACAGGTCCGCCACGGGCAGGAGATGCACCGTGCCGCGCGGCCCGAACGTCTTCACCAGGGTGGTCCGCCCGGACTCACCGGTCCCCTCCGCCCACAGCGCCGCACGCACGTCCGTACGGGTCAGTCCGTCGCCCCGCAGCCCTACCGACAGCTCGGCCGCCGACAGCACCTGGGCATGCGCGCCGAGCATCGCGCCGACCGCCTCCGCCGGGGAGGCGGAGGCAGACGCGGAGGGGGCGGGAGCGGCCAGGTGCTGGCGGGCCAGCCGTCGGGTGTTCGCCTCGGGCCAGCTCACGGTCACGGTCGCACGGGCTCGTGTCGTCATACCTCGAACGTAGAGCCCCTTCCGGTCAGGGTCTGTCCTCAACCTGCCCCGGGAAGCGCAGGCACCGGGGTGCGTGCGCCGTGCTCGGAAGGGAGTCCGGTGAATCCGGAGAGTAATTGTGGAGTGGCGTGGCGCGCGATATCACTTACGAAGGGTTATGGTGGAAACCCCCCCTCGGGCCGGTCCGTATCCCCCCCCCCCACGGACCGGCCCGTTTTTTCCTGTCCACGGAAGCCCCCTTCTGCGGCGGCCCCGTTGACCACGCGTCAGCCGCGCCCGGCCCAGATGTTCGTACCCGCAGTGTCCACGGCGAAGGTGTCGATCTCCTTCAGCTCCTCTGCGGTCAGCGCCGGGCCCGCCAGCGCCGCGACGTTCTCCTCCAGCTGCTTCACGCTCGACGCGCCGATCAGCGCCGAGGTCATCCGGCTGTCGCGCAGCACCCACGCGATGGCGAGCTGGGCGAGCGACTGGCCCCGGCTCCGCGCGATGTCGTTGAGCCCGTTGAGGCGGCGGACCACCTCGTCGGAGAGCAGGCCCGGATCGAGGGACTTGCCCTGGGTGGCGCGCGAGCCCTCCGGGATGCCCTTCAGGTACTTGTTCGTGAGCAGGCCCTGCGCGAGCGGCACGAAGGAGATGCAGCCCATGCCCGCCGCCTCCAGGGTGTCGAGCAGGCCGTCGTCCTCGATCCAGCGGTTGATCATGGAGTAGGACGGCTGGTGGATCAGGGCCGGGACGCCCATCTCCCTCAGCAGCCCGGCCGCCTCGGCGGTCTGCTCCGCGTTGTACGAGGAGACGCCCACGTACAGCGCCTTGCCCTGCTGCACGGCGGACGCCAGGGCGCCCATCGTCTCCTCCAGCGGGGTCTGCGGGTCGAAGCGGTGCGAGTAGAAGATGTCGACGTAGTCGACGCCCATGCGCTTGAGGGAGGCGTCGAGCGAGGACAGCAGGTACTTCCGGGAGCCCCACTCGCCGTACGGGCCGGGGTGCATCAGATAGCCGGCCTTGGTGGAAATGACCAGTTCATCCCGGTATCGGGCGAAGTCCTGCGCGAAGAGCTTGCCGAAGTTCAGCTCGGCCGAGCCGGGCGGCGGGCCGTAGTTGTTGGCCAGGTCGAAGTGGGTGACCCCGAGATCGAAGGCGCGGCGCAGGATCGCCCGCTGGGAGTCCAGGGTCCGGTCGTCGCCGAAGTTGTGCCACAGGCCCAGCGACAGGGCGGGCAGCTTGAGGCCGCTGTGCCCGGTCCGGCGGTACTCCATGGAGTCGTAGCGCGAACCGTCGGCGCGGTAATACAGGTCGGGGGAGAGGTAATCAGTCACGTTTCCCTCCTTATCACGGACTTGTGACAGGCCGGGTTGGGCCCCCGTGACCCGATCGCAGTAATGTGGCGGCTTCGGGGAATGCCGATGTGCGGCGCGGCTCATGCCCGCGCGCGCGGACCGTGCAGCGCTCCCCCGCGGGGGTGGCCCCCGGACCCCCGGCGACGGGGAGGGCGGGCCCCGGGCCCGCACGGAACCGAGAGGGTGAACGCAGTGAACTTCCGCGACCTGGTGTACAGGCTCTACGCGCGCCGGGTGGAAGGCCGCCTGGACCACGACCAGGTGCCGAAGCACATCGGGGTCATCCTCGACGGCAACCGGCGGTGGGCCAAGGCCTCCGGCGGATCGGCCGTGCAGGGCCACCAGGCTGGTGCGGACAAGATCTCCGAGCTGCTCGGCTGGTGCACCGAGACCGATGTCGAGGTCGTCACCCTCTGGATGCTGTCCACGGACAACTTCGACCGGCCCGAGCACGAGCTGAAGCCGCTGCTGCGCATCATCGAGAACACCGTGCGCAATCTCGCCGCGGACGGGCGCTGGCGCGTCCACCACGTCGGCACGCTCGATCTGCTCCCGCCGGAGACGCAGACGGTGCTCAAGGAGGCCGAGGAGTCGACGTCCGGCATCGACGGGATAATCGTGAACGTCGCCGTCGGCTACGGCGGCCGCCAGGAGATCGCGGACGCGGTGCGCTCCCTGCTTCTGGAGCACTCGGCGAAGGGCACCACCTTCGAGGAGCTGGCCGAGGTCGTCTCCACCGACCTGATCTCCGAGCACCTCTACACCCGCGGCCAGCCCGATCCCGACCTGGTGATCCGGACGAGCGGCGAACAGCGGCTCTCCGGCTTCATGCTCTGGCAGAGCGCCCACTCGGAGTACTACTTCTGCGAGGTCTTCTGGCCCGCCTTCCGCAAGGTCGACTTCCTGCGGGCCCTGCGCGACTACGCCGCCCGCCACCGGCGCTACGGCGCCTGAACGGCCCACAGGGACGACTCCCCTATATAGAGGGGAGTCATCGCGCGTCCACCGGGACTTCTCCACACCGTGTCATATGCAGCGGCATGGCTTCCCGGGATGAAGGGAATACCTCTGACAGGGCGACATCCGGTCATCAACCAGGCGGATGTCGCATCCAAGTGAGCGGCACCCAGCCCGCTCGCCCGGGAGGCCCTTTGCACACGAAGGACCGTACACAGCGTGCGGCCGACGCGGAGGCCGTGGTTCGGCCCGCGCACAGGGGCCAGAACCCGGTCCGTCCTCTCCCTTCGGGAAGCTCCGCGACCGTCTGTCGCACTCCCCGACCTCGTCCGAGGGGGTACGTCCTTCCGTGGTGACCAGCACTAAGCGCCGCATGCCCGACCGGCGCACCTATGTTCTCGACACCAGCGTCCTGCTGGCCGACCCAGGCGCGATGGCCCGCTTCGACGAGCACGAAGTCGTGCTCCCGATCGTGGTGGTCACGGAGCTGGAGGCCAAACGGCACCATCCCGAACTCGGGTATTTCGCCCGGCAGGCCCTGCGTCTGCTGGACGACTTCCGGGTCCGGTACGGCCGACTGGACGCCCCGATCCCGCTCGGGGATCTGGGCGGGACGCTCCGTGTCGAACTCAACCACTCCGATCCCGGCGTCCTGCCCGCCGGCTACCGGTTGGGGGACAACGACTCACGGATTCTCGCGGTCGCACGCAACCTTCAGGCCGAGGGGTTCGACGTCACGGTCGTCTCCAAGGATCTGCCGCTGCGCATCAAGGCGTCCTCCGTCGGCCTCCTCGCCGAGGAGTACCGCGCGGAGCTCGCCATCACCGACTCCGGCTGGACCGGAATGGGTGAACTATCCCTTTCCGGGGAGCAGGTCGACCTGCTGTTCGGTGAGGAGAGGCTGTACGTCCCCGAGGCCGCCGACCTGCCCGTCCACACCGGCCTGGTCCTCCAGTCCGAGCGCGGCAAGGCGCTCGGCCGGGTGACGGCCGACGGCAACGTACGGCTCGTGCGGGGCGACCGGGACGCCTTCGGCATCCACGGCCGCAGCGCCGAACAGCGGATCGCCCTCGACCTGCTGCTCGACGGCGACGTCGGCATCGTCTCGCTGGGCGGCCGGGCCGGCACCGGCAAGTCGGCGCTGGCGCTCTGCGCGGGCCTGGAGGCGGTGCTGGAGCGTCGGCAGCACAAGAAGGTGATGGTCTTCCGGCCGCTGTACGCGGTGGGCGGGCAGGAGCTCGGCTATCTCCCCGGCAGCGAGGCCGAGAAGATGAGCCCCTGGGCGCAGGCCGTCTTCGACACGCTCTCGGCGGTCGCCGGGCGCGAGGTCATCGAGGAGGTGCTCGGGCGCGGGATGCTGGAGGTCCTGCCGCTCACCCATATCCGCGGCCGCTCGCTGCACGACGCGTTCGTGATCGTGGACGAGGCGCAGTCACTCGAACGGAACGTCCTGCTGACCGTGTTGTCCCGGATCGGGACGAATTCGCGTGTCGTGCTCACCCACGACGTCGCCCAGCGGGACAACCTCCGGGTCGGCCGGTACGACGGAGTCGTCGCCGTCGTCGAGAAGCTGAAGGGTCATCCGCTGTTCGCCCACGTCACGCTCACCCGGTCCGAGCGTTCACGGATCGCTGCGCTGGTGACCGAAATGCTGGAGGAAGGCCAGATCTGACCCGCATGCCCCATTGATGCCGCCCGGCAAGCCAAGCAGCTTAGCCGGGCGGCATTGTGCTGCGCCGTCATTTCCACAAAACCGGTGACCCAAACGGGGTGTGACCTTTCCCACCCAGCACAGAATTGCCTCCCGGTGGCCCTGTCCGGCAGAGTCTTGCTTCCGTCAGGCCCCGCATACGGCACTTGGGCACCTCCAGAGGCGCCACGCACCACACAACTCAACACATGACGTCCGTATGCCGCCCGCGAGCACCACGCGGCAGCCCCTTCACGGGGGTTGCCCAACGGGCCCGTGCCTCCCGTGACCCACGCAGTAGGGAGGCCAGTGCCAGGGGCACGATTGCGCCCGCGAGGTCACCTAAGCGGGCGATGCTGGAAGGACATCATGTGAGCCGGATCTCGGTCCGGGGGTTCGCCGTGGCATCTGCCACTGCGGTCACCACCGTAGGCGCCGTCGTAGGCGTTGCTTCGGGCGGCGCTCCCGCCGCTGACGACAACAACTTCGAGGCGGCCGCAGCCGACACCACGCTGCTCGCAGACATCCCCGCGGGCCAGCAGGCCCAGGTGCAGACCGCTTCGCTGACGCAGCAGGCCGACGCCCAGGCATCCGCCGCCGACGCCGCTGCCAAGAAGTCGGCCGAGGAGTCGGCCCGCCTCCAGGCGGCCAAGGACGCCAAGTCCAAGAAGGCGGCGGCCGAGGAGAAGGCCGAGGCCGAGCGCCAGGCCGCGGAGAAGGCGAAGAAGGAGAAGGACGCCGCCGAGCGCGCCAGCCGGTCCTCCGTCCGCGACGCCTCCTCGTTCGCCGCGCAGGGCTCGTACAGCGTGGCCCAGGTGCAGGCGATGGCCCGTCAGATGGTGCCCGCCGATCAGTTCCAGTGCTTCAGCAACATCGTGAACCACGAGTCGACCTGGAACTACCGTGCGGTCAACCCGTCCTCCGGTGCGTACGGACTGATGCAGGCCCTGCCGGGCCACAAGATGTCCTCCGCCGGCGCCGACTGGCAGACCAACCCGGCCACCCAGATCAAGTGGGGCCTCAGCTACATGGACAACCGTTACGGCAGCCCGTGCGGCGCCTGGTCCTTCTGGCAGGCCAACAACTGGTACTAGAGGAGGAGCGCGCGGCCCGGTATCTCCGCGCACTCAACCTTGCGAGGCCCCTCACCGTCAGGACGGTGAGGGGCCTCGCGCGTTGTACGGTCGCATCCTGGTGGCCCCGAGAACGCTGGGGAGCCACGATGGGGGAAGGAACGAGAGCATGTCGAAACTGCCGGGCTGGCTGGGCCGCTTCGGGGCCGAACTGACCGAGCTGGGCGCGCGCCTGGAGCGACAGCGGGCGCAGGCCGCCGCTTCGGATGATCCGGAGGAGCCCGTTCCGCGCCCCGGGGCCGGGGTGGTGGCCGGGACTGTCGTGGTGGCGGGCGACCCGGCCGTCGACGTCGCGGAGAGTGAGGCGGCTTCCGGGCAGGTGCCCGCGCCGCCCTCGTACGCCCCCTCCGTGGCGGCCAAGCCCGATCCGGTCGCGGCGATCCCGTGGGGGATGCGGGTCGCGGCCGAGGCGGGCTGGCGGCTGCTCGTCCTCGCGGGGACCCTCTGGGTGCTGATGCAGGTGATCAGCGCCGTGCAGCTGGTCGTCCTCGCCTTCGCGGCCGCGCTGCTCGTCACCGCGATGCTCCAGCCGACCGTGGTCCGGCTCAAGCGGTTCGGGCTGCCGCACGGACTCGCCACCGCCGTGACCGCCGTGCTCGGCTTCGTCATCATCGGGCTGGTCGGCTGGTTCGTGGTGTGGCAGGTGATGGACAACCTGGACACGCTCTCCGACCGGGTCCGCGACGGTATCGACGAGCTGAAGCGCTGGCTGCTGGACAGCCCGTTCCATGTCACCGAGTCGCAGATCAACGACATCGCCAAGAACCTCAGCGACACCATCGGCACCAACACCGAGGAGATCACCTCCGCCGGGCTCCAGGGCGTCACGGTGATGGTGGAGTTCCTCACCGGGCTGCTGCTGGCGATGTTCTCGACGCTCTTCCTGCTCTACGACGGCAAGCGCATCTGGCAGTGGACGCTCAAGCTGGTGCCCGCCCAGGCCCGGCCCGGGGTCGCCGGGGCCGGTCCGCGCGCCTGGCGCACCCTCACCGCCTATGTGCGGGGCACAGTGCTCGTCGCCCTGATCGACGCCGTGTTCATCGGGCTCGGGCTCTACTTCCTCAATGTGCCGCTCGCGGTGCCGCTGGCCGTGTTCATCTTCCTGTTCGCCTTCATCCCGCTGCTCGGCGCCGTGGTCTCCGGGGCACTGGCGGTGGTCGTCGCGCTGGTCACCGAGGGCGTGTTCACCGCGCTGATGGTGCTGGTGGTGGTCCTCGCGGTGCAGCAGATCGAGGGCCACATCCTCCAGCCGTTCATCCTCGGCCGCGCGGTCCGGGTGCACCCGCTCGCGGTGGTCCTCGCGGTGGCGACGGGCGGCCTGGTCGCGGGCATCGGCGGCGCGGTGGTGGCCGTACCGCTGGTCGCCGTGACCAACACGGTGGTCGGCTATCTGCGCTCGTACGCCCAGCCGGACTCCTTCGGCTCACCGCGTGAGACCGGCGGACGCCACGGTTCCACCGCCCTGTCGATGCGCCCGGCACACGCCACGTCGGGGGCCGCCACCGGGAGTGCGGAGGTCCGGGGCGGTGAGACCCGGAGCGGTGAGGTCCAGGAGGGCCCGGCCGGACGCGCCCCCGACGACCGGCCGCCGCAGGACTAGCGCTTGGACGAAGACGGAAAAGAGCCCCGAGGACGGTCGGTCGTCCTCGGGGCTCTTCCCGTACGCAGGGGTGGTGCGGTGTGACTACTCGGCGAGTACGGCCTCGGCGTCGAGGGTCACACCGACCGCCTGGATCACCGAAGCGATCTTGACGGCTTCCTGGATGGTCTCACGGTCCACGCCTGCCTTGCGCAGCACCTGCTCGTGCGAGTCCAGGCACTGGCCACAGCCGTTGATCGCGGAGACGGCGAGCGACCACAGCTCGAAGTCGACCTTCTCCACGCCCGGGTTGCCGATGACGTTCATCCGCAGACCCGCGCGGAGCGTCCCGTACTCCGGGTCCGACAGCAGGTGCCGGGTGCGGTAGAAGACGTTGTTCATCGCCATGATCGCGGCGGCCGACTTCGCCGCGGCGTAGGCCTCGGCGGAGAGGTTGGCCTTCGCCTCGGGCTCCAGCTCGCGCAGCACCTTCGGCGAACGCGAGGCGATCGCGCAGGCCAGCACGGTGCCCCACAGCTGCTGCTGCGGGAGCTCGCTGTTGCCGATGACCGAACCGAGGTTCAGCTTCAGGTCCTTGGCGAAGTCCGGTATGGCGGACTTGAGTTCGTTGAGAGCCATGTCGCTGTCAGCTCACTCGCCCGAGAGGAGCGCGACCGGGTCGAGGGTGTTCTCGCCCTTGGTCCAGTTGCACGGGCACAGCTCGTCGGTCTGGAGGGCGTCGAGGACCCGCAGGACCTCCTTGGGGTTACGGCCCACGGAACCGGCGGTCACCATCGTGAACTGGATCTCGTTGTTCTGGTCGACGATGAAGACGGCGCGCTGGGCGAAGCCGTCCTCGCCCTCGATGCCGAGGTCACGCATGAGCTCGTGCTTCGAGTCGGCCAGCATCGGGAAGGGCAGGTCGGTCAGGTCCGGGTGGTCCTTGCGCCAGGCGTGGTGCACGAACTCGGAGTCACCGGAGAAGCCGAGGATCTGGGCGTCCCGGTCGGCGAACTCCTCGTTCAGCTTGCCGAAAGCGGCGATCTCGGTGGGGCACACGAAGGTGAAGTCCTTCGGCCACGCGAAGACGATCTTCCACTTGCCCTCGTAGGTCTTGTGGTTGATCTGCTCGAACTCCTTGCCGCTCTCCAGCGAAACACAAGCGGTCAGGTCGAACTCGGGGAACTTGTCACCGACAGTGAGCACGCGCTCTCCTTGGAACGTCTGGAATTCCCGTTTTGAGGGGTCTTCCTGAGGGTTGGACGGGTTCCACCTTGGCACAGGGTGCATTGATCGCGGAAATAGCTACACTCGGTCGTGATGATCGGAGGTGCCTATCAGTGGGCCAGGGTAAACAGGGCATACGCCCCAAGCAGTCCGGTAAGCCGACCGCCAAGCAGCCCAGCCTGTCGCAGCTGCGCGCCTTCGCGGCCGTGGCGGAGCATCTGCACTTCCGGGACGCCGCGGCAGCAATCGGGATGAGTCAGCCCGCACTCTCGGGGGCCGTGTCCACCCTGGAGGAGGCACTGGGTGTCCAGCTCATCGAGCGTACGACGCGCAAGGTGCTGCTCTCGCCCGCGGGGGAGCGGCTCGCGGTGCGGGCCGGGGCGGTGCTGGACGCCGTCGCCGCGCTGATGGAGGAGGCCGAGGCGGTCCGGGCGCCGTTCACCGGGGTCCTCCGGCTCGGCGTGATCCCGACCGTGGCCCCGTATCTCCTGCCGACCGTGCTCCGGCTGGTCCATGAGCGCTACCCGGACCTCGACCTCCAGGTCCACGAGGAGCAGACCTCCTCGCTGCTGGAGGGACTCGCGGCGGGGCGGCTCGACCTGCTCCTCCTGGCCGTGCCGCTCGGGGTGCCCGGCGTCACCGAGATCCCGCTGTTCGACGAGGACTTCGTCCTGGTCATGGAGCAGGACCACTGGCTCGGCGGCCGGGCCGACATCCCGCGCGACGCACTGCGCGAGCTGCCGCTGCTCCTCCTGGACGAGGGGCACTGCCTGCGCGACCAGGCCCTGGACATCTGCCGTGAGGCGGGCCGCACCCAGGGCGCACCGGTCACCACGACCGCCGCCGGGCTCTCCACCCTGGTCCAGCTGGTCGCGGGCGGGCTCGGAGTGACGTTGCTGCCGCGCACCGCGGTGACGGTGGAGACCGGCCGCAACGAGGCGCTGGCCACCGGGTACTTCGCGGACCCGGCGCCCACCCGGCGGGTGGCGCTGGCGATGCGGACCGGGTCGGCGCGGGGCGGTGAGTTCGAGGAGTTCGCGGCCGCGCTGCGGGGAGCGATGAAGCCGCTGCCGGTGCGGGTGGTGGCGGCCTCCGGGGAGTGAACGGAAACCGGTGCGGCCGGGCTCCCCCCCCCGGCCGCACCGGCACCCCCTACTCCGTACGCAGACCGTCCGGCCGCATCAGCCGCCACAGCGAGGGCAGCGACAGCACCGTCACCAGCAGGATCAGCCCCGCACCGGCCCCCGTCAGCGGCAGGAACAGCCACCAGTCGGAGACGCTCTTCTCGATCATCCAGGTGAGCGTCGCGCCGAGACCGAGCCCGCCCGCGACCGCGACCACCAGGCCGAGGACCACGGGAACGGCGGTCTGCCACAGGACCGACCAGCCCAGCGTCGTACGCCGGGTGCCGAAGGCGACCAGCACCGACAGCAGCCGCTTGCGCTCGCGCAGCTGCTCCAGCTGGGAGACCAGCATCGAGGCGGCGATCAGCAGCAGCACCACGGTCGCCCCGACCTGGAGGCCGGTCTGGATGCTGGCGTACTGCCGGTCGCGCTCCACCGAGTCGAGGGTGACGAAGTGCATGCCGGGATCGATCCGGGCGGCCGTGTTGCGTACGTACTCGGCGACGTCCGGCACGCTCCTGTCGACCCGGATCTGGGCGGTGATCTGCGCCCCGGGCAGCTTGCCCGCGTCGACCGCGCCGGTGGTGGCCATGATTCCCCAGTGGGGGGTGCCCATCGGGTCCTGGCGGCCCTGCACGGTCGGGGAGTCGGCGGGCAGCGTCCACCGCAGCGGCTTGCCCGTCCCGGAGCCGATCTCGACCACCTCGCCCTTGCGGGCCGTCTGGTCGACCCAGTCGGCCATGTCCTTGTCGCCCCGCGGGTGCACGACGAACGTGTCGCCGTCCTCGCAGGAGGTGATCCGGGCCAGTTCGCGCAGGGTGTCGCACGTGCCGATGGTCAGCGAGGTGGTGGGCGGGATGTCGTCGTCCGCGTAGTCACCGGGCTTGGACGCGTACGCCTCCACCGAGCCGATCACGACCTCCACGCCCTTGGTGGCGCGGAACTGCTCGATGGCCGAGGTCGCCGCATCGCCCGTGACGTCCTCGGAGTACGCGGCGAACTGGGCCCGCGTGGGGTCCTGGCCGGTCACCCGGTTGAAGTCGGCGTTCATCGCAGCGAACATCATCTGGAGCGCGATCGCACCCGCCACCGCCACCGTGACCCCGCTGACCGCGCGGGAGGCCGCCCCGCTGCTCAGCTGGAGCCTGCGGGTGGCGAGCTGCCAGGGCACCGGGCCGCCGCGCAGCCGGTTCACGCACGCCTCGACCAGCCAGGGCAGCAGCAGGGCGAGCCCGACCAGCACCAGCACCGCACCGGCCGCGACCGCGAACGGCTTCACGGGCGCGTACTCGTACGGGCTGATCCGGCCCGTCGATCCGAGCACCGCCAGACCGGCGAGCGGCATGAGCAGCCGCCACCAGAGCCGACGGCCCCGGTCCTTTCCGCGGCGTACGACACCGAGCGGCTCGATCACCACCGAGCGCATCGCGGCCAGCGTGACCAGCACGGCGGTCAGCGGCACCGCCACCGTGATCAGCAGCGCCAGCAGCGGATCGGGCACCAGGTCGGCCGGGAACGCGCTGACGTCCCAGATCTCCACCGCGCCGACGAACTGCCGCCCCACGAGGAAGAAGGCCAGTCCGATCAGCAGCCCGAGCACCGCGCCGAACAGCGCCTCCCCGGCGGCGATGCGCCGGGTCGTCCGGATGTCCGCGCCGACCAGCCGCAGCGCGGCGAGCCTGCGGTCGCGCCGGTCGCCGCCGAACCGCACGGCGGTGGCGATGAAGATCGCGACGGGCACCAGCAGCACCACGCAGACCATGACGGTCAGCACGATCAGCAGCGGCGGGAGCGGGTCGGTCTCGCCGGGGCTCCCGTATCCGGAGATCCGTTCGCCGCCGGCGGCGGGCGTCAGGGTGTCGCTGCCCGCGTAGTAGCGGAGCTCGTTGGGCGAGCGCAGCCCGGCGTCGCCGATCGTGCCGGTGATCTCGTACGGCAGCCGCTCGCGGAGCAGTTCGCTGCCCGGGGCGGCGAGCAGCTCCTTGAGCGCGGGCGAGACGACCATCTCGTCCGCCCCGGGGAAGCGTCCGACCCCCGGCGGGAGGACGGGCTTCGAGCCGTCCGGGCGCATCAGGTATCCCGCGACGGTCCGGTCGCGGTACTCGGTGGTCGTGTTGATCCGCACCACCGACGTGTCCGACTTCGCGGCCCGCCCGTCCGGCGAACCGGAGAGCGGTGCCTCGCTGCGGGCCTGCTCGCGGGCGTTCCGTTCGTCCAGCAGATGCGGTACGGAGGAGGCGAGCAGCAGCAGCGCGACCCCGAGGCCGACGCCGACGGCGGTCAGCAGCGTACGGATCCAGCCCTCGCGGCCACCGGCGGCGGCGAACCGGATTCCGAGGCCGAGGTCCCGGAGGGTGGCCGCGCCGCGCGAGGGCGGCTCGGGGCGGTCCCGTTCGCCGGTCGGGGTGGTACGGGAAGCGAGCAGCGTCATCCGGCGTGCTCCAGATCGCGGGCCCGGCCGTCGCGCACGGTGACGTCACGGTCGGAGTAGGCGGCGACCCGGGCCTCATGGGTCACCAGGACGACGGCGACGTTGGCCGAACGGGCGGCCTCGGTGAGCAGCTCCATCACGCGCTCGCCGTTGAGGGAGTCCAGCGCGCCGGTCGGCTCGTCGGCGAAGATCACCTTCGGGGACGCGGCCAGCGCACGGGCCACGGCGACCCGCTGCCCCTGCCCGCCGGAGACCTCCCCGGGGCGCTTCGCGCCGAGGTCGTCGACCTCCAGGCGCTCCATCCACTCCAGGGCGGTGCGCTCGGCGGTCCTGCGCTTCACGCCGTCGAGCCGCAGCGGCAGGGCCACGTTCTCCACGCAGGTCAGCTCGGGAACGAGCTGGCCGAACTGGAACACGAAGCCGAAGTCGCTGCGCCGCAGGGCGCTGCGCTCGGCGTCCGACATCGCGGACAGCTCGCGGCCCGCGTAGGTGACGGTGCCGGAGTCGGGCGTGATGATCCCGGCCAGGCAGTGCAGCAGGGTGGACTTGCCGGAGCCGGAAGGGCCCATCACGGCGACGACCTCCCCCGGGTGCACGGAGAACGAGGCGCCGTCCAGGGCGGGCGTCGAACCGTAGGTCTTGCGCAGGTCGTGCGCGGAGAGAAGGGAGCCTTCGGGGATCATGCGGACACCACCTTGGCGAGCTGGCCGAGACGGGCGGCGGTCAGTTCCAGCCAGCGCAGATCGGCTTCCAGATGGAACAGGGCGTGGTCGCAGATCAGCTGGTCGGCGAGGTCGCCCTTGCGCTTGCGGTCGGTGAGGATGCGCATCATCCGCAGGTGCTCCGAGCGCTGGGCGTCCAGCACGTCGGCGGCGCTGCGATCGGTGAGGAGGGCGAGGACGACCTTGGTGTACAGGGTCGACTGGAGGTACGGCTCCGGCTTCTCGGGCTGCGCGAGCCAGCGCTCGACGTCGGTGATCCCGGCGTCGGTGATGGCGTACCGCTTGCGCTCGGGCCCCCCTTCGCTCTCGACCCCGTCGACCTCGACGAGTCCGTTCTTCAGGAGCCGGGACATCGTCGAGTAGACCTGGCCGTAGTGCAGCGGACGGTCCTGGCCGAACTTCTCGTCGAAGGTCCGCTTCAGGTCGTAGCCGTGCCGGGGGCCGGACTCCAGGAGTCCGAGGAGGGTGTGACCGATAGACATGAGCGGAACTGTACACGGGGTGTATACCTGCTGTGTATACGAGTCCGAAAAGCGCCCCTGGCCTGCGGTTGCGGGCCAGGGGCGCTGATTACGCGTCGGGGGCGGGCGGAGTGCCCTGCTCCTCCGGAGGGCGTTTCGGCGGCCGCCCCCGGCGGGCGATCGGCCGGGCCGCCCCCGGCAGCCGCCCCGCCTCCGCCAGCGCCCGCCGCAGCAGGAACTCGATCTGGGCGTTGGCGCTGCGCAGCTCGTCGGAGGCCCAGCGGGCCAGCGCGTCGTGCACCGCGGGGTCCAGCCGCAGCAGCATCTGCTTGCGCTGCTGCGGCCGGGGCGCCGGGGGTCGCCGGGGCGGCTTCTCGTCCGTCACTGGTAGAGGCTGCCCGTGTTGAGGACCGGCTGCGCCGCGCGGTCGCCGCACAGCACCACCATCAGATTGCCGACCATGGCGGCCTTCCGCTCGGAGTCCAGTTCCACGATGTCCTGCTCGGCGATCCGGGTCAGGGCCATCTCGACCATGCCGACCGCGCCCTCGACGATCTGCTGACGGGCCGCGACGACCGCACCGGCCTGCTGGCGCTGGAGCATCGCGGAGGCGATCTCGGGGGCGTACGCGAGGTGGCTGAAGCGCGACTCGATGATCCGGACGCCCGCGGACTTCACCCGGGCGGTCAGCTCGACGGCCAGCTTCTCGGTGATCTCCTCCGCGTTGCCGCGCAGCGAGAGGCCGTCCTCCTCGTGGGCGTCGTAGGGGTACTCGATGGCGATGTGCCGGACGGCCGCCTCGGTCTGGGTGGCGACGAACTCCAGGAAGTCGTCGACCTCGAAGAGCGCCTGGGCGGTGTCCTCGACCTTCCAGACGACGATCGCGGCCAGCTCGATCGGGTTGCCGTAGGCGTCGTTGACCTTGAGGACGGCGGTCTCGTGGTTGCGGACCCGGGTGGAGATCTTCTGGCTGGAGGTCAGCGGGTTGATCCAGCGCAGTCCGTCCGTGCGGATCGTCCCGACGTACCGGCCGAAGAGCTGGATCACCCGGGCCTCGCCCGGAGCGACCATCTTCACACCGCTCATGCAGAAGAACGAGGTGATGGTGAGGAGCGCCCCGAGGATGAAGAGCGGGACGCCGAGGGCGTTGTTGCCGTTCGCCCCCGTCACCCCGCCGACGATGGCGAGGCCGATGCCCGCGAACACCCCGAGCACCGTCAGCAGCAGCCCCAGCCCGCCCGGGATCGCATGCGCGGCGACCTCCCTGACCTGCGGCTCGGGCATGTCGGGGGCGTCGATGGCGGGGCCGGGCGCCGGGGCCTCGGAGCGGTGGTCGTCGTGCTGGACGGTCATGGGGTCCCCCGTTCCGCGCGGCCACTCGCCGCGCTATCAATGTGATTTCACATTATCGGATCTCGCAACCTTGTCCACCTCTGGGGAGTCGGTTCCTAGGAGACGGGTGCTGATTGTCACGTCCGTAAAAGACCGGATCGCTTGCCATTTGTCCCGTCCGACAGTGTTAGCTGGCAGGTCGGAACGGACTGAGGAGACCGAGCGAGCGGGTCGAGCAGAGAAGCGGGAGCAACACAGCAATGGGTCGAGCGGATGCGCGACGAGCTCAGGCGCGAGGGTCGCGCCGGGCTGCGAAGAGCGGCGGCATACGCAGACTCTTCACGTGGAAGAAGCTGCTGGGTACGTTCTTCGGGATCATCCTGCTGGGGATGGGCGCCTTCGGCGCTCTCTACCTGTACGTCGACGTCCCCGCCGCAGCGAACGCCATGGCGGAGCGGCAGAGCAACGTCTACAAGTACAGCGACGGCACGGTCCTCGCCCGTACCGGCAAGGGCGTCAACCGCCAGATCGTCGACCTGAACGAGGTGCCCAAGAAGGTCCAGCACACCTTCGTCGCCGCCGAGAACAAGACCTTCTACAAGGACCAGGGCGTCGACCTCAAGGGAACGACCCGCGGCATCTTCAACACCCTCAGCGGCAAGGGCAAGCAGGGTGGCTCGACCATCACCCAGCAGTACGTGAAGAACTACTACCTGACGCAGGACCCCACCGTGAGCCGCAAGCTCAGGGAACTGGTCATCTCGCTCAAGGTCGACCAGCAGAAGTCCAAGGACGAGATCCTCGCCGGGTACATCAACACCGCCTACTACGGACGCGGCGCGAGCGGCATCCAGGCGGCCGCCCAGGCGTACTACGGCATCGACGCCAAGGACCTGGACGTCTCCCAGGGCGCCTACCTCGCCTCCCTCCTCCAGGCCCCCAGCCAGTACGACTGGCACACCGCCACCGACACGGGCAAGAAGCTCGTCAAGGAGCGCTGGGCCTACACCCTGCGCAACATGGTCGAGATGGGCTGGCTGACCGAGTCCGAGAAGGCCGGCCTGGAGTTCCCCGTCCCGGACAAGCCCAAGCCCGCCGAGGGCATGGAGGGTCAGGCCGGCTACCTCGTCGAGGCGGCCAACAAGGAGCTGGAGAAGCAGGGCGTCTCCGCCGCCGACCGCGAGGCCGGTGGCTGGACGTTCACGCTCACCGTCGACAAGAAGCGCCAGAAGGCGCTGGAGAAGTCGGTGGAGGACCAGCTGGAGTCCAAGCTCGACCGCGAGGGCAACAAGATCGACGCCACCGTCCAGGCCGGCGCCACCTCGGTCGACCCGAAGACCGGCAAGGTCGTCGCCCTGTACGGCGGCGAGGACTACATCAAGCACTACATCAGCAACGCCACCCGCCAGGACTACCAGCCCGCCTCCACCTTCAAGCCGCTGGTGCTCGCCTCCGCCCTGGAGAACGAGTCGAAGACCCAGGACGGCAGCCTGATCGGGCTCAACACGGTGTACGACGGCACCAGCAGGCGGCCCGTCGTCGGCAGCGACACTCCGTTCAGCCCGCAGAACGAGGACGACCGCAGCTACGGCCCGATCTCCGTGCAGAAGGCGATGAACAGCTCGGTCAACTCCGTCTTCGCGCAGATGATCGTCGATGTGACGCCCGCCGCCGTGAAGGAGACGGCGCTCGCCGTCGGCGTACCGGACAAGAACTTCCCCGAGCGGCCCGCCGTCTCGCTCGGCACCATGAACGCCTCGACCTGGGACATGGCGGGCGTATACGCCACGCTCGACAACCACGGGCGCAAGGTCACCCCGCACATCCTCCAGTCCGCCGAGCACCGCGACCGCACGGTGGACGCCGAGAAGCCCAAGCGGGTGCAGGCCATCAGCCGCGCCTCGGCCGACACCGTGACCAAGGCGCTCACCGGGGTCGTCGACGCCGGGTCCGGCGGCGCGGCCAACACCGGCGCCTACGACGCGGCGGGCAAGACCGGCACCTCCGAGGACAACAAGTCCGCCTGGTTCGCCGGGTACACCCCGGAGCTGGCCACGGTCGTGGCCCTCTTCGGAGAGGGCGACGGTGGCCGCAAGCAGGTCTCCCTGACCGGTACGGCCAACTCCGGCCGCGCCAGCGGCAGCGGCTTCCCGGCCAGGATCTGGGCCGACTACACCCTCGGCGCCCTCGGCGGCGGCTCCGGCAAGACGTTCGACCTGGAGGACGTGCAGCGCGGCGAGGTGCCCGCACCGCCGACGCCTTCCGAGACGCCCTCCGAGGAGCCCACCGAGTCCGAGGAGCCCACCCCGCCCGAGACGCCCTCCGAGACGCCGAGCGAGACGCCGAGTGAGACGCCGTCCTCCCCGGCGCCGCCCACGAGCAGCCCGCCCGTCACGCTGCCGACGAAGACCCCCGAGCTGCCGCCGGAGCCCGGGGACGGCGACGGCCAGCCGGGTGAGCGGCCCGGTGGCGGCGGAGCGCCCCCGCAGTAAGGCCCTGACCGCATGAGTGAGGGGCGGACCGGTGCGGTCCGCCCCTCACTCATGTGCGCACCGGGCTCATGTGCGTACCGGCCCGGTCAGCCGCCGTTGACCTTCTTCGCGACCCGGTCGCCCAGGTCCTTGTCCACATTGCGCCAGTACTGGAGGGCCCGCTCCAGCACCGGAGCGCTCACGCCGTCCAGCAGATGGCCGGAGATGTTGGACACGAGGCGGTCCCGCGCCGCGTCGTCCAGGACCTCGCGCACCATCGTGCCCGCCTGGCCCCAGTCGTCGTCCTCGCTGTGCGGCTTGTACGCCTCGTGGACCATCTCGCCCGCCGTGGCCCAGCCGGCCGGGTCACCGAACCGGGCGGTGTCGGCCGCCGGACCGCCGTAGGAGTTCGGGGCGTAGACCGCCCCCGTCCGCGAGGGCTCGTAGCGCATCGGGCCGTCCTTGGCGTACGAGTTCACCCCGTGCCGCGGCCGGTTCGGCGGGAGCTGCGCGTAGTTCGGGCCGATCCGGTAGCGGTGAGTGTCCGGGTACGAGAACAGCCGGCCGAGCAGCATCTTGTCCGGCGACGGGCCGATGCCCGGCACCAGGTTCGACGGCTCGAACGACGCCTGCTCGATGTGGACGAAGAAGTCCTCCGGGTTCTGGTTCAGCGTCATCCGGCCGACCTCGATCTCCGGATAGTCGCCGTGCGGCCACACCTTCGTCAGGTCGAACGGGTTGAAACGGTAGTCCGGCGCGTCCTCGAACGGCATGACCTGGACGTACAGCGTCCAGCTCGGATGATCACCGCGCTCGATCGACTCGAACAGGTCCCGGCGGTGGACGTCGCCGTCGGTCCCGGCCATGGAGTCGGCGTCGGACTGGGTGTAGAAGTCGATGCCCTGGTCCGTCTTGAAGCGGTACTTCACCCAGAACCGCTCGCCGCCCGCGTTCACCCACATATAGGTGTGCGAGCTGTAGCCGTTCATGTGGCGGTACGTCTTCGGGATGCCCCGGTCGCCCATCAGCCACGTCACCATGTGCGCGGACTCGGGGGAGAGGGTCCAGAAGTCCCACTGCATGTCGTGGTCGCGCAGCCCGCTGTCCGGGCGGCGCTTCTGCGAGCGGATGAAGTCCTGGAACTTCATCGGGTCCCGTACGAAGAAGACCGGCGTGTTGTTGCCGACCATGTCGTAGTTGCCCTGCTCGGTGTAGAACTTCAGCGCGAAACCGCGGGGGTCGCGCCAGGTGTCGGGCGAGCCCTGCTCACCGGCGACCGTGGAGAAGCGGGCCAGCATGTCCGTGCGCCTGCCGGGCTGGAACAGGTCCGCCTTGGTGAACTGACTGACGTCGTTGGTCACGGCGAAGGTCCCGTACGCCCCCGATCCCTTGGCGTGCACCACCCGTTCGGGGACCCGTTCCCGGTTGAACTGGGCCATCTTCTCGATCAGGTAGTGGTCCTGGAGCAGGATCGGTCCGTCGGCGCCGACCGTGAGCGAGTGTTCGTCGCTCTCCACCGGGATTCCGGCGTTGTTCGTGGTGTACGGAAGCTGCGGAGTTTTCTCGGTCACGAGCGTCCTCCCGTCGAGGCGTGGGGGGTCGTGGGACATTCAGGTCGCTTCGCTACGAATGCAGTCAACTCCGACGTTTCGGGGTCGGCAACATTTCGCCACGGTCCGTCACCGCGGACCTGGACCTGGACCTGGACCTGGACCTGGACCTGGACCTGGAACGCCCATCCGCCCCTACTGCCCCCGGGTCGCCATCTCGAACCAGACGACCTTCCCCGTGGACAGCCGCGTCGCCCCCCACCGCCGGGCCAGCCGGTTGACCAGGAACAGCCCGCGGCCGCCCTCGTCCGTGTCCCGGGCCCGGCGCTGCCGGGGCAGCTGCGGGGAGTCGTCGCCGACCTCGCAGCGCAGGACGTCGGTCCGCAGCAGCCGCAGCGTCACCGGCCGCTCCGCATACCGCACCGCGTTGGTGACCACCTCGCTGACCAGCAGCTCCACCTCGTCGGCCAGCTCCTCCAGACCCCACCGGTCCAGCGCCCGCCGGGCCAGCCTGCGGGCCCGGCGCGGGGCCGCGTCCTCCGGCTCCAGATACCAGTACGCCACATCGCTCGGCGCGATCCCGTCGAAGCGGGCGGCCAGCAGCGCGATGTCGTCGTCCCGGTCACCCGGGCCGAGCATGTCCAGCACGTCGTCGCAGAGCGCCTCCAGCGGCGGAGCGTGGTCGGGGCCGGTGAGCTGCGCGGTCGCCGCGAGGCGCTCCCGCAGCTGCTCGATGCCCGTCCACACGTCCCGCAGCCGTGACTCCACCAGGCCGTCGGTGTAGAGGAGCAGGGTGGCACCGGCGGGCGCGTCCAGCTCGACGGCCTCGAAGTCGACGCCGCCCACCCCGATGGGCGCGCCCGGCGGCACCACCAGCACCTCGGCCCGGCCGCCCAGGTGCAGCAGCACCGGCGGCGGGTGTCCGGCGTTGGCGATGGTGATCCGGTGCGCGACCGGGTCGTACACCGCGTACAGGCAGGTCGCCATGCGGTCGCTGCCCAGCCGCTGCGCCTGCTCGTCCAGGTGGTGCAGCACCTCCTGCGGCGGCAGGTCGAGCTGCGCCAGGGTCTGCGCCGTCGTCCGCAGCTGGCCCATGATCGCCGCCGAGGTCATGGAGTGGCCCATGACGTCACCGACGACCAGCGCGACCCGGCTGCCCGGCAGCGGGATCGCGTCGTACCACCAGTCGCCGCCGACCCGGGCCGTCTCGGCCGCCGGGAGGTAGCGCGAGGCGAGCCGGACGCCGGTGGGCTGGGGGAGCGAGTCCGGGAGCATCGTGCGCTGAAGCTCGTCCGCGATGTAGGCCTCGCGCCCGTACAGCACGGCCTTGTCGATACCGAGCGCGGTGTGCGTCGCCAGCTGCGCCGCGACCAGCAGGTCACTGGCCTCGAACGGAGCCCGCTCGGTGCCGCGCACGAAGACCGCCGCCCCGATCACCCGCCGTCTGCCGCGCAGCGGGGCGAGGATCGCCCGGTGCCCGGTGGGGACGCTGCGGCCGGGGCCCAGTAGCTCGGGCAGGGCGGCCCGCGCCGCCGCGGAGTCGCCGAAGACCGGCCGCACCCCGCGCAGCACCTCGGCCAGCGCCCCGCCCGCCCGCACCTCGCACAGCTCGGCCGCGGGCATCAGGTCGGCCTGCGGGTCGACGACGATCGGCCGCAGCCGCTCCGTCTCCGGGCCCGCCTCGCTCTCCTCGTCGCTTAAGCGCAGCCGGTCGCTGCGGCGCAGCCGCAGGACGAACGGGCTCACCGGGCGCTCGTCCCCGACCGGCAGCGGATCGCGCAGATAGACCAGGATCGCGTCGGAGAACGTCGGCACACTGGCCCGGCACAGGCCGAGGACGATCTCGTCCAGGTCTATCCCCCGGGCGATCCGCCGGGTGGCCGCGCCGACGAAGCGCAGCCGGTCGCCCTCGCGGCGGGTGGCCGCCTGCGCGTCCGCGACGGCGGCCGCTCCGGGACCGGGGGCGGGCGCGGCGGCCGGGCCCGGGATCGCGGCAGCGGCGGCGGCCGCCGCGGCGTCCTGCTGCCGGGGCCGGGTGCGCTCCTGCTGCCGGGCCGCGAGCGGCTGCCGGCCTTCGTGGGAGGTGGGGTGCTCCGTCACGCGTGGGATTCCGTCCGTCCGGGCCGGTTGTATGAGGCAGTCACCTCGTGGGGCGTTACTGTGCCCCGGCAAGCGCGGTAAGAACAACGGCTGTCACCGGATGCCCCCGTACGCGGGGCCGAAACCGAGCGCCGCGGAGTTGGCCGACCGTCGATCCCTCCGGCGGCGGCCGCGGTGACGGGGCAGCGGACGGCGTGCATGTCTCCACCCCCTCGTAGTGGGCCCGGCGACCGCGCGGAACGTCCGGGCCCGTGGCCCGTTCCCTCCGTACGACCGGTGCGATGACTTGTGGTCAGTTCCGGTGTGGTGTCCGCCGGTTGCGGCGTCCGGCCCTGTGCGGGCCCGGTCCTGCCCACCGGGCCGCCCGAAGGCTGCTTCCAGGGTCTCACGACGGCATATGGGCGGGGGTGCGGTCCCAGTCATCCGGCAGGGGCGGCACCTGCCACCGCGGATCGGGCCGCCAGTGCTCCCAGCCGTCCCGGAACGGCGAGCCCCAGCCCGTGATCACCTCGACCGCCGCCCGGCCCGCCTCCCGGACCCGGGCGGCGGTCTCCCGGTCCATCAGGCCGACGCTCTGCGCCTGGGCGAACTCGTCCTCGTCGAGCCACCTCCAGCTGCGGTCGGGGTTCACCGAGATGTCGAGAAAGTGATCCTCGGAATCCACCCCTCCGGCCCACCGGGTGCGGGGCTCCTCCAGGTTGACGTACCAGTTGCGGAAGATCCATCCCCGGTCCCAGAACAGCCACACCGACCACGGGTCACCGGGCCGGGCGAGCTTCAGCACCCCGGAGCCGAACCAGGTCGAGCGGGCCGTGGTGCGCGGCGCGGTGTAGCGGGTGGCCAGTGGTTCGGCGTGCACCTGCCCGCCGTCGGCCAGCACCGGCCGTACGCATTCGGTGCCGGGCGCCATCCAGACGGCGAGCAGCTCGTCGGTGTCCTGGACGACGGTCACCGGGCGGCAGATGTGCACGGGCGGGGCGTCAGCCGCCCGGTGGGCCCGGCCGTTGTCGCGGTAGCGCCAGAGGATCTGGTCCCCCGGCGCCCAGCGTGCGCACTCTCCCGTACCTGTCATGCAGGGATCTTACGGAGTGCTCCCGCCGGCGCGCTGGGACTCAGGTCACCCGGCCGATCGAGGGCGCGTCATCCGCAGCACGTCCAGCGCCTCGTCGAGCTGTTCCAGGGTCAGATCGCCGCGCTCGACGTAGCCGGAGGAGAGGACCGTCTCGCGGATCGTCGTGCCGTCCTTCAGCGACTTCTTGGCGACCTTGGCCGCCTCCTCGTAGCCGATGTACTTGTTGAGCGGGGTGACCACGGAGGGCGAGGACTCGGCGTAGGCGCGGGCCCGCTCGGCGTCCGCGGTGATGCCGTCGACCGTACGGTCCGCGAGCAGCCGGGAGGCGTTGGCCAGCAGCCGTACGGACTCCAGCAGGTTCTTCGCGATGACCGGGAGCATCACGTTCAGCTCGAAGTTGCCCGCCGCGCCCGCCGTGGCGACCGTCGTGTCGTTGCCGGTGACCTGGGCGGCGACCATCAGGACCGCCTCGGGGATCACCGGGTTGACCTTGCCCGGCATGATCGAGGAGCCGGGCTGGAGGTCGGGCAGCGCGATCTCGGCGAGACCGGTGCGCGGGCCCGAGGCCATCCAGCGCAGATCGTTGGAGATCTTGGTCAGTGAGACGGCGATCGTCCGGAGCTGGCCGGAGGTCTCCACCAGACCGTCCCGTGCGCCCTGCGCCTCGAAGTGGTCGCGGGCCTCGGTGAGCGGGAGCCCGGTGGCGCCCGCGACCTCCGCGATCACGGCGGCCGAGAAGCCCGGCGGGGTGTTGATGCCGGTGCCCACCGCCGTACCGCCGAGCGGCAGTTCGGCGAGCCGGGGCAGCGAGGCGCGCAGCCGCTCCACGCCGTAGCGGATCTGCGCCGCGTAGCCGCCGAACTCCTGGCCGAGGGTGACCGGGGTCGCGTCCATCAGATGCGTACGGCCCGCCTTCACGACCTCCGAGAATTCGGCCGATTTCCGCCCCAGGGATTCCGCCAGGTGGTCCAGGGCGGGGATCAGGTCGGCGGTGACGGCGGCGGTCGCGGCGATGTGGATGGAGGACGGGAAGACGTCGTTGGACGACTGGGAGGCGTTCACATGGTCGTTGGGGTGGACCTCGCGGCCCAGCCGCTCGGAGGCGAGGGTGGCGATCACCTCGTTGGTGTTCATGTTCGAGGAGGTGCCCGATCCCGTCTGGAAGACGTCGACCGGGAAGTGCTCGTCCCAGCGGCCCGAGGCGACCTCGGCGGCCGCCTCCTGGATCGCGGCCGCGATGTCCGGATCCAGCACCTTCAGTTCGGCGTTGACCTTGGCGGCCGCACCCTTGATCCGGGCCAGCGCCTCGATGTGGGCCCGCTCAAGACGCTGCCCGGAGACGGGGAAGTTCTCCACGGCCCGCTGGGTCTGCGCGCGCCACTTGGCGTGCGCGGGGACCTTCACCTCACCCATCGAGTCGTGCTCGACCCGGAACCCGTCGGTACCTGACGTGTCGACCATGGTGTTTAAACCTCCTGAAAAAGATGAGCACTTGTCTTGTTCTATCTATTCCCAAGTCGCCTACCGGCCAGTAAATACCGGGGGTAACCACTCACCGGGAGGCGCAATGAGGCGCACCAGCAACAGACTTCGAAGGCTCGGAAGCCTTCGCCGGCTCCGCTGTACGGTCGCCGCCGCCGTCGCTCTCGCGGCGGCGGTCGGCGGTATGGCGGCCGCCGGGCCCGCGGGCGCGGCGGAGTCGGGTACCAGCTCTATCGCATCCACCCCTCTCCCGCCCGCGCTGGAAGCCGTCCGGGCCGCCGAGGCCACCCAGCTGTACGGCAGCCCCGCCGAGCGACCGCTCGCCGACCGCAAGACCGGCCTGATCTCGCTCGGCGACAGCGAGATCTCCGGCGAGGGCGTCGGCACCTACGACCCCGGCACCAACGGGCCGGACAACTGGTGTCACCGCTCGCCGGAGGCCGCCATCCACCGCACGGGCATCGCGGCGGACGTCACGTACAACGTCTCCTGCTCCGGCGCCTATACCGGGAACATCAGAATCGGCGGAAACAAGCAGTACGCCGACGAGCTGGTCCAGAGCGACAGCCTCGCCATCAAGGCCCGCAACACCCGGATCAAGATGATCGTCCTGGTCGCCGGGGCCAACGACGACCTCCAGTTCGGCCCCGTCATGACCGACTGCGTGGTGCGCTACCTCACCTTCCAGGGCCCCTGCGAGCCCAAGTACGCGGGCGGCTGGCAGGCCCGCGTCGACGCGCTCGTCCCCAAGGTCGAGGCGACCGTCCGCGACCTGCGCACCGTCATGACGGAGGCCGGGTACGCCAACAGCGACTACAAGCTGGTCCTCATGGGCTACCCGAGCCCGATCGGCCCGGACTTCCGCGACAACCCGGACTTCCCCGGCAAGCTCATCTGCGGCGGCATGGGCTACGACTCCGACACCGTCTGGGGCCGCAACACCGCCGTACCCGCCTTTCAGACGGGGATGCGCAAGGCCGCCGCGTCCACCGGCGCCGCCTACCTCGACAACTCCCGGCTCTTCCACGGCCACGAGGTGTGCAGCGAGAGCCCCTGGGCGCGCGGCCTCTACATCGACCTGAGCAAGCCCGGCCTGCCCGACGAGAACTCCGTACGGCAGTCCTTCCACCCCAACGCGGCGGGCCACCGGGCCTTCGCCTCCTGCCTGACCCAGATGTACGACTCCGGGCTGCGCGAGGCGAGCTGCGCCGACCCGGCGAGCACGGGGAACCCGGTGCTCCAGGGCGCGGCCTGGGACGACCTGTTCACCCCGCTGACGAACGAGGCGACCGGCACCTGTGTCGACGTCCCGGCCTCGGTGACCCGCAACGGCACCGCGATCGGCGGCTGGGACTGCCACGGCGGCCGCAACCAGAACTGGTGGTACGACAACGGTACGCAGACCCTGCGCACCGCGCTCAGCCACGACCGGTGCCTGGACGTGCCCGGCGCGGAGTACGACGCGGGTGCCACGCTCATCGTGTGGAACTGCTCCGGCGCGGCCAACCAGAAGTTCGTCCAGCAGGCGGGCACCCTCCGCCCGGCCGCGGCGACCGGCCTGTGTCTGACGCTGGCGGGGGCCAAGGACCCGCTGAAGCTCCAGACGTGCGACGGCAGCGCGAAGCAGCGGTTCGCGTAGTGACGGCGTGCGTCACCGCGTGAGCGGGGGCGGTCGCCGTGCCGCGGCCGCCCCCGTGCCGTCACGTGCCAGGTCACGGCTCCCGCGCCAGCGCGTCCGACAGCGCCCCCAGCGTCGGGGTCAGATACAGCTGCCGCAGCCGCACACCGGGCAGCCCGCGCTCCCGGGCGAGCGTGCCGATCCGGATCGCGTACAGCGAGTTGCCGCCCAGGTCCCAGAAGTTGTCGTCCCGGCCGACCTGCTCGACGCCCAGCACCTCCTGCCAGACGGCGGCGAGGGCGGCCGTGGGGCCGCTGTCGCGGGACGCTTCGTGAGGCGCCGCGGCCGGGACCCGGTGGGTGGCGGGCGCGGGCAGCCGGGCCTGGTCCAGCTTGCCGTTCGCGGTGAGGGGGAGCGCGGCCAGGACGGTCACCGTCGCGGGCACCATGTGCGCGGGCAGCAGCCGCGCCGCCCGCTCCCGCACGGGCCCGGGGTCCTCGCCCGCGCCCGGCGCCGGGACCACGTACGCGTCGATCCGGACCGCCGCCGCGTCCCCCTCCCCGCCGCCGGTCACCGTGACCGCCGCCGCCGACACCGCCGGGTCCTCCAGCAGGACGTGGCGGATCTCCCCGGGCTCGATCCGGAAGCCCCGGACCTTCACCTGGTCATCCATCCGGCCCAGATGCTCCAGGGTCCCGTCGGCCAGCAGCCGCCCCAGGTCGCCGCTGCGGTAGAGCCGCCGCCCCGCCGGGTCCAGGGGGTCGGGCACGAAGCGTTCGGCGGTGAGCGAGGGCCGGTTCAGGTAGCCCAGCGCCACGCCCGCCCCGCCCACGTGGATCTCCCCGGGGGCGCCCGGCGGCACGGGCCGCCCGCACGCGTCCAGGACCCGGACCGACCAGCCGGGCAGCGGCCGCCCCACCGACCGGGAGCCGTCGAGGGCCTGACGGCGGGTCACCGTGGTGGCGGTGGCATGGACGGTGGTCTCGGTGATCCCGTACATGTTGACCAGGCGGCAGCGGTCCTCGGGGTGCAGGTCGAACCAGTCCAGCAGCGGACGGGTGTCCAGCGGTTCGCCGCCGAGCACCACCAGCCGGACGGCCACCGCCGCCCGCGAGGCCCGGTCGGCCGCCGCGAGCTGGGTGAACGCCGACGGGGTCTGGCTCAGCACGCTCACCCGCTCCCGTACCAGCAGGGCGTGGAAGTCCTCCGGCGAGCGGCTGGTCCAGTGGTCCACGACCACCAGCCGTCCGCCGGTCAGCAGCGCGCCCCAGATCTCCCACACCGAGAAGTCGAACGCGGCCGAGTGGAAGCACGTCCAGGTGTCGTCGGGGGAGAGGCCGAAGTCGTCGCGGACGGCGTCGACCAGGGCGGTGACGTTGGCGTGCGGGACGAGAACACCCTTGGGCCGACCGGTCGACCCCGAGGTGTGGATGACGTAGGCGGGACAGGCGGCCGCCCGCCTGTCAGCGGCGGGCCGGGGCGGGTGGCCGGTGAGGGCGGCCGGGTCCCCGACGGTCAGCCGCAGCCCCGCGTCCCGCGCGGTGCGCTCCCGCCGGTCCGCCGGATGCTCCGGATCGAACGGTACGTACACCGCGTCCGCCTTCAGCACGGCGAGCATCGCCGCCACCAGGTCCGTCGAGCGGGGCAGGCAGAGGCCGACGAGATCGCCCGGCCGGACGCCGTGCGCGTGCAGCCCGTCGGCCAACGCCTCCGCACGGGAGTCGAGTTCGGCGTAGGTGAGGGTGGCGGCGCCGCTGGTGAGGGCGGGCGCGTCGGGGCGGGCGGCGACCTGCGCGGCGAAGGCGGCGTCGATGCGGAGGGGAGTGGGGCGCCAGGTGGAATCGGGTGCGCCCAGGGCGAGTCGGGCCGCTCCTTCCGCCGCGCTGAGCGGATCGAGCGCGGAGAGTCGCGTGTCGGGCGGAGAGGTCGCCAACTGCTCCCGCACATACATCACCTGGTGTGCCGGTGCGGGTAGCGCACCCGGTCCGGTAGGCAGGGTGACGGCCCCGCCTCCGGCATCCGCCACCAGACCCAGCGCGGGCGGCTCCTCGCCCTCGGTCAGGGGGGCGGCCGGTCCCGTGGCGAGCAGGTCCCCGACCGTACGGCCGGGGGACAGGTCCGCCGTGAACACCGCGTACCCGTCGAGTGCGCCCAGCGCGTACGGGGGCCGGTCCTTCGCCGGTACGGGAACGGCGACCCGCACCGAGGACGCGCCCGTGTACCGCCCGGCCGTCACCGCGAGGGCCGCCGCCAGCCGCCGGGTCGCGTCGTCCAGGTGCGGGTCCGGGGGGAGCGGCCCGTCGAGCGGGGTGACCGTGTCCGGGTCCAGTTCGCCCCGCAGCACCCGGGCGACCAGCCGCAGCGAGTGGGCGTCGAGCGCGCAGGCGTCGGCGGTCAGGACGAGGTCGGGGGCTGGGCGGTGTCCGTGCTCCCCGTCCGCGTACCGCAGCAGCACCGCGCGCAGCCGGTGGCCCGGCGCGACGGGACGGCTCGCTTCGGCCGCGCGGCGGCGGACGGCCGCGTCCGATCCGGCCGGGGCGGGCACCGCCTCCGGCCACAGCCGGGGGCGGCGGCGATCGCCGGGCCACCACAGCGCGGCGGCGGCGGTGAGGGCGGCGGCGAGCTCGGCGTCCGTGGCGGCCGCAGGCAGGCGGACGGTCAGGGTGTGGTGGGTGGGCGGCACGTGCACGGCTCCTCGGGGTGCGGGGGAGGGGACGGAGAGGTCAGCGGGCGGAGAAGCCGCCGTCCACGGTGACCACGCTGCCGGTCACCTGGCGGGACTCGTCCGAGGCCAGCCAGAGCGCCGCGGCCGCCACATCGCCCGGCTCGACCAGCGCGTTCATCGGCTGGTCCCGGACGAAGGTCTCCTCGTGCTCACCCACCGGCACCTCCAGCGAGCGGGCGATCTCCGCCAGCATCCGGCCCTCCATCGCCGCGTCGTCCCGTACCGAGCCCGGACACACGGCGTTGACCCGGACCTTGCGCGGCGCGTAGTCCAGGGCGACCGCCTTCGTGAGGCCGACCAGACCGTGCTTGGCCGCCACGTAGCCCGCGAAGTGCCGGTAGCCCACCAGCCCCGCCGTCGAAGCGATGTTGACGATCGAACCGGACCCCTGAGCGGCCATCCGGCCGCCCACCGCCCGGATCGCCCGCCAGGCACCGCTCAGGTCCACGTCGATCATCAGCTGCCACTCGGCCTCGCCGATCTCGTGCGCCGGGCGGCCCGAAGGGGCGGCGATCCCCGCGTTGTTGACCAGGACGTCGATCCGTCCGAAGCGCTCCTCGGCCGCGTCCGCCGCCTCCTGGAGCGCCGCCAGGTCCCGGACGTCGGCCTGCCGGGTCAGCACGGCGGACCCGGCCTCGCGGCAGAGGTCCGCGGTGTGTGCGAGCTGGGAGGCGGAGCCGAGCGGATACGGCACCCCGGGCAGCTCGCCCGCCACGTCCAGCAGGAGCAGGTCGGCTCCCTCGCGGGCGAACGTCAGCGCACAGGCCCGGCCGAGACCGCGCGCCGCACCCGTGATCAGCGCCGTCCGCCCGGCGAGCCGCCCCCCGCCGCCCGTCATCGGCCGCGCGCCGCGCGTACCTCGGCGGCGACCAGCTCCAGCAGCGCGCCCGGCCGCTCGGTGAGATACATGTGCCCGCCGTCCAGCTCGGCCACGGTCAGCTTCCCCGTCGTCGCCCGGCCCCACTCGGCCGCCTGCGCCGCCCCGACGAGGGTGTCCTCCCGGCCCCGGACCGAGATGACCGGCACCCCCAGCGGCCGGTCGCCGGACGGGGCGTACGACTCGTGGAGCCGGACGTCCGCCCGGAGCGTCGGCAGTAGCAGCTCCCGCATCTCCGGGACCTCCAGCGCCGGGTGGTCGTACCCGGCGAACTCCCGCACCCGGACCGCGAACTCCTCGTCCGGCAGATCGCCCGCCCGGTCCGTGCGCGGCGTCCAGGGGCCGGGCGAGCCGCTGACGACGAGGGCGTCCAGGCGGGGGGCCGCGGGCGACCGCTCGATGCGGTGCGCCAGTTCGTACGCGAGGACCGCGCCCATGCTGTGCCCGAACAGGACGACCGGGCCGCCCGCCTCGCCCAGCTCCGCCGTCACCTGCGCGAACACGTCGTCCACGGCCGGGGCCGCCGAGGTGTACGCGGGCTCGGGGAACCGCTTCTCGCGGCCCGGCAGGGAGAGGGGGAGGACGCGCAGTCCCTCCGGCGCCGCCGCCTGCCAGGGCGTGAAGACGGAGGGACCCGCCCCGGCGAAGGGCAGGCAGATGAGGACGGTCTCTTCGTCGGCCACGGTCGTTCCTGTTCTCTTCTTCGCTGTCTGTATGTACGGATCCCGCGCCGGTCGCTGCCGCCCGGGAGGTCCGGTCAGTCCCCGACCATGATCGTGGTCAGGATCGCGGCGAGGTAGCCCGGGTCACGCACCCCGCACAGTTCGCGCGCCGAGTGCATGGACAGACCCGGCACCCCGACGTCCACCGTGGTGACGCCGAGGCGCGCCGCGGTGATCGGCCCGATCGACGTACCGCAGGGCATCGCGTTGTTGGAGACGAACGGCTGCCAGGGCGCCCCGGCCCGCTCGCAGGCCGCGGTGAACATCGCGATGCCGGTGGAGTCGGTGGCGTACCGCTGGTTGGCGTTCACCTTGACCGTGGGGCCGCCGTTGGGCAGCGGCCGGTGGTCGGGGTCGTGCCGCTCCGCGTAGTTGGGGTGCACCGCGTGCGCCATGTCGGCGGAGACGCAGAACGCGCCCGCAAGCGCCCGCGACCAGTCCTCCTCGCTGCCGCCGCGCGCCGAGACCGAACGTGACAGGGTCCGCTCCAGCAGCGGGCTCTGCGCGCCCGTCTCGGAACCGCTGCCGACCTCCTCGTGGTCGAACGCGGCCAGCACCGGCACGAAGGACGGCCGGGTGGCTCCCGTCGCCGCGTCGACCAGGGCGCTCACCCCCGCGTGCACCGAGATCTGGTTGTCCAGCCGGGACGCGACGACGAACTCCCTCTCCACGCCCAGGTATCCGGGCGGCTGGATGTCGTGCAGCATCAGGTCCCAGCCCAGCACGTCCGCCGGGTCCTCCCCGGCGCCCGCGGCGACCCGGCGCAGCAGCTCGCCCTCCTGAGGGTCGCCCAGCGCCCAGATCGGCGCGATGTGCCGCTGCCGGTCCAGTGCCACGCCCTCGTTCACCGTACGGTCCAGGTGGATCGCCAACTGGGGGATGCGCAGCAGTGGTTCGTCGATCTGGACCAGCCGGCTGCGCGGGGTGCCGTCGGGGCCGCGCAGCGCGAGCCGCCCGGAGATGCCGAGATCCCGGTCGAGCCAGGTGTTCAGCGGGACCCCGCCGTAGATCTCCACCCCGATCTGCCGCCAGCCCGAAGTCCCGCTGTCCGGGGCCGGTTTGACCCTGAGGTTCGGGGAGTCGGTATGGGTCCCGACGATCCGGAACGGGGTGTGGGCGGGCGCGCCCTCGGGGACGTACCAGGCGATCAGCGCACCGGCGCGGCTGATGAAGCAGCCACCGGTCGCGCCGGTCCAGTCGTCCGTGCCGCGCAGCTCGCGGAACCCGGCCTTCTCCAGACGCTGGGCCGCACTGGCCACCACGTGGTACGGGGAGGGGCTGGCGGCGATGAAGGCGAGCAGGTCGTCGGTGTGGCTGCGGTGGGGGGCCGGAGTCATACGGCGTCCGCCTTTCCGGTGTTCGGCAGTGGCTGCGAGAGGGGCTCCTCAAGGAGCTCCCGCACCGGCCGGTCGGGCCGGGCGCAGAACTCCGCGAGCAGATCGGTGTACGACGAGAGGAGGTCGTGGGCGGTCTCGTGGTCCCACAGGTCGGTGGAGAATTCCAGGAACGTTCGATAACCCTTCGCTGCGTCACGGCGCGGCGCAAGCCCGAAGCACAGCTCGCTGCGGGAAAGCGGCGGTGCCAGATCGGCCACCTCGACCCGGAGGCCGGGGATCTCGATGTCCGTGTCCACCGAGTTCTGGAACGCCAGAACGTGCGGTACCCGGTCGGGGACGCTGACAGCGCCCGCGTCCCGCATCGCCTGCATGATGCGCGCGGTGGGCAGCACATGCGCCATGGCGCCGAGTGCCCCCACGCCCGTACGGACCGCGAAGTCCCCACAGCTCTCGTCAAGATTGGCTGAATCCAGTCGTACGCGGACCATCACCGCCGTGGACGTCATGGCGACCAGCGACTCCGAAGAGGTGCCCTCGCGGTTGGCGTACGGCACGCTGAGCAAGGTGTCCGGCTCCCCGGACAGCCGGGTCAGGAACACCCCGAGCGCCGCCGCCGCGATCGCGAACGGGGTGGTGCGCCGGTCGGCCGCCAGCTTCTCCACGGCCGCCCGCACCGCACCGGACGCGACCCCGCGCACGGTGTCCCCGTGCCCGCTCAGCTTCTGCGGACGCGGCCGGTCCGTCGGTACGGGAACGGTGGACGGCACCCCGTCGAGGTAGCGGGCGCAGAACGCGGCGCGCTCCTCCTCGGCCGCCGGATCGTGGTTCGCCCGCTGCCACCGTGCGTACCCGGGGGCCTGCATCGCCGGATCGGGCAGCCCGTGCGGGACACCCGCGGCGGCCGCCGTGTACAGCGCGGCTATCTCCGCGAGCAGCACGGACAGCGACCAGCCGTCGGCGCAGACGTGGTGCAGGACGAACATCAGCTCCCAGCGGTCCGCCTCGACCCTCAGCAGCCGGAGCCTCGGCAACAGCGGCTGCCCCAGCTCGAAGGGGGCCGCCGCGTCCGCCCGGCACAGGGCGTCCGCCCGGGAGCGCCGTTCGCCGGGCGGCAGCGTCGTCAGGTCCTCCACCGGCAGGGCCACCGGCTCCGCCGCCACCACCTCCTGCCACCACGGCCCGTCCGGCGCGTCCTCCTGCGCGAAGCGGGTCCGCAGCGCGTCGTGCCGGGCGATCACCCCGGACACGGCGGACCGCAGGGCCGTCGGATCCAGCGCCCCGGTGAACGTGATCCGCGTCGGCACGTTCCACACCGCCGGGTCGGGCATGGCGTGGTGTCCGGCGATCATCCGGGCCTGCTGGTCGCTGACGGGGGTGCGGTCGACGAGGGCAGTGTCCCCCGCCGCCGCGGGGCGGCCGCCACCGGTCAGCTGCTCGGTCATGGCCCGCAGGGTGGCTTCGGCGAAGAAGTCCGCGAGCGGGTAGTCGGTGCCGAGGGCGTCCCGGACCCGGTTGACGAGACGGATCGCGGCGATGGAATTGCCGCCCAGATCGAAGAAGTTGCTGTCGGCGGGGAAGCCGCGCACATCGAGGACGGACTCCCAGACCTCGCGGAGGAGGGCAGCGGTGCCGACGGCGGGCTCGCCGTGCGGCGAAGCGGCCGTGTCGGGGGCGGGCTCCCCGTGCGGCGCGGCCGTCACCGCGTCCAACTGCGCTGCCAGCTCCGCGAGATACCCGTCAGCCGTCTCCGCGTCGAACAGATCCGCGTCGTAGCGCAGCCGCAGCCGCAGGCTTCCGTCCGGGGCATGGGCGGCCATCAGCGCCAGCTCCAGGGGCGCCGATTCCGTGCCCGCTGCCACCGCCTCCGAACGCAGCCCCGGCAGATCGATTCCGGCCAGCGGCGCCCGGTCCAGATCGACCGAAACCGTCACCAGCGGGCGCGGGTTCCCCGGGGCCGGACGGACGGCTGCGAGCAGCGCGTCCAGGTCCACCCCGCTGTGCTCGTCCGCCTCGAACAGCGCCCGGCCGGTGGCCCGTACGGCCTCCGGCAGCGGGGTCGCGTCCGTGGCGGAGAGCCGCAGCGGCAGGAGCGCCACATGGAAGCCGACCGCGTCCGCCGTCGAAGGCCGCCGCCGCCCGAACGTCGTGCCGAGCAGGAACGTGTCCTGCCCCGCCCGCCGCCGCAGCACCAGCTGCCAGGCCGTGCACAGGGTGGCGAACAGGGTCACGCCCTGCTGCCCGCTCCACTCCCGCAGCCGGTCCGCCCGCTCCCGGTCCACGGTCCGGGCGGCCGCCCCGCCGCGCCCCGCCACCCGGCGGCCGCGCGGCCGGTCCGTCGGCAGCGCCAGGACCGGCGGCCTCTCGCCCAGGTGCGCGCGCCACCAGACCAGGTCGGCCGGGTCGTGGGGAGGTTCGGGGGCCCCGAGGGTGGTCCCGGCGGGGCGCTCGAAGACCGGCGGGCGTCCGGCGCGGGCCGCCGTGTACAGCTCCTGGAGGTCAGCGGCGATCAGGGACGCCGAGTGCCCGTCGGTGATGATGTGGTGCAGGCCGAGGACCAGGACGTGGTCGTCCTCGGCCAGCCGCAGCAGCCGCGGGGTGAACAGCGGGCCCTCGGCCAGGTCGTAGGCCCGGGCGCTCTCCTCGGAGAGCAGCGCTGCGATCGCCCGCCCGGGGTCCTGCCCCCGGGCATCGGTCACCGTCAACGGGATGCGCAGCCCGTTCCGGACGACCTGCACGACACCGGGACCGGAGGCGCCGGGCCCGTCGCCCCGCGCGTCCTGCCCGCTCCCGGTGTCCTGGGGCCGGAACACCGTCCGCAGCCCCGCGTGCCGCTCGAACAGCCCGTCCACCGCCGTCCGCAGCGCCGCCTCGTCCAGCGGCCCCCGCAGCCGCACGGAC
Source organism: Streptomyces durocortorensis (assembly GCF_031760065.1). NCBI lineage: Bacteria > Bacillati > Actinomycetota > Actinomycetes > Kitasatosporales > Streptomycetaceae > Streptomyces > Streptomyces sp. C11-1. Next base: position 4,917,104 of record NZ_CP134500.1, read on the forward strand.
TGGGTCTCGTTGTACGCCGCCGGGTTCGCCAGCAACTGCGCGGCCAGCCACAGCCGCCGCTGCGCCGAGGTGGCGGGCGCGACGGTCTCCGCATCCTCGCCGCCCCGCTCCCGCGTCCGGCGGCGCAGGACGTCCAGGTGCTCCAGGCCCGCGCGCAGCCGCTCCCGGTCCATCCCGAAGTCGACGAGAGCGGCGATCTCGTCCACCCCGGCCCGGTGCAGCGCGGCCACGAACGGGGCGACGCTCTCCGGCGTACCGATCAGGGCCCGCTGGTCGCAGTAGCGGTCGTAAGCCCTGCGGAACAGGTAGTCCAGATCCTCCTCGCTCGCCGCCGCCACGTCCCCGCGCCCGTGGTCCAGCGCGGTGGCGGCCGAACGCATCATCAGCGAGGACCGCAGATACCGCACCATCGGCTCCAGCGCATCGGCCCGCGCCGTGGCGTGGTCCTCACCCAGATAGGTGTGCACCAGCACCGTCACCCGCCCGGCCTCCGGGACGAGCCCGCACGCCGCCCGCGTACGCCGGTAGTGCGCGATGTTCGCTGCCAGCTCGTCCACGCTCTGGCTCATCAGATGGGTGACGACCCCCAGCCCCCGCCGGGCCGCGTCCTCGTAGGAGGCGCGCTGCCCGGAGGTGGCGAGGAAGAACGGCGGCTCGTCCTGCACCGGGCGCGGCCGGACGCGTATCTCCGCCTCCGCGCCCTCGCCCGTACGCCGCCGCACCGCCTCGCCGCGCCACAGCCGCCGCACCTGGTCCAGGTGGTCGAAGGCGATGGCGCGCCGGTCGGCGAACCGGTCCGGGTGCAGGACGAAGTCCCGGGCGTGCCAGCCGGTGGCACAGCCGATGCCGACCCGGCCGCCGGAGAGGTTGTCGACCACCGACCACTCCTCCGCGATCCGCACCGGATCGTGCAGCGGCAGGACGACCGAGCCCGCGTTGATCCGGATGTGCTCGGTCTCCCGGGCCAGGGCGGAGGCGAGGACGGAGGGGTTCGGGAAGATCCCGCCGAAGGTGTCGAAGTGCCGCTCGGGCAGCCACACGGAGGAGAAGCCGCGCTCGTCGGCGAAGCGCGCGGTCTCGAAGACGGTGTCGTACGCCTCGGGAGCGCCGCTCCCGCCGCTCTCGTCGCTCTGCGGGTAGTCGCCGAAGAAGTAGACGCCGAAGTCGGGGGCGGGGCGGTCCGCCTGCCGCTGGAGGGCGGGCGACGGCGGCCGGGAAGCCCGGGGGAAGAACCCGCCGTCGCGCAGCTCGCGCAGCGAACCCTCCACCGCCTCGGCGATCCGGTCCACGTCCTCGTCCGTGTGGGCGGTGGAGAGGTAGAAGCTGCGCCACTCCCAGACGTACACACCGCGCAGCTGGAGGTGGTGGTAGAGCAACTCCAGGTCGGCGCGGTGCACGAAGCGGAACATCGACCCGAAGTGGGCCAGCTCCAGCGGGAATTCCTCGTCCCGGAAGAAGGCGTTGAGCCGGTCGGCCAGGCCCTGGGTGCGGGCGTTCAGTCGCTCCTGGAGTCCGGGGCCCCGCTCGGTGAGATGGGTGAGCACCGCGCGGGCGGCCGCCATGGACAGCGGGTGCTGCATGTACGTACCGCCGAAGAACGTCGTCTCGCGCGGGGGCCTGCTGGCATCCCCGTACTGCCAGAAACCGCCGTCGACCCCGTCGAGCAGGTCCGCGCGCCCGGCGATCGCCCCGATCGGGAAGCCGCCGCCGAGAGCCTTGCCGTACGTGGCGAGGTCGGGCACCACGCCGAAGTGGTCCTGTGCGCCGCGCGGGTGGGGGCGCAGCCCGGTCAGCATCTCGTCGAAGAGCAGCACGATGCCCCGGCGTGCGGTGAGCTCGCGCAGGGAGCGCACGAACTCCACCGGCCGCAGCCCCGGGTTGCGGCACTGCACGGGCTCCACCAGCACGGCCGCGATCGAGTCGCCGAGGGCGTCGATCGTCTCCAGGGACTCCTGCTCCCCGTACTCCAGCACGATCAGCTCGGCCACCGCGCTGTCCGGGATGCCCCGGGAGACGGGCACCGCGTGCTGCCCGGGACCGCCCGGCCGGCCCAGCACGGAGTCGATGTGCCCGTGGTACGAGCCCCGGAACATGACGATCTTGTCGCGCCCGGTCGCGGCGCGGGCCAGCCGCACGGCCGCCGAGTTCGCTTCCGTACCGGACGAGGCGAAGGCGACCCGCTCCAGGCCGGTCAGCGAGGCGAGCAGGGCGGCGGCCTCCCCGGTGTCGGGGGAGCGGGGCCCGAAGCGCAGCCCGGCGGCGAGGTGGCGGCCCACGGCGTCGGTGACGGGCTGCGCCTCATGGCCGAGGAGGAGGGCGCCGAACCCCATGGTGATGTCGGTGTACTCGTTGCCGTCCACGTCGATGAGGCGGGAGCCCCGCGCCGAACGGGCCGCGACCGGGTACAGCATCTCCTTGGTGGCGTCCCGGAAGCCCACGACGGCCCGGCTGTCGGCGAGCACCGAACGGTGCCGCCGGGCCAGCTCCTTGGAGGTGCGGGTGCGCTCGGTGAACCGGCGGATCAGGGAAGCGGTGTGGGCCCGCTGGGCCTCGTCCGCGCCCGCCCCGGCCATCCCGCCCGCCGCGTCGACGACGAGCCGGGGGCCGTGCGGGGTCGTTCCGGCGGCGGGTGCCGCCGCTTCCGCCGCCTGGTCGCGGGCCGCCGCCAGCTGGGCGGTGAGGCTGCGGGACAGCTCCGCCGCTCTGGCCACGGCGTCGGCGGACACGTTCGTCGTCGCGCTCATCGCGCGTCCGTCCCCGTGCTCCCGGCGCGGCCGGTCAGCAGGGCGACCGCCTCGGAGAGCTGGGTGAGCATCGCGGCCTGGGTCTCGGCCAGCTGACGTATCTGCTCCGACAGGGCGGCGACCTCGGCGCGCGTCGCGTACACCGGCTCGCCGGACGCCGAAACCGGCTCCTCACGCGGCCCGGCCGCCGGCTCCACCGTCTCCCGTGGATTCCCGGGCGCCTTCCGCCCGGCTATCAGCGCGGCCGTCAGCCGGGGTGTGCCCGCCTCCTCCAGGATCTCCCGCATGCTGATCTCCGTCGCGAACTCGGCCTCCAACTGCCGCACCATCCCGATGAGCTGGAGCGAGTCCGCGCCGAGACCCACGAAGGTGCGGTCGGCACCGACCTCGGCGGGGCGGTGGCCGAGGTGGCGCGCGGTCAGCTCCAGCACCCTGTCCAGTACGGCCTGTTCGGTCATGCGGTCCTCCGTGGTGCGTGGGGATGGGAGAGCTGCCCTGCCGTGCGGGGCAGGCAGCTCCGTGAGCGGTGTGGTCGGTGTGTACGGGACCGGGCCGCTCCAGTGGGAGCGGCGCCGGAAGGGGTACGTGGGCAGCCGGACGCGCCGTCCGCCGCCCCCGTCGAGCAGCGCGGCCCAGTCCACCGGAGCCCCGGCGCAGTGCAGTGCGGCCACCGCCCGCTCCCAGTGCCGGGCCGGTACGCAGACCGCGTCCGGCAGCGACCGGCGGACCATCCCGGTCAGCACGGCCGACGGGCCCAGCTCCAGCAGCACCGGGGCCCCGGCCAGCCGGTCCAGGACGGCGGCGAAGTCGGCCGTACGGCGGGCCTGCGCGACCAGGTACGCGGCGTCAGGGCGCCAGCCTGCGGGGCGCACCGAACCGTCGACGCCGTCGACGAACTCCGTGTGCAGCGGGCGCAGTTCGATCTTGTCGGCGAGCAGCCCGAACTCCTCCAGCACCGGGTCCAGCAGTGCCGTGTGGAACGCCCGGTCCACCGCCAGCACCTCATGTGCCTCACCCCGTGCCGCGAGCAGCCCCCGGGCCGCGTCCACCGCCTCCGGGGGACCGCCCAGCACATGGTGGCGCGCCCCGTTGACCACGGCGAGCTCCAGGCCCGGGACGGCGGCCAGCAGCTCGCGCACCCGGGGCCTGGCGACGAACGCGGCGACCATCGCGCCCCGGGCCGTCCCCTCCTCCATCAGCCGCCCGCGCCCGCACACCAGGCGCATCGCGTCCTCGGTGTCCAGCGCCCCGGCCACGCAGAGCGCCGCGTACGCTCCGACGCTGTGCCCGGCGACCCGGCCCGGGGTGATCCCGAGCCTCTCCCACAGCCGGGCCTGGGCGAGCTGGAGGGCGAACAGGGCGGGCTGCGCGAAGGCGGTGTCCCACCGCTGGGGGCCCCGTCCCGCGACGATCCGGTCCAGGAAGTCGCCCCGGCCGGTCTCCTGCGCGTACACCCCGGCACAGGACTCCAGCACCTCGGCCACGACCGGGAAGCGCGCGGCGAGTTCCGCGCCCATGCCCGGGTGGCCGCCGCCCTGCCCGCTGAACAGGAACACCGGGTCCTTCACGTCGTCGGCGACCCCGGTGGCGTACGCCTCGCCCGCCGGAGCCCCGGCGAGGAACGCGTCGAGCCCGGCCACCGGGTCGGCCGTGGTGACGACCAGGCGGTGCGGCAGGAGCCGCCGCCCGAGCGCGGTGGTGGTCAGCAGATCGGCGGGGGCGGGTGCCGTGCCGCTCGCCAGACGGTCGCGCAGCGAGGCGGCGTACGCCCGCAGCGCGTCCCCGTCCGCCGCCGAGAGCGGCAGCAGCGCGGGTACGGGGGCGGGCTGCTCGCCCTGTCCCGCCGGAGCGGCCTCGGGCGCCTGCTCCAGGATCACGTGTGCGTTCGTCCCGCCCATGCCGATGGAGTGCACCCCGGCCCGCCGGACCCCGGCCAGCGGCCAGGGAGACTCCCGTACCGGCAGCAGGAACGGGCTGTCCGCCACCGCGAGCGCCGGGTTGGGCCGGGAGAAGTTCACCAGCGGCGGGACCACCCCGTGCCGCAGCACCTCGACGGCCTTGACCAGCCCCGCGAGCCCCGCCGCGCTGTCCAGATGTCCGATGGCGGGCTTGGTCGAGCCGAGGGCGCAGAAGCCGGTCCGGTCCGTATGGCGGCGGAACGCCTCGGTCAGGGCGGCGAATTCGATCGGGTCGCCCTTGAGCGTGCCCGTGCCGTGCGCCTCCACGTAGCCGATCGACGCCGCGTCCACGCCCGCCGCGCGCAGCGCCCCGAGCACCGCGTCCCGCTGCCCGGCGACCCCGGGCGCGGCGAACCCCCGTTTGCCGGCACCGTCGTTGGTGACCGCCGAGCCCAGGATCACCGCGTGCACGGTGTCGCCGTCGGCCAGCGCCCGCTCCAGCGGCTTCAGGAGGACGGCGGCGGCCCCGTTGCCCCCGACCGTGCCGTCCGCGTCCGCGTCGAAGGCCCGGACCGTGCCGGTGGGGGAGAGGGTGGAGCCCTTCACCGGCACGTGGCCGCTGACCTGCGGCAGGTGCAGGGCCGCGGAGCCCACCAGCATCAGGTCCGCGTCCCCGGCGCGCAGCGCCTGGCAGGCCAGGTGGACCGAGACCAGTGCGCTGGAGCAGGCCGTCGACACGGTGAGCGCGGGACCGGTCAGACCGAGCCGGAAGGCCGCCCGGGTGGCGGTGAAGTCCGGGTAGTTGCCGACCTGGACCTGCTTCGCCGTCATCCAGTCGTCCGAGCCGGCCTCGGCCGCCAGGTGCGTCGCCAGATAGCTGTGCAGCGAGTACAGGCGGTAGCCGCAGCTGCCGTACACCCCGATCCGTACGGAACCGGCGCTCGCACGGTCGCCGCCCGCGTCAGCACCGCCGTTGCCGCCGCCCGCGTAACCGCCGTCCTCCAGGGCGTGGAAGCAGCACTCCAGGAACAGCCGCTGCTGCGGGTCGGTGAGGTCCGCCTCCCGCCCGCTCATCCCGAAGAACCCGGCGTCGAAGCCGTGCACGTCCGCCAGGAGCGCGCTCGCCCCGCCGTACTCCGGCTGCCCGTACTCCTCCGCCGGCACCCCGGCCGCCGCGAACTCCGCCCGGGTGAACCGGCGTACGCGGGAGACCCCCGCCCGGATGTCGCGCCAGTACGCCTCGGGGCTCTCAGCCCCGGGGAACCTCAGCGCCGTCCCGATCACCGCGATCCGGTCGTCCCTCAACTGCCTCTTCCTTTCGCAGCCCCGCACGCCCCGCACGCCCCGCGCCCTCCGCGTTCCGCGGAAGCCCCTCGCGGTCCGCCCGTCGCAGTCCCGCGACCCTCACCAGGAACACGGCGGCGACGACGATGGCGGCGCCGTGGGACCAGCCCACCACGGCCAGCGGGGAGAACCGGTCGAGGGCCGCCGCCACCAGGATCATGCCGACGCCGAAACCGAGGTTCTCGAAAGTGGCCGAAAGACCGAAGGCGTGACCGCGCAAGGTGGCCGGAAGTGTCTGGAGATGCGAGGTGTACGAGACCTCGGTCAGGCCGTCCGCGGCTCCCGCGATCAATGCGATCACCGCCGTCACCGCCAGCGGGAACCCGGCGAACGCCGCGATGAACGCCGCCGACATCACCACCGTGCCGTAACCGAAACCGAGCGGCCCCACCGACCGGCCGGTGCGCTGGGTGTACCGCTGGATCACCTGCTGCGCCCCGATGTTGCCGAGCGCCCACACACACCAGAACGCGCTGACGAACACCGCGGGGTTCGATGAGTCCAGGCTGGTCGAGTAGATCGGCAGCGCCGCGTTGTGCGACGAGGAACCGAACGCGTCCACCCCGCGCAGCGCCACCATCAGCGCCAGACCGGGGGCGGCGGCGAGCGCCAGGAACGCCACGGGCGTCCACCGCCGCCCGGCCCTCTCCCCGTCCTTCCTCCCGGCGGCCTCCGTGCCCGGCTCCTTCGCCGTTTCGTCCGCCGTCCCGGAAGCCCCGGGCAGGGCCCCCGCCCCCTTGCCACCCGCGATCGGCAGCACGGCCACCGTCACCGCACAGGCCACGAAGGTCGCCATGTCGATCAGGAACGCCGCCGTGTACCCGACGAGGGACACCACCACGCCCGCCGAGGCGAACCCCGCCACCATGGCCAGCGAACGGCCGGTGATCGAGAGGGAGTTCGCCCACGACCTGCGGTCCTCACCGACCATCTCCGGGATGGAACTGCGCAGGGCCACCATGAACAGCGTCCCGCACGCCCCGATCACCACCGAGACGGCCATCAGCGCCCCGGTCAGCAGATCGTCCGGCGCCAGGACCAGCACCAGCATCACGCAGGCCTGGCCGACATTCGCCCACAGCATGATGCTTTTCGCGGTGAAACGGGCGAGAAGGCCGCCGACGATCAATCCCGCCACAAATCCCGAGGCGAGCCGCACCGCCATGAACAGCCCCATGGCCAGCGCCCGGCCGGTCGTCTCGTAGACGAAGAGATTCAGCGCCACCATATTCAGGAACGTGCCGTACGAAGACAGCGCATATCCGGCCACGAGGAATCGAAAACGCCGCTCGGAGACCGCGGTGTCCCGTGCGTTCGGGGAGTCGCCGCCCGTCCCGTTCGCCGCCGGACCGTCCGCGCTGCCGATTCGAGATGTCACCCGCACATCCTCATCGAAGACCGGCGCTCGGCGGCAGACTCCCGATTGCACAAAGGTAATCTGCATCCTTGTGAAGGACGATCATTCCCTCTCACCGGTATGTGATTGCCGTGAATCACCGTCGGACCGGTCGATACCGGAACAACCCTGCGAGGCGGCGCTCGCGACCTATCGGCGTGCGCTGACGGAAGGCAGCCTTCCGGCCGGGACGGCGCCGCCCTGCCTGCGCGCCCTGCACCTCCTCGTGGCCGACCGGAAAGCGCCCGGCCGACTCATTCCCGTACCGCCGGAGACGGCGTCCTTCGCCGCGCTCGCCCCGATCGAGGAAGCGATCGTCGAGCAGCGCCGCACCCTGCGGTCCGCCCGCGCCACCCTCGCCGCCTTCGAGGGCCTGTACGCCGATGTGCACCGCCAGGAACGCCCCGCCCTCACCCGGCTCTCCGGGGAGGCCGTCATCAGCAAGGCGCTGGACGCCGGGGTCAGCGGCTGCCGCACCGAGGTCCGTACGGCCCATCCCGGCGGCGGCCGCCCGGCCCACGTCCTGGCGGAGTCCCTCCCGCGTGACCTGGGCAACCTGCGCCGCGGCATCCGGCAGCGCACCCTTTACCAGCACACCGTCCGCTCGGACCGCACCACGCTCGACTACATCGACCAGGTGACCGCCGAGGGCGCCGAGATCAGGACGCTGGCCGAGGTCGTCGACCGGTTCATAGTCTTCGACCGGGACCTCGCCTTCATCCCGTTCTCCGACGAGCCGCACCACGCGCTGCGCGTCCAGCACCCGTCCCTGGTCCGCTTCCTGGTGCGCCACTTCGACGAGGCCTGGGCCCGGGCGGTCCCGGTCCGCCCCGAACGCGCGCCGCTGCGTACCCCCGTGGTCACCTCCGACCTCCAACGGGCCATCCTCCAGGCCGTGGTGAACGGCGAGACGGACGCCGCCATCGGCCGCCGGATCGGCCTGAGCCGCCGCAGCGTGGCCGAGCACATGCGTAAGGTCTCCGAGCAGCTGGGCAGCACCAGCAGGGCCCAACTGGGCTATCTGGTGGCGACGTCGGGCCTGCTGGACGACTGAGGAACGCCGTGGGGGCCCGTCCGGACGGACGGGCCCCCACGGAGGCTGCGCGACGGGTCAGCCCAGACCCGGCCCCCGCAGCGGAATGCTCGTGAACGTCGGAGCCGGGGCGGGCTCGGTGAAGAAGTCGTTGCCCTTGTCGTCGACGACGATGAACGCGGGGAAGTCCTCGACCTCGATGCGCCAGACCGCCTCCATGCCGAGCTCCTCGTACTCGACGACTTCGACCTTCTTGATGCAGTCCTGCGCGAGGCGGGCCGCCGGGCCGCCGATCGAGCCGAGGTAGAAGCCGCCGTGCGCACCGCAGGCGTCGGTGACCTGCTTGCTGCGGTTGCCCTTGGCGAGCATCACCTTCGAGCCGCCCGCCGCCTGGAACTGCTCGACGTAGGAGTCCATGCGGCCGGCCGTCGTCGGGCCGAAGGAGCCGGAGGCGTAGCCCTCGGGCGTCTTCGCCGGACCGGCGTAGTAGACCGGGTGGTCCTTCAGGTACTGCGGCATCTCCTCGCCCGCGTCGAGGCGTTCCTTGATCTTGGCGTGCGCGATGTCACGGGCCACGACCAGCGGGCCGGTCAGCGAGAGCCGGGTCTTGACCGGGTACTTGGTCAGTTCGGCCAGCACCTCGTCCATCGGCCGGTTGAGGTCGATCTTCACGACATCCCCGGCCTCGTCGAGGTGCTCGTCGGTGGTGTCGGGGAGGAAGCGCGCCGGGTCCTTCTCCAGCTGCTCCAGGAAGACGCCCTCGGCGGTGATCTTCGCGGTGGCCTGGCGGTCGGCCGAGCAGGAGACGGCGATGGCGACGGGCAGCGAGGCGCCGTGCCGGGGCAGTCGCACCACACGCACGTCGTGGCAGAAGTACTTGCCGCCGAACTGCGCGCCGATGCCGATCTTCTGCGTCAGCTCGAAGACCTTCTCCTCCAGCTCCTTGTCCCGGAAGCCGTGCCCGGTGGGGGAGCCCTCGGCGGGCAGCTCGTCCAGGTAGTGCGCGGAGGCGTACTTGGCGGTCTTCAGCGCGAACTCCGCCGAGGTGCCGCCGACCACGATCGCCAGGTGGTACGGCGGGCAGGCCGCGGTCCCCAGCGAACGGATCTTCTCCTCCAGGAACTTCATCATGGAGGCCTCGTTCAGGACGGCCTTCGTCTCCTGGTAGAGGAACGACTTGTTGGCCGAGCCGCCGCCCTTCGCCATGAAGAGGAACTTGTACGCGCCGCCGTCGGTGGCGTACAGCTCGATCTGGGCCGGGAGGTTGGAGCCGGTGTTCTTCTCGTCCCACATGGTCAGCGGGGCCATCTGCGAGTAGCGCAGGTTGAGCTTGGTGTACGCGTCGTAGATCCCGTGCGACAGGGCCTGCTCGTCACCGCCCTCGGTCAGCACGTTCTGCCCGCGCTTGCCCATGACGATCGCCGTACCGGTGTCCTGGCACATCGGCAGGACGCCCGCGGCGGCGATGTTCGCGTTCTTCAGGAGGTCCAGCGCCACGAACTTGTCGTTGGAGGAGGCCTCCGGGTCGTCGACGATCCGCCGCAGCTGCGCCAGGTGGGCCGGGCGCAGGTAGTGCGAGATGTCGTGCATCGCCTCGGCGGCCAGCGTGCGCAGCGCCTCCGGCTCGACCTTGAGGAACGTACGGCCGTCGGCCTCGAAGGTGGAGACACCCTCGGCGGTCACCAGGCGGTACGGCGTGGTGTCCTCTCCCAGGGGGAGCAGATCGGAGTACGCAAACTCTGGCATTACGGCCATTCCTCACTCGGCGACAGCGGCTGACCTCCCTTGGGCAGCGCATCAACCAGGGTAGAACGCCGCCACGGCGCCGATCCTGTGAGGTAAGGCTCACCTGGAATCCGCCGGGGTTCCCGGCCCGTGGGGCACGCCGGTTGAAGGGGTAGTCGCGATCTATCGCGTTTGGGTAGGCTGGGACGGTGGATCTGGAGAAGCAGCCTCAGCAGCCCGCCGCGCCGACAGTGCCGACCGCTCCGCCGACCGCCGCCGCGGACGCCGACGGCATGCGCGCCTCCGACGCGGACCGCGACCGGATCGCGGACATCCTGCGGGAGGCGATGGCCGAGGGCCGTCTGACGGCGGACGAGCACGCGGAGCGGGTCGATCTGGTCTACCGCGCCAAGACCGTCGGCGAACTCCAGCCGCTGGTCCGTGACCTGCCCGCGTCCTCCGCCCCCGCCGCCGAGCGGCCGGGCCCCCGCCCGTACAGCTACGGCCCCGAGGCCCCGGACGGCCCCGCGGACAATCTCGTCGCGGTCTTCAGCAGCTCCGTCCGTAAGGGGCGTTGGCGGGTCGGCGGCCGGACGAACGCCTTCGCGCTCTTCGGCAGCGTGGAGATCGATCTGACCGAAGCGCTTTTCGGCCAACGCTTCACCGTCATCAACGCGACGTCCATCTTCGGCAGCGTCGAGATCAGGGTCCCGGAGAACATCTCGCTGCGCGGCAACGGAACGGGCGTGTTCGGCAGTTTCGAGGTGAAGACGCTCGAATCGGCCGATCCGGAAGCACCGGTCGTCGTCGTGAACGGCTATTCCGTGTTCGGGAGCGTGGAGGCGAAGCCCAAGCGGGGCAAGTTCGTCGCGGACCTCCAGAAGCGGCTGCGCAAACACTTCGGTCACTGAATGCCGTGCGACGGGCACGCCGTTAACCGGCGTTAATCGGCCAGTGTGCTGCGCGGGCGCATTGTGCCGCGTAGCGCGTCGGTGCCACGCAGTGCATAGGCGTACGCACAGCGGGTAGGGAGTGCTGCATCGTCTCTCGCTCGCGAAGCCGTAGCCGTCGTCAGGAGTAGACCGTGCTGCAACCGCCGCATCAGCCTCTGCAGGTCGCCGCCGTTCCGGCCCAGCGGACCCCCGCTCGGGAGGACGATGCGGGCCCCTGGCATTCGGAGGCGGCCTGCCGCCGTGACGAAGCGGGCCTGTTCTTCGCCCCGTCGAAGGAACCGACCGCCGCCCGGCTGGCCCGCGAGGAGGCCGCGAAGCGCGTCTGCGCCCGCTGTCCGGTCATGGTGGAGTGCCGGGAGCACGCGCTGATGCAGCCCGAGCCGTACGGGGTGTGGGGCGGGCTCACCGCCGCCGAACGCCGGGTGGCCCTGGCCCGGCGCCGCCGGCGCGACATCGAGCTGACGGCCGCGACGACTGCCGAGCACATAGCCGCGGCGGGCTGAAGGCACGGAGAACGTACGGGAGGGGGTGCGGCAGCGATTCGTCGCTCCCGCACCCCCTCCCCGCCGCATCTCCGCCCGCGTCCCTCGGCCCCCTCGCTCGCGGAGCTACTTCGCGCGGTCGAAGTCGATGGCGCTGTAGGCGCGCAGCTTCGACAGCCGGTGCGTCGAGCTGATGGTCCGGATCGTGCCGGACTTCGAGCGCATCACGATCGACTCGGTGGTCGCCGTCTCCGCGCGGTACCGCACACCGCGCATCAGCTCACCGTCGGTGATCCCCGTCGCCACGAAGAACACGTTGTCGCCGCTGACCAGGTCGTCGGTCGACAGCACCCGGTCCAGATCGTGGCCCGCGTCCAGCGCGCGCTGCCGCTCGGCCTCGTCCTTGGGCCAGAGCTTGCCCTGGATGACGCCGCCGAGGCACTTTATGGCGCACGCCGAGATGATGCCCTCGGGTGTGCCGCCGATGCCCATGAGCAGGTCGACGCCGGTGCCCTCGCGGGCCGCCATGATCGAGCCCGCGACATCGCCGTCGGAGATGAACTTGATCCGCGCACCCGTCTCGCGGATCTCCTTGACGATGCCCTCGTGGCGGGGGCGGTCCAGGATGACCACGGTGACGTCCTCGGGCGTGGAGTTCTTCGCCCGCGCGACGCGCCGGATGTTCACCGACACGGGTGCGTTGATGTCGACGAAGTCCGCCGCCTCGGGCCCCGTGACCAGCTTGTCCATGTAGAAGACCGCGGACGGGTCGAACATCGCGCCGCGGTCGGCGGCCGCCAGCACGGCGATGGCGTTCGGCATGCCCTTGGCGTTGAGCGTGGTGCCGTCGATCGGGTCGACGGCGATGTCGACCTCGGCGCCGGTGCCGTCGCCGACCCGCTCGCCGTTGAACAGCATGGGGGCCTCGTCCTTCTCGCCCTCGCCGATGACGACGACGCCGTTCATCGAGACGGTCGAGACGAGGGTCCGCATGGCCTTCACGGCGGCGCCGTCGGCGCCGATCTTGTCGCCGCGGCCCACCCAGCGCCCGGCGGCCATGGCGGCGGCCTCGGTGACCCGGACCAACTCCAGGGCCAGGTTGCGGTCGGGGGCCTCCGGGGAGACCTCTAGCTGGGACGGCAGATGATGCTCGGACATCGGAGCGCACCTTTCTGTACGGCGACGACCGGATATGAGGGTGCTGTGACTCTATCGGTAGGTCGATAAAATGAGCAGAGCGGGTCACGCATGAGCACGCTGGGTGACCCGCCCGCCGGACACCGCCCCACCCCTGCCCCACCCCACCCTGCGTCCGGGCGCGCGAGGGTGCGTGCCACCATGGACCCCGTGGCAAGCAAGCGAGGCAAGCAGACGGCCAGGAACATGCTCCTGTCGACCCTGGTGACCGCCGCCTGTGCGGGCGTCATCTACATCTTCATTCCGCACGACGAGAACGCCGACCCGATCAAGGCCGTCGACTTCTCCGTGGAACTGGCGACGGTGCGCACGACCGCGCCCTACCCGGTGGCCGCGCCGGAAGGGCTGCCCGAGAAGTGGAAGGCCACGTCCGTGACGTACGACAGAACCGCGGGCAAGGCCTGGCACCTCGGCTTCCTCGACCCGGACCGCAGGTACGTCGCGGTCGAGCAGTCCATCACTCCCGCGCGCGAGTACGTCCCCGAGGTCACTCACAAAGCCAAGGACACCGGGGCCACCGAAGCGGTCGCGGGCCGCACGTGGCAGGTCTGGGAGGGCCCGAAGTACAACGCCCTCGTTCTCCAGGAGAAGGGCCACACCACCGTGGTCACGGGCTCGGCGCCCAAGGAGAGCCTGATCGAGATGGCCGCCGCGCTGAAGACGGAGGCGGCGGCTCCCTGAGCGGGGTACGCAACTGCGAAGGGGCCCCGCGGGCACCACGGGCTGCGCCGGGGCCGCCCACGAGTCGTACTCACGCACGAAGGGGCCCCGGAACATCGTGTGTTCAGGGGCCCCTCGGCGTACGGACGCGTACGGCGGCTCTCCGGACGGGCGAGCGATCCGCGCTCAGACGGTCGTGACGACCTCGTCGAAGGAGAGGCGCGGGCTGCGCGGGAACCAGGCGTCCTCGCCCGGCTTGCCGATGTTGACGACCATCAGCGGGGTGTGGTCGCCGTCCAGGAACTCCTTCTGGATGCCCGCGGCGTCGTAACCGGTCATCGGGCCGGCGGCCAGACCGGCGGCCCGGACACCGATGATGAAGTAGGCGGCCTGGAGCGCGGCGTTGAGACCGGCGGCGGACTCACGGGCCGGGCGCTCGGAGAAGAAGAGGTCCTTCGCCTGCGGGAAGTGCGGAAGCAGCGCCGGGAGTTCCTCGTGGAACTCGTTGTCGGCGGCGAGGATCGCGACCAGCGGGGCGGTGGCGGTCTTCGGGCGGTTGCCCTCGGCCATGTGCTGCACCAGGCGCTCGCGGCCCTCGGCGGAGCGGACCAGGACGACGCGCAGCGGCGACTGGTTGAAGGCGGTCGGGCCGAACTTGACCAGGTCGTAGATCGCCTGGACCTGCTCGTCGGTCACCGGCTCGTCGGTGAAGGTATTGGCGGTGCGGGCCTCGCGGAAGAGGAGGTCCTGAGCGGCGGGGTCGAGAACGAGCGACATTTGGTGTGTACCTTCCAGGCGGAGCAGGGGTTGGCGATGCACCGACCGTAAGCCAGGAATAGGTTAACTTTCAACTAAATCGGTGTGAGAGTGATCCACTCCACAGGCCGAGAGCCTTGCGGGCAGGTGAACGGCCTGCGCCCGCCCGCCTGCCCGCGTCTCTGAGAGGTAGGGCCGTTGAGGTGCTCAGCCGTCGGCGGCCGTGCCGGAGCCGCCGGAGCCGGATTCCGGGCGGGCGAGCGCGGCGTCCAGCCGCGCCCGGGCACCCTCAAGCCAGTGCCGGCAGACCTTGGCCAGCTCCTCGCCCCGCTCCCACAGGGCCAGCGACTCCTCCAGCGTCGTGCCGCCCGCCTCCAGCCGGCGTACGACCTCGATCAGCTCGTCGCGCGCCTGCTCGTACCCGAGCGTGCCCGTCGCGGCAGCCGCCGCCGTACTGTCGTCCGTCATGTGATCCACCCTAGGTCTGTCGTCCTGTGCCCCACCGTTCCGCGGAGGCTTCGTGTCCGCGGGCCTCACCCGTCCACCCGCACCGTGAACTCGCCCTCCGACACCCGCGCCCGCAGCGGCTCGCCGGGGGCCCCGGCCTCGTCGGGGGAGCGCACCACATGGCCGTCGGGCCGCTGGAGCACCGCGTACCCCCGCTCCAGCGTCGCGGCCGGTGACAGCGATACGACCCGGGCGAGGGTGTGCGAGAGCTCCGACTCGGCCCGGTCCAGCAGATGGCCCAGCACCCGGCGGCTGCGCCCGAGAAGCGCGTCCACCTCGGCCTCGCGCTCGTCCACCAGCCTCTGCGGGCGCTCCATCGCGGGACGGCCCAGCGCGTGCGCGAGCCCGCGCTCCTCGCGGTCCAGGATGCCCCGTACGGTCCGGAGTGCCCGGTCCCGCAGCTGCTGTACCCGCTCCAGCTCCTCGCCCACGTCGGGGACGACCTTCTTGGCCGCGTCCGTGGGCGTGGAGGCGCGCAGGTCGGCCACCAGGTCCAGCAGCGGGGAGTCGGGCTCGTGCCCGATCGCGGAGACCACCGGCGTACGGCAGGCAGCCACGGCCCGGACCAGCTGCTCGTCGGAGAACGGCAGCAGGTCCTCGACGCTGCCGCCGCCCCGGGCCACCACGATCACGTCCACCTCGGGCAGCGCGTCCAGCTGCTCGACCGCCTGCACCACCTGAGCGACCGCGTTCACCCCCTGCACGGCGGTGTTGCGGACCTCGAAGCGCACGGCGGGCCAGCGACGACGGGCGTTCTCCAGGACGTCGCGCTCGGCGGCGGAGGCCCGTCCGCAGACCAGCCCGATGAGCTGGGGGAGGAACGGCAGCGGCTTCTTGCGGTCCAGCGCGAAGAGCCCCTCGGCGGCGAGCGACTTCTTCAGCTGCTCCAGCCGCACGAGCAGCTCGCCGATCCCGACCGGCCGTATGTCCGTGGCCCGCAGCGACAGCTGCCCCCGGGGCGCGTACCACTCGGGCTTGGCGAGGACGACGACGCGTGCGCCCTCCGTCACCACATCGGCGATCCGGTCGAAGACCTGCCGGAAGCAGGTCACGCTCACGGAGATGTCGTGGGACGGATCGCGCAGGGTCAGAAAGACGACCCCGGCCCCCGGCCGCCGCGACAGCTGGGTGATCTGCCCCTCCACCCAGATGGCACCGAGCCGGTCGATCCACCCTCCGATGAGCCGTGACACCTCACCGACGGGCAGCGGTGCTTCGGCGGACGTGTTGAGAGCCATACGGGCGAGCGTATCGGCAGCCACCGACAGGACGAGGGGGCCGCGCGCCCGTACGGCACGGAACCGGAGGCTCGCCTCGGGGCAGGACCCGACGGGTACGCCCCCGGACCGGCCGCACACGTCTCCGTACGACCCCGAACCGACCGTTCACCTCCCCGTACGGCTCCGACCGCCCGCCCCTTGTACGGCCAGCACCACCAGCCCCACGCCGAACCAGCAGAGCCCCACCAACTGGGCGCTCGTCGTCGCCTCCACGATGACCGCGACCAGGATGCCCGCGCCGAACACCGGGACGAGGACGTGCCGCCACCACACCGGCGGCCCTGCCATCCGGCGGATGACGAACCAGCCGACCACCGACGCGTGCAGCATCACGAACGCGGTGAGCGCACCGATGTCCACGACGGAGACCAGATGGTCCAGGCCGTCGTCGCGCCGGGCGGCCCACACGGCGGCCACCATCGTCACGGCCGCCGTGCCCAGGATCGCGAGCCGCGGCACGCCCGACTTCGGGTCGACCTTCGCGAGGACGGCCGGCAGCCGCCGCTCCCGGGCCATCGCGAAGACGAGCCTCCCGGCGGCCGCCTGCCCCGCCAGCGCGGCGAACGCGGCGCCGATCGCCTTGCTGACCGCGACCAGGTCATGCAGCCAGGTCCCGACGGAGGCGTCGACGGCGTCGTAGAAGGCCGACCCCTGGGCCGCCGGATCCGCGGCCAGCTCCGCCGAGCTCGTCGGCTCCAGCAGTGCTGCCAGGTAGGTCTGGACGACGAACAGCACTCCGGCGAGCACCAGACAGAAGAGCACCGCCCGCGCCACCTTCTGCGAGCCGCCCGTCACCTCCTCGGCGAAGGAGGCGATGGCGTCGAAGCCCAGATACGACAGCACGGCGATCGACACGGCCCCCAGCACCGCCGCCATGGAGAACGCGGTGTCCCCGGTCAGCGGTGTCAGCCAGCCGCGCTGCGCCCCGTCCCGTACGAGGACGACCACGGCCGACACCACGAACACCAGCAGCACCACGATCTCCATGGCCAGCACGGCGAAGCCGACCCGGGCGGCCGCCCGCACGCCCCAGAGATTGAGCAGCGTGGTCACGAGCACCGCGAGCGCGGTCCACACCCACCGCGAGACCTCCGGGACCAGGGCGTTCATCGCGATCCCGGAGAAGAGATAGGCGACGGCGGGGATGAGCAGATAGTCGAGCATCGCCATCCACCCGGCGATGAACCCGGGTCCTTCCCCGAGCCCTTTCCGCGCATATGTGAACACCGAACCGGCCAGCGGGGCGACCCGGACCATCTGGGCGTAACTGAAGGCGGTGAACGCCATGACGACGGTCGCCACGAGGTAGACGAGCGCGACCGCGCCGCCGGACTTCGCGTCCAGGGTGCCGAACACCCCGACGGGGGCCATGGGGGCGATGAAGAGCAGCCCGTAGACGACGAGATCCCGGAACCCGAGCGTCCGCCGCAGCCGCCCCGCCTCGACGCTGCTTCCGGAGACCGACGTCATGAACCCTCCACCATCACCGTCCGGCACCAACCGCTCACCCGCGACCACCAGTCTCTCCACCGGGACGTCGTGGCGCCTGTTCGGCACGGCCTTACGATGGGACGCATGACTGCAACGCCCAGCCCGTCACCCGCCGCCGCCCCGAGCGGAGGCGCTACGCGCCGCAGTAACACCCGCCGTGTCCTGCTCGCCGCACCCCGTGGCTACTGCGCGGGCGTGGACCGTGCCGTGATCGCCGTCGAGAAGGCCCTGGAGCAGTACGGGGCCCCGATCTACGTCCGCCACGAGATCGTGCACAACAAGTACGTCGTGCAGACCCTGGAGAGGAAGGGCGCGATCTTCGTGGACGTCACCGCGGAGGTGCCCGAGGGCTCCATCGTGATGTTCTCCGCGCACGGAGTCGCGCCCACCGTCCACGCGGAGGCCGCCGAGCGCAAGCTCGCCACCATCGACGCGACCTGCCCGCTGGTCACCAAGGTCCACAAGGAAGCCGTCCGGTTCGCCAAGGAGGACTACGACATCCTCCTGATCGGCCACGAGGGCCACGAAGAGGTCATCGGCACCTCCGGCGAGGCCCCCGACCACATCCAGCTCGTCGACGGCCCCGAGGACGTCGCGAACGTCGAGGTCCGCGACGAGTCGAAGGTCGTCTGGCTCTCCCAGACGACCCTTTCCGTCGACGAGACGATGGAGACGGTCGACGCGCTGAAGTCGAAGTTCCCCAACCTCCTCTCGCCGCCCAGCGACGACATCTGCTACGCCACGCAGAACCGCCAGATCGCGGTGAAGAAGCTGGCCGAGGACGCCGAACTGGTCATCGTGGTCGGTTCCAAGAACTCCTCGAACTCCATTCGCATGGTCGAGGTCGCCCTCGACGCGGGCGCCCCCGCCGCCCACCTGGTCGACTTCGCGAGCGAGATCGACGAGACATGGCTGGAGGGCGTGACCACGGTCGGCCTGACCTCCGGTGCCTCGGTGCCGGACGTGCTGGTCGACGGGGTCCTGGAGTGGCTCGCGGAGCGCGGTTACGCGGACGTGGAGACGGTGAAGACGGCCGACGAGTCGATCACCTTCTCGCTCCCCAAGGAGCTCCGCCGCGACCTGCGCGCCGAGGCAGCCGCCCTTTCCGCCGAGTAGCCGGGCAAGGGGCCCGGCCTGCCCGTACGGTGGATTCCATGGAGATCTTCGGCGTGGACATCGGCGGATCCGGGATCAAGGGCGCTCCCGTGGACCTGGACCGCGGAGACCTGGCGCAGGAACGCCACAAAGTGCTGACACCGCACCCGGCCACGCCCAAGGGCGTGGCCGACTGCGTGGCCGAGGTGGTCGGTCACTTCGACTGGTCGGGCCCCATCGGCATCACGTTCCCGGGGGTGGTCACGGACGGGGTCACCCGCACCGCGGCCAACGTCGACAAGGGCTGGATCGACACGGACGCCCGCACGCTGCTGGGCGAGCGCATCGGGCAGCCCGTCACGATCCTGAACGACGCGGACGCGGCCGGGGTCGCCGAGATGACCTTCGGCGCGGGCAAGGGCCGTAAGGGCACGGTCATCGTGCTGACGTTCGGCACGGGCATCGGCAGCGCGGTCTTCACCGACGGCGTCCTCGTCCCCAACACCGAGCTGGGCCACCTGGAGCTGAACGGCCACGACGCGGAGAAGCACGCCTCCACGAAGGCCAAGGAGGACGAGGATCTGAGCTGGCAGCACTGGGCGCACCGGGTCCAGAAGTACCTGCGCCATGTGGAGATGCTGTTCTCGCCCGAGCTGTTCATCATCGGCGGCGGCGTGAGCCGCAAGGCGGAGAAGTTCCTGCCGCTGATCGAGAAGGTGCGGGCGGAGATGGTGCCGGCGCAGCTGCAGAACAACGCGGGGATCGTGGGAGCGGCGATGGCGGCGGCGGGCACGGCGCACGGGCGGCCCTGAGGCAGGTGAGGGGCCGCGGCAGGGCCCCTCGGACCGTACGGAGATGGTCGCGTGGGAACTCCGGAGCCGCCGCACGGACAACGCCGCCGCACGGACAACGAGGCAGGGACCTGAGGCAGGGGCCTCGGACAGAGGGACCTGAGGCATGGACCACTTGGGGCCTCAGGGCCGCGCGGACACCGCAGTCAGCCCCGCTGGGAACGGCGTGAGGTCGGCCCCGCCCCGGCGCGTACCGGCTTGGAGGCACCGGCACGAGCACCGACCGCACCAGCGGTGGCGGCCGCGGTGGCGGCCGTACCGGTGCCGGCAGAGGCAGCACGGGGAGCTCTCCCCGGCCCGCCGCCCCACCTCTGGGAGAGCAGATACCGCCGCCGGGCACGCATCTGCCGCACCTTGCGTACGGAGGCGATGAGGCCCGCGACGAGGGTTCCTCCGTACAGCCAGCCGGCGTGGACGGCGAGGGCGGTCACCAGGCCCATGACCTGCCCGCCGAAGCCGTCGGAGCCCCCGGAGATCGGGAAGATCCCGACGGCGAAGGCGATGGGCACGCTGATCGGGGCGGTGACCAGGTCGGCGGGCCTGACCCAGAGCGCGGTCAGCGCGCTCACGGGCAGGAAGAGGAGTCCGTACACAAGCTCGGAGCCGCCGAAGAGCAACCGGTCGATACAGGCGAGCACGAACATGGTGAGGGCGGCGAACAGCCCGGCCCCGATCCCGGTGAGCCGGGGATTGGGAAACCGCCGCAGCGCGAGGACCACGGGCGGCACGGCACGCGCCCGCCCTCCGGGCCTGCCCAGCACCCGGTAGACGGCGGAACTCTCACCGAAGGAACCACCCGGCGGAGGCGGCGCGGACGCACCGGGCGCGGGCGGGGCGGTCGCGGCCCGCGGGGACGGCCGGCGCTGCGGGGGACGTGTCCTGTGCTGCTCCACCTGCCCAACGTAGGTCGCGGGACGGGGGGAATCAGGCGATGGACACGCGCTTTGGCCGACCTTGGGGTTGCGTTCGATGTCACACGGCCGAAAGCCGCACTGTTTCGGGCCGGCGGGAGGGGCCGGAAGGCCGCACTGTTCGGGCCGGCGGGAGGAGCCGGAAAGCCGCACTGTTCGGGCCCGCGGGGCAGGCCCGTAAACTGGGGAATCGGTCCACTCCGGGACCCGGCCCGAACGGCCGAGCCGGACCCGGACGCCCCTGACCCCCTCCTCACTCCAGGAAGTCGCCAAAGTGTCGCTCACGATCGGAATCGTCGGTCTGCCGAATGTCGGCAAGTCGACCCTGTTCAACGCCCTGACCAAGAACGACGTGCTGGCGGCCAACTACCCGTTCGCCACGATCGAGCCGAACGTCGGCGTGGTCGGCGTCCCGGACCCGCGCCTGAACAAGCTCGCGGAGATCTTCGGTTCCCAGCGGCTCCTCCCGGCGACGGTCGACTTCGTCGACATCGCGGGCATCGTCCGGGGCGCCTCGGAGGGCGAGGGCCTGGGCAACAAGTTCCTCGCGAACATCCGCGAGTCCGACGCGATCTGCCAGGTCATCCGGGCCTTCAAGGACGAGAACGTCGTCCACGTCGACGGCAAGGTCTCGCCGAAGGACGACATCGAGACGATCAACACCGAGCTGATCCTCGCTGACCTCCAGTCCGTCGAGAAGGCCGTCCCGCGCCTGACGAAGGAGTCCCGCCTCCAGAAGGAGAAGGTCGCGGTCCTCGCCGCGGTCGAGGAGGCGAAGAAGATCCTGGAGACCGGCCAGACCCTGTTCGCCGCAGGCATCTCGGCGGGCACCGAGAAGGGCAAGCTCCTCCACGAGCTGCACCTGCTCACCACCAAGCCTTTCCTCTACGTCTTCAACGTCGACGAGGACGAGCTGGTCGACGAGGACTTCAAGAACGAACAGCGCGCCCTGGTCGCCCCCGCCGAGGCGATCTTCCTGAACGCCAAGATCGAGTCCGAGCTGATCGAACTGGACGACGACGAGGCCCTCGAACTGCTCCAGTCCATGGGCCAGGAAGAACCCGGCCTCGCCACCCTCGGCCGCGTCGGCTTCGAGACCCTGGGCCTCCAGACCTACCTCACGGCAGGCCCCAAGGAAGCCCGGGCCTGGACCATCAAGAAGGGCGCCACGGCCCCGGAGGCGGCCGGTGTGATCCACACCGACTTCCAGAAGGGCTTCATCAAGGCGGAGATCGTCTCCTTCGATGACCTGGTGGAAACCGGCTCGGTCACCGAGGCCCGCGCCAAGGGCAAGGCCCGCATGGAGGGCAAGGACTACGTGATGCAGGACGGGGACGTGGTGGAGTTCCGCTTCAACGTCTGATTGGACGTGAATAACGGCCTGACCTGCGAGAAGGCAGGTCAGGCCGTTGTGCTGTCCGCAGCAGTCCGCAGAACCTGGAGCGGTTACGTGTCGTAGACCGTGGAGCGGTGTCCGACGTGTACGACCCACACCACTAGTTCCCCATTGTCGATGGTGTAGACGACGCGATAGTCGCCGACTCGTAGGCGGCGGCGCTCAGGCTGGGATACGAGTGCGGTGGTGTTGAAGCCGAAGGGGTCGCTCTCCAGCTCTGTCAGTTTGGCCAGGATGCGAAGCGCCATGTCGCGCGGGATCTTGCGAAGCTCGGCCTGGGCCTCGGGACGGAACGTCGTGCGGTAGTCACTCACTGCGTGCCAGTGTCTCCCTCATCACGTCCTCGATCGGGACGCCGGCGGCCGGGCTCGCCATGCGCTCGTCGATGATGCGGTTGATCTCGCGCTCTTCCCACTCCTGGTACTTGCGCAGCACCTCGATCGAGACCACGGCGGCGACCTGCTTGCCGCGACGGGTGATGACAGTGGGCATGTCGTCGCGGTCGGCCCGTTCGACGACTTCGGCCAAGTGAGCGCGTACGTCGCGGATGGACTCTATGGGCAGCGGCTGAGTCATGCCTCAAGGGTACCGAGTGTGTCATGTGTACACAATCTGGTTGCGTGCACTCGTTGGGATGAGCCGCCGATTGGGTGGCTGATTCCGGGGACAGAGCTCCGGGAGCAGTTCACTCTCTTCCCCTTATCGTTTGTGAGGTCACAAGCGTGATCGTCTTGGCGCCGCTATACGCGTCAATCTTCAGTGTGGCCGCGGTCTGTATCGGCGGGAGGCTGCTAGCCGACGTCCCGCTGCTCGCATTCCCTGTGCATCGTCCGGGGGCGTGGCTGCGGCGGTTCCACGCGCCACATCGACGGGCCCGGCGGCACGTCGAGGAACTGGTACAGAAGTCGCAGGCGTCTCTTCTGCGCCTCGGCGTTCAGCCGCCCGACCGTTGGCTGCGCGCGGTGCTGATGAGGTGGCGATTGGCGGAGCGCGGCGAATGGTGGTCGTCATGGGTGCTGGCGCTCCTGGCGCTGACGGCGTTGACATTGGGGCTCATGCTTGCAGCAGCAGCCGAGTCGCACCTACAGGCTCTTCTGTGGGTGCTCCTGCCCAGCTGGTCGCTTCAGTGGCTCGTGGTGCTGCATGTCCGGTTGTCCGACATCGCGATGCGCCGTGGCTCTGCGGAGGCGAACCTATATCGCGCCGCGGTCGATGTACTGCTCGCCTGCGGCACTCACCATCGGCAGCCGCGAACCACGAGCACAGTTGACCTCGTGCGGTGTGTGAGGAGGCTGCGAAGGGCACTGGTGTGTTACGCGCGGTTCGGGCTACCGCGATGTGCTCAGGGGCGTGCGAGAGATGTCGCCCAGGCGATGATTCTTGATCGCGCGTTCGCTGAAGCGATTGATTCCGTGCTGGCGGACCGGCGTCAGCTGGCGGCCCTGGCGAGCAGGGTCGTCGACCTGATGAATGCCCTGGCTCGCCAAGAGCCGCTGAGCTTGGTCGGTGACGATGGCGCAGTGGTTGATGTCCTGGAGGGAGGGAGGACCTTCAAATCCTGGCAAGCGGCCGGCGTGGTGTTCCTGGCTTTTTCGGTCTGTTCCGGTGTTGCGCTCGGGTTCCAGAGCCTCGGACTAGAGTCCGCCTGCCTCTCCGCCATGCTGTCGGTGTTTGCCGCCTGCGCATGGACCGTAATGGATCGCTACGGGTTTCTTGGAGGGTGCCGGCCTCCGGCTCAGGTGGGCACGACTTCCGCAGTTCCAGGCACTGGTGCGGAAACCCATACGGAGGTGGAGCTCGCTCAACGAGGTCGGTTTTCATGAGGCTTCGGCCGTGCTGGATACGTGCTGGACGCAGCTCTCTGACGCGCCCACGGGGCCCGGTTCTTCGGAGTCGAGCCCCCGTGGGCTTACCTGGCTGCCGGATCAGCTTTCGTCCTCGTCCTCGGTCTGTTCGCGAGCCGCGCCGTCGCCCTGGTCGGGCGTCGGGAGGAGGGTCCGTCTGATCTCGTCGGCGGCCTCGTACAGCTCGGCCATCTCCAAGCTCATTACGACACGGTTCACGAGCACCGTGTACTCGTCCATGTCAGGCTTCACGCCCACCGCCGCCAGCAGCAGTACCAGCCGGTCGGCGGCCCCGACCTCCGCCTCGCGGTCGAAGGGCCCTACTCCCGGGCCGGGGTCGTTCCACAGATGGCCGCCGTCGGTCACTCCGCTCCGCGCGCTCGCGGTTGGGACGAGCAAGTGGCGGAAGAGTTCGGGCACCTCCTCGTCGTTGGCGGCCGCGGCGATCTGGGCGAGCGGGCCGATCATGTCGACCGCCTTCTCGATCTCGTTCTCGTGCCGGGCCAGCCACCAGACCACCGCGCTGCCCGCGCTCTGGAGCACGTCGTCACCGAGGTAGCGCCGCTTGTTGCGCTCGTGCTGGCGCTCGTACTCCCAGATCTCCTCGTCCTTGCGCAGGTCGCTCAGCTTCCGGAGGCGCTCGCGGTCGGCGGGGGCGAGGGCCAGCGTCGCGTCGGCCGCCAGGGCCATCACCCGTCCGCTCCGGTCGGGGAGCGGGACGCTCAACTCTCCCTCCAGGAAGAACCGCGCGAAGCTCGCTCGGCCGGGCTGCTCGCGACGGACGATCTCGAGGGCCCGGCTGACGACCGCGGACACGGCGAGGGCCGGGGAGGCCCCGTCGGACCGGCCGGTGTGGTCGAGGACCGGCCGCCACCACACGGTTGCGGAGAAGAGGAAGTCGTAGCCGTCCACGGCGCTCGGCAGCGCCGCGTCGATCACCCGGGTTTCCTGGTAGGGCTGCTCCGTGGGCGCCGCGGGCGGCTCGGGTTGCCCGGCTTCGCTCTCGTACGAGGCGGCTGGCACGCGGCCTCCACCCTGGAGCGTCATGACGAGCAGCAGCGAGCCCGAGGCGGTGACCACGGACATGAAGCCCCAGAGCCAGACCGACCAGTGCAGCAGGTTGCCGAGCACAACCGGTGTCAGGCCGCAGAGCGCGACGAACGGCAGGCTGAGAAAGCGGTGTCTCATCGTGCCTCTTCCGTGGTCCGTGGTCCAGTGCCCGCACGCTGCGTACGGTCGGCGCGGGCGTACTGCGCCTGGTCGATGTGCTGCCACAAGCGGGCGGCGACGGCAGTCCGGGCCGGGTCGCGGGCCTCGCCCGCCCAGTCGCAGGCGATGGTATAGAGGCGGTGGAGGGCAATCGTGCGCCCGTGAGCCGCCCTGACCATCACGTCCAGCGCCATTTCGCGCGTACGGTCGCACGCCACGGTGTCGAGCCAGCTCTTCACCAGGCGGTTCCAGAGCTTCGTCGGTGGCTGGGAGAACACCGTCTCCCAGCCCAGGAACAGGTCCGGCCACCGTGGCGGGTCCGGTACCCGATCGCTGCTCAACAGCTCGGTGAGGAGCCGAAGAGGGGGCTCGGCCGCGCGGGAGTCCCGGCGCGCCGGAACCCGTAGACGGTCCATCAGTAACCGGTACAGCCGGTGATCGTTGCCGACGAGCCCGAAGAGTGCCTCCCCGGCCGCGCGGGCAGCCTCCCCTTCCCGTACGGCGAGGTGCCGCAGCCGCACCACGGCCTGATCGGGGTGGGTTAAGGCGAGACTCTGGACGCACGCGGCGGTCAGGGCGCGGACGAGGCCGTCCGACAAGGAGTTGGAGTTCACGCAGTCGTACATCCGTCGGCGGAACCAGACCCCGAACCCCTCGTGACTGAGGCCGAGTTCGAGGGCCGCTACGGTTCGCGGGTCGCTGGACGCCCCGGTTCCGCCGTTCGCCCACCGGGCCGCGAGGTCGAAGAGGTGGTCGGGTCGACCGGCGGCCAGCGATCGCTCGCCGAAGCGGACGACGATGTTCATCTGGTCGTCGGTGGTCAGACCGGGAAGCCCGGCGGCCACGCCGATCCATTCCGCGAGCTTGTCGCGCAGCCCTGGGAAGTTCGCCCAGAAGTACGTCCGTACCGCGTCGGCGTAGGCCAGTTGCTTGAAGCGGAGCCGTCCGTCCGGGTCCCGCTCGATTCCGAGGGCCGTCAACCGCTGCCCGAAATCCATCCGCGCGAGCTCGGTGGCCGCCTCGTCCTCGTGCCCCACCGTCTTCAGCAGGCCGCGCCACGCCTCGTGGACGGTGTCGGCGTGCGCTTCCTCGAACACCGCCGCCGCGAGCAATAGGGCCCGCTCGGGCGCGGTACGGGCCGTGGCCACTCGCTGGCCCACCTCGGTGGCGCGGTCGGTCACCGCGCGCAGGGCCTGGTCGAGCCAGCTCGCGAAGTCGGTGCCGAACCGGCCGCTGTCGCGAGCGGTCCTCACCAGGCCCGCTAGCCGCGCCAGTTCCCGCATGGGGGAGCGGTCGTACAGCAGCCGGAGGTCGGGGCGCTCCAGGTCCGCGGGGCTGAAGGGCATCAGGTCCATCCGGAGGTGCCGGGTGATGACGGCGATGCCCCGCGGGCGTTCCAGCGTCACCGTGTGCGGTGCGAGCTCCGGCGGATGGGCGTGCGTCATGCCCGAGGGCAGAACGACGACCAAGTGGGCCCGGGCTTCCTGGACCTGTGTCCGGAGCCCGGCCAAGCGGCGCTGGGCTTCGGTGTACGCCTCCTCGTCGGCGACCCGGGAGAGGTCGAGGAGGAAGCGGTCCCCCGGACCGGGGGCAGCAGGTCGCGCGTCCCCGTCCTTGTCCCCGTCCTTGTCCCTGGGCCTGTCCGGGGTGGGAAGCTCCTCGAACCGGACGTCTCCCGCATCGGTGTCGTCGTCCTCACCGAGCTCGTGCAGCAGCATGATCGCCGCGGCGCGACGGCCGGTGCCGGGCTGGGCGTCGAGCAGCACCACCGAGCCGGGTTTCTCCAGGCGGTCGGCGGCGACGCGGTAGTTCACCGGCGGGGCGAACCGGTCGGCCAGATGCAACCGGTCCTCGCGGACGATCCGCAGTGGTTCCGCACTTCTGCGGATCCTCCGCGCAGCTCGGGCGCCGTAGAAGACGTACTGAGGCCCCGGGCCGTTGTTCACGGGGCCACGGGCATCGTTGACGGTGACGCGGTCCTGCGCGGTCATCGTCGATCGTCCGAGGGCCGGCGCTCGCGCTCGAAGCGCTGGTGCACCGTGCCGCTGTTGTCGCCCGCGGTGAACTGGACCCCAGTGTTGTCGCCGTCGAAGTGGGGGGCGTTGTACTGAGGCCCCGGACCGGTGTTCACCGGCCCCTGCGGCTCGTTGACGAATGTGCCGAGGTCGCCGTTGAGGTTTCCGATGCCGCCGCGCACACGTTGCTCGACGTCGCGCGTCCGCATCCTGGTATGCCCCGCGTCCTTGGCCGACCCCTTGCGGGACTTCGTCTGCGCCCTGTCCCGCGCAGCGGAGGCGTCGCGGTCCACCGCGCCCAGCTCGGGCAGCTGCCGGGCGAGGGCGTCGCCGAGCACCGCTAGGTCCGCGTCGCTGTTGCGGTGGTCGAAGCGCTTGTACTGGCAGTCCGCCAGCTCACGCAGGTCTTCCGGGAGGATGACGCGGTCGATCCGCGTGGCCTTTCCGACGAGCACGGGGATGACCAGGATTCCGCGGTCGAGCGCGGTCCGGATCTCGCGGCGGGTCCAGTCCTGCTCAGCTTCGAGGGCGGGGCGTCCGTCGGGCCCCAGGACTTCTGTCCAGCGCGGGCCGATCACCGCGATGAGCGCGTCGCACTTCTCCGCCGCCCCGTCCAGTTCCGCCGGGAAGCGGTGTCCGAGCTCGATCGAATTGCTGGCGAAGAAGATGTGCTCGCGGCCGAACCGCCGGACGAGTTCCCGGGCGATCAGGGCCGCGGCGGATTCCTCGTCGCCTGTGCGGTAGTTGATGAAAACGTCGGACATGCGGATTCCCTTCGTGAGAGGAACGGAGGACGGAGATGGGGGTGCGACCTCGTGGCGGCATGGCGCAGCCATCGGACGCGTACGCAGGGGGGTGCGCCGACCCGGCGGGTCACGGGTCGCGGGCAGCCCGAAGGAAGCGAGGGCCACTCGGCGTGATGCGTCAGTCGGGGATCAGAAGGTCCGCAGGTCCGGATGGACCGGGACCGGGACCGCAGATCCGGCGAGCCGGGCGGCTCGAGCCGGTGTCGGTCGGGGAGCGGCTGTCAGTCGTGCGCGGGGGCGAGTACGCGTGCCAGCGCGGGCTGCAGATCACGTACGGCGCTGCTGCTCCGGAACCGGGAAAGTTCCCGTGCGAGACGCCGAACGTCGCTGTTTACCGTCGCCGACGGAACGGCTGGCATTACGCCGAGCAGCTCCGCGGCGATCGTGCACGCGTGCTCGACCTCTCCGGAAGCGGCATGGGCCAGGGACCTGCGGAAGCCGTACCGGGCGCGGGTGCGCAGCGCGTGCGGCGGGAGGCGGTGGTACTCCCGGTCGAGTACCTCGGCGGCGGCCTTGGGGTGGCCGAGGTCGTGCAGGCACCAGCCGGTCGACATCTCCGCAGGATCGCTCACATGGGAGGTGCCGATCACGGGCTCGGCGCCCTTGCGGGCGTCGTCGCCGGCGAGGAGTTCCCGCGCCCTGTCTAGGCTGCGGAGGCAGTCGACTTCGTTGCCGACGAGCGCGTGCCCCTGGGCCTCCCGTTGGGCCGCGAGTCCCCGGATACGCGGCGGGAGTTCGTTGCTCTGGGCGCGGCGGGCCAGGGCGATGGTGCCAGCGGCGTCCCCGCCGTACATCGTGACCAGGGCGCGTCGCACCAGTGCGTAGGAACCGAGGTACGGGTCACCCCCGGCGCGCGCCAGTTCGGCGGCCTCGCCGGTCCAGTCGAGTGCCGCTTCACTGTCCCCGGCCTCCTGGGCCATCCAGCCGGTGAACTCCGCGAACCGCGAGGCGAGCACGAGCGCAGGGGCCCGAGAAACGGACCGGGCGTCGGCAGCCAGCCCGGTGATCATGTGGGTCTGCGTCTCCAGCAAAGGCAGCAGGATCTTGGGTGCGGTGGACTGACCGAGCTTCCGCAGGTGGTCGAACTGCATGCGGAAGGTTGGCAGGAGGGGGTCGTCGGTGGAGGGTAGCGCTTGACCGCCGAGTTTCAGGCCGAGGTCGATCAGCGCTCCCGTACCCGCGGAGAGGACCGCCCGGCGCCCGACGAGCCAGCGGCTCGGAGCGGCCGAGGATTCGGCGTTGCCCGAGTCCGAGTCTGTCTCGGGACGGGTGACCAGTCGCTGCAGCTCGCCGTCCGCGCCGAGGAAGGCGTCGCACCGCCGGGCCAGTTCGGAGGACGCGGAACGCTCCCCGCGCTCGACCTTGCTGAGGTGCCCCTTGTCATAGTTGAGCGCCTCGGAGAACTCAGTCAGAGTCAGTCCCGCTTCTATTCGTAAGCGGCGAAGTTCCGGGCCAAAACGTAAAGTCGTGCTCATCATCAACCTCCCCTTGGATCACCGGTCGACACGAAACCCGACGGCGAACACCTGCTGTGACGGCATCGTTTCGCTTCGCATCTGAAAGCGAGTGTGGCACGACGCGCGCCTGGAGAATCGGGGTTCGGCGGTGTTGCCCGTTGCCTCCTTCGTTTCTCCGTTGTTCCCCGTCGGTTCCTTGGAGTGACCGGTTTCGACCCACGATCGGGACGAAGCGTGGGGGTGGACCGCGATCGCGGAACGTGCCGAAGCGTTCGGCGTGTGGCCACCCGGGTCGCATGGCGCGACCGTGTTTCAGCTCGCGGTAGCGCGGGTGGTCCGAGTCCTTCCTCGTCACGTAGCGCTCGATCACGTGGCCGTAGCCGATTTCCTCGGGGCGCTGGAACGGCATGAGGTCACCTTTCCGGGTGTAGGTCGGTGCGGTCGATCCAGGTGGGAGCGACGAAGATGTTGTCGGCGACGGGGGCTTCGGTGGCTTCCAGAAGGGACCAGGTGCGGGCTTCCTCGACCAGGTGCTCCCAGGGCGCGGTCCAGTCGAGCAGCCAGTCGAGGCCGGTGCCGGAGACGCCGTACGTGTGGCCAGCGTCCACTCGCCAGAACTGTGAGTAGAGGATCAGTTGGGAGTGGTCGGCCAGGTCGTCGATGATCTCCGCGAAGTGGGCCGAGGGCCAGCCGGGGCTGTCCGGTCCGGTACCGGCTTGCAGTCGGGTGGTCAGGGAGGGGACGACGGGGCTGCGGGCGCCGAGATCGGTCAGGGCCCAGCGGATGGCGACGGGTTCGGACTCGTCGGGTGGAGTCTGCCGCTCCAGGCAGGCGCGGTAGGCGCAGCACAGGGGCTCGACCGCATCCTCGATCTCCAGGCCCGCCAGGGCCGTGGCCGCCCACTGACGGACGGTGGGGTTGTCGCTGTCGAGCAGGGTGACCAGGGCGGGGCCGCAGCGGGGGTCGGCGACCTCCTCGAAGACCTCGATGGCGGTCAGTTGTCCGAAGCCCTCGCGGGAGGGGAGGGCGTCGAGGATGGCGGGGGTGGCGGCGGATCCGATGTGGATCAGTTCCGCGCGGGCGTCGTAGGACTCGCCGGACTTGCCGTCGAGCTGCTGGACGAGTCTCTCGATGTCGGTGGTCTTGACGCCGGGTGGTCGAGGCGCCAGAAGGTGGGGAGCCACCAGCAGAGCACCGAGCGGTCGGCGGGCCACGGGGCGCGGTCCTCGGCCGCCCAGTCCTCGAAGGAGTCTCGCGTCAGGTCGATGGGGCGCCAGGCGGGGTCGAGGGGCTCGTCCTTGGCCGCGGAGGGCGGACGTACTGCCGGTCATGCTGGTCGCAGGCGCCGAAGTCCTGGTAGTTGAGCTGGGCCTCGATCAGGGAGACCCTGTTCGCCCCGACGGACGTTGTCGGCCAGCGGAACTGGACCCCGTCGTCCTCCCAGAAGTAGACGGGGCAGATCTCGTAGGAGCCGGGCATGGCGTCGAGCACGCGGTGCCCGCAGCAGGGACAGGGGTAGCGGTCGCTCACCTGCGCAGTCTCGTTGGAGGTCCGGCCGGTGCGCCATGGATTTCTCCGCCTCGGCACCCCCGGGCAGTCCGCAGCCAGTCCGCAGGACACCCGTAAACGGTCGTCGGGAGTCAACGCATGACAACGATAAAATCCCAGGTCAGAGCCCTGGAGTGGGCTCCGCCGCAGGTCAGGATCAGACGTCAGACATTCCGCTTCAACGTGTAGTCGCTCCGTTGCTCCACGTTGGCCAGGTTCGTCGAACGAGCAGGCCAGAAGGGGTCGGACTCTGGCGAGTCCGACCCCTTCTGTATGACCGTGCTGGCTTCTCAGCTGCTTCGGGGCGGTGTGAGCTTGTCGAGGTCCAGGCTGACCTCGAAGGGCACGGGGCGCTGGAGGGTGCCTCGGAAGATCCCGGCGGGCGCGTATGCGCCGGTGGGGTCGTCGAGCTCGTAGACGTGGACGACAGGTGCCCCGCCCCCGTCCTCGATGCACCAGTAGTGCGGGATGCCGGCCTCCGCGTACTTGCGGAGCTTTACTGTGCGATCGCGATGGGCGGACTCGGGGGAGACGACCTCGATGACGAGCTGGACGTCTTCTGGCGCGAACCAGGTGCGGTCCCCGTCGAAGGCGGCCGTCGTCACCAGCAGATCCGGTTCGGGACGGTTGCGCGGGTCGAGCTTGATGGTCATCTCGCGGCCGACTCTGGTGTCGGCGGGCACCTGCTCCATGAGCGCGGCCGTGAGCATCGTGACGAGGTGGCCATGCCACCACCTCTGGGGCGCCATCGTGAAGACGAGGGCTCCGTCGATCAGCTCGGTGTGGCGGGGCGCCTCGGGGAGGCGGTCGAGGTCGTCCGCGAATCAGCCTTCCGCACGCGGCGGGCGCATCCAGTCGGGCAGTGCGGTCATGGCTTCACGGTAGCGGCCCGGAGCTCAGGCTGGGGAGCCGGCGATCTCGGCCGGACGACTATCGGTAACTTTCCACGCTGTAGCCAGCTACCTGCCTCGCATCCCGTCGTGAGCGACTCAGCGGTTCAGGTCGCCACGGTGGGCATTTCCTTGGCGGCTCTTGTCTTCTCCACGACGGCCGTGTTTTGGGCCCGCGTGGAGAAGTTCCGGGCCCGCGTGGAGAAGTTCCGGGCCCGCGTGGAGAACCAGCGTCGGGCGAGGGCGGTTGCCCAGGCCAACGCCCTCACGGAGAAGGCCCAACGGGAGCAGGTGGAACCGTACGTCATCGGCGGCATCCGGCCACGCCCCTTGAGGTCGTCGCGGAGTGCCGGACTCGCAGGGGCTGGTGTGGCGGCCAGGCGTCGTACGTCTCCTCACTGCCATGCCGAGGTCTGCTGCCGGGCCGGGAAGAGCCCCGGGCGGCGTAGACTCGAAGGCCGATATCGGTTTCGTCACTGCCGCGACGGCGGCGCGGAGGTGTACGGGGTGCGGGAGTTCCAGCGGGGCGCGGTGCGGCTGCACATCCTGCACCACGCGGCCGAGGAGGAGATCCACGGCGCGTGGATGACCGGGGAACTGGCCCGCCACGGCTACCAGATCAGCCCCGGGACCCTGTACCCCACGCTGCACCGTCTGGAGGCCGACGGACTGCTCATCTCCGAGCAGCAGGTCGTCGACGGCCGGACACGGCGCGTCTACCGGGCCACCGAGGCCGGGAAGGAGGCCCTCGCCGAAGACCGCAGGGCCCTCAAGGAGCTGGCCCGCGAGGTCCTCGGAGACGACGGCGCCCCGGCCTGATCAGTCGAAGACGGCCGGTGAGCTTGCCGGGGTGGCGGCCTGCGCGCGGGCCGGGCGGGCGTCGGGGGAGTAGGCGCCCGCGCCGACGAGGAGCAGGCCCTCGGGCAGGAGGACGGCAGCCACGTAGGCGCGGATAAGGACCGTCGCGGCGGGTGCACTGGTCGTGGTCGGCTTCGCCTGCCGGGTGCTGGGCTGTGCCATAGGGGGATGCGCCTCCCGGGGGCGTATCGGATGCCGATGTCGTCCCGAGAGGCAGAGGGGCGGGGACGCTTGCCCGCCGCCCGGGCGTGGCGCGCCGGACTACGGCCTGCGGGCAGCGACTGCGCGGCGCACACCGTACGCGGCAGCCCCCAGGGCGAGCACGGCGGCACCCGAGACAACCGAGGTCAGAGGCAGCGCGAAGGCCAGGACCAGACACCCGGCCAGCCCCAGGACGGGGACGGTCCGGGGCGGGCGGCCCTCGGCCGGAGTGAGGGTCCAGGCGGATGCGTTGGCGATGGCGTAGTAGGCCAGCACGCCGAAGGAGGAGAAGCCGATCGCGCCGCGTACGTCGGCCGTGGCGGCGAGGACCGCGACGACGGCGCCGACGACGAGTTCGGCCCTGTGCGGGACCTGGAACTTCGTGTGGACGGCGGCCAGGGCATGCGGCAGGTGCCGGTCGCGGGCCATGGCGAGGGTCGTGCGGGAGACGCCGAGGATCAGCGCGAGCAGCGAGCCGAGCGCGGCCACCGCCGCGCCGACACGGACGACCGGAGCCAGCCAGTCGGCGCCCGAGGCCCGGACGGCATCCGACAGCGGCGCGGTCGCGTCCGCCAGCCCCTTCGGGCCCAGCACCATCAGGACGGCGGTCGCCACGAGGGCGTAGACGACGAGGGTGATGCCCAGCGCGATCGAGATGCCCCGAGGAATGGTGCGAGCGGGGTCGCGGGCCTCCTCCCCGAGGGTGGCGATGCGCGCGTATCCGGCGAAAGCGAAGAAGAGCAGGCCCGCCGCTTGCAGCACGCCGCCGAAGGTGGCGTCCGGGCCGACATCCAGCCGGGCCGCGTCCGATGCGGAGGAAGCGAGCGCGGCGACCACCACGGCGGCGAGCACGGCCAGGACCACGGCCACGATCGCGCGAGTCAGCAGCGCGGACTTCTGCACCCCGGCGTAGTTCACCGCGGTCAGCGCCACCACCGCCGCGACCGCGACCGCTTGGGCCTGTCCCGGCCACACGTACGAACCGACCGTGAGCGCCATCGCCGCGCAGGAGGCGGTCTTGCCGACCACGAACGCCCACCCGGCCAGGTAGCCCCAGAAGTCACCGAGGCGTTCGCGGCCGTATACGTAGGTGCCGCCGGAGGCCGGGTAGCGGGCCGCGAGCCGCGCGGAGGAGGTGGCGTTGCAGTACGCCACCACCGCCGCCAGAGCCAGGCCGATCAGCAGTCCGGAACCGGCGGCGCGGGCGGCCGGGGCGAGCGCGGCGAAGATCCCCGCGCCGATCATCGATCCCAGACCGATCAGGACGGCGTCACCCACGCCGAGGTGCCGCCGCAGCCCTCCCGGGGCATCGGCGGCGGGGGTTGACGGACTGCTCATGGACCACTCCCTCGGCGGCGGAGCCACCACCAACGAGCTCCGATATCGGAAGACGATATATGAGTCGGCAGTCGGGCCGCAGGGCCCTGAGCGCCAGCAGTGACCAGCAGCGAGGGGGCGGCCCGGCCCCTCTAGGCTTGTGCTGATCCAAGCGGACGAGGGAGTGCCATGACGCAGCAGCCGGACCGCGAGCTGGCGGAGGTGCAGCGCCGCCACTGGCAGCAGACCTATAGCGCCCACCCGGGGATGTACGGGGAGGGGCCGTCCTCACCGGCGGTCCACGCCGCCGCCGTCTTCCGTGCGTCCGGGGCCCGGGAGGTCATGGAGCTGGGCGCCGGCCACGGTCGCGACGCCCTGTACTTCGCCCGCGAGGGATTCACCGTCCAGGCCACCGACTTCTCCGCGACCGGCCTGGACCAGCTGCGCGCCGCAGCCGGGCAGCAGCAGGTGGCCGAGCGGGTGACGGCCGCTGTGCATGATGTGCGCGAGCCCCTGCCGCTGCCGGACGCGTCCGTCGACGCGGTCTTCGCGCACATGCTGCTGTGCATGGCCCTGTCGACAGCGGAGATCCACGCCGCAGTCCGTGAGATCCGCCGGGTTCTGCGGCTGGGAGGCGTCCTCGTCTACACCGTCCGGCACACCGGCGACGCCCACTACGGCACCGGCATCGCCCGCGGCGACGACGTCTTCGAACACGGTGGCTTCGCCGTGCACTTCTTCGACCGCGCGCTCGTCGACGCCCTGGCCGACGGCTGGATTCTGGACGAAGTCCACGCCTTCGAGGAGGGCGAGCTGCCCCGCCGCCTGTGGCGAGTCACTCAATCACTGCCACGCTGACCGGACACGGGCCATCGCGTACGCGGGCTGCCACCGTGATCAAACGGCGGAAGGGAGCGGGGTGACTCAACCAGAGGGAGGACGCGACGGGTTGGCGGCAACCTGCGCAGGCCCAGGCGATACCACCGCGGCCTGCTGCGGTCGATGTATCTCTCGGCGATGGTGAGCGCTACTACGTGCCCCGCGTCCAAGGCGTGCTCCCTCCGCAAGCGGAGGGTGGGGAAGGGCCGCAAGCAGGCCCTGCTCGCGCTCGGCCGCCGCCGGCTCAACGTCCTGTGGGGCCATGATCCGTGACGGACAGTGCTATCAAGGTTCACCTCCCGTCACGGGAGCGGCTTGACATCACGATTGGGAAGTCCCTGTCTGTCCAGGCAGCTCGCATGACCCGACAGAACACATGACACCTGGAGGGAAGAAGCAACCGCCGAACCAGCCGTCCGAGCGTGCGCGCCACCCGCTCGGGGGCCGGGGGAGAGATTCTTCAGGCCGGCCTGCGGCGGATGTCTCCGGCGGTTCGGGTGCGTTCCCGGCCGACGGCAGCCCCGTGAGGAAGGTCCGTATCTCGTCGGCCTCGGGCACGGCGAGGGCGGTGTAGAGGTCGAGCGCCTGGCGGGCGTGGTCGCGGGCGAGGTCGAAGCGGCCGAGGTCGCGGTGGACGCGCGCCAGGCCGTCATGGGCGCGGGCCTGCTCGGGGCGGTAGCGGGACTCGCGGGCGAGGGTCAGTGCGGAGTCGTGTTCGGTCGCGGCCCGGTCGAGGTCGCCCATGGACCGGGCGGCTTCGGCGAGGGCGTTGAGCGACTCTGCCTCGTCGCCGGGGAAGTCGAATCTGCGACTCAGCTCCAGGGCCTCGTGATGACGGTGCCGGGCCTCGTCGTAGCGGCCCTGCCGCTGGTGGACCAGCCCGATGTTGTTCAGCACGACGGTCTCGCCGATGCGGGATCCCGTCGCGCGGTGGACCTGCAGGGCCTGCCGGTGGTTCTCGTGCGCGTCCTCGTACCGTCCCTGGCGTTCGTGCACGATGCCGAGGTAGGTCAGGCATCTGGCCTCGCCGCTCCGGTCCCCGAGCTCGCGGAAGAGCGCGAGGGCCTGCGCGCCGTGTTCCCGGGCCCGGTCGTACTCCCGTCGCCGCGTGGAGACGGCGCCGAGGGCCTGCAGCGCGTCGGCCGCTGCCCTCCGGTCGCCGATCCCGCGTGCGAGGTCCAGCGCGTGCCGGTAGTGCTCGGCCGCTTTCTCGTAGGCGCCGTGCCACCAGAAGTGCACCTGGCCGAGGTCGATGAGCGTGCGGGCTTCGGCGGCCGTGTCGCCGCCGCGGCGGGCGGCGCGCAGTGCCAGGTCGTCGAGGGCCAGCGCGTCGCCCTGATGGGCGTGGCCGAGCAGGTAGCGGTGCAAGGTGGCGGCCAGCCGGCCTGTGTGGGACAGCCAGTCGTGCTCGGCCGCGTAATGGCCGGACGCCATGAGGTTCGCGCGCTCGCTGTCCAGCCAGCTGATCGCCTCGGACTCGTCGCGCGGGAGAGAGGTGGGGAAGTCCGGGGCGGGCACGCGCGGCCTGCGGTCCTTGCCCTCGGGGTAGAGGTGGTCGACGGCCGTGGCGGCGGTGTGGAGATAGTGGTGGAACAGTCTGCCGAGGGCCTCGCGCCGGGCGTCGGGGGCCTCCTCGGCGGCCGCGGTGGCGAGGGCGTGTTCGCGCAACAGGTCGTGGAAGGTGTACCGGCCGAGCTGGTGCTGGGTCAGGACGTGGGCGTCCAGGAGGTCTTCCAGAAGCGTCTCGGCGTCGTCGAGCGGGAGGTCGGCCAGCGCGGCCGCCGCCTCGGGGGTGATGTCCCGGCCCGGCTGGAGCCCCAGGAGCCGGAACATGCGCTGCTGGTCCGGGGTCAGGTGCTCGTACGACAGAGTGAACGCCGCCGCGACCCCCCGCTCCGACGTGGCCAGCTCGGCGAGTCTGCGGCGCTGGTCGCGGAGCCGGTCGGCCAGGTGGGCGACGGTCCAGCGGGGGCGATGGTGCAGACGGGCGGCGGCGATGCGGACGGCCAGCGGCAGGAATCCGCACAGTTGCAGGACGTCGAGGACGGCGAGGGGTTCGGCGGCCGCCCGCTCGCCGACGATCGCGGTGAACAGCGCCACGGCGTCCGTGGCGGGCAGCACGTCCAGGGACAGCGCGTGCGCGCCGTCCAGGTCGGTCAGGCGTCGGCGGCTGGTGATCAGGACGAGGGTGCTGGAGGTCCCGGGCAGCAACGGGCGGACCTGTTCGACGCCGAGGGAGTTGTCCAGTACGGCCAGCACACGGCGGCTGGAGAGCTCGGACCGCCACAGGGCGGCGCGGTCGGCGACCGACGCGGGGATGTGCTGGGCGGGCAGGCCGAGTTGGCCGAGGAGGATTTCGAGCGCCGCACCGGCGTCGAGCGGCGGCTGACCGGCGGTGTGCGCCTGCAGGTCGACGAAGAGCTGGCCGTCCGGGAACCGGTCCGCGAGGCGGTGTCCCAGGTGGACGGCGAGCGTCGTCTTGCCGACCCCGGCCATCCCGTCGATCGCCGAGATCGTCACGACACCGGTGTTGTTGCCGGACCACAGGCGGATCAGCTCGTCGAGCTCGTCCTCGCGTCCGGTGAAGTCCGGGACGTCGTACGGCAGGAAGCTGGTCACCTGCGGCTTCGCCGGAGCGGTGACCGGCGGCCGCAGGTCGGGGGCGTCGCGCAGGATGTCCTGTTCAAGCTTCCCGAACGCGTGGCTCGGGTCCAGCCCCTGCTCGTCGGCCAGGGTCTCCCGGAAGGTCCTCGCCGCGTGCAGCGCGTCCGTCTGGCGTCCGGCGCGGTGCAGGGCGAGCATCAGCTGGCAGCGGAGCCGCTCCCGCAGGGGGTTGGCCGCCGCGTGGACGGACAGTTCGTCGATGAGGTCGTCGTGCCGTCCCCGGGCCAGTTCCAGATCGGCCAGGCGTTCGACTGCGGTGAGCATCTGCCCGTTCAGACGTGCTCGGGCGCTCTCGACGTAGTGGGCGGTGAGGCCGGCCAGCGGCTCTCCCCGCCACAGCGCCAGCGCGGCACGTATCCGGTCCACGGCGGCACCCGGGTCGTCGGAGACGGCCGGTGCTCCGACGGTCAGGCTGGTGAACTCGTCCAGGTCGAGTTGTCCCGGCTCCGGGGTGATCACGTACCCGGCCGGGCGCGTGGCCAGCATCCGGTCGGCGTCCGCGGCGCGCAGCATCCGCCGGATCGCGGCGATCGTGGTCTGGATCTGCGCGCGGGCGGAATCGGGCGGCAGCGGCCCCCACATGGCGTCGATCAGGCGATCCGTGCTGATCACGGCCCCGGCGTGCAGCAGCAGATAGGCCAGCACGGCACGGTGCCGGGGTGCCAGGCCGGGCACGTCGGAACCGGGAGCCACGGCCTCCACCGGGCCGAGGATCGTGAACCGCATGCCGTCACTCCAGGGGTCGCCATCGCGTGCATCGAAGACGCATCGGGAATGTATCAAGATCGACCGGCAGGGTTACCGGCATGAAAGCACTCCACACCGTCGAACCGGAGGCCGCGACCGGTGAGACCGCAGCCCTGTTCACCGCCACGCACCGGACCCTCGGGCTGGTCCCCAACCTGGCGAGGGTGATGGCCAACAGCCCGGCCGTGCTGAAGGGGTACCTGGGCGCGGTGACCGCCCTGAGTACGCGGGGAACCCTGCCGGCGGAGGTGCGCGAGAGCATCGCGCTGCTGGTGGCGCAGGAGAACGGGTCCGACTACTGCCTGTCGGTGCACGCCTTCTTCGCAACCAGGCTGGCCGGGCTGAGCCCGGCCGAGGCCGCCCGAGCACGCCGGGGCGCGGCCGGCGACCGCCGAATCGCCGCCGTCCTGGAGCTGGCCGCCGTGGTGCTCCGTGACCGCGGGAGCGTCACCGACGAGCAACTGGCCGCGGCCCGGCGGGCCGGCCTGTCCGACGGGCAGGTCGTCGAGGTCGTCGCCCATGTCGCTCTCAACGTGTTCACCAACTACCTCGCCACGGCCGCCCGGGTCGACATCGACTGGCCGCTGGTGCGCCACACCGACTGACAGCAAGTGAAGCCGCCGACTCGCTCCGGGCCGCACGCCTCCGGGATCGCCCCGGCCCCCCGAAACGAAAGCCATCGCCTTGACCACTTCCGTACACATCCGTTCGCTCCAGCGCGTCTCGCCTGCCGAGTCCACCGCATGGCACCGGGTCGTCGCCGCGTCGACGGCCCACGATCCGCCCGGAGCGCCGGTCCCCGACCTCCGACAGATCCAGGCCCAGCTCACGGGGCCCGCTCTTCGCAGCCGCCTGCTGACCTGGCTGGCCACCGGTGCGGACGGCACCCCGGTCGGAGTCGCCGGCCTGCGGCTGTTCACCTCCCCCGGCCAGGAGCACCTGGCCGAGCTGGAACTCCACGTCGCCCCCGCCCACCGCCGCCTGGGCGTCGGCTCGCTCCTGCTGTCGGCGGCCGTGGCGGCCTGCCGCACCGAGGACCGGCGCAGCCTGATCACCGCGGTCCCGGCCGACGGTCCGGGCGAGGCCTTCAGCGAGCGCCACGGCTTTGGCCGGGCCCTCACCCTGGATCACCTCGTCCTGCGCCTCGACGAGCCGGCCGGGACCGGCCTGCCGCGGATCGCCGGGGCCGAGCACCCGGGCTACCGTCTGAACGGCTGGACCGGAACGGTTCCCGACGACCTGGCCGAGGCTTTCGCCGACGCCAAGAACGCGATGAACGACATGCCCGTCGGCGATCTCGACTACGGCCGTGTGGAGTGGGACGCCGACCGGGTGCGCGCCATGGCCGAGGTGGTCGCCGGCCGCGGTGACACCCTGCTGACCATCGCCGCCGTGTACGGCGACGGCACCATGGCCGGCTACACCGAGATCGTGCTTCCCGGGGGGTCCGGGCCGCGTGCCCAGCAGTACGACACCGCGGTCGTGCCCGCACACCGCGGCCACGGGCTGGGCCTGTGGGTCAAGGCCGCCATGGTGTGCCGGCTGCGCGCCGAGCATCCCGACGTCGTCGAGATCGAGACGGACAACGCCGAGGACAACGTCCACATGCTCGCGGTCAACCGCGAGCTGGGCTTCCGTTCCTACCGGCGCACCCGCGAGCTCCAGCTCGACGTGCAGGCCGCCTGATCCGTACGAACCGGATTTCGCCCAACAGGATCGCTGAGGCCGGTTCATCAGGCAGGCCATCGCAGCAAGGCCGTCACGACACAACCATGACGTCGCCGCCCAAGAGTCGAGATCCGCGCCCCGATCCGTCCTCCTTCTCACAGAATCGAGCCAGTCCATGCGCAAGCTCACCTACTACATCGCCGCCACCCTCGACGGCTACATCGCCGGTCCCGACGACCAGTACGACTTCTTCCCCTTCGAAGGCGAGGAAGCCGCCGCGATCCTGGCCGACTTCCCCGAGACGATGCCCGCACCCGCACGCGAGGCGCTGGGCATCGCCGACCGCTCCGCCGAGCGCTTCGACACCGTCGTCATGGGCCGCGCTACCTACGCCCCCGGCCTGAAGGCGGGGTGGACCAGCCCGTACGCCCACCTGAAGCAGTACGTCGTCTCCCGCACGCTCACCAGTCCCGATCCGGCGGTGACCGTCGTCGACGACCCGGTCGCGCTCGTCCGTGAGCTCAAGCAGCAGGACGGCATGGACATCTGGCTGTGCGGCGGCGGCAAGCTGGCGGCGGTCCTGCGCGACGAGATCGACGAGCTGATCATCAAGCGCCACCCCATCGTCCTCGGCTCCGGCATCCCCCTGTTCGACGGCCCCTTCGCCCCGGCGCGCTTCGTCCCCACCAGCACGCGCGCCTTCGACTCCGGCCTGACCATCACCCACTTCACGAAGGACCCCTCATGAACGTCTCCTCCTCCACCCTCTCCCTCACCGTCGCCGATGTGGACGCCTCCCGCGCGTTCCTGTGCACCCATCTCGGCTACGAGGTGGCCACGGCCGACGACGGCTTCGTGTCCCTCACCCGCGGTGACGCCGCCGTCGACGTCGTCCTCCTCCGCCGAGGTACGGACGTCCTGCCGGCCGAGCAGCGCGACCAGCGGGCGGCCGGTCTGATCCTGGCCCTCACGGTCACGGTCACGGACATCGCGGCGGAGGAAGCCCGGCTGCGCGCGGCGGGCGCTCCGATCACCATGCCGCTGCGCGAAGAGCCGTGGGGGGAGCGGCTGTTCCAGATGACCGACCCGAACGGTGTCGTCGTCCAGCTCGTCTCATGGCCGGACGCCACCGGCGCACCCCGTGCCGCCGGCCCGGGCGTCGACCAGGGCGCCGCCGCGATCGTGATCACGCCCGCCCCCGACCACGTCACCGTCTCCCCCAACGCGACCACGGCCGGTCTGGCGGCCCCCAGCCGAGGCAGCACCGAACTCAGCACCTGGACGGTCATGATGGACGCCGGCGCCACCGGCCCCGAGCACTTCATCAGCCGTGAGCAGGTCTGGACGGTCACCACGGGCGCGCTGGAGGTGACCTGCGGCGGCCGTACGGAGAAGGTCACGGCAGGCCAGACCCTGATCCTGCCGGCCGGCCTCCTCCGTCGGATCCACGCCCCGGAACGGGCCGAGGCCCATGTCTCGATGCGTTCCGACGGGGTGTCCTCCGTCCCCGGCACGGAGGGCACCCGTGAACTGCCATGGGCCCGGTGACCTGAACAGGCACCACCGATCACCGGCCGGGCCTCCCGACGGGTCGGCCCGGCCGGAAAACCATCGAAACAGGAGATTCAAGAAGTGCGTGTGCTGTTGTCTACGTATGGGTCGCGAGGCGACGTCGAACCCCTGGTGGGACTCGCGGTGCGGTTGCGGGAACTCGGCGCGGAGGTACGGGTGTGCGCGCCGCCGGACGAGGTCTTCGCGGAGCGCCTGGCCGGCGTCGGCGTGTCGGTGGTGGGTGTCGGGCAGTCGGCCCGCGCGCTGATGACCGGGGCTCCGCCGCCGTCGAAGGGCAATCTGCCCCGGCGCGCCGCGGAACTGATCGCCAGTCAGTGGCAGGTGATGCCCGCGGCGGCAGAGGGATGTGACGTGCTGCTGGCGACGGGCGCGATGCCGGCGATCGCCGGTGCGCGGTCGGTGGCCGAGAAGCTGGGCATCGGCTGCGTGACCGTGATCTTCCAGCAGCTGACCCTGCCCTCGACGCACCGCCCGCCGCTGGCCTATCCCGGGCGGCCCTTCCCGCCGGACGTGACCGACCACCGGGCCCTGTGGGAGCTGGACGCGCAGAGCATCGACGCGCTGTTCGGCGAGGCGGTGAACACCAGCCGGGCGGCGGCCGGCCTGCTCCCGGTGGACAACGTCCGCGACTACGGCTTCGGCGACCGTCCGTGGCTGGCGACGGATCCGGTGCTGGACCCGTGGCTGGAGACGCCCGGCCTCGACGTCGTACAGACCGGAGCCTGGGTGCTCCCCGACGAACGGCCCCTGCCCGCCGACCTGGAGGCGTTCCTGGACGCCGGCCCGCCGCCCGTGTACGTGGGGTTCGGCAGCATGGCCGTGAGCGCGGGCGACGACGCGGCCCGGGTGGCCGTCGAGGCCGTCCGCGCACAGGGCCGCCGGGTCCTCGTGGGGCGGGGCTGGGCGGAACTGGGCCTCGTCGACGACCGGGACGACTGCTGCGCCGTGGGCGAGGCCAACCACCAGGCGCTCTTCCGCCGGGTCGCGGCCGTCGTCCACCACGGCGGCGCGGGCACCACGACCACCGCCGTCCGGGCGGGCGCCCCGCAGGTGGTGGTGCCTCAGCTGGCGGACCAGCCGTACTGGGCCGCCCGCGTGGCCGACCTGGGCATCGGCGTGGCCCACGACGGCCCGGCCCCGACCGTCGCGTCCCTGTCCGCGGCGCTCGGCACGGCCCTGTCCTCCGAGACGGCGGCACGGGCGAAGGCCGTCGCCGGCATCGTCCGCACCGACGGCGCGACGGT
Source organism: Streptomyces durocortorensis (assembly GCF_031760065.1). Taxonomy (NCBI): domain Bacteria; kingdom Bacillati; phylum Actinomycetota; class Actinomycetes; order Kitasatosporales; family Streptomycetaceae; genus Streptomyces; species Streptomyces sp. C11-1. Next base: position 4,959,742 of record NZ_CP134500.1, read on the forward strand.
GGCGGCGAGACTGCTCCTCGACGCCGCCGTCCGCTGAGGCCCCCCGAGTCGGGGCGAGAAAACCGAGACGGGATGAAGGGCCGGCGGGCCGGCGTGTCGGCCGACGCGGTCGAGGATGCCTACCGCCTCGTGCACGCCTCGACCCAGCCGTGGCTCCGCCCGGCCCGGTCCCGGCACGCCGCGAGCGGCTCGAAGGCCGACCGGGCCCGGTGGGATGCGCGGATCGCGGGCCTCCCCCCCCCGCCGTCCCACGGCATTCGGGGCACCTGGTCCCAGGCGTGCCTCCTCACCGGCCTGGGCCGCGAGACGCCGCGAGCCCTGCGCGAGACGCTCGTGCCCTGCCTCTCCGTCGGGCCGGCCGCCCGGGAGATCCAGCGGCGCATCCAGTACGGGAACCTGGCCCCGCGCATCCGCATCCGCCGACGCGCGCCAGAACTCGATTCATCTCGCGCACCCGAAGGCCCGGCCTGACCCGGCCGTGGGCGGCGCAACCGGTCTCGGCGACGGTCTGCGGGTCGTCATGCGGAGCCGGACCCGGCCGTCACGTGACGTTCTCGCACAGGAAGGTCTCAAGCCGCTCGGCGAAGCCCGGTGCTGCGGCGACGAAGTGACCGGCGCCCGGATGCACGCTGCGCTCCCCGCCGAGCGCATCCGCGAGGGCGTCGCAGATCCGCTCAAGCGCGGCCGCGTGGTCTCCGGACGTGACGAGTACCGGGACGCCGGCGTCCCGGATCACGTCGAGCTGCGGGCGCGCCTCGCTGGGCGGTCGGCCACCATGCGCCCGTCGAACACCGGCGACCACGTCTTCGGGGAGCGGGCCATCGACCACGGGCGCACCCGTGAGCTGGAGGAACTCCCGCAGCTGGGTCGGGGCCGTATCCATACCGCGGGCGAGGACCGTGTCGCCGAGGCGTTCGAGCCGTGCCACCTCGGGGTCATCAGGGACAAGGTAGTTGAGCGGTGGCTCGATCAGGGTGAGCGAGCGCACGCTGCCCGGGGCGGCAGCGGCTGCGGCCAACGCACCGAGGGCGCCGTAGGAGTGGGCCACGACGTGGGGCCGACGGACGAGCAGCGGGGCCAGGTCCAGGGCGTCCACCGCGAAGTCCTGACGTTTCCGCGGTGGTGGGCTCGGCGGATATCCCCGGCGATGAACGTACGCCAGTGTCCACCGGTCGGCCAGTGGAGCGACAGGGCCCCACGTCGCCCGAGGGCTCGCACCGCCATGCACCAGCAGGATCTCCGGCCCGGAGCCATCCCGCACCACCGCGATCTCGCTCATGAGGCGAGCGTAGCGGCGCGCGGTGAGCCCCTGTCCCAGAGCGGTGTTCTGTGTGTGGTGCCTGGTGGGCGGGGTCTGGCTACGGGGTTGGCGGGGGCGGGTGTCGGTGTTCCGCCTGGGTGGGCAGTGGGTGATCGACCGGTTCGGCTGGCCAGTGCCACCCCGTGGTGCGGTGGCGACGCCTGGGCCGGGCAGGCGCGGCGGCGACCTGGTCTCAGACCTTGACGACCTCCACGGAAGGGCCGCACAGGAGCGCCAGGTCCTCGGGGTCGGAGGTGAGGACAGTGACAGGCCGGGGCGCGTTGCGGGTGATGGCGGCGAGAGCGGCATCGATGGCGTACTCGTGGCCGTGAAGGTGATGGGTGCGAAGGAGGACGGCGGCCCGGTCGGCGATCTCCTTGGTGACGTCGTGAACGTCGACGCGGGAGAGGACCCACTTGACGCGGGCCGGGTGGATGCGCTCGTAGTCGGCCTCAAGGATGGTCATGGCGCTGGTGGCAACGCGCACGCCCTCCTCCGACGCCGTCTGGACCAGAGCGACGACGGCGCGACCCTTGGTGCCAATCCTACCGGCGGTCGTACGGCTTCGGGGTGAACAGCTCCCCGTGGGGTCCGATCGGTCCGCGGGGAGCTGCGAACGCCCGTCGGGGCCCGTGCGGGCGGTGGGAGGATGCGGGGAGGGCCGGAGAGGGGCGGGAAGCGTGGGGCGTGGCGAGCGGGACACAGTCGCCAGGGGAGCGCGACTGTATGAGGCGGCGCGGGCGGTGGCCGGTGACCACGGACGGGCGGTGGAGGCGGTACGCGCGGCACTGACGCCGATCCACGACGCGGCGGTGAAGCGGGAGCTCGACGCCATTCCCGTCGCCCGGCTTCAGGACGTCACCGAAGGGCGGCTGCGGCTGGGGAGCGTCGAGAAGAGCGGACTGCGCACCCTGGGCAGCGTCCTGGAAGCAGGCCCCTACCGGCTGCGGCAGATTCCCGGTGTCGGGCAGCGCACTGTCGACCAGATGCTCGCCGCCGCCCGCCGGCTTTCCGAGGCTGTGCACGAGACCGTGGCCGTCCACATCGACGTGGACCGGCCGGAACCGCGTACCACCGCGCTCGTCATGGCCCTGCACGTCCTGGTGGAGGCAGGCCCGGACGCCCGGCGTGCGGTCGACAAGGCCACCGACCTGGCGGAACGGCTCGGTCCGTTGCTGGCCGACGCGAGGCCCGCCGCCAGCAGGGTCCGGATGCTTCTGGCCGGCCGGGAGAAGAAGGCCCGCGCGTGGGCGGCGGTCGCCGAGATCCGGTCGCTGGTGGACGAGGCGGAGCGGGCCGGTCTGCCCGAGCTGCTCGCCCAGGCGTCGGTGGACCTGCTTCGGGGGCACTCGTCCGACGTCGCGGCCTGGGTGGACTTCGAACTCCGCTCCGCCGAGTACTACAGCCTGCTCGCCGAGATCTCCGGGCGGCTGCCGGACGCGGCTGCCGCAGAGGGCTTCCTGTCGGACGAGATCGCGGAGCGGGTGCGGACCCAGCACCTCGACGACACCCACCGGCGGGTCTCCCTGCGCGGTTACCAGGCGTTCGGCGCACGGTTCGCGCTTGCGCAGCGCAAGGTGATACTCGGCGACGAGATGGGCCTCGGGAAGACCATCCAGGCGATCGCCGTCCTCGCCCACCTGGCCGCCGAGGGACAGAGTCACTTCATGGTCGTCTGCCCGGCGAGCGTCCTCGTGAACTGGACGCGGGAGATCGAGGCCCGCAGCGCCCTGCGCGTCATGGTGCTCCACGGACCCGACCGGCACTACGCGTTCGCCGACTGGAAGGGGCGGGGCGGCGTGGGGGTGACCACGTTCGACGCGCTGCGCGGCTTTCCCGCGCCGGGCGGCGGGGAGGTCGGGCTGCTGGTGGTCGACGAGGCGCACGCCGTGAAGAACCCGAAGACCAAGCGGTCCCGAGCGGTCGGCCTGTGGGCGGAGCGTTGCGAGCGCACCCTTTTCATGACCGGAACCCCGATGGAGAACAGGGTCGTGGAGTTCCGCAACTTGGTCCGGATGCTCGACGGCGACGTCGCGGACTCCCTCGGTGAGCGGGACGCGCTGGCCGGATCGGTGGCCTTCCGCAAGGCCGTGGCCCCGGTCTACCTGCGGCGCAACCAGGAGGACGTGCTCACGGAACTCCCGAGCCTCCAGCAGACCGACGAGTGGGAGGAGCTGAGCGCATCGGACGAGGAGGCGTACCGCGAAGCCGTGCGCGCGGGCAACTTCATGGCCATGCGCAGGGCCGCGTACATGCGCCCCGAGAAGTCGGCCAAGCTGGACCGGCTCCGGGAGATCGTTCAGGAGGCAGGCGAGAACGGGCAGAAGACGGTGGTCTTCTCCAATTTCAAGGACGTACTCGGCGTTGTGCGGGAGGCCCTCGCGGCCGGAACCACCGGGGCCACTCCGGTGCTCGGTCCGCTGACCGGAAGCGTCCCGGCCGGGCGTCGCCAGGAGATCGTCGACGACTTCGCCGGTGTTCAGGGCCCCGCGGTGCTCCTGGGGCAGATCCAGGCAGCGGGCGTCGGCCTCAACATGCAGGCCGCATCCGTGGTCGTCATCTGCGAACCCCAGATCAAGCCGACCATCGAGCATCAGGCGGTGGCCCGGGCCCACCGTATGGGCCAGGTCAGGCCCGTTCGCGTGCACCGTCTCCTCGCCACCGGGGGCGTGGACGAACGCATGGTGGAGATGCTGGAGGCCAAGACGCGCCTGTTCGACGCCTACGCCCGCCGCAGCGCCGTGGCCGAAGCCACCCCGGACGCGGTCGACGTGTCGGACACCGAGCTGGCACGCCGGATCGTCGAGGAGGAACAGGCTCGTCTCGGTATGACGGACGAGAGGCTCATGCCGACCGAGTGAATCGGACGCGGTCGGGCAGTGGGGGCGCCCACCCGCCAGAACCGGGAGCGGAGGATCGCTTGGCCGTGGTCGCCCAGGTCGTTGACGGACTCGGCGAAGCGGGCCGGGGCCCGGCCCGGGGCGTCGCCGGTTTCGTACGGACGTACGCATGAGCGGTTCCGTTCGGTGTCCGGAGGGTAGATTGGTGTATAGGTCCCCTTGGGGAGGCTGATTCGATGCCGTGGCTTGCTTGGCTGCTCGCCGCCGCGGCGCTGGGCGCTGCGGAGTTCTTCACCCTGACGCTGGTCTTCGGGTTGCTGGCCGGAGCGGCGCTGGTCGCGGCTGTCGTGGCCGGTGTGGGCATCGGTCTTCTCGGCCAGCTGGTAGCCCTCGGACTGGCAGCGGCAGCAGGTCTCCTCGTCGTCCGTCCCATCGCCCTGCGGGCCATGGCGCAGTCACCCCTTACCCACGAGGGCAGCGACGCGCTGATCGGCAAGCGGGCCGAGGTCGTGCAGGAGGTCACCGCGACCCACGGGCTGATCAAGGTCTCCGGTGAGGAATGGTCCGCCCGTGCTCTCGACGAAACCCATGTGATCCCGGTGGGAGCACTGGTGGACGTCATGGAGATCGAGGGTGCCACCGCTGTCGTGTACCCCCGCGAGCTCCTCCCGTGAACGGCTGGACACGAGCGAAGGAGGAAGCATGGATCCGGTTGTCATCCCGATTCTTGTGGCCGTGATCGTCGTCGTCTTTCTTGTCGCCGCCACGGTACGGATCGTTCCGCAGGCGCGCCGCTACAACATCGAGCGGTTCGGCCGGTACCGCCGGACGCTCCAGCCCGGTCTGAACTTCGTCATGCCGGTCGCGGACCGGGTCAACACCAAGCTCGACGTGCGTGAGCAGGTGTATTCGTCCGACCCCAAGCCGGTGATCACCGAGGACAACCTCGTGGTGAACATCGACACCGTGCTCTACTACCAGATCACTGATCCGCGGGCAGCGGCCTACGAGGTCGCCGACTATCTGCAGGCGATCGACCAGCTCACGGTGACCACCCTGCGCAACGTCATCGGCAGTATGGACCTGGAGGGAACCCTCACCTCCCGTGAGGAGATCAACGCCCGGCTCCGTGCGGTCCTCGACGACGCGACCGGCAAGTGGGGCATCCGGGTCAACCGCGTCGAGATCAAGGCCATCGATCCGCCGAACACCATCAAAGAGGCGATGGAGAAGCAGATGCGTGCCGAGCGTGACAAGCGCGCGGCCATCCTCCACGCCGAAGGGGAGCGGCAGGCCAAGATCCTCACCGCGGAGGGTACGAAGCAGAAGGACATCCTGGAGGCACAGGGCACGCAGCAGGCCATGATCCTGCGCGCGGACGGTGAGGCGAAGGCGGTGGAGCTCGTCTTCAAGTCCGTCCACCGCAACAACGCCGACGCGAAGGTTCTCGCCTACAAGTACCTGGAGACGCTCCCGCACCTCGCGAAGAGCGAGAACAATACGTTCTGGGTGATCCCCGGCGAGCTGACCGAGGCAGTCCGCGCCGTGACCAGCGCCTTCGGCGACCAGTCGAACACGGGGCTTCCTCCGTCCGCCGAGGACGACGAGGCGGCCGCCGCGGGGACGTCCGCCTCGGGAGAGGGCGCCGCGGCGGAGCTGGAGGCCGCCTCGTCCCTGTCGCTGGACGCCGCCGAGGCCGCCAACGAGGTCGCCATGCAGGCCGCCGCCGCCGTGAGCGACGCGAAGGCCGAGGCCGAGGCCGTGGGGGAGGCCCGCCTGCCCGGGACGAATTCCAGGGGGCGGACCTCCGGCGACGGCGACGGTGAGTGAGAGCGGGGCCACTCGGGACCTTTACCGGTACGGGTACGGGTACGGGTACGGGTACGGCTACGGGTACGGGTACGGCTGAGCGTCCCTCCCGCCGGGTGGTGCGCCCAGCCCCGCTGTCAGGTGTGCGCACCGCCCCCCTCCGTCACGGAGGTCACGGAGCGATCAGGTGCCCCAAGTCCTCCGCGTACTTCTTGATGAATGCCGGGGAGAGCTGCGGGACAGCGCCCGTCGGGCCCAGGCCCGCCTCCTTTACCGCTGCCTGGAAGCGGGCGGACGGAATGGCCGATCCGCTGATGACAGGCTCCGGAGTCCGGTGTGCGTCGAGCAGCGGAAGGATCGAGTGCTTCCGCTGCGGCTCCGGAGCCGCGCGCAGCGCCGTTTCGAACCTCGCGAGCCAGTCGTCGTAGTCCTCGACCCGGTCGATGCGGTGACCGGCCTCGTTCAGCCAGTCGACGAAGGTGTCCAGCGAGATGCCGTCGTCGTGCGGGTTCACCAGGCTGTAGGTCCGGTACCCCGCCCGTGCCTCGCCTCCCAGCGTCACCACGGCCTCTGCGGTGAAGTCGACCGGGAGGCCGTCGTAGTGGGCGCGTGGGCGGCGGTCCGTGCCGTCGGTCTCGTAGAAGGAGCGCGGGGCGATGCCCGTGACGATGAGGCTCAGCAGCAGCCGCGTGAACATGTCGGTGACGTTCAGCTGCCCCGCGTAACCGGTGTGCGCCAGGATCATGTTCGAGCGGAACGTCGTGACCGGGAGGCCGTACAGGTCGTGCGCCTCCCGCAGCAGCACCTCACCGGCCCACTTGCTGGTCGCGTAGCCACTGGCGTAACCGTCGTCGACCGGCTGGTCGGGGAGGGCGACGCGGACGTCGGAGTCCTCGTCCAGGGCCCCACCGCCGGGCAGCGACGCCGCGACCGCCACGCTCGATATGTACGTGAACGGCTTCAGCCGGCCCGTGAGCCCCAGGCGGATCAGCTCGGCGGTCCCGACCACATTGGCGTCGAAGAGGTGGTTGTAGGGCAGCACGTGGTTCACCAGGGCGCCGGCGTGGACGATCCGGTCCACCTCGCCGGACAGCCGCTGCCACACCTGCTCGTCCAGGCCGAGCCGGGGCTCCGCCATGTCGCCCGCCAGGACCTCCAGGTGGTCGCGGGCCAGGTCCTGGAACGTCCGGGCGGGCTCGCCGTCCCCGGCCCCGTCCTGGTCGCCGAAGGCCTCCACCAGCCGTGCCAGGGCCGCGGCGTCGTCCGACCCGCGCACCACGCAGATCAGCTTGCCGCCCACCGGGGCGAGCCGCCGCAGCCACTCCAGGCAGAGGAACCGGCCCAGATAGCCGCTGGCCCCCGTGAGCAGCACGGTGCGCGGTTGTCCCACGGTCCGCAGCAGGGCCGGGGCGGCGGCACGCGTCTCCTCGTCGATGAACTTGTCGAGGGTCAGGTCCACGGCCCGGACCCGCGTGCTGCCCTCCGTGTGGACCGACGCGAAACTCACCCGCCCGGGACCTGCCGCGAGCTTCTCCTCCACATAGCCCGCGATCCGCCGCAGGTCCGTGCCGCGACTGATGATCACGTCCACGGGGACGCGGATGCCGAAGATGTCGTAAAGGAGATCGGAGAAGGTCACCGCGGACATGGAGTCCCCGCCGATCTCCCGGAAGCGCGTGCCGGGACCGATCCCGGACGTCGCGGTGGACAGCAGCGCCTGGGCCGCCCGCTGCACCGTCTCCAGCGCCGGCCGGTCCTTGCCGCCGCGGCGTACGTCGCGCAGCTCGTCCTTCTCCCTGGAGGCGATGGCGGAGTAGGTCTCCTCCAGGGCCGGGCGGTACTTCTCCAGGAGCTGGGGGCGCAGGAGCTTGCGGTGGTCGGAGAGCAGGCCGTTGCTTTGGCTGAACGGCTCGGTCTCGATCAGGAAGTCGCGCGGTATCTCGTAGGAGTTGAGCCCGACCTCCTTCGCGATCTCCTGGAACGACTCCCCGAGGAGCTTCTTGAGCGTCGTCTCGTCGTCGCCGGACTGCTCCAGGGCATCCGTGGTCGGGACGACCACCGAGAGCAGATAGGACCGCTCGCTGTTCCCGTACACGAATATCTGCCGCACCAGCGGGCTGACCGCGAAGACCGCCTCCAGGCGGGAGGTGGCGACGAACTCGCCCTGGGACAGCTTGAGTACGTTCTTGCGCCGGTCCACGACGACATGACGTCCCGGCTCGGTCTCCGCGACGATGTCGCCCGTACGGTAATAGCCATCCTCGTCGAATATCTCGGCGTTGAGATCCGGCCGCTTGTAATAGCCGGGCACCATCGCCTCGGTCTTGAGGAGGAGTTCACCCCGGGGGTGCGGTGAATCGGTCCGGTAGTAGCCGAGTTCCGGTACGTCGACGAGTTTGTGGTCGATGACCGGGGGCTTCAGGAGCTTTCCGTCGACCGAGACGGCGGCGGCCTCGGTGGAACCGTAGATGATGTGCACCTCGATCCCCAGCAGGGATTCGGTGAATTCCTTGAGTTCGGCGGAGAGCGGGGCCGATCCGCAACTGGCCCATCCGACACGGCCGCCCAGGACATTCTCGCGAATGTCCTTCCTGACCTCGGTCTCGATCCGCTCCAGGTCTCCGTCGCCGCCCTTGGCCGACCGGCGGTCGAGTTCGCTCTGGTACTTCTGGAAGAGCATTTCGCACACGCGCGGAACCAGCGACATCTCCGTGGGCCTCGCCAGCGCCATGTCCTCCAGGAAGGAGGACAGGTCGCTGTTCGCCGTGAAGTACGTGGTGCCGCCGCGCGCCAGGGTGTTCTTCAGCGAGGAATGTCCGGCGACATGACTCATCGGCATGTAGTGGAGGTTCGCCGCGTGCTCGTCCGAGAACAGCTGCGACCAGGCCCCGCCCCACATGGCCCGGGCCAGCCGCTCGGTGTACATGGCGCCCTTGGGGGTTCCCGTGCTGCCCGAGGTGTAGATGAGCATGGCGAGCGGGTCCTCGTCGCCCTCGATGTCGAACAGCGGTGCCTGGGGGAGCTCGGCCCCTCGTGCGCGTACGTCCTCCAGGAGTTCGATGACCGGCTCGCGCCCGTGCTCCGCCAGGCGTTCCCGGGCCGCGGTGAACCGGTCGGACTGATCGTCCACCTCCGGTACGTAGTCGAACAGCACCAGGCGCCGCACCGACGGGTTCGCCAGGGCCAGTTCGACCGCCGTGTCCAGGCGCTCGATGCTCGTCGCGACGACGACCGGCTCGGTCTCCTCGACGATGGCGTTCAGCTGTGACACCGCGGAGCTGGTCTGGAGAGGAACGCTGACCGCACCGAGATGGGCGCAGGCGAGATCGACCGTCGTGTAATCGATGCTGGCGAAACCGAGAATCGCCACCCGGTCCCCGGCCCGTACCGCGTAGGGGCTGCCGTCGTGGTGCCAGGCGCTCGCCACCGAGCGGACCCGCTGCCAGAGTTCGCCGTAGGTGGTCATCTCGTACCGGGGCAGCAGGCCGATACGGGTACGGCCCGTACCGGCCTCCTCGACGAGTTCCTTCGCGCGTTCCCCGAGGGCGGGGCGTTCGGCGAACTGCTCCATTATGTCGGCCATCACTCGCGCAAGTCGCATGATGAATCTCCGTATCGCATCACTGGATTACGCCGACTCTTGACGTCGGACGCTTGAGGCCGGACGAACAGGGAATCGCCCCGCGGGGCGCGGCCGGCGAAATCCCCTCCCCATCGCCCAGGGCGCGCCGTGATGCTAGGCGTGGCCGAACCGAACATTCGAGCCCATGAGTTGGAGTCCGTCAGGTCCGCCCTGGGCGATCCGCCGAACGGCAGGAGCTGGGCCCGGGGACGCCGTCCACCTGACGGACTATGTTCCGCCGGGTTGTCCGTCGGCCGCCGTGGCTCAAGAGTGATACCCGTCCGAGAGATGGTCCCGGTCGGCCGGCGGTGCGAGAAGCGCCGGATTTCCACGTCTGAGCTGAGCAATGGATACGCGGCTCAACACCCCGGGATCTCCATGGGCTTTCATGCCGGGAAAGGACTCTCCGGCCGAAAGCCGCCGAAGGGCGCGCGACATCACCATCCGCATCTGCATCCGCATGTGCTTCCGCGTCCGATTCTGCGCCTGCTTTTCCGTGCTCCTTGGCGCACCACCAGGTCTGTCGACAGCCGGACCGCCCGTGTCCGGCCCACGCGAGGGAACCCAATGATCGACATAGTCTCTTATCTCCGTTCCATGCCCGCACTCCAGCAGCCCGACTGGGAAGGCCACCCCGAGCTCGAAGCGGTCCGCACGGACCTGAGCCGGATGCCCGCCCTCGTGGACGCCGAGGCGGCGCAGCGGCTGCGCACCCTGCTCATGGAGGCCGCCGCGGGCCGCCTCCAGATCGTCCAGGCAGGTGACTGCGCGGAGGACCCCGCGGAGGCGACTCCGACGGACGTCCGGCGCAAGGGCGCGCTGCTCGACGTCCTCGCCGGGACGATGCGCCTGGCCTCCGGTCTGCCGGTGCTGCGGGTCGGCCGGATCGCCGGGCAGTACGCCAAGCCCCGCTCGGCGGCCGTCGAGAAGGTAGACGGGCAGGAACTCCCCGTCTACCGCGGCCACATGGTCAACCGCCCGGAGCCCGACGCCGAGCTGCGGCGCCCCGACCCCCGGAACCTGCTGTCCGGGTACCGCTCCGCCAGCGACATCATCCACTTCCTGGGCTGGCGCGGCACCGAGAGCAGGACGGACCTCGACGTGCCCGTCTGGACGAGCCACGAGACGCTGCTGCTCGACTACGAACTCCCCCTGCTGCGCCGGGAATCGGACGGCTCGCTGCTCCTCACCTCCACCCACTGGCCCTGGGTGGGGGAGCGCACCCGGCAGCTCGACGGCCCGCACATCGCGCTGCTCGCCGCCGTCTCCAACCCCGTCGCGGTCAAGGTGGGACCCACGATGACGCCGGACGAGCTGCTGGCCCTGTGCGACCGGCTCGACGCCCAGCGCCAGCCCGGCCGCCTCACCCTCATCTCGCGGATGGGCGCGGACCACGCGGCCCGCACCCTTCCCGCGCTGGTCAAGGCGGTTCACGACGCGGGGCACCCCGTCCTGTGGATGTCGGACCCCATGCACGGCAACACGGTCAGCGGCCCGGACGGGACCAAGACCCGCCTCGTGAAGACCGTGGTCCAGGAGGTCGTGAACTTCCAGGAGGCCGTCACGCAGAACGGCGGGGTGGCCGCCGGGCTGCACCTGGAGACCACTCCGGAGGCCGTGGTCGAGTGCGTGCGCGACGAAGCCGAGCTCGGGCGGCTGGGTGAGAAGTACCTGAGCTTCTGCGACCCGCGGCTCAACCCCCAGCAGGCGGTCGAGGTCGTCTCCGCCTGGCGCGGATAGCCCTCCCCGCACCTCCCTCACACATCCCGTCACCACTCACCACTCACCACTCACCACTCACCACGGAAAGGACGCGACTTCCCGTGCCTCACATACCGCCCGTCGAGCCCTACCCCATGCCGGCGGAAGGGGACCTCCCCGACAACACCGTGAGCTGGGCGCCCGACCCGGACCGGGCCGTGCTGCTCCTCCACGACATGCAGGAGTTCTTCCTCAGGCCCTTTCCCCGCACCGGCGAGCCCGGCGGCGCCCTCGTCTCCAACGCCGCCCTCCTCAGGGACCGCTGCGCCGAGCTGGGCATTCCCGTCGCCTACACCGCCCAGCCCGGCGGCATGACCACGCAGCAGCGCGGTCTGCTCCGCGACTTCTGGGGGCCGGGGATGAACCCCACCCCGGAGGACCGCAGGATCGTCCCCGGGCTCGAATCCCGGCCGGGCGACTGGGAGTTCACCAAGTGGCGGTACAGCGCCTTCCACCGGTCCGACCTGCTGGAGCGCATGCGCTTCCACCGGCGCGACCAGCTGATCGTCTGCGGCGTCTACGCGCACATCGGCGTCCTGATGACCGCGGTGGACGCGTACACCCACGACATCCAGCCCTTCCTGGTTGCCGACGCCGTGGCCGACTTCTCGGCCGACGACCACCGCCTCGCCCTGGACTACGTCGCACGGCGCGCCGGCCGGGTGCTCACGACCAAGACCGCACTCGGTGAGCTCGGCGAACCCGGCGACTCCGGAGCCGGCCGGTGAACGCGCAGTCCGTACCACCTCACCCCACGGGGAAGACCATGGCATCAGTACACGAAACCCCCGACCTCCTGGCGCGGATCCTCGACGGCGGCGCCGACGACTTCGCCCTGCTCCACAGGCCGGAGCAGGCCGGGGCCGACACCCTGGAGATCCTCCTCGGCGAGGTGACCGAGGTCGCCGCGCTCAAGGATCTGCCGCTCGCCGAGGACCCGCCGCCCGGTGCGGGACACGACCTGCTGGTCATGATCCCGTACGGGCAGATCACCGAGCGGGGGTACCAGGCCCGCGCCGACGGCGAGTCCCTGCTCTCCATGGCCGTACGGGAGCAGGCGACGGTGCCGCTCGGCGCGATGCTGTCCCGGCTCCCGGGCGGGCCGGTCAAGTTCGTCGACGGACGGTTCGACGTGCCCGACGAGGAGTACGCGGACATCGTGCGCCGCGTGATCGACACCGAGATCGGCACCGGAGAGGGGGCCAACTTCGTCATCAAGCGTTCCTTCGTCGCCCAACTGCCCGGCTTCTCGCGGCAGGTGGCCCTGGCCGTCTTCCGGCGGCTCATGGAGCGCGAGTCCGGTGCGTACTGGACGTTCCTCGTGCACACGGGCGGGCGTACGTTCGTCGGCGCCACGCCCGAGCGGCACATCAGCGTGCACGGCGGCGTGGCGGTCATGAACCCGATCAGCGGCACCTACCGCTATCCCGCCGACGGCCCCTCCCTGGACGGCGTCCTGGAGTTCCTCGACGACCGGAAGGAGACCGACGAGCTCTACATGGTCGTCGACGAGGAGCTGAAGATGATGGGGCGCGTCTGCCCCTCGGGCGCCCGGCTGGTCGGCCCCTACCTCAAGGAGATGGCACGCCTGGCGCACACCGAGTACTTCATCGAGGGCACGACCGACCGGGACGTCCGCGACATCCTCCGCGAGACGCTGTTCGCCCCGACCGTGACCGGCTCCCCGCTGGAGAGCGCGGCCAAGGTGATCCGCCGCTACGAGCCCGTCGGGCGCGGCTACTACAGCGGGGTCGCCGCCCTCATCGGGCGCGACGCCGCGGGGGGCCGCACCCTCGACTCCTCGATCCTCATCCGTACCGCCGACATCGATGCCTCGGGACGGATGAGCATCGGGACGGGCGCGACCCTGGTGCGCCACTCGGACCCCCAGTCCGAGGTGCGCGAGACCCGGGCCAAGGCGGCGGGGCTGCTCGCGGCGCTCGGTGAACCCGAGCCCCTCCGCTTCGGCGCCCACCCCGCCGTCCGCACGGCGCTCGACCGGCGGAACGAGGGGATCGCCGACTTCTGGCTGCGCGATCCGGGCGGCCACTCCGGGCAGGAACAGCCCCTGGCGGGGCTGCGGGTCCTGGTGGTGGACGCGGAGGACACCTTCACCGAGATGATCGCTCACCAGGTGCGCTCCCTCGGGTGCGAGGTCACGGTGCGTCGCTTCGACGAGCCCTACGACGTGGCCGCGCACGACCTGGTGATCCTGGGGCCCGGGCCGGGCGATCCGCGCGAGACGGACCACCCCAAGATCGCCCATCTGCGAGGCGCCGTCACCGGGCTGCTGGCGGAGCGCCGCCCCTTCCTGGCCGTCTGTCTGAGCCACCAGGTGCTCAGCACCGTCCTGGGCCTGTCCCTGCACCGCAGGCCGGTCCCCAACCAGGGCGTCCAGCACGAGATCGACTGGTTCGGCGGACGTGCGCGGGTGGGCTTCTACAACACCTTCGCCGCGCACGCCGAGGAGGACGGGTTCGACCACCCCGAGCACGGGCCGGTGCGGATCAGCCGTGATCCGGAGACCGGTGAGGTCCACGGTCTGCACGCCCGCGGCTTCGCCTCCATGCAGTTCCACGCCGAGTCCGTGCTGACCCAGAACGGCCCCGGGGTCATCGCCGCGCTCCTGGAGAGCCTGGCCGCCGCACGCGTCGGCTGACCGGCCGCTCCCGGGCCCGGCGAAACGGCCGGGCCCGGGAGCCGCCGCACTCCCGCACGGATACACGGACAGACGGATACTTGGAGCCCACGCATGTCCTTTCAAGACCAGACTCTCGCCTCGGCGACCTCCGACGCGGCACCGGCCGCGGTGGTCGCCGAGCTCATATCGCTGCTCGCCGACGTGCTGAAGGTGCGGCCCGAGCAGCTCGATCCCGGGCTGACGTTCCGGTCGATGGGCATCGGGTCCGTAGCGACCCTCCAGTTCGTCTCCGTGGTCAACGCCCATTACGGAACGGGCCTCAAGCCCACAGCCCTGTTCGCCCACCCCACGCTGCTGGCGTTCGCCGGGCAGGTGGCACGCGAGGCCGGTGTCGTGGAGGAACGGGAGACGGCGCCCCCGGAGCCCGCCACGTCTGTCACGCCCGACGCCACGCAGGACATCCTCGGCTTTCTGCGCGAGCGTCTGGCGGGGATACTGGGCTGCGAGCCGGCGGCCCTGGACCCCTCGGCCCCCTTCAACCTGCTGGGCGTCGACTCCATCCGCGGGGCGAAGTTCGTCGCCGCCATCAACGACGCGTATCGCATGAACGAGCCCGCCGTCACCCTGCTCGACCGCCCCGGGCTCGCCGCGATGGCCGCTCATATCGCGCGCGTAGCCAAGGCGGAGGGGCCGCCCGCCGCCGACGGCCCGGCGGCCGACGAAGAACTGGGCGCGCTCCTCGACGCGGTGCGCGCGGACCGGCTTTCGGTGGACGAGGCGCTCACGCGGCTGCCTCACCAGGCGTGAACGGGCGACAACGATGGACGAACGCGAAATACTCACCCGGTTCAAGGCCGGCCTCCTGGAGCGCGAGCAGGCCGTGTGGCTCCTCGCGGAACGGCGGAGGGCACCCGGACGCGGAACGGACGGCGGCTTCCCGCCCCTGGCCCCGGCGCCCGCCTCCCCGGCCCCGGTATCCGCCTCCCCGGCCCCGGCGTCCGGTGCGGCGGCGGCTCCGGTGTCCGGTGCGGCGGCTCCGGTGTTCCTGCCGCTGCCCGGCGGGGCCCATGAGCCCATCAAGCTCTGGTACTGCTCCAACGACGAGCTCGACTCCGCACTCGCCGTCACCCTGGCCCGGCACTGGCTCGACGAGGAGGAGCAGGAGACCGCGAGCCGCTTTCTGTTCGAACACGACCGGCGGCAGTATCTGGTCGCCCACGCCCTCGTTCGGCGCGTACTCGCGCTGGAGAGCGGCCTGCCCGAGGCGGAAGCCGTGATCTGGCGGTCCGCACGGGGGCGGCCGTTCCTGGAGCGGCCCCCCGTCGGACTGCCGCGCGGCGGACAGGAGCTGGACTTCAACCTGTCCCATGCCGAGGGCCACAACCTGCTCGGCGTGGTGCGCAGCCACCGGATCGGGGTGGACGTGGAGCGCGTCGACCGCGGTGAGCAGGGGCTCGACGCGATCATCGAGACCTTCGCGCAGGACGAACGGGACTGGGTGGCGCGGGCCGCGCCGGGCCGTACCCGGGACTGCCGGACCCTGCGGCTGTGGACGCTGAAGGAGGCGTACTCCAAGGCGCGCGGGCTGGGCCTCGGGCTCCCCTTCGACAGCTTCTCCTTCACCCTGCACGAGGAGCGCGGGGTCCTTGCGTTCAGGCCGCCCGAGTCCGAAGCGGCCCTGCCGTGGCGGTTCCTGGAGCTCGAACCCGAGCCCGGTGTGCTGGCGGCCGTGGCACTCCTCGCCGACGCCGACGTACCCTCCGTCCTCCAGTTGCACCGCGGCTTCCCCTGGAGCCGGAAGGCGCCGGAGCTGCTGGGGCTGCCGGAGCCGGTCGCCGGCCGCTGACGCGGCCCGGGCGGTGGCGGGCCGCACGGGGAACTGAACGGCCGGCCGGCTCAGGACTTGTCGCCGCGCCGCGGGCTGAGATCGATACGGGGCAGGGTCCCGGGCGTGGCGATCCCCGGGAGCAGCAGCCGCCACATCTCGACCGTGCGCTCCGGCAGGTCCTTCCGGCCGTTCACCAGCTGCGCGTACAGCTGGACGCCGGTGCACGCGCTGACGACGAACTCGGCCACCCACCTCGGGTCGACCCCCGGCAGCAGCTCCCCGCTGTCCCGGGCGTCGCACAGGCACTGCTCCATGACGTCCCGCCACTGGAGGTAGGGCGAGATGTCGTTGACGCCGAAGCTGCCCTGCTCCACCGAGAGCCGTACACCGGCGCGCAGCAGCGGGTCCTTCAGGAGCTGGTGCGACCACACCCGGGTGATGTCCACGATGCGTTGCAGGCCCTGGGTGTCGACGTGCGGCTCGATGCTCTCGGGCTGCGCCATCATGACCGCCCTCGCGATGCCTTCCTTCGACTCGAAGTGGAAGTACAGCGCCCCCACCGTCAGCCCGGCCCGCTTCGCGATCTTGTTGAGCCCCGTCCCCGCGTACCCGGCCGCGTCGAACTCCTCCGCCGCGGCGCGCAACAGCAATTCACGTGTGCGCAGCGCACGGTCCTGCATCTGACGTTCCATGTTCGGGCTCCGTTCGCCGGTAAAGTCTGGACAAAAAAAAGAATCATCCTTATTTTATCTCTCGGGGCCCCGGTCGTCCAGGCAGGTGCGCCCCGTACCAACCGTGCGCTTTGTGCCCATACCTCTCATGCCTCTCTACCCGGGGGAGTATCCGTATGCCAAGCACCGCCACCGTCACCCTTGCCCCGCCCGTCGCGTTCGTCGCGGGGGAGCTCGTTCACAAGGCCCGCCCCGGATCGGTGCTGCTCACCGGTCTGCGGCCCGACGGAAGTGACGGGTTCGTGGTCTCGGCCCACTGGCCCGAGGTGCACGAGTACTACGCGGCCAGGGGGGCCGCGCTCGACCTGCTCCTCCTCACCGAGACGGTGCGCCAGTCCTTTCCCCTGCTGTGCCACAGCGCCTACGACGTCCCCCTCGGGCATCACCTGCTGTGGGACGACTTCGGTTATGAGCTGACCCCGGCGGCCCTGGCCCCGGGCGACCGGAGCGGACCCGTCGAACTCCACGTCACCTGCCTGGAGTCGACCCGTCGCGGCAGCCGGGCGGCAGCGCTCACCCTGCTCATATCCGTGGTCCGGGGCGGGCGGCCGCTCGCCGAGTGCACCACGCGCCTGACCGTGCAGTCCCCGGCCGTCTACCGGCGACTGCGGGCGGGCCGCGGCACCCCCGAAGCCGTCACCGCCCTGCCCGCCGCCCCCATCGCGCCGATCGCGCCGTCGGTCCTGGGGCGCACCCGGCTGCGCGATGTCGTCCTCAGCCCCGCGGTGGGCCTCGGCCGGTGGCGGCTGAGGGTGGACACCACGCACCCCCTCTTCTTCGACCACCCCCTCGACCACGCCCCGGGCCTGCTCCTCCTGGAGGCCGCCCGCCAGGCCGCCCTGATGCTCCCCTCCGACCACCCCCAGTCCGTGACGGGCATGGAGACCTCCTTCCACCGCTACGTCGAGCTCGACGCTCCGTGCCGGATCGAGGCGCGCCCGCTGGACCCGGCCCCGGAGGGCCACCGGCGTACGGTCGTCTCGCTGTGGCAGGACGGGGTCGAGTGCTTCACCGCCACGGTGCGGCTCGCCCGGAAGGCGGGTCCCGGGCCCGCCGCCCTGGTGCGGGCGGGCGGGGACGTCATTCCGTTCCCCCGGTAGAGCGCTGTTCCCCGGTGGGGGTTCGCGTGTTCGCGTGAACGCCCTGGCGGGGCCGCCCGCATCCCGCCCTTATCGATACGGCAGCGGCGGCCCGCCCCTTCCCGGGGCGGGCCGCCGCTGCCGTGGTGTGAACCCGCCGGGCGTCAGGCGGCGGTCCAGCCGCCGTCCACCGGCATCGCGACGCCCGTGACGAACGAGGCCTGATCGCTGCAGAGCCAGGCGGCGTTGCGCGCGATCTCCTCCGGTTCGGCCATCCGTTTCTGGATGGAGCGCCCGACGAAGTCCTCCTCCAACGAGGGTGTGTCCTTCAGTACCTGGTCCATCATCTCGGTGCGCGTGCTGCCCACCACCAGGGCGTTCACGCGGACCCCCCGCCGGCCGTACTCGGCCGCGGCCGCCCGGGTCAGCCCCAGGACCGCGTGCTTGGCCGCCACATAGGCGGAGGACGCGCCCGTGGCCTGCACGCCCGCCACGCTGGAGGTGTTCACGATCGACGCCGGGCGGCCGGAGCCGAGCATCGCGGGGATCTGGTGGCGCATGCAGTTCCACACGCCCCTGACGTTCACGGCCATGATCTGTTCAAAGACCGAGCCGTCCGTCTCGTGCAGCAAGCTGCCGGACGTCGCGTAGCCGGCGTTGTTGAAGGCGCCGTCCAGCCGGCCGAAGCGCGCCACCGCCTCGGTGACGACCCGTTCGACCTCGCCCTCCCGGGTCACGTCCCCCGCGGCGACCATCGCGCGCCCCCCGCCCGCGGCTATCCGGTCGGCGAGCTCGCGCAGCCGGTCCTCGCGCCGCGCCATGAGCACCACGGTCGCGCCCTCGTCGGCGAACACGCGCCCCGCCGCCGCCCCGATCCCGCTGGATGCCCCCGTGATCATCATGACTCTGTCCCGCAGCAAGCCTGTGTCCCTAGTCATGCCGAGTTCCCCACTCCCCATGGACTGCTTCTGACCCCCCAAGGGCCGCCCTCGCGGGCGGCCCCCTGGACAGGAAAAGAATAATGGTTCTTATGTATTTTTACTAGCGGGGTCCGGCTCGGGTGGGCGGATGGCTGAGATGCCGTACAGGAGCAGGTCGCAGAACTGGGTGAAGCGCACCCTGGCGGCCTCGGCGTCCTCGGGTCCTGCGCCGTCGCCCCGGGCGTGCACCTCCGTCCCGGCGGCCAGTCGCAGGGCCATCTCCGTCACCGCCTCCGGGGTGACGCCCGCCCTCAACTGCCCTTCCTCGCCCGCGCTGCGGAACATCTCCCGTACCGGCCGGAGCCAGGAGTCCGACCAGTCGTCGGCCCCCGGGATCTCGCTGGAGAGCCGTACGGCCGCACGTGCCACGACATCGCGGTGGAGCAGTTCGAGCAGGGCCAGGAGCAGTAGGTGGGCCCTGCGCAGGGGGGTCACCGGGAGCTCGGCCACCTCGCTCACCCGCTCCTCGACGCGGGCGAGGCCGAGCTCCCCGAGCTCGGCGAGGAGCTGCCCTTTCGTGGGGAAGTGGAAGGTCAGCGCACCCGTCGTGACACCGGCCTCGCGGGCGATGCGGTGCATGACCATGCTGCCGTAGCCATGCCGGTCGATCTCCCGCGCGGTGGCGTCCAGCAGAGCGCCGCGCGTCAGCAGGGACCTCTCCTGCTGTTTCGCCGGCCTCCTTCCCGTTCCGTCCGGTGCCACCGTGACCTCCCACTCCTGGTTCGCTGATCAACTCCCTACGCTCCCCGC
Source organism: Streptomyces durocortorensis (assembly GCF_031760065.1). Classification (NCBI taxonomy): domain Bacteria; kingdom Bacillati; phylum Actinomycetota; class Actinomycetes; order Kitasatosporales; family Streptomycetaceae; genus Streptomyces; species Streptomyces sp. C11-1. Next base: position 4,979,083 of record NZ_CP134500.1, read on the forward strand.
GTCATCCGCCGTTCACAACGCCGAGTTGACGAACTTGCACCCGGAAGGCATCCTCACTCTTCAAAAGAATAAGAATGATGGTTATGTTTTGGATGTCGCCGGCAGCCACCGCCGGCCAGGAGCCTTCAAGGAGCCAGTCATGTCTGCACAGGCCACGGCGGTCCTCGGCGCACCGGAGAGCGCGCGGCGAGCAGGGCCGGAGGGCCTGACCGCCTACGCGGAGCGGGTCTTCGGGTATCTGCCCCGCAGTGACCAGCGCCGCTGGGCGGACGCCTATCTCAGAGGACTGCTGACCACGCCCGGGCGCAAGACCGTGCGGCGCATGGCCCGGACGCTGGGCCTGCCCGAGAGTGCGCCGCAGGCGCTCCAGCAGTTCATCAGTGCCAGCCCCTGGGAGTGGGCGCCCGCGCGGGTGGAGCTGGCCCGGATCGCGGCCGGACTGCTGCCCGACGCCGTCTGGACGGCCAGGCCTGTGCTGCTGCGCAAGCGGGGGAGCCATTCGGTGGGGCTGCGCGCGGGCATCCTCCCGGGTACCGGCCGACGGGTGAACTGCCAGGTCGGCATCGGTCTGTTCCTCTCCGGTGGCGGCCGCAGCATCCCGGTCGGCTGGCGCCTCCTCCTCGACGACACCTGGTGCGAGGACCCCGAGCGGCGCCGCCGCGCGCGGATTCCGGACGCGGTGACGCCCCGGCCCGCCTGGGCCCTCGTACTGGAGATGGTGGAGCAGTTCGCCGCCGCGGGGGTGGCCGAGTCCGCGCCCGTGGTGCTCGGCCGCGACTTCGCCCCCGGCGTCCATCAGTTGACCTCCCAACTCACCTGGCAGAGCCGGGACTTCGTCCTGGAGGTGCCGCCCGGGCAGCCGCTCACACCGGCGTCCCCCCGAGGGGCGGCCCCGTCCCCGGCCACCGCTTCCCCGGGCGACGCGGCGGCTCTCGTGGCGGCGCGCTGCCGGCGGACCGCCTCGGCACTGCCCGGGCGGGCGCAGCTGTTCTCGACCGCCGTACGTCTCCTCCCGTCGCGCCCCCCGGCAACCGCCGTGCACCAATCGCACCGGCTGGTCGCGGAGGTCGCCACCGCGCCGAAACGGCCCTCCCGGTTCTGGATCACCTCGCTCCGCGACGCACCGCCGACCACCGTGCGCGGGCTCGCGCACCGCACAGTCCTGACCGATGTGGCGGTCCGGGACGTGCAGACCGAGCTCGGGCTCCTGGACTTCGAGGGCCGTTCCTTCCCGGGCTGGCATCACCACATGACGCTGGCCTCCGCCGCCTACCTCTACCGCCAACTGCGTGGCGCGAGCGTGCCGCAGGGATGGCCCGTCGGTCCCTGACCCACCAGGGGCCTGCCGTGGGGCCTGCCGTGGCCGAGGTGTCGCTCAGCCGGACACCGCGCCGTCCTGCCGTCGATCCCTCCGGGGGCTCCGCCCTCGGGCAACAGTGAGGAAGCCCATGATTGACCACTGCCCGCCCGCTGTCCGTACCGGTCACGCCCTGCCGGTTCTGCCGCCTTCCCCTTCCCGCGACCTGGTCCTCGCCGAGCTGGCCTCCAGGGTCTTCGCCTCGCTGCCCCGCAGCGACCAGCGCCGCAAGGGCCTCCAGTATCTGGACGGACTGCTGACCGTCCAGGGGCGCAAGTCGATCCGCAACATCGCCAAGCTGCTCGGAACCCAGGCCTCCGAGCAGAACCTGCACCACTTCATCAGCGACTCCACCTGGGACTGGGTGCCCATCCGCCGGGCGCTGGCCGAAGCCGTGGACGCCGCCCTGCCGACCCGGGCCTGGGTAGTAAGACCCATGACCATCCCCAAGGCCGGACAGAACTCCGTGGGGGTGGGCCGGCACTTCTCCCCGGCGCTCGGGCAGACCCTGAACGCGCAGCGCGCCATCGGCGTCTGGGCGACGTCGGAGTCCGCGGGCGTACCGGTCAACTGGCGGCTACAGCTGCCTTCCTCGTGGCACACCGACGACGCCCGGCGCAGTCAGGCGGCGGTCCCGGAGGGTACGAGCGCGGAGAGCCTGCACGGCTGCGCGGTCGAGGCGTCCCGGGAGACCCAGCTCGGCTGGGGGCTGCCGGTGCGGCCCGTCGTCTTCGATCTGGACGAGGCGTCCGAGCCGCTCCTGAAGACGCTGGCCACCACGCACGTTCCGCTCATGGCGAGGGTGGGCGGGGACACCCTGCTCACCGTGACCGACCGGGTCATGTCGGGGCGGGAGCAGAGCACACTCCCCGCACACCGGATCATGGCCATGGCCGGGAACATGCGGCGACCGGTGCCGGGCAGGCGCCCCCTGTCGGGAGTGGTGAAGGACATGCCCCTCGCCGCCGCCGTACGCGTCGAACTCCCCTCGTATCCCCGGGGTTCCGAACACCGGCAGCTGGTGCTCCTGGGTGTGGGCGACTACGGCAGCCGCTGGCCGGCCGAGCTGTGGCTGTCCAACCTCACCACGGTCCCCATGGAGTACCTGGCCAGGCTGCGGCAGCTCACGGACCGGGCGGCCCATGACGCCACGGTGGTGGCCGACCGCGTGGGCATCCGGGACTTCACCGGGCGCTCCTTCAACGGCTGGCACCGGCACGTCACGCTCGCCTCGGCCGCCCACGCCGTCACCATCCTGGGTGACCGCACCTCGCATCTGCCGTACATCGCGGGCTAGTTATCGAAGTCCGGCTTGGGTCCCCACCCACGGGCCCATAAGTTGGAGCGGCAGCCGAGGAACGGCCCCCCACCGGCGCCCCGCCGCCGGGCCCGTCCGGCGCACACGGTCCGCCGCGGCGTTGTCCGCACCGAGGGCCGGCCCGGGGCAGGGGACCAACCCCCGCACCCGCACCCCCCCACTTCCCCCCTCGCTCACGCACGCACATCTCGACCTCGCTGCCGCGAGCAGCGCTTCATGACCAGCCCCCGCGGTTCTCCCGGACCGCCGAACTCCGTAGGGACGACCCCATGCAGTCACCACCGCAGACCGCACAGGATCAGCCGACGCAGCACCCCGAGGACTGGAGCGCACAGGACTGGAGCGCGCTCGACCAGCGAGCCGTCGACACCGCCCGCGCCCTGGCCATGGACGCCGTGCAGCACGCCGGGCACGGACACCCGGGAACGGCGATGAGCCTCGCCCCGGCCGCGTACGTCCTCTTCCAGAAGGTCATGGCCCACGACCCCGCCGACCCCGGCTGGGAGGGGCGGGACCGGTTCGTCCTCTCCGCCGGTCACGCCAGCCTGCTGCTGTACGTCCAGCTGATGCTGGCGGGCTACCCGCTGACCCTGGACGACCTCAAGGCCTTCCGCCGCCACGGCAGCCTCACCCCCGGACACCCCGAGCACGGGCACACCCCCGGGGTGGAGACCACCACCGGACCGCTGGGGCAGGGCATCGCCAACGCGGTGGGCATGGCCATGGCCGCCCGCTACGAGCGGGGGCTCTACGACCCCGAGGCCGCCACCGGCACCTCCCCCTTCGACCACACGGTCTGGGTCATCGCGGGCGACGGCGACCTCCAGGAAGGCGTGTGCGCCGAGGCCTCGTCGCTCGCCGGACACCAGAAGCTGGGCAACCTCGTCGTGCTCTACGACGACAACCACATCTCGATCGAGGGGGACACCAGCACCGCGTTCTCCGAGGACGTCCTCCAGCGGTACGCCTCCTACGGCTGGCACGTGCAGCGGGTGGAGCCGAAGCCCGACGGCGACCTGGACCCCCGTGCCCTGCGCGAGGCGTTCCTCGCCGCCAAGGAGGTGCGCGACCGGCCCACCCTGATCGCCGCGCGCTCGGTCATCGCCTGGCCCGCCCCCCGTGCCAAGGGCACCGCCGCCGCGCACGGGGCCGCCCTCGGCGCACAGGAGGTCGCTGCCACCAAGGAGGTCCTCGGCCTCGACCCGGCCCGCTCCTTCCACGTACCGGACGAGGTCCTCGCGCACACCCGGACCGCCCTGGTCCGCGGCCGTGCCGCACACACCGCCTGGGCCGGGAAGCTGGCGCAGTGGCGCGACGCCCACCCCCGCCGGGCCGCGGAGTACGACCGGATCACCCAGGGGCAGCCGCCGGCCGGGTGGGAGAACAAGCTCCCCGTCTTCGAGCCCGGCACCTCCGTCGCCACCCGCAAGGCGTCGGGCACCGTACTCGCCGCGCTGGGGCCGCTGCTGCCCGAGCTGTGGGGCGGCTCCGCCGACCTGGCCGGGTCCAACAACACCACGATCGACAGCAGTTCGTCCTTCCTGCCGCTGGGCAACGCCCTGCCGCAGGCCGACCCGTACGGCCGTACCGTGCACTTCGGCATCAGGGAACACGCCATGGCGTCCGTGATGAACGGGGTGGCGCTGCACGGCGCGACCCGCATCTACGGGGGCACTTTCCTGGTCTTCTCCGACTACATGCGCCCCGCCGTGCGGCTCGCCGCGCTGATGCGGCTCCCGGTCACCTACGTGTGGACCCACGACTCGGTCGGGCTCGGCGAGGACGGCCCCACCCACCAGCCGGTCGAGCAGCTCGCCACCCTGCGGGCCATCCCCGGGCTGAACGTCGTACGCCCCGCCGACGCCAACGAGACGGCGGCCGCCTGGGCGGAGATCCTGCGCCGGCACAGCGCCGACCCGGCCCCGCACGGGATCGTGCTGTCGCGGCAGAACCTGCCCGTCTACCCGCCCAACGAGCTTGTCCCGCGCGGCGGTTACGTCTTCCGTGAGGCCGAGGGCGGGGTTCCGCAGGCGCTGCTCGTGGCCACCGGTTCCGAGGTGTCCCTGGCGGTCGCCGCCCAGGAGCTGCTGGCGAAGCGCGGTATCGCGGCCCGGGTGGTGTCGATGCCCTGCCTGGAATGGTTCATGGAGCAGGACCGCTCCTACCGGGACCAGGTGCTGCCACCCGACGTACGCGTACGGGTGACGGTCGAGGCCGGAGTGGGTCTCGGCTGGGACCGCATCGCGGGCGAGGCGGGGCGCGTGATGTCCCTGGAGCGGTTCGGCGCCTCGGCCGACGGCGCGCTGCTCTTCCGCGAGTTCGGCTTCACCCCCGAGGCGGTCGCCGCCGAGGTGGAGACCGCCATGGAGAAGGCGGCCCGCCGATGACACCGCAGATATCCCGGCTGCGCCCGCTGTCCGCGCGTATCCCCGGCTCCAAGAGCATCACCACCAGGGCCCTGCTCCTGGCCGCTGCGGCGAAGGGCACCAGCACGCTGTGGGCCCCTCTGGTCAGCCACGACACCCTCGCCTTCAGGGCGGCCCTCGGCAGCCTCGGCGTGGCGGTCGAGACCAGCCCCAGCGACCAGTTCTGGGACGTGACCGGCAACGGCCGCGGCCCCGTCGGCACGGGCGAGGTGTGGTGCGCCGACGCCGGTACGGCGGCCCGCTTCCTGCCCCCGTTCAGCGCGGCGGGCGAGGGGACCTTCACCTTCGACGGCTCCGAACAGCTCAGGGCCCGGCCGCTGAGCCCGCTGATGAAGGCCATGACCGCGCTCGGCGCCGAGCTGGAGACCCCGGTCCCGGGCCGCTTCCCGCTGACCGTACGGGCCAGTGGCCTGGAGGGCGGCGAGCTGCGGGTGGACTCCTCCATGAGCAGCCAGTTCCTCAGCGGCCTGCTGATGACCGCCCCCCTGATGCGGCATCCGGTCCGGGCCGACCTGAGCGGCTCCGTCAGCCGTCCCTACCTCGACATGACGCTGGCCCTGATGCGGCGCTTCGGCGCGGACGTCCAGGAGTCCGGGGACGGGGTGGTCGAGGTGCGGCCGGGCGGCTACCGGCCCGCCGCCGTCGTCATCGAACCCGACGCCTCCACCGCCTCGTACGTCTTCGCGGCCGCCGCCGCGACCGAGCACCGGGTGACCGTGCCCGGCCTCTGCGGCCGCAGCCTCCAGGGCGACCTGCGGTTCGTGGACACCCTGCGGCAGCTGGGCGCCCGGGTGGAGGTGTCGGACCGGGACGTCACCGTGACCGGCACCGGACGGCTGCGCGGCGGTCTCACCCTCGACATGGGCGACATCTCCGACACCTTCATGACCCTCGCGGCGATCGCTCCGCTCGCCGACGCGCCCCTGACCATCGGCGGGGTGCGGCACGCCCGGTTCAAGGAGTCGGACCGCATAGCGGCGGTGGCGCAGAACCTGCGCGCCTGCGGCATCCGGGTGGACGAGACGGAGGACTCGGTCACCGTCCACCCCGGCCCGCTGCGGCCCGCCCGCATCGCCTGCCACCGCGACCACCGGATCGCCATGGCGTTCTCGGTCCTGGGGCTGGCCGCGCAGGTTCCGCTGACGCTCGACGACCCGTCCTGCGTCACGAAGACCTTCCCCGGCTTCCACCAGGAGATGGCGCGGCTCTTCCCGTACTACGAAGTGCCGGAGTACCGCTGATGACCACGTACGCGCGCCGGAGGAAGGCGCAGTCCAAAGCCCACAGGAAAGCAGGGAAAGGATGAGCAGGTTGCGCTGGCTGACCGCGGGGGAGTCGCACGGCCCCGCACTCGTCGCGACGCTGGAGGGGCTTCCCGCAGGGGTCCCGGTCACCACGGAGCTGGTGGCGCAGGCCCTGGCCCGGCGGCGGCTCGGTTACGGCCGGGGCGCGCGGATGAAGTTCGAGCAGGACGAGGTGACCTTCCTCGGTGGCGTACGCCACGGCCTCACCCTGGGCTCCCCGGTCGCCGTCATGGTCGGCAACACCGAGTGGCCCAAGTGGGAGCAGGTCATGTCGGCCGACCCGGTCGACCCCGCCGAACTCGCGGGCCTCGCCCGCAACGCCCCCCTGACCCGCCCGCGTCCGGGCCACGCCGATCTGGCGGGGATGCAGAAGTACGGCTTCGAGGAGGCGCGCCCCGTGCTGGAGCGCGCCAGCGCCCGGGAGACCGCGGCGCGGGTGGCGCTCGGGGCGGTGGCCCGCTCGTATCTGAAGGAGACGGCCGGGATCGAGATCGTCAGCCATGTCGTGGAGCTGGGCGCCGCGCAGGCCCCGTACGGGGACGTGCCCGGACCCGGCGACGTGGAGCGGCTCGACGCGGACCCGGTGCGCTGCCTGGACGCCGACGCGTCCAAGGCGATGGTCGCCGAGATCGACCAGGCCCACCGGGACGGCGACACCCTGGGCGGCGTCGTCGAGGTCGTCGCCCACGGGGTGCCCGTAGGGCTCGGCTCGCACGTGCACTGGGACCGGCGCCTGGACGCCCGGCTCGCCGCGGCGCTCATGGGCATCCAGGCGATCAAGGGGGTCGAGGTCGGCGACGGCTTCGGTCTGGCGCGCGTGCCCGGCTCGCAGGCCCACGACGAGATCGTGCCCACCGCCGACGGCATCCGGCGCTCCTCCGGCCGCTCCGGCGGCACCGAGGGCGGCCTGACCACCGGTGAACTCCTGCGCGTACGGGCCGCGATGAAGCCCATCGCGACGGTTCCGCACGCCCTGGCCACCGTGGACGTCAGCACCGGCGAAGCGGCCGTCGCGCACCACCAGCGCTCGGACGTCTGCGCGGTGCCCGCCGCCGGGATCGTGGCGGAGGCGATGGTGGCCCTGGTCCTCGCGGACGCGGTGGCGGAGAAGTTCGGCGGCGACAGCGTGGCCGAGACCCGTCGTAACGTCTCCGGTTTCCTCGCCCACCTGGAGATCGCATGACCTCCCCCCTGGCCGTGCTCGTCGGCCCGCCCGGCGTGGGCAAGTCCTCGGTCGCACGCATCCTCGCGGCGCGTACGGGCACGGCGGTACGCGACACCGACCAGGACATCGAGCGGCTGACCGGCCGGACCGTCAGCCAGATCTTCGCCGAACGGGGCGAGCGGCACTTCCGCGCCATCGAGCACGAGGCGGTCCGCGCCGCGTTGCACGAGCACTCCGGGGTGCTCGCCCTGGGCGGCGGGGCCGTGGTGCGGGCCGGGACGCGCGAGGCGCTGCGCGGGCTGCCGGTCGTCTTCCTGGACGCCACCCTCGCCGATGTCCGCGAACGCCTGGGGGACGACGACTCCCGGCCGCTGCTGCGGGACGACTTCGGGAACCGGTGGCTCGGCCTGATGGCCACGCGGCGCCCCCTGTACCTGTCAGTGGCCCGAGCCGTGGTGTCCACGCACGGGCGCACCCCGGGGCAGGTCGCCTCGGCGGTGCAGTCCGAGCTGATCGGCGCGTCCGTGGGGGCCCTGCCATGACCGTCGTCCGCATCCCCGTCGCGGGGAGCGCCGGGAGCGACCCGTACGACGTCCTCGTCGGGCGTCAGCTCATGGGTGCCATCGGTGAGCTGGTCGGGCCGGCCCACCGCGTCGCGGTGATCCATCCGGCGGCGCTGGCCCCGCTGGGCGAGACCGTACGGGCGGACCTCGCCGCCCAGGGCTTCGAGGCGATCGCCGTCGAGGTGCCGGACGCGGAGGAGGCCAAGACCGCCGAGGCCGCCGCCCGCTGCTGGTCGGCCCTCGGGCGGGCCGGTTTCACCCGCAGCGATGTGATCGTCGGTGTCGGCGGCGGCGCGACCACGGACGTGGCCGGTTTCGTCGCGGCCAGCTGGCTGCGCGGGGTGCGGTGGATCGCGGTGCCCACCACCGTCCTCGGCATGGTCGACGCGGCCGTCGGCGGCAAGACCGGCATCAACACCGCCGAGGGCAAGAACCTCGTCGGCGCCTTCCACCCTCCGGCCGGCGTGCTCTGCGACCTCGCCGCGCTCGACTCGCTGCCGGTCCACGACTACGTCTCCGGCCTCGCCGAGATCATCAAGGCCGGTTTCATCGCCGACCCGGTCATCCTCGACCTGATCGAGGCCGACCCGGAGGCCGCCCGCAGCCCCGAGGGGAAGCACACCGCTGAGCTGATCGAGCGGGCGATCCGGGTCAAGGCGGACGTCGTCTCGGAGGACCTCAAGGAGTCCGGCCGGCGGGAGATCCTCAACTACGGGCACACCCTGGCCCACGCCATCGAGCGGAACGAGGGCTACCGCCTCCGGCACGGCGAGGCGGTCTCCGTCGGCCTGGTCTTCGCCGCGGAACTCGGCCGGGCGACGGGCCGTCTGGACCAGGCCACCGCCGACCGGCACCGCACGGTCCTGCGCTCGGTGGGCCTCCCGGTGACCTACCGGGGTGACCAGTGGCCCCGGCTCCTGGCCACCATGCGGCTCGACAAGAAGGCGCGCGGTGATCTGCTGCGCTTCGTCGTCCTGGACGGCCTGGCCAGGCCCGCCGTGCTGGCGGGCCCCGACCCGGCGCTCCTGCATACCGTCTACGCCGGGGGCTGCGCCTCGACGGCGGCCTCCCCGGCCTCCCGCACCGGCTCCTCCCCGGCCGCCTCCACCGGCTCCGCCGCGCGGAAGGCCGAGCGGTGACGGCGCGCCCACGCCCGGAACGTACCGGGCTCCCGGCCGGTCGCCTCCCGGACCCCGTGGTCCACGGCGCTCTTGGCTCCCCGGGCCTGCCGGTCCGCGCTTTCGAGGAGCGCCGCCGCGAGGGCGTCGGGGTAGCGGGAGCGCCACACGGCCAGGGCCTGTGCCTCGGTCAGCTCCTCGTGGCGTACCGGGCGGCCGAGGACCTCGCCGAGCTGCGCGGCCTGCTGCCGGGCCGACAGGGCGGCCGGTCCCGTCAGCGCGTACGCGCGTCCCGCGCACTCCGCGGAGGTCAGGGCGAGGGCGGCGGCCTCCGCCACGTCCCTGGGGTCGACGCAGGAGTTCGCGGAAGCGCCGTGCAGCGTGCGCACGACGCCCTCGGCGCGCACGGACCGTGTCCAGTCCAGGCAGTTGGACATGAAGGCGCGGGGGCGCAGCAGCGTCCAGGACATCCCGGACGCCCGTACGCGCTCCTCGCACGCCCGCTGCCAGCGGGTGATCGCGTCCTGCGCCTGCGGGTCGGTCACCGCGAGGGCCGAGACCTTCACGACGTGGCGGACCCCGGCCCGGCGCGCGGCGGTGAGGAGGTGCTCGTCGTGGGTGTCCCGCAGGGGGTCGAACGTGACCGCGAGGAGCGCGTCCGCCCCGGCGAGCGCCCGCGTCAGCGAGGAGGTGTCGTCCAGGTCCGCCTCGACGGCCGCGCCGGGCACCGGTAGGCGGGCCACCGCCCGCTCCGGGGAGCGGGTCAGGCAGCGCAGGTCGTACTGCGGGGCGAGGAGGCGGGCCACCCGGCTCCCCACCGTCCCCGTCGCGCCCGTCAGTGCAATACGCAAGGCCTCTCCTCTCTCCGGCTCCATGACTATCACCACGGCTGGCCCGGGGGCGATCACTATGCAAAGATAATAATGAGCACTATGTTTTTTGTCGGGCGGCCGTTCCCCCCGCCGCTCCGCGGCCCGGCCGCACTCACCCTGGAGGAAGTACGTTGACCACGAACAGCACAACACCCCGCCGGGCCTGGCTCGGCTTCACCCTGGTCCTCAGCCTGGTCGGGCTGGTGGCGATGGACAACTCCGTGCTCTACCTCGCGATGCCGAGCATCAACGAGGCGATCTCCCCCAGCGCGGGCCAGTCCCTGTGGATCGTCGACATCTACGGCTTCGTGGTGGCCTCGCTGCTCATCGCGTTCGGCAACCTCGGCGACCGGCACGGCCGGCTGAAGTTCCTGCTCGGCGGCGCGATGCTCTTCGGTATCGGCTCGGCGGGCGCCACCTTCGCCACCAGCCCGGAACTCCTCATCGCCTCACGCGGGCTGATGGGACTCGGTGGCGCGACGCTGCTGCCCTCGGGCCTGGCGATCGTCAGCAACCTCTTCCCCGACGCGAAGCAGCGGGCCCGGGCGATCGGGATCTTCGCGGCCACCTTCGCGGCGGGCTTCGCGGTCGGCCCGGTCGCGGGCGGTCTGCTCCTCGACCGCTTCTGGTGGGGCTCGGTGTTCCTGATCAACCTCCCCGTCGTGGTGGTCTTCCTGGCCTTCGCCCCGAAGCTCCTCAAGGAGGTCCGGGAGGCCCGGCCCGGCCGGGTGGACGCGCTGAGCGTGGTGCAGTCCGCGGTCGGCATCCTGCTCGCCGTCTACTCCGTCAAGGCCGCCGCGGCCGAGGGGTTCTCGCTGGAGCAGCTCGCCATCGGCGTGCTGGGTGTGGCCATCCTGGTCTGGTTCGTGCGCCGGCAGTTCACGCTGGAGGAGCCGCTGCTCGACCTCGGCCTCTTCCGCGACCGGGTCTTCACCGTCGCCGTACTGACCGGACTCCTCTCCCTGGTGGCCTGGGCCGCGGCCGGGTACCTCAGCGGTGTCTACCTCCAGTCGGTGCTCGGCTTCACGGTGCTCACCGCGGCGTTCCTCGCCCTGCCCGGCGCGGCCGTGCTCACCGTGGCCTGCATCGGCACGGCGGGTGTCGTCGACCGGATCGGCAAGCGGGCCTCGCTGATCGCCTCGCACTTCTTCATCGGCACCGGGCTCCTGCTGCTGATGTTCACCGGCACCTCCGCCGGTGCGGCGCTGTACATCGCCTCGACCGTCATCGCGGGCGTCGGCTACGGGCTCTCCTTCAGCCTGGTCGCGGAGACCGCCGTCGCGGCGGTGCCCGCCGAGCGGGCCGGTTCGGCCGGGGCGATCGCGGAGATGAGCAACGAGCTGGGCGGCGCGCTCGGCATCTCCCTGCTCGGCTCGCTCGCCGCGTTCTTCTTCCGCTTCCTCGGCCCCGGTACGGCGGGCACCCTCGACACGACGCTGTCCACGCCGGGGCTGTCCGACGAGACGGCCGCCCAGGCCAAGGACGCCTTCGTCACCGGACTGCACGCGGCGATCGGCGTCGCGGCCGCGCTCACGCTCGCGCTCGGCGTTCTCGCGGTGCGCTGGCTGCCGCGCGAGGACCGGGACACGACGGCCGGGGCCCCGGACCGGCAGGAGCAGACCGTGTCCTGAGGACGTGGGACCCGCGACAGGGTGTGGAACCCGCGACAGGACGTGGGGCCCGCGACCCGCCCCTGGCGTACGTGTTCCGAGTACGCCAGGGGCGGGCGCGGGCCTTTCAGCGCCGCTCGGCCCGTACGGTCACCGACTCGGGCTCGTCGCCCCCGCTCTGCTGGTTCAGCACGCGCAACGCGTCCGCGGAGGTCGCGTCGTTGGGGGTGTAGATCTCGACGCGGTGGTCGGGGCTGTCGGGCTGGAGCCACACCTGGTAGTCCACGCTCACCGCGCCGACGGTGGGATGTTGCAGATGCATGGCCCCCGTCGTGCAGTCGGAGACGTCACCCGTCGCCCACATCGCGCCGAAGTCTGGGCTGTTCATGGTGAGTTCGCCGATAAGTCCGGCGAGCCGGGCGTCCGTGGGATAGCGGCCGGCGGTGAGACGCAGATAGGCGACGTGGACCTTGGCCAGATCCGGCCAGTTGCGGTACATGTCGCGGGTGTGCGGGTCGAGGAAGAACATCCGCGGGATCGACGGACGCTCCGCCGGATTCCGCGGCGCCTCGTAGGGGATGTGCTCGGCGACCAGCGCGTGCCCGGTGCGGTTCCACGCGAGGACGTCGCCCCGTCTGCCGAGCACCACCGCGGGGGTGGCCTCGCCCAGGGACTCCAGGAGGGTCAGAACCCGCGCGTGGGGCTCCTCGCGGGGCGGCTCGCCCAGACCGGGCTTCACCGACTGCCGGGCGAGGTTGTGCAGATGGACGGTCTCCACCTGATCGAGCCGGAGCACCCGGGCGAGCGCGTCGAGCACCTGCTCGGAGGCGGTCTCCGCCTGCCCCTGCTCCAGACGCGTGTAGTACCCCGCACTCACCCCCGCGAGCTGGGCCAGCTCCTCCCGTCTGAGACCGGGGACCCGGCGGGAGGTGCCGTAGGTCAGCAGACCGATCTCAGCCGGAGTGACCCGGTCACGGCGGCTCTTCAGGAACGTTCCGAGGCTCTCCATGCATCCGAGCGTAGAGCGCCCGCCAGCCCTGTGGGTGTACCTGTCGGGTGTACCCACACCACGGGGATGGCTGTCGGCCGCGCCGTGGCCGAGCCTCGGCACCATGACTCAACAGCATGCGCACAACGCACCCGGACTGCGGGCCTGGCTCGGGCTCGCGGTGGTCCTCGGCCCGGTCCTCCTCGTCTCCATGGACGGATCGATCCTGTTCCTGGCGATGCCCCGGATCAGCCAGGCCCTCTCGCCCACCGCCGACCAGGCGCTGTGGATCCTGGACATCTACGGCTTCGCCGTCGGCTCACTGCTGGTCGCCTTCGGCAGCATCGGCGACCGCTACGGGCGGCTGAAGCTCCTGATGATCGGCGCGACCGTGTTCGGCCTCGGCTCCGCCGGGGCCGCGTTCGCACCGACCCCCGAACTCCTCATCGCCTGCCGGGCGCTGATGGGCGTGGCCGGCGCGACCCTGCTGCCCTCGGCGCTGGCCGTGCTGAGCGAACTCTTCCCGGACCCCCGGCGCCGGGCGCAGGCCATCGGCATCTTCGCCGCGGCCTTCGCGGCCGGTTTCGCCATCGGCCCGGTCGTCGGCGGCGCCCTCCTCGGGTCGTTCTGGTGGGGCTCGGTCTTCCTCGTCAACCTCCCCGTCATCGTGGTGTTCCTGGTGTTCGCGCCGGTCCTCCTCGGCGAGGTCAGGGCGGGCGGGACGGGCCGCGTCGACCCGCTCAGCGTCGTGACCTCCGCCGGAGGCCTGCTGCTCACGATCTACGGCATCAAGCACCTGGCCGCCGACGGCATCTCGGCCCTGCCGATCACCACGATGATCCTCGGCATCGCCGTACTGACCTTCTTCGGCCTGCGCCAACGGCACCTCGAAACCCCGCTGATCGACTTCTCCCTCTTCCGCGACCGCGTCTTCAGCATCGCCATCATCACGGGCCTGCTGCCCCTGGCCGCCTGGTCGGCGGCGGCCTATCTGTCCGGCATCTACCTCCAGTCCGTACTGGGCCTGAGCGTCCTGAACGCGGCGCTCCTGGCGCTCCCGGGCGCGGTGGCCCTCACCCTCTCGTGCATCGTCACGCCCACCGTCGTCGAACGCATCGGCAAGCGGGCCGCGCTCCTCGTCTGCCACTTCTCGATCGCGGGCGGCCTGCTGCTGCTGCTTCCCACCACGGTCACCGCCGGGATCGGCTGGTACATCGCCTCGACCGTGATCGCCGGACTGGGATACGGCATCTCCTTCGCCGTCGTCGCGGACACCGCGGTCGGCGCGGTCCCCGCGGAGCGGGCGGGCTCGGCCGGCGCGATCGCCGAGACCAGCAACGAGATCGGCAACGCCCTCGGTATCGCGATCCTCGGCTCGCTCGCCGCGCTGCTCTTCCGTCTCCAGGGCCCGGACCTCGCCCCCACGCTCGACGAGACCCTTCAGCTGCCCTCCCTGCTCCCGTCCGCGATCCAGGACGCGAAGAGCGCGTTCGTCACCGGCCTGCACGTCGTCGTGGTGGTGGCGGGCCTGCTGCATGCCGCGCTCGGAACGGCCGCGCTGCGCTGGCTCCCCAAGCAGGCGGCGGACGGTCCGGACTCCGGCAGTCACGAGAAGGCCGCGGAGGAACCGGTGGCGACCAGGTCATAGCGGTGCCGGTCGCGAGCACGTCATTGCGGCGCCGGTCGCGGCCAGGCCGTATCCCACGGCCGCGACCAGGCCGTGTCTCACACGGCCAGCGGCACCGCGTGGATCTCGTCGGCCGTGTGGCCCGCGCGCTCGTGGATGCGCTGGACGGCTTCCGCGGAGGGGGCGGTGGACAGGCAGTAGACCGTGCCCGACTCCGGGTCCGCCCAGGCCCGTTCGAAGTGAACGCCCTCTTCCTTCTCGATCGCGGTGTCCGCCGCGTGGGCCTCCTTCAACTGCTCGGATGTGATGCCCTTCATGCCGCGGTGGACATCCATGTACGTTCCCATGACCTGCGCACCTCCGATGGTGGGGTGGTGGCCCCCCTTCCATGCTGCACCTGATGCCGTTCGGCGGCGCGGGCAGAGGCGGGACCGCGTCTCCGCTGCCCGCCGCTGCCGGGCGGGGGCCGGGAAACGCCGCGTCCCCGGAAGCACGGGCTTCCGGGGACGCGGTGTGACCGTGGGCTACCAGGTGAAGGCGGCCGACTGGTTGCTGGTGGCGGTGCAGTAGGAGGTGAAGGTTCCCGCGGGGTTGGTCACGTCGAACTTCACGGACCAGTTGCTCGCGCTCGGCGTGCCCGTGAGCGCCACCGAATCGGTGGTGTCACCGGCGGCCAGGGAACCGGCGGAGAGGGGGAGCGGGCCGAAGGACAGCGGGTCGCCCGTGGTCGCCGCGTCGTGCACGGTGCCCGAGAACTGCACCTCGCTCGTCGCGCCGCCCGAGGTCTTCTGCAGCTTCAGCGTGGTGGTCACGGTGTCGGCCGCGAGCGGGAACTGCGTGCGGATGTCCGTGGAGTCGATCCGCACCGTCTTGCCGCTGCCCGAGTCGGCCGCGGTGAGCGTGATGGTGCCGCTGCCCGCGGCGTCGCAGTTGTACGAGGCGGTCGCCGACGCCGGGGCGACGGCGACCGCCGAACCGGCCAGGGACAGGGACGCTGCGAGCGCGCCGGTGGCGGCGATCGCGGTGAAGGTGAAGCGTCGCGTCGAGAAGCCGTTCATGGGGGTGTGCTCCTTCTTGGCAGGTGTCGTATTCCTGATTCCTGACAGAACGTGCAGGTGCACGAGTGCCGGGCCCGGCGTCGCTGAAGCAGTAGAGCCCGTGATCCTCTGCCGGTGGTTGGCGATCTCTTGGCTGACGCCGCTGAGCTGCAGGGAGTGGGGTGCCGGGGCTGCACGGGGAGGCCGTATAGGTCAGGTATGGGCCACGACGGCAAGGTGGGCCCGACCCTTCCGATCCGGGGAGGTCCATGGACCGAACAGGAGCAGCCTTGTCCGAACGACAGAGCGTCGCCCCCCCGGAGTGGCGCGTCGTGCTCAATGGCGAGGGCCAGTTCTCGATCTGGTGGGCGGAGCGTGAACTGCCCGCGGGCTGGCGGGCCGAGGGGACCAGAGGGTCGCGGGAGCGGTGTCTGGCCCGGGTCCAGCAAGTGTGGACCGATCTCCGTCCGACGGGGCTGCGCCGTCGGACGACGGCGGGGGTGAGCGCGGGGGGCGTCGGTGTCGCGGGTGTCGTCGGGGACCAGGCGCGCCGGGTGCCGGGGGAGGTGGCCGTGCAGGGCGAGGGGTTCGCGCTGTCCTTCGAAGGGCTCGACGCGGCGTCGAACCGCTGGGCCCGGTATCTGAGCTCTCTGGGCGTGGGGCGCGGCACGCTGGTGGGGGTGCTGCTCGGGCGGGGGGCCGAGCTGCACGCGGTCACCCTCGGCGTCTGGAAGGCGGGCGCCGGGTGTCTGCCGCTGGACCCGGACTTCCCGGTGGCCCGGCTGCGCGCGCTGCTCGCCGGCGCGGGGGCCCGGTTCCTCGTCACCGAAGTCGCCCACGGGCCGACGGAGTTCCGGGGGCCGGTCCGGTATGTGGACGACCCCGAGGTCTGCGCCGCCCTCGCCCGGTGCTCCGACGAGCCATTCGCCGGGACGCCCGACCCGGAGGACGTGGCGTATGTGACGCCGGTGGCCGGGACGGCCGGGCGCCCCCTTGCCGTGGCGGTCACCCATCGCGGTCTGGCGCACCATATCGACTGTGTTGTGCGGGAGTTGACCGGATCGGGCGGAGGAGGGACGGCGGTGTTCACCTCGGTGGCCCGGGAGTCGGCGGCGATGGGCCTGTGGGCCCCGCTGTGCGCCGGTCAGCGGGTGCTGTTCGCGCCGCGGGATCTGGACCTGGCGGAGCTGGGGGAGTGGCTCGCGGAAGCCGGTCCG
Source organism: Streptomyces durocortorensis (assembly GCF_031760065.1). NCBI lineage: Bacteria > Bacillati > Actinomycetota > Actinomycetes > Kitasatosporales > Streptomycetaceae > Streptomyces > Streptomyces sp. C11-1. The sequence continues at coordinate 4,995,685 of NZ_CP134500.1, forward strand.
TTCTCCTTCCTCGCGGTGACGAACAGTCAGTGGCAGCTTCTTGTGTGTCAGTTGGGCGACTCCGCGAGCGGGTCGCTCGCCTCCCGGTTCGTGGTCGTGGGCGGGGAGTCGGCGGGTGCGACAGCGCGGCTAGCCGAGCGGCTCGGCCCCGGCCGACTGCGTTCCGTCCAGGGGGCGGCCGAGACGTCGTACGGCCCCCTCCTGCCGCCCGCCCGGTCCTGGGCCGGCGAAGCGCTGCGGGTGCTCGACCAGGCCTGGCTGCCGGTCCCGGACGGTGGGGTGGGTGAGCTGTACGTCGCCGGTCCGGGCGTCGCCCGCGGCTATGCGGGCCGTGCCGCGCTGACGGCCCAGCGGTTCGTCCCCGACCCCTACGGGCCTGCGGGGACACGGATGCACCGCACCGGGGAGCTGGCCCTCCGGACCGCTGCGGGCGAGGTGCGGCTGCTCGGCCGTGCCGACCGGCAGCTGTGGCTGCGCGGTCACCGGGCCGACCCGGCGGAAACCGAGGAGGTGCTGCACGACCACCCGAGCGTCGGCGAGGCCGTCGTCGTCCCGGTAAGGGGGGCCTCGGGAGAGGACGCCCTCGCCGCCTACGTGGTGCCGCGCCCCGGCGCGCAGGGCCTGGACGCGGCGGCGCTGGCGGCCCATTGCGGGCGGCGGCTGCCCCGGCACCTGGTGCCCGGGAGCCTCACCCTCCTCGACGAGATGCCGCGCGACGCCGCCGGGCACGTGGTGCGCGCGGCTCTGCCCGGTGCTCCGGTGGAGAGCCAGGCCGCCTCCCCCGGGCCCCGCACCCTGCCCGGCGGGCGGCAACCCGGGCTCGGCCTCGCCGGGTTGATCGAGGAGCATCGGGTGCCGGGCGCCTGTGTCGCCGTGCTGGGGGGCGGCGGCCGCCCGGTCGCCGTCGAGGCCGCGGGCACTGACGGGGAGGGGCGGCGGATCACCCCGCGCACCGCGTTTCCGGCGGGGGAGCTGGGCCTTCAGGTCGCCGCCCTGGGGGCGCTGCGGCTGGTGGACGAAGGGGTGCTGCCGCTGCACGCGGAGGCAGGCCGGGCCGGGGGCGCGTCCGTCCCTCTGGGGGATCTGCTGGGCCGCCGCCGGGTGGAGGCGGCCATGGCCCCGCTGGCCGCGCTGCTGGAGGACGCCACGGGCGAGGCGTTCGGGCCGCTGCTGCGGCGCCTGGTACTCGGGCCCCTCGGCATGGACGACAGCTGGTTCGGCGGGCCCTCGCCCCGTACGAACGGCAGGACCGGCGCCCGGGCGGCGCGCGCGGGCCACGACGCCGCCGGGCGGGCGCTCGACGGTGGACACCGGGCCGCGGACCCGGTCGAGCTGTGGACCACGGCGGCCGACCTGGCCGCCGTGGCGATCGAGGTCGGGCGCTGCGCGCTGGGCGCTCCGCTCGCGCTGGTCGGCCGTGACACCGCGGCCCGCCTGCGGGCCCCGGGTCCTCGCCCGCTCCACGGCCTCGCCGCGATGCTCGACGCCCACCGCTCCGGTGTTGAGTTCGGGCAGACGGCTGCTCTGGCCGGTCACTACGCCAGGTCGGTGTTCCGCCCGCGCACGGGCCCCGGCCTGGTCGTGCTGGCCAACAGCCGGTCCGGTGACCGGCTGAGCGAGGCGGTCGAGGCCCGACTGAGGGGCATACGCCAGATGACGGAGAACCCCCTGGACAGGCGGTGACGGAACGTGACAGGAGGGGGCTCGCTCCTGGGGGGAGCGGAGAAGGGGCAGGCACGTAGCGTGAGTTGGTAGAGAATTGTGTTGTCAGGGCCAGGCCTGCTTCACACAATGTCTTCGCAGTGTCTTCGCGGGGGGCGGGGCGTGCGGTCCTGGAAGGAGGCGGTGTGACGCCCCGGTTGTCATTCCAGGTGCTGGGCCCGCTCAAGGTGAGCGTGGACGGTCGTCCGCTGCTGCTGCGCAGCGCCCGGCAGCGTACGGTGCTCGCCGTGCTGCTGCTCACCCCGGGCCGCGCCGTCTCCGTGGACGCCCTCGCGGACGCCGTCTGGCACAGCGACCCGCCCGCCACCGCCCGCAACCAGATCGCCATCTGCGTCTCCGCGCTGCGCAAGACGTTCCGCGACGAAGCGGGCGTCAGCGGCCTCATCGAGACGCTGCTGCCCGGCTATGTGCTGCACCGGGAGGGCCATTACGTCGATGTGGCCGACCTGTACGAGTCGGCCGCCGCTGCCCGCTCCGCCGTCGAGGCGGGGGACGCGAGCGAGGCGGCGGCCCGCTTCGAGGACGCCCTCGCCCTGTGGTCGGGCCCGGTCCTCGACGGCCTCGACGGCAGCGCGCTGAGCGGCACCGTGGGCCGGATCTCCGAGCTGCGCATCGACCTGGCCGAGGAGTACGCCGCCGTCCAGCTCCAGCAGGGCCGCTATCGGTCGGTGGTGGAGAGCCTGGGCCCGGTCGTCGCCGAACACCCGCTGCGCGAGCACGCCCGGGCCGTCCTGATGCAGGCCTACCACCTCTCGGGCCGCCGCTCCGAAGCGCTGGACTGCTATCGCGAAGGACGCCGCGTCCTCGTCGAGGAGCTGGGCGTCGAACCGGGCGCCGAACTGAGGGAACTGCACCGTACGGTGCTGGCGGGCGACGGGCGGGCCCTGATGCGGGCCGCCGTCGTGCCGGACGCCGTGGCTCCCGACACCGCTTCCAGTGCCGTACTGGACCTCGTCCCCCGCCAACTGCCCTTACCTCCAGAGCCGTTCGTCGGACGGGAGGGCGAACTGGAGCTGCTGCGGAGGATCGTGCCGCCGGGACCCGGCTACTCCGGCGGCCCGACGGCCGGCGTCGCCGCCATCTGCGGTCCCGCCGGGGTCGGCAAGAGCGCGCTCGCCCTGCACTGGGCCGACCGGGTCGCCGGACGTTTCCCCGACGGCCAGCTCTACCTGGACCTCCAGGCGCACGGCCGCGGCTGCCCCGGAACACCGCAGGCGGCCCTCGACCGGGCGCTGCGCGCGCTCGGTGTGCCCGGCACCTCGATCCCCGAGAGCCTGGAGGACCGGGCCGCGCTCTACCGCGGAATCCTGGACGGCAGACGGCTGCTCGTCGTCCTCGACAACGCCCGCTCCGTGGAACAGATCCGTCCGCTGCTGCCCGGCCGCGGCTCCGTCCGGGCCGTGGTCACCAGCCGTGACCCGCTGCACGGGCTCGCCGGGACGCTCGCCGTGGCCCGGGTCGAGCTGGGCGCCATGAGCGCGGCCGAGAGCCTGGACCTGCTCGCCGCCACGATCGGCGAGCACCGGGTGACGGCCGAACCGGTCGCGGCCGAGCGCCTGGTGGACCTGTGCGACCGGCTTCCCCTGGCGCTGCGGGTCGTCGCCACCCGCCTGCTCTCCGACCATCGGTGGTCGCTGGGCCAGATGGCGGCGCGGATGGAGGACCGCCGTGAGCGCATCGGTGTGCTCAACCCGGGTGAGAGCGGGCTGCGTTCGGGCGTCTGGCTCGGCTACCGTGCCCTGTCGGTGCAGGCCGCACGCTTCTACCGACAGCTGAGCATGCTGGAGGTGCCCGACGTCCCCGCCTGGATCGGCGCCCCCGTCCTCGGCGTCACCCCGGCCGCCTCCGAGGAGCTGCTGCACCAGCTCGTCAAGGCCCAGCTCCTGGAGGCCCGCCCCGCACACGGCGGCGGGACCCGCTTCCGCTTCCAGGACCCGCTGCGGCTGTTCGCCCGGGAACGCTGCCTGGCCGAGGACAGCCCGCAGGAGCGCGATCAGGTTCTGGAGCGGGTCATGGCCGCCGTGCTGACGCTGGTGTACGCCGCCCAGGAGCAGCTGTACGGCAGGGGCGAGGCCCCGCAGGAGAGCCCGGCGTACATCGAGCCCGTACCGGGGGAGACGGTCAGTGAACTCGTCGCCGACCCCATCGAGTGGTTCGAGGGTGAGCGGGAGACGCTGGGCGCCCTGGTGGCGCAGGCGGTCCGCGACGGGCAGGCGGGCCGCGCCTGGCTCCTGGTTGTCGGGACCGTTCCGTTCTACGAGACCCGCAACTACCTGGAGGACTGGCGGCGCACCGCCGAATGTGCCCTCGAAGGCGCCCGGCGCGCGGGCCACACGCGAGGCGCGGGCACCATGCTCCGCTCCCTGGGGACGCTCGCCATCTACCAGCGCCGCTACGAGGAGGCGCGGGAGCGGCTGCTCACCGCCCTGGTCCACCTGGAGCGGACGGACGACACCCAGGGCCGGGCGATCGCGCGGCGCAACCTCGCGGTGTGCGCCCGCTTCTTCGGGGACATCGCCGAGGCGGCCCGCTACTGCGAGGAATCCCTGGTGCTGTTCCGAAGGGCCGGGGACTACTCGGGCCTCTCCCACGCGCTGGGGCTGCTCGCCCAGATGGAGATCGAGCAGGGAAACCCCGAGCGCGGCGTCGAGCTGAGCAACCAGGCCATCGAGGTCAGTTACGAGGCCGGGTCGCTGCGCAGCCGTACCCAGAACCTCTACCGGCTGGCCGAGGCGCTGCTCGGTACGGGCCGGTCGGCACAGGCGGAGCGGATCTGCCACGACGTGGTGGGTCTCGCCCGCGGCCAGGGCGACCGGCTCGGCGAGGCCCACGGTTTGTGCGCCCTCGGTGAGGCGCAGTGGCGGCAGAACGAGCCGCACCGCGCCCGCGCCAGCCTGCTGCGGGCGCTGCGGCTCGCCGAGGAGGTGGGCGACCGGTTCCTCCAGGCGCGGATCATCATCCATCTCGCCTGCGCCGAGGCGATCCGCGGGACCGCCGGGGCGGGTGAGCCGCTGGACTGGGCCCAGGAGGAGTTCCGCACCTTCAACGCGACGATGTGGGCACGGCGGGCGGGGCGGCTGCGCGAGGTTCTGGAGTCCCACGACACGGTCCGCCCCATCGAGGGCTCGGTCCTGGTCTGCCTGCTCGCCGACGGCTGAGCCGCCTGCGGGTCACGTCCAGGGCAGGTCGTCGTCCGCGGTGGTGACGTGGGCCCTGACCTCGGTCCACGGCAGGTCGCCCGTGTTCTGCTCGGCGCCCATGGCGGCCAGCAGGGGAAGAAGCAGGAGGAGCGCGGTGCCGGCGAGCGCACGTGCGACCGAGGTACGGGGCTTACGCATGAACGATTCTCCTCATGGTGGCCGGTAATGCTGGAAGAAACTCCCTGACGAGGTTTCTGTAAGCATCATAGGAGGCATATGCTTTTGATTCGATGTCCCGGCCATTTCGCGCACTCGAAATCGTGCCGATAACGCGCTGAAAGTGCCCGCGCATAGCTTTCCGGCGATGGATTCGCCGAGGGTCCGCGGGACGGAGATGCGCTGTGGTGAAGTCTGCTGGTGTGGCTTTCCTGCCCGCCGAGGGAGCCGCCGAGGGAGCCGATGCGGGAGCCGTCGAAACCGAGGCCCCGGGGGTGCTTGCCTTCCGGCTGCTGGGCCCGGTCTCCGCGACCCGGGAGGGCGCTCCGGTCCCGCTCTCCGGCACGAAGATCCACACCGTGCTCGCGGTGCTGCTGCTCGCCCGCGGCGCTCTGGTGGCCGACAGCCGGCTGAGCGCCGCCCTGTGGGGCGACGCGCCGCCGCCCACCTCGAACGCGCAGATCTACACCTACGTTTCCCGGCTCAGAAAGACACTCGGAAACCGGGTGGAGATATTCCGGAAAGGGCCGGGCTACGTTCTCGACGTTCGTGCGGCCGAAGTCGATCTCTTCTCCTTCGAACGGCTCGACCGGCTCGGCCGTCGGGCCTTGGAAGAGGGCCGCCACGAAGAAGCGGGCAGACTGCTCGGCGGTGCGCTCGACTGCTGGAGCGGCCACGCCCTGGAAAACGTGACCGAGCATCTTCTCCAGTTCGAGCGGCCGCGGCTGGAATTCCTGCGGGCGCAGGCGCTGGAGCGCCGGATCGAGGCGGACCTGTCGCTCGGCCGCCACCGCTCACTGGTGCCCGAACTCCTCTCCCTGGTAGCCCGCTTCCCCATGGACGAGAACCTCCGCGCCCACCTCATCACCGCCCTGCACCGCTCCGACCGGCAGGCCGAGGCCGTCCAGGTCTACGGCGAGGGGCGGCGCATCCTCGACGAACAGCTGGGTGTCGTGCCCGGGCGACGGCTCAGCACGGCCTATCTGCGGATGCTGCGGGGCGAGGGCCCCGGCCTTCCCCCCCGGCGGCCGCCCGTGCTGCTGCCCGCCCGGGCCGCCGCGTTCACCGGGCGCACCGCCGAGGCGGCCCGGCTCAGATCCCTGCTGCTGAGCCGACCCTCGGACCCCGCCGCCCGGCTCAGGGCGGCGCTGGTCACCGGGATGCCGGGCAGCGGAAAGACGGCCCTGGCCGCCGAAGTGGCCCACGGCTGCGCCGAGGCGTTCCCGGACGGTGTGGTGCACGCCGAACTCCACGACGCCGACGGGGCCGCCCGGCCGCCCGGCGCCGTCCTCGGCGACATCCTCGCCGCGCTGGGCGAGGCCGGAAGCGCCGAACGGACCACGGACCGCAACGGACTGACGACCCGCCACGGCCTGAACGAACTGGTCGGCCGCTACCGGGCCCGGACCGCCGACGCCCGGCTGCTCGTGGTCCTGGACGACGCGTCCAGCGACGTACAGCTGACCGGGCTGCTGCCCGCCGGACCGGACAGCGCGCTGCTCGTCACCAGCCGGGGGCGGCCCGCGTGCGTGCCCGCCGTCCATACCGTCGGCCTCGGACCGCTGGGCGACGAGGACGCCGCCGCGCTGCTCGCCGAAACCGTCGGGGCCGAGCGGACCGGCGCCGAGCCCGGGGCCGTCCGGGACCTGGTCCGTCACTGCGCCGGACTGCCACTCGCGCTGCGGATCGCGGCCGCCCGGCTCGCCGCTCGCCCGCACCGGACCATCGCCCGGTTCGCGGACCGGCTGGCCGACCCCCGCACACGGCTTGCCGCCCTGAGCTACGGAAGGCTCGACCTGGCCCGCACGCTCGGCCGGGCCCTCACCCGGCTGAGCCCGGCCACCGCCGCCCTGGTGCCCTGGCTCGCCGCGGTGGGGCCGGGCCCCTTCACCGCCCGGCTCGCGGGCGAGCTGACCGGCCTGACCGAGGCCCAGGCGGAACACGCCCTGGAAGAACTGGTCGACGGCAGCCTGCTCCTCGCCGAGCCCGACGGCCACCTCGGCGAGGGCCGCTACCGCTTCCACTCGCTGGTCCTGCTGTACGCGGACACCACGCCCCGGCGCGAGCTGCCCCGGTGAGCCCGCGTCAAGCCGACGGCAAGTCCGGCGACAGCCCTGTTCAAGACGCGGCCGAGGGTGGCCGCGATGAAGCCCAAGGATGGTGACTGCCATGAGTGAGGCGGCCCCGATCACTCGCCAGTACGCGGCACAGGCCCTCTCCTCGGCCATCGAGGAGGCGGCCGGACTGCTGGAGGTGCGGTACGAACGCGAGGACGTACTGCGCATCCTGGACCTGTACGGAGGAGATCTTCCCGAGGCCCTGATCGCGTTCCGGGTATCCACCGGCGCAAGCCGCGCGGGCGAGCTGGACTGCCGGTTCACCGTGCCGCAGGACAGCGACCCGTACCGGCTCGCCCTGGAGAACGGTCTGCTGGAGACGACGGACCACCCGGTGTCCAGGCTGCTCTCGGAGGTGCACGACACCTGCCCCGTCGACGGATACGGCATCGACTTCGGCGTTGTGGGCGGGTTCAAGAAGATCTGGGTGGTGCTGCCCCGCACCGCTCTCCAGGACGTCGCGAAGCTCGCCGAGCTCCCGTCGATGCCGCCCGCCCTCGGCCGGAGCCTCGACTTCTTCGACCGGCACGGCCTGGGCGACACCGTGGGCCTGCTCGGCATCGACTACCGCAACCGCACCGTCAACATCTACTTCGGCGAGCCGCCCGCCGGGGGCATCGCCCCCGAGTCCGTGCGGGCCATGCTCCGCGAGGTCGACCAGGCCGAACCCAGCGAGCAGATGCTCCGGCTCGGCCGCGCGGCCTTCGGCGTCTACGTGACCCTCGACTGGGACTCGCCGGCCATCACACGGATCTGCTTCGCCGTGGCGACGACCGACCCGGCCTCCCTGCCCGTCGAACTCGACGAGCGCATCGGGCTGTTCGTACAGCACGTACAACGGGCCGATCCGCACACGCGGTTCGTCTACGCGGTCGCCTCCCAGCCGGACGGCGAGTACTACAAGCTCCAGTCCTACTACCGGTGGGGCGCCGGCGTGCCGGAGATCATGCAGCTCCCCGAAGGGGCCCTCGCGGACCCGGTGTGAGCCCGCCTCCCTCCACTCCCCCCCTCTTTCCTCTTCCTTTCTCTCCCTCTTCCTCCTCGACTTCCTCTGGAAGGACGCACCTTGAGCACCGTAGAAGTCCCGGTACTGATCGTCGGCGGTGGCGGATCCGGCCTGGCCGCCTCCGTCTTCCTGTCCGGCCACGGCGTCGACCACCTGCTGGTCGAGCGCCGCGACGACACCTCGCGCCTGCCGAAGGCGCACTACCTCAACCAGCGGACCATGGAGATCTTCCGCCAGTACGGCCTGGCGGACGACGTCACCGAACCGGCCGCGTCCCCCGAGCAGTTCGGCAAGGTCCGCTGGCAGACCACTCTCACCGGCGACGGCCCGCTGGACGGGCGGGTCATCCACGAGATGGACGGCTTCGGCGGCGGCGGACTGCGCGAGGCGTACGAAGCGGCGGGACCCGTGCTGCCCGCCAAGCTGCCGCAGCTGCGCCTAGAACCGGTGCTGCGCCGCCATGCGGAGGAGCGCAACCCCGGGCGCGTCCGGTTCGGCCACGAGCTGATCTCGCTCACCGAGGACGAGAACGGCGGGAGCGTCACCGCCGAGATCCGCTCCACCGAGAACGGCGAGACCACCACGGTCCACGCGCAGTACGTGATCGCGGCGGACGCCGGCCGCACGGTGGGCCCCGCCCTCGGCATCCGTATGGAGGGCCTGCCCGCCCTGTTCGACGCCACCACCGCCTACTTCTCCGCCGATCTGTCGCCGTGGTGGACCGAGGGCTCGGTCATCACCTGGTTCCTCAACCCCTACCGCGCCGATCTGTCCAGCGCCCTCATCGAGATGGGCCCGACCTGGGGCAAGCACTGCGAGGAGTGGGGCCTGCACCTGCCGCTCGCCGGGATCGACCGCGACGACGACGAAGCGGTGACCGGCCGCATCCGCGAGGTGCTGGGCCTGCCCGAACTGGAGCTGACCCTGCACGAGGTGACCAGCTGGACCGTGGAGGCCGTGCTCGCCGAGCGCTACCGCCACGGCCGGGCGTTCCTCGTCGGCGACGCCGCCCACCGCCAGCCGCCCGCCGTCGGACTCGGCCTCAACAGCGGCATCCAGGACGCGCACAACCTCGCCTGGAAGCTCGCCGCCGTGCTCTCGGGCCGGGCGGGCGAGGGCCTGCTCGACACCTACGAGGCCGAGCGCCGGCCCGTCGGGCAGTACAACCTGGGCTGGGCGATGTCCGCCGCCGCGCACCACCAGGTCGTCATCGACGCCGCCGTCGGCCTCGGCCCGCACGTGCCGCCGGAGCGCCGCACCCCGGTGTTCTTCTCGTACTTCTCGCCGACCCCGGTCGGGGCCGCCCAGCGCGCCCGGGCCGCGGAGATCTTCGCCACCCACCGCGGCGAGTGCCAGGCCCTCGACGTGGAGACCGGCTTCGCCTACGAGCAGGGCGCGGTAGTCCCGGACGGCAGTCACCCGCCGGCCCGCTCACCGCTGGGCGATGTGTACCGGCCGACAACCCGGCCGGGGCATCTGCTGCCGCACGCCTGGGTCGAGCGGGACGGCCGCCGGGTCTCCACCCACGACCTCGTCGGCTCCGCCACCGGCTTCACGCTGATCACCGGCGCGGACGGGGCGGCCTGGGCCGACGCCGCCGCCATGGCTGCCGAGAAGCTGTCCGTCCCCGTGACCGCGGTCCGGATCGGCGCGCGCGGCGAAGGCGCGGAGTACGCCGACGCCGACGGCGTCTGGCAGCGGCTGCGCGGTACGGACGGGGCGGGCGCGGTCCTCGTCCGGCCCGACCAGCACGTGGCCTGGCGCGTCACGGGCGCCGCGACCGATCCGGCCCAGGCCCTGACCGAGGTGCTCTCCCTCGTCCTGGGCCACGGGGCCCCGTGACCGCCCACGGCGTCTGCTCCACCTGCCCGAACTCCCTCACGAACACGGAAGAAGCAGCATGATCAACAGAAGGTCCTTCCTCACCGGCGCCGGTGGTGTCGCGCTCGCCGCGACGGCGCTGTCCGGTGCCGCACAGGCGAAGCCGGCCGGCTTCGGCACCCAGTGGAGCCGACTGGCCGACCGGCTCCGGGGTCGCCTCGTGCTCCCGTCGGACGCCGACTACCAGCGGGCCAAGCAGCTCTACCAGGTCCAGTTCGACGCCACCAGCCCGCGGGCCGTCGCCTACTGCGCCTCCACCTCCGACGTGGCCAACTGCATCCGCTTCGCCGAGGCCTACGGCATACCCGTCGCCGCGCGCAGCGGTGGGCACAGCGCGGGCGGCTACTCCACCACCCCGGGCCTGGTCATCGACGTCTCCGGGCTCAACTCCGTGGTGCTCGGCAACGGTTCCGTGCGGATGGGCCCCGGCGCCCAGCTCGTCGACATCACGGACACGCTCGCACCGGCCGGGCTCGGCATCTCCGGCGGCTACTGCCCCACGGTCGCGGCGGGCGGGTTCTTCCAGGGCGGCGGGATGGGCCTGTTCACCCGCAGCATCGGCATCGCCTCCGACAAGGTGACCTCGGCGCAGGTGGTCCTCGCCGACGGGTGCACCGTCACCGCCTCGGCGAACCGTCACAGCGACCTGTTCTGGGCGTTGCGCGGAGGCGGCGGCGGCAACTTCGGGATCGTCACGTCCTACGACGTCACGCCCTCGCCGCTGACCGATGTGGCCGCCATCAACCTCGTGTGGACCTTCGACCAGGCCCTGGACATGCTGGACGGCTGGACCCGGTGGCTGCCCGACGCCCCGTGGACGGTCGGCAGCGGTGTCAACGTCACGCTCGCCGACGCCGCTCCCGGCGGAGTGCCGACCGCCTCGGTGTTCCTCGGCTCGGTGGACACCGGCCCGGGGTTCCAGGCGGAGATCGCCCGGCTGATCTCGCTGGTCGGCCGCCCCCCGGTGTACCAGCAGAAGTTCAACGCCCCGTACAAGTCGGTACTGATGTCGCTGTACCAGTGCTCCGAGCTGACGGTCCAGCAGTGCCACCGCGCCGACACCTCCCCCGACGGGAAACTCCAGCGCCCGGCGTTCGGCGCCTGGCGCAGCCGTCTGTTCGAGCGGACGATGCCGCGTGAGGGCTGGGCCAGGGCCCTGGAGACGTTCGACTCGAAGCGGTTCTCCGGGCAGATGCGCCAGTTGCAGATCTCGGCACTGGGCGGCCAGGCCAACACCGTGGCCCGCGACGCCACCGCCTATGTCCACCGCGACAGCCTCTTCTCGGTCAGCTACCTCACCTCGAACGCCTCCGGGCCGGTCTCCGACGAGGCCAAGAGCGCCGCGTGGGAGTACGTGGACGACGGCTTCGCGACGATCGACCCGTACTCCAACGGTGAGACGTACCAGAACTTCATCGACCCGCGCCTGCCGAACTGGCAGCGCTCCTACTACGCCGAGAACTACACGCGGCTGGCCCGGGTCAAGCGGAAGTACGACCGGCACGGGTTCTTCCGGTTCGCGCAGAGCATCCGCTGATCCGCCGCCCGGCTCCGCACGGGGTTCCTCCCGGCGGAGCGGGCCCCTCCCGTAATCCCTGGCTATCCCCGCCGGTTCGGACCGGCCGAGACAGGAGCACTCCATGAAGATCGCGGACCGCGCGCGTCCGGCCCCGCCGACGCTGCCCGACGGGATTCGCCCGGACGAGGTGACCCGGGCCACGAACCGGCTGGTGGCGTACGTCAGCGGCAGAACCGACGACGACGGCGCGATACGGGAACAGTGCGAGAGCAGAGTGCTGGAATCCGCGCTCGCCCTCGCGCTGATGACCCGGGCCGGGGACGTCTCCCCGGCCCGGGACCGCCTCCTGGCCTATCTGCGCGGCCACCAGGAGTCCCCCGACGAGCTCGACCGGGTCCTCGCCTCACTCGCCGTCGGCGGTGCCGCGGGCCGGGCGCCCGGCGGCGACAGCGCCCTGGTCGCCACCCTGGCGGCAGGCGTACTCGGTGCCGCCCCGGGCTTCATCTCCACCCGCCGCCGCCTCATGGTCTACGCGGTGCTCGCGGTGCTCGGCTGCCCCCTGCCCGCCGACGCCGAACTGCCGGGCGGCGGCGAGGTGCCCACCGACCCGCTGCACTCCTGGGCAGCCGTCCAGCAGGCGTCCATCACCCTGATCCTGGCCGCCGCCCTCGGCGTACGGAACCGGGCCACCGACGCCGCCCTGGACACCCTGGTCGCCACCGACCCGGCCGCCACGGTGTGGGAGGGCTACGCGCTGATGCACCTGCTGGTGCTGCACGCGCTCGCCGGCACGCCCGGTCACGAGGAGACCGTGCGCCGGGGCATCGCGACGCTGCTGCGCCACCAACGTACCGACGGCGGCTTCCCGTTCGTCCTGGAGATGCACAACTGGTGCACGTCCACCGGAGGCCTCGCCCTGCACGCGGCAGGCGCGGACCCCGCACTGCTGCGCCGGATGGCTGCGACGCTCGCCGCGCAGCGGGGCGGGGCCGAGCTGCGCTCGCTCTCCCGTGGCGCGGCGCTGACCGGCGGCTGGTCGATGTCGCCGATCGTCGCGCAGAACGATGTCGACGACACCTCCTGCGCCCTGGAGTTCCTCCAGGTGGTCGACCCGGTCGCGCACGCCGCGACGGTACGGGACGGGGTGGCCGCACTGCTGGCCGTGCAGGGCGCCGACGGCGGCTTCCCCACCTACGTCCGGGACGCTTCGTCCGAGCCGTGCATGACGGCCGCCGCGGTCTGCGCGCTCGGCCCGCACCCGGCCACCGCACCGCAGCGGGCCAAGGCGCTCGGCTTCCTCGCCGACCACCAGCTCGCCGACGGCGGCTTCGAGCCGGGCTGGAGCCGCAGCCGGCTGCACAGCCTGTTCCGGGTGCGGCTCGCCGCCTGCACGGCGGGCCCGAACGACCCGCGCACCGCCGCGATGGCCGCGCGGATCGACCGGACGGTGCGCGAGACGCAGAACGCCGACGGCGGCTGGGGCATGCAACCCGGCGACCCCAGCGACGACATCAGCACCGCCTACGGACTCATCACGCTGTGCCACGCGGAGGACCCGCGGCCCGTCGGCACCGCCCTGACCTGGCTGCTCGACCGGCAGAAGGCCGACGGCAGTTACGGCGGCCCACCCGACATGGTCGGCCCGCGCCCCTTCGCCTACCACTTCCCGCTCCTCACCGACATCCCGGTGCTGCTCGCCCTCGGGCACGTCCGTGCCCGGGTCCTGCACCTCTGAACGCACCATTCACCCCCACACCGACCACGGATCACCCCCACACCAACCACGGAGAGACAGACATGCTGCGAAAACTGGCCGCCTTGCCCAGCGGAAGGGTGGGCAAGTGGGTCGTCATCGCGCTCTGGGCCGTCGTACTGGTCCCGGCGCTGATGCTCGCCGGGAAGCTCGGCGAGGCGGAGGAGAACGACAACTCGGCCTGGCTGCCCGCCAACGCGGAGGCCACCGCCGTCGTCGAGCGCGCCCAGAAGCTGATGCCCACCGACTCCGTGCCCGCGATCGTGATCTACGAACGGTCCGGCGGCGTCACCGACGCGGACCTGGCCAAGGCGGGGGCGGACGTCCAGGCCTTCCAGGACATCGACAACGTCGTGGGCCCGGCCCAGGGCCCGGTCAGGTCCGAGGACGGCAAGGCCATCCAGACTGTCATCCAGGTCCACAAGGACAAGACCGGCTGGGAAGGGCTCGGCAAGGTCGTCGACGCGATGGCCGAGGTCGGCGAGAAGGACGCCGACGGACTCAACTTCTACGTCACGGGACCGGCGGGCTACGGAGCCGACTCGATCAAGGCGTTCGGCGGCGGCGACAGCGCGCTCACGACCATCACCGCGCTGGTCGTGGTCGCGATCCTGCTGCTCACCTACCGCAGTCCCGTACTGCCCCTGCTGCCGCTGATCACCGTCGGCGTCGCCCTGATGGTGGCGCAGGCGCTGATCTACCTGCTGGCCAAGGACGCCGGCCTGGTCGTCAACAAGCAGACCAGCTTCATCCTGGTCGTCCTGATCTTCGGGGCCGCCACCGACTACGCACTCCTGCTGATCTCCCGCTACCGGGAGGAACTGGCCCGCCACGAGGACCGGCACGAGGCGATGGCGGAGGCCCTGTACCGGGCGGGCCCGGCGATCGTGGCCAGCGCGGCGACCGTCGCGATCAGCCTGATGCTGCTGATGCTCGCCGTGCTCAACTCCACCAAGGGGATGGGTCCGGCCTGCGCCATCGGAGTCCTGGTCGGCCTGCTCGCCATGGTGACGCTGATGCCCGCGCTGCTGGTCGCCTGCGGCCGGTGGATCTTCTGGCCGTCCAAGCCGGTGCACGGCGCGGTCGCGGAGGAGAAGGAGACCATCTGGACCCGGATCGGCAACGCGATCTCCGGCCGTCCCCGGCTGGTGTGGGTGGGAACCGTGGCGGTGCTCGGCCTGATGTCGCTCGGCGCGCTCGGGCTCGACGCCAACGGCCTTTCCAACAAGGACCAGTTCACCAACAAGCCCCAGATGGCGGTCGGCGAGGAGATCCGCACCGAGCACTTCCCGGCCGGATCCGGCGACCCCGTCTACGTCGTGGCCAAGGCCGAGGCTGCCGACGAGGTCCGGACGGCACTGGCCGGGGTGGCCGGGGTCAGCAGCGTCGCGGACCCGGTGGTCAAGGGCGGCGAAGCGGTGCTGCTCGCCCAGCTCGCGGACGAGCCCAGCAGCGAGGGGGCGATGCGCACCGTCGAGCGGGCCCGGGACGCGGTCCACGGCGTCGATGGCGCGAACGCCCAGGTCGGCGGCAGCACCGCGATCATGGTCGACACGCAGAACGCGGCCGCCCGGGACTCCAAGGTGATCATCCCGATCGTGCTGCTCGCGGTGCTCCTGATCCTGGGTGTACTGCTGCGCGCGGTGGTCGCGCCGCTGCTGCTGATGGGGACGGTGCTGCTGTCGTTCGGCGCGGCCCTCGGCGTGAGCAGCCTGGTGTTCGAGCACATCTTCGGCCTGGCCGGGGCCGAGTCCTCGTTCCCGCTGCTGGCGTTCGTGTTCCTGGTCGCCCTCGGCATCGACTACAACATCTTCCTGGTCACCCGGGTCCGCGAGGACGCGCTGAGGCTCGGCACCCGGCGCGCCGCGCTGACCGGACTGTCGTCCACCGGCGGTGTGATCACCTCGGCGGGCGTGGTGCTGGCGGGCACCTTCGCGGCGATGGCCTCGCTGCCGCTGGTGTTCGCGGTGGAGCTGGGCTTCGCGGTGGCGTTCGGCGTGCTGCTCGACACCCTGGTGGTGCGCTCGGTGCTGGTCACCGCGCTGACCCTGGACGTGGGCCGCTGGATGTGGTGGCCCAGCAAGCTGTTCCGGCGCTCCGACGGCCTGGGGCAGCCCGCGACGGAGGATTCCGGCAAGGTGCCCGCGTACAGCGGGAGTTGAACCAGCCCCTGCCACCGGCCCCCCGGCACCGCCGCCTGTCGCGGCGGTGCCGGGCGGGCCCGGTGGCAGCGGCGATCGCATGCACAGTCCGGGGCAGGCCCGGACACACTTTCGCGGGGGCAGACCTATGAGTGCAGCGAGGACGGACGGCGATGGTTCCCGCCGTATAGCCGAACTGGAGTACGAAGTGCGGGAGTTGAAGCGAGCCAACGAGACGCTCAAGCAGTACGTCAGCAGGGCGCTCGACCTCGACACCGCATCCCACCGACGCCCGGACGACCGGGCCCCGGACAGCGTGGCACGAGCCGCCCCGGGTCTCACGGCACGAGCCGCCCCGGAGCCGACGGACCCGCCGCGCCGCCCCGGCCTCGGTACCGGCACCGGTCTCGGCACCGGACCGGGCGCCGTGGTGGAATTCCGCGTGCTCGGCCCGGTCGAGGCGGCCGTCGGCGGTCGGTGGGTGGACCTGGGCGCGCCCAAGCAGCGCGCGGCGCTGGTGCTGCTGGTGAGCCAGGTGGGCCAGCCGGTCTCGGTCGACGTCCTGGTGGAGGCGCTGTGGGACG
Organism: Streptomyces durocortorensis; assembly: GCF_031760065.1. Taxonomy (NCBI): domain Bacteria; kingdom Bacillati; phylum Actinomycetota; class Actinomycetes; order Kitasatosporales; family Streptomycetaceae; genus Streptomyces; species Streptomyces sp. C11-1. The sequence goes on from NZ_CP134500.1 coordinate 5,011,764, forward strand.
GGCGGCCACCGCAGTCCGCGATCACCTCGCTGCACGCCTACATCGCCAATCTGCGCCGAGCCCTCGAACCGCACCGCGCACCGCGCACCCCCTCGACGGTGCTGTGCACGCGCGGCCGCGGCTACCTGCTGAACAGCCGGGCCGTCGAGGTCGACGCCCACCGCTTCTGGACGAACGCCACCGCCGGCTGGCAGGCACTGGACCGGGGGGACCCGAGGCGGGCGCTGTACGCGTTCGAAGCGGGCCTGGCCCTGTGGCGTGGGGAAGCCTACGCCGAGGTGGCCGCGGCCCCGCTCGTCGCACCCGAGGCCGTACGCCTGGAGGAGCTGCGCCTGTCGGTGATCGAGGGCCGCTGCGCCACCCTGATCGCGGTGGGCAACCACGAGATGGCGGTGCCCGAACTGGTGGCGTTCACCCAGGCCCATCCGCTGCGCGAGTACGGCTGCGAACTGCTCAGCCTCGCGCTGTACCGGGCGGGCCGGCAGGCCGACGCGCTGTCGGTTCTGCGGGCCCACCAGAAGCGGATGGTGGAGGAGCTGGGCATCTCCTCCAGCCCCGCGCTCCAACACCTGGAGCTGGAGATACTGCGTCAGGCGCCGGAACTCGAACATTCCTGAGGGCTGTCCCGCCAGGGACGACGGGACAGCACCTGGCCCGGCCACTGCCGAGGAAGCCTCTGGCGCGGCGGCCCGTTCGGGGCCGCCGCGCCAGAGGCTTCCTCGTCCGGGTCAGCGGGCGAGCACCAGCGTGGTGGGGGAGGGGGTGTCCACGAACCGGATGTCCTCGAACCCGGCGGCGGTGAGCCACGCGTGGTAGTCGGCGCGCCGCCATGTGGAGCCGTGGCGGCTCTTGAGGAGCATCTCCCCGGCGAAGGTCAGGGCGAACGGCGGACCGCTGCGGTCGTCGTCGGTCATGTAGTCGGAGACGACGAGCGTCCCCCCGGGCCGCAGCGCCCTGCGGATGCGGGCGAAGACCGCCCGGTTGTCCTCGGGCCCCTCCTGGTGGGCGATGTTGGAGTACATCACGACGTCGTGCTCGCCCTCGCCGAAGCCGACGGTGTGGAAGTCGCCGTCGATGTGGTCGACCCGGTCGCCCACCCCTTGTTCGGCCAGCAGCCGGCGGGCGATCGCGTTGATCGGCGCCCAGTCGATCTGGGTGGCCCGGGCATCGGGGTTGAGCCCCAGCCAGACGGCCGAGCAGACCCCCGAACCACCGCCGATGTCGAGGATCGAGACCTTCCCCGCCCCGGCCAGCCCGAGCTTTTCGGCGGCGAGGTGCGCCACGGGCACGGACTGCGCGGCGATGGCCTGGACGAGGTTCTCCCAGTGCGGGTTGTCGGCGACCTCCACCACCGCGTCCGTCACCGGCCCCCCGGCGCGTACGACGTCGGGCAGCGCGGCCAGCGACCCCAGGTGCCCCATCTTCAGCCGGGCGAACCCGGCCAGCGACCTTGGCCGGTCCGCCACGAGGAAGGCGGACGCCTCGGGGGAGTTGCGGTAGCCGCCCCGTTCCACCTCGACCACACCGAGCGCGACCAGCCCGTCCAGGAGCGCCTGCGCGCCGCGCGGCGCGATCCCGGCCCGCTCCGCCAGTGCCGCCGGAGTGGTGACGCCGTCCTCCAGGTGCGTGAACAGGTCGTACGTCGCCGCCGTGCCCAGGACCCCGGTGGCCCAGTAGCCGTTGATCATCCGCAGGATGCGGTCGGAGGTGAGGCCTGTCGGTGTGCCGGTGCTGCTCATGCGATCCTCCCCGCGTACGGACGCGGCGCGGCCTCGGCGGCCAGGCGCGTCCGGTGGTCGTGTGACGTGCCGTCGACCCAGGTGCCGAGGGCCATCTCGGCGGTGATCCCGGGGCCGAAGCCGGCGATGACGCCGGTGGCGTCCGCGGGCAGCGGCCCCTCCTCGAACCGCCGGCGCAGCGCGTCGAGCACCACCGCGCTGGCGATGTTCCCGTACTCGCTCAGCGTTCCCCAGCTGTGCCGGAACACCGTGCGGTCGACCCCGAGGTACTTGGCGAGGTCGTCCAGGATCCGGGGGCCGCCCGCGTGGACGATGTAGAAGTCGAGGTCCGCCGCGTTCCAGCCGTGGCTCGCGGCGAGGTCGCGCAGGACCGGGGCGAGCGGTTCCATGGTGCCGGGTACCCGGCGGTCGAGCTGGAAGTGGAACCCGGTGTCGCGCACCGCGTACGAGATCCACTCCTCGGTGTGGGGAATGAGGTAGGAGGCGTTGCGCCGCAGTTCGACGCCGGTGACTCCGGGGCCGCCCCGGCCGCGCACCACCGCCGCCGCGACCGCGTCGCCGAACAGCCCGTCGGACAGCAGCGAGCCGATGTCGTCGGCGTCGGGCTGGTAGCACAGCGAGCACAGCTCGCACGAGACGATCAGCACATTGCTGTCGGGGTGGGCCGCGCAGAAGTCGTGGGCGCGGTTGATCGCCGCCCCGCCCCCCGCGCAGCCCAGCTGGGCGATGGGCAGCTGGCGGGTGTCGTAGCGGAACCCCATGGTGTTGATCAGCCAGGCGGTGAGCGAGGGCATCATGAATCCGGTGCACGACACATAGATGATCGCGTCGATGTCCTCGGCCCGCAGCAACGCGTTCGCCAGGGCTTCTTCCACGGCCTCGGGGCAGCGCTTCTTGGACTCGGTCTCGTAGACGCGGTTGCGTTCTTCGAACCCCGGGTGGTCCAGGGTCTTTTCGATGGGCTGCACCAGGTGCCGCTTCTGCACCCCGGTGTTCTCTATCAGTCGGAGAGCGAGCGGAAGCTGTGGCTTTCCCGCATGGGCTTTCCTGGCGAAATCCAGGGTCTGCTCCATGGTGATGATGTATTCCGGTACGCGCACCGCGGGCTTGCAGAGGATGGGCATGTCCGGCGTCTGCCTCTCAGAAAGTGAAGACATTTCTCGTGTCTTGTCTTCGGTTATCAGGGTGTCAATTTCGTACGTCGGGCTTGCCCGCTCCTTGGCGTGCGCTTGCGAGCACCGCGCGGGCGATCGCGTCCGCGTCGCCGAGGGCCATGGAGTCGACGCCGGGGCGGATTCCGGCGGCGGTGACCCAGTGCACGCCCTCGGTCGGCACCCCGAGGGCGAACCGGCGCGGATGGACCCGCCCGGCCGCGTCGACGAGCCGGTACGGGCGCTCGGTGACGGCCAGCCCCCGAGTCGTGTACGCGGCCCCGCAGGAGCCGCCGATCCGGAACGGGGCGGCCTGCCCGCTCCCCACCAGCCCCCGCAGCAGCGGGTCCGCGGTGCGGGTGAGATCCGGCTCGGGCAGCCGCGCCTCGATCAGGGCGGTCGCCGACACCGGCGGCCCGGGCACGACATCGGAGACGACGCGGAACGCGGCCCGCCGCCCGCCGGGTTCGGCGGCACCGGGGGCGAGGACCCGCACCCGGGGCCCCATGATCTCCACCACGCCCGCCTCGACGAGCGCGATCAGTTCCTCCACCCGCGAGACGGGCGGGCCGATCGACAGGAACGCGTTCAGCGGGGTGTACCAGCCCTGGAGATCGTCCCGGTACGAGCCGCCCTCCAGCCGCCCGTGGTCCACCGCCGCGCGTATCTCGTTGCGCAGATCCCGCAGGACGTCCAGCGCGGCCTTCAGCGGACCGTCCGCATTGCCCGCCCGGGCCTCGCGCACATCGTCGGCCAGATGGCGCAGGAGCCAGGCCCGGTGGGCCTCCCGGTCGCTCAGATCACGGCCCTGCCAGGGACGGGCCAGCCGCTCCCAGTCCCACCGCTCGCCCGGCGCGATCGCGGCCGCCTCCAGCAGCCGGCCCTCGGCAGCCCCGTCCTCCGCGGCCAGGAAGTCCCGTACGAAAGAGGCACGTTCGGGCTGCCGGCCACGGGCGGACAGCAACGTGCCGTAGTAGACGCTCTCCACCTCCTTGGCGATCAGCGGCCACAGATCGGCGACGAAGGACAGCCGCTCGCCGTCCTCGGCGCGCCGGTGCAGCCGGGCCACCGTGCGGAGCGTCAGCAGCCGCGGCTCGTGGCGGTCGTAGGGACCCTTCCGGTTCTCGCCGCGCGCGTGGTACGGCACACCGCGCCGGGACCCGGCGACGATCCGCGGCTCCCGCCCCGAGGGCCGGTAGTGCAACAGGCCGCCGTCGCGGACGAAGACACCGCCCCGGTCCTCGGTCAGCAGGGCGAGCACGTCGAAGAAGCTGAGCCCGAGGCCCCGTACGAAGACGGTCTCGCCGGGCGCGAGGACCGACAGGTCCAGGTCGGCCGGGTTCGCCGGGGCGACGTAGGTCAGACCGTGCCGGGCGGCGGCCGCCGCCAGGGTCCGCTGCCCGGACATGGGGACCGCCGGGACGTGTCCCTGGGCCAGGACCACGGCGTCCAGGCCGGTCAGCCGGGAGCCGTCCGCCAGGAGCAGTGACTGCGATCCGCCCGGCCCGGTCCCGTCGTTCAGCGCCACCGCACTGGTGCGGTGCTCGACGACGGTGACATGCGCGGGCGCCGTCTCCCGGACGGTGCGGAAGGCGTCGAGCAGATACGCGCCGTAGAAGGCGCGCGTGGGGTAGTCGTCGGGGCCGAGCCGGGCCGCCTCGGCCAGCACCTCCGGTGGGAACCGGGCGCGTACCGGAGGGTCCGCCGACCGCAGGGCGAGGTCAGTGGCCCACGCGTACAGACTCGGCCCCTCCTCCACCGGGCCGTCCATCGTCACGGTGTGGTCGGTGAACACGGTCACCTGCGAGGCGACGGTGTTCATCAGCAGCCGCCGCGACTGCCCGGTGCGCCACACCTTTCCCGCGCCCGGTGCGTACGGGTCCACGACATGCACGGTCACAGCCGAGTGCGCCGGGGACTTGCGCTCGTTGGCGCACAGCCGCTCCAGGACCGACAGACCGCGCGGCCCCGCTCCGACAAGACAGACGACAAGCACGGACTCTCCTTGAAGGGGAGGGGATACGGAAACGGAGGGGCGCCCCGGGCGCCTCGGTCAGCTCGGACGCAGGTTGTTCCGCAACTCGGCCCGCAGGACGTCCACGACGCGTTCGACCTGGCCCGGGCGGAGTTCGGCGTGCATGGGGATGGCCAGGTTCCGCTGGAAGAGATCCGCGGAGACCGGGCAGCTCTGCCGGGCGTCGTACACCGGCTGGAGATGGCTGGCCCAGGTGCCGTGCCCGCAGCCGACGCCCTGGGCGCGCAGCGAGGCGGCGAGCCCCGAGCGGTCCACACGCGGGTCGAGGGTCACCAAGTAGGACTGCCAGGCGTGGGTGCGGTCACCGGGGACGGACGGCACCGTGAGCAGCTCCTCGTCGGCGAGCAGCTCTCCGTACGCCGCCGCGACCGTGCTCCGGCGCTCCAGAAGTTCACCGACCCGCTCCACCTGCACCTGGAGGATGGCGGCGGCGATGTCGGACAGCTTGTAGTTGTAGCCGATGTCGGTGAACGTGGGGATCGGCAGCCCGACCACCTGCGCCTGGTCGTAGATGCTCCCGATGCCGAACGAGGACCGCAGGCGGGCGTCCGCCCCGATCACCGGATCGGCGGCGAGCAGCGCCCCGCCCTCTCCGCTGCTGGCTCCCTTGCGGCCGTGGAAGGAGAGGCACGCCACCGGGGCCAGCGCGCCCGCCGGGCGGCCCTGGTAGGTGGCGCCGACCGCGCAGGCGGCGTCCTCGACGACGAACAGTCCGTGGCGGTCGGCGACGGCCATCAGCTCGGTGTAGTCGGCGGGCAGCCCGACGGTGTCCACCGCGATCACGCCCACCGTGCGCGGGCCGATCAGGTCCGCCACCGCCTGCGGGTCGATGGTTCCGGTGTCGGGGCGGACGTCGGCGAAGACGGGGGTCGCGCCGACGTAGCGCACGGCGTGGGCCGGGGCGGGGAAGGTGTAGTCGGCGACGATCACCTCGTCGCCCGGTTCGACGCCGAGTGCCAGCATGGCCAGGTGAAGCGCCGCGCCGCAGTTGCTCAGCGTGACCGCGTCACCAACGCCGTAGAGCTGCTTCAACCGCGCTTCGAGCGCCTTGCCCCGCGGCCCCTGGCCGGCCGGCCAGCCCGAGGCGAACACCTCGGCGACGGCGGCGAGTTCCTGCTCGCCCAGGCTCGCGTGCACGAGCGAGATGCTGTCCGTGGTCGTCACGGTCATCGGAGGTCACCCCTCGGTTCTTGGTCCCGGGTCGGATCGGAGCCGGTCACGCCGCGGACCGCCCGGCCGTCGTCGGGACGGGCTGCTCGGGGACCCGTGGGTGCGGCACGGGCGGGGTGAAGCGCAGCGGGGTGATCTGCTGGACGTCGTAGCGCTCGCGCATCCGCTCCACGGCGTCGGAGTCCACCGACCGGCCCGCGGCGAAGATCTCGACGATCTCCTCGAAGTAGCGCTCGTGCTCCGGCGACGGGGAGCTCTGGAAGAGCATCCGGGCCGGCTTGCCCGTGGGGTTGCGGAAGGCATGCGGGCAGCCCGGCGGCACGAACATGCAACTGCCCGCGACCGCGCGGGTGGCACGGGCGCCCTCCGGGGACTCCCAGCCGTGCCAGGTGTCCTCGGTCCGCTCGGTGGGCTCGAACGCGAAGAGCTCCAACTCCCCTTCCAGGACGTAGAAGAACTCCTGCGAATGGCTGTGGGTGTGCGCGCCGACGTCGAAACCCGGCGGTACGACCACCTCGAAGATCGAAGCCGCGGAGCCGTCCGCGGCCGTGACCTTGAACGTGACGTCCTGCGCTTTGGTGACGAGTTTCCTGCCCTGACCGGGCGGGACGACGAGACCGCTCATGGAGTGCTGCTCCTTCGGTGGAATACGGGCGCGGGCAAGAGAAGTCCGCGCGGCGGGGGAATTCCGGAACGGGGAATCGAGAAGTGAGGCTGCCAGCGGTCTCTTGACGGCCACTGGGGCCCCGATTGGCGTCTGCTTGACGCCAAGCCGGGACCAACTCGCCGCGTATTCCCCGGCAAGGGGCGGTGCCGAGGATGCGTTTCGCGGTCCGCCGATCACGGTCGGAACGGCTGCACCCGTACGGAATTCCAGAATCCGGCGGGCGAACCGCACTCCGTCGAATCTCGTTCCGACCCATCCCGAGGGGGAAACCATGCCGTCCGCCCTGCAACGAGTCCTGCTCGCCGAGCCCCGCGGGGCCTGTGCCGGAGTGCACCGGGCCATCGAGACGGTGGAACGCGCGCTCCGGATACATGGCGCGCCCGTCTACGTACGCAAGCAGATCGTGCACAACGAGCACGTCGTGCGGGAACTGGAGGGCCGGGGCGCCCGGTTCGTCGATACGGAGGAGGAGGTGCCGGCCGGAGCGGTGTGCGTCTTCTCCGCACACGGGGTGTCCCCGCAGGTCCGTGAGAACGCCCGCCGCCGGGAGCTCACCGTCATCGACGCGACCTGCCCGCTGGTGGCCAAGGTCCACCAGGAGGCCGTCCGGTTCGCCCGGGACATGGACACGCTGATCCTCATCGGGCACGTCGGCCACGAGGAGATCGAGGGCACCTACGGAGAGGCCCCGGAGCGCACCGTAGTCGTCGGCAGTGTGGAGGAGGCAAGACGGCTCGACCTCCCGCCGGACGTCCGGGCCGCCTATCTCACCCAGACCACCCTGTCGGTGGACGACACGGCGGGCATCGTGGCCGTCCTACGGGAGCGGTTCCCGGAGCTGACCGGCCCCGCGAGCGCCGACATCTGCTACGCCAGCCAGAACCGGCAGAACGCGGTGAAGGCGATCGCGGGCCGCAGCGACCTCGTCCTGGTCGTCGGCTCGGCCAACTCCAGCAACTCACTGCGCCTCGTGGAGGTCGCCCGGGCCGCGGGCGCCGAAGCCCGGCTCCTGCCCGACCCCGAACTACTCGACCCCGCCTGGCTGGAGGGCGTGCGCACGGTCGGCCTCACGGCGGGCGCGAGCGTGCCCGAGATACAGGTGGAGCGGGCCCTGAGGCTGCTGGCGGAGCTGGGCTACGGAGACCTGGAGACAGAGGTGACGGCCACCGAGAACGTGGTGTTCAAACTGCCGCCGGAGCTGGAGGAACAGAACATGGCGAAGGACGGGGGAGACACGGTGGCCGGTCCTCCGGCGTCCGTGGAGCGCGGCGTCGTCGAGGAGGCCTGCGGCAAACTCCTGGACCGCGTCGACCTGCGGATCGAGGAGCTGCTGAGCGCCGAGGAGGCCCGGTGGAACGCCGTGGACGCCCGGGTCGCGGTGCCGGTGTCGGTCATCGCGGAGCTGATCGCGGCGGGCGGCAAGCGGCTGCGCCCCCTGTTCTGCCTCACCGGCTATCTGGCCGCCGGGGGCGCGACGGACGAGGACACGGTCGTAGACGCGGCGGCGGCGCTGGAACTGCTGCACGCGTTCGCGCTCATCCACGACGACATCATGGACAACTCACCCACCCGGCGCGGCGTCCCGACCGTCCACGCCGCCTACACGGACCTCCACGCGCGACGCGCCTGGGCGGGGGAGTCCCGGCGGTACGGGGAGGGCGTCGCCATCCTCGCCGGGGACCTCGCGCTCAGCTACGCCAACCGCCTCGCGGGCCGGCTGACCGGCCCGGCGGCGGAGGTCTGGCACGAGCTGGCCGCGGAGATGATCATCGGCCAGCAGCTGGACATCGCCCTGGCCGCCGAGGTCAAGGCGGACCCTGACCTGGCCCGCTGGGTCGCCGTCTGCAAGTCCGGCCGCTACACCATCCACCGCCCGCTCGCCCTCGGCGCGGCCATCGCCGGACGCCCCGGGCTGAACGGGGTCTTCGAGGCGTACGGGGTCGCGGCGGGCGAGGCGTTCCAGCTGCGGGACGACCTGCTCGACGCGTTCGGGGACGCGGCGGTCACCGGCAAGCCGACCGGCCTGGACCTCGACGAGCACAAGATGACCCTGCTGCTCGCGCTGGGCGCCGCCAAGGACCCGCGCGTCGCCGAGCTGGTCGAGGGCAGCCGCCGGGCCGACTGGGACCCGGCCGGACTCCGTGCCGCCCTGCTGGCCTCCGGGGTGCGAGCGGAGGTCGAGGAGCGGATCGACGCCCTGGTCGCCGACGCCCGCACGGCCGTGGCGGACGCGGGCCTGCCGGACCACTGGCGCCTGCGCTTCGGAGAGCTGGCCGACATGGTCGCCTACCGCGACCGCTGACACCGTATTCGCACCCCGTACCACCGCCCCGTACCACCGTCCCCTCGGACGCTCAGGGAGAACTCATGGGAAGCACGTTGCTGGACAAGCTGAGCCACCGGCCGCAGCGCACGTCGGTGCGCACACCGGACCACAAGCGGGGCCTCTACCTCGGACTCGTACCGGCGAGAGCCGCACGCGTCCACGGGGACATGCCGCTCGTCCTGGACCACGACCTCGACGTCCTGCCGGAAGCCGGACGCAGGCTGACGGTGCGCCGACTCGCCTCGTACGTGGAGGACATCGCCAACCGGTTCGCCGCGGCCGGAGTGCGCCCCGGCGGCCACGCGGTGGTCTGCAAGGCCCCCAACTTCGACCTCTGGCTGCTGGCGACGGCCCTGGAGCGCATCGGCGCGGTCCCGGTCATGCTCTCGCAGCACCTGGACTCCGAGGCCCTCGGCGCACTGCTGGACCGGCTGGACCGGCCGCACCTGGTCACCGACGGGCCCAAGCTCCGATCCCTGACGGCGGACGGCGTGGACCTGGCGGGACTGACCCGGGGCGTGATCGGCGTGGGCGACGCGGGGCCGGGCGCGGTCGCGCTGGCCGGCTTCGAGGGCGCCGCGCCGGTACGGCCGGTGCTGCGCGGGCTGGACGATCCGGCCATGATCACGCACACGTCCGGCACCACGGGACTGCCCAAGCTGGTCGTGCACACACCCCGGACGATGCGTTCCCGGCTGCGCCCGCAGCTGTTTCTGCTGGGGCTGATGAGAACGCGGGGAACCGTCGCGATCCATATCCCCTTCGGCCACTCCCGGACCTTCGCGGCGATGTCGCTCTGCCTGCTCCAGGGGATGCCCGCGCTGCTGGTCAACGAGGGCGCTCCCGACGCCGTCGCCGGATTCTTCGCCGAGCGCCGCCCCTGGCTGATCGAGGCGCTGCCCAACTCCTTCCTGGCCTGGGAGGAGTTGGCGGACGACCCGCGCCGCCCGTTCGCGTCGGTGAAGTTCTTCAGCAGCACGTTCGACGCGATCCACCCGCGGACCGTACGCCGTCTGCTGAACGCCTCCGACCGGCGGGCGCAGTTCTTCCAGATCTACGGACAGAGCGAGGTCGGTCCCGCGGCGGGCCGGCCCTACTACCGCCGGTTCGCCCACCGGATGGACGGCCGCTGCGTGGGCTACCCGCTGCCGGGCAGCGCCCGGGTCCGGCTGGTGAGCCGGGACGGCAGACGCCCTTCGCAGCAGAACCCCGGTTTCATCGAAGTCCGTTGGGACGGGATAGCGAAGACGTACCACGGTGAGCAGGACCGCTACGACGCCAATCTGCACGACGGCTGGTGGCGTACCGGCGACGTCGGCTACCGCAGCGCGTTCGGCTGCCTGCACATGCTGGACCGTGAGTTCGACGCGATCCCCGGGGTGGGCAGCAACCTGGAGATCGAGGACGTCCTCCTGGACGAGCTGGCTGAGCTGGCCGAGGTCGTCGTGGTGCCGGGCCCCGGGTCCGACGCGATCCCCGTCGTCTGCACCCACCGGGACGAACCGCTGGACCCGGACCGCTGGCGCGCCGCCACGGCCGGGTACCCGCAGCTGGCGGCACCCGTCCAGATCCCGCTGGCCGAACTGCCCCGCACCGCCACGCTGAAGACCCGCCGGGTCGAACTGTCCCGTCGCCTCAAGGCCGGTCTGTAGAGGTAGAGCCTGTCGGCCCCGGCCCCCGGGGCTACCAGGCGCCCCGGTCGAGGATGCCGAGGACGAGGACGGCCGCCGCGGTGATCAGGAACGAGATGCCGCCCACGATGTCCCGGGAGCCGACCCGCAGGTGGGCGATGATGGCGCCGATGAAGTAGAGGATGAGCCCGACGGCGGCGAGCGTCCCCAGCAGCGGCACGGCGAGCCCGGCCAGCAGCCCCAGGGCGCCCGCCGCCAGCAACAGGCCCAGAACCGGGACGTACTTCCGGGGAATTCCCTTCATGTCCGCCTGGGTCTTTGGGTATTCGTGGCCGATCAGATACGTGACGGCGGCGGCACCGTTGAAGAGCACGCCGAGGATCGTGACCGTGATGAAGGCGATGTGCACGTTCTCTCCAACCTGTGGGGCCCGTGGTGCGATGTGATGGTGCTGTTGGGGCAGGGGGTGCTTTTGGTGCGCTGATGATCGTACATGGCGCCCGCTGCGCGTAACTGGCCTTCTGTGAATGAGAGTTCAGCCGAAAATGAGCGAAGCCCCCTGGCCGGAAACCGACATGCGGATTTCGGACAGAGGGCTCTGATTCCCGCGCTGTTCGCTCTCCCCTACCGCCCCGCCTCCACCCGCAGCTCCGCCACCCCCGCGGGCTTCTCCGGGTCCTCGGACCGCACCGTCACCCGCACCTTGCGGGCCGTGGCACCGGGCAGGTACGGGCGCCAGAAGCGGCCGTCGAGCGAGGTCTCCAGGGTGTGGGAGGCGGGCGGTACGTCGCTCCAGCGCGGGGTCACCGACGCGATCCGGAGCGGGCGGGCGCCCAGGTCCACCGTCAGGCTCCCCGTCGCACCGCCCGGGGACCAGGACGTCGCCGGGCTGCCGTCCACCGCCGCCTCCGCGTACAGGCCCGGGGCCTCCGAGTCCGCCGTCACCGGGCGGCAGCGCGCCACGTCGGCCGTCGGGGCCAGGTCGGGGCGGCGCGTGGGCAGGGTGAGGGCCGAGGAGAGCAGGCGCGGGCCCTCGGCCGTACGCACGGTGAACGGGGTGCCCGAGGTCAGGCGGACCGTGCTCGCGCGGGCGCCGATTTCGACCTCGTACGTCGCGTCCCGGTGACGCAGGCCCTTCAGCGTGACGCCCTCGCCCAGCTGCGGCGGCAGCATCGGGTCCAGGCGCACCCCGTCCTCGCGGAGGCGCAGGCCCGTCAGTCCGTGGGTGAACACCTGGAGGAAGCCGCCCTTCCCGGTCAGGAAGTCGTCGGCCGGGAAACCGGACAGCGGGTCCTCGGCACCGGACTTCTCCCCCCGCGCCTCGGAGAACAGGTCGTACGGGCCCCGCAGGTAGGGCCGTACCGCGCGCTGGAGATATGTGTACGTCGAGCAGCCCGGCTCCCCGGTCCCGGCCGCGGCGATCGCGTGCACCGAGTCCGTCATCGCCGGGCCGTCCGGGTCGGTGCGGGCCGCGTAGTAGTCGAGGGTGGCGGCTGCGGCGCCGGGCTCCATCGGCCACTCCAGCGGGTACATGAGCAGCACGGTGTCCGCCTGCTTGATCGTGGAGCCGTTGTACCCCGCGTACTGGAGGAAGACCTTCCGCTCCGCGTCGTACGGGATGCGCAGCCCGTCCGCGACCTTGTTCCAGGCGGCGGGCGGGCGGTGGCCGAGGAGTTCGGCGGCGCGGGTCGCGTTGCGGAGGGCGGTGGCGGCGACGGCGTTGGTGAAGACGCCGTCGTCGACGCCGTTGCTGTACTCGTCGGGCCCCGCCACGTTCCGGATCGAGTAGCCGCCGTCCGTGTTCGCCGTGGCGCGGGACCGCCAGAAGTCGGCGATGCCCTTCAGCAGCGGCCAGCCCCGTGCCGCCAGCCAGTCGCGGTCGTCGGTGGCCAGGTAGTACTGCCAGACGGCGAGGGAGACATCCCCTTGGAGGTGGTTCTGGGTCAGGCAGTGCGGCGGGTCCCAGCTGTGGCACTCGGAGTCGAGCCGGCCCCGGCTCGCGCTGGTCCAGGGGTAGAACAGGCCCTCGTACCCCAGCTTCTCGGCGTTCGCACGTGCCGCGTCCCGGGTGCGGTAGCGGTACTCGACGACCGAGCGGGCCAGCTCCGGCCGGGTGGCGAGCAGCCCGGGGAACATCCATGTCTCGGCGTCCCAGAACACCAGGCCCGCGTAGTTGTCGCTGGTCAGACCGGCCGGGGCGAGGCCGTCGGAGGAGCCGCGCCGGGTGCTGGCGAGCAGCCCGTACTGGGCGGAGCGCAGCCAGCCCTGGAGCTCGCGGCTGCCGGGCACCAGGACGTCGGCGGACCATGCCTCGCGCCAGGCGGCCTCGTTCGCCGCGAAGACCCGGTCCCAGCCGCGCCGGGCCGCGCGGTGGGCGGCCTCGCGGGCGTCATCGGCCGGGGCGGCCGAGGTGAGGGCGGTGTCGACGCCGACGTACTTCTCGAAGGTGTACGTCCGGCCCGCGCGTACCGGGGTCCGCTTCGGGGGCGTACGGGCGTCGGGCCGCAGCGTCTCGACCACCCCCGAGCCGCGCCGCATCGTCTGGGCGACGGCCCCCTCGACCCCCGTGCCGTGTGTCCTGAACGTGCCGTCCTCGCGGAGCGTGATCCGGCGCGCGCCCCGGTCGTCGAGCCGCCCGACGACGGTCACCTCGCCGCTCCAGTGCGGGGTGATCCGCAGCCGTACGGCCCCGGTGTGCACGTCCGCGCGGTTGGCCAGCACGTCGTAGACGACGTCGGTGGCCCGGCCGTCGGCGGTCGTCCAGCGCAGGGAGGTGCGGACGAGCCCGCAGCCGAGGAAGAGCGTCTGCCGGTACCGCGACACCCGGCCCGCGGTGGTGCCGTCCCCGAGAGTCTCCCGGCCGACGTGGACGTCGATGTTCGTCCAGCTCGGCAGGGCGGCGACCACCTCGCGTCCCTGGGCGACGGCCTTGTCCGCAGCGTACAGCCCGGAGACGAACGCCCCGTCGTAGCGAGGGGTGTAGAGCGGCCAGCCGGTCTTCCCGCCGGGGGCCGCGTATCCGGCCCCGGTGGCGGGGACCCGGTGGCCGAGATAGCCGTTCCCGACGTACGGGTCGTATCCGTCGGCCTCACCGAAGCGGGTGGACGTCCGCACCCAGGCGCCCCCGGAGGCGTCCTGGCCGCAGGCGGGGACGGACGCGGGTGGCGGGGCCGGGGTGGGACCGGGGGAGCGGGACCCGTGGGCGAGGGGCGGCAGCGGGGCGATCAGGGCGGCCGCGAGCAGGGGCGCGAGGACGGAGGTACGCGAGAGGCTCACGGTACGAAGGTAGGGAGACGCTCGCACGCTCGGCGACCACGGCACGCACGGCCCCGGCCCATGGCGTGAACACGCCCACCGGATGGAGCAGATCCGCGCCGCCGTACGCGCCGGGGCACGGCGAGGGCCGGCCGGGGGAAGACGCAGCGAGCCCCCCCGCCCCCTCTCACCCTCCCTCCATCCCCGTCTTCAGCCCCGCACCGCACAGCGGCACGACCACACCACCGCGTACGAGGTCGGCGCGCCCCTGCCGTACCGCCGCCCAGCAGGCCACCCCTGTCGTCTCGACGTAGAACCCGCGTGCCGCCAGGTCGCGTTGGGCCTCGCGGATGTGGTCCTCCGGAACCGTCAGGAACGTGCCGCCCGAGGCCCGCACCGCGGCCAGGATCTGGCGGGCGCGCGGCGGGCGGGGGATCGCGATGCCCTCCGCGAGGGTGGGCGCGGCCTCGGCCGGGGTGCCGGGCGGCAGGTCCTCCGCGCCCGCGTGGAAGGCGGCGGCCAGCGGGGCGACCGCCTCGGCCTGGACGGCGATCAGCCGGGGGCGGGCCGTGATCAGGCCCAGCGCGTGCAGCTCCGCGGTGGCGAGGGCCGCGCCCAGCAGCAGGGTGCCGTTGCCGACGGGTACGGCCAGCGCGTCCGGCAGCCGGCCGCCGAGGTCCTCCCAGATTTCGTATACATACGTCTTCGTGCCGTGCAGGAAATACGGGTTGAACACGTGCGACGCGTAGAACGTGCCCGGCTCGTCCGCCGCCGCGCGGGCCGCCAGGGCCGTCGCCTCCCGCCCGCCGGGGACGGTCACCAGGCGTGCGCCGTGGGCCCGGATCTGCTCGGTCTTCTTGGGCGATGTGCCCTCGGGGACGTACACCGTGCAGGGGAGTCCGGCCCGCGCGCAGTACGCGGCGACGGAGGTGCCAGCGTTGCCGGTGCTGTCCGCCACGACCCGGTCCGGTCCCAGCCGCCGGGCCAGCTCCGCGAGCATCACCGCGCCCCGGTCCTTGAAGGAGAGCGTCGGCATCAGATAGTCGAGCTTCGCCGAGACGGTGTCCGTGAGGGGGACGAGCGGGGTCCGGCCCTCACCGAGGGAGGCCGCGGGGGCGGCGAGCGGCAGCATCTCCTCGTAGCGCCACAATGAATTCACCCGCGTGGAAAGCGCGTTCGAGCCGAAGCCCGGCGCGGGGGTGAAGTCGAGGTCCCAGGGGCCCCGGCAGGCCGGACAGCACCAGGTCAGGGCGGTGGTGCTGGACCGGGTCCCGTCCACGGGGCAGTGGTAGGTCGTCATGTCCGCCAGCATTTCAGGCGTATGGCAGATGAATGGCGGGCGTATGGCAAACCCTCACGCACCCTTGTGGGTTTGCCATGGATCGGTCAATCTTTCGCTGGCAGCAGGGCATGCCGGTCACGGACGGCGCAGAAAACGGGGCGCCGTACGGCTGATTTGTCATGCCCCTGTCGGGAGCTGCGTCCTGGCTCCGGTACCACCCCCCACCAAAGCACCGCCTATGAGGAGGACCCCTCACATGTCAGTGATGCGTCACACCCCCCATGCACGGCGAAGACTCGCCACGGCGACTGTCATAGCCACCGCTGCCGCCGTCGCCCTCGGTGCCGCCGCCGCACTCCCGGCGACCGCGGCCGAGCGGGCACCCGAGGGCGTGATCCAGAACGCGGGCGCTCCCGGCACCATCAGTGACAGCTACATCGTCACCCTGAAGGACTCCGCCGCGAAGTCCGACTCCGCGAAGGGCAAGGCCCTCGCGAAGAAGTACGGCGCGAGCGTCGAGCGGACCTACCGCTCGGCCCTCAATGGGTACGCGGTCGAGGCCACCGCCGAGGAGGCGAAGAGGTTCGCCGCCGACCCGGCCGTGGCGTCCGTCTCGCAGAACCGCACCTTCACGGTCTCCGACACCCAGAACAACCCGCCCTCGTGGGGTCTGGACCGGATCGACCAGAGGAACCTCCCGCTGGACCAGCGCTACACCTACCCGGACAAGGCGGGCGAGGGCGTCACCGCCTACGTCATCGACACCGGGGTGCGGATCAGCCACAACGACTTCGGCGGCCGGGCCTTCAACGGCTACGACGCCGTCGACGACGACAACGTCTCGCAGGACGGCCACGGCCACGGCACCCACGTGGCGGGCACCGTCGCGGGCTCCGCCTACGGTGTCGCCAAGAAGGCGAAGATCGTCGGCGTCCGCGTGCTGAACAACCAGGGTTCGGGCACCACCGCGCAGGTCGTCGCGGGCATCGACTGGGTGACGGCCAACGCCGTCAAGCCCGCCGTCGCCAACATGAGCCTCGGCGGTGGCGCGGACTCGGTGCTCGACGCTGCCGTGCGCCGGTCCATCGACTCCGGCATCACCTACGCCGTCGCGGCGGGCAACGAGTCGACCAACGCCAGCACGAAGTCCCCGGCGCGCGTCGCGGAGGCCATCACGGTCGGCTCGACGACCAGCTCCGACTCCCGTTCCAGCTTCTCCAACTACGGTTCGGTCGTCGACCTGTTCGCGCCCGGCTCCTCGATCACCTCGGCGTGGAACTCCAGCGACAGCGCCACCAACACCATCTCCGGTACGTCGATGGCCAGCCCGCATGTGGCCGGCGCGGCCGCCATCTACCTCGCCGACAACCCGGGCTCGACCCCCGCGCAGGTCTCTGCGGGCCTCGTCGACGCCGCCACCACCGGCGTCGTCGGCAACCCGGGCAGCGGCTCGCCCAACCGGCTGCTGTACGTCGGCACGGGCAGCACCAACCCGCCGGACCCGGACCCCAAGAAGTTCGAGAACACCACCGGGTACCCGATCAACGACAACTCGACCGTCGAGTCCCCGATCGCCGTCACCGGGGTCGACGGCAACGCGCCGGCCACGCTCAAGGTTCCGGTCAACATCTCCCACACGTACATCGGTGACCTGAAGATCGACCTGGTCGCACCGAACGGCACGGTCTTCAACCTGAAGGCCTTCGGCTCCGGCGGCAGCAGCGACGACGTGGTCACCACGTACACGGTCAACGCCTCCTCCGTCGTCGCCAACGGCACCTGGAAGCTCCGCGTCACCGACAACTGGTCGTGGGACACCGGGCGGATCAACAGCTGGGGTCTGCACTTCTGATCCCTCGGTCGCTGCTTGATCGCTGACTGAAGCACGGGAACAGGGTGGGGGCGGTCGCTTCGCGCGACCGCCCCCACACGCGTGCCCTGGGTATGCCGGGGTATGCAGGCGTATGCGTCGCCGACCATGACTTCATTACATTGAGTGAAACCATGGCCTACGCTTGCGGCGTACAACCCACGGTTGTCAGGCTGTCGCAGACTGTCAACCTGTTGGGAGTGGCCTGTGGCTTTCGGTGAGCAGCCCGCCTATCTGCGCGTGGCGAGCGATCTGCGGGAGAAGATCGTCAACGGCGCGCTGCCGCCCCATACGCGCCTGCCGTCGCAGGCTCGCATCCGGGAGGAGTACGGGGTCTCGGACACCGTCGCCCTGGAGGCGCGGAAGGTCCTGATGGCGGAGGGGCTGGTCGAAGGGCGTTCCGGCTCCGGTACGTATGTGCGCGAGCGCCCCGTCCCCCGCATGATCGCCCGCTCCGGCTACCGGCCGGACAAGGGGGCCAGCCCCTTCCGGCAGGAGCAGACGGCCGAGGGGGCGCGCGGGACGTGGGAGTCCCGCAGTGAGCAGGAGGGGGCGAGCCCCGAGATCGCCGAGCGGCTGGGCATCGAGCCGGGCGACCGGGTCATGCGCACGCACTACGTCTTCCGGGAAGCGGGTGAGCCGATCATGCTGTCCACCTCCTGGGAGCCGCTCGCCGTCACCGGCCGGACCCCGGTGATGCTCCCGGAGGAGGGCCCGTTGGGCGGCTGCGGGGTGGTCGACCGGATGGCCGCGATCGACGTCGTCGTGGACAACGTCGCCGAGGAGGTGGGCGCGCGCCCGGGTCTCGCGGAGGAGCTCCTGGCGCTCGGCGGGGTGCCCGGCCATGTGGTCATCGTCATCGGGCGTACGTACTACGCCTCGGGCCGTGCCGTGGAGACGGCCGACGTCGTGGTGCCGGCGGACCGCTATCGGGTCGCGTACCACCTGCCGGTGCGGTGAGTTGACGCTCCGTCGGGCCCGGGGCGGGCCCGACGGGCGGGGCTGCCGGGGCAGGAGGGGCGTGAGAGGGGCACGAGGAGGGGCGCATTCCATGGATGCGCCCCTTCGTGCTGGCCGGATGCGTATCTCTTTGTGCAAAGACGCCTGCGCTGAGTGAAGGTCAGGCGTACGCTCAGGCATATGCGTATTGCGGTTTCCTGGGGATCCTTAGAGACGTGCACGCCGGCGGGGAGAGGGGCGACATGCGGGGGAGCGACACGATGAGCGACAGCGGCGCCGTGCTTGCCTGGCAGGTGATACGGCAGGACGACACCGGTAATCGCTACCGCGTAGGCAGGTATGCCACCCAGGCCGAGGCCCAGGAGGTCGCCGACGGCCTCGACGACCGCCGCCACCACCAGACCTACCGGGTGGAGCGCGTGGGGCAGGGCCCCCGCCCGTAAGGCGGCGCCCCCGGGCGGATGGAGGGTAAGGTCCCGCCCGGCCGGGGGCGCGGAGCCGCCGGGGCGCGAAACGAGGGCGGAGTCATGGCGGTGCTGATCGACACGGTGGCGTGGGTGCGGATCGAAGGGGGCAGAATCCTCTGCGCGCGACCCCGGGGCAAGGATGTCTTCTACATCCCGGGCGGCAAGCGCGAGGGGGCGGAGAGCGACCTCCAGACCCTCCTGCGCGAGATCGAGGAGGAACTGACGGTCGGCCTGATTCGCGAGACCGTCGTCCACGCCGGGACGTACGAGGCCCCCGTCGATGCGGGGTCCGGCGCCGCCGTGGTGCGGATGAGCTGCTATTACGGCGACTACCGCGGCACGCTCGCCGCGAGCAGCGAGATCGAGGAGGTCGCGTGGTTCTCCTTCGCCGACCGGGCCCTCGTGCCGCCCGTGGACCAACTGCTCTTCGACGACCTCAAGGCGGCCGGTGAGCTGATCTGACCCGCGCCCGCGGGCCGCGTACGGCCGTCTGCACCAAACGCCGGATTGCACGGTAGTAAGCAATCAATGGTGGGTATGGGCTGTTTAGTCCCCATTTGCCTGTGGGGTGTGCCCGTGGTCGTCCCTGGGAAGTGATCGGCGTGATCGATACCGAAGGCGACTGCGCCGAGTGGACTTTTCCGGCCGAACCAGGTTCCGTGCGCAGTGCCCGGCACGCCGTCCGGGACGCCTTGGGGTGCTGGGGGCTGGATGCGGCGGTCGGCGACATGACCGTACTGCTCGTCAGTGAGCTGGTGACCAATTCCCTGCGGTACGCCTCCGGCCCCATCGGCGTACGCCTCGTCCGGGTCCAGCCGGACGCCTCGGGCAACGGGTCCGGGGGGCTGACCGGGGACTTCTCCACCGATCTCCGGCTCGACAGCCGCCCGGTCCGCCCGGCCGCCGCCCCGCCGCTCTCCCCGGGGCTGCTGGTCGAAGTCTCCGATCCGCTCCCGGATCCACCCACCGAACGCAGTGCGGGACCCGACGACGAAGGAGGCCGGGGACTGCAGCTCGTGGCCTGTTCCGCACGCCGCTGGGGGACCCGGCGAGGAAAGAGCGGCAAGACGGTGTGGTTCGAGCTGCCTCTCCCTGGTTAGGAGTGGGTAGGGACGCACAGCGATCACCAGAGGTCGGGCAGAACCTGGCTGAAAGGGACTGAGACCTTGCTGTGATCGTGAACGCCGTGCCGGTCGGGGCCGTAGTGCTGAATACTGCGGGCAGGACCGGTCCGGTGTGTGAGCTGGAGGGGACGGTCGCGTGAGCGAAATACCTGGGACGACGGGCGATGCCGTCGGGACGACGGGCGACGTCGTGTGGCAGAACAGCCCGCCCGGCTCGATCTACGACTACATCAGGGTCGCCTCCTTCTCGATCGGCCCCGACGGGCTGATCGAGCAGTGGAGCAGCCGGGCCGCCGGTCTGTTCGGCATGACCTCGAACGAGGCTGTCGGCCGTGACCCGGTGGAGGCCTTCATGCCCGCCGAGCTGCGCTCGGAGGGACACCGGCGGGTCGGCGAGATCCTCGACGGCAAGGAGTGGACGGGGCTCGTCCCGTTCCGGATGCCGGGCGAGGGCGGGGCACACGGCCTCGCCGAGGTCTATGTGATGCCGAGTCTGACGGGCGACGGGGAACGGGCCGCGCTCTGCATCGTCGTGGATGTCAGAGCCCTGCGCCGCATCGAAACCGACCTCGCCGCCTCGCAAGCCATATTCGGCCAATCTCCCTTCGGCTTTGTGCTGTTCGGCACCGACTTCACCGTCGTACGGGCCAACCAGCGCTTCGCGACCGTCTTCGGCGGCGCGGCCGAGGACCACCGCGGCCGCACGGTGGAGGACTATCTGCCCCGGGGCGAGGCCGACCGGCTCTCCGCCACCCTCAAACGCGTCCTGGAGACCGGCGAGTCCGTCACCGACCTCCAGCTCGTCGGCACCGCCCCCGGCACCACCGACCGCCGCCACTGGTCCATGAACCTCTACCGGGTGCACAGCGGGGCCGGCCGCCCCGTCGGCATCGCGGGCCTGGCCACCGACGTCACCCGCCGCCACATCGCCGCCCGCGAGGCGGCCAGCGCCCGCCGCAACCTCGCCCTCCTCAACGAGGCCAGCGCCCGCATCGGCAACTCCCTCGACCTGGAGACCACCGCCCGCGAGCTCCTCGACGTCGCCGTCCCCGGCTTCTGCGACCTGGCCGCCGTCGACCTCTACCAGGGCCTGCTCTCCGGCGAGGAGGCCGCGCCCGGCAGTTGGGCCCCCGCGCACCGCGAGTCCGCCGGAGGCTCCGCCGAGCTGCGCCGGGTCGCCCACGCCAGCGCCGTGGCCGACGCGCTGCCCACCGCCGTGGCGGGCGGCGGCGCCCCCGGCCCGGACGACGTGCCGCCCGCGCTCGGCTCCGTCCACCGCTTCCCGTTCGGCTCGCCCCGCGCCGTCGCCCTGCGCTCGGGCCGGGTCGAGGACGTCCCCGGCGACGAGATGGGCTTCGTGCAGTCGACGCTCGCCGTGCCGATGGTCGCCCACGACACCGTCGTCGGGCTCGTCCAGTTCTCCCGTACGAAGGGCAGCGAGCCGTTCGGGGAGCGGGACCGGGCCCTGGCCACCGAACTGGCCGCCCGCGCCGCCGTCTGCATCGACAACGCCCGCCTCTACCGCCGCGAGCACGAACGCGCCCTGATCCTCCAGCGCAGCCTGCTGCCCCCCGGCGACCCCGAGGCCGCCGGGCTCGACATCGCCTGCCGCTACCTCCCCGGCAACACCGCCACCGAGGTCGGCGGCGACTGGTTCGACGTCATCGAGCTGCCCGGGCACCGCACCGCCCTCGTCGTCGGCGACGTCATGGGCCGCGGCCTGCGCGCCGCCGTCGCCATGGGCGAACTGCGCACCGCCGTCAGGACCCTGGCCCTGCTCGACCTGGAGCCGGCCGAGGTGCTCTCCGCCCTCGACGAGGTGGCCCGCGGCCTCGGCTCCCCGGGCTGCGGCGAGCGCAACGAGGGGCTCGGCGGCAGCGGGGGAGCCCAGTGGCCCTCCCGCGCCGCGCAGAAGTCCCGCGAGGCGGACCTCTCCGAGGTGTATCTCGCCACCTGCGTGTACGCGGTCTACGACCCGGTCACCCGGCGCTGTACGTTC
The DNA here is from genome assembly GCF_031760065.1 of Streptomyces durocortorensis. Taxonomy (NCBI): domain Bacteria; kingdom Bacillati; phylum Actinomycetota; class Actinomycetes; order Kitasatosporales; family Streptomycetaceae; genus Streptomyces; species Streptomyces sp. C11-1. The sequence goes on from NZ_CP134500.1 coordinate 5,033,440, forward strand.
GCCAACGCCGGGCACCTCCCCCCGGCGGTCGTCGAGCCCGGCCGGCCCGCCCGGCTCATCGACGTACCTCCGGGCATGCCGCTCGGCGTCGGCGGCGAGCCGTTCGAGGAGGTCGAGGTCGAGCTCGCCGAGAACGCCCTGCTCACCCTCTACACCGACGGTCTGGTCGAGTCCCGGGACCAGCCGCTGGACGAGGGCCTGGCGGCCCTGCGCACCGTGCTCACCGGCCCGCAGATGCCCCTGGAGGACGCCTGCGACCACGTCCTGACCACCCTCGACACCCGGCACGGCGAGGACGACATCGCCCTGCTGATGGCCCGTATCCAGGGCCTGCCGGGGGAGGCGGTCGGAGACTGGACGCTGCCGCGCGAACCGCGCTCGGTGGGCCGCGCCCGCGAGCTGGCCCGCACCCAGCTGCGCTCCTGGGACCTCGACGACCTGGTCGACACCACCGAACTCCTCGTCAGCGAGCTGGTCACCAACGCCCTGCGCTACGGCGAGGGCGAGATCCGGCTCCGGCTGCTGCGCGACCGCACCCTCGTCTGCGAGGTGTGGGACGCCGGACTCGTCCAGCCGCGCCGCCGCCGCGCCCGCGACACCGACGAGGGCGGGCGCGGACTCCAGCTGGTGGGCCTGCTCAGCGCCGCCTGGGGCTCGCGCCGCACCCCGCGCGGCAAGACCGTCTGGTTCGAACTGGCCTTGCCGGACGGGGCCCCGGCGGCCGAACTCTCGGTGGAGCAGCTGCTGAGCATGTACTGAGCCCGCTACGCCGACCCGGCTTTCAGAGCTGCCAGCCGCGCCTCCACCTCCGCGCCGGCGCCCAGGCTGTCCAGCTGCTCGAACTGGGCGTCCAGCGAGGAGGCGGCCAGCTCCTGCTTGCCCAGCGCCTTCGCCTCCTCGCGCCGCACCTTGTCCTCGAAGCGGCTCAGCTCGCTCGTCGGGTCGAGGATGTCGATGCTCTTCACCGCGTCCATCATCCGGTTCTGCGCCTGAGCGGACTTGGCGCGCGCCACCAGCTCATCGCGCTTGGCCTTCAGCTCGGACAGCTTGGTCTTCATCTGGTCGAGCCCCGTCCTGAGCCTGTCCACCACCTCGGACTGCGAGGCGATCGTCGGCTCCGCCGCCCTCGCCTCCTGTTCCGACCGGAGCTGGCGGCCCAGCGCGACCTTGGCCAGGTTGTCGAACTTGTCGGCCTCCGCCGCCGACCCCGCCCCGCGCAGCTCGTCGGCCTTCCGGCTCGCGGCCAGAGCTTTGCCGCCCCACTCGGCGGCCGCCTCGACGTCCTCCTTGTGGTCCTGCTCCATCAGCCGGAGGTTGCCGATGGTCGACGCGACCGCCTGTTCGGCCTCCGCGATGTTGTTCGTGTAGTCCCGGATCAGCTGGTCCAGCATCTTCTGCGGGTCCTCGGCCTGGTCGAGGAGGGCGTTGACGTTGGCCTTCGCCAGCTGGGTGACGCGGCCGAGGATGGTCTGCTTGGTCATGGAAACGGCTCCTTGCGTGTGTCGAGATCTCTGGTGCGGGTGACGGGATGAGGCCGGGCCGGGCCGGAAGAGGCCGCCGCACAGGCCCCCGGGCGGGTCAGAAGCGACCGCCACCGCCCCGGCGGCCGCGCGTCCCGCCCCCGCCGAAGCTGCCCGGCCCGCCGCTCATACCGCCTCCCCCGCCGAAACCGCCCCCGAAGCCCCCGCCCATACCGCCGCCCCTGCCGCCCCCGCCGAACAGCCCGCCGAGGATGATGCCGCCGAGCACCGCCCCGCCCATACCGCCGCCCCCTCCCTGCACGGCTCCCGGCCCCAGACGCCCGCCGAAGCCGCGGACGTCCTGCTCGGCCAGGCTCAGCGCCTGCCCGGCCAGTGCGTCCGCCTGCCGCGCCTCGGTCAGCGCCGACCTGACGTCCGTGCTCGCCAGCTCCCGGGCCCGCTCCCACCGCCGCTGCGCCTCGGCGAGCCGGGTACGGGCCTGGCTGCCGACCGCGCCCCGGTTGGTGGTGACGTAGTCGGCCGCCGCCCCGATCGCGGACCGGGCGGTGAGCATCGCCTGTTCGAGGAGGGTGCGGGCCTTGGCCTCGCCCCGCTCCTGCTCCCGCGCGCCGGCCAGCGCCTCGTCCAGGGCCGCGTCCGCCTCCTCCACCCGGCGCAGCGCGTCGACCGGGTCGTACGGGCCCGCCGCCATCGCGCCCCGGACGTCGGCGAGCACCGCCTCGGCGCGAGCGATCCGGCCGCGCAGATCGGCGGTCGACGCGCCCTCGGCGGTGCCTTCCAGCAGCCCGCCCGCGTCCGCGAGGTCGGTGTCCGTCTCGGTGAGCGCGGCGGGCAGCTTCCCGGCCGCCTCGCCCAGCTCCGCCGCCCGCCGGTCCACCGAGTCCAGCAGCGTGCCCGCCTGCCCCACCGCGCCCTCGGCGGCCCGGATGTACACCGCGGCCCGGGAGTTCTCGCCCGTGTCGACCGCCGTACGGGCCTGGTCCACGGCCGAGGTGGCGAAGACGAGCCGGTCCTCGGCCTGTTCGATGTCGGCCGCGGCGGGTGCGGCGGCGCCTTCCCCGTACCGCTCGCGCAGTCCGCCGACGCCCGCCTCGGCCGCCGACACCCGCCCGGCGAGCTCGCGGTAGGTGGCGTCCACGGCGGCCAGGGCCTGCGGAGCGGTGCGTTCCAGGGCGCGCAGCCGGTCGAAGTCCGCGGAGACGGTGTCGAGCCTCTCGTTCGCGGCCGCGCACCGGGTGAGGATCTCCTCCAGCATCCGGCGGCGGGTCGCGTCGTCCTCGGGGAAGGCGTCGTCGAGCTGCTGGCGCAACCGGAACGACTGCGTCAGCTCGTCCTTCGCCCGCGCGACGGCCTCGGTGAAGGGCTTCGCCGCCTCCTCGCCGAACTGGGCGGTCGCGAAACCCAGTTCCTCCTCGCTGGTGCGTACCGCGTCGTCGGTGTCCACCAGCACCTCCTTGGCCCTCTCGTCCAGCTCCGGCAGCGGCGTCGGCGGCTCCGGAGCGCCGCCCGCCTCCCCGCCCCGCCCCCAGCCGGTCGCGGCCGGGGTGGTGCGGGTCGTCGTACGCCGTTTGCGCCGGGTGTACGCGTAGAGGGCGACCGCGCCCGCGCCTCCGACGACCGCCACCGGCAGGATGAGGTCGCCCGCGCTCGTGTCGGAGCCGCCCGTTCCGGGGTCGGCGGGGCCCGGGGTGACAGTGGGGGCGGTCACGGGACGTCCGCCCAGCACGGCCGCGTAACCGTCCGCCGCCCCGATCGCGGCGCCCGCCCAGTCGTTCTCCCGCAGCGCGGGTTCGACGGCGGTGCCCGCCACCTCCTGCAGCTGCCCGTCGGTGAGCCGGGAGTCCGCGTCGACGGAGTAGGCGTACTGCCGGTCGTGGGTGGCGACGGACAGCAGTACGTCGTCCTGGCCCAGGCCGTTGCGGTCGGCGGTCTCGTTGCTCCAGGTCTGCGCGGACCGGCCGGAGAAATCGCGTACGTACACCACGAAGAGCTGGATGCGCTGTTCCGCGTAGAGCCGGTCGAGGGCGTCCTCCACCTGTGCCGTACGGTCGCGCAGGGCCCCGGCCCGGTCGGTGATCTGCCCGTCCCGGGACAGCTCGACGGGGTCGTCGGCGCGGGCGTCGCCGGCGGGCAGCGCGAGCCAGCAGACGGCGGCCAGCGTAGCGAGGAGGCCGGTGAGCAGGGCCCTGCCGGGTGCGGCGGGCCGGGGCCGCGACCGTACGGAAGACATCACGTTTGCGAGGCTATGTTCCGTTGTGCACCCTCGCGACCCGGCACGAGGCACCTCCCGCTTCCCCGCCCGCCCACCGACCGCGTCGGCTGTTCGCATGAACGGGCGCGGTAAAGGAGGGGCCCGTGCGCGTGTGAGCGGCGGCGGACACCACTCGTCGTCGTCAGATGGGGCGGACGCGGCGCAGGGACCGGAGTCCGGAGGTGACGAGTGGCAGGCCTTCAGCTGTCGGTCGTCGTGCCATGCTTCAACGAGGCCGAGGTCATCGAGTCCTTCCACGCCGCGCTGCTCACCGTCCTGGACCCGCTCGGCAGCACCTTCGAGGTCTGTTATGTAGACGACGGCAGCCGCGACCGGACCCGTCCGCTGCTGAGCGCCATCGCCGCCCGGGACCCCCGTGTCCACTACACCGCCTTCAGCCGCAACTTCGGCAAGGAGGCCGCCATGCTCGCCGGTCTCCGTATGTCGCAGGGGGCGGCCGTGGTGATCATGGACGCCGACCTCCAGCACCCGCCCGAGCTGATCCCCCGCATGCTGGAGCTGCACCGGCACGGCTACGACCAGGTCATCCCGCGCCGCGACCGCACGGGCGACGGCATGCTCCGCAGCACGCTCAGCCACACCTACTACGCACTCGTCCGGCGCTGCATGGACGTCGAACTCATCGACGGCACGGGGGACTTCCGGCTGCTGTCCCGGCGGGCGGTGGAGAGCGTCCTGTCCCTGCCCGAGAGCAACCGCTTCTCCAAGGGGATCTTCTCCTGGATCGGCTTCGACACGGTCAGCTTCCGCTACCGCAACAGCAGGCGTGCCGCCGGAGAGTCGAAATGGGGCGGCAAACGCCTGCTGAACTACGGCATCGACGGACTCCTCTCCTTCAACAACCGGCCGCTGCGGCTCGCGATCTACGCCGGTTTCTGGGTCTTCGTCTCGGCCCTGGCCTACGCACTGTGGACGGTCGTGCGGGTCGTTGTGTACGGCGTGGACACCCCCGGCTACGCCACCCTCCTCACCGCCGTCGTCGCGCTCAGCGGCATCCAGCTGGTGACGCTCGGCGTCATCGGGGAGTACGTGGGCCGCATCTACCACGAGGCGAAACACCGTCCGCCGTATGTGGTGCGGGAGACGGATGCGATGTGCCGGGCCCTGCCGGCGGGCCCGGGGCCGTACTTGGGGGGTCCGGGGCCGTACATACTGACGGGCGGGCCCGTCGGTATCCCCACGCGGGCCGAACCGGTCGGCCCGCTCGACCCGGGTGGCGGAGCGCCGGGCCGGGCCCGTACGGCTCGTCAGTTCGCCAGCTTCGTCCTCATCGGCTGCGTCAACACCGCCGTCTACCTCGGCGTCTACGTCGCGCTGAACCGCTGGATCCCCTATCTGACCGCCCACGTCGTCGGCTACGCGGTCAGCATCGTGTGCTCGTTCCTGCTCAACTCCTACGTCACCTGCCGGACGCAGCCCACCTGGCAGGCCTTCCTGCGCTTCCCGCTCTCCAGCCTGGTCAACCTGGTGGCGTCCGGGGCACTGCTCTACGGCGCGGTCAGTGGCCTCGGGATGGACAAGAACCTCGCCGCGCTGGCGGCCGGGGTCATCGTGACGCCGATCTCGTTCCTGCTGGCCCGCTGGGCGATCACCTCGGGCCAGGCCGCGGCCGCCGCCTCCGTACCGGAGCACGCGGAGCACGCGGTGCGCCCGGTGCCTACATCGCTGCCCACCCGCCCGACCGAGGACGGGTGACCGCCGATGCCCGAGCACGTTCCCGGAACGACCGCCCCGGAACGGCCTGAGGGCCAGGACGCGCGGCAGCGGAGAGGGAAGGGCAGGACCAGGGGCAACGGGAATGGCAACGGGGGTGCGCAGGGCCGCCCGTGGACCGCTCTCTGGGTGACCGCCCTGGCGCTCCCGCCGCTGTCCCTGCTCGCCGCGGCGTCCTGGTTCGGCCGGTGGGTGAGGCCCAGCGCCGACGACTGGTGCTTCCTGCCCGTCGTACGGGACGACGGCATCGCGGGAATCGTCGGGAAGTTCTACTTCGACGACAACGGCCGCGTCGCCAACGCCCTCATGGTCGGCGCCTACGCGAAGTTCCAGGTGGCGGGCCACCAGTGGTTCCCCCTGGTCAGCGGGGCCCTGGTGCTCGCGGTCCTGTGGGCCGTGGCCGTCGTGGCACTGCGCCGGGCCCGGCTGAGCACCCCGCGCGGCCTGCCGCTCCTGCTCGCTGCCATGGTCACGGCGCTGTTCCTGTTCGTCACCCCGAACACGTACAAGACGTTCTACTGGCCCGCCGCCTCGGTCTCGCACACCCTGCCACCGGTTCTGGCCTGCGCGGCCCTGATCCCGCTGCTGCTGGCCCGTACTCGTCGGGGCAGGGCGGCCGTGGTGGCCGTGGCGCTCCTCATGTCCGCCTTCCTCGCCACGCTGTCCGAGGAGACGGCGATCGTGGTGGTGATGGTGCTGGTGGCCGCCCTGCTCCTGAGCGGCCGCGTCGTTCCCGCCCCCGACCGGGCCTTCGTCCGCCTGTGGTGCGCGGTGGGCATCGCCGGGACCGTGGTCGGGGCCCTCGTCCTCATCACCTCCCCCGGCTCGACCAACCGCCGGAACCGGTTCGGGGCGGAGACGACGTCGCTGCTGGCCCCCGAGTCGCTCGCCGCGTCGCTGCGCGGCTTCGCCGAGATCACCGTCACCGTCGCCACGACCTGGCAGTACGTGGGCGCGGTCGCGGCAGGCGTACTGCTCGGCCTGCTGTGCGCCCGCTCGGACGGCAGAGCACCCCGCCCGCCGGCGCACTGGCCCCTGCTGACCGCCGCCGGATTCCTCACGCTCCTGGCCTCCGGCTACCTCTGCACGGTCATCGCCTACCCGGTCTTCCAGGACCGGGTGAGCGACCCGAGCGCCAACCGGTTGTGGAACGACTACCTCCTGCTGTACGTCATCCTGCTGGTCGGCGTCGGCACCCTCCTGGGCCTCGCGGTCCGCCGCCGCGCATGGCGCACCGCCCCGGTGAAGGCAGGGGCCGCCGCGCTGTGCGTGCTGGTCTGCTTCGGTCCGGCGGTCGCGCTGCTCAACCTGGACACGAACATGCGCGCGCGGGCCGAGAAGTGGGACGCCCAGGACCGCCGCCTGCGGGAGGGAGCGGCGGCGGGCGAACGAGTCCTCCCCTACGAGCGACTGGTCATCAGCGGCACCCTGGAGCCCTTCAGCAAGGGGGGCCGCAGCTACTGGCCGGGCGGATGCGTCGCAGACTTCTACGGGCTGGACCGCGTCACGGACGGGGCCAGGAACCCCTGAGGCCGGCAGCTGTCGGGGTCCGTCGATGCCCGAGGTTCGGGGGATTTCTGGCCGCGGATCTCTGGCTGCTGAGAGCCGATGACCCACAAACGCGCCGGTCTCCTGCGGGCAGGTGTCCGGCAGCGCCATCGCCTACCCCTGAAGTGCACGAGGCTGCCGGCCTGGAGTTCGTCGCGGGAAGCGGATCGCTCAAGGAGACGATGATCCTGCGGAGCCGGGAAGCGCCCACGATACGGGCCTCCCCGTGACGGCCCCCTCTGAACCCTCGATCGGAACCTTGGCGTGCCAGGGGTGTGCCCGGGGTTACCGGCGCAGCTCGCCGTCCCAGTGCTGTGACCGGGATGGTTCACCGTGGTCGGGAGACGGCTCACGGGACGAGCGCGGTCCGCGGGGCGACTGGTATTACTGGTGCATGCAGGAAGAGCAGGAAGAGACCGCGCGGTCCGCGATCGACACGTTCATCTCCGCGTTCAACGCCTCGGACGACAGCTATGTGACTGCGCTGCTCTCCCAGGCCCTCACCTCGGACGTGGTCTTCTGGGGGCCGTTGGGCCGCAGTGAGGGGATCGAGGCGGTCGAGCGGTTCGTGCTGGACATCCGGCGCCACCCCGCGGGGACCGGCACGATGGTGCGCTGTTCGGCGGTGGACATGCCGGACGAGTGGGCCCGGTACCAGTGGGTCTTCACGACGCCGGACGGAGGCCCCCGCCTGGCGGGAACGGACGTCGTCCATCTGCGGCGGAGCCTCATCGACCAGGTCATCGTCTTCGCGGGGGAGATCGGGCCGTCCGCCTCCTGAGTCGTTCTCCTCTGGCGCCGTCCTACTCCTGAACCGGCCCCGTCCGGGGCCGCGGGTCTAGCCGAGATCATCTTCACTACGCTTCGGTCGTCCCGTGCGGAGGTCGTCCGCCCAGGCCGCACGCGGGTGGTGTGCCGGTGCGATCTGCTGGTGGTGGACGCCGAGGGCTCTGCGGCCGGGCACGTCAGTCGACACAGAGCTCGTTGCCCTGGATGTCCTGCATCACGATGCGGGATCCGTTCTCCTCGTCGGCCTCCATGACCCGCACACACACCAGTGGGAGGCTCCATGGCCGGTTGCTGCGGACCGTGTACACCGGACCATGCACACCGGACCGTGTCCATGCCCTGGCGCCGTGGAACCGTGACCAGCTCGCCGAAGGCGCGAGGGCTCAGCCCGGAGAACGGGTTGTCCAGGGCGGCTCCGACGCCGTGATCACACCAGCCACGTCCGGAGCATCTCAGCTCGCCGGTCGGCCTGTGTGCCTTTCACGGCTGACGGTCCGCCCGCTTCCTCGCGTGGTGCTGGCGCGCCGCCATTGCGAGCAGGACCGGCGCCGGCGGATCGCCGAGGCGGTCTGCGCGCTGATCGCGCGCTCGGGCATGGAGGCCGTCAGCCTCCGCGACGTCGCCTCCCGGGCGGGTGTCTCCGGCCACCGCGCTGGCCATCCTGCAACGGAACGTCGACTACCTGCTGGAAGGCGGGTCCGACCGCAACTGACTCCTCCGCTCCGGGCGACAGGCGCGCACCAGTTCCAGTGGCAGCCTGCTCAAAGTGGATTCGGAGTCACGGGGCATCGCTCAGGGGGCCGTACGACCAGAGGCGTACGCCTAAATGTCCCATAGTTTGATGCTTTCAGAGCATTCGCAGTCGAAAGTGGAGGTGAGCAAAAGAGATTTGTTCGCAGTCGAACAGGAGAGAACATGCGTGGCGTTCTGATAGGCGTCGTGGGCGCCGTGGCGGTGCTCGGAGTCGCGGCCGCAGTGGCCGTACCCGAGGCCAAGGAGTGGTACGAAGGGCGTCACGAGCAGACCTCGGCCTACGCCACGGGCAAGGAGGCGAAGGAGGAGCGCGAGTCCGTTCCCCGCTGGCTGCCGGACGACGCGGCCTCTGTCGAGTACGCCATGAGGACCACCGGCGGCGAGCGCATCCTGAAGGCCACGCTCAGCGACGGCGGCCTCCCCGCGCGGTGTGAACCGCTCGACGGCGGGAGCGGCCCGGCCCCGGCTCCCGAGATCAGCGCGTCCTGGTTCCCCTCGGGGGTCGCGAGCAGCGCGAAGGGCCGCTGCGGCTCCTACTACGTCTCGCTGGAGAACCACACGCTGTACGCCTGGCAGACGAACGACGACTGGGTCGAGGAGAACCGCCGCTCGACGCAGTAGGCCGCCGACCTGGGGTCCTGCGGACCTGCGCCCGAGAACCTGCGCCCGAGAACCTGCGCCCGCGGACCTGGGGTCCTGCGGACTCACCGACCCGCTGTCCCCCGCTGCCCCCGCCCCGACGGTGCCGCGTACCACGCGGCCGACCGACCCGACGCACCCGACGCACCCGAGGTCCCAGTGATCGCCTTCGTACCGACAGCCGTCTTCCTCCTCTGGTCCTGCTGGGGTGTACGGCAGGACCGTCGCCAGTTCCGTAACGCGGTCCTGCTCGGTCTGACCGTGCTGAGCCTGTCGTTCGCCCTGCTGACGCAGGTGGACCGGTTGCCGGGGAATCTGGCTCTCCTGGTGTACTCGCTGGTCTTCCTCGTCCCCGTCCTCGCGGTCGTGGTCCTCGGCGGCTTCCTCCTCGTCAACGGCCTCACCATGGTCCGCAAGGAAGGCCGCAGACCGGCCAACCTCCTCTCGGGGCTGGCCGGGGTGGGTATTCTCGTCGTCCTGACGCTCGTGGCCACGGCCGACTACTTCGGCGGCTCGAACGCGTACCGGTCGTTCATCCTGGCCGTAGTGCTGATCACCGGCTATATCGGCTTCCTGTTCCTCTGCTTCCTCGCCTACGCCTTTCTGTACGGGCGCATCCGCGTGCGTGGCGATGTGGACTTCGTGGTGATGCTGGGCTCGGGCCTCATCGCCGGTGAACGCGTGCCTCCGCTGCTCGCCTCGCGCTTGCGGGCCGGACTCCGCATCCAGGAGCAGCAGGTGGCACGGGGTGCGGCGGCCCCCGTACTGCTGGTCTCCGGCGGCCAGGGCGCGGACGAGAAACTGCCGGAGGCCGAGGCGATGGGCCGCTGGCTGGCAGCCGAGGGTGCCGACCCGGAACTCGTCCTGGAGGAGTCCCGCTCCCGTAAGACGACGGAGAACCTGCGCTTCAGCCGACGGCTGATGGAGGCGGCCGACGAGCGTTACGTATGCGTCGTGGTGACCAACAACTTCCACGCGTTCCGCGCGGCGATGACCGCCCGCCGGGAGGGCGTGCGCGGCCAGGTGATCGGCTCTCCGACGGCCGCGTACTTCTGGCCGAGCGCCACGATCCGGGAGTTCGTCGCGGTCTTCTGGGAGCACCGGATCGTCAACGCTGCTTTGTGCGTGCTGCTGGCGGCGCTGGCTGTGGTGGTCGGCATGGGCTGGTGAGAGGGAGAGCGGCCACTGGGAACTCGTGACACGATCATGAAGAGGTGCCATCCCTGGTCATACGCCCGCGGCGGCCCAGAGCCCTGTGGTGTCTACGACTTGGGCGTACGCGACCCGAAAGCGGGACCGAACACCACGAGCAACGCCAAGTCCTCGGTCACGTCGATGAATCGGTGCTCCTCGCCGGCCGGTACGAAGATCACCGCCCCGGGGCCCACCTCGGACGTCCGGTCAGGCGTCATGATCTTGGCCCGCCCGGCCATGACGACGTAGACCTCATCCTCGGTGTGAGGGCTCTGGGTATCGCGCCCTCCGACGGGGATGCAGTACGTGCCCAGCGACAGATCTGACGTCCGTAGCTGCTCAACCCAGTCGTTGCCCACTTCACCGGGATGCGCCCACACTCCGGCGCCCTTGATGATCTCCATGGCATGAGCCTAGTGATGCACCCGGCCCCCAGCACCCAAGACCCTTACGAGCGCTTAGGATCGATGTCCGCCGCACCCGACCCTGACCACGTCGGGCCCACGCGGCTCAAGGAAGACCAATGGGCGAAACACGTATGGGGGAGTCGAAGTGCACGCAGATGAAGGTGTGGGAGTCCCGTCGAAGAACGACGAGGTGAGAAGCCTTCCCTACTGGCTGACGCTCGCCGTTTCGCTCGGCGTGGTTTTCATCGGCGGGCAGTTCTTCGGCTTTCCGTGGTGGCTGCGCCTGATAACGGTCGTGGCCGTCACCTGCCTCCTGGAAGGCGTCAACCAAGCTGTGGGCCGTGCCCGCGCGAAGAAGGGGCGCCACTAGGAGCCCGGCGGATCATGGCCGGGGCTGCGGTGTTCCGTGACCACCAGCTGCGCCTGACCCTGCCCTGTGAGGGCAGCGGCGAGGCGGTCCGGGCGTACTACCGCGGGCACCCCGAAGTCACGGGCGTACCGCGCTACTTGGACGCGGCGACGGCGGCGATCCGGCTGAGGCCCGCCCACCCTCGTCGCGGCCGCGCTCCTCGACCCGTCCGTGCCGTGCACCCCGCGAGGCGTCCCGGCGTCCTGGGCCGGGGCCTACTGGACCAGGCAGGTGTACGGGTGGTCCGGGGACGCCGGACAGAGATGGAGTTGCAGGTCGTAGCCTCGGGCGAGGTCGAGCATGGTCGGATTCGACGGCTGAGGGGCGGGCAGGGGCGGCGTGGGGCGGGCCTGGTCCTCATAGGGGGCCCAACTGAGGGTGACGGCGTTCCATTCGGCGGAGGCGATCGTCAGCAGCGGGTCCATCTCGGTGCCGCATGCGGGGCAGAGCCTGGGGACGGGATCGGTGAGGCCCCAACGGGTCCAGCCGCCGACCTTCCAGCCGGGAGCCACCGACAGCTCGTTCCGGTAGAAGGTCCGCGGCGTGGGCTCGTAGGAAGGGGCGACTGCGGCCCCGGCCGCCTGCCAGGTGCGCCAGTCCTCCAGCCGTCGCTGTAGTTCGCTGCTCAGCTCCATGGGGTTGGGGTACTCGGTGATCTGTTCCGGCGCGAGCAGGCACGGCTCGGGCAGATAGCCGGGGAACTGGATCACGGGCGGTTCGGGCGGGGCTGTGAGAGTTTCGGTGACATCCGCCGAGGACCGCCAGAACAGCGCGGGCTCGGGGTGGGCGGGGTGGTCGAAGGGGCACCACAGCACCTGGAGGAGATCGGCCTCGGACTGCCCGGGCGGGCGCAGCGAGGGGATGTCGCGCGCGTACAGCTGCGCCACGGGCAGCAGGGCGACCGGCCCTTCCGGCCAGGGGCCGCCCTCGATCCGCTGATAGCGCATCCACTCCTCGATCGTGTACGGCGCTGTCCAGGTGCTGTCGTCCGGCCGCGTCGCTCGTGCCGCCCGGATGCGCCGTTGCAGCCGTACGTCATCCGGGGCCAGAGCCTCGTTCAGTTGATCCCACTCGTGCGGGCCTTCGCACTGGGGCCACGGCTCGTCGGCGGGCCACAGCAGTGGCCCGCCGATCGAGCTTTCGTGGGGTGACGGTGTTCCGGGACGCGGGTGCAGCCGGGTCGCGGGACGTGCCAACGGGGCCAGTTGAGGAACGACCGCGGTGATGTCGACGGGGCGCGGCGGGGTGGTACGGCTCATTCTGGCTCCCGGTGGTGTGATGCGGTGGGACCAGTTTCCGAGATTCAGCAGCCCGGTGTTGCCTCGGGTGTTGGTGATGGAGATCGCGTCACTCGGCCCGATGGTGCCGTCATTCACTGCCTTCTGGATCAGCGCCTCATAGGAGCGCATACCGGCGTTCCGATGTTCATCCCTACGTGCCGGCAGGGGGCGAGGTCATCCGGTCCTGATGGCTGCGCAGTCGCGTTTGAGCGTGCGCCAAAACGTTCCTCCGGGCGAGTGAGCTTCGGGCCCGTGTCCGTCGTGTCGCCGTCCCCTCGCGCAGGCGGGCGCTTTCAGTGGGTGGAAGGAATCGGTGTGATCAACTGCAAATGCCACCAAATACGCACTATCCGGTCCATTCCGGTACGGGGTGGTCCGGGCCGGCCCCGGAGGTACCAGCCATGTCCCACGTCGGCGTCCCGCGCGGGACGGTCCGAAAGCGCCGATCGCTTCGCCAGTGCCGATCGCTCGCGCTCCTCACGACGGGGGTGCTCACGATCCCGGTACTGGCGGGCTGCAGCTCCGGCACCGAGGAGACCTCCCGGGCGGTTCCCCAGGACATCGCACCCGCCGCCCGCGACGCGGTCGCCGACGGCTCGACGGTGAACTGGGCGGTCGACGCGCTGCCCGCCACCTTCAACGCCTTCCAGGCGGACGCCGACAGTGCCACCACCCGGATCACCGGCGCCCTGCTCCCCACCCTCTTCCCGATGGACGCCTCCGGGCAGCCGAAGCTCAACCCGGACTATCTGGAGTCCGCGAAGATCATCGAGCGTGAGCCGAAGCAAGTGGTCCTCTACAAGCTCAACCAGCAGGCGGTGTGGAGCGACGGACGGGAGATCGGGGCCCCCGACTTCGTCGCCCAGTGGCGGGCGCTCAGCGGCAAGGACTCCGCGTTCTGGACCGCCCGCAACGCCGGGTACGAGCGGGTCGAGAGGATCGAGCGCGGCGCGGACGACCTCCAGGTGCGGGTCACCTTCTCCAAGCCGTACGCCGACTGGCGCTCGCTGTTCTCCCCGCTCTACCCGAAGGAGATCACCGGCTCGCCGGACGCCTTCAACGACGGGGCGCGCACGACGCTGAAGAACACCGCCGGGCCCTTCGTCCTGCGCGGTGTCAGCAAGTCCAAGGGCACCGTCACCCTGGCCCGCAACCCGCGCTGGTGGGGCGACAGGGCCAAGCTGGACACCCTCGTCTTCCACGCCGTCGCCACCAAGGACCGTACGAAGGCCCTCGCCGACGGCACGGTGCACGTCGCCGACATCGACGCGGCCACCGCCGACCGCATCACCCTCGCCCTCCGCGACCGGGGGAACAACGGGCAGCCGCTCACCCACGGCCCCGGCTCCGAGATCACACCCGCCGCGGCCCTGCGCTCCTGGGCCCTGGCGTACGGCTCCGACGAGGAGCAGGCGGAGATCGCGCAGGCGGCCCGGGAGAAGAACCGCAAGGCCGTCGCCGTGTACGGGGCCCAGCAGAAGGCCCTGCGCGACTTCGCCGTCCGCAAGTCCCTGGAGCCCGCCTACACCCAGCTCGCGCTGAACGGCGAGTCCGGGCCGCTCGCCGACGACCGGGTCCGGCGCGCGGTGGCCCGCGCCCTGGACCGCGAGGAGCTCGCCCGGACGGTGCTGGGGCCCCTGGGCCTTCCGGCGAAGCCGCTCGGCAGCCACCTCGCCCTCGCCGGGCAGCCCGGCTACAAGGACGGCAGCGGCGCGCTCGGCGACCAGGACACCAAGGAGGCCCGGGCTCTGCTGGCGGACGCCGGCTGGACCCGGGGCGGCGCGCTCGACAAGCCCAAGGACACCAAGGCGGGCAGCGAGGCGGAGAAGAAGGACGGCGAGGCGGCGAAGGAGAAGGACAAGAAGGAGAAGGAGGAGGACAAGAAGGAGACGGGCGCCGACGCCGAGGGTTCCGAGGCGGCCGAGAAGAAGAAGGCCGACGAGAAGGCCGACGAGGAGGCGGACGAGAAGAAGGCCGAGAAGGAAGAGAAGGCCGAGGAGAAGGCGGCCGCGAAGAAGAAGGCCGACCAGGACTCCGAGGACACCGCCGCCTCCCGCGACGAGGGCCTCTACATCGTCGGCGGCGACAACAAGCCCGGCGCCCAGGCCCCCGCGCAGCCCCCGGCCTCCGCCACCGGCGCCTCCGCCGTCCACGTCCTCGCCCCCGCCCGGGCGGCCGCCGCCCAGAGCACCGCCCTGCTCCGCCAGGCCGGAGCCCTCGGCGCGGACGGTGCCGCCGCCGCCCAGGACAAGCAGCCCGGCGTCGCCGCCGGAGCGTACGCCCCCGTGGGTACCGCGGCCCCGGCTGCCCCCGCCGCGGCCAAGGGACAGCTCGGCAAGGACGGCAAGACGCTGACCCTGCGCTTCGTGCTCCCCTCCGGGCCCGGCTCCCAGTCGCTGCGCAGCGTCGGCGACAAGATCGCGGCGATGCTGCAGAAGATCGGGATCGGCACGGAGATCACCAAGGTCTCCGACGAGAGCTACTTCAAGGACCACATCGCCTCCGGCGACTTCGACCTGGCGCTCTACTCCTGGCCCGCCACCGCCTACCCGGCCACCGACGGGCGCCCGATCTACGCCAAGCCGGAGCCCGCCACCGACGGATCGCTCCTCGTCGAGCAGAACTACACGCGCGTCGGCACCGACCACATCGACCAGCTCTTCGACCAGGCCGTCGCCGAGCTGGACGAGAAGGCCGCGAGGGAGCTGATGAAGCAGGCGGACGCCCGGATCTGGGCCGCCGCCGGATCGATTCCGCTCTTCCAGCGCCCTCAGCTCGTCGCGGTCGACAAAAAGCTCGTGAACGTCGGCGCCTTCGGGTTCGCCGCCCCCCGGTATCAGGACATCGGGTTCAAGAACCGGAAAGCGGCAGGTTCCCCCGCAGACCGCAAGAAGTAGCGGGGAAGCGCCCCGCCCCTCCGCCGCCAAGCTCAGATGCACCTCAAAACCCTTGCCCGCCGGTTTACCCGGCGGGCAATGTGGTTCCTGCCCTGACCCGGGCCGTTCATCGCTTCACCACTCCTCACCCCCCCCAAAAGCTTCGCCAGAGCTCCACCACAGCTCCCCCCACCGGCCTCCCACGGGCCCGGCAGCACCTTGACATCGGCTCACCGCAGCACCCAAGGGCCCTCCTCCGCCCTTGACACCGGCTGAATATCGCCTGAATCACACGGGAAGACCGCCTCTGCGGATCGGCCCGGGAAGCCCGGTGGGCGCAGGGCCCGTACCATGGGACGAGCCGTGGCGTGCCGCCCGGCGGGCGTACGAGGACTCGAAGACCGACTGAGACGCCTGATCCCACGATCCGAGAGAAGCGCAAGCCACCCATGCCCACGCGCCACGACATCCGTAACGTAGCCATCGTCGCCCACGTCGACCACGGCAAGACCACGCTGGTCGACGCCATGCTCAAGCAGGCCGGCTCCTTCGCCGCGCACGCTGCCGAGTCGCTCGACGACCGCATGATGGACTCGAACGACCTGGAGCGTGAGAAGGGCATCACGATCCTCGCCAAGAACACGGCGGTGAAGTACCACCCCAAGGACGGCGGGGACCCGATCACGATCAACATCATCGACACCCCCGGCCACGCCGACTTCGGCGGCGAGGTCGAGCGCGGTCTGTCGATGGTGGACGCGGTCGTGCTGCTCGTCGACGCCTCCGAGGGCCCGCTGCCCCAGACCCGCTTCGTGCTGCGCAAGGCGCTGGCCGCGAAGATGCCGGTCATCCTGTGCATCAACAAGACGGACCGCCCCGACTCCCGGATCGCCGAGGTCGTCGACGAGACGTACGACCTGTTCCTGGACCTGGACGCGGACGAGGACCAGATCGAGTTCCCGATCGTCTACGCCTGTGCCCGTGACGGCGTCGCCTCGCTGACCAAGCCCGAGGACGGCACCGTCCCGCAGGACAGCGAGAACCTGGAGCCCTTCTTCTCCACGATCCTGTCGCACGTCCCGGCCCCGGAGTACGACGAGGACGCGCCGCTCCAGGCCCACGTCACCAACCTGGACGCCGACAACTTCCTCGGCCGTATCGCGCTGTGCCGCGTCGAGCAGGGCGAGCTGCGCAAGGGCCAGACCGTCACCTGGATCAAGCGCGACGGCACCATGTCCAGCGTCCGCATCACCGAGCTGATGATGACGGAGGCGCTCACCCGCAAGCCGGCCGAGGTGGCGGGCCCGGGCGACATCTGCGCCATCGCCGGTATCCCGGACATCATGATCGGCGAGACCCTGGCCGACCCCGAGAACCCGATCGCGCTGCCGCTGATCACGGTCGACGAGCCCGCCATCTCGATGACCATCGGCACCAACACCTCGCCGCTCGTCGGCAAGGGCGGCAAGGGCCACAAGGTCACCGCCCGCCAGGTGAAGGACCGCCTGGACCGCGAGCTGATCGGTAACGTCTCGCTCCGCGTCCTGGACACCGAGCGGCCCGACGCCTGGGAGGTCCAGGGCCGCGGTGAGCTCGCGCTCGCCATCCTGGTCGAGCAGATGCGCCGCGAGGGCTTCGAGCTGACCGTAGGCAAGCCCGAGGTCGTCACCAAGCAGATCGACGGCAAGACCCACGAGCCGATCGAGCGCATGACGATCGACTCCCCCGAGGAGCACCTCGGCGCCATCACCCAGCTCATGGCGACCCGCAAGGGCCGTATGGAGACCATGACGAACCACGGTTCGGGCTGGGTCCGCATGGAGTGGATCGTGCCCTCCCGCGGCCTCATCGGCTTCCGTACGGAGTTCCTGACCCAGACCCGCGGCACCGGCATCGCGCACTCGATCTTCGAGGGCCACGAGCCGTGGTTCGGTGACCTGCGTACGCGTCACAACGGCTCGCTGGTGGCCGACCGCGCGGGCTCCGTCACGCCGTTCGCGATGGTCAACCTCCAGGAGCGCGGTGTCATCTTCACCGAGGCCGGCACCGAGGTCTACGAGGGCATGATCATCGGCGAGAACTCCCGGGCCGACGACATGGACGTGAACATCACCAAGGAGAAGAAGCTCACCAACATGCGTGCGGCCTCCGCGGACACCACGGAGAACGTGGTCCCGGCCCGCAAGCTGTCGCTGGAGCAGTCCCTGGAGTTCTGCCGCGAGGACGAGTGCATCGAGGTGACCCCGGAGACCGTGCGTATCCGCAAGGTCGTCCTGGACCAGAGGGAGCGCAGCCGCGCCGCCTCGCGCGCCAAGAACGGCTGAGTCCGAGCCGAGCACGGCTGAGCCGTCGCCAGGTACGGCTGAGTCCGCGCCGAGCAGCGCTGAGCGAGCGCCTGCTTCCTGAGCCCCTCCAGAGGCTCGGCACGGTCGGAGGCGCACGCTCCGTATGCGAAGGTCCGTCCGATCGCGATTCATCCGGTCGGACGGACCGTCAGCACAGGCATTGACAGAAGGCCCGGCCCCCCACAGACACTGTGGGGGGCCGGGCCTTCGTCAATCGCTTTTCCTGACCGTGGTGTCCGGATATCGGGGGTCGCTCTCCGGAACATGTGTTAACAGTCCGTTTCGGGCGTGTCTGTCTGGGATCGCTTTGTCCGGATTTCGGGCACACGGGGGGGTCTGATGTTGTCAAACCGAGACCCTTTAAGTGTGGTTTACAGCCCGGTCGTACTCAATAGTTGGCTCCATTGAGCTCGGGTCAATGGGTCACGCACTGTGGGGAGTGCCGACTCACGAGCACACTCGGGGCACTGAACGATCACCGTCAGGGGTGTCGGTGAATCTCTCCAGTGCCCTTCTTGTAGTCAAAAAGTGGACTCATGAGGAGGAAACCCATGCGCGGTGCCAAGAGCGCCAAGTGGGTCGCGGGAGCGGCAATCATCGCCCTGGCCGCGACGGCCTGTGGCGGCGGCAGTGGTGACGGTGACAAGAAGAACACGTCGGGTCAGCCCGCCGGTTACGTCTCGATCGACGTCGGTGAGCCTCAGAAGCTGCTGATGCCGGCCGACACCAACGAGAGCAACGGCTCCTACGTCATCCAGTCGCTGTTCACCCAGCTGCTGGACTTCGACTCCAAGGGCGAGATCGTTCTCACGAACGCCGAGTCCGTGGAGACCGAGGACTCCAAGACGTGGACCGTCAAGCTCAAGAAGGGCTGGAAGTTCCACAACGGCGAGGACGTCACCGCGCAGTCCTACATCGACGCGTGGAACTGGTACGCCAACGTCAAGAACAAGCAGCAGAACGCGTTCTGGTTCGCCGACATCAAGGGCTACGCGGACGTCCACCCGGAGAAGGGTGAGCCGAAGGCCGACAAGATGTCGGGTCTGACGGCCGTGGACGACACCACCTTCACCATCGAGCTGGCGGAGAAGGTTCCGTACTTCAACTACAAGCTCGGCTACTCGACGTTCGCGCCGCTGCCGAAGGTGTTCTACGACGACCCGAAGGCGTTCGGCCTCAAGCCGATCGGTAACGGTCCGTACACCTTCGAGAAGTGGGACCGCAAGAAGCTGATCCAGGTCAAGGCCTGGGACCAGTACCAGGGCCCGAACAAGGCTGCCAACAAGGGCATCCAGTTCAAGAACTACACGACCGTCGAGGCCGCTTACGCGGACGTCGTCTCGGGCAACCTGGACATCATCCGCCAGGTCGGTCCGCGTGACCTGCCCAAGTACAAGTCGGACCTCGGTGACGGCGCCATCGAGCAGCCGTACGCCGCGATCCAGACGCTGGTCCCGGCGTTCTACACGGACACCTTCAAGGACATCGACCCCAAGGTCCTCCAGGGTCTGTCCATGGCGATCGACCGTGACACGATCACCAAGACCGTCCTGAACAGCACCCGTACGCCCGCGACGAGCTTCACGCCGCCGCAGGTCAAGGGCAACCAGCAGCTTGAGTCGGACTTCCTGAAGTTCGACCCGGTCAAGGCCAAGGCCCTCATCAAGGAGGGTGGCGGTGTCCCGGGTGACAAGTTCTCCATCCAGTACAACGCGGACGGCGGGCACAAGGAGTGGGTGACCGCGGTCTGCGAGTCCATCCGCAACTCCACCGGGATCGACTGCGTCGGCGACGCCAAGCCGGACTTCCCGACCGACCTTGAGGCTCGTGACAACGACGAGGTCAAGGGCATGTACCGCGGTGGCTGGGTCGCCGACTACCCGGTCAACGTGAACTTCATCAAGGAGCTCTACCACTCCAAGGCGGAGTCCAACAACGGTCGCTTCTCCGACAAGGAGATCGACGAGCTGATGGCCAAGGGCGACAAGGCCGACTCGCTGGAAGAGTCCGTCGCCGCCTACCAGGAGGTCGAGAAGGCGCTCGTCGAGAAGATGCCGGCGATCCCGCTCTGGTACTACCGCATCAACGGCGGCCACGGAAAGAACGTCGACAACGTCAAGGTCGACTTCCACGGTGACCTCGAACTGACCGGCGTCACCACCAAGTAACACGCCTGCGGGTCATTTCCCCACCTGGCCGTCATCCGGTCGCGTCGGTCATCGGCGCGACCGGAGGCGCGAGGGCCGCCTCTGCCAAGAGGCGGCCCCCGCGCCGCAGTTATCCCCACACGGAGGCACCCATGGGGCGCTATGTCGCACGACGACTGCTCCAGATGATCCCGGTCTTCATCGGGTCGACCCTGCTGGTCTTCCTGATGATGTACGCACTGCCCGGCGACCCCGTCAGAGCACTTGCCGGTGAACAGCACGTAGACGCCACCCAGATCGCGCAGATCAAGGCGGACCTCGGTCTCGACCAGCCGATCTGGATGCAGTATCTGAACTACCTGGGCAACCTGTTCCAGGGGGACCTCGGCACACAGATCGGGACGCAGCGCCCGGTGGCCGACGTCATCGCCGATGCCTACCCGATCACCGTCAGACTCGCGATCTTCGCGTTCGTCTTCACGGTCGTCGCCGGGATCTCGCTCGGCATCATTGCGGGTCTGAAGGCCGAGTCCCTCCGGGACCGCGGTCTGCTCGGCCTGACGCTGGTGCTGATCTCCATGCCCTCCTTCGTCCTGGGCTTCCTCGTTCAGCACCTCTTCGCGTTCCAGCTCGGCATAGCCAAGCCCAACGTGAGTATCGAACCGACCAACGGCGAGCTGATCATGCCGGCCGTCGTGCTGGCGTCGCTGTCGCTCGCCTACGTTGCCCGTCTCACGCGTACCTCGGTCGCCGAGAACCTGCGCGCGGACTACATGCGCACGGCCGTCGCCAAGGGCCTGCCGCGCCGCCGTGTCATCGGCGTCCACCTGATGCGCAACTCGCTGATCCCGGTCGTCACCTTCCTCGGCACCGACATCGGCGCCCTGATGGGCGGCGCGATCGTCACCGAGGGCATCTTCAACATCAAGGGTGTCGGACAGCTCGTGTTCGAGGCCCTGGGGAAGCGCGAGGGCGCCACGGTGGTCGGCATCGTGACGCTGCTCGTCATCGTCTACCTCGTCTGCAGCCTGCTCGTCGACCTGCTCTACGCGGTCCTGGACCCGAGGATCCGGTATGCCTGACACCACCGCACTCAAGAAGAGCACCGACGTCCCGGCCGCCGCCGGTCAGACGCCCGCCGCGACAGACGCAGGGCCCGCGCCCGGCAAGCCCCGCAGCCTCTGGTCCGACGCCTGGCACGACCTGCGCCGGAACCCGCTGTTCCTCGTCTCGATGGTGCTGATCGTGCTGCTCGCCGTGATGGCGGCCTTCCCGAGCCTGTTCACCAGTGCCTCGCCGCGCGACGCGGACCTGGCCAAGCACTATCTCCAGCACCCGAACTGGGGCAACTTCTTCGCCCCGGACTGGCTCGGCTACGACGGCCAGGGGCGCTCGATCTACGCGCGTCTCATCTACGGGGCCCGTGCCTCCATCACCGTCGGCGTCGTCGTGACCCTCGCGGTCACCATCACCGGCCTCATCGTCGGCATGATCGCCGGTTACTTCGGCGGCTGGATCGACACGATCCTCTCGCGCGTCACCGACGTCTTCTTCGGTGTCCCCTTCATCGTCGGCGCCATGGTCATCCTGACCACCTTCGAGGAGCGCTCGGTCTGGGTCGTGATCCTGTCGATGGCCTTCCTCGGCTGGACCTCGATCGCCCGTGTCGCCCGCGGCTCGGTGATCACGATCAAGCAGGCCGACTACGTCGTCGCCGCCAAGGCGCTCGGCGCCTCCACCACCCGGATTCTGACGCGGCACATCCTGCCGAACGCCATCGCTCCGGTGATCGTGGTCGCCACCATCGCGCTCGGCGGTTACATCGCCGCCGAGGCCACCCTGTCGTTCCTCGGTATCGGCCTCGCCGAGCCGACGGTCTCGTGGGGCATCGATGTGTCCGCTGCGAAGGACCAGCTCCGCAACGCTCCGTACGTCCTGATCATCCCCTCGGTGATGGTCTCGATCACGGTGCTGTCCTTCCTGATGTTCGGCGATGCGGTCCGCAACGCCCTCGACCCCAAGATGCGCTGAGGGAGGCGTTCGTGACCACCATCGACAAGACGGCTCACGTCCCCGCACCGCGGGAGTCCGTGAGTGGCGACGGTCCACTGCTCGACGTCCGTGACCTGCACGTGGAGTTCCACACCCGTGACGGTGTGGCCAAGGCGGTCAACGGTGTGAACTACACCGTCAGCGCCGGCGAGACTCTCGCGGTGCTGGGTGAGTCCGGCTCCGGCAAGTCCGTGACCGCGCAGACCATCATGGGCATCCTCGACATGCCGCCCGGGAAGATCACGCAGGGCGAGATCCTCTTCCGCGGTCAGGACATGCTGAAGATGTCCAACGAGGAGCGCCGGAGGATCCGCGGCCGCAAGATCGCGATGATCTTCCAGGACGCCCTGTCCTCGCTGAACCCGGTCCTCAGCGTCGGCTACCAGCTGGGCGAGATGTTCCGGGTGCACCAGGGCCTGTCCCGCAAGGACGCCAAGGCCAGGTCCATCGAGCTGATGGACCAGGTCAAGATCCCGGCGGCGGCGGCCCGTATCTCGGACTACCCGCACCAGTTCTCCGGCGGTATGCGCCAGCGCATCATGATCGCCATGGCGCTGGCCCTGGAGCCGGACCTGATCATCGCGGACGAGCCGACCACCGCGCTCGACGTGACGGTGCAGGCCCAGGTCATGGACCTGCTGGCCGAGCTCCAGCGCGAGTACAACATGGGCCTGATCCTGATCACCCACGACCTCGGCGTGGTCGCCGACGTCGCGGACAAGATCGCCGTGATGTACGCGGGCCGGATCGTGGAGACGGCCCCGGTGGGCGAGCTGTACAGCCGCCCGGCGCACCCGTACACCCGTGGTCTGCTGGACTCGATCCCGCGCCTGGACCAGAAGGGCCAGGAGCTCTACGCCATCAAGGGTCTGCCGCCCAACCTCACGCGCATCCCCGCCGGTTGTGCCTTCAGTCCGCGTTGCCCCAAGGCGCAGGACATCTGCCGTACGGACGTCCCGCCGCTCGCTCCGGTGACCGAGCAGGACGGCCTTGAGCTGGTCGGCCGCGGCAGCGCGTGCCACTTCTGGAAGGAGACGATCCATGGCTGAGCTCAAGAAGGAGCCCGTGGACGCCACCCCGAACGTCTCCGACGTGGAGACCGCGGACGCCGCGACCGAGGCGGAGGCCGTAGCCGCCGTCGACGCGCCCGCCGGCCAGGGGGAGCCGATTCTCCAGGTGCGCAACCTGGTCAAGCACTTCCCGCTGACTCAGGGCATTCTCTTCAAGAAGCAGATCGGCGCGGTCAAGGCCGTCGACGGGATCTCCTTCGACCTGTACGCCGGTGAGACCCTGGGCATCGTCGGGGAGTCCGGCTGCGGCAAGTCCACGGTCGCCAAGCTCCTGATGACGCTGGAGCGGGCCACCGCCGGTGAGGTCTTCTACAAGGGCCAGGACATCACCAAGCTGTCCGGCCGTGCGCTGAAGGCCGTGCGCCGCAACATCCAGATGGTGTTCCAGGACCCGTACACCTCGCTGAACCCGCGCATGACGGTCGGCGACATCATCGGGGAGACCTTCGAGATCCACCCCGAGGTGGCCCCGAAGGGCGACCGGCGCCGCCGCGTCCAGGAGCTCCTGGACGTCGTGGGTCTGAACCCGGAGTACATCAACCGGTACCCGCACCAGTTCTCCGGCGGTCAGCGCCAGCGCATCGGCATCGCCCGGGGCCTCGCGCTCAACCCGGAGATCATCATCTGCGACGAGCCGGTCTCCGCGCTCGACGTGTCGGTGCAGGCGCAGGTCATCAACCTGATGGGGAAGCTCCAGGACGAGTTCAACCTGTCCTACGTCTTCATCGCGCACGACCTCTCCATCGTCCGGCACATCTCCGACCGCGTCGGCGTGATGTACCTGGGCAAGATGGCCGAGATCGGTACGGACACCCAGATCTACGACCACCCGACGCACCCCTACACCCAGGCGCTGCTGTCGGCGGTCCCGGTGCCGGACCCGGCGGCCCGCGAGGGGCGCGAGCGGATCATCCTGACCGGTGACGTTCCGTCCCCGGCGAACCCGCCGTCCGGCTGCCGCTTCCGTACCCGGTGCTGGAAGGCCGAGGAGCGCTGCGCGACGGAGGAGCCGCTGCTGGCGATCCCCGAGCGCTTCGTGTCGGGGGCCACCCCGGCCGCGCACGAGTCGGCGTGCCACTTCGCCGAGGAGAAGGACGTCGTGCACGCGGCGTAACCTCTTTCGGTAGCTCGACGAACGATGCCCGGTCCCCCGTGGGGGCCGGGCATCGTCGTGTCCGCGCACCCCCGTGCCCGTACGGGGTAAGCCCGCATGCGATGAGTGGTGTTATGGGGTGATATGAGGCATTGAGCTACTCGATGACTCTAGGAGGCACTCCATGCGCGGAGCCACACACGTCAGGTGGGCCGCATGTGCGGTGGCCGTCGCCCTGGCCGCGACAGCCTGCGGTGGCGGGGACGACAGCGGCGGCGGCAGCGGCGCCGACGGGATCGTCAGCTCCTCCTGGGGCGACCCGCAGAACCCGCTGGAACCGGCCAACACCAACGAGGTGCAGGGCGGCAAGGTCCTCGACATGGTCTTCCGCGGGCTGATCCGCTACGACCCGAGGACCGGCGAGGCCCAGAACATGATCGCCGAGTCCATCGACACGACGGACTCCCAGACCTTCACGATCAAGCTGAAGGACGGCTGGACGTTCTCCAACGGCGAGAAGGTCACCGCCAACTCCTTCGTCGACGCCTGGAACTACGGCGCCGCGCTGAAGAACAACCAGAAGAACGCCTACTTCTTCCAGTACATCGAGGGCTACGACACGGTCCACCCGGAGTCCGGCACCGCCTCCGCCGAGACCATGTCCGGACTGAAGGTCGTCGACGACCTGACCTTCACCGCCAAGCTCACCCAGAAGTTCTCCCTGTGGCCCGACACCCTCGGCTACTCCGCCTTCGTCCCGCTGCCCAAGGCGTTCTACGACGACCACGACGCCTGGCTCTCCAAGCCCATCGGCAACGGCCCGTACACCGTCGAGTCCTACGCCAAGGGCTCCTCGATGAACCTGCGCCGCTGGGACGACTACCCGGGCGACGACAAGGCGCAGAACGGCGGCGTGGACCTCAAGGTCTTCACCGACAACAACACCGCCTACACCTCGCTGACCTCAGGCAACCTCGACCTCGTCGACGACGTGCCCGCCTCCCAGCTCCGGAACGTCGAGCAGGACCTGGGCGACCGGTACATCAACACCCCCGCCGGCATCATCCAGACCCTCTCCTTCCCGTTCTACGACGACGAATGGAACACCGACGACGCCCGCAAGGTCCGCCAGGGCCTCTCGATGGCGATCAACCGGCCGCAGATCACCGACCAGATCTTCCAGAAGACCCGTACCCCGGCATCCGACTGGACCTCCCCGGTCCTCGGCGAGGAGGGCGGCTACAAGGAAGGCCTCTGCGGCAAGGAGTGCACGTACGACAAGGACGAGGCCAAGAGGCTGATCGACGAGGGCGGCGGCATCCCCGGCGGCCAGCTGAAGATCTCGTACAACGCGGACACCGGCTCCCACAAGGAGTGGGTCGACGCCGTCTGCAACAGCATCAACAACGTCATGGGCAACAACCAGGCCTGCGTCGGCGGCCCGGTCGGCACCTTCGCTGACTTCCGCAACCAGGTCTCCACCCAGAAGATGACCGGGCCCTGGCGCGCGGGCTGGCAGATGGACTACCCGCTCATCCAGAACTTCCTCCAGCCGCTCTACTACACCAACGCCCCCTCCAACGACGGCAAGTGGACCAACGAGGAGTTCGACGACCTGGTCGACCAGGCCAACGCCGAGAGTGACAAGGCGGCGGCCGTCACCACCTTCCAGGAGGCGGAGCAGGTGCTCGTCGAGCAGATGCCCTCCATCCCGCTCTGGTACCAGAACGGCAGCGCCGGCTACTCGGACCGGATCGACAACGTCGCACTGAACCCCTTCAGCGTCCCGGTCTACGAAGAGATCACCGTCAAGTGACCTGCTGATACCGGACGGCCGGGACGCCCGACGCGCGTCCCGGCCGTCCGCGCACCCCTCCGCCGAGCCCGCCCCGACCCCCGGAGCCCCTCATGGGACGTTATGTGATCCGGCGGCTGCTGCAGATGATCCCCGTCTTCTTCGGCACCACGCTGCTGATCTTCCTCATGGTGAACGTGATGGGTGACCCCATCGCGGGTCTCTGCGGCGACCGCCAGTGCGATCCGGCCACCGCCGCCCAGCTGCGCGCCGAGTTCGGCCTCGACAAGCCGGTCTGGCAGCAATACCTGACGTACATGGGCAACGTCTTCACCGGCGACTTCGGCACCGCGTTCAACGGGCAGAAGGTCACCGAGCTGATGGCCACGGCCTTCCCGATCACGATCCGGCTCACCGTCGTCGCGATCGCCTTCGAGATCGTCATCGGCATCAGCCTCGGCGTCGTCACCGGCCTGCGGCGCGGCCGCCCCGTCGACACCACCGTCCTCATCCTCACGCTGGTCGTCATCGCCGTCCCGACCTTCGTCACCGGCCTGCTGCTCCAGCTCCTCCTCGGCGTCAAGTGGGGCATCATCAAACCCTCGGTCTCCCCGGACCCCACCATCGACGAACTGCTCGTCCCCGGCCTCGTCCTCGCCTCGGTCTCGCTCGCCTACGTCACCCGGCTCACCCGGACCTCGATCGCCGAGAACGCCCGCGCCGACTACGTACGCACCGCCGTCGCCAAGGGGCTGCCCCGCCGCCGGGTCGTCGTCCGGCACCTGCTGCGCAACTCGCTGATCCCCGTCGTCACCTTCATCGGTACGGACGTGGGAGCCCTGATGGGCGGGGCCATCGTCACCGAGCGGATCTTCAACATCCACGGGGTCGGTTACCAGCTCTACCAGGGAATCCTGCGCCAGAACTCCCAGACCGTCGTCGGGTTCGTCACGATCCTCGTCCTCGTCTTCCTGGCCGCCAACCTGATCGTCGACCTCCTGTACGCCGTACTCGACCCGAGGATCCGCTATGCCTGAGCCGCAGTCATCGGACGGAGCGATCTCCCCGGCGGGAGCCGGCGGCGCGATGGACCTCGCCCTGGAGGAGGGCGCCAGCCTGGAGAAGACCCCGGGCGGACCCGAGGGCACCGGCCCGGCCGGAAAGCCCCGCAGCCTGTGGTCCGACGCCTGGCGCGACCTGCGGCGCAACCCGGTCTTCATCATCTCCGCGCTGGTCATCCTCTTCCTGGTGATCATCTCGATCTGGCCCTCGCTCATCGCGAGCGGCGACCCCCTCCAGGCCGACCTGGACGACGCCCAGAAGGGCTCGGAGCCCGGCCACCCCTTCGGCTTCGACCCGCAGGGCCGCGACGTCTACACCCGCGTCGTCTACGGCACCCGGACCTCGGTCACCGTCGGCGTCTGCGCCACCCTCGGCGTCGCGATCCTCGGCAGCGTGCTGGGCGGGCTCGCGGGCTTCTTCGGCGGCTGGTGGGACTCGGTCCTCTCCCGCCTCACCGATGTCTTCTTCGGCATCCCCGTCGTCCTCGGCGGCCTGGTCTTCCTCTCCGTCGTCACCAGCTCCACCGTCTGGCCCGTCGTCGGCTTCATCGTCCTGCTCGGCTGGCCCCAGATCGCCCGTATCGCCCGCGGCTCGGTGATCACCGCCAAGCAGAACGACTACGTCCAGGCGGCCCGCGCACTGGGCGCCTCCAACTCCCGGATGCTGCTGCGCCACATCACCCCGAACGCCATCGCCCCCGTCATCGTCGTGGCGACCATCGCGCTCGGCACCTACATCTCGCTGGAGGCGACCCTGTCCTTCCTCGGCGTCGGCCTGAAGGACCCGGCGGTCTCGTGGGGCATCGACATCTCCGCGGCCGCCAACTACGTCCGCAACGCCCCGCACATGCTGCTCTGGCCCGCCGGGGCACTGGCGATCACCGTGCTCGCCTTCATCATGCTCGGCGACGCGGTGCGCGACGCCCTCGACCCCAAGCTGCGCTGAGGAGCCGGTTGCCATGTTGCTCGAAGTGCGCGATCTGCATGTGGAGTTCCACACCCGCGACGGGATCGCCAAGGCCGTCAACGGGGTCAATTACTCGGTGGCCGAGGGCGAGACGCTCGCCGTCCTCGGCGAGTCCGGCTCCGGCAAGTCCGTCACCGCGCAGGCGATCATGGGCATCCTCGACATGCCCCCCGGGAAGATCGCGGGCGGCGAGATCCTCTTCAAGGACCAGGACCTGCTGAAGCTCAAGCCGGAGGAGCGGCGCAGGATCCGGGGCCAGGAGATGGCCATGATCTTCCAGGACGCCCTGTCGTCCCTCAACCCGGTCCTCACCGTCGGCCAGCAGCTCGGCGAGATGTTCGTCGTCCACCGCGGGATGTCCCGCAAGGACGCGAAGGCCAAGTCGGTCGAGCTGATGGACCGGGTCCGCATCCCGGCCGCCAAGGAACGGGTCGGCAACTACCCGCACCAGTTCTCCGGCGGGATGCGCCAGCGCATCATGATCGCCATGGCGATGGCCCTCGAACCGTCCCTGATCATCGCGGACGAGCCGACCACCGCCCTCGACGTCACCGTCCAGGCCCAGGTCATGGACCTGCTCGCCGAGCTCCAGCG
Source organism: Streptomyces durocortorensis (assembly GCF_031760065.1). Lineage (NCBI taxonomy): Bacteria > Bacillati > Actinomycetota > Actinomycetes > Kitasatosporales > Streptomycetaceae > Streptomyces > Streptomyces sp. C11-1. The sequence continues at coordinate 5,061,925 of NZ_CP134500.1, forward strand.
CGAGCTGAACATGGGCCTCATCCTCATCACCCACGATCTCGGTGTGGTCGCCGACGTCGCGGACAAGATCGCGGTGATGTACGCGGGCCGGATCGTGGAGACCGCGCCCGTCCACGAGATCTACAAGGCGCCCGCCCACCCGTACACCAAGGGCCTCCTCCGGTCGATCCCGCGCCTGGACCAGAAGGGCCAGGAGCTCTACGCGATCAAGGGCCTGCCGCCCAACCTGCTCCGCATCCCGCCGGGCTGCGCGTTCAACCCCCGCTGCCCGATGGCCCAGGACGTGTGCCGCACCGATGTGCCACCCCTCTACGAGGTGGACGAACAGCGCAGGAGCGCCTGCCACTTCTGGAAGGAGACGCTCGATGCACGCTGACGGCGACCGGAACGAGGGGAGCGGGGGCGGTGCGGCGGGGTCCACCCTGCTGTCCAAGGCGGGGGAGGGCGGCAAGCCGTACGCCGACGGCGACCCGATCCTCGAAGTGCGCGGCCTCGCCAAGCACTACCCGCTCACCCAGGGCATCCTCTTCAAGCGGCAGATCGGCGCGGTCCGGGCCGTCGACGGTGTCGACTTCGACCTCCACGCGGGCGAGACGCTGGGCATCGTGGGGGAGTCCGGCTGCGGCAAGTCGACCGTCGCCAAGATGCTCGTGCATCTGGAACGCCCCACCGCGGGCGCGATCCGCTACAAGGGCGAGGACGTCTCGCGGCTGTCCGGCCGGGCGCTGAAGGCCGTGCGCCGCAACATCCAGATGGTGTTCCAGGACCCGTACACCTCGCTGAACCCGCGCATGACGGTCGGCGACATCATCGGGGAGCCGTACGAGATCCACCCCGAGGTCGCCCCCAAGGGCAGCCGCCGCCAGAAGGTCCAGGATCTGCTGGACGTCGTCGGGCTCAACCCGGAGTACATCAACCGCTATCCGCACCAGTTCTCCGGCGGCCAGCGCCAGCGCATCGGCATCGCCCGGGGACTCGCCCTCAACCCGGAGATCATCGTCGCCGACGAACCGGTCTCGGCGCTCGACGTCTCCGTACAGGCCCAGGTCGTCAACCTGCTGGACCGGCTCCAGGCCGAATTCAGCCTGAGCTTCATCTTCATCGCGCACGACCTCTCCATCGTCCGGCACATCTCCGACCGGGTCGGCGTGATGTACCTCGGCCGGATCGTGGAGATCGGCACGGACGCGGAGATCTACGACCACCCCACCCACCCGTACACGCAGGCGCTGCTCTCCGCCGTGCCCGTACCGGACCCGGAGGCCCGCGCCCACCGGGAGCGGATCATCCTGCACGGCGACGTCCCCTCGCCCGCCAACATCCCCTCCGGCTGCCGCTTCCGTACCCGGTGCTGGAAGGCGCAGGAGCGGTGCGAACTGGAGGTGCCGCTGCTGGCGGTCCCCGCGGAGTTCCGGTTCTCCGACACCCCTGCCCGGCACGACTCGGCCTGCCACTTCGCGGAGGAGAAGCATGTGGTGCCGCAGGAGGGGGAGTTGGAGATCCCGGGGCGGCGACCGGTCGAGGACGTGCCCGAGCCGGGGGACGACGGGCCAGGGCCGGGGGACGACGGGTCCCAGCCGGGGCCCACGAAGGACGAAGCACCGTAAAACGGCATCAGATTCGTTAACAAGCCGGCAACTCGCCCGTCGCCACACCGATATACGAACGCTCCATGCTGTACAGCGTACGGCCGTGCGGGTGCCGTGAACCGGCCGGAGCGTCGTCCTGTCGCCCCGGCCGGTTTCCCGTCGCCCCCCCCGTTGCCCGCGTCGACCTGCTGATTCGTTGTCACCTTGTTCATTCGTTCGGGGCGGTGGAGTATCGCCGGGTGACACTTACACGGGGAGCGAGAATCACCGGCGCCGTTCTGTGCGCGGTGCTGGCACTGATGGCCCTGGCCTGGATCGTGCGGGACGTGCGGGCCGCCGACGGGCCCGTGGCCGTGTGGGAGTACTGGTCGGGCACCGCCGACCTGCGGACAGGCCTGCGGCCCGCCACCACGTCGACCACCTTCGTCCTGCTGGTGGCCTACATCGCGGCCGCCGTGGCCGCGCTGCGTTCCACCGCCGCCGCTTCGGTCCTGGTCGTCACCGGGATCGTCACCTTCGCGCTGCGGCTGCCCGGTGTCTGGACGGTGGGCGACGCCCTGGCCCCGGAGGACCTGCGCGACCGGGCTCTGCTCACCACGTACGCGGCGCTCGCCGCCTCCGTCGGCCTGATCGTCGCCGGGGCCGCCGGCCGCCGCCCCGCCCCCGAGGGCGGGGTGCGTCCCCTGGGTCCTGGGCGCGGGGCGGGGGTGGCCGCTCTCCTGCTCCTCGGTTTCCAGGCCGTGGTCTTCGCCGGCTGGGAGATCCGGCAGCCGTTCGTCTATCCGTCCAACCTCTATCCCGCGTGGTTCATCGGCGGGAGGCCCCTGCACACCCCGCTGACCGAGGGGCCGCCCGGGTGGGTCAACGCGGTGCTCGTCCTGATGTTCCTGGCGGCGGCCGTCGGAGCGGTCGCGGGAGCGGTCAACGCGCGACCGCTCGGCCTGATCGCGGGCGGGTTCGCGCTCTGCTCCGGCGTGCTGGGCGTGGCGCGCGCGATCCACTTCGACATGTTCGACGGGTTCGCCGGCATGGACATCGAGGGGCAGCTGAACCTGCTGAGCTTCGTCACCTCGCTCCTCGCCGGCATCGCCGTGATCATCGTCCTCGCCCGCAAGGGTGTCGAGCGGTCCCCCGGCGGAGCCACGGGCCCGTGGGGCGGCCCGAACTCCTGGGGCGGTGGCTGGGGCCCGCCGGGGCCCTGGGGCGCTCAGGCCCCCGGCGGGCCGGGAGCGCAGGGCTACCCGCCCGCCCCCGGGCACCCGCCCGTATCCGGACCTCCGCAGGGCGGTGGCTTCGGACCCCCGCCCTCCTCGCCGCCCCGCTGGTGAGCCGGCGAGCCGGTGAGGGAGAGGCGGGCGGGGTGCCGAGGCCTCAGCTTCCGGTCAGCCCCAGCGAGCGCTTGAGGAAGTCCACCTGAAGCAGGAGCAGGTTCTCCGCGACCTGCTCCTGCGGCGTCATGTGCGTCACCCCGCTCAGCGGCAGCACCTCGTGCGGCCGCCCGGCCGACAGCAGCGCCGAGGACAGCCGCAGGGCGTGCGCGACGACCACGTTGTCGTCGGCGAGCCCGTGGACGATCATCATCGGGCGGAGCTGCTCGGCGGGCTCGGACAGCCCCTCGTCGGTGACCAGCGCATTGGACGCGTACACCTCGGGCTGCTTCGACGGGTCTCCGAGATAGCGCTCGGTGTAGTGGGTGTCGTACAGCCGCCAGTCCGTCACCGGAGCGCCCACCACGGCCGCGTGGAAGACGTCGGGGCGGCGCAGCACCGCGAGGCCGGAGAGGTAACCCCCGTACGACCAGCCCCGGATGGCGACCCGGGACAGATCGAGCGGGAACCGCTCGGCGAGCGCCCGGAGCGCCTCGATCTGGTCGTCCAGGGTAAGGGTGAAGTCGTCCCGCACCGCTTTCTCCCAGGCGGGCGAGCGGCCCGGCGCGCCCCGCCCGTCCGCGACGACCACCGCGAAGCCCTGGTCCGCGAACCACTGCGAGGTCAGGTGCGCGTTGTGGGCGGCGACCACCCGGCGGCCGTGCGGACCGCCGTACGGATCCATCAGGACCGGAAGCGGACCATCCGATTCCCGGTAGCCCGTGGGAAGTAGCACGGCGCACGGAATCCGCCGTGCGCCCCCCTCGGTGAGCGTCACGACGGCGGAGAGAACCGGATCCTGGGCGAAGCTCGCGATCCGGGCCAGCCGCTTGCCGTCCCGCAGCACCCACGCGGCGGCTCCTGGCTCCTCGGGGACGGCCGAGACCACCACGGTCAGACCGCCCGAGCGGACGGCGGAGTGCACACCCACCCCTTCGGAAATCCGCTCGATTCCCAGCTCGTTGACCCGGTACACATGGATCTGCCCGACCTCCGGCTCGACGGCGTCCTCACCGGCCACCGCCGAGACCAGGATGTCGGACTCCCCGATGTCCAGCACCGACTGGACATGCAGCTGGGAGCCGGTCAGCAGCCGGTCGCCGACCGCGAGCACCCGCGCACCGCCCTCGTCCGCGATCCGTACCAGCCGCCCGTCCGGTGCCCACGCGGGTACCCCGGGGAAGAGATCCAGCCACACCGGGTCCTCGTCCACATGCACGATCCGGGTCGCGCCGGTCTCCGGATTCACCGCCAGATACCGCTGAGCGCGCTGGTCGCGGGTCTGCACCAGCAGCAGCGGAGCACCCGCGGAGGACCAGTGCACCTGGGCCAGGTACGGGAACGCGGCCCGGTCCCAGACCACTTCCGTACGAGCCCCCTCCAGGTCCATGACGAAGAGCCGCACCTCGGCATTGGGCGTCCCCGCCGCCGGATAGGCGACCTCCGCGGGCTTGCGCTCCGGGTGCGCCGGATCGGCGATCCACCACCGCTGTACGGGGCTGTCGTCGGCCCGCGCCACCAGCAGCCGGTCCGACTCCGGCGACCACCAGAAGCCCCGGTAGCGGTGCATCTCCTCGGCTGCGACGAACTCCGCCAGGCCGTAGGTGACGTGGGAGTCCTCCGGCTCGGCCAGTGGCCGGTCGCCTTCGCCCTGCGCCCCGACGACCCGCAGCGCGCCCTTCGCCACGTACGCGATGTGCCGCCCGTCGGGCGAGGGGCGCGGGTCGATCACCGGCCCCGGCACCGGCAGCGCCCGCGCGGTCCCGGCCCGCAGCTCGGCCACGTACACCTTTCCGGACAGGGCGAAGGCCGCCAACTCCGCGGCCCGGTCGACCGCGTAGGAGACGATGCCCGCCGAACCCTCCCGGGTCCGCTCGCGCCGGGCCCGCTCCTGCGGCGACAGCTTCTCCGCCGAACCGCCCAGCAGGACTTCGGGATCGGCGGCGATCCGCTCCTCACCGGTCGCCGGGTCGAGCACCCAGAGGCGGGTGGTCCGGTCGGTGCCGGAGGCGGACCGCAGGAAGATCACGCGTGTCTCGTCCGGTGAGACGGTGAAGGCGCGAGGTGCGCCGAGAGTGAACCGCTGGGTCCGTGCGTGCTGGCGGGGAAAGGACAGCTTCTGCGAGGTCATGGCTCCGAACTTAGCTCCGAACTCGGCCGCGTGGCGCGGTTCGTGCGCCCCTCGTGCTGCAATGCCCCGATCAATGCGTTGGCACGGATAGTTATGATCCGTAGCGCTCGGTGGGTATGAACCCGCTGGCTCCGCGTGTGCCGCCCGTCCCGACCGTACTGATGGAGGTGAACCGCCGTGGCGCTCTCGATTTCGGCGGTAGTGCTGCTGGCGATCATCGTCTTCCTGCTGATCCGGAAATCCGGGCTCAAGGGGGGGCACGCGGTGGTCTGCATGCTGCTCGGGTTCTACATCGCGAGCTCGTCCATCGCGCCGACCATCTCCGACCTGACGACCAACGTGGCGGGGATGATCAGCAGCATCAAGTTCTGACCCGGGGCGGGCACGGGGTACGGGCGCGGGGGCACGGGGGGTCTCCGGGCTCGTAGGGTGGTCCCCATGAAGGACCTTCCCGCCCGCCGTCTGCTGCTGGTGCACGCGCACCCGGACGACGAGTCGATCAACAACGGCGCCACCATGGCCAGGTATGCGGCCGAGGGCGCCCACGTCACCCTGGTCACCTGCACGCTCGGCGAGGAGGGCGAGGTCATCCCGCCCGCCCTCGCCCGCCTCGCCGCCGACCGGGACGACGTCCTCGGCCCCCACCGGGTCGGCGAGCTGGCCGCGGCGATGAAGGAGCTCGGCGTCACCGACCACCGCTTCCTCGGCGGCGCGGGCCGCTACCGGGACTCCGGAATGATGGGCGCCGAGCAGAACGGCCGCCCCGGCTCCTTCTGGTCCACCCCCGTGGACGAGGCGGCCGCCCACCTCGTCGAGGTGATCCGCGAGATCCGTCCCCAGGTCCTGGTCACCTACGACCCCGACGGCGGCTACGGCCACCCCGACCACATCCAGGCCCACCGGGTCGCGATGCGCGCCGCCGACCTGGCCGCCGACCCGGCGCACGGCACCGGCGCCCCGCACACCGTCGCGAAGATCTACTGGAACCGGGTGGAGCGCCCCGTGGTCGAGGCCGCCTTCGACCGGCTGCGCACCACGGCGCCGGACGCCTTCCCGGGCATCGCGGCCGTGGACGACGTCCCGGGAGTGGTCGCGGGCGACGAGATCACCGCGGAGATCGACGGATCGGCGTACGCCGGGGCGAAGTCGGCGGCGATGCGCGCCCATGCCACCCAGATCGTGGTGGACGGTCTCTTCTTCGCCCTCTCCAACGACCTGGGTCAGCCCCTGCTGACGACCGAGTGGTACCAGCTGGTGCGGGGAGTCCCGGGGGCGCCCCCGGGCGCCCGCGAGAGCGATCTGTTCGCGGGCCTGCCGGACGCGACGGGGGGTGCGGCATGAGCGGCAACCCGGGTAACGGCGGCGGCAAGGGCGCGAACCCCGGCAAGGGCGGTGGCGCGAGCGGTAGCGGTAGCAAGGGTGACGGCATGAGCGCGAACCCCGGCAAGGGGGGTGGAACAGGCGGCAACCCGGGCAAGGGCCGCGATCGGGCAGGCGCCTCCCGTGCCCCGCGGACCAGCGCCCCGCCGAGGGCCCCCGAGCCTTCCGCGTTCACCGCCCGGCCGAACCCGGCCCGGATCGCGGGCTACTTCGGCCTGGCCGTGCTCGGCGTCCTCGTCGCGCTCGCCGGAACGCTCGTCCAAGCCGCCTGGTTCCCGGCCGGGTTGATCATCGCGCTGGCGGGCTCCGGGGGCCTCTTCTACGGCGGCCGCATCCTGACCGGCACCCAGATCGGCGCACTCGCGCCCGCGGTCGGCTGGTTCATCACGGTGTTCCTTCTGCTGAGCGGGCGGCCGGAAGGCGACTACGTCTTCGGCGACGAACTCGGCCTGGTGCTCTTCATGCTCGGCGGCACCGCCGTCGCTGTGATGTGCGCCACCACGTCAAAAGTGCCGCAATCAGCCACCCGCAACGCCCGGTCCGGCGTCTGAAGTGCCAAGTCCGGGACCGGGACAACCCCCACAGGTGTGATGCACGGGTGGAGGTTTCCCCCGGTCGCGGAGTGTCCGACGGCGGCGGCCAGTATGGTGGTGCGCGCGCCGAGCCGTCCCCTGGCCTGCGGCATGGGGGAAGTACGGGCGGCGGAGCCAATCGGGAGAACCTGCTTTGAGTCGTGAAACTGACAGTTCGTCGTCCGGGCCCCAGGGGCGCGGTGGGGCCGCGTACCCATCGGGTACGCCGCCGTACGGATCCCGCCAGTATCCGTCGCTGCACCCGTCGCAGGACGGCTCGGACGACACCCCGGAATCCGTGGATCCGCCCCGGCCCGAGGAACCGAGGACCGAGACGACGCTGACGACGCGCATCCGGATCAACATCCCCGGGTCGCGCCCCATCCCACCGGTCGTGATGCGTACGCCGATGGCCGAGAGCGACATCGCCACGGGCGGCCCCGACACGGAGCGCACCGGCAGCACACCGCGCCCCGGCACGCCGTCGGCGGCACCCGCACCGGCGGACCGCGCGGGCGGTGCGGACCGTGCGTACGGCCCGTCCGCTCCGGACAGCAGCGCGACGGCCGACCGGTCCCGGGACGGCGGCGCGACGGCCGACCCGGCGCCCGCGGAGAAGCCGGCCCGGGAGAAGAGCGGCAGCGACTGGTTCGCCCCGCGCAAGGCACCGACCCCGCCGCAGGGCGTGGCCACGCAGGGCCCCGGCACGGCCGGTGGCGCCTCTTCCGCCACGGGGGGCGCTTCGGGCGGTCCGGGCGGCTCCGGCCCGGGTGGCCCGGGAGCGGGTGGCCTCGGCTCCGGTCCGGGTGCGGGCGGTCCTGGCGCGCCCGGCGCGTCCGGTCCCGGCGGTGGCCCGGGTCCCTCGCGCCCCGACCTGCCGTATTTCTCGGACGCCCCGCAGCCCGGCGGTGGCCCGGGTGCCCCCGGCGCACCCCGCCGCAGCGCGCTCGACGGGTACGGCGCGGAGCCCCCCGGCGGCGGTCCGCTGCCCACCCCCGACCTCGGTGCGCGGACACCCGGCCCGTCCGGCCCCACCACGGGCCCGGTCACCGGCACCTCATCGCTGACCCCGAACCTCAGCGGCATCCCGGGCCTCGGCGGCCCAGGCCCGATGGTCCCGGGCCATCCCGGCGGCGTACCGCCCCGGATGTCCGACGACACCGCGATCCTCACGCCGCAGGCCCCGGCGCCCGAGCCCGGCCCCGGCGGCCATGTCTCGGGCGACACGCTGACCAGCGGCATCCCGGTCGTACCCAGCGAGCCCCGCTCGCCGTTCCCGGACCGGCCGGACGGCCTCGGCGGCCCGGCGGCGGGCGGGCCCGGCGGGCCGGGGGGACCCGGTGTCCCCGCACCCGGGCCCGCCGCACCCCGTCCGGCGGCGCAGTCCGCCCCTGCTCCCGCCCCTGCTCCCGCCCCCGCGAAGAAGGGCCGCTCGAAGCTGGTCCTTCTCGGTGTGGCCGCGGTCGTGCTGCTCGGGATCGCCTACGGGGCGGGCCTCCTGCTGAACCACTCCGAGGTCCCCAAGGGCACCACGGTGCTCGGAGTCGACATCGGCGGCGGCACCAAGGAGGAGGCGGTCACCAAGCTCGAAGCCGCACTCGGCGAGCGGGCCCGGACGCCGCTCCAGCTGTCGGTGGACGGCAAGGAGGAGAAGCTCGACCCCGCAAAGGCCGGTCTCACCCTGGACAGCCAGGAGACCGTGCGCGGCGCGGCGGGCAGCGACTACAACCCGGTCTCGGTGATCGGTTCGCTGTTCGGCGGGGAGCGCCCCGCCGCCCCGGTGATCCCGGTCGACGAGGAGAAGCTCGGCGTGGCCCTGACCGACCTGGCGGGCGCCTCCGGGTCCGCCGCCGACGCCACGATCCGCTTCGAGCCGAACAGGGCCGTGGCGGTGCCGGGCAAGCCGGGCAAGACGCTGGACGTCGGCCAGTCGCTGATCTCGGTCCGTGACGCCTTCCGCGCCCAGGTGCAGACCGGGCAGGCCAAGCTGGTCGAACTGCCCGTCACCACCAGCGAACCCACCATCACCCAGGCCGAACTGAACCGGGCGATGAAGGAGTTCGCGGAGCCCGCGATGTCCGGCCTGATCACGATCAAGGCCGGACCCAAGCAGATCCAGTTCGGCCCGGCCAGGAGCCTGCCGCAGATCCTCTCGATGAAGCCCGTCGAGGGGCGGCTGGTCGACGTCTACGACAAGAAGGCGATCGACACCCTCCTGGAGGGCGTCTTCGACGGCATCATGGCGGTCAAGGCCGACGGCAAGGAGCGCCAGGTCGGCGCGGACGACGTGGCCCAGGCCATGAAGACGGCCCTGACCGGGAAGACCCCGGCCGAGCGCACGGTCACCATCGACCTGACGGGCCAGGGCTGACGTCCTACGGGTACGCCGCCGAGGGCACCATCCGCCGTCCCCGCCCGGACCGCTCCGGGCGGGGCGGCGTGCGCTTGCCCAGGTCGGCTGTACACGTCAAGAGGTGTGCGCGAGGAGCCTCATGAGGCACTGGTGAATCTGACAACTGGTGTCGTGTGCCGGGGAATTGACGGTTCTGGTTCGGCCGGGGCGCCCCCGGCCTCAGAACCTGATGTCCTGCCTGCTCGCGGGTGCGGTTCCGGCCGGTCGCCGGGCGGGCCCGGACAGGCGGGGGCGGGGCGTACGGGGGACGATGGGGCCATGAGTTCCCCTGCCGGACCGGAACGCCCGCCCCGCGAAACCGACCAGATCAAGATCTGGTTCCGCTTCGCGCCTCGCGAGGGCTGGTTGCCGTACGACACGGAGGGGTTGTGGGCGACACGGCTGGGTCCGGACACCGCACGGGTGGACAATGTGCCCTTCCTCCAGGACGGGGTCGCCGAGGGCGAGACCGTACGGTTCCGGACGGACGAGCACGGCGTGCACTGGGCCATGGGCCGGGTGGTGGACTCGGGCAACTGCACCGTACGGGTGCTCCCCGTGCCGGAGGGTCCGCTCGGGCGGGACGCACGCGCTGTGCACGAGCGGCTCGCGGGGTTCGGGCTGCGGGGTGAGGTGTTCAGCGCCGAGTTCCCGCTGGTCGCGCTGACTGTGCCGGGCGGGGCGGACCTGCGGGGGGTCAAGGCGCTGCTCGCCCGGGGCCGGGACGAGGGCTGGTGGCACTTCGAGGTCTCGTGCGTCACGGACGCGTGGCGGGCGGCGTGACACCTCCGGTCGCGTGATCCTTTCGTACGGGTGGCGGGAGCGGGACGTGCCCGTACGGTGATCCTTCTCCGCCGAGCGGTCCGCCCCCGTCCTCACCCGCCGCGGTGCGCAGCCCCGGCGCCAGCGCCAGGGTCACCGCCACCGAGAGCGCCGCGGCCGCCGCCATACCCGTCGCGGGGGAGGTCAGCTGGGCGATGGCGCCCGCCACGGCGGCGCCCACCCCCTGCATCGCGAGCATCCCCGAGGAGGCCAGCCCGAGGGCCTGACCGCTCAGCTCCGGCGGCGTCAGGGCCACCAGCCGTTCCTGGAGCAGCAGGCTCGCGGCGAAGCCGACGCTCGCCAGGACCACCGCCGCCAGCGCGATCGGCAGCCCCGGGCGCAGGACGAAGAGGAGGTGGGGCGCGGCCAGCAGCAGCCGGAGCGGGCTGCCGAGCCGCGCCCGCCACCGCACCGTGACGAACCGCCCGACCAGCGCGTCCCCGGCCAGCATCCCCAGGGCCCCGCCGGCGAAGAGCAGCCCGGCGTGCCCGGGGGCGTAGGCGACGTACAGGGACTCGCAGCCCACGACGAGCCCGTTGGGCACCCACAGTGCGAGGAACACATGCCGGCGCGGCACGGACGACCAGAGCCGCGCGTTCGTCCGCCGGGTCTCGCCGACCGAGGCCCGGCCGGTGGACCGCGGCGTCCGGGCGGTGAGCCCGAACCGGGCCACGGCCGCCGCGACGACGTACAGGGCCGCCCCGACCAGCAGCGTGCCGCGCGCGGAGAACACGGCCACCAGCATCCCGCCCACCGCGAACCCGCAGATCTGCATCGCGCCGCCCGTCATGTTCAGCACGGAGCGGCCGAGCAGGAACCCCTCGCGCGGAACGATCTCGTTGAGCAGTCCATGCCGTACGCCGCCGCCCGGCGACGCGGCCGCCCCCAACGCCAGCAGCACGCCGAACGCGGCCCACAGCGGCAGCCCCGGCACCGCCTGGACGCACGCGCCGAGCGCGGACAGCAGGGCCAGGGCGGTCAGCGCGGCGCGCGGCGGCACCCGGTCCGCCGCCGAGAGCAGGGTGAGCGCCCCGGCGAGCTGGGCCAGGGAGGGGCCGAACATCGCCAGCGCCGACAGCAGCGGCGAGCCCGTCCGCGCGTACACGAGGGTGCCGAGCGCCAGGCCGGTCGAGGTCTGGGCGGCCGTCTGCACGGAGACGGCCGCGAGGAAGGGGAGGAACTCCGGGGTGCGGAAGAGTTCGCGGTAGGTGCGCATCAGCGGAGTGTGCGGGCGTGCTCTCCGGGCTGGTTACTCTTTCGCGGCCAGGCGAAACATCGAGGATCAGGAGGGCGGGCCATGGGCTGGTGGCAGATCGGCACCGACACCCTCGCCACCAGCCGCTTCGTCGTCTCCCCGCTGGTCGAGACCGTGGCGAGCCTGCGTACTCTGGAGCGGGCCGTCGCCGCGCATCCGCGTGAGCGCGCCTGGCTGGAGCGGTGGCTGCCCGCCTACCGGCGGTTCCGGTCGGAGGACCCGCTCGCCGCCCGGATCGTCCGCGCCGCGTTCGCACCCCGCTGGAACGCCGATTTCCTCACCCCCGCCCCCGTACCGCCGCCCGCCGGGCAGCCGCCGGACACCTTCGCCCAGGAGCTGGAGCGGGTCCGGGCGACACCGCCGGAGAAGGCCCGCGCCGATCTCGCCGCGACCCTGCGCGGACCGCTGCCCGCCCCACTGGACCGGGACGACCTGGCCCCCCGCAGCGCCGACGTCCTGGAGTGGGTGTGGACGCAAGCGGTGCTGCCGGAGTGGCCCGCCCGGCGCCGGGTTCTGGAGTCCGACGTGATCGCCAGGGCCGCCCAGTTGAGCCGGGGCGGCTGGGCGCAGGCGATCGACGGGATGCGGCCCGGGATGCGCTGGCTGGGGAAGAGCCGGCTCCAGATCAACGCGTACGACAACCCGCCGCGCGAACTGGACGGAGCCCAGCTGGTGTTCACCCCCGTCACCGCCGACGTGGGCTGGGTCTGCTGGGACATCCCGCACCGCTACGGCGTCGTCTACCCGTGCGCGGGCGCCCTCGCCGACACCGGGCGTACCCCCGTACCGCAGGCGCTCGGAGCGCTGATCGGCCCCGCGCGGGCGGGAGTTCTCGTCCTGCTGGCCTCGCCGCTGTCCACGACCCAGCTCACCGCGCTGACCGGGCAGGGGCTGGGGTCCGTCGGGCGCCACCTGCGGGTCCTGCTGGACGCCGGGCTGGTGCGCCGCCGCCGGGCAGGACGGTCCGTGCTCTATTTCCGTACGTCGGCGGGGGACGGGCTGGTGCGTGCGGGCGGCTGAACGCGCCCCGCGCGCGCCCCCGTCCGCAGCTGGGAAGTCACCGGAAGGCGATGCGGTCCGCATGGATCGTGCGCATGTATGAGTCGTGACATCGGTGACTATTGGCGATGCTCATCGTTGTGACAATTTCTCTCTCGTCAGCAACGACCGAGCGAGGGGAATGTCGTGAATCCGGAGTACGCCGCGTACTGCCAGGCGGACCGCCGCTTCTACGACGCCCCCCACCGTTCCCTCGAATCCCTCGGAGAGGGTGACGAGGACCGCTCGTTCTACGCTCCGGTCCGCAGCGCGGCACCCCAGGGGTGGACCCGCTCCCGGCGCGGCGACTGGCTCTCCTTCAGCCCGGACGGGCTCCGGCTGCCGGCCCAGGGCTGGAAGATCCACATATCGGCCGCCGCCGACAACGCCGCATCCGTGCTGGAGCGGGTCGCCGGACACTGTCTGGCCCACCGGCTGCCCTTCAAGTGCGTACCGTCGCCCGGCCTGTTGAACCTGCGGAACGCCAAGTACGCGGACCGGGCGGGGAGCGGCAAGTTCATCACCGTCTACCCGCACTCCGAGGACACGTTCCCCGAGGTGTGCGCCGCGCTGATGAAGCTGCTGGAGGGCGAGCACGGCCCGTACATCCTCAGCGATCTGCGGTGCGGGAACGGTCCGGTGCACACCCGGTACGGGTCGTTCGCCGCCCGCTTCTGTACGGGCCCCGACGGGCGGCCCGTGCCCGCCGTCGCCGACCCGCAGGGCCGCCTGGTCCCCGACGACCGGGGCCCTGCCTTCCGGATACCGGCCTGGGTGACGCCGCCCGACTTCCTGCGCCCGCACCTCGAAGCCCGCGCCGCCGTCGGCCTCGGCGATGTGCCGTACACCGTCGAGAAGGCGCTCCATTTCTCCAACGGCGGCGGCGTCTACCTCGGCCGCGACACCCGCACCGGCGAGCAGGTCGTCCTGAAGGAGGCCCGCCCCTACGCCGGGCTCGCCGCCGACGGGGCGGACGCCGTCGCCCGGTTGGAGCGGGAGCGGGCCGCGCTGGAGAAACTGGCGGGACTGGACTGCGCACCGGCGGTGCACGACGCGTTCGAGGTCGGTGGCCACCACTTCCTCGTCCTCCAGTACCTGCCGGGCACCACCCTCAACACCGTCTTCGCCCGCCGCTTCCCGCTCGCCCGGCAGGACCCGGGCCCGGAGCTGCTCGCCGAACACGCGGCGTGGGCCGAGGAGGTGTACGGGAAGGTCGAGCGCGCCGTCGAGGCCGTGCACGCCCGAGGCATCGTCATCAGCGACCTGCACATGAGCAACGTCATGGTCGACGAGGAGACCTCCCGGATCTTCCTCCTGGACTTCGAGGCCGCCTCCCCGGCCGGTGACCGGCGCCGCCAGATCGTAGCCAACCCGGCTTTCGTGGCCCCGCCCGACCGGCGTGGCACCGAGATCGACCGGTACGCGCTGGCCTGTCTGCGGCTCGCCCTGTATCTGCCGCTCACCACGCTCTTCGGCGTCGACCGCACGAAGGCCGCCGGTCTCGCCCGCGAGATCGCATGGGTGTTCCCGGTGGCGGAGGAGAGCCTGCGGCCGGCGGTGGAGGAGATCCAGCAGGGTACGGAACCGGCTGCCGCGCTGCCCCCGGCCCCCGGTGACTGGCCCGAGAGCCGCGCCGCGATGGCCCGCGCCATCGCGGCCTCCTGTACGCCCGACCGCGAGGACCGATGTTTCCCGGGCGACATCGCCCAGTTCGCCACGGCGACCGGCGGCCAGTCCTTCGCGTACGGGGCGGCCGGAGTGCTCTACGCCCTGCACGAGACCGGCGCCCCGCGCGTCGAGCCGGCCGAGGAATGGCTGCTGCGGCAGGCCAAGGACCCGGCCTCCGGCTCCCCCCTCGGCTTCTACGACGGACTCACCGGCATCGCCTGGACCCTGAACCGGATCGGCCGCACCGCCGAGGCGTCCGACCTCATCCGGATCGTCCTGGATCAGCCCCTGGAAGGCCTGACGCCGGGCCTGCACAGCGGGTACGCCGGTATCGGCCTCGCCCTCGACGACCTGGCCCGTACCGCCTCCGCCGCCGAAGGCCCGGCGCTCGCCGCCGCTGCCGGCCGCTGCACCGCCCTCGCCGCACGCGCCCTGGTCGACGGTCCGCCTTCACCCCGGACCGGACTCCTGCACGGTGCGAGCGGGGTCGCCCTGCTGCTGGTCCGCCGGTACGGGACCACCGGGGACACCGCCCTCCTCGACCTGGCGGCCGCCGCGCTGCGGCGCGACCTGGACCGGTGCCGGGCGGGCGACGACGGCGAACTCCTCGTCGTCGAGGGCAAGCGGCTGATGCCCTACCTCGGAGCGGGCAGCGCCGGCATCGCGGCCGTCATCGACGCCTACCTGGCCCACCGCCCCGACCCGGAGCTGGAGGCCGCGGGCCGAGCCTTGGTCCCGGCCGCCCTCTCCGCCTTCTACGTCCAGCCCGGACTGCTGCGCGGCTCGGCCGGACTCCTCCTGCACCTGGCGGCCACGCCCCTGTGCGACGAGGAGACCCGGCAGCGGGCGATCCGCCTCCACACCCGCCTCCTGGCCGGTCAGGCGCTCGCGTGCGAGGGCGGACTCGCCTTCGCCGGCGAACAGTTGATGCGGATGTCGATGGACCTGGCCACCGGGACCGCCGGCTGCCTGCTCGCCCTGGGCAGTGCGCTGGACACCGCACCGGGCCCGCCCGCCACGCTTCCCTTCCTCGCCGCCGCTCCACAGGCGGCCCACCCCGGCCGCGCGAGCGGCCCCACGGACCGGCTCCTTCAGGGGTCGTAGCAACACCACCGCTCAACACCCAGCCGGAGCAACGAATTCCGGTTGCCGTCCCAGAAAGGAAACACCATCATGGCGCTTCTTGACCTTCAGGCGATGGAGACCCCGGCCGAGGACTCCTTCGGTGAGCTCGCGACGGGCAGCCAGGTCTCGCTCCTGGTCTGCGAGTACAGCTCGCTGAGCGTGACCCTCTGCACCCCGTGACGCCTCGCCGCCCGCTCCGCCGGTGAACGTAGCGGCGGACCGGGCGGCCCGCCCGCCGGTCCCGTGCGGTTCGTCCGCCCGGGACCGGCGGCGTCCTCACGTCCGTACGCGATCGACGCGGGTCCGGAAAGAGAGACCACGTGCCGACCGACCGCCGCGAGCCGGAAGGCAGGAACACGTGCGGCTGATACCCCGCCCCGCGACCGCATCCGGCCCCCGGCTGCTCGCCCGCCGCCACCCCGCCGCCCTCCTGGCCCTGTTCCTCTGCTCCACCGGCGGCGCGCTCGCCGCCCTCGCCCTGCCCGCCGCCCTCGGCCACACGGTCGACGGGCTCATCGACGGCGGGCCCGTGCCCTGGTCCGGGCTGCTGCTCTGTGCCGCACTGACCCTCGCCGAGACCGGGTTCGACGCGGGCGCGGCCGTGCTCGGCACCAGCACCACGGCCCGGCTCACCGCCCACCTGCGCACCCGCACCACCGCCCGGGTCCTGGCCGCCGAACCGCGCGACGCCCTCGCCGTACCGACCGGCGACCTCACCGCCCGGCTCACCGCCCGCACCGCCGACGCGGCGGCCGCACCCGTCACCGCCGCCGGAGCCGTCGCGGGCGTCCTGCTGCCCCTCGGCGCGGTCACCGGCCTCTTCCTCATCGACCCCTGGACGGCGGCCGCCTTCCTCCTCGGCGCACCCCTCCTCGTCGCCCTCCTGCGCACCTTCACCCGCCGCACCGCCGACGCCGGGGCCGACTACCAGCGTGCTCAGTCCGTCATCGCCCACCGCCTCACCGAGGCCCTCGACGGCGCCGACACCATCCGTGCCGCCCGCACCGGAGCCCGCGAGTACCGCCGCATCCTCGAACCGCTCGGCGCCCTGGCCGACCACGGCCGCCGCACCTGGACCGTGTACGGGCGGGCCGCCGGCCAGAGCGCCCTCCTGCTGCCCCTCCTCATGCTGCTGGTCCTCGCGGTCGGCGGACTCCGCCTCGGCGCGGGCGCGATCGGCGTCGGCGACCTGGTCGCCGCCTCCCGGTACGCGGCTCTCGCCGTCGGCATCGGCGCCCTCACCGGAGCCCTCGGCGCTCTCGCCCGCAGCCGGGCCGCCGCCCGCACCCTGGACCCGCTCCTCACTCTGGACCCGCTGCCGCACGAGGGGCTGGGCCCGCTCCCCGGCGGCCCGGGCCACCTCGAACTCCGGGACGCCGGTGTCGTCCAGGACGGGCAGCCGCTGCTCACCGGCGTACACCTGAGCGTCCCCGGCGGCACGTCGCTGGCCGTCGTCGGCCGCTCGGGCTCGGGCAAGTCGGTGTTCGCGGCGGTCGCTGGACGGCTCCTGGACCCGGACACCGGGACCGTGCTCCTCGACGGCGTCCCGCTCACCGCCATGGACCCCGCCCTCCTGCGTCCCGAGGTCGCCTACGCCTTCGCGCGCCCCGCCCTGCCCGGCACCACGGTCGAGGACACGATCGCCTTCGGGCCGTGGACCGCGGACCCCGAGGCGGTACGGGCCGCCGCCCGGGCCGCCCGCGCCGACGGGTTCGTCGGGCTCCTCCCGTACGGCTACGCCACCCCGCTCTCCGACGCCCCGCTCTCCGGCGGCGAACGCCAACGGCTCGGCCTGGCCCGCGCGTTCGCCCACCCCGGCCGGCTGCTGATCCTGGACGACGCCCTCTCCGGCCTCGACACCGTCACCGAGCACCACGTCCGCCGCGCCCTCGACGAGCGGGCCGGGCGCTGCACTCGCGTGATCGTGGCCCACCGGCTCTCCTCGGCCGCCCGCGCGGACCGGGTCCTCTGGCTGGAGGACGGCCGCGTCCGGGCGACGGGCCCGCACGAGGAGCTGTGGGCGGATCCGGAGTACCGGGCGGTCTTCCGTACGGAGCCGGCGGAGGTGCTGCCGAGCCCGCCGCGCTCCGAAGCGATGCAGGCAGCGGAGACCCGGTGAAGGCACCTCGGCCACCCCGACGACCCCGACCGGCCCAGGGCAACGCTCGCCGCAACGGCGCCCTCACCCGCGTCACGCACGACGCCCGCCCCTTCCTCCGCGCCCGCACCGGAGTCGCCCTGCGACTGGCCGGCTGGTCCCTGCTGGAGTTCGTCCAGACCTTCCTCGGCGGGTACGGCGTCGCCAGGGCCCTCGACCACGGCTTCCTCGCCGGACGCGCGCTCACCGGCCTCCTCTGGCTGGCCGTCGCCGCCGCGGCCGTGCTCCCCGCCCAGCTGGCCACCCGCGGGGTCTTCGGACGCCTGGCGGACCTGGTGGAGCCGCTACGCGACGGACTCGTGCGGCGCGCGGTGTCCCGGGCGCTCTCCGGTGCGCTCGCGCACCCCGCCTGCACCACCGCCCGCTCCCTCTCCCAGGTCACCCATCAGAGTGAGATCGCCCGGGACGGCTGGGCCGGACTCGTCCTGACACTGCGGTCGTTCGTGTTCACGGTGGCCGGGGCCGTGGCGGGGCTGCTGGCCCTGGAGCCGAGGCTCCTGCTGATCGTGGCGCCCCCGCTGATCCTGGGCGCCGCCCTCTTCCTGGCCACCCTGCTGCCGATGGCCGCCCGCCAGCGCGACTACCTCACCGCCGACGAGGCGTACGCGGCCCACGCGGGCCGGGCCGCCGGCGACCTGCGGGACATCGCCGCCGCCGGGGCCGCCGACCGCACGGTGGCGGAGTCCCGGGACCTGGCCGAGAACCAGGTCCGCGCGGCCCGGTCACTGGCCCGCTGGTCCGGTGTACGGGTGGTGGCGCTCGCGGTCTGCGGCCGCTTCCCACCCCTCCTGCTGCTTGTCGGCGCTCCTTGGCTGCTCCGCGACGGCCTTACGTCCGGCGCACTGGTGGGCGCGCTGACGTACCTCACCCAGGCGCTGGCTCCGGCGGTCCAGGCGCTGATGACCATGCTCTCCACGGTCGGCGGCCGCCTGCTGGTGGTCCTGGACCGCTTCACGGACACGCCGCCGCCCCCGGCCGAGGACGAGGCCGACACCCCTCGACCGCTTCCGGAGGGCCACGCCCCCGTGGCCGAACTCCGCGCCGCCACCTTCGCGTACGGGCCCGCCGCGCACCCCGTGCTGGACCGGCTCTCCCTCTCCGTCGCCCCCGGCGAGCACCTGGCCGTCGTCGGGCCGAGCGGCAGCGGCAAGTCGACGCTCGCCGCAGTCCTCGCCGGCGTGGAGGCGCCGACCGGAGGCGCGGTGCTGTGGCACGGGCGGCCGGTGCGAGGGGCCGACGCCACCTCCGTACGTGTCCTGCTGCCCCAGCACGCCTACGTGTTCACCGGCTCGCTGCGCGACAACCTCCGCTACCTCCGCCCGGGCGCGGATGACCGGTCCATGGCCGCCATGATCGACGCGCTCGGCCTGGACTGCCTGCTCTCCCGGCTCGGATCACTCGACGCGGACCTGGAACCGGACCGGCTCTCCCAGGGGGAGCGTCAGCTGGTAGCCCTCGGCCGGGCGTATCTGGCGGCCCCGCCCATGATCGTGCTCGACGAGGCGACCAGCCGCCTGGACCCGGCCGCCGAGACCCGCGCCGAGCTCGCCTTCGCCGCGCTGCCGGGCGCCCTTGTGGTCGTCGCCCACCGTCTCAGCTCGGCCCGCCGCGCCGACCGGATCCTCGTGATGGACGGCCCCCGCACCCGCTGCGGGACCTCCGCGGAACTGCTGCGGACCTCGGCCCTCTACCGGGACCTGGCAGGGCTCTGGGAACCGGACGAGGAGCCCCGCCGCAACAATGGCGAACCTGACAGCCGGCCCACGGGAACGGGTTCATATCCACCCCGCCTCCTTCGCCCGTCTGATGGCGTCGACCCGATTGCGCGCCCCGGACTTCCGAATGGCGGCGGCGACGTAGTTGCGCACCGTGCCGGGGGTCAGATGCAGCCGCTGCGCGATACCGGAGACGGTTTCCCCGCCCTCGGCAAGGGAGAGCACACTCAATTCCCTTGGCGATAAGGGCATGTCGGCCACTTGTAACAGGCTGAACGCAAGTGACTCGTCGATATACCGTCCGCCGTCGGCCAGTTTGTGCATGACTTCGGAGAGGTCGTCCACCGGCCGGTACTTGTCGATATATCCGCGGGCGCCCGCCTCGTAGGCCCGACGCAGCCCCCGCGGCCGGTCGCTGCCGGTGAGGACCGCCAGCGGACAGCCCCTGCCGTGCGGTTCGGCCAGCGACCTCACCTCCTCCAGGACGTCCAGCGCGTTCGGACAGTCGAGGTCGGTGAGCAGCACATCCGGTCCTGGTCCCGGCCCGGCGCCGGCGAATGCCGAACGTATCGCGCCCCGGTCAGCCGTCGTCACGTCTATTCCCTGCCCCGCACCGAGCAGGGAGGCCAGCGAAGCGCGCCACAGCGGCACGGTGTGGACCAGCAGAACGGTTGTCATCAAGCTGCCCTCGGCATTTCTCTCCTGGCGCGCACTACAGGCGTATCGCAGAATGCGATGGCGTGTGCGCGTCGAGTGACGGGTCTCCAGTGGAGCGCATGAGCATTCGGGTACGCCGACGAATTGGCGGATTCCCGTGCCTGATGGGCGCGGACAGGGGCGTCCGGATGTACAGCGGGAGCGCACGGCGTGGTGGAACGGCTGGAACCGGCTCAGTTCAGCAGGGCCCGGGCCGCCTGGGCCTTGTGCCGGATCGCCTCGGCCGTGGTCGGCTCGATGGTGTCGAGCACCTCCGCGTACTCCTCCATCTCCGCCGCCCCGCGCTGGAACTCCCCGCGCTGGACCAGGAGCTGGGCCCGCTCGTAGCGCAGCCGCGCCGGGTGCGAGGGCAGCAGCAGCGAGAGCTCCACCGCCCAGAGGGCCACATCCGTGCGCTCGGGGCGGGCGGCGGCCCAGGCCCTGATGTTGTTCAGGATCCGCAGCACGATCTCCAACGGCCGGGCGGGTGTCAGCATGGACGGCTCCAGCGGGGCCCCCGTCGCCGCGGTGACCAGGAGGTCCGCGTCCTGGCCGGTCAGCGGCGCGCCCCCGGTGAACGGATCGACGAGCACCGGCTGTGCCGGGTCCCCGAAGCCGACCACGAAGTGGCCGGGCAGAGCCACCCCGAACACCGGGGCACCGGCCCGCCGGGCGACCTCGATCCAGACCACCGAGAGCAGGATCGGCAGCCCCCGGCGGCGCCGCAGCACCTGCTGGAGGAGCGAGGACTCCAGCCGCTGGTAGTCCGCCGGCGACCCGCCGAACTCGTGCCGTTCGCCGAGCAGTTCGGCCAGCGCCGAGGCCCAGGCGACGGGGGAGCGGGCGCCGTGGGGCAACAGCCCGGCCAGCCGGTCCAGTTCGATCTGCGCCGTGTCGATCCCGTGCGGGTCCAAGGAAGTCTCCCCCGGGTCGACCGGGCGCGGTTCCTCGGGGCCGACCGGGCCCGCCTCCGCGCCCACCAGCAGACAGAGCAGCGCCAGATCCGGCCGCTCGGACCGGGCCTCATCGGCGAACTGCCGCCGGCGGTCGGCCGTACCGGAATCCTGCGCGCTCATATGCGACCCATGCCCCTGCTCGTCCCTGCTGCTGGCTCCCCCGCCCCGGCCAGGGGGTCCGGTCTCCGTTACGCGGGCCGGAAGTGGTGATAGCGGTGGTGCGGCGTGAAGCCCATGCCGTCGTACAGCGCCCGTGCCCCTTCATTGTCCTCCTCCACCTGGAGCCAGGCCGCCGAGGCGCCCTCGTCCAGGGCCCGGCGCGCGAGCGCGGTCATCACCGTGGTGGCCAGCCCCCGCCGCCGCTGCTCCGGGGCGACCTCGACGGCCATGAAGCCCGCCCACCGCCCGTCCACGACGCACCTGCCGATCGCGTCCGGTGCGCCGGCGTCGCCCGGGACCGTGGCGAACCAGACCGAGGGGCCGCTGCCCAGGACCCGCAGCACATGCGGGCCGGGGGTCGAGAAGCGCTGGTAGCGGGCGAGCCAGGCCGCGTCCGGCTCACGCGTCAGCCGCACCGCCGAAACGTCCGCGTCCAGATCGCCGACGGGTGCCAGCGCGGCGATCCGCACCTCGGCCGAGACCTCGCGCCGCCAGCCGTGCCGCTCCAGCTCCGCGCACAGCGTCTCCTGCGTGCCCTCGGCCCCGGTCGCCGTCTGGATGTACGCGGGCAGGCCCCGTTCCTCGTACCAGCTTCCGACCCGTCCGAACGCCTCGCCGAGCGGCAGACCCGGATCGCCGAGCGGCAGCGCGGAGTTGGCGCGCCGGGTGAAGCCCCCGGCGGCGCGCAGCCGCCAGTCGCCCAGGGCCTCGCTCTCCACCGGCTGCCAGGCGCGCGCGGTGACGTCCGCCAGCTCCTCGAAGGAGGCGGCGGGGCCCCGCCGGCGGGCCGGCGCGGCGGGTACCACCTTGCCCGCGACCAGCGACGATTCCGCGATGTGGACGGACTCCCCGCTCTTTCGTGTGATCGACAGCACACCGCCGTTCCATGATGTGAGAACCCCGATCGTGTCGGTGAACTCCAGGCCCGTGCCGGCGCTGTCCGTCCGGCACCGCACGGACACGCGTTTGCCCACGTCAGCCGGTGTGATGCGGACTTCCAGCCGTCCGCCGATGGTGAATTCCACAGCTCTGTCCGCCCCTCCTGTTCGGATCGTGCCCGAGAACGGAGATACTAGGGGCGGGCATCGACGACGCCGCGCTCCCGCGCGAGAGCCAACGCCCTACCGAGGAGGAACGACAGCGTGACCTACGTCATCGCGCAGCCTTGTGTCGACGTGAAGGACAAGGCCTGCATCGAAGAGTGCCCCGTCGACTGCATTTACGAGGGCCAGCGGTCCTTGTACATCCACCCGGACGAATGCGTCGACTGCGGAGCCTGTGAGCCGGTCTGCCCGGTCGAGGCCATCTTCTACGAGGACGACACTCCGGAGGAGTGGAAGGACTACTACAAGGCGAACGTCGAGTTCTTCGACGACCTCGGTTCGCCGGGCGGTGCTTCCAAGCTCGGTCTCATCGAGCGCGACCACGCGTTCGTCGCCGGACTGCCGCCGCAGAACCAGTAGAACGGCGGCACCACGTGCGCAGCCCGGTCCCGTACGGTCAGTCACCGTGCGGGACCGAGGCGTATCCCCGTACGGCCGCCGTCGCCGCGCACGCAGCCGCCGGTACATGAACAGCCCGAGAAAGCAGAGCCCTGTGTCCGCAGTCTCCTCCCGCCTCCCGGCATTCCCCTGGGACAAGCTCGCGCCGTACAAGTCGACGGCGCAGGCCCACCCCGACGGTCTGGTGGACCTGTCCGTCGGCACCCCGGTGGACCCGGTTCCCGAGCTGATCCAGCAGGCGCTCGTCGCCGCGTCGGACAGCCCCGGCTATCCGACGGTCTGGGGCACCGAGGCCCTGCGTGACGCGCTCACCGGCTGGGTGGAGCGCCGCCTCGGGGCGGTCGGGGTGACCCACGCGAACGTGCTGCCGGTCGTCGGCTCCAAGGAGCTGGTGGCCTGGCTGCCGACGCAGCTCGGCCTCGGCGCGGGAGACCGGGTCGCCTACCCGCGGCTCGCCTACCCGACGTACGAGGTCGGCGCCCGGCTCTGCGGTGCCGAGCCCGTCGTCTACGACGACCCGACCGAGCTGGACCCGGCGGGGCTGAAGCTGCTCTGGCTCAACTCGCCCTCCAACCCGACCGGGCGGGTGCTGGCCAAGGATGAGCTGACCCGGATCGTCGCCTGGGCGCGCGAGCACGGCGTACTGGTCTTCAGCGACGAGTGCTACCTGGAGCTGGGCTGGGACGCCGAGCCGGTCTCGGTGCTCCACCCGGACGTCTGCGGCGGTGACTGCACGGGACTGGTCGCCGTCCACTCCCTCTCCAAGCGCTCCAACCTCGCCGGATACCGGGCCGCGTTCATCGCGGGCGACGCGGCCGTCCTCGGTGAGCTGCTGCTGATCCGCAAGCACGGCGGGATGATGACTCCCGCCCCCGTCCAGGCCGCCACCGTCGCCGCCCTCGGCGACGACGTGCACGTGGCCGAGCAGCGCGCCCGCTACGCGGACCGCCGCCTCGCCCTGCGGGCCGCCCTGGAGGAGCACGGCTTCCGGATCGAGCACAGCGAGGCGAGCCTCTACCTGTGGGCCACCCGCGACGAGCCGTGCTGGCAGACCGTGGCGTACCTCGCGGAGCTGGGCATCCTGGTGGCGCCCGGGGACTTCTACGGGCCGGCGGGCGAGAACTTCGTCCGGGTGGCCTTCACGGCGACCGACGAGCGGGTGGCGGCGGCGGTCAAGCGGCTGTCCTGACGCACCTGGACGTACCTACGCGTACGCGGGAGGGCCTGAGGGGTGCGCACTCCTCAGGCCCTCCCGCGCGTTCACGGAGTGGTGAATCAGCCGACCGGCAGACCGCCCGTCAGGCCGTTGGTGGGCAGGCCGCCGCCGAGGGCGTCGGTGGGCAGGCCGCCCTTGGTGACGGCGTCGGTGGGCAGACCGCCACCCAGAGCGTCGGTGGGCAGGCCACCCCCGGCGGCGTCGGTCACACCGCCGACGGCCTCGCCCGCGTTGCCCGCGGCCTGGCCCGCGGTCTCCTGGGCCGCGGGGGCGGCGACCCTGGCGGTCTTGCCCGCGGTCTGGCCCGCGGCCGGCAGGGCGGTGCCGACGAGACGGCCGCCGGTGTCACCGGCGGCCTGGGTGCCCTGCTGGGCGGCGCTGTCCACGGTGTTGCCGAGGCCGGCGCCGTCCAGTGCGGTCAGACCGCCCAGGTTCGGGGTCTGCGGGAGCTCTGCGGCGCCCGCGGCACCGGCCGCACCGACCACGGGGGCTGCACCTGCGGCGATCAGCAGCGCGGTACGAGCGATCCGACGGGCCAGGGGGAGAGACATGATGCTCCTTCGACGGGGTGTGCACGAATGTGTCTGTCCGTTGATCGGACGCACTGACAACCGCCTTGGGGGAGGGGAAAGTTGCGGTGGCCGAAGGTAAAGACTGAGTAATGCGTCCGATAATCCGCAGCGGAGGAATCCGGGCAAACAATGCATTCCGCGGCGGTCCGGTGAACCGTCACTTCCCTTGCGGCGCAAGGGGATCACGGCAGGGCGAGCGCATCGTCGAAAGGTGTGCGGAAAAGGTCCGGGGCGAAGTCCCCCAAGGCCCGTACGGGTGACAGGTCGTACTACTGGGCGACCCGGATCGCGACCGCCGCGGTGCCCGGTTCCTCACCCTTCGTGCGTTCCGTCCGCCAGCCCGAAGAGGCGTCCCACACCCGGTCCGCGTAGCTCACCCGCTCGATCCGCAGCGCCTCGGAGTGGGCCACGGCCCAGTGCGCCAGCTCCCACCCGCGGCGCGGTGCGGCCTTGCTCCCGGCCCGGTCCGTCGTCGCCGGGACGGGCACCGAAACGGTCGCCGAGGCGGACGCGCCCGCGGCCTTCGCGGTGGGCAGCACCTTCTTCCCGAAGGCGCGCACCAGTTCGGCCCGCACCTGCGCGGCGTCGCCCGGACCGTCCGCGGTGGCCGTCGAGGGGGTGCAGTTCAGCACGGCGGGCTTGCGCCCGGTCAGCGCGGCGGCCAGCAGCGCGGCGTCCGGCTCGTGCTTCGCGTACGCCTGCGGGAAACCGCTGCGCTGCACGCGCTGCGCGGCCACGGTCAGCGGGAGGCGCGAATAGCCCGGGACCTCGGCGAGATGCTCGTAGAACTTCCCGGCCGAGTAGACCGGGTCCATGATCTGCTCCACGGTGCCCCAGCCCTGCGAGGGCCGCTGCTGGAACAGGCCCACCGAGTCCCGGTCGCCGTAGTCGATGTTGCGGAGCGTGGACTCCTGGAGCGCGGTGGCCAGCGCGATCGTGACCGCCCGCTCCGGCATCCCCCGGGTGGTGCCGACCGCCGAGATCGTCGCCGCGTTCGCGGCCTGGGCGAGGCTCATCTCGTACCTGTGCGAGGTGCCCCCGTCCTCGTCCGTCGCCTCCACGACGCAGCGGGGCTGGTTCTTCGAGCCGGAGGAGTCGTACTGCACGGCCAGATACCCGCCCAGCGCCGCGAGCACGGCGAAGGCGGCCGCGTATCGGAGGAGGCGGCTGCGACGGCGAGGGCTGGCTGTCCTGGGCACGGGCCCACGGTACTGGAGGCCCCGGCCGGGGCCTCCACCCAAGTCCCTTAGGGTCGGGGCCATGGCCGACAGCACGCTTGACCTCACTCTGGACGGACCCGCGCTCACCGCCCGGCTCGTCGATCTCCCCTCGGTCAGCGGGGAGGAGAAGGCCCTCGCCGACGCGATCGAATCGGCTCTGCGCGCCCTGCCCCACCTGACCGTCGACCGGCACGGCAACAACGTCGTCGCCCGGACGAACCTGGGCCGCTCCGAGCGCGTCGTCCTCGCCGGGCACATCGACACCGTGCCGATCGCCGACAATGTCCCCTCGCGGCTCGACGCGGACGGCATCCTCTGGGGCTGCGGGACCTCCGACATGAAGTCCGGCGTCGCCGTCCAGCTGCGGATCGCCGCGACGGTCCCCGAGCCCAACCGCGATCTGACCTTCATCTTCTACGACAACGAAGAAGTCGCCGCCCACCTCAACGGCCTCGGCCACATCGCCGAAGCCCACCCCGACTGGCTCGCCGGAGACTTCGCGGTCCTCCTGGAGCCCTCCGACGGCGAGGTCGAGGGCGGCTGCCAGGGCACGCTCCGGGTTCACCTGCGTACGACGGGGGAGCGGGCACACTCCGCGCGCAGCTGGATGGGCTCCAACGCCGTCCACGCCGCCGCCCCGATCCTGGCGGCCCTCGCCGCGTACGAGCCCCGCCGCCCGGTCATCGACGGCCTCGAATACCACGAGGGCCTCAACGCCGTCGGCATCGAGGGCGGTGTAGCCACCAACGTCATCCCGGACGCCTGCACCGTCGTCGTCAACTACCGCTACGCCCCCGACCGCAGTGAGGAGGAGGCGATCGCCCACGTCCGCGAGGTCTTCGCGGACTGCGGCGTTGCCGAGTTCGTCATCGACGACCACTCCGGTGCGGCCATGCCCGGGCTCTCCCACCCCGCCGCCCAGGCGTTCATGACCGCGGTCGGCGGCACCGCGCGGCCCAAGTTCGGCTGGACCGACGTCTCCCGCTTCGGCGCCCTCGGCGTCCCCGCGGTGAACTACGGCCCCGGCGACCCGATGTACGCCCACAAGCGCGACGAGCACGTGGCGGTCGAGAAGATCACCCACTGCGAGGACCGCCTCCGCTCCTGGCTGACCGGCTGACCGCCGGACGCACGGCATTCCCCCGCGCGTAACCTCCGTGGATCTACGCTGGCCGGACGCAGCACGACACGTACGACCCAGCACGACGCAGGTCGGTGGAGGGAGCGGAACATGGGCAACGCCGAGGACGCACGGATTCCCGAAGGTGCGGAGGTCCCCGAGGGCGCGGTGGCCCCCGAGGAGCAGTGGCTGGGTCCGGTACTGCGCCGCAGGGAGCAGGTCCAGCCCGGCACGACCGATCAGCGGCTGCTGGACTCCGAGGGCGATTCCGAGTGGGTGCACACCGACCCCTGGCGGGTGATGCGCATCCAGTCGGAGTTCGTCGAGGGCTTCGGCGCGCTCGCCGAACTGCCGAGCGCGATCAGCGTCTTCGGCTCGGCCCGCACGCCCGCCGGGTCGCCGGACTACGAGGCCGGGGTGGCGATCGGCAAGGCCCTGGTCGACGCGGGCTTCGCGGTGATCACCGGCGGCGGCCCGGGCGCGATGGAAGCCGCCAACAAGGGCGCCCGGGAGGCCAAGGGCGTCTCGGTCGGCCTCGGCATCGAGCTGCCCTTCGAGTCGGGGCTGAACCCCCACGTCGACATCGGCGTCAACTTCCGCTACTTCTTCGTCCGCAAGACGATGTTCGTGAAGTACGCCCAGGGCTTCGTTGTCCTCCCCGGCGGCCTCGGCACTCTGGACGAGCTCTTCGAGGCGCTGACCCTCGTCCAGACCGGCAAGGTCACCCGCTTCCCGATCGTCCTCTTCGGCACCGAGTACTGGGGCGGCCTGATCGACTGGCTCCGCGACACGGTGGTCGCCCAGGGCAAGGCATCGGACAAGGACCTGATGCTCTTCCACGTGACGGACGACGTGGAGGAGGCGGTCATGCTGGTGACGAAGGAGGTCGGGCGGTGAACGGCTGAGCCCGCCCGGCAGAACGCAGGCCCGTCCGGCGATTGAGGACATCTTTCCAGCCCTCCAGCCCTCCGGCGCTTGGGGAGCGGGGCCCAGGGGCAGCGCCCCGGGCCCCGCTCATCGGGCAGGCGCCCGGCGCCAGGCCCTACGCCAGCCCCCTCCGCGCCACGGCCGGAGGCCGGTGCCCGGCAATCGACGCCACCATGTCCAGCACCTGCCGCGTCTCCGCCACCTCATGCACCCGGTACACCTGCGCCCCCAGCCACGCCGAGACCGCCGTCGTCGCCAGCGTGCCGATGACCCGCTCCTTCACCGGCCGGTCCAGCGTCTCGCCGACGAAGTCCTTGTTGGACAGGGACACCAGCACCGGCCACCCCGTCTCCGCCATCTCCCCGAGCCGCCGCGTCGCCTCCAGCGAGTGCCGGGTGTTCTTCCCGAAGTCGTGACCCGGGTCGATCATGATCCCGTCCGGCCGCACCCCGAGCTCCACCGCCCGCTCGGCAAGCCCCACGGTCACCCGCAGGATGTCCGCCATCACATCGTCGTACGCGATCCGGTGCGGCCGGGTCCGCGGCTCCGCGCCGCCCGCGTGCGTGCACACCAGCCCCGCCCCGTACCGCGCCGCGACCTCCGCGAGCTTCGGGTCCACCCCGCCCCACGCGTCGTTCAGCACGTCCGCCCCGGCCTCGCAGACCGCCTCGCCCACCTCGTGCCGCCAGGTGTCGACGCTGATCACCACGTCCGGGTGGCGGCGGCGGACCTCGGCGACGAACCCCACCGTGCGGCGCGCCTCCTCCTCCGCGTTCACCTCCTCGCCGGGACCCGCCTTCACACCGCCGATGTCGATGATCGCGGCGCCCTCGGCCACCGCCTGCTCGACCCGGGCGAGCGCGGGCTCGTCCTGGAACGTGGCGCCCTGGTCGTAGAAGGAGTCCGGGGTCCGGTTCACGATCGCCATGATCACCGGCTCGTGCGGACCGAATTCCCGCCGCCCCAGCCTGAGTGCACCGCTTCGCATCCCCTGTTTCCTCCTCAGTAGCCCGCCTGCGACCCTAACGGTCGGCCCGACCGGTCAGTGCCGCATGCTGTCAGTGCCTCGTGGCACGATCGGTGCCGGACGAGGTTTCCGCCCCCGGGGAGATACGCGTGTTCTGGTTCTTGCTGCTCACGATGGTCGTGGTCGTCACGGCGGTCACCCTCGCGGTGGTCGGCGGCGGCGGGAGCCCGGTGCTCCAGGACGTGGAGCCCGAGCGGTTCACCGATCCGCTGCCCACGACCCGCCCGGTAGGCCGGGCCGACGTCGAGGGGCTGCGCCTCCCGATGGCCGCGCGCGGCTATCGCATGGCGGACGTCGACGAGGCGCTGTCCCGGCTCGGCGCCGAGCTGGCCGAGCGGGACTCCCGGATCGCGGAGCTGGAATCCGCCCTGGCCGGTGTGCAGGCGGCCGCGGTGTCGACGGGCACCGACCTGTTCAAGCAGCCGGGAGACCGGCCCGCCGAGCCGCGCGGCCGGGAGAACGGCGGCGCGGACCCGGCCGAGAGGGACGAGCGATGAGCGGCGGAGCCGTGACGGCCCCCGACGGAGGCCTGCGCTGCCCGTGGGGCCTGTCCGCCGAGGACTACCTCGACTACCACGACACCGAGTGGGGCCGCCCGGTCCACGGCGACGACGCCCTGTTCGAGCGGCTCTGCCTGGAGGCCTTCCAGTCCGGGCTGTCCTGGATCACGATCCTGCGCCGCCGCGAGACCTTCCGTGCCGCCTTCGAGGGATTCCGGATCGGGGCGGTCGCGAAGTTCACCGACGCCGACCGGGAGCGGCTTCTCGCCGACCCGGGGATCATCCGCAACCGGGCCAAGGTCGACGCGACCCTCGCCAATGCGAAGGTGCTCGCCGACTGGCCGGCCGGGGAGCTGGACGAGCTGATCTGGTCCTACGCCCCCGACCCGGCCGGCCGGCCCGCCCCGCGCACGCTGTCGGACGTGCCGGCCGTCACCCCCGAGTCCACCGCGCTGGCCAAGGCGCTGAAGAAGCGCTCGATCCGCTTCGTCGGCCCCACCACCGCCTACGCCCTGATGCAGGCGTGCGGACTGGTCGACGACCACCTCGCGGACTGCGTGGCGCGCGGCGGCGGCAGCACGGCTCGCTGAAGGGTTACCGACCCCCGGGGCGGAAGGGGCTACTTCCCGAGGTAGACCGGCTTCTCCTTGGCGAGGAACGCCTCGACCGCGATGGTGTGGTCCGCCGACGCGCCCGCCCGGGTCTGGAGTACGTCCTCCTTCTCCAGCGCCTCGGCGAGCGTGTGCCCCGCGCCGTAGGCCATCGACTCCTTCAGCGCCGCGTACGCCACCGTGGGCCCGTCGGCCAGGGTTCGGGCCACCGAGGCGGCCTGCTCGGCCAGCTCGGCTGCCGGGACAACGCGGTTGACGATGCCCAGCTCGTACGCGTCCTGGGCGGAGATCGAACGCGGGAAGAACAGCAGGTCGGCGGCGCGGCTCTGCCCGATCAGCCGGGGCAGCGTCCAGGACACGCCGGAGTCGGCGGTCAGCGCGACGCCCGCGAACGAGGTGTTGAAGGAGGCGGTGTCGGCCACCACCCGGTAGTCGGCCGCCAGAGCGAAACCGAACCCGGCCCCGGCCGCGACGCCGTTCACCCCGGCGACGACCGGCTTCGGCATCTCGGTGATCGCCCGCACGATCGGGTTGTAGTGCTCCCGTACCGTGCTCAGCGCGTTCCCGCTGCCCGACTCACGGGTCGCCGCGAGCGAGGCGACGTGCTCCTTGAGGTCCTGGCCGACGCAGAAGGCGCGCCCGGTGGCCGTGAGCAGAACGGCCCGGACGTCCGCGTCCGCCGACGCCTCCACCAGCGCGTCCCGG
The DNA here is from genome assembly GCF_031760065.1 of Streptomyces durocortorensis. Taxonomy (NCBI): domain Bacteria; kingdom Bacillati; phylum Actinomycetota; class Actinomycetes; order Kitasatosporales; family Streptomycetaceae; genus Streptomyces; species Streptomyces sp. C11-1. The sequence continues at coordinate 5,092,348 of NZ_CP134500.1, forward strand.
AGCGCGACCTTCGCCGCGGTGTTCATCGCGTTCATCGCGTCGGGTCGGTTGATCGTGATCGTCGCGAGCCCCTCGCTCACGTCGTACAGAACGGTGTTCGCCTGCTCGTCGGCCATTCCGGTATCCCCTCACTGCTCGGGCATCGTTGCCACTGGAGGCAAGCATGGCCGACGCCGACCGGGGCAGAGATGTGACCTGCGTCTAACAATTGGCTCTCACCTGGGAGGCCGGGGCGGCGCAGTATCGCAGCCGGATCGCCGAATTGGGGGGTTTTGCGAGAGCGCGTTGCGCAAGCGATGCGGACCGATGTTGGTCATCGGGGTCCCTGATGCGGGATAATGGCGAAGAAGCAATGTGTTCGATGCCGGTGAGGCAGCGCCTGTCATGGGGCCGCCGGTTGCGATGAGCTGGTTTCAGGAAGGGGAACGAGCATGGCGGCCATGAAGCCGCGGACGGGCGACGGCCCGCTCGAGGTGACAAAGGAGGGGCGGGGCATCGTCATGCGCGTTCCGCTCGAAGGCGGCGGTCGGCTTGTTGTCGAGCTGACTCCGGACGAGGCCGATGCCCTCGGCGACGCGCTGAAGAAGGTCGTCGGCTGACGCGGAACGCCCATCACCTTCACCGCTGCCCCGGTACGGCATCCACGGATGCCGTACCGGGGCAGCGGTGCGTTCCGGGGCCGTACGGGAACACCGGGGAACGACAGGGAACACCCGGGCGTACGGGGTCAGCCGCGCCGGACCGCGCAGAGCAGGCCGTCGCCGACCGGCAGCAGGGTCGACATCAGCTCCTGGCTCTCCCGCACCGCCCGCAGCAGGTCCCGCAGCCGCAGCACTTCGGCGGGCTGGGCGGCGGAGTCGACCGTGCGGCCGTCCGCGAAGACGCCCTCGAAACAGACCAGGCCGCCGGGCCGCAGCAGGCGCAACGATTCAGCGAGCACGTCGAGGCTCTCCAGCCGGTCGCCGTCGCAGAAGACGAGGTCGTAACCGCCGTCCGCGAGCCGGGGCAGGACGTCCAGGGCGCGGCCGGGGATGAACCGGGCCCGGTTGGTGGCGAAGCCCGCCTCGCGGAACGCCTCCCGGGCGAACTGCTGGCGCTCGGGCTCGGGGTCCACCGTGGTCAGGACGCCGTCCGGCCGCATGCCGTGCAGCAGATAGATGCCGGACACACCCGTGCCCGTGCCGATCTCCGCCACCGCCTTGGCGTCCGCGGCGGCGGCCAGCAGGCGCAGCGCGGCGCCGGTGCCCGGTGACACCGAGCGGAGCCCCAGCTCGCGGGCCCGTTCCCGGGCCCGGTGCAGGGCTTCGTCCTCGGCGACAAAGGCGTCGGCGAACGCCCAGCTCGTCTGCCGGTTGGCGGTAATGACCCTCTCCTGTCCCCGTAGTTGGCGCAACGGTGACTGTATCCGCTGGACCCGGGAACCCGCAGATGGGACCGGGCGTTGTGCAAGGAGTGGGGAAAGCGCAGCGACCCGGCCCGCGGATCGGACCGGTGAGCTGCGGGGAAGTTCCGGGCCCTGCCCGGCCCCAACAGGGAAAAGGCTTATCCGGAGCTAACGGGCGAGGTGGCTATGGTAGGGGCTCCACTGGACACCACCAGAGCCGATAGGGGAGGTGCGGCTGCGCCTGTGGATCGGGGAGGGGTGCTGAGGCGCCTTCTCAGGTCGGCCGGTGAGCCGAAATCCGTGACCAACATTGCTGACCGTTCTTCCGAAGACTCCGCACCGACCGCGACCTTCGCCTCTGATGCGGATTCTCAGGCGTGGACCCCGCCCTCATGGGAAGAGATCGTCAGCACGCACAGCGGTCGCGTGTACCGCCTCGCCTACCGGCTGACAGGAAACCAGCACGACGCCGAGGACCTCACCCAGGAGGTCTTCGTCCGCGTGTTCCGCTCGTTGTCGACGTACACCCCGGGCACCTTCGAGGGCTGGCTGCACCGCATCACGACCAATCTCTTCCTCGACATGGTCCGCCGCAAGCAGCGCATCCGGTTCGACTCGCTGGGCGACGACGCGGCCGAGCGGCTGCCGAGCCGTGAGCCGTCCCCGCAGCAGGTCTTCAACGACACCCACTTCGACGCCGATGTGCAGCAGGCGCTGGACACCCTCGCGCCCGAATTCCGCGCGGCCGTGGTCCTCTGCGACATCGAGGGCCTCAGCTACGAGGAGATCGCCGCGACCCTCGGGGTGAAGCTCGGCACCGTCCGCAGCCGCATCCACCGGGGCCGCTCGCATCTGCGCAAGGCCCTCAAGCACCGTTCGCCCGAGGCCCGCGCCGAGCAGCGCTCCCTGGCGGACGCGGTCCTGGCGGGGGAGGGCGGAACGGCGTGAGTGGTACAGGTCCGACCCCTGCCGAAGCGCACCTGGGGGACCGGCTCGCCGCGCTGGTCGACGGCGAGCTGAATCATGACGCCCGCGAGCGGGTCCTGGCCCACCTGGCGACCTGCGCCAAGTGCAAGGCCGAGGCCGACGCCCAGCGCCGCCTCAAGAGCGCCTTCGCCATGTCCGCCTCACCTTCACCCTCCGAGGGGTTCCTGGCCCGCTTGCAGGGCCTTCCCGGGGGTCCCGGCGGCGACGGCACCGGCTCCGGTTCACCGTTCGGCGGCCGGGGTCCCTTCGCCGACGAGTTCTACCCCGGGCTGCGGCCCTCCACCGGCGGCACCCGCACCGACGCCGCGCGCTCCCCCCTGGACGGCTTCGGCTACCTCCCCGCCGCGCACGGCTCCACCGCCGTGCTGCCCGGCGCCTCCGGTTCCGGTTCGGTCTTCCGCATACACGAGGTGTCCCGCGACGCGGACCGTTCGCCGTGGCGCGGGCGGCGATTCGCGTTCGCCGCGGCCAGTGCCGTCTCCCTCGCGGCCATCGCGCTCGGCGGCACCCTGCCGCTGGAGTCCGGCGCCGAATCCCCGCTTCGTGCCGAGGGCAGCGGGAACAACGTGACCCCGCTCGACGCCGAGACCCGCGCCGAGAACGGCACCGACGCGGTCAGCCGCCGGGGCGGCGGCGCCCTCGCGGTGACCGGCGACGACGCGGCGGCGGGACAGCCCCCGAGCGGCACGACGGCCTCCGGGACGAACGGCGTGCCCCCGTCGCTCACGGGCACGGCGACTCCGGCGGATCCGGCCGTGACCCCGCCGGTGAACCGGCAGGCGGCGACGGCCGCACCGCTGCTTTTCGGCCTTTCCGCGCCGACCGGACACCCCTTCACGCTTCCCGCGCTGAACGTGTCCGTGCCGCCGCTGATACGCCCGACCGCCTCCGGTGCCCCGCTGCTCGCGGCGGCCCTCGGCGGCGGTGCGCTGTCGAAGCCGCCCCCGGCGGCAGCCCCCTCAGGACCGTCCCCGTCCGTGCCCGCCAACGATCTGGCGAGCCCCCTTTCCCCGCGCCGTTGACCGGACCCTGCGCGGGGATTCGCGAACCTGGTTGAATTCCGGTGAGGGACGCCTCTGTGGGGCGTGCAGAGGCCAGTTGCGGGGAGAGCATGGACGACGGGAAGCCCACCGGGCCGCAGGCGAAATGGTGGAGTCGCCCCACGGGGCCGAAGAGCGAGTCGCAGGCCACTACGGCGTCCCCGGCCGTCACCGAGGACGCCTCGGCCGGTACGCAGGGCGCCCCGGAGGCGGCCGCCCCGGCCGTACCCGGCACCCCCGACCCGGTGGACACCCGCCGTACCCCGGACGCCCCGGCCCCGGACGCCTCGGCTCCGGATGCCCCGGCGCCCGGAGCGGTCGGCGGACTGGTTGCTTCCGGCTCCTCGTCGGACGCGTACGGCCACCCGGGCCCGGCCTCCTGCCCCGAAGGTCAGCCGCTGCACCAGCCTGACGAGTACAGCACCCCGCCCTACGGCGGCCCCGGCCCCTGGGCGCCCGCGCCCCCGGTGCAGCGGCCGACGCCGCCGCACGGCACCGCCGTACCGCCGCAGGCCGGCGGCCCGTCCCCGCAGTACGCCGCGACGAACGGTGCGGGTATCCCCGCCCCCGCCCCCGGCCCGGCACCGCGGTCCGCGCCCGAGGACAGCTTCGTAGCCCCGCCCCCGCAGCCGAGCGACGGCTTCGCACCCCTGCAGGCCCAGCACCCGCAACCCCCGGCGAACCCCGGGCCCCCGGCGAACCCCGCGCACGCGACGCACCCCGGGCCCGACGCACACGCACCACAGCAGCACACGCAGCAGCACACGCAGTGGCTCCAGTACGACCCCTGGGGCGCCCCGGGGCAGCCGCTGACCCGCGGCGGGCCGCCCGAAGGCGCCGAGCCGGGGCGGAAGAAGCGCCGCCGGGGCGGGGCGTTCGCGGGCGTGCTCCTGCTGACCCTGGTCGCGAGCGGCATCGGCGGCGGAGTCGGCGCGTACGTCGAGCGCAACGGCGGGCTGACCACGGTGGAACTGCCGCAGGCCGGCCGGGACAGCGGCGACCGGGCGCCCGAGAGCGTCGCGGGCATCGCCGCCAGCGCCCTGCCCAGCGTGGTCACCCTGCACGTCAGCGGCACCGCCGAGTCCGGCACGGGCACCGGCTTCGTCCTCGACGGCCAGGGCCACATCCTCACCAACAACCACGTCGTCGCCCCGGCCGGATCCAGCGGGGACATCACCGTGACGTTCAGCAGCGGTGAGACGGCCTCCGCCGAGCTGGTCGGCAAGGACAGCGGCTACGACCTCGCGGTCGTCAAGGTCCGCGGGGTCTCCGGACTCAAGCCCCTGCCCCTCGGCAACTCCGACAATGTGCGGGTCGGCGACCCGGTGGTGGCGATCGGCGCCCCCTTCGACCTGTCCAACACGGTGACCTCGGGCATCATCAGCGCCAAGCAGCGGCCGATCACCGCGGGCGGCGAGAAGGGCGACGGCAGCGACATCAGCTACGTCGACGCCCTTCAGACCGACGCCCCCATCAACCCGGGCAATTCCGGTGGTCCCCTGGTCGACACCAAGGCCCACGTCATCGGCATCAACAGCGCGATCCGTGCGGCCGACAGCGGCAAGGGCCCCGAGTCCGGCGGCCAGTCGGGTTCCATCGGCCTCGGCTTCGCGATACCCATCAACCAGGGCAAGCGCGTCGCCGAGGAGCTGATCAACACCGGGCGGGCGACCCACCCGGTCATCGGCGTGACGCTCGACATGAAGTTCACCGGCGACGGGGCCAAGGTCGGCACGAAGGGCGCCGACGGCGGACCGGCCGTCGCGAAGGACGGTCCGGCGGACAAGGCGGGCATCCGGTCCGGCGATGTCATCACCGAGGTCGAGGGCCAGCGGGTGCACAGCGGGGAGGAGCTGATCGTGAAGATCCGGGCCCACCGTCCGGGTGACGATCTGGACCTCGTCCTGACCCGGGGCGGCGAGGAGCGGACCGTGACGCTGACCCTCGGTTCGGCGAGCGGCACGTGACGGCCATCGCAAGGTACCGCCCGGACACGTTCGACAGGTACCGTTGAGCGGTCCGGCGACCGGAGAGGCCCGGTCGGGATCGCACGGAGAACACGCGGAGAACACGAGGAGCAGCTAGGTGTTCAATGACATAGGCGCACTGGAGCTGTTGACGCTCGGAGTGCTGGCCGTGCTGGTCTTCGGCCCCGACAAGCTCCCCAAGCTGATCCAGGACGTCACGCGCACCATCCGCAAGATCCGTGAGTTCTCGGACAGCGCGAAGGAAGACATCCGCTCGGAGCTGGGTCCGCAGTTCAAGGACTTCGAGTTCGAGGACCTCAACCCCAAGACGTTCGTCCGCAAGCAGCTGATGGACGGCAACGACGACCTGGGGCTGAAGGAGATCCGCGAGAGCTTCGACCTGCGCAAGGAGATGGCGGACGTCACCGACGCGGTCAACGGCCGCTCGGCCGCCCCGGCCACCGCGGCCGATTCCGCCAACAGCGCGGCGAACGGCTCCGCCGGCGCGAACGGGGCAGGCCCGTCGACCAGCCTCACCAAGACCGATGTCACCACACCTGACCTGCTGAAGAAGGCCCCGGCCGCCGACCGGCCCGAGCGCCCGCCGTTCGACGCAGACGCCACCTGACCCCGGTCAATCCCGACTCGTCCGGACGGTATGGCTATTCTCCATCTGTCCGGTTGCGAGGACGCCCACGCCCGCGGGGGGCGGGCCGCTCCGGATCTTGACTGATCGAGGAGGCGGCCGCTCAGATGGAGACGACGAGTCGGGTGGATACGGACGGTGCCCCGGGCACGGTCACGGCGGAGGGCGTGCCGGCGGCCCGGCGGACCGTCGACGGCTACCTGGAAGCGCCCTTCCCCTGGTACGGGCTGGACGAGGCCTTCACCGGCCCGCGCTGGCTGATGCAGGTCGGCACGGCGGCGGACGGCACGGTCCAGCACGGGTCGGTCGGGCACGGCCACGAGCCGTCGGTGAAGACCGACGGGGCCGCCGCCGAGAAGGAGCGGTTCGCGGTGGTCATCACCGTGGCGGCGAGCCCGGTGCGGCGCAGCGGTGACGGTACGGGTGTGCTGGACGCCACCACGGTGTCCTCGGCGGCCTGGCTCGCGGGCTCCGGCCTGCTGGCGTACACCTGGCCGCCGCTGATGGACCACTCGCTGCGCGACGACTGGCTGGACCAGCAGACCGAGACGGCGTTCACCCTCGCCGACGACCTCGGCAGCGCGCCCTGGTCGACCCTGTCACTGCCGGTGGACGGCGTGCCCGTGGAGTTCCACTACCGCGAGTCCGAGTTCGGCTGGGTGCTCGCCGGGTCGGCGCACACGGGCGTGCACATCGGGGCGTACGGGCGGGGGATGAGCGCGTACGGGCTGGGCTTCTCGGTCGTCAAGGACATCGAGACATACGCGTAGCAGCGTCACCGGGCGGGCCGGCCGACCACCGGCCCGCCCGGTCACCTCATGCGTGGCCGGGCACCGGACCCGCCCCGTGAACGGGTGTCAGAACTTGTTGCGCGGCGTGATGCCCAGCGACATGCCCGACAGGCCGCGCTGACGGCCGCCCAGCTTCCCGGCGATCGAGCGCAGCGCGCTCCCGGCGGGGGAGTCCGGGTCGGACAGGACGACCGGCTTGCCCTCGTCGCCGCCCTCGCGCAGCCGTACGTCGATCGGGATCGAGCCGAGCACCGGCACCTCGGCGCCGACCGTCTTCGTCAGGCCCTCCGCGACCCGGGCGCCGCCGCCCGAGCCGAACACGTCGACCATCTCGTCGCAGTGCGGGCACGGCATGCCCGACATGTTCTCCACGACGCCGACGATCTTCTGGTGGGTCTGCACGGCGATCGAACCGGCGCGCTCGGCCACCTCGGCCGCCGCCTGCTGCGGGGTCGTGACCACCAGGATCTCCGCGTTCGGCACCAGCTGCGCCACCGAGATCGCGATGTCACCGGTGCCCGGCGGCAGGTCGAGCAGCAGGACGTCCAGATCGCCCCAGTACACATCGGCGAGGAACTGCTGGAGCGCCCGGTGCAGCATCGGACCGCGCCACACCACGGGCGCGTTGCCCGGGGTGAACATGCCGATGGAGATGACCTTCACCCCGTGCGAGGACGGCGGCATGATCATGTTCTCGACCTGGGTGGGCTTGCCGTCGGCGCCGAGCATCCGGGGCACGCTGTGCCCGTAGATGTCCGCGTCCACGACGCCTACCTTCAGCCCGTCCGCCGCCATCGCCGCCGCGAGGTTCACCGTCACCGAGGACTTGCCGACGCCCCCCTTGCCGGAGGCGACCGCGTACACCCGGGTCAGCGAGCCGGGCTTGGCGAACGGCACCTCGCGCTCGGCGTTGTTGCCGCGCAGCGCGTTCGCCAGCTCCTTGCGCTGTTCGTCGCTCATGACGTCGAGGGTGACCTCGACCCGCGAGACGCCTTCGACCCGGGCGACCGCCTCGGTCACGTTGCGGGTGATCGTCTCGCGCATCGGGCAGCCGGAGACCGTGAGATACACCGTGACAGCGACTACACCGTCAGGATCGATCTCGACCGATTTCACCATGCCCAGCTCGGTGATCGGGCGGTGGATCTCCGGGTCGTTCACTGTCGACAGTGCCTCAAGCACCGCGTCTTCCGTAGCCATACCGACGATGTTACGGCGCTGGACCCTACGCGCGGGTAGCCCCTCAGCGGTCGCCTTCGTCACTCTCGGCCGGGATCAGCATCTGCCGGTCCTCCATGTCCTTCACCATGTCCTGGAGCTCCGAGCGGATCCAGTCCCGGGTGGCGACCTCGCCGAGGCCCATCCGCAGCGCCGCGATCTCCCGTGTCAGGTACTCCGTGTCCGCGATGGAGCGCTCGTTCTGCTTGCGGTCCTGCTCGTGCGTGACCCGGTCGCGGTCGTCCTGCCGGTTCTGCGCGAGGAGGATCAGCGGCGCTGCGTAGGAGGCCTGGAGGGACAGGGCCAGGGTCAGGAAGATGAACGGGTACTCGTCGAAGCGCAGGTTCTCCGGCGCGAAGATGTTCCACACCACCCAGACGATGATGGTGAGCGTCATCCAGACGATGAACCGCCCCGTCCCCAGGAAGCGGGCGATCCGCTCCGAGAACCGGCCGAACGCCTCCGGGTCGTACTCCGGCAGCAGCCGCCGCCGGGGGGCCCTCGGCTGGTCGATCCGGGCCCGCGGGGGCCGCACCAGGCCCGAGGCGCCGGTCGACGCCGCCTTCGCCCGCTCATCGCCCGCCATGACCGATCCCCTCCTCCCCGTGCAGATCCGTCTCGCGCCAGTCGTCGGGGAGCAGGTGGTCCAGGACGTCGTCCACGGTCACCGCGCCCAGCAGGGAACCGCTCTCGTCCACGACGGGCGCCGAGACCATGTTGTAGGCGGCCAGATAGGCGGTCACCGTCGGCAGCGGGGTGTCCGGCGACAGCGGCACCAGATCGCTGTCCACCAGCGAGCTGACCAGGGTGAACGGCGGGTCGCGCAGCAGCCGCTGGAAGTGCACCGTGCCCAGGTACTTCCCGGTCGGCGTCTCGTCGGGCGAGCGGCACACGTAGACCTGCGCGGCCAGCGCCGGCGACAGGTCCGCCTGCCGGACCCGGGCGAGCGCGTCGGCCACCGTCGCGTCCGGCCGCAGCACGATCGGCTCGGTCGTCATCAGACCGCCCGCCGTCCGCTCCTCGTACGACAGCAGACGGCGCACGTCGGCCGCGTCGTCCGGCCGCATCAGCGTCAGCAGCCGTTCCTTGTCCTCCTCGGGCAGCTCGGAGAGCAGGTCGGCAGCGTCGTCCGGGTCCATCGCCTCCAGGACGTCGGCGGCCCGCTCCTCGGCGAGCTTGCCGATGATCTCCACCTGGTCGTCCTCGGGCAGCTCCTCCAGGACGTCGGCGAGCCGGTCGTCGTCCAGGGCGGCGGCGACCTCCACCCGGCGCTTGGGCGAGAGGTGGTGCAGGGCGTTGGCGACATCGGTGGGCCGCAGCCGTTCGAATGTGGCGACCAGGCTCTCCGCGCCCTGGCCGTGCTCCTCCAGCGAGAAACCGCTGACCGCCGACCACTCCACCGTCAACGTCTCGCCCTTGCGGCGCAGCGCCCCGCCGCGCCCCTTGCGGACGAAGTACTTGTCGATCTCCCAGTCGCGGCGCGCGGGCAGCTGCTGGATGGCCACGTCCAGGACGGTGACCTCCTCGTCGCTCTCCACCAGCCGCACCCGCCGGTCCAGGAACTCGCCGAGGACGAGGCGCTCGGTGGGCCGCTGCTCGAAGCGCCGCATGTTGACCACACCGGGGGTGATGACCTGGCCCGACTCGATCCCGGTCACCCGGGTCATCGGCAGGAAGATCCGCCGGCGGCTGATCACCTCGACCACCAGGCCCAGGATGCGTGGCGGCCGTCCGCCGACCCGCAGCATCGCCACCAGATCACGGACCCGGCCGACCTGGTCCCCGTTGGGGTCGAACACCGGCACCCCGGACAGATGCGAGACGAAGACCCGGGGGGCGCCTGCCGCCATGCTCCGCCTCCTTCCGTGTCCGTGCCCGTCCGGACCGGTGTCCGCCACCGGTGGCCGTCGTGAACCGCCGTACGTCCGGTCTGCCGGCCCGGCCACGCCGACCAGCGGATTTCGGCGGTACGCGGGATCAGGCTAGCCCGTACCGCCGTGCCGTGCCCTGGCGGACCCGTCCGTACGGCTGGTCGGCCGGGGGCGCGTGACTCCCGGGTACGCTGCCGTCTGCCACCCCCGATCGCCGTTGAGAGGCAGTGCGCCCGTGACCTCTTTTGCCCCGGCCGTGCGGAACCATCGCCGGACCGCCCTAGCTCTGGTGCTGTGCGGGGGGCTCGCTGTGGCTCTCACCGCCTGCGGCACGGACGAGGACCCGGACAAGGGGACCAACGGCATCGCGAAACTCACCGCGTCCGAGATCGACACGAAGGCCAGAGCGGCGGCCGACGCCGCGACCTCGGTACGCCTGTCGGGGACGCTCGTCAGCAAGGGCGGCACCTACCGGCTCGACATGAAGCTCAGCGCCAAGGGCGGCATGGGCTCGGTGAGCTCGAAGAAGCAGAGCTTCGCCCTGCTGCGGATCGAGGACGAGCTGTTCCTCAAGGCGCCGGCCGCGTTCTGGACCCACGAGGACGGCAAGGGCGAGAGCGGGGCCGCCGACGCGGCGGCCGCCGACAAGCTGGGCGGCAAGTACGTGAAGGTCCCCGAGGGCGACCCCAGCTACGGGCAGCTGCGCGGCTTCACCGACAAGAAGGTCCTGCTCGACGGGCTGCTCGCGCTGCACGGAGAGCTCAACAAGGGCGGCCGCGACACGGTCGCCGGGCACCGCACCGTCCAGATCCTGGGCGGCAAGGGCGAGGGCGGGGCGTTCGACGTCTCGCTGGAGGACAAGCCGTACCCGGTACGGGTGGCCCGGGGCGGTGGCGGGGGCACGGTCTCGCTGGCCGACTGGGGGCAGTCCTTCCCCCTGGAGGCGCCGGACGAGGACGACACCGTCGACTACGGCGGCCAGCTCCCCAAGTCCTCCGGCTGAGCCCTCCCCGAACTCCGCGTCAGCGCTTGCGGCGGCGCTTGAGCAGCAGCCGGGGGAGCGCCGCGGGGACCGGCTGCCGCGTGGTGGCGGAGGTCGGCAGCGGGGCGGCCGCCAGCGAGCCGTCCGGAAGCTCGGTGCCGACGGTGTCGGGCGTCAGCCGCACCACCGTGCACTCCTTCGCCCAGCGCTCCGTCATCACCTCGGCGTCCGGTGCGTTCAGCCGCTTGCCCTTCAGCTCGGCGACCACCGCCTCCCACTCCTCGGAGCGCGGGGAGAGCACTCGTACGGTCGCGGTCCAGGCGACGATCCGGCCGCCCTTGTCCTTGCTGCGTACGGTCACCTCGGCGCGGCCGCCGTCGGCCAGGCCCTCGGGCAGCGGCTGCTCGCCGGGCCCGCCGCCGACCAGATGCGCCGCGCCCTCGTGCCAGACGTGCCAGACGGCCCGGGCCGGGCCGGTGCCCCGGACCCAGACGAGAGAGGACTTCTTCGTGGCCTCCTCGACGAGGGCCCTCTCCAGCAGGTCGGCGGCGGCATCGGGCGCGGCGGCGTCAGTCATGGGCGCGAGCTTAGACCCACCGGCAATCGGGGGCCCTGGAGACATCCACCGGCACGGCTCAGAGCCAGCCGTTGCGCTTGAGGATGCGGTGGATGGAGAAACACACCACCCCGATGACGCCCAGCACCATCGGATAGCCGTACTTCCACCCCACCTCGGGCATGTAGTCGAAGTTCATGCCGTAGACACCGCAGATCATCGTCGGCACGGCGATGATCGCCGCCCAGGACGTGATCTTGCGCATGTCCTCGTTCTGGGTGACGGTCGCCTGCGCCAGATTCGCCTGGAGGATCGAGTTCAGCAGTTCGTCAAAGCCCAGGACCTCTTCCTGGACCCGGGCGAGGTGGTCGGCGACATCGCGGAAGTACTTCTGGATGTCGGGGTCGATCAGCCGCATCGGGCGCTCGCTCAGCAGCTGCATCGGGCGCAGCAGCGGGGACACGGCCCGCTTGAACTCCAGCACCTCGCGCTTGAGCTGGTAGATCCGGCCCGCGTCCGAACCGCGCGGGGAGCCCTTGGCCGGGGTGGAGAAGACATCGATCTCCACCTCGTCGATGTCGTCCTGCACCGCTTCGGCCACCGCGATGTACCCGTCGACGACGTGGTCGGCGATGGCGTGCAGTACGGCGGACGGGCCCTTGGCCAGCAGCTCGGGGTCGTCCTGGAGCCGGTGGCGCAGGGCGCGCAGGGAGCCCTGGCCACCGTGCCGGACGGTGATGACGAAGTCCCGGCCGGTGAAGCACATCACCTCACCGGTCTCCACGACCTCGCTGGTCGCGGTCAGTTCGGCGTGCTCCACGTAATGGATGGTCTTGAAGACGGTGAACAGCGTGTCGTCGTACCGCTCCAGCTTGGGCCGCTGGTGGGCGTGGACGGCGTCTTCGACGGCCAGCGGGTGCAGGCCGAACTCCCGGGCGATGCCCGCGAATTCGGCCTCCGTCGGCTCGTGCAGGCCGATCCACGCGAAGCCGCCCTCCTCCCGCACCTGAAGCATCGCCTCGTGCGGGGTCGGGATCGCGGGCGTCTCCAGCCGGCGCCCGTCGCGGTAGACCGCGCAGTCGACGACGGCGCTGGAGGCGGACGGGTCGCGGGTGGTGTCGTACCCGCTGTAAGGGGCGCTGTTCTTACGGAGGGACGGGCGCAGGGACGGGCGCACGGCGGCGCGCAGGTCACGGATCATCGACATGGCTGGCTCCTTCACGGAGGGCCGTCGGCGAGGGCGTGGAACAGCCCGGAATGGGGACGTGGGCTCACGTCCGCAAAGCGGGCGGCACCGCGCGGGCGCGATGACGGCGTTCGCTACAGACAGGCAAAAACGAAGGGCTCTTCCGTCACGCGAACCACTGGCGGGGTCGTGCGAACCGCTGACGGGGTCGTACGAACCACTGACGGAGCGTCATCCGGGCGCGGCGGCGATGGCGGCCCGGACAGGCCGACGAGGTGTCGGATCAGCGGGAGAGGCGAGGCGCGGAAGAGCGGTTGGTACTGCACGGTCGACTTGGATCCATGGCAGTCCCCACCTCCTCCGGCCGGTCCCCCGTGGGGGACGACGTGTCGTCGGGACAAAGAGAGCAACGCTTCTGCGTGCTGTCCCGACCGGCGCCCACGCTATCAGCCGTCCAAGGGCCAATCCCGTACTTTGCCCATTCCGTACGCGATCTATGCTCGCGGTATGGCAGAAATTCTCGCTCTGGTCGAGGCCCGGCTCCGTTCCGTCCTCGGGGAACCGGACGCCCGTGCCGATGTGACGTTCCTCGGCACGGACCGCATCGAGGTGCTGCGCTTCCTCGACGGCGATGTGGTGCGCTACGCGACGCTCGGCATGTCGGGGCAGCCGATGGCCGACCCCACCTCACCGCTCGCCGACCCGGTGAAGGGCCCCCGCGCCGAGCTGATCCTGTCGGTACGCGGCGGACTGGCCGACACCGACCAGGTGCTGCGCCCGCTCGCCGTACTGGCCGCCTCCCCGCAGGTCGAGGGGTTGGTCGTGGCCGCGGGCGCCTCGCTGGACCTGGGCGAGCCGCTGTGGCCCGGGGCGCCGTTCACCTCGGTGCTCGTGGCGGAGTCCGGCGGCCTGGTGGAGGACCTGGAGCTGGACGAGCCGATGGACCCGGTGCGCTTCCTGCCGCTGCTGCCGATGACGCACAACGAGGCCGCCTGGAAGCGGGTGCGCGGTGCGCAGGAGCTCCAGGAGCGGTGGCTCGCGCACGGGACGGACCTGCGGGACCCGCTGCGTACATCGGTGGCCTTGGACTGAGGGCTGTCCCGCCAGGGATCGCGGGACAGCCCTCAGGGCCTGCCGTTCGCGTCCGGGGTGGGGATTGCGTGGTTCCCACTCCTCGCCTGCGATCGGGTGATCGTCCTTGACGCGAGGACCGGCGGAGAGGACCGTGGGTCCCTATGAGGGGCGAACCCAGTTGCCCGAAGTGCGGTGGCCGGGTCAGGGCGCCCGGCCTCTTCGCCGACGCCTGGCAGTGCTCCGTGCACGGCCAGGTCCATCCGATGCAGCCGGTCATCCCGCCGAGCGTCGAGGCGCTCGGCGTCGTGGTGCACCGGGCGCAGGTCCCCGTCTGGATGCCCTGGCCGCTCCCCGTGGGCTGGCTCTTCACCGGTGTGGCCAGCGTGGGCGACGACCGCAGCGGCGGCCGCGCGAGCGCCGTGGCCTGCTCGGGGCCCGGACCGCTCGGCGGGATGGGTGAGCTGCTGCTCGTCGCCGAGGAGCTGGGCGTCGGACTCGGCGCGCGGTACGCGGGCATCGACGGACCGGACCCCGGCCCCCATCTGAACGTCGACTCCGCCCCCGACGCCAAGGTGCACGCCGCGGGCCGCCCCACCCCCCTCTGGCACGTCAGGAACGCCCCGGAGGACCGCGCCGTCTTCGCGGGCGAGGCGCGGGGGCTGTGGCTGTGGGCGATCCTGTGGCCCGAGCAGTCGGGGCTGCTCATGTACGACGAGCTGGTGCTGACCGATCTGCGGGACGCCGGGGGAGAGGTGGACCTCGTCCCGTGCGGAGCGCTCACCCCCCGACTGCTCAGCGCGCCCGAGACCCCGCCCCGGCAGACGGGCGAGCGGTAGGGGCGGGACCCGGCGCGGCGCTAAGGTGCCCCCTGCCCGGCCGAGGCGCGTTCCGCGCGGCCGGAGGGGAGGCGGGCGGCGGTTATCCTTGAGCGGTCCCCCGTCCGCCCACGAGCCCTGGAGCCAGCCGTCGTGCGTATCGACCTGCACACCCACTCCACCGCGTCGGACGGCACGGACACCCCCGCCGAGCTGGTCGCGAACGCGGCCGCCGCGGGCCTGGACGTCGTCGCGCTCACCGACCACGACACCGTCGGCGGCCACAAGCAGGCCATCGACGCGCTGCCCGAGGGCCTCACCCTCGTCACCGGCGCCGAGCTCTCCTGCCGCGTCGACGGCGTGGGCATGCACATGCTGGCGTACCTCTTCGACCCCGCCGAACCCGAGCTGGAGCGCGAGCGCGAGCTCGTCCGCGACGACCGGGTGCCGCGCGCCCAGGAGATGGTCCGCAAGCTCCGCGCCCTCGACGTCCCGGTCACCTGGGAGCAGGTCGCCCGTATCGCCGGGGACGGCTCGGTCGGCCGCCCGCACGTCGCCGCGGCCCTCGTCGAACTGGGCGTCGTGGATACCGTCTCCGACGCCTTCACGCCCGACTGGCTGGGCAACGGCGGACGGGCCTACGCCGAGAAACACGAGCTCGACCCGTTCGAGGCCGTCCGTCTGGTGAAGGCGGCGGGCGGGGTCACCGTCTTCGCCCACCCGGCCGCCGTGAAACGGGGCGAGGTGGTCCCCGAGACCACGATCGCCGCGCTCGCCGCCGCGGGCCTCGACGGCATAGAGGTCGACCACATGGACCACGACGAGCCCACCCGGGCCCGGCTGCGCGGCCTCGCCCGCGAGCTGGGGCTGCTGGCGACCGGCTCCAGCGACTACCACGGCAGCCGCAAGTCCGTACGGCTCGGCGAATACACCACCGACCCCGAGATCTACGGCGAGATCACCCGGCGCGCCACGGGAGCCTTCCCGGTGCCGGGCGCCGGCGGACCCGGCCGTATCTAGGGTCTGTCGTCAGACTGCCGCCTGCCGGGCGGCGCCCTTCGGGCAACGACGGCAGTCTGACGACAGACCCTGGGACCCACCCTCTTCCACCGCACCACGTCCCACTCCTCGCGCGCCCTTTCCCCTGCCGTCGTACGCCGACGGCAGGCCGCCCGGGCCCGTGCCCCCCCGTAACGCCCGTTCATCTCTCGCAAGGCTCACTGTGTTCGACGTCGCTGTCTTCGGATCCCTTTTTCTCACCCTTTTTGTGATTATGGACCCACCCGGAATCACGCCGATCTTCCTCGCCCTCACCGCGGGCCGCCCCGCCAAGGTGCAGCGGAAGATGGCGCTCCAGGCGGTCACGGTCGCCTTCGGTGTGATCGCCGTCTTCGGTCTGCTCGGTCAGCAGATCCTCGACTATCTGCATGTCTCCGTGCCCGCCCTGATGATCGCGGGCGGTCTCCTGCTGCTGCTCATCGCACTCGACCTGCTCACCGGCAAGACGGACGAGCCGACGCAGACCAAGGACGTCAACGTCGCCCTCGTACCGCTGGGCATGCCACTGCTGGCCGGCCCCGGCGCCATCGTCTCGGTCATCCTGGCGGTGCAGCACGCCGACGGTCTGGGCGGGCAGCTCTCGGTGTGGTCCGCGATCGTCGCCATGCACGTCGTGCTCTGGCTGACGATGCGCTACTCGCTGGTGATCATCCGCGTGATCAAGGACGGGGGCGTGGTGCTGGTGACCAGGCTCGCGGGCATGATGCTCTCCGCCATCGCGGTCCAGCAGATCATCAACGGCGTCACCCAGGTCATCCAGAACTCCTGAGGCCCGCCCGCACGTCACAGCGCCCCCGCACGGTCCTTCCGTGCGGGGGCGCTTCGTCGTCGGCGAAGCGTTACGAAGCCGCGCCGTCGGCCGGCCGGATGTAGATGCGCCGGCCCACGGCTGCGGCCTGCTGCACGATCCGGTCGACGGAGGCGGCGTCCACGACGGTGCTGTCGACGGCGGTACCGTCGACGTCGTCGAGTCGCATGATCTCGAAGCGCACTGGGGCTTCCCTTCGTCTCGTCGGTTCCTTGCATGTGACAACGGCTTGCCTGGTACAAACATTCCCTACGCTAAGGAAATTTTTTGGATGTCTAAGTACCCGGCCGATATCGCCGAGCGCCTGGACCGCACCAACGACCTGCTCCAGCGCATGCTCATCGAGGTCTCCAAGACGCCGTCGACGCACGCCATCTTCGTGGACGCGGGCTATGTGTACGCCGCGGCCGGCCTGCTCGTCACCGGCACGGAGGACCGGCGCTCCTTCGACCTCGACGCCGAAGGGCTGATCGAGGCCTTCATCGACAAGGCCCGCACGATCTTCGCGGACAGCAGGCTGCTGCGCGTCTACTGGTACGACGGGGCCAGGCGCCGTATCCACACCACGGAGCAGCAGGCCATCGCCGAACTGCCCGACGTCAAGGTCAGGCTGGGCAACCTCAACGCCAACAACCAGCAGAAGGGCGTCGACTCCCTCATCCGCACCGACCTCGAATCCCTCGCCCGGCACCGGGCCATCAGCGACGCGGCGCTCGTCGGCGGCGACGAGGATCTGGTCTCGGCGGTCGAGGCGGCCCAGGGCTACGGAGCCCGGGTGCACCTGTGGGGCATCGAGGCCGCCGAGGGGCGCAACCAGGCGGAACCGCTGCTGTGGGAGGTGGACAGTCAGCGCACCTTCGACCTGGACTTCTGCCGCCCTTATGTCACCCGGCGCCCGGTCACGACGTACGAGGACGACACCCCGGCCCCCTCCCGGGAGGACGTCCGTTTCGTCGGCGCGCAGATCGCCGCCGCCTGGCTCGCCGCCCGGGGTCGCGATTCCCTCGCCGACCTGCTGCCCGGCCACCCGTATCTGCCGGGCTCCGTCGACCAGGACCTGCTGGTGGAGGCCGAACGACTGCTCCAGCACTCGCTGCGCGGCCACGCCCACCTGCGGCGGGCGCTGCGCGACGGCTTCTGGCAGCACCTCCAGTCGCAGTACTGACCGGCGGTCGCCGTCACGGGGCCGCGGGCGGTGCGTCAGGCGACCGGAAAGGTGTCCCAGAACGTGGCGAGCGCCTTCGCGGTCTCCTGCGGCCGGGCGGTGTTGGGGGAGTGCTCGGCCCCGGCGATCGTGGTGCGGCGGGCGTCGAGACGCCGAGCCATGGCGTCGAACAGCTCCACCGGCCACACGTCGTCGCGCTCGCCGGACAGGACGTGGACGGGCAGCCCGACGGCGGCCAGCTCGTCCACCCGGTCCGGTTCGACGCCCAGCTGTGCTCCGGTGGCGATCAGCTGGGCCGGGTCGTGGCGCATCCAGCGCCGGCGCATGTCCTCGCCGTCGCCGGTGTCCGCGTCCTGCGGCGGGTCCAGCGCCTGCATCGCCTGCCACACCTCGTCCATGGACAGCACGGACAGTGCGTCGCTCAGCATCTTCACCTTCTCCCGCTGGGCCGCGACCACTTCGGCGGGGCCCGAGGACATCAGCGTCAGGGAGCGGAACGGGGTGGCGTCCAGCAGGACGGCGGCACGGGCGATCTGCCCGCCGAGCGAGTGCCCGAGCAGATGCAGCCCCCCCTCGCCGGTGCCCTCGCCCCGGCCGTCTCCGTCGCTCTCGCTGTCGGTCAGGGCGGCCGCCTGGGCCAGTACGTCCCGGGCCAACTCGCCCTGGGCGTACTGCTCCTGACGGTCCGCTCCCTCGGACTCGTACTGCCCCCGGCCGTCCACGGCGATCACCCGGTAGCCCGCCGCCGACAGCGGTTCGAGCAGCGCGATGAAGTCCTCCTTGCTGCCGGTGTACCCGGGCAGCAGCAGGGCGGTGGCCCGTGCGGGTGTGGTCGGTACGGCGTCCAGTACGGCGAAGTCCCCGCGCTCGGTGTGCAGGACCCGGGCGGTGGCGCAGGCGGGAGGCGTGAAGGTGGGCGGGCGGCTCATACGGCGAGGCTATCCCCGCCACCCGGGTCCTGGCTCCACGGGGCGGCCGAAACGGCCCCGGCCCCCGCGGGTGCGGGGGCCGGGGCCGTCGGTCGAGCGGTACTGCGGCGGGGCGTCAGCTCTCGGTCGTCGCCGTTGCCTGGCCCGCCGGGCGGGTGGCGCGGCGGCGGCGCGGCTTCGGCTCGGCGGCGGCCTCGCTCACCACGGCCTCGGCCTCGGAGACCACGGCGGCCTCCTGGGTCGCGGTCGAGGTGACGCTCCGCGTGGCGCGGCGGCGACGGGGCTTGGCCTCCGCCTCGGCGGCCGGGGCCTGCTCGGCGGGCGCTTCGACGACGGCCGCCTTCGCGGTGGACCTGGCCTTGGACTTCGCCGGAGCCTTCGCCTTCGCGGGGGCCTCCGCCTCGGCCGGAGCCTCAGCCTTCGCCGGGGCGTCGGCCTTCTTCCGGGACCTCGTCGCCCGGGTCCGGGGCTCCTTGGCCTCGGCGGCCTCCGGGGTCTCGGTGCTCTTCGCCGCCTTGGCCCTGGTCCTGGTGGCCTTGGTCCCGGCGGCGGGCTCCGACTCGTTCGCGGACTCCGCCTTCGCCGTCTCCGGCTTCGACTCGGTCTTCGGCTTCGTGGTGCGGGCCGGGCGGCGACGCGTCCTCGGCTCCGGCTCCGGCTCGGCGGGCGGGGCGATCTGGAAGTCGACCTCGTCGGCCGGCTTCACGATCCGGGCGCGGCGGCGCGGCCTGACGGCCTTCGGCTCGGCGACCGGCTCCGCGATGCCCGCGGCGACCGCCACGGTCTGGAACTCGGCCGGGGCCGGGGCGGCCGGAGCCTGGGCGGCGGGCCGGTCCGTCTCCTCGGCCACCGGCTTCGCGGCGCGGCTGCGACGACGGCGCGGCTTGGACTCCGTCACCGCTTCCGCCGCGGGCTCCGCGACCGGCTCGGCCACGGGCGCGGCTTCGGTCACCGGGGCGGGCTCCGCCACGGGCGCGGCCTCGGCCACCGGGGCCGGTACCGCGGGGGCCTCGGCGACCGCCACAGCCGCCTCGGTGACGCCTTCCGCGGCGCTGACCCGGGTACGGCGACGGCGGCGCGGAGTGCGAGGGGCGTCGGGAGCCTCGTCACCGGCCGGTGCGGCCGGTGCGGCCTCCTTGGCCGGTGCGGGCACCGTCGCCGTACCCTCCTCGACGGAGGAGCCGCCACGGGTGCGGCGGCGCTGACGCGGCGTACGCGTACGGGGCTCGCGCTCCTCGCGGGCCGGAGCGGGGGCGGCGGACTTGCGGCCGCGGCCACCGGTCTCGCCGAGGTCCTCGACCTCCTCCGCGCGCAGCCCGGCACGGGTCCGCTCGGCGCGCGGCAGGACACCCTTGGTGCCCGCCGGGATACCGAGCTCCTCGAAGAGGTGCGGCGAGGTGGAGTACGTCTCCGGCGGGTCCGGGAACTTCAGGTCGAGCGCCTTGTTGATCAGCTGCCAGCGCGGGATGTCGTCCCAGTCGACCAGCGTGATCGCGGTGCCCTTGGCACCCGCGCGGCCGGTGCGGCCGATGCGGTGGAGGTAGGTCTTCTCGTCCTCCGGCGACTGGTAGTTGATGACGTGGGTCACACCCTCGACATCGATACCGCGCGCGGCGACGTCGGTGCAGACCAGAACGTCGACCTTGCCATTGCGGAAGGCGCGCAGCGCCTGCTCGCGGGCGCCCTGGCCGAGGTCGCCGTGGACCGCGCCGGAGGCGAAGCCGCGCTTCTCCAGCTGCTCGGCGATGTCGGCGGCCGTGCGCTTGGTCCGGCAGAAGATCATCGCGAGTCCGCGGCCGTCGGCCTGGAGGATCCGCGAGACCATCTCGGGCTTGTCCATCGAGTGCGCGCGGTAGACGTGCTGCTGGGTGTTCTTGACGGTCGTGCCCTCGTCGTCGGGCGACGTGGCGTTGATGTGCGTCGGCTGCGACATGTAGCGGCGGGCGAGGCTGATGACGGCACCGGGCATGGTGGCCGAGAACAGCATCGTCTGGCGCTTGGCCGGCAGCATCGTGATGATGCGCTCGACGTCGGGCAGGAAGCCCAGGTCCAGCATCTCGTCGGCTTCGTCGAGGACGAGCCCGCGGATGTGGGACAGGTCGAGCTTGCGCTGGCCCGCCAGGTCCAGCAGGCGGCCCGGGGTGCCGACGATCACGTCGACGCCCTTCTTGAGGGCCTCGACCTGGGGCTCGTAGGCCCGGCCGCCGTAGATCGCGAGAACGCGGACGTTGCGGACCTTCCCCGCGGTGAGCAGGTCGTTGGTGACCTGGGTGCACAGCTCACGGGTGGGGACGACGACGAGCGCCTGCGGCGCGTCGGTCAGCTGCTCGGGCTTGGCGCGCCCGGCCTCGACGTCGGCGGGGACGGTCACGCGCTCCAGGAGCGGGAGACCGAAGCCGAGCGTCTTGCCGGTGCCGGTCTTGGCCTGGCCGATGACGTCGGAGCCGGAGAGGGCTACGGGGAGCGTCAGCTCCTGGATGGGGAAGGGGGACGTGATGCCGACCGCCTCAAGGGCTTCGGCCGTCTCGGGAAGAATACCGAGGTCGCGGAACGTAGTCAGGGTGCTGCCTCTTCTGTGAGACGCGGTCCGAGGCGAACGCGGGGGGTCGTACCGTGCCGGGGTTGGTCATCCAGCCGTGGATGGGCCGGGTGGCGCGGGACCACTGCCGTCGCTCGAGCGCTCGTGCCGCTGAGGGGGCCCCTCATCTGCAGGTCGTACGTGTCGTACACACCGCGTGGAGGGCTGTCGGGTCGGAGCCGATCGGGCCACCGACCGGGCATCCTCATTCAAAGGGCGCGCCTCTGGCACAGCAGTGCTCAGTAGGCGCAATACCACTGTACCCCGGATTCGCGCATCTGTGTTGGGCGAATTCATCGGAACGGTATGACGCCGTCCTCTGACCAGGCCCTTCCGCCCGCCGCCGAGCGGGCTATCGTTCGGTTCATGGAGACGCCTGACCACGCCACTGACACCCCCGCCGAAGGCCCCGAAGCCACCGGAATCGCCGCCCAGGACTGGGCCACCGCGTCCGCCGAGCCGCAGTACCGCGCCGCGGTCGTGGACCTGCTCGGCGCCCTCGCCTACGGAGAGCTGGCGGCGTTTGAACGCCTGGCCGAGGACGCGAAACTCGCGCCGACACTCGGGGACAAGGCGGAGCTGGCGAAGATGGCCGCCGCCGAGTTCCACCACTTCGAGCGGCTGACCGAGCGGCTCACGGCGGTGGACGAGGAGCCGACCGCCGCGATGGAGCCGTTCGCCAAGGCGCTCGACGACTTCCACCGCCAGACGGCACCGTCCGACTGGCTGGAGGGCCTGGTCAAGGCGTA
This sequence comes from Streptomyces durocortorensis, assembly GCF_031760065.1. NCBI lineage: Bacteria > Bacillati > Actinomycetota > Actinomycetes > Kitasatosporales > Streptomycetaceae > Streptomyces > Streptomyces sp. C11-1. The sequence continues at coordinate 5,114,153 of NZ_CP134500.1, forward strand.
CGTGGGCGACTCGATCGCGAGCGACTTCTACCGGGAGGTCGCGGCCCGGCTGGACAGCGACACCCGCTCCCTGGTGCTGTCCGTCCTCGACGACACGGGTCACGGGAACTTCGCCGTGGAGAAGGTGCGCGCCGCCATCGAGGCCGACCCCCGGGTCGGCGGGCGGCTCGCGCTGTGGGCCCGTCGACTGATGGGCGAGGCGCTGTCGCAGGCCCAGCGGGTGGTCGCCGACCGCGACGCGCTCTCGACGATGCTGGTGGGCGGTGTCGCGGACGGCTTCGACCTGGCGGAGGTGGGCCGGATGTTCTCCCGGATCACCGAGGCCCACACCAAGCGGATGGCCGCCCTGGGGCTGGCCGCCTAACACGCCTCCGTGCTCCCGGCCCCGCTACTGGGCCGCCGCCGACCGGGTGAGGCGGCGGCCGCGTGGACGGATCAGGAGCGACAGCGTCACCGCCCCGACGGACACGGCCCCGGCCAGCGTCACCGCCACATGGCCGGGGCCCAGCGCCGCATGCGTCAGATACGCGCCGAAGAGGGCGCCCAGCGCGCCGGTGGGGTACACCGCACGGCCGGACGGGAGCCGGTCGGCCAGTGATCGGAGCGCCACCCAGGACAGGGCCAGTCCGAGCACGGCGGAGCCGAAGGATTCCCAGAGCACAGAGGATCACCTCGCGGGGGTGTGCGGGGCGGGCAAATCGGTCGTAGCCGGTACTACCCCTCGCCCACGGAGGGCAACCCTCCAGTGACCCCTTCCGACCCGCGCGGGTAGGTGCGCCCACACAGAAGCGGCCCGGCGGGAACTCCCGCCGGGCCGCTTCCGCGATCCGTTGACCAACGCGTCCCGTGGACTACAGCGCGCCGAACCCCACCCGCCGGGCGGTGGGCTCGCCGATCTCCACATACGCGATCCGGTCGGCCGGCACCAGAACCTTGCGGCCCTTGTCGTCCGTGAGGCTGAGCAGCTCCGCCTTGCCGCCCAGTGCCGCGGCGACCGCGCTCTCGACGTCCTCGGCGGAAAGCCCGCTCTCCAGAACGATCTCGCGGGGCGTGTGCTGCACCCCGATCTTGACCTCCACGGCTATGTCCCTCCGACGGTCAGTCCCTGCGCGGCGAACCGCGCCGTACGCAGCCACATTAGCCCGGCGGAGGCGGCGTTCACGGCCCGACCGGCAACGCCCGCAGCGAACACGGCGTCACCCGCCTTCCGCCGCCGGGCTCAGTGCTGCTCGGCGCCGTGCAGCGGGAAGCCCGCGATGCCCCGCCAGGCCAGCGAGGTCAGCAGCTGCACCGCCGTGTCGCGCGGGATGCTGGAGCCGCTGGAGAGCCAGTAGCGCGCCACCACCTGGGAGACACCGCCGAGGCCCACCGCGAGCAGCATGGACTCGTCCTTGGACAGGCCCGTGTCCCCGGCGATCACGTCGGAGATCGCCTCGGCGCACTGGAGGGAGACCCGGTCGACCCGCTCGCGCACGGCGGGCTCGTTGGTCAGGTCCGACTCGAAGACCAGCCGGAAGGCGCCGCCCTCGTCCTCCACGTACGCGAAATAGGCGTCCATGGTGGCCTCGACGCGCAGCTTGTTGTCCGTCGTCGAGGCCAGTGCCGTGCGGACGGCCTGGAGCAGCGACTCGCAGTGCTGGTCGAGGAGGGCGAGGTAGAGGTCCAGCTTCCCGGGGAAGTGCTGGTAGAGCACGGGCTTGCTGACTCCGGCCCGCTCGGCGATGTCGTCCATGGCGGCGGAGTGGTAACCCTGCGCGACGAAGACCTCCTGCGCGGCGCCCAGCAGCTGATTGCGTCGGGCGCGGCGGGGCAGCCGGGTGCCCCGCGGGCGCGCCGCCTCTGTCTGCTCGATGGCTGTCACGCCGCCTCCCAAATGTGTGTTCCAGCACAGCCGATCCGTACACGCCGCGCCGCACGGCCATCGTACTTTTGGGTAACCCGGGTATGCGCGGCGCGGACGCAGAATTTCACGGACCGGACGGCTGTGGAAGCCACAGTTCTCCCTGGTCGCGAGCAAACCGGGGCGTACTACCGGTAATCGTCCTCGTCGAGCGGGATGACCCTGCTCTGTTCCGCGACGTCGGCCTCGTTCGCGGTGGCCGGATCGAAACCTTCCACCCGTTCGTCGTCCTCGGGCCGGATATCCGCCCGCTGTTCCGCGAAATCAGCCTCCGGGGCCTCGGGGCCCGCTCCGTCCGGCTCGGAGTCCGTGAAGGTGTCCGGGTCGCTCGGGTCGACCGTCATGGGGTGGCTCCCTTCCTTTCCTTGAAGCGTAGGAGCAACACTCCTACCCCGCGATGTGGCCCTGTGACGGCGAACACATGAATCGCCGCGTGATCGTCTCGTAACATTGCCGCATGTCTTCGACCGAGCTGCCGGGTACCCGAGCCGCCGCCGCAGCGGTGGCTCCCGCGGCCAGTGCCGTCCGTGTCGCCGAGGGCGAGCGGCTGCGCTCCGTGTCGCTGCCGGGGATCGGTCTGAGCATCCGCTGCCGGCCGGGCGACCGCACCGGGCTGCCCCCCGCGCTGTACGTGCACGGGCTAGGCGGCTCCTCGCAGAACTGGTCGGACCTGATGCCGCTACTGGCCGACGTGGTCGACGGCGAGGCGGTCGACCTGCCCGGGTTCGGGGATTCGCCGCCGCCGGACGACGGCGATTACTCCGTCACCGGACACGCCCGTGCGGTGATCCGGCTGCTCGACGCGGAGGAGCGCGGGCCCGTCCATCTGTTCGGCAACTCCCTGGGCGGTGCGGTCGCCACCCGGGTCGCCGCGGTCCGCCCCGATCTGGTGCGCACCCTCACCCTGGTCTCGCCCGCACTGCCCGAATGGCGGGTGCAGCGCCCCGCCCTGCCGACCGGCCTTCTCGCGGTGCCGGGAGTCGCTTCCCTGTTCGCCCGGCTCACGAAGGACTGGACGGCGGAGCAGCGGACCCGCGGAGTCATGGCACTCTGTTACGGCGATCCGGCGCGTGTCTCCGAGGAAGCCTTCCGCAACGCGGTGGCCGAGATGGAGCGACGACTGGAGCTGCCGTACTTCTGGGACGCCATGACGCGTTCGGCCCGGGGCATCGTGGACGCCTACACCCTGGGCGGACAGCACAGGCTGTGGCGCCAGGCCGAGCGGGTGCTCGCACCGACCCAGCTCGTGTACGGCGGACGGGACCAGCTCGTCTCGTACCGGATGGCACGCAAGGCGTGCGCGGCCTTCCGCGACGCCCGGCTGCTGACCCTGCCCGAGGCGGGGCACGTGGCGATGATGGAGTACCCGGAGGCGGTCGCCCAGGCGTTCCGGGAACTGCTGGACGATTGCGGCGGGAGCTGATCCGGGGCGTGGGACGACACAGCCGAAAGGGCTCCAAGGCCACCCGCCCGGACGCCGCAGCGGCGGCTCCGGGCGGCGAACGCGCCGCTCCCCGCCCCGCACCCGGCACCGGCCGGCGCAGGCGGACCGGCCCCGCGCCGACCGGCGACGGGCGCTCCCCGTTCTCCCCCGACGCCCCCCAGGTCCGCGGCGGCCACCCCGAACAGCGCGAGCCGGGCGGCGGCTGGGGGACCGGCCCGCAGCCCCGTCACGGGGACGGCTACGGCTCCCCGGGCGCGCAGCCCCGCCCCGGCGACGGCTCCCCCACGGGGGGCGGGTCCCACGGCCTCCCGTATCCGCCGCACCAGCACCCCGCCCCGAACCGCCGCCCCGGCGCCGTGCCGTACGCTTCCGGCCCCCACGGCCCCGTGGCGCACCAGGAAGCCGCGGCCCGGCAGCAGGCCGTGGCGCGCCAGGTGTCCGCCCAGCGGGCGGCCCAGCGCGCCGCGGACGGCCGGGTGGCGCAGCAGCCGGCCGCCGGGCCCCCGGTGCCGGGCCCGCGCCGCGAGTTCGTCGACGCCTTCGACGAGGAGTCGCCCGATTCCGGCGTCGCCACGTCGTCGGCCGCCGACGGCGCCGACGGCGATGCGGGGGAGCCGGACGAGCACCGCGCGCCCCGGGGCGGCAAGGGGCGGACCTTCACCGGCATCGCCGCCGCCGCGGTGACCACTGTGCTCGCGGTCGTGGTGGCGGGGCAGGTCGCCGAGGACTCCGGCGACCGCTCGTCGGCCGCGCGCGCCGCCGACGTGGAGCGGCAGAGCGGCAGCGGGGAAGCCTCCCGCTCCGACCCCCGGCCGACCCCCCGGCAGCCCTCGGCCAAGCCCGAGGTCAAGCCCCTGTCGTACGCGGACAGGATGGCGAAGCCGTATCCGCTCGACCCGGACCTGAAGGCGAGCGGCACGTTCCAGGCGGTGCCCGGTCTGGCGAAGGCCCCCGGAAAGGGCCACAAATACCGCTACCGGATCGATGTGGAGAAGGGACTCTCCCTCGACGCCGGTCTTTTCGCCGAAGCCGTCCAGAAGACGCTGAACGACGACCGGAGCTGGGCGCACAACGGTGCGATGACCTTCGAGCGGATCTCCTCGGGGCACCCGGACTTCGTGATCACGCTCGCCAGCCCCGGGACCACCGGCGAATGGTGCGCCAAATCCGGCCTGGACACCACGGTCGACAACGTCTCCTGCGACTCCGCCGCCACCGACCGCATCATGATCAACGCCTATCGCTGGGCGCGGGGCGCCGCCACGTTCGGCCCGGACAAACTGCTGCCGTACCGTCAGATGCTCATCAATCACGAGGTCGGCCACCGACTGGGCCACAACCATGTGAGCTGCCGCACGCCCGGCGCCCCGGCCCCGGTGATGCAGCAGCAGACGAAGACCCTGGAGCTGGGGGGCATCAAGTGCAAGCCGAACCCCTGGGTGTACCCCGGTAGCTGATCGAGCCCTGTCCGCATGGCGAGACGGCCGTCCTGTCCCGCTGCGGCGGCGGTCCGACCCGGCGAGGTGCGATCCGGCCCGCGGGCGCGAAGGCCGCCGTGGTCTTCCGGGACCCGCTGTCCTCGCTCGGGCCGCCGCTGCCCGGTCGGTGACCGGATCGCCGAGGTGTACCGGGTCCACCGCCCCGTCCCCGTGTTCGATGCGGCCCGCCGGACGGCCCGCAAGGAGCTGGCCGGGGCCTGACTCTCCGTAATAACCGACCGCTGTATCGCGACGGAACGCTACGGGGGCGGGAAAGTTACGACGGTTCACCCCTTTCGGTGGCGCGATGGACAACCGTCCGTCGCGCCACCGGCGTATCCGCTTACGGTCGTCCCGCTGTGAGTCGCCGTTCCAACGGCGGCCGCCCACAAGGGAGATCGGGGGTGTACTCGTGCGGATCGGACTGCTCACCGACGGTGGCTATCCGTATGCGACCGGTGAGTCCAGACTCTGGTGCGACCGACTGGTGCGCGGGCTGCCGCAGCACGAGTTCGACCTGTTCGCCCTGAGCCGCTCCGCCCACCAGGAGGCGCAGGGCTGGGTCCGACTCCCGCACCAGGTCAGCCGGGTGCGTACCGCCCCGCTGTGGACCCCCGAGGACGGCACCCTGCGCGGCAGCGGCGAACGCGGCCTGCTGGCCCGTCTGGTGACCGGCGGCGAGCAGTCCTACGGGCGGCGCGACCGCGCACGGTTCACGGACCACCTCACCGCCCTCGCCGCCGCGATCTGCACCCCCGACGACACCGGCGGAGCCCCCGGGACCGGCCCCGGCGCGGAGCTCTTCACCGAAGGCCTCTACGGTCTGGCCGAACTGGCCCGGGAGCGCGGCGGACTCCACCTCGCCCTGCGCTCGGAGACGACCGTACGGATTCTGGAGGCCGCCTCCAGGGCCCGGGGCACCGGCCGGACCGTGCAGAGCGCCACCGTTCCCGACCACCTCGTCTTCGCCGCCGAGCTGGAACGCGCGCTGCGCCCCCTCTCGCTCGACTGGTACGACCAGGAGAGCCTCGGCGCGGTCGACCTCTGCCATGCGACCTCCGGCGGCGCGGCCGCCCTCCCGGGGCTCCTGGCCAAACGCTTCTTCGGGGTTCCGCTGCTGGTCACCGAGCACGGGGTGCAGCTGCGCGCCCACTATCTGGCCGCCTCCGACGCCCCGTTCGGCGCACCGGTGCGCGCCCTCCTCGCCGGATTCCACGGGCGTCTCGCCACCGAGGTCTACCGCCAGGCGGCGCTGGTCACCCCCGGCAACACGCATGTCCGCCGCTGGCAGCAGCGTTGCGGGGCCGACCCCGCCCGGCAGCGCACGGTCTACCCGGGCATGGCCGCCGAACGCTTCGGCCCGGTCGGTGAGGACGCCGAACGCTTCGGCGCGGCAGGCGCGGGCGGCCCCGCAACGCTGGTCTGGGTCGGCCGGATCGAGCCCGCCAAGGACCTGATCGCCCTGCTCCACGCCTTCGCCGAGGTCCGCCGCGCCGAGCCCGGCGCCCGGCTGCGGATCTTCGGCGCCCCGGCCCCGGGCCTTGAGGGGGGCGCCTATCTGGCCCACTGCCGGGCCCTGGCCGCCCAGCTCTTCCCGGACGAGGCCACCGGCGCGCACACCGAGGGCGTCTGCCCGGTCACCTTCGAGGAGATCGGCGGGCCCGAGGTCCCCGATCTCGCCGAGGCCTACCGCGCGGGCGGCGTGATCGTGCTGTCCAGCGTCGTCGAAGGCTTCCCGGTCAGCCTCGTCGAGGCCATGTTCTGCGGCCGGGCCACCGTCTCCACCGACGTCGGAGCGGTCGTCGAAGTCATCGGCGGCACCGGCCTGGTGGTGCCCCCGCGCAACCCCAAGGCGCTCGCCGACGCCTGCGTGGCGCTGCTGCGCGACCCCGAGCGCCGGGCCCGCCTGGGCGCGGCGGCCCGGGCCCGAGCGCTCGAACTCTTCACCGTCGAACAGAACCTCGCGGCATTTCGCGGCATTTATCTGGAGCTGATGTCACACACTCCGGTGCGCCGGGAGGCCGACACGGTGAACGCCCACGGCGACCCCCTCCTCTTCGCCACCCCGCCAGAGGCCCGCCTCCTCGGCCCCTGGACCCGGGCGGGGCGCCTGCCGGACCGCTCCGGCGAGCCCGAGGGCGTCTGCGCGGCCTCCGGGGGACCGGGGGACGGCGATGCGTGACCACTCGACGCTTCACGACCACGGAGACCAACCCATGCCCCGTCCGGACGACCAGGCCACCGCCACCGCCCCTCCCGCCCCGGCCGCATCCACCGCCGCCCGCCGGGGGCCGGTCGACCCGGTGAAGTCCCTGATGCACGACCACCGGGACCTCTGCGAACGGGCCGTGGACCCCTTGGAGATCGCCGCCGGACTCGAAGCCCACGGCCTCACCGACCGCACCGCCGCCCGCTACCGCCACCGAGACGTCTTCTCGCTCGCCGAGGAGCTGTACGCCCGCATACCGCCCCGTACGAAGGAGCCCGCCGTGAGCGGACCCCCGGACGCCGGGCCGGACACCGAGGCGCGGGCCCTCTGGACGCTCCTCGCCCTGCTCCCGGGGGCCGCCTGCCTGGCGACCGCCGGGGTGCTCCGGCTCACCGAGGGCGTGCTCGGCGGCGGGACGCGGGCCCTCGTCACCGTGGCCGGTGCCCTCCTGGCCTGCCTGGCGCTCCGGCTGTGCCTGAGCCGCGGGCCCCTGCGCGCGCCGGAAGGAGCGGGCCGCGCGGGGATGTACGGCTGCTGGCTCCTGAGCTACGCGGTGTACGGCGAGGAGCTGCTCGCCCAGGTCATGACCGGCGGCCCGGACGGTCCGTGGGACGGCACCCCCGCCCCGCTGCTCGGGCTCGCCGCCGCCATCGCCCCGGCCGCCTGGTGCGCCCACCTCTTCGCCGTCCACGCCCACCGCAAGCTGACCGGCAGCCGTGCCCTGGAGGAGTTCGGCGCGGGAGTGCGGCCCCTGCTCCTCGCGGCCGTCGCCCTCTTCCTCGCCGCGCTGCTGCCCCTGCTGTACCTGGCCGACCTCGGCCTCGACGGCAACGGGACGCCCGCCGCGGCAGCCGCCCTCGGGGTCCTGTTCTTCGTCGCCCGGCTGCTCGCCGCCCACGGACTGCCCGAGCCCGGCACGGTCGCGCTCGCCGCCGCCTGCGCCGTCGAGGCCGCCGCCCCGGCCCTCGTCCTCTCCTCCCGGCTGCCCGGACTCGAACCCCTCGCCCAGCCCGTGAACGCCCTCGTCTCGGCAGGCGGGACGGGGGCCGTGCCCGCCCTCGCCTGCGGAGCAGCCGCACTCGGGCTGCTGCTGCACGCCTCCCTCGCCCTCTCCCGCGCCTCCGCCCACACCCGTACCTGAACCGCTCCCTCACCACGAGCGCCCCACCGCACACCCCCCACCGCACCACTCCCGCGGAGCCGACGCCGCGGGCCTTCCCAGCACCGCACGAACCGACTGACTGACCTAGGAGAAACCCGCCATGACCCCCCAGTCCCCCGCACCGGCAGTGAGCCGTCGGCACCGAGGCGGTGCGCGATGAGGGTGCTGCTGCTCGGAGCCAACGGATTCCTCGGCCGCTTCGTCGCCGACCGCCTGCTCGCCGACCCCGCCGTCCACCTCACGGCCCTGGGCCGCGGCGACGACGCCGACGTCCGGTTCGATCTCGCGGGCGGCAGCCCCGGGGCGCTCACCCGCTTCCTGGACGCCGTCCACCCCGGGGTCGTCGTCAACTGCGCGGGCGCCACCCGTGGCAACGCCCGCGACCTCACCCGCCACAACACCGTCGCCGTCGCCACCGTCTGCGAGGCGCTGCGCCGCAGCGGCTGCGGGGCCCGGCTCGTCCAGGTCGGCTGCGCCTCGGAGTACGGGCCCTCGCAGCCCGGCTCCTCCACCGCCGAGGACGCCGTGCCGCGCCCCGGCGGCCCGTACGGCGTCAGCAAGCTCGCCGCCACCGAGCTGGTCCTCGGCTCCGGTCTCGACGCCGTCGTGCTGCGGGTCTTCTCGCCGGTCGGGCCCGGCACCCCGGCGGGCTCCCCGCTCGGCAGGCTCGCCGAGGCGATGCGCCGGGCCATGCAGGCGGGCGACGGCGAGCTGAAGCTCAGCGGCCTCGGCGTGCAGCGGGACTTCGTCGACGTGCGGGACGTGGCGCGGGCCGTCCACGCCGCCTCGCTCTCCGCCGCCCAGGGCGTCGTCAACATCGGCACCGGACGGGCCGTCCGCCTCCGTGACGCGGCCGCCGTCCTGGCGAGAGTCGCCGGGTACGCGGGCGCGCTCCACGAGCTGGACACGCCCCCCGCACGCCTGCCCATCGGGGCCCCGCGCACCTCCGCCGAGTCCGTCATGGAGCACCTCTCGGCCACCCCGTCCCCGTATCCGGACGGGTGCGGCGCCTGGCAGCAGGCCGATGTCCGCACCGCGCGGGACCGGCTCGGCTGGCGGCCCCGGATCAACCTGGAGGAGTCGCTCGCGGACATCTGGATGGAGGCGGCGTGCCGCATCTGACCGCTCCCGACGCCGCCCGCCGGACCGCGGGCGGCGAACAGCTCGGCTTCGGCGTCCCGGGCTACGCCCACCCGCTGCTCGCCCCCGCCGAGTGGGCCGAGCTGGTCCGCCCCGGCACGCCGCTGCACTGGGCCGTCCTCAACATCGCGGAGGGCCCCGGCTGCCGGCCCGACCCGCACTGCCTGGCGGCGGCGGGCAGGCTGCGCAACGCCCGGGAACGCGCCCTGCACGGCGGGGCCCCGGACGACACCGTCCGGGCCTCCGGCGGCAGGCTGCTGGGCCACCTCGACCTGGCCTTCGGCGAGCGGTCCTTCGGCGATCTGATCGCCGACGCCCGTGCCTTCATCGACTGGTACCGGGTCGGCGGCTTCTACCTCGCCCGCTGCCCGGCCGAGCGGGCCGGGCTGCCGGACGTCCGCCGTCTCACCGGCACGCTCCACGCCCTGCTGGCGGAGAGCGACAGCGCGGACGGCGGCGGCCGCCTGGTCCTGGGGCACGGGACCCATCCGTACCCCGGTTACGCGGAGGCCGCCGACCAGCTGGTCACCTTCCAGGGCCCCTGGACCGACTACCGCTGGTCACAGGTGGCCGAGTGGACGGCGGACTACCCGCCCGAGCGGTTCGCCCACTTCGTCCACGGTGTCCCGCGCACCCACCTGGAGGAGGCCATGCGCATCGCCCGCTGGCAGGGCGCCGGGACGATCTTCTTCACCGACCGGGACGGACGGGACGGACGGAACGGGCAGAACGATCCATTCGCGGCGCTGCCCAGGTACTGGGACGAAATCGTCTCGCGGATCGGACCTGGTATCTCGGAATGAGAAGGGGCGTGGCAGTGTTACCGGAAGAACAACCGTACGTAGTCGATGTGTGCGTAGTCGATGTACGTAAATCCGACCACCTGCATTGTTGAGGTTCCTGTGTCGCTGCCACCCCTGGTCGAGCCAGCCGCTGAGCTCACCGTCGACGAGGTCCGCAGGTACTCCCGCCACCTGATCATCCCGGATGTCGGGATGGACGGACAGAAGCGCCTGAAGAACGCCAAGGTGCTCTGTGTGGGCGCCGGCGGACTCGGTTCGCCGGCCCTGATGTACCTGGCCGCGGCCGGTGTCGGCACGCTGGGCATCGTCGAGTTCGACGAGGTCGACGAGTCGAACCTCCAGCGCCAGATCATCCACAGCCAGGCCGACATCGGCCGGTCCAAGGCGGAGTCCGCCAAGGACTCCGTGCTGGGGATCAACCCGTACGTCAACGTGGTCCTTCACGAAGAGCGGCTTGAGGCCGACAACGTGATGGAGATCTTCGCGCAGTACGACCTGATCGTGGACGGCACGGACAACTTCGCCACCCGCTATCTCGTCAACGACGCCGCGGTGCTGCTGAACAAGCCGTACGTCTGGGGCTCGATCTACCGCTTCGACGGCCAGGCCTCGGTCTTCTGGTCCGAGCACGGCCCCTGCTACCGCTGCCTCTACCCGGAGCCCCCGCCGCCGGGCATGGTCCCCTCCTGCGCCGAGGGCGGCGTGCTGGGCGTGCTCTGCGCGTCCATCGGCTCCATCCAGGTCAACGAGGCCATCAAGCTGCTGGCCGGCATCGGCGACCCGCTGGTCGGCCGCCTGATGATCTACGACGCCCTGGAGATGCAGTACCGCCAGGTGAAGGTCCGCAAGGACCCGAACTGCGCGGTCTGCGGCGAGAACCCCACCGTCACCGAGCTCATCGACTACGAGGCCTTCTGCGGCGTCGTCTCCGAGGAGGCCCAGGAGGCGGCGGCCGGAGCCACGATCACTCCCAAGCAGCTCAAGGAGTGGATCGACGGCGACGAGAAGATCGAGATCATCGACGTCCGCGAGCTGAACGAGTACGAGATCGTCTCGATCCCGGGCGCCAAGCTGATCCCGAAGAACGAGTTCCTCATGGGCACAGCCCTCCAGGACCTCCCGCAGGACCGGCGCATCGTCCTGCACTGCAAGACGGGCGTCCGCAGCGCCGAGGTCCTCGCGGTCCTCAAGTCGGCGGGCTTCGCCGACGCGGTGCACGTGGGCGGCGGCGTGATCGGCTGGGTCAACCAGATCGAGCCCGAGAAGCCGGTGTACTAGACAACCCGTTGGGGAGGAGGGGCCGGTCCGCGCACTGCGGACCGGCCCCTTCCACATGTTCGTACCGCTACCCGCAGGTCGTACCGTCCGCCGGGACCTTCCCGTCCAGGAAGTAGCCGTCCACCGCCGACGTCACGCAGTCGTTGCCGCCGTACGCCCCGTGCCCCTCGCCGTTGTTGGTGAGCATGACGCCGACGCCCTTGCCCAGCTCGTCCGCCATCCGCTGTGCCCCCTCGTACGGGGTGGCCGGGTCGCCGGTCGTCCCGACGACGAGGATCGGGCCCGCGCCCGGGGCGCTCGTCTCCGGGGTGTCGTGCTCCCCCTCGACCGGCCACCGCGCACACCAGCCCGCGGTGTCCCAGGCGAGGAGCGGGCCGAAGACCGGTGACAGCCGACGGAACTCCGGCAGCAGCGCACGGGCCTCGTCCAGGGTGGGCCTGGCCTTGGTGTCGGCGCAGGAGATCGCCCGCTGGGAGTGGCTCTGGGTGTCGTAACGGCCCTGCTCGTCCCGCCCGTTGTACGAGTCGGCGAGCCGGAGCAGGCCGTTGCCGGTGCCGTCGTCCTCCGCCTCTTCGAGGGCGGCCGTCAGGGCGGGCCAGCCGGACTCGGAGTACAGCGGGGTGACGATGCCGGTGATGGCGAGGGATTCGCTCAGCTCGCGGCCGCTGTCGGTCGGCAGCGGGCTCCTGTCGATACGGGCCAGTAGCCGGGCTATGCGCTCGGTGCCCGCCTTCGGGTTCTCGCCGCGGCTCCTGAGGTAGTTCTCCAGGGCGCGCTGGAAGCCCGTGGCCTGGTTGCGGGCGTGCCCTATGCCGTCGGCCGTGGGGTCGATGACCGCGTCCAGCACCGTGCGTCCCACGTTCCGCGGGAAGAGGTGCGCGTACGTACCGCCCAGCTCCGTACCGTAGGAGAAGCCGAAGTAGGACAGCTTGTCGTCGCCCAGGACATGCCGGATCAGGTCCAGGTCGCGGGCGGCGTTGGACGTGCCGACATGGGGGAGGAGTTTGCCGGAACGGCGCTCGCAGCCCGCGCCGAAGTCCGCGGCGTCCTTGACGAACGCGGCCTCCTCCGTCGCCGTGTCCGGGGTCAGGTCGATGCTGCGGTGGGCCTGCTCCTGCTCCTCGTCGGTGCGGCAGCGCACCCCGGAGCTGGCCGCGACCCCGCGCGGATCGAACCCCACCAGGTCGTAGCGGGTGTTGAGCTTTCCGTACGCTTCCGCCGCGCGCGGCAGTATCTCCACGCCCGAACCGCCCGGGCCGCCGAAGTTGAACAGCAGCGAACCGAGCCGCCGCCCCTTGTCGCGTGCCTCCTTGCGGATCAGGGCGAGGGAGAGGGTGTCCCCGGACGGCTTCGCGTAATCCAGCGGTACGTCCACGCGCGCGCAGCGCCACGCGGACCCCGGGGCCCCGCCGCCGCGCGGAGCCTCGCAGAGCTCCCAGTCGAGGCGCTGGGAGGTGAGGGCGGAGGGCAGGGCGGGCGTCCGCGCGGTGTCCTTCGGGCCCGTCGGAGCGGGAGAGGCGGACGAGCCGCCGGGGCGGCCGTCCGCCGGTGCGGCGGCTTCCGGCGCCGTCCCCGACAGGGCACAGCCGGCGAGCAGTACTGTCGCGAGGAGGACTGCTCCCGCTCGAACGGCGGCCCGATGGGCCCGTCGGTGCGCGCGCATGGTCCGGCTCCCCTCCCCGAGCCCCGAAGCCGGTGAAGCGCCGGGCGCCTGCATTGTTCCGCCATGCTAGTCGGCGCCTCTGACAGACCGTCGGGCCAGACCGTCAGAGCGGGCTCCCGGGGCGCGATCAGCCGCAGACCGTGCCCGACTTCGGCACCGTACCGTTCAGCAGATAGCCGTCGACCGCCCGCTGCACACACGCGTCGTTGCTGTTGTAGGCCCCGTGGCCCTCGCCCCGGTACGTCAGCTCGACGCCGACGCCCTCGCCCAGCTGCTGCACCATCGCCTTCGCGCCCGCGTACGGGGTCGCCGGGTCGCCCGTGTTGCCGATGACCAGGATGGGCGCGGCCCCGGGCGCGCTGACGTCGGGGGTCTCCCAGGCACCCGCGACCGGCCAGCCCGTGCAGCCCATCAGGCCCCAGCCCAGGTAGTCGCCGAAGAGCGGGGAGGCCTTGCGGAAGGCCGGCAGTGCCGCCTTCGTCTGCTCCAGGGTGAACCGCTGCTTGCTGTCGGCGCAGTTGATGGCGAGGTTGGCCGCGTTGGAGTTGTCGTACTGCCCGTCCTGCGAGCGTCCGTTGAGCGAGTCCGCCAGTGCGAGCAGCAGCCCGCCGTTCCCGCCGCCCGCCTCGTCCAGGCCCTGTTCGAGCAGTGGCCAGGTCTCCTTGGAGTAGAGCGCGGAGGCGATGCCGGTGGTGGCCAGCGTCTGCGTCAGCGCGCGGTCGCCCAGCCCGTCGATCGGCTGCTCCTCCAGCTCGGCCAGAAGGTCCGCGATCCCCTGCTCGACCTCCTGCGGGGTGGCCCCGGGCAGCGCGCAGTCGTCGCGCTCGGCACAGTCCTCGGTGAAGTTGTCCATGGCGAGCTGGAACCCCTGGGCCTGGCCGAGGGAGGACTGTTCGGCGTTCTTCGTCGGGTCGACCACCGCGTCGAAGACCGCCCGGCCGACCTTGTCCGGGAAGAGGTGCGCGTAGACGCCGCCCAGCTCGGTCCCGTAGGAGATGCCGAAGTAGTGCAGCTCGTCGTCGCCCAGCACCGTCCGCATCAGGTCCATGTCGCGGGCGGCGTTCGTCGTGCCCACGAAGGGCAGTTCAGGGCCGGAGTTCTCCTTGCAGTCCGCGATGAAGTCCTTCTGCCCCTGCACGAACTGCTCCTCCTCGGCCGCGTTGTCCGGCGTGGAGTCCTCCTGATAGAGGGCGTCCAGCTGGGCGTCGTCCGCGCACTCGACGCCCTCGCTGCGGCCGACCCCGCGCGGGTCGAAGCTCACCAGGTCGTACCGGGTGCGAAGCGTGTCGTACTCCGTGCCGAAGGCGGGCAGCGTCGCCACACCGGAGGCGCCGGGCCCGCCGAAGTTGAACACCAGCGAGCCGATCCGCCGCGCCTGGTCCCTGGCCTCGGCGCGGACCAGCGCCAGCTCGATCGTGCGGCCGTCGGGCTTCGCGTAGTCGAGCGGCACGTCCATGAAGGAGCACTCCCACACCGCGCCGCCGGGCAGCGGGGACGGGGACTCGCCGCCGCCCTGGGCCGTGTTCGGGGCCGGACACGGCGACCAGTCGAGCTTCTGGGAGGCCAGTTCCCGGGCGGTGGCGGACGGCGAGGCGGTCGAGGCCCCGGTGGGCGTCGAGGAGCCGTCCCCGTCGTCGCCGTCCGAACAGGCGGCCAGCGGCAGCAGCACGGTGGCGGTGGCGGCGAGGGCGGCGGCGCGCAGGGCGGGGGAAGTCCTCATGACCCCATCGTGCGGCGGGCCGCCGGGGAGCGCGGCCGGGCGCGGTCCATGCGGGTGGCGGTGCACACCCGGCGGGCCACGGCCCCGGCGGCCGACGAGGACTGCCGGCGCACCCCGGTCGGCCGCCGACGAGGACTGCCGGCGGACTGCGTGCCGCCGCCCTCGACGACTACAGCTCGCCCTTGCGCGTCAGCTGGTTGAAGGCGATCCACCCCGGCAGCACCGGCAGCCACAGCGTCATCACGCGGTACAGCAGCACTGCGGGCGCCGCGACCTCGCTCGGCAGTCCGACCGCGATCAGGCCCAGCGTCAGGGCCCCCTCGACCGCGCCCATACCGCCCGGCGTCGGGGCGGCCGAGCCGATCGCGTTCCCGGCGAGGAAGACCACCGCGATGCTCGCGTAACTCAGCTCGGGGACGTCCGGTCCGCTGAACGCCCGGATCGAGGCGTCCAGGCAGAGCACGAACAGGCCGGTCAGCAGCAGCATGCCACCGATGCCGGTGAGCAGCTTCTGCGGCCGCTGGACCACGTCCAGCATGCGCGGCACGACCCCGGCGAACAGCGAGCGCACCCGGGTCACCACGAACTTCCGCAGGAACGGGACCGCCGTCACCACCAGCACCAGCACCGCGACCGTGAGCAGACCCGCGATCACCGTCCGGGACGGGGTCAGCGAGTCCGGGGTCCTCTCCGTACCGGTGAGATAGCCGAACAGCGCCAGCAGCATGACGTGGGCGCCGAGCCCGAAGAGCTGGGAGGCCCCGACGCTCGCCACCGCGAGTCCGGGGCGCACCCCGGCGCGCTGGAGGAAGCGGGTGTTCAGGGCCACGCCCCCGATGGCGGCCGGCGCGACGATCTTCACGAACGAGCCGGCCACCTGCGCCTGCACGGTCTTCAGGAACGGCACCCGCTCCGGCACGAAACCCAGCAGGCTCATGGCCGCCGCCACGTAGCTCAGTGCCGAGAAGCCGAGGGCCGCCGCCACCCAGCCCCACTCCGCCTGCTCCACGACCGCCCCGAAGTCCGCCTGGGTGACCTGGGAGATCACGAAGTACGCGGCGATGGCCCCGGCGATGAAGCTGAAGAGGGTGCGCGGTTTGATGCGCTCCAGCCGCACCGGTTCGACCGGCGCCTGCGGGCGGATCAGGAGGACCTGGCGGCGGATCTGGGCGAGCAGATCCTCATCACGGGCCTCCTCCAGCGCCTCGTCGATGGCCCGCTTCTCGGCCTGCTTCTCGGTCCGGTGGGACTTGCGCCCGGCCTTGCGGTCCGAGGTGTGCTCGCCCCCGGCTCCCTCGGCCCTCGTCCGCTTGGCCGTCTGTGAGGCCTCCACGGCCGATTCCCGCTCGCGCTGCGAACGCTCGCGCGCGATCCGGCGCAGCGCCGCCCGGGTGGACCGGCTCAGCGCGATCGGCTGGAGCAGCGGCAGACAGTCCGCCACGGCGTCCGGACCGAGCACGGCCAGTGCCCCGGCGACGGACCGCTCGGCCCCCACCCGCAGCCCCAGCGTGGTCAGCAACTGGGCCACGTCCATGCGCAGGACCAGATCACCGGCCGCGATCTCGCCGCCGCGCAGATCCGTCACGAACGCCTTGCCGGAACGATCCACCAGGAGGGCGTCACCGGTCAGCCTGCGGTGCGCGATCCGCCGCGACTGGAGGGCCTTGACCTGACGCCAGGCGCTGCGCACCAGATCGTCGGTGATCTCCACGTCCTCCATCGCGTCCAGCGACCGGCCGCCAATGTGCTCGTAGACGAGCATCACCGCGTCGGGCCCCAGCTCGGAGGTGGCGATCAGCTTGGGCGCGTTCGCCCCGGCGGCGATCGCCGCGTACGCGAGGAGCGCCTCCTGCTCCAGCGCCTGGCGCAGCGACTGGATGGAACGCCGCTGGGTGATCCCGCGCAGCGTGAGCCGTCGCCAGGCCCGGTAGAAGAACCCCTGGGCCTGCTGCTCGCGGTCGACGACGGTGACGTCGAGCGGCGGCCCGTCCTCCAGGGTGACCAGATAGCGCCGCCCCCGGTCGCCCTGGTCGACGCTGTCCTTGTCGTCCCTGTCCCGGTCCGGGGTGTCCTCGGCTCGCATCGCCGCGATCGGGCGGAAGCCGACGTGCCGCAGCCCCGCCATCAGGTGCTGGCCGGTCGGGCGGACGTTCGGCGAGCCGACCGCGTACAGCGTGCCGTACGCCACCGTCCAGCCGATCAGGACGGTCAGGATGATCGAGAACGGGGTGGTGTACCCGCCGACGAGCATCGCGAACGCGTCGAGCAGCAGCACCATCCACAGCACCACGCGCCAGCGAGGCCGCCGCGCCATGCCGACCGCCGTCATGTACGCGATGACCGGCGCGAGATAGCCGTGCACCGGGTCGGTCAGCCCGCCCGTCGTCTGCGGCTGGGTCAGCGCGTCCTGGATGGTGCCGGGCGCGGTCCGCGAGACCCACAGGTCGGTGGCGAGGGTCACCCCGTGGGCGAGGACCGCGGCCAGTACGCCGTCCGCGATGCGCAGCCCGTCCCGTTTGATCAGGCGCTCGATGGCGAAGGCGACGGGCACCAGCAGCACGGCGATGCTGGACACCAGACCGGCGATCTTGATCAGCAGATCGGGCGCCTGCTCGGTGCCCTTGGAGATGTCGTCCTCAAGGCCGGTGGTGGTGCCCTGGGCGAAGGCGGCGATCGAGAGCAGGACCGCGATCGCGAACACCCCGATGAGCAGCCGCATCAGGTCGGAGGGGCGGTGGACCCGGGCGGGCAGCAGCGGTTCGTCACCGGAGACCCGGTCGCTCAGGGCGGCATCGGCGGAAGCCAGGGTCGAACCGGTCAGATGGCCGGAACCGGAGACGGACGTGGTGGGGCCGTCGGCCCGGGGAACTCCGGAGCCCGCGGACGCTCCGGAGTCCTCCGGAGCGCTCGACGAGCGCTCCCCGGCATCAGAGGCGTCCGCCGCCTTCGGTGGCTGCACGCCCTGCTCCTTCGTCGCCTCTGGTTCGTCTTCGTGGTCTCGTATCACCGGTCACCGCCCGCACGATGGTGGCACGGCCCGTAGACAGAGGGGGGCATCAGGGTGCATTGCACGGGCGCGGGAAGCGCAACATACGCTCCTTTGCACCTGTGCGCACGCTGTCCGCCCGGACCGCCACCGTTCCGGGCGGGCTGTCGGTGGCGTACGGCAGGATGGGGCGGATGAGCCAGGACCAGACGGGCGGAGGCGGACCCGGCACCGCGCCGACCGGCCCCGAACTGCCGGATTACGCGGAGCGTGTCCTCGACGTCGCCGATCTGATCCCGCCCGGCCGGGTGATGACGTACGGCGATGTCGCGGAGTGGCTGGGCGAGGGCGGGCCCCGCCAGGTCGGCCGGGTGATGGCCTTGTACGGCTCCGCCGTGCCGTGGTGGCGCGTCGTCCGGGCCGACGGGACGCTGCTTCCCGGCCATGAGCTCCGCGCGCTGGAGCACTACCGCGCGGAGGGTACGCCGCTCCGTGCGGCGTCCCGGCAGTCGGAGGGGCACGTGCCGCGCCTCGACATGCGCCACGCCCGCTGGGACGGCACCGGCGCGGACGGACCCGGGCACGAGCAATCTCACACCTGACAGCGTCCGCTCCCGGTGCGACAAGGGGCGCGTCGCACGTGATGCACGTGATGCACGTGACGTGCATGACGCACGTGACGAGAGACGCAGCGCAGCCGCTGCCTCGCGCGCCGCCGCTGGCGTAGCGTCGTGTTCGCGCGGCACGCTCCGCCCCTTTCCTCGACTGCTTTGACCGCTTTCGCTGCCGTGACCGCCTTGGCTGTCCCGGCTGTCCCGACCCTGTTCCTCATCACCTGTACACCCACCAGGACCGGCGATCCACGTGAGTACCTCCTCCACCCGGCACAGTCCGCACCGTGAGTCACGGCCGCGGACCACGAGCGCGTACCGGCTGGTGCGCACTCCGCCCGGGTCCGTGGATCCCCCCCTCCTGGACGCAGGTCAGCGCGCGGTGGTTGATCACCCCGGCGGTCCGCTGCTGGTCCTCGCCGGACCCGGCACCGGGAAGACCACCACCCTTGTCGAGTCCGTCGCCGCCCGGGTGAACCGGGGCGGCGACCCCGCCCGCATCCTGATCCTCACCTTCAGCCGCAAGGCGGCCGTCGAGCTGCGCGACCGGCTGGCGGCCCGGCTCGGCGCGGCGCGCGGCCCGCAGGCGACCACTTTCCACGCCTACTGCTACGCCCTGGTCCGCGCCCACCAGGACGCCGACCTCTTCGCCGACCCGCTGCGCCTGCTGTCCGGGCCCGAGCAGGACGTCACCGTCCGCGAGCTGCTCGCGGGCCAGCTCGACCTGGAGAAGGAGGGCCTGGCCCATGTCCGCTGGCCCGACGAGCTTCGGGCCTGCCTGACCACCCGCGGTTTCGCCGACGAGGTGCGCGCGGTGCTGGCCCGCAGCCGTGAGCTGGGCCTCGGCCCGGACGCGCTGGCCGCCTTCGCCCGCCGCACGGGCCGCCCGGACTGGACGGCGGCGGCCCAGTTCCTCGCGGAGTACCTCGACGTCCTCGATGCCCAGGGCGTCCTGGACTACGCCGAACTGGTGCACCGCGCGGTCCTGCTCGCCGAGCGCCCCGAGGTCGCGGCGCAGCTCGCGGGCGCTTACGACGCGGTGTACGTCGACGAATACCAGGACACCGACCCCGCGCAGGTGCGGCTGCTGCACGCGCTGGCGGGGAACCGGGGGCGTGCGCCGGGCGGTGCCCGGGGGCGCGGTGAGGACACGCGCGGCGGCCGGACGCTGATCGCCTTCGGCGACCCCGACCAGTCCATCTACACGTTCCGGGGGGCTGACGTGAACGGCATCCTCGACTTCCCGGACACGTTCCGCCGGGCCGACGGCACTCCCGCGCCCGTGGGCGTCCTCACCACCTCACGGCGCTCCGGCTCCGGACTGCTCGCGGCGACCCGGCTGCTCACCCGCCGGATGCCGCTGACCCGGCTGCCCGCCGACACCGTCCGCGCCCACCGCGAGCTGCACGCCGTCCGGGAGGGCGGCCGTGTCGAGACGTACACCTACCCGACCGCCTCCACGGAGCTGGAGAACATCGCGGACCTGCTGCGCCGCGCCCATCTGGAGGACGGGGTGCCGTGGCAGGAGATGGCGGTGCTGGTACGGGCCGGGGGCCGCTCGCTGCCCGCCGTCCGCCGCGCCCTCACCTCGGCGGGCGTCCCCCTGGAGGTCGACGGCGACGACCTTCCGCTCCGCCACGAACCGGCCGTCGCTCCGCTGCTGACGGCGCTGCGAGCGGTGGCGACGGCTGCGCTGCGCGACCGTCCCGTGGAACCGAAGCCGGGGCTGGAGCCGGAACCGGCAGTTCAGCCGAAGCCGGAGCCGGAGCCGCAACCGGCAGCTCAGCCGGAGCCGGAACCACAACGAGCGGTTCAGCCGGAACCGGAGCCGGAACCAGAACCGCAACCGGCAGAGGCTCAGCCGGAGGAAGGGCCCGCCCCCTGGCTCGACACCGAGACCTCGCTCGCCCTCCTCACCTCCCCCCTCGGCTCCATGGACGCGGCCGATCTGCGCCGCCTCGGCCGGGCCCTGCGCGACGAGGAACGGGCCGCCGGAATCCGGGTTCCCGCCCCCTCCGACGCGCTGCTGGCCCGCGCCCTGGCCGAGCCCGAGCGGCTCGTCACGCACGATCCGGCGTACGCCCACGGAGCGCAGCGCCTCGGTGCGCTCCTGCGCAAGGCCCGCGAACTCCTGGCGGGCGGCGGCACTGCCGAGGAAGCCCTGTGGACCCTGTGGAACGGCACCCCCTGGCCGCGCAGGCTGGAGGCGGCCGCGCTGCGCGGCGGGGCGGGCGGGCGCAACGCCGACCGCGATCTCGACGCGGTGTGCGCCCTGTTCGAGACGGCGGCCCGCGCCGAGGAGCGCACCGGCGGGCGCGGGGCCCTCAACTTCCTCGAAGAGGTCGACGCGCAGGACATCGCCGCCGACACCCTCTCCCGGCGGACCGCCCGCCCCGACGCCGTACGCCTGATGACCGCCCACCGCTCCAAGGGCCTGGAGTGGCGGCTCGTCGTCGTCGCCGGGGTCCAAGAGGGGCTCTGGCCCGACCTGCGCCGCCGGGGCTCCCTTCTGGAGGCGGACCGGATCGGCCACGACGGCCTCGCCGAGCCGCTGACGCCCGGGGCGCTCCTCGCCGAGGAGCGCCGGCTCTTCTACGTCGCCGCCACCCGCGCCCGCGATCGCCTGGTCGTCACCGCCGTGAAGGCTCCCGCCGACGATGGCGACCAGCCCTCCCGCTTCCTCACCGAGCTGGGCGTGGAACCCCGCGAGGTCACCGGCCGCCCGCGCCGCCCCCTCGCCGTCGCCGCGCTCGTCGCGGAGCTGCGCGCCACCACGGTCGACCCGGCCGCGTCCGACGCCCTGCGCGAGGCCGCCGCCCACCGCCTCGCCCGGCTCGCCGCGCTCACCGACGACGAGGGACGGCCGCTGGTGCCCGCGGCGCACCCGTACCGCTGGTGGGGCCTGGAGGAGCCGACCCGCTCCGTCGTCCCCCTGCGCGACCGCGACCAGCCCGTCACCCTCTCCGGCAGCGCCCTGGACCAGCTCGCCAACACCTGCGCACTCCAGTGGTTCCTGGGCCGCGAAGTGAAGGCCGACGCCCCGGCCACCGCCGCCCAGGGGTTCGGTAACGTCGTCCACGTACTCGCCGACGAAGTCGCATCCGGCCGTACGCCCGCCGATCTCGACGTCCTCATGGAACGCCTGGACTCCGTCTGGAACGGCCTGGCCTTCGACGCCCCCTGGAAGTCCGAACAGGAGAAGGACCAGGCCCGCGCCGCCCTGGAACGCTTCCTGCACTGGCACGTCCTGGACCGCGCCGGCCGCACGCCCGCCGCGAGCGAGCACGACT
The DNA here is from genome assembly GCF_031760065.1 of Streptomyces durocortorensis. Lineage (NCBI taxonomy): Bacteria > Bacillati > Actinomycetota > Actinomycetes > Kitasatosporales > Streptomycetaceae > Streptomyces > Streptomyces sp. C11-1. The sequence goes on from NZ_CP134500.1 coordinate 5,135,837, forward strand.
TCGACGTGACCCTGGAGGCGGGCGATTACGCCGTACGTATCCGGGGCTCCATGGACCGGGTCGAACAGGACGCCGAGGGCCGGGCGTACGTCGTCGACTTCAAGACCGGCAAGGGCGCGCCCACCAAGGATGAGGTGGCCGCTCACCCCCAGCTCGCCGTCTACCAGCTCGCCGTCCGGGAGGGCGCGGTCGACGAGGTCTTCGACGGAAAGCGCCCCGAGCCGGGCGGCGCGGAACTGGTCCAGCTCCGTCAGCCCGCCCCCAAGAAGGAGGGCGGCGACGCCTTCCCCAAGGTCCAGGCCCAGGAACCGCTGGCGGGGGAGTGGGTCTCCGACCTGCTCGCCACGGCCGCCGGAAAGGTCCTGGACGAACGCTTCACGCCCACCACCGGCACCCACTGCACGCACTGCACGTTCCGCGCCTCGTGCAGCGCGCAGCCGGAGGGGCGGCAGGTGGTGGAGTAGGGCCTTTCGTGGGCATCGGCCCGGGTTGTCAGTGGCTCCGGTTACCGTTTCCCACGTGTCCTCACGCATCACCGATCCCGAGCAGCTCAAGGAGCTCCTTGGGATTCCCTTCACCCCGGAGCAGACGGCCTGCATCACCGCGCCGCCCGCCCCGCAGGTGATCGTGGCCGGAGCCGGGTCGGGGAAGACCACGGTGATGGCCGCCCGCGTGGTCTGGCTGGTCGGCACCGGCCAGGTCGCGCCCGAGCAGGTCCTCGGCCTCACCTTCACCAACAAGGCGGCGGGCGAGCTGGCCGAGCGCGTCCGCAGGGCGCTCATCGCCGCCGGGGTCACCGACCCCGACGTCATCGACCCGGACAACCCCCCGGGCGAGCCCACGATCTCCACGTACCACGCGTTCGCGGGCCGCCTCCTCACCGAGCACGGACTGCGCATCGGCCTGGAGCCCGCCACCCGTCTCCTCGCCGACGCCACCCGCTATCAGCTGGCGGCGAAGGTGCTGCGCGAGGCGCCGGGCCCGTATCCGGCGCTCACCCGGTCCTTCCCCACCCTCGTCAGCGATCTCCTGGCGCTCGACGCGGAGCTGTCCGAACACCTCGTACGCCCTCGGGCGCTGGACACGTACGACACCGAGCTGCTGCGCACCCTGGAGAACGCGAAGCTCAGCAACGCCGACCTGCGCAAGATCCCCGAGACCGCAGAGGCCCGCCGCTCGCTCCTCGCCCTCACCGAGCGCTACCGCTCCGCCAAGCGCAGCCGGGACCTCATCGACTTCGGCGACCAGATCGCCCTCTCCGCCGAGCTGGCCCTGACCCGCCCCGAGGTGGGGGAGATCCTGCGGGACGAGTTCCGGGTCGTGCTGCTCGACGAGTATCAGGACACGTCGGTGGCCCAGCGCCTGCTGCTCTCGGCGTTGTTCGGCGGCGGTACGGGGCCGGGGGCGGCCGGTCACCCACCCACCGGTCACGCGGTCACCGCCGTGGGCGACCCCTGCCAGGCGATCTACGGCTGGCGCGGCGCCTCCGTCGCCAACCTCGACGACTTCCCCGAGCACTTCCCGCACGCCGACGGCACCCCCGCCACCCGCTACAGCCTCAGCGAGAACCGCCGCAGCGGCGGCCGCCTCCTCCAGCTCGCCAACGGCCTCGCGGAGCCGCTGCGCGCGATGCACGAGGGCGTCGAGGCGCTGCGCCCCGCCCCGGGCGCCGAGCGCGACGGACTGGTCCGCTGCGCCCTGCTGAACACCCACACGGAAGAGATCGACTGGCTCGCGGACTCCCTCGCCCATCTCGTGCGCACCGGTACCCCACCGGGCGAGATCGCCGTCCTGTGCCGCACCGCGGGGGACTTCCCCCAGATCCAGGCCGCCCTGGTCGCCCGGGACATCCCGGTCGAGGTCGTCGGCCTCGCCGGGCTGCTGCATCTGCCCGAGGTGGCCGACCTGGTCGCCGTCTGCGAGGTTCTCCAGGACCCGGGGGCCAACGCCTCCCTGGTCCGCCTCCTCACCGGACCGCGCTGGCGCATCGGCCCCCGGGACCTCGCCCTCCTGGGCCGCCGAGCCCGCCTCCTCGTGCACCGGGCGGGCGGCGCGGACGACGGCGCCGACCCGGACCGGCGGCTCGCGGAGGCCGTGGAGGGCACCGACCCGGCCGAGGTGATATCGCTCGCCGACGCCCTGGACACCTTCCTGATCGCGGGGGACGCGGCGGACGACGGGCTGCCGTTCTCGGCGGAGGCCCGGGTGCGCTTCGCCCGCCTGGCCCGGGAGCTGCGCGACCTGCGCCGCTCGCTCGCGGACCCCCTGATGGACGTCCTGCACCGCGTCCTGGCCACCACAGGGCTGGACGTCGAGCTGTCCGCCTCCCCACAGGCGCTGGCCTCCCGCCGCCGCGAGACCCTCGCCAACTTTCTGGACATAGCGGCCCGGTTCGCCTCCCTGGACGGTGAGGCGTCCCTGCTCGCCTTCCTCGGCTTCCTGCGGACCGCCGCGCAGTACGAGAAGGGCCTCGACAACGCGCTGCCCGGCGGCGAGAACACCGTCAAGGTCCTCACCGCGCACAAGTCCAAGGGCCTGGAGTGGGACGTGGTCGCCGTGCCCGGACTGGTCACCGGCCAGTTCCCCAGCGGCCAGTCCCGGGAGGCCTGGACCGCCCAGGCCAAGGTGCTCCCGCACGCCCTGCGCGGCGACGCGGCGACCCTCCCGGCCCTGGACGCCTTCGACGGGCTCGACGCCAGGAGCATGAAGACGTTCAAGGAGGAGATGAAGGAGCACCAGCACACGGAGGAGCTGCGCCTCGGCTACGTCACCTTCACCCGCCCCCGCTCCCTGCTCCTCGGCTCCGGCCACTGGTGGGGCCCGTCCCAGAAGAGGACGCGCGGCCCGTCCGCCTTCCTGGAGGCGCTGTACGAGCACTGCGCGGCGGGCCACGGCGAGATCGAGGCCTGGGCGGACGAGCCCGCCGAGGACGAGGAGAACCCGGCCCTCGCGGCACCCGAAACCGACCTGGCCTGGCCGCTCCCGCTCGACGCCGACGCCCTTACCCGCCGTCGCGCCGCCCGGGACACGGTCCTGGCCCACCTGGAGGGCCTGGCCGTCCACGGGGATCAGCAGCCACCGGCGTACGGCACCGGCCCCGACGACGTAACGGCGTACGAGGCTGACCACGACGAGGCGCCGATCGACGAGGGCCACGAGGACTGGGACTGGGACGAGCTCCCCACCGAACGTCCCCCCGGCGCCCCGGCCCCGGAGTCCGTACGGGAGCCCGCACCGCTCATCCCCGCCGCCCGCCACGCCCCGGAGCCCGGCGCCACGGCAGCGCTCACCCCGGAGGAAGCCCGCACCCTCGCCTCCTGGGACCGGGACCTGGACGCCCTGGCCGGGGAGCTGCGCCGGGCCCGCGCCACCGTGCGCGAGGTCCTCGTCCCCGCCTCGCTCTCCGCCACCCAGCTGCTGCTCCTGGCCGAGGACCCCGACGCCTTCGCCAAGGAGCTGGCCCGGCCCATGCCCCGGCCGCCGCAGCCCGCCGCCCGCCGGGGCACCCGCTTCCACGCCTGGGTGGAGTCCCGGTACGAGGAGCTCCCGCTGCCCATGCTCGGCCCCGACGAACTGCCCGGGGGCGACGAGAGCGACGCGGACATCGCCGACGAGCGGGACCTCGCCGAGCTGAAGGAGGCGTTCGAGCGCACCGCGTACGCCCGGCGCACGCCGTACCGGGTGGAGACCCCGTTCCAGATCACCCTCGCGGGCCGGGTGATCCGGGGCCGGATCGACGCCGTCTACCGCACGGGTGACACGTACGAGATCGTCGACTGGAAGACCACCCGCCACCGCACCGCCGACCCCCTCCAGCTCGCCGTCTACCGACTGGCCTGGGCCGAGCTGCACGACCTGCCGCTCACCGCCGTCACCGCCACCTTCCTCTACGTACGCAGCGGGGAGACCGTCCACCCGCAAGGGCTGCCGGGCCGGGCCGAGCTGGAGCGGATCCTGCTGGACGAGCCGGCCCCCGAGGGCGGATAGGCTCAAGAGCATGAGCGAGACCCCGGACAGCGCCGTCCGTACGTACACCGAACAGCACCGCGCAGGCTTCCTCGACGACCTCGCGGAGTGGCTGCGCATCCCGTCCGTATCCGCGCAGCCGGAGCACGACGGGGACGTACGGCGCAGCGCCGAATGGCTGAGCGCCAAGCTCAAGGAGACCGGCTTCCCGGTCACCGAGATCTGGGAGACCCCCGGTGCCCCCGCTGTCTTCGCGGAGTGGCCCAGCGAGGACCCGGGCGCCCCGACCGTGCTGGTTTACGGCCACCACGACGTGCAGCCGGCCGCCCGAGAGGACGGCTGGGACACCGACCCGTTCGAGCCGGTGATCCGGGACGGCCGGATGTACGGACGCGGTGCAGCCGACGACAAGGGCCAGGTGTTCTTCCACACCCTCGGGGTCCGCGCCCACCTCGCCGCCACCGGCCGCACCACCCCGGCCGTCCACCTCAAGCTGCTGATCGAGGGCGAGGAGGAGTCGGGCTCCCCGAACTTCCGCGCGCTGGCCGAACAGCACGCGGACCGCCTCGCCGCCGACGCCGTGATCGTCTCCGACACCGGCATGTGGGACGAGGAGACGCCGACCGTCTGCACCGGCATGCGCGGCCTCGCGGAGTGCGAGATCGAGCTGTACGGCCCCGCCCAGGACATCCACTCGGGATCGTTCGGGGGAGCCGTCCCCAACCCTGCCACCGAGGTCGCCCGCCTGGTCGCCGCTCTCCACGACGAGAACGGCCGCGTAGCGATCCCCGGCTTCTACGACGGGGTCACCGACCTCACCGACACCGAGCGGGCGCTCTTCGCCGAGCTGCCCTTCGACGAGGCGACCTGGCTGCGTACGGCGAAGTCGCAGGCGTCGCACGGCGAGGCCGGGTACTCCACGCTGGAGCGCGTCTGGGCCCGCCCCACCGCCGAGGTCAACGGCATCGGCGGCGGCTACCAGGGCGCGGGCAGCAAGACGATCATCCCCTCCTCCGCCCTGGTGAAGATCAGCTTCCGGCTGGTCGACGGCCAGGACCCCGACCGCGTACAGCAGACCGTCCGCGCCTGGGCCGAGTCCCGCATCCCGGCGGGCCTCCGCCACAAGATCGCCTTCCAGCCCGCCACCCGCCCCTGCCTGACCCCGCTGGACCACCCCGCCCTCCAGGCGGTCGCCGGCGCGATGGGCCGGGCCTTCGGCAAGAAGATCCTCTTCACCCGCGAGGGAGGCTCGGGCCCGGCCGCCGACCTCAGGGACGTCCTCGGCGCCCCCGTACTCTTCCTCGGCATCTCCGTACCCTCCGACGGCTGGCACGCCCCCAACGAGAAGGTCGAGCTGGACCTGCTGCTGAAGGGCGTGGAGACGACCGCGTACCTGTGGGGAGAGCTGGCCGAGGCGCTCGGCCGGTGACACTGCTGAACCCGCTGAACCCGCCGCACCTCCATGTACCTCCGCACACCCGATCCGCCCAGGGGGAGTAGGAAGCACCTGTGAGCACCTTCGACAACGCCACCGCAGACCGCCCGATCGGCCTCACCGCGCCGGGCGGCATCGACCGCGCGGCACACCACCGCCTCGACGAGGCCTGGCTGTCCGTGGCGTGGAGCCACCCGACGACCCGCGTCTTCGTCGTCTCCGGCGGGCAGGTGCTGATCGACGACACCCCCGACGGGGGCACCGAGATCGTCATGACCCCGGCCTTCGAGGCCCCGGTCACCGAGACCCACCGGTACTTCCTCGGCACCGACGAGGAGGGCGTCAGCTACTTCGCGCTCCAGAAGGACTCGCTGCCCGGCCGCATGGACCAGTCGGCCCGCCCGGCCGGACTCCGCGAGGCGGGCCTGCTGCTGGGCCCCCGAGACGCGGGCCTCATGGTCCACGCGGTCGCCCTGGAGAACTGGCAGCGCCTGCACCGCTTCTGCTCCCGCTGCGGCGAGCGCACCGTCATCGCGGCGGCCGGACACATCCGCCGCTGCCAGGCCTGCGGCGCCGAGCACTACCCGCGTACGGACCCGGCGGTCATCATGCTCGTCACCGACGACCAGGACCGGGCCCTGCTGGGACGCCAGGTGCACTGGCCGGAGGGCCGCTTCTCCACGCTCGCCGGGTTCGTCGAGCCGGGGGAGTCGATCGAGCAGTCCGTGATCCGCGAGGTGTACGAGGAGGCGGGCGTCACCGTCGGCGAGGTCGAATACATCGCCAGCCAGCCGTGGCCCTTCCCCTCCAGCCTGATGCTGGGCTTCATGGCCCGGGCGACCTCCTCGGAGATCAACGTCGACGGCGAGGAGATCGAGGAGGCCCGCTGGTTCTCCCGCGAGGACCTCACGGCGGCCTTCGAGTCCGGTGAGGTCATGCCCCCGTTCGGCATCTCGATCGCGTCCCGGCTGATCGAGCTCTGGTACGGCAAGCCGCTCCCGAGGCCGGGCAGCGTGCGGCACCCGGCCTGAACGGCCCCAGGAAATACCGCTGCCCCCGGCGGTGCCGGGGGCAGCGGGGCGCGCGAAGAGCCCAGGGTCAGGCGGCGAGCGCCTGCTTCACTTGGGCGAGCGACGGGTTCGTCATGACCGACTCGGTGCCCGAGGGGGCCACGATCAGCAGGGTCGGCACCGTCTGGTTCCCGCCATTCGCCTTCTCGACGAAAGCGGCCGATTCCGGGTCGTGCTCGATGTTGACCTCGTTGTACGCGATGCCCTCGCGGTCCATCTGGCTCTTCAGCCGACGGCAGTAGCCGCACCAGGTGGTGCTGTACATCGTCACAGTGCCCGCCATGTCGCTGGCGCTCCTTCGTCTCGTCCGTACCGCTGCGCGGCCGGCAGCGTCACTTGCGGTCCGGCGGCTTTCCCGCGCGTTCCCGCACGGAATGGAACGTACGGGACACGGCCACCATTCCCACAACCGCCCCGGCCGGGGCGCACGGGACCTCCGCACGGCACACTCCGGCACACCCGGGCACGCCACACCCCGGCGCACTCGGGCCACCCGGGCAAGCAGCGATCACCCGGGCACGCACCAGTGCGCACCGGTACGACGAATACCGCATCCCTGTGGACAACCGCCGCACCCGCCCCGTGCGACCTGGCAGCATGGCGGGGTGACAGCAGCAACGCACTCCACCCTCTTCCCGCAGGTTCCCGAGACCCCGGACGCCGTGCTCGACGGGCTCGACCCCGAGCAGCGCGAGGTGGCACTCGCCCTGCACGGACCGGTGTGCGTGCTGGCCGGAGCGGGGACGGGCAAGACCCGCGCGATCACCCACCGCATCGCGTACGGGGTGCGTGCGGGCATCCTCCAGCCCGCCACCGTGCTCGCCGTCACGTTCACCAACCGGGCAGCCGGAGAGATGCGCGGCCGCCTCCGCCAGCTCGGCGCGACGGGCGTCCAGGCTCGGACCTTCCACTCCGCCGCACTCCGCCAGCTCCAGTATTTCTGGCCGAAAGCCGTCGGTGGCGAGCTGCCCCGACTGCTGGAGCGGAAGGTGCAGCTGGTCGCCGAGGCCGCCGCCCGCTGTCAGCTCCGGCTCGACCGCAACGAGCTGCGGGACGTCACCGGCGAGATCGAGTGGGCCAAGGTCACCCGGACCGTCCCCGCTGACTATCCCGCCGCGGTCGCCAAGACCCATCGGGACGCCCCCCGCGACCCGGCGGTCCTGGCCCAGATCTACTCCACGTACGAACAGCTCAAGCGCGACCGCTCGGTCATCGACTTCGAGGACGTGCTGCTGCTCACCGTCGGCATCCTCCAGGACCGCCACGACATCGCCGACCACGTGCGCGGCCAGTATCAGCACTTCGTCGTGGACGAGTACCAGGACGTGAGCCCGCTCCAGCAGCGGCTGCTCGACCTCTGGGTCGGCGACCGGGACAACCTCTGCGTCGTCGGCGACGCCAGCCAGACGATCTATTCCTTCACCGGGGCCACCCCCGACCATCTGCTGAACTTCCGCACCCGCCACCCCGGGGCGACCGTCGTCAAGCTGGTCCGGGACTACCGCTCCACCCCCCAGGTCGTCCACCTCGCCAACGCTCTGCTGAGCCAGGCCCACGGCAAGGCGGCCGACCACCGGCTGGAGCTGGTCTCGCAGCGCGACAAGGGCCCCGAGCCGGTCTACGCGGAGTATCCCGACGAGCCCAATGAGGCGGAGTCCACCGCCCGGCGCATCCGCGACCTGATCGCGGCGGGTGTCCCGGCCGGGGAGATCGCCGTGCTCTACCGGGTCAACTCCCAGTCCGAGGTCTACGAACAGGCCCTCGCGGACGCCGGGGTGCCCTACCAGCTGCGCGGAGCCGAGCGGTTCTTTGAACGCGCGGAGGTCCGGGAGGCGGGCACCGCCCTGCGCGGCGCAGCCCGCGCCGGGCGCAACGACTCCCTGCTCGACGGGGCGGAGGACCTGGCCTCCCAGGTCCGGGCCGTGCTCTCCACCAAGGGCTGGACGACCCGCCCGCCCGCCGGGTCCGGGGCGGTCCGCGACCGCTGGGAGTCGCTGGCTGCGCTGGTGCGCCTCGCGGAGGACTTCGAGGCGGCCAAGCCGGGGGCGACCCTGACCGATCTGGTGCGCGAGCTGGACGAGCGGGCGGCCGCCCAGCACGCCCCGACGGTCCAGGGGGTGACCCTGGCCTCGCTGCACTCGGCGAAGGGCCTGGAGTGGGACGCCGTGTTCCTGGTCGGGCTGACCGAGGGCATGATGCCGATCGCGTACGCCAAGACCGACGAGCAGGTCGAGGAGGAGCGCCGCCTGATGTATGTGGGCATCACCCGCGCCCGCGTCCACCTCTCGCTCTCCTGGGCGTTGTCCCGGTCGCCCGGGGGCCGGGCGGGCCGACGGCCGACCCGCTTCCTGAACGGGCTGCGCCCTGGTTCGGGCTCGGCCGGCGCCCGGGGCGGGGCCGGGGGAGGCGGAGGGATCGACCGGGGATCCGGGCGGGCCCCGTCCGCCGGGCCGACCGCGGCGGCGGCGCGGAAGCCGCACAAGCCGGTGCGCTGCCGGGTCTGCGGCCGGACGCTCACCACCGCCGGAGAGATGAAGCTGATGCGCTGCGAGGAGTGCCCGTCCGACATGGACGAGGCGCTGTACGAGCGGCTGCACGACTGGCGCGCCGCCCAGGCGGCCGTGCTCGGCCAGCCGGACTTCTGCGTGTTCACCGAGAAGACCCTCATGGCGATCGCCGAGGCGGCGCCGTCCACCGAGGGCGAGCTGGTCGTCATCCCCGGCGTCGGCACCCGGAAGCTGAACCGCTTCGGTGCCGATGTTCTGGCCATCTGCGCAGGTCAGGCGATTGATGACGAGCCCGAGGAGGGCCCCGGCAAGGCCTGAGAAAAACTCGTCCAGAAAATAGTTTGCGCCCGCCCCAGTCGTCACCATAGGTTCTTAACCACGGGAACAGCGACTTCTCTGAAGCCCTGACTCCGTGCTGTACTTATCCGAATACGCAGGACCGGCCCCGGCCGGTCCCCCCGAGACGCCGAGAGGAGGCGATTGAAGTGATCAGCATCATCGAAACCCAGAAAATGACCGATCTCTCGGTCGTCTCCGCCTGTTCGCTCGGCCTCGCCCGCTCCTCGGCTGCCTCGCTTCACGCCACCGGTCTGTCCGGCATCTCTGCCGCACGTCCGCTGTCCCCGGCGAGCCTCCCCGTGATGCGGGAGCGCAATGAGCGACCGATCGAGGCACCGGCGGCAGCAGTAGCGAAGGCAGCACAGGCTCAGGCCTATGCCTTTGCGGCAGCCGGTGCCGGAGCCAAGAAGCAGACGCAGCAGCACCACACGATGTGGGCCTTCCGTGGGCCTGAACCCTGGAGTGATCCAGCCTGATCCAGCATCAGGTCGGCGCCTTCAGGGCCGCGGAACCCCACTCGGGATCCGCGGCCCTTTTGTTTTGTCCGAACGGACGAGACGGAACGAAGGAGCCTCGGGACAAGCAGGACCTGGTACCAGCAGCCGCCAACCGGCCAACAGGCCGGCACGACCAGACGAGGACACCACCCACCGTGCACACCGAAACGCACGCCCCGTCAGTACCGCTCTCCACCCCGATCTCGCCGCCCGGCTCCACGGAGGACTCCACCTTGACCCCGCTCACCACGCTCACCGCGCTCGACGACGCCATCGAGAACCTCGGCGTCCCCGTCCCCTGCCGCTCCTACGACCCGGAGGTCTTCTTCGCCGAGTCGCCGGCCGACGTCGAGTACGCCAAGTCCCTCTGCCGCACCTGCCCGCTGGTCGAGGCCTGCCTCGCCGGCGCGAAGGACCGCCGCGAGCCGTGGGGCGTCTGGGGCGGCGAACTGTTCGTCCAGGGTGTCGTCGTGGCCCGCAAGCGGCCGCGTGGCCGTCCGCGCAAGAACCCGGTCGCAGCGTGACCGCCACCTGTGGGGTCCCCGCCCCCACACACCGGAACCGCCTCGGAACGATCGACCGCCCCCAGACTCATGACCCCCGGAATCAGGCACCAATGATCACCCCCACGAAGGAGCCCGTCGGCTCCGCCACCCCCGACGTCACCATCATCGGCGCGAACGACTCGCGTCAGAACAGGACCCGCGAAATGCAACTCATCCCAGAAGCCCTGGCGCGTGCGCATATGCACGACCGCCTGCGAGAGGCCCAGGAGGACCGCCAGTCGGCCCGCCTGGTCGCCGCCCGCCGGATGCAGCGCCGAGCGGAGCGCGCCTCCCTGCGCGCCCGCCGTGCGCTGGCCATGGCGGTCATGCACTGACCGTGCGACCGATCACTCCACCACGGGGCCGTCCGACAGGACGGCCCCGTGGTGCGTTGTGCCGCCGCGCGTCCGCCCGCTCGCGGGGATATCGTCACGAGGTGGACGAGGAGACCTATTCCCCTGACCGGCCTGCCGACGGACGCGTGGTGTGCGCCCGCTGTGGGACCGCCGCCGACGGCGACACGGCCCCTCCGACCTGGCTCTGCTCCATGGAGGACGGACGCCGTCTCCACTTCTGCGAGGACTGCGCCCGCCTCCACATCCGCGCGATCGAAAGCCGCCTCGACTCGCTCTGGTGGTAACCGCGCCCCGCCCCCGTCCTACGTCTGGACGGCCTCTCCCGCCTGCTCGCCCTTCTCGCCGGCGTACGAAGTGAGCTCCGCAGCCTGCTCGGACTCGGGGTCCTGCTGGAACTCCGAGTCCGCTTCGAACTCCAGGGCCTCCTCAGGCTGCGCGGACTCCGCGACGAACCCCGGCAGCCACGCTTCGAGCTCGTCCCGCAGCCGGACCGTCGCCCCCAGCTGACACAGCACTCCGATCGTGCTGAGGGTCACCCGGTGTATCAGCACATACGACGGCGGAAGGTTCAGCTGACGGCCCAACTGGTGGGCGGGGGAGCGTGGATCGGCTATCCGGGCCGCCTGCTCACGGATCCAGCCCCGGGTGAAGGCGAACTCCTCCACCTGCGCGGGCTCGATGATCGGAAGCAGATAGTCGAGGACCGCGTCCGGGTCGAGCTCGATCGACTCCTTCACGAACCCTTCCTCACGCAACAGCCCGTACACCGCCGCGGCCTCGCCCTCCAGCGCCAGCCGCAGGGAGTCGCCGATGTTCCGCGGCAGCCCGCCCGGCAGCCGGTCGACCGTGCCGAAGTCCAGGACCCCCAGACGCCACGCCCCCGCCGGGCCTCTCGCCTGGTCCTCCGCCGGGCCACTCGCCTTGTCCCCCGCCTGGGGCAGCAGCCGGAAGTTGCCCGGATGCGGGTCGGCGTGGAGCAGGCCGGTGCGTGCCGGGCCGGAGAAGAGGAAACGGGCCAGCAGCTGACCCGCCCGGTCCCGCTGTTCCGCGGTGCCCTGCGTGATGACCTCGGACAGCGGGATTCCGTCGATCCACTCGGTCACCAGCACCTGATCGGACTGGTGTACCACCTGGGGAATCACCACATCCGGGTCATCCGCGAACTCCGCCGCGTGCTCCCGCTGCGCCTGCGCCTCCAGCTCGTAGTCCAGCTCCTCCGATACGCGGTCGCGCAATTCCTTGATGAGCGGCTTGATGTCCATGCCCGGGACGAGCGGGCCGAGCAGCCGGGCGAAACGGCTCAGCTGGGCGAGATCGGAGAGCAGTGCCTCGCCCGCGCCGGGATACTGCACCTTCACCGCGACCTCGCGGCCGTCGTGCCACACCGCACGGTGGACCTGCCCGATCGAGGCGGCGGCCGCCGGAGTGTCCTCGAACTCCAGGAAATACTCCCGCCAGTCCTCCCCGATCCGCTCGGCGAGGACCCCGTGGACCGTGCGGGCGGGCAGGGGTGGCGCGGCCTCCTGAAGCTTGGTCAGCGCGGCCCGGTAGGGACCGGCGACCTCCTCGGGAAGCGCCGACTCGAAGACGGAGAGCGCCTGGCCCAGCTTCATGGCCCCGCCCTTCAGCTCTCCCAGGGTCTTGAACAACTGGTCCGCCGTGCGCTGCTGGACCTCGCGGGCGACGAGCTCGGCGGACTTCCCGCCGATCCGCTTGCCCAGGCCCCACGTGGCGCGGCCGGCGAAGCCGAGTGGGAGCGCGGCCAGCTTGGCGGTACGCGTAACCGCCTTCCGGGGAAGATCAGACATGTGCCCCTCCAGTTCCCAGACTGCCGTGCCGCTCCAGCCTCCGGTGTCACTCCGTCGACGGCGGTCACCCGGCCATTGTGTCCTGCGCCGGAAAACTGCCCGAGGCCCGATCCCCCTTAGCGGGTGTCCGACAACTCCGAGTCGGCTCACGGGCGCTCTCGGTCCCGCCGCAGGAACAGTCCGCATGCGGGCCGATCCGCTCGGAGCGCCAGTCCAGCAACGGCAGAGCGGCCTCCCAGCGAGCGCCCGTGCTGGCCGGGAGGTCCCCGTCCAGAAAGGCCAGGGCATGGGCCGCGGCGAGACCGGCGACCGCGGTGGCAAGCCCCAGATCGCAGGCGGGCCCCGCGCCCCGCCGCCCCGAACGCCACTGGGCCAGCATCCGGGGCCACTGCGAATCCCGGTCCGTGCGATGCAGCTCCAGGCACCCCGCGCAGCCGGTGCCCCCGGGCAGCACCAACGGTCCGACCACCCCCGTCGCCTCGATCACTCCCGCATAGAGATGAGGAGTACCGGACGCGATCCAGGGCGCCGCGGTGTCCGGAAGGGGCGCGTACACCGCGAGGCCGTCCCGGGGCGCGACGACGACCAGCGAAAGACCGGGCTGTCCGGCGCCCCCGTCAAACCTCGCCCCCGCCCCCGCCGACCGGGGAGCCGGTCCGGGCGCGGACCGGCGGACGAGGCGGCGGGCGGCCACGTCGCGTCGTTCCCCCACGGACGCCGGAGGCAGCCCCGCGGGCGCCACATCCCAGAGCTCGGCCCGCCCCCCGTCCAGCACTTCAACCTCGCCCACCCCCGCACCCGACAACAACGAGGCGATCGACGCACCCACCCGCCCCGCGCCCCGCACCTGGACCCGCATCGCCCGCCGGGCCGCCATCCGGCGCAGGCCGCCGCCCGGTTCGGGATGGACGATGGAGAGCGAGGCCACATCGGGACGTTGACGATCCATCACCTCGGCCCGTCGGCGCAGCGCATCGGTGTCCGGGGCCGCCGATCTCGGATCGTCGAGGAGCCCGGCGTCCGTCAAGCGCGAGAGCAGCAAATCGACATGACGCTCCGACAGGTCCAGAGCCCTGGCTTCCTCGTAAAGGAGTGGCAGGCCGCGTGTGCCGTCGAGCAGTTCCAGGAAACTTCCGGTGGCGATGTCCACCGGACCGAGCGTCACGGCGTGTGCGGGCGTCACCCCGAACTGCACGGTGTTCCGTCCGCGCCAGGCACGGCGCAGTGCGGGCTTCAGCATCGGATGCATGACTTCTCCCCCGAGTCCCCGAGCGATGTTGCGATCACGGATTCGCGAGCCGTACCCCGCGAGTCCTTGTCAGCATGCGGGCCGACGGCGAACCCTGCGCAGAGTTGTCCACAGGCGGGGGGCGTTAGTCGTTCAAATAGTGCAAGCCGGCGTACGGATCGTCGCCGAACCGTCCCCGGGGCGGGACTTCCCGCGCGGACAGCGGGTAACGTCGTGGCGTGCCCGCCGACCCGTCGTCCGGCTTCGCCGGGGAGTTCCCCGCGCGCAGGTCCGGAAGCCATCAGCGCAGCGCGGCAGCCCATCCGGCCCGCGCTTCGGCGACGAGCGCGGTCGAGGTCCGCAGGAGCACCCGGCGCAGGAAGTCGGTCTCCGCGTACCGGGAGGGTGACCGCACGATCGTGCTCATCCCCGCACGGATGTCCGAGGCTGAGGAGCGGCGCTGGGTGGGCGTGATGCTCGACAAGCTCGCCGCCCAGGAGAGCAAGCGGGTCCTGGGCGACACCGAGCTCGCGGAGCGCGCCGCGCGGCTGTCGGCCCAGTATTTCGACGGTCGCGCCCGGCCCGTCTCGGTGCGCTGGGTGACCAACCAGAACACCCGCTGGGGCTCGTGCACCCCGGCCGAGGGCAGCATCAGGCTCTCCCACCGGTTGCAGGGCATGCCGGAGTACGTCGTCGATTACGTGCTCCTCCACGAGCTGGCTCATCTGCTCGTGCCCGGGCACGGCCCGGGGTTCTGGCAGTTGCTGGAGTCCTACCCGCGCACCGAGCGGGCCCGCGGCTACCTCGAAGGTGTGGTGGCGGCCGAGCAGCTGCCCCACCTGCCCGCCGCCCGTGAGGAGTGACACGGGCACGGGTTTCCGAGCCACGCTCGGTGATCCCGAAGGGCCGCGTTCGGCGATTCTGTACCGGGTGTGTACCGGCTTGGTCGGATGTCGTCGATTGCGGTTAGCCTGGCGCGACGCATTCACCTTCCGGATGGGGGACGGTCGTTACGCATGGCCAGGGAATTCCAACGCGGCCACAAGGCCAAGATCAGTGACCTCACGGCAGGGACAGATCTGTACGTAGGTGTGCAGATCGCCGCCCCGGGGCTGACCTTCGACATCAGCTGCTTCGGCCTCGACGCCAACGAACAGCTCTCGGACGACCGGTATTTCATCTTCTTCAATCAGCCCAAATCGCCCGAGGAGTCCATTCAGCTCCTCGGCGCGCAGTCCGGCGACACCGAGTCCTTCCGCGTCACGCTCGACCGTATTCCGGCCGCCATCCAGAAGCTCTCGTTCACCGCGACCCTCGACGGCGCGGGGCAGATGTCGCAGATCGGCCCGGGGTACATCCGGATCGTCGCGGGCGGCGAGGAGGTGGTCAGGTACTCCTTCAGCGGATCGGAGTTCACCACCGAACGTGCGGTGATGCTCGGCGACTTCTATATGAAGGACGTCTGGCGCTTCGCCGCCGTCGGCCAGGGTTTCGACGGCGGACTCGAAGCGCTCCTGAAGAACTTCGGCGGCGAGGTCGCGGAGGAAGAGCCCCCGCCGCCCGCTCAGACCGCGGCCCCCGGGTTCGCCCCGCCGGCCCAGGCCACCGCGCCCCCGGCGTTCGGCGCCCCGCCCGCCGCTCCTGCGCCACAGGCCCCGCAGCCCGCGCCGTCCTTCGGTGCCCCGGCCACGCCCACGCCGCCGCCCGCGCCGCACCAGTCGATGCACGCGGCGCCGACGATCGCGGCCCCGCTGGCGCCCCAGGCGCCTCAGCCGCCCCAGGCCCCGTCCCCGTACGGCCAGCCCCAGCAGCCGCAGCTCGGGCAGATTCCCGGACAGGTGCCGGGCCAGGGCGTCCCGCCCGCCGCACCCTTCGGCCAGCAGGCCCCGGCTCCGTACGGACAGCCCGCACCGGCCCCGTTCGGACAGCAGCCCCCCGGCTCCATGCCCCAGGGCGTCCCGCAGGGAGTTCCGGCCACCGGCGCGGGTCTTCAGGCGGCGCTCCAGCCGTACAAGGAGACCCCGACCGGGCAGCGCTGGACCCCGCAGAACAAGCAGCTCATGCGGGTCGACCTGACCATGGGCGGCGCCGGAGTGCTGGCCCGCCAGGGCAGCATGGTGATGTATCAGGGCAAGGTCGACTTCGGCTACAAGAGCGCCGGGTTCGTCGGTCGCGCGGTAGGCAACGCCACCGGCCAGGAGATGCAGCTCATGCGCTGTACCGGCCGCGGTCAGGTCTTCCTCGCCGAGGAGGGCTCGTATCTGCACCCGATCGAGCTCCAGGGTGACGCCATCTGCGTCTCCGCCGAGAACGTCCTCGCCTTCGACGAGTCCCTCCAGTACGAGGTCCGCAGGATCGAGGGGCACGGCATCCCC
Source organism: Streptomyces durocortorensis (assembly GCF_031760065.1). Lineage (NCBI taxonomy): Bacteria > Bacillati > Actinomycetota > Actinomycetes > Kitasatosporales > Streptomycetaceae > Streptomyces > Streptomyces sp. C11-1. The sequence goes on from NZ_CP134500.1 coordinate 5,151,963, forward strand.
GGCGGCGCTCTGTTCACCATGCAGTTCCAGGGCACCGGCACCGTGGTCATCAAGACCCACGGCACCCCGGTCGTCCTGCCGGTCACACCCACCACGTTCGCCGACTGCAACGCCGTCGTCGCCTGGTCGGCCGCCTCCCAGGTGATCATTTCCAGCCAGGTCCGGCTGCGCCGTAACGCGTACCCGGGACACAGCGGGGAGACCGTGAACCTCCAGTTCCGGGGAGCACCCGGCAACTTCATCGTCGTCCAGCCCTACGAGGTCTGAGGGAGCCCGTCATGAACCAGCAACTCGCGGGCTTCGCCCCGACCCCCGTCAGCGCCCGCATGGAGAACCACGGTTCGGCCATGCTCAAGGTCGCCATGGCCTCCGGACAGGACCTCTACGCACGCACCGGCTCGATGGTGGCGTACGAGGGCTTCATCCAGTACGAGCCCAACCCGCCCGCCGTCCGGCAGATCGCCTCCCAGTGGATCACCGGCGAGGGCGCCCCCGTCATGAAGTGCTCCGGCGACGGGCTGCTCTACCTCGCCGACTACGGCGCCGACGTGGTCGTCATCAACCTCAACAACGACTCCATCTCCGTCAACGGCACCAACCTCCTCGCCTTCGACGCGCACCTCACCTGGGGTGTCGAGAAGGTCAAGGGGATGGCCAAGTTCGCCGGACAGGGACTGTGGAACGTCGTCGTCCAGGGCACCGGATGGGTGGCCATCACCTCCCGGGGCACCCCGATCGTCGTCGACTGCGGACGCGGCGAGGACGAGACGTACGTCGATCCGGACGCGCTGGTCGCCTGGTCCCCGAACCTCAAAGTGAAGGGCAAGCGCAGCTTCAAGGCCGGGGCGCTGATCGGCCGCGGCAGCGGCGAGGCGTACCAGATGGCCTTCTCCGGCCAGGGCATCGTCGTCGTCCAGCCGAGCGAGGACAGTACGGACCGCCTGCGGATCCGGAACTGAGGGGGAGGGAGAACACAGCATGCAGAGTCCGCTTTTCAGCCACACCGAGCAGCAGACCCAGGACCGGTACGCCATCCAGAACCCGCAGCTCCTGCGGGTCGCGCTGACCGGCCACGACGACGTCCTCGCCCGCAAGGGCGCGATGGTCGCCTACCAGGGCCTGATGGACTTCGACGGGGAGTACCAGCCGCAGGCCCAGCGCAGCGCCCGCGCGCGGACCGGCGAGGGCCTCGACCTGATGCGCGTGTCCGGCCAGGGCACGGTCTACCTCGCCAACCTCGCCCAGCACATCCACGTCGTGGACGTCGACCGCGACGGGATGACCGTGGACAGCTCCTACGTCCTCGCGCTCGACTCCTCGCTGCACACCGAGGTCATCGCGGTGGACAGCCAGTACGGGATCTCCGGCAGCGGCAAGTACCAGCTCAACATCTCCGGCAGCGGCAAGGTCGCCCTCATGACCTCGGGCCAGCCCCTGATGATGCAGGTCACGCCCGAGAAGTACGTCAGCGCCGACGCCGACGCGATCGTCGCCTGGTCCAGCTCCCTGCGGGTACAGATGCAGGCCCAGACGCACTCCACGGGTGTCTTCCGGCGCCGCGGCAACACGGGGGAGGGCTGGGAGCTGAGCTTCCTCGGACAGGGCTTCGCCCTGGTCCAGCCGAGCGAGGTCATGCCCCCGCAGAACGCCCAGATCGGTGAGGGCGCCCGCGCCCAGTTCGGCATCGGCCAGCAGGGCTCCCACGGCCAGAACCAGAACAACGCCTGGAACTGACCGGCGCCCGCAGAGCACAGCAGTAAGGGGCGGCCTCCACAGAGGCCGCCCCTTACACATATCTCTCTCAGCCTGCCGCTACAGCCGGGACCGCGTCGCCTCCAGCAGCCGTACGACGGAGGTGTCGGCCACCGAGGCCACCTCGTCGTAGGCGAACCAGCGCAGCTCCAGCGACTCCTCGCTGATCCGCTCCGCCGCACCGGCCGGGGCCAGCGCCGCGTACTGCACGTCCAGGTGCCAGTTACAGGGCGACGGAATGGGATGCCGGTCCAGCCGGACCGGTCCGCCCGGCAGCAGCGTGAGCCCCGGTACGCCGGACTCCTCCGTGGCCTCACGGAGCGCCGCAGCCTCCAGCGTGGCGTCGCCCGGCTCGCAGTGTCCGCCCATCTGGAGCCACATCCGCAGCTTCCGGTGCAGGGTGAGCAGCACCCGGCCGTGCTCGGGATTGATGACCAGGGCGCTGGCCGTGACGTGCCCGGCCTCGCAGGCCTTCCACATGCCGTCGCCGTGCAGTGCCAGATGGTCCAGATACGCCTGCCGCAGCTCCGCCTGGCCGTCGCCGGTCCCGTGCTCGGGGGCGTAACCCTTCAGTACGAGGGTGGCGTCGTCGTGCAGCGTCACTGGTCGCGGCCGTCCTTGCCGTCTTCCTTGCCCTCATCGTTCTCGGAGGGCTTCCGCGGGCCCTTCGCCGCCTCGCCGAGCATCTTGTCCAGCTCGGAGAAATCGGCCTGCTCGTGGTGCACGAAGCCGTCCGGGTCGTCCAGGTCGCGGGCGGTCGGCAGCATGTCCGGGTGCGCCCACAGCGCGTCGCGGCCCTCCAGGCCCCGGGCGTCCGTGAGCGAGGCCCACAGCCGCGAGGCGTCCCGCAGCCGCCGCGGGCGCAGCTGAAGGCCGATGAGCGTGGCGAACGTCTGCTCGGCCGGACCACCGGAGGCACGCCGCCTGCGCATCGTCTCGCGCAGCGCGTCGGCCGAGGTCAGCCGGGACTTCGCGGCCTCGTGGACCACCGCGTCGACCCAGCCCTCCACCAGGGCGAGAGCCGTTTCGAGCCGGGCCAGGGACGCCTTCTGCTCGGGCGTGTCCTCGGGCTGGAACATGCCCTGCTGAAGGGCGTCCTGCAACTGCTCCGGCTGCGAGGGGTCGAACTGGCCGACGACGTCCTCCAGCTTGCTGGTGTCGACCGTGATGCCACGGGCGTACGCCTCGACGGCACCGAACAGATGCGACCGCAGCCACGGCACATGGGCGAAGAGCCGCTGGTGAGCGGCCTCGCGCAGGGCCAGATACAGCCGGACCTCGTCCTGCGGGACGCTGAGGTCCTTGCCGAACCGCGCCACGTTCAGCGGGAGGAGCGCGGCCTTGCCCGCCGGGCCCAGCGGCAGCCCGATGTCGGTGGAACCGACCACCTCACCGGCCAGCACGCCGACGGCCTGGCCGATCTGCTGGCCGAACATGGCGCCGCCCATCGACCGCATCATGCCGATCAGCGGGCCCGCCATGGCCTGCATCTCCTCGGGCAGCACATCGCCCATCGCCAGGCCCACCCGCTCGGCCACCGGGTCGACCAGCTGCTGCCAGGCCGGCAGCGAGGCCTCGACCCACTCCGCGCGGCTCCACGCCACGGTGGAGACCGAACCGGAAGGCATCGAGGTCACGCCGTCGAGCCAGAGGTCCGCCAGCCGCAGCGCCTCGTCGACCGCCGTGCGCTCCGACGGGCCCACACTGGCGTCCTTGGTGCCGTCCGGCGTGCCCTGCGAGACCGTCTGGCGGGCGATCTGCTTGGCCATGTCCCAGTTCACGGGACCGCCCTCGTAGCTCAGCATCTGACCGAGCTGCTGGAAGGCCGCGCCGAGATCGTTCGGATTCATCGAGCCGAACATCGCGGCGAACGGGTTGTCGCCGCCCGCTCCCGGCCCGAAGCCGAACGGGTTTCCCATCCCGCCCGCGCTCTGCCCACCCTCGGTGGGGTCCTTCTTCTTGCCCTCGTCGCCGTTCTCCGGCTCCTCCGGCGGAAGGCCGAATCCGAATGGGGTGTCACTCACGGGTTTCCTCGGCTCCTAGGGCCGCCGGCTCGAACCGACGGCGACTGCCCGACATCACCATCCAGCGTAGACACCACGCCCGCTTCGGGCCTCAGTGCTCCGCCGACTCCCGGCCTGCGGCAGGATGGACGCCACCTGGTACGTACGCGTCATTCGGGTACGTACTGAAGACAACCGCTGGAGACGCCCGGTGAGTTCCCCAGATCCGCAGGTTCGCGCAGCGCGAAACCTGACCGACCCCTCGCCCGAAAGCACAACCGAAAAGAAACGCCCCAGGACCCCCAGGAACCGGGGCCCCGTCGTCGCGGTCACCGGCGCCGCGACCGGCATCGGCGAGCTGCTGACCGCGCACCTCGCCGCATCCGACGCGATCAAGCAGGTCATCGCGATCGACGAACGCCGCGGCGAGGTCTCCGAGGCGACCTGGCACATCCTGGACGTCCGGGACCCGGCCATCGCCGAGAAACTGCGCGGCGCGGACGTCGTCGTGCACCTGGCCCTCGATCTCGACCTGGAGACCGACCCCGCCGCCCGTACCGCGTACAACGTACGGGGCACCCAGACGGTCCTCACCGCCGCGGCGGCCGCAGGGGTTCACCGGGTCGTGCTGTGCACCTCGGCGATGGTCTACGGGGCGCTGGCCGACAACGATGTGCCGCTCTCCGAGGACGCCGAGCTGCGTGCCACCGCGGAGGCCACCGGCGTCGGCGACCTCCTGGAGATCGAGCGGCTGGGCCGCCGCGCGCCCCGCGCCCACCCCGGGCTCAATGTCACCGTCGTGCGTCCCACCGTCCTGGTCGGCGGCACCGACACCGCCCTGACTCGCTACTTCGAGTCGCCGCGCCTTCTGGTCGTCGCCGGATCGCGGCCCACCTGGCAGTTCTGCCACGTCGAGGACCTGGTGACAGCCCTGGAGTACGCCGCCCTGGAGAGGATCGACGGCGAGTTCGCGGTCGGCTGCGACGGCTGGCTGGAACAGGAGGAGGTCGAGGAGCTCAGCGGCGTACGCCGGATGGAACTGCCCTCCGCCGTCGCACTCGGGGCTGCCGCCCGGCTGCACCGGATCGGCCTCACCCCCTCCCCGGCCGGTGACCTGGCGTACACGATGCACCCCTGGGTGGTCAGCGTCAGCAGGCTGCACGACGCGGGATGGCGGCCGAAGTGGACCAACGAGGAGGTCCTCGCGGCGCTGCTCGAAGAGGTCGAGGGACGCCACACGCTCGCCGGCCGCCGCCTCGGCCGCAAGGACGCCACCGCCGCCGGAGCCGCCGGAGCCACGGTCGCCCTGCTCGGCGCCGCCGCCGTGGTCCGCCGTGCCCGCAAGGCCCGCCGACGCATCTGACCGGCCACACCGCAGCGGGCCGCTGGGCGAGTCCCTGTAGGAGGCTCCAACCCGGGAGGCCTGCCGCCGGGCGAACACGCAATTCCGGGATGTCAGTGCCGTACGGCACGATGGAGGCATGGCACGCACCCACGACCACCCCGGTGAGCTGGCGGCTTCGGACCCCATCAGGCTGCTGGCGATCCGGGAGACCCCGCTCTCCGTCGACGAGATCTTCCGCGCCGTCGGGGACGACGCGGCGGGCGGCATCGCGCTCTTCGTCGGCACCGTGCGCAACCACGACGCGGGACAGGACGTCGGCGCCCTCGGCTATTCCTGCCACCCCTCCGCCGGGGACGAGCTGCGCCGGGTGGCCGAAAAGGTCGTGGCCGACTTCCCGGTCCGGGCCCTGGCAGCAGTCCACCGTGTGGGTGAACTGGAGGTGGGCGATCTGGCCGTGGTCGTGGCCGTCGCCTGCCCACACCGCGCCGAGGCCTTCGAGGCCTGCCGCAAGCTCATCGACGACCTCAAGCACGAGGTTCCGATCTGGAAGCACCAGCGTTTCTCGGACGGCACGGAGGAGTGGGTCGGAGCCTGCTGAGCGCAAACCGGACCGCGGCGTATCAGCCCCGATTTGCGTAACCGCCCCCCCGCCATGAGCGTTGGTCTTCCGGATCGTTAATCTGCTGATCGGGCATCCGGTCGCTCATGGGGTAGGGAGGTCGTGATGGGAGCACTCGCTTGGCTGCTGATTCCGTTTTTCGCTGCTGTCGGCGGTGCGATATGGGCGAGCTGGGCTGCTCGTAATCGCACGACCGGCGATGTCACCGAACTCGCCGGCTATGCCAGGTTCCGTGACGCGATGGAGAAATCGCACTCCGGTTCCGAGGCTCTCTGAAGACCGTCGAACGCCGCGTGAGGCCCTGCCGCCGCGTACCGGTCTCCCCGTACGGACCGGCCCCGGCGGTGCACTGACAGGCCCTTCCCGTACTGTCGTTCCATGCCACGCCGCACCGCGACGATGCTCGCTTCCACCCTCGTCCTCATCGCGCTGCTCTGCGCCGGCGTGCTGATCAAAGTGCCGTATGCGGAGATGTCTCCCGGACCGACGGTCAACACCCTGGGCGAAGCGCGTGGCGAGCCCGTACTGCAGATCTCCGGTCGCAAGACGTACCCGACCTCCGGGCACCTCAACATGACGACGGTCCGCGTCACCGGAGCGGAGTACCGGATGAACCTCGTCGAGGCCGTCTACGGCTGGATGGCCCACGACAGCGTTGTGGTGCCGCACGACACCCTCTACCCGGACGGCAAGACCGAGGAGGAGTCCACCCAGGAGAACGCCGAGGAGTTCAGCCAGTCCCAGGAGAGCGCCAAGGTGGCCGCCCTGGAGGAGCTGAAGATCCCGGTGTCCACGCAGGTCGTGGTCTCCTCGGTGGTCAAGGACAGTCCCGCCCAGGGCAAGCTGCACGCGGGCGACGTGATCAGGGCCGTCGACGGTACGGCGGTCAAGGAACCCGGTGATGTGGCGAAGCTGGTCACCGAGCACCGGCCCGGCGAGGACGTCACCTTCACCATCGTCCCCGCCAAGGAGGCCGTGGCGGCCGAGAAGACGGGCCGGCCCCCCGAGGGCGAAGAGAGGATCACCATCACCACCGCCAAGGCTCCCGCCTCCAAGGACGGCGGCGACGGCGGTGAGGAGGGGCGCGCGATCGTCGGGATCGCGGCCGGGACGGACCACACCTTCCCGTTCGAGATCGACATCAAGCTGGCGGACGTCGGAGGGCCGAGCGCCGGGCTGATGTTCTCCCTGGGCATCATCGACAAGCTCACCCCGGGCGATCTGACCGGCGGGAAGTTCGTCGCGGGCACCGGCACGATCGACGACGCGGGCAAGGTCGGCCCGATCGGCGGCATCACCATGAAGCTGGTCGGCGCCCGCGAGGCCGGCGCACGCTACTTCCTCACCCCCGACGACAACTGCGCATCGGCCGCGGCCGACACCCCGAGCGGGCTCACCCTGGTCCGGGTCAAGACCATCGAGGACGCCAAGAAGTCGCTGGAGCAGATCCGCGCCGGGAAGACCGACGCCCTGCCGAGCTGCTCGGCAGGCTGACGGCCGTGCCGCCCGGGCCCCGTACGACGGACCCGGGCGGTAGCCCGGTCAGGACTCGAACGTGGCCGCGAGCGCCTCGGCAAGACCGGGGACCAGACCGGCGCCCGTCAGCACCTCGGTGGGGGAGTCCTTCTCGCGCAGCCGGACAGCGGACTCGCGCGCCCCGTCCCGCAGGACGGCCACGGTCATCCGCACCTCCTGCCGGTCGGGGTGCTTGGCCACCCACTGGGTGAGCTGCTTGTCGCTGAGCCCTTCGGGTACGGAGGCCTCGGCGGACGGCGGCAACATCAGCCGCTCCACCGTCATGGCGCAGCCGACCACCGCATCGGGCCAGGCGATGGTGGCGAGGAACTCGTCCAGCGCGGTGCCCGGGGGCAGCTCGTCCTGCTCGATCGGGGTGAGGGCGGCGACGGAGGACCCGGGGTCGTCCAGGCCGAGCTGAGAGGCGAGGCCGGGCTCCTGGGACCGCAGCCGGTCGGTGTCGACCAGGGCGAACAGCCGCGCGGGCCGGTCCCAGCCGAGGGTGGAGGCGTAGGCGTCGATTTCGAGGACGGCGACGGTGAGCGGACTCGCGGCCATCGGGGGTCCTGCGGGGGAAACATTGGGCATGGGCAATATCCTGCCTCGTCCTACCCCGGAGACGGGAACTAGGTAAAGCTTCAGTAAGTTGCATAGGTGGGCTCTAGGATCGCTGGGCCTGTTCCACTCGACCGCGAACTTCGAGGTGCGCACGTTGGCTTTCCAGATGCCGGACCGCGGCGGAGGCCCGACCGGGCCACGGATCAGAGTCGGCCGCCCGTCCCGGCGCGCCCGAACCCTGCTCATGACTTTGGGCGTCCTGGCGGTTCTCGCCATGGCCTTCGTCATGTTCGCCGGGTTCTGGACGGACTGGCTCTGGTACAGGTCGGTCGCGTATTCATCCGTCTTCACCACCACCCTGTGGACCAAGATCGGGCTCTTCCTCGTCTTCGGACTGCTGATGGCCGTGGCCATCGGCGTGAACATCTGGCTCGCGCACCGGCTCCGGCCGCCGCTGAGCGCGATGTCCCTGGAGCAGCAGAGCCTGGACCGCTATCGCATGAGCATCGCCCCCTTCAAGAAGTGGGTGCTGCTCGCCGCCACGGCGCTCGTCGGGCTGATCGCCGGAGCATCCGCCTCCGGCCAGTGGCGCACGTGGCTGATGTACGTCAACGGCGTGCCGTTCAACCAGAAGGACCCCCAGTTCAATCTGGACGTCGCCTTCTACGCCTTCGACCTGCCGTGGTACCGCTTCCTGCTGGGCTTCGGCTTCGCGGCGACCGTGCTGTCGCTGATCGCCGCCGCCCTGACCCACTATCTGTACGGCGGGCTGCGCATCACCAGCCCCGGCGCCCGTGCCACCGCGGCGGCCACCGGCCATCTCTCGGTGCTGCTCGGCATCTTCGTCTCCCTGAAGGCCGTGGCGTACTGGCTCGACCGGTACGGTCTGGCGGTGAAGTCCAGTGACTTCAAGGCCGCGGACAACTGGACGGGCCTGCGGTACGTCGACGCGAACGCCTATCTCCCGGCGAAGACCATCCTGTTCTGCATCGCGGCGATCTGTGCCGTGCTGTTCTTCGCGACGCTGTGGCGCCGCACCTGGCAGCTGCCGGTCATCGGCTTCGGCCTGATGGTGCTGTCGGCGATCCTGATCGGCGGGCTCTACCCGGCGATCGTGCAGAAGTTCCAGGTCCAGCCGAACGAGCAGGCCAAGGAAGCGCCGTTCATCCAGAAGAACATCGACGCGACACGCGATGCGTACGACATCGACGACGCGGTGATGGAGGATTACGCGGGCCAGGCCACCAAGGGGGACGGCACCAAGTTGCGGGCCGCCGCCAACACGGCCGCCAGCTACCGCGTGATGGACCCCAACGTCGTCTCCCCGGCCTTCCAGCAGCTCCAGCAGCGCAGGAACTACTACCAGTTCCCCAAGACGCTGGACGTCGACCGCTACAAGGGTGCGGACGGCAAGGAGCAGGACACGATCATCGGTCTGCGTGAGCTGAACATCCAGGGCCTGCCCAAGCGGAACTGGATCAACGACCACTTCACGTACACCCACGGCTACGGCGCCATCGCGGCCCGCGGCACCACCACCGGCACCAACCCGACGGGGTCCCCGGACTTCATGGAGTCGGGTCTGCCGTCCACCGGTGAGTTCGGGGAGTACGAGCAGCGGGTCTACTACGGCGAGAAGACCGAGCAGTACTCCATCGTCGGCGGGCCCCAGAAGGAGCTCGACTACGAGGAGGACGGCGAGAAGACCACCAGCTACAAGGGCGGCAGCGGGGTCAGCCTCTCCAACGGCTTCAACCGTGCCGCGTACGCGGTCGCTTTCAGCGAGCCGCAGATCATGTACTCGGGAGCCATCGGTGAGGGCTCGCGGATCCTGTACAACCGCACGCCCAAGGAGCGCGTCGAGGCGGTCGCCCCGTGGCTGACCATCGACGGCGACGCCTACCCGGCGGTCGTCGACGGCCGGATCCAGTGGATCGTCGACGCCTACACCACGACCAACGGCTACCCGTACGCGTCCCGCACGACGCTCGGCGACACCACGGCCGACTCGCTGACCACCAATCAGCGCGCGGTCGTCGCCCAGGAGAACCAGGTCAACTACATCCGCAACTCGGTGAAGGCCACCGTCGACGCGTACGACGGCAAGGTCAAGCTCTACGAGTGGGACACCAAGGACCCGGTCCTCAAGACCTGGCGCAAGGCGTTCCCGGGCACCGTGGAGGCCCGCTCGGAGATCCCGCAGACCCTCCTGGACCACCTGCGGTATCCCCAGGACCTCTTCAAGGTCCAGCGTGAGCTGCTCACCCGCTACCACGTCGAGGACCCCGCGCAGTTCTACAGCGGCTCCGACGCGTGGCAGGTGCCGGACGACCCGACGAACCAGGAGCCGGGTTCCGTCCCGCCGTACTACCTGAGCATGAAGATGCCGGGCCAGAGCGAGCAGGAGTTCTCCCTGACCACCACGTTCACCCCGAGGGGGCGCCCGAACCTCGGGGCCTTCATGGCGGTGAACGCGGACGCGGCCAGCAAGGACTACGGCACCATGAGGCTCCTGCGGGTCACCTCAACGGTGAAGGGCCCGGGCCAGGTACAGAGTGAGCTCAACGGTAACGACGACGTCGCCGAGTTCGTGAGGAACCTCAAGGGCACCGACTCGGACATCGAGTACGGAAACCTGCTGACGGTTCCCCTCGAAGGCGGCTTCCTCTACATCGAGCCGGTCTACACGCGCGGTGGCACACAGAACTACCCGCTGCTGCGCAAGGTGGCCGCCTCGTACGGTTCGGAGATCGTCTTCGAGAACAATCTGGGAGACGCGCTCAACGCGGTCTTCGGGGTCGACGGCGATTCGGACACGACACCGCCCGACCCCAGTGAGCCGGACGAGCCCACCAAGCCCCCGGCCACCGGCGACGAGGCACTCAAGAAGGCCATCGCGGACGCCCAGAAGGCGTACACGGACGGCGAGAAGGCGCTGAAGGAGCAGGACTGGCCCGCCTACGGCAAGGCGCAGGACGCTCTCCAGGAGGCTCTTGAGCGGGCCGCCGCCGCGCAGCCCAAGCCGGGCAGCGAGGGCGAGAAGGCGGACGGCGCAGCCAAGCCGGACGGTGCAGACAAGCCGGACGGCGATGCCGAGCCGGAGGGTGAGGGCGAGCCGGAGAGTTCGGCCAAGCCCGCGAGCGTCGGCAGGTCGGCGCCCGCCGAGGGAGCCGGGGAGGGCAGCGGCCAGGGCAGCTGAGAATGACCCACTCCGCGTCGTGGTACGGTTTGAACACAACGACGCGGGGTGGAGCAGCTCGGTAGCTCGCTGGGCTCATAACCCAGAGGTCGCAGGTTCAAATCCTGTCCCCGCTACTGAAAAGACGAAGGCCCGGATCCCATGGGATCCGGGCCTTCGTCGTGCCGTCGTCCGTGCGTGCCGTGCCTTTCGCGAGTCGAGGGCGTGAAGTGCGGTTCGCTGGGCACCAGTTGGGTCCGGACGTGTTTGACTTGTCTCCCTGTGGGCATGTCGACAAAACGCTGAAGTGACCTCACTGGCCGCGGTATACCAGGTGTACGCGGGTTGCAGGTGGTGCGACGATGGTATTTATGGGGGACAGGGCAACTCTGTTGGAGACAGGGCGGTTTGTGCAGCGGCGCGGCCAAGATGCGGAAAACACGGTAGATGCGGCTTTCGCTGCCGCCATCGCCGGCGCGGCCGTGCCGGGTATCAGCACACCCGCGGGGGAAGCCGCCGCGTTGCAGGCGAGGGCCTCCGACGAGGCCACCACGGACGCGGTCGACGCGGCGGACAGCGCCGAGACCGAGGCGCGGCACCGACGCGCCGCCGACGCGGGGGACACCGCGTCCATGAGCGTCCTGGGCGCATTGCTGCTGCGCCGGGGCGAGCTGGACGGCGCCGAGAAGTATCTGCGCGCCGCCACCGCCGACGGGGACCGGGCCGCCGCGAACAACCTGGGCGTCCTGCTGCACCAGCGCGGCTACCCGGACGAGGCCGCGGGCTGGTGGCGCATCGCCGCTGTGGCAGGATCCGCCGCCGCCGCGCACGCCCTGGGTCGGCACTTCCGCGAGCGCGGCGACGAGCCGGGTGCCGAGTACTGGCTGCGCCAGTCCGCCGAGCAGGGACACGCGCTGGGCGCCTACGCGCTGGCGGACCTCCTGGAGCACCGCGGCGACGTCGGCGCCGAGCGCTGGCTGCGTGCTGCCGCCGAGCAGGGCCACCGCGAGGCGGCCTACCGGCTGGCCCGCGCCCTGGAGCGGAACGCAGTGGAGGACCCGCACGACGCCTTCGGCCTGGGCCGGGGCACCGGTTCCGGTAGGACCGGAACGGGCCTCGGCCTTCCCGGCGATCCGGCTGTGCCCGTGGCCGATGCCGGTGAGGCGGGTGCGGCGAACACCGAGAACGCCGCCGACGCGAAGAGTGCCGGGAGCGTGGCGAACGCGGCGCAGGCCAAGGGCGGTAGGAACGCCAGGAGCGCGGGCGACGGCGACAGCCCCGTGGCGGGGCCCGCCGCCGGCCGGGTCGGCGAGGCCGAGCAGTGGTACCGCCAGGCAGCCGCCCGCGGTCACCGGCGGGCCGCGCTGCACCTCGGCGCGATCCTGGAGCAGCGCGGCGAGCTCAAGGAGGCGGGCCGCTGGTATCTCACCTCCGCCAAGGACGGCGAGCCCCGTGCCGCCTGCGCCCTCGGCTTCCTGCTGCGCGACGCGGGCGACGAGGAGAGTGCCGCCGTGTGGTGGCTGCGCGCCGCCCAGGACGGCGATGGTAACGCGGCCAACGCGCTGGGCGCCCTGCACGCGGCGCGCGGTGAGCAGCAGACCGCCGAGCGCTGGTACCGGGCGGCCATGGACGCCGGAGACGTCAACGGTGCGTACAACCTGGGGCTGCTCTGCGCTGCCCAGGACCGCACCCCGCAGGCCGAGCAGTGGTACCGCCGGGCCGCGTACGCCGGCCACCGCGAGGCCGCCAACGCACTCGCCGTGCTGCTCCTCCAGGCCGGGGACCACACCGGGGCCGAGCCCTGGTTCTCCAAGGCGGCCGAGGCGGGCAGCGTGGACGCCGCGTTCAACCTCGGCATCCTGCACGCCGGGCGCGACGAGGACCGTACGGCGCTCGGCTGGTACCAGCGGGCGGCCGCTGCCGGGCACACCGACGCCGCGCTCCAGGTCGCCATGGCCCTGCTGCGCGACGGCGAGGACCGCGAGGCCGAGCGGCACCTGCGGTGCGCGGCGGGTGGCGGCAGCGCCGAGGCGGCGTTCCGGCTCGCCGGGGTGCTGGACGCGCGCCAGCCGCCGCCGGGGCCGCCCGCGCTCGGCGAGCCGATGCCGGAGAAGACCGAGTGCGAGGAGTGGTACGAGCGGGCCGCCCAGCAGGGCCACCGCCGCGCCCAGGTCCGCGTCGGCATGCTCGCCGCCGCCCGCGGGGACATGGAGAGCGCCGCCCACTGGTACCGGGAGGCCGCCGAGGCGGGCAGCCGCAACGGGGCGTTCAACCTCGGGCTGCTGCTCGCCCGTGAGGGCAGCGAGCGCGAGGCCGCCCTGTGGTGGAGCCACGCGGCGAACGCGGGCCACGGCCGTGCGGCCCTGCGCCTGGCGCTGCTCGCCGCCCGCCGGGGCGAGCTCACCGAGGGGCAGCGCTGGTGTGCGCGGGCCGTGGAGCTGGGCCCGGCCGAGGTGGCGGAGCGGGCGGCCCGGCTGCGCGAGGCGCTCCACCAGGAGCTCACCGCGTAACGCCCGGGAAGGCTGGACCGCCGGACGGCCCTGGATCGCCGAAAGGCTGGACGGCCGGACGGCCCCGGGTGGTCGGCTGAATGAATTTGCGCCGTTCGACCTGCTGACGTAATGTTGCATTCATCGACGCGGGGTGGAGCAGCTCGGTAGCTCGCTGGGCTCATAACCCAGAGGTCGCAGGTTCAAATCCTGTCCCCGCTACTGAAAAGACGAAGGCCCGGATCCCATGGGATCCGGGCCTTCGTCATTCCCGGAGGAAGAAGGCGAAGCCCGCCTCGTGCGAGGCGGGCCCCGAAGTGCTCGGATGAGAAGTAATCAGGCTGCGGCAGCGCAGTTCGGGCAGACGCCGCGGTACGTCACTTCCACGCCGGAGACCGTGAAGCCGTAGCGCTCGTCCGTCGGCAGGTCCGCCAGCGGGTTGCCCGCGGGATGCACGTCCCTGATCGCGCCGCACTGGGCGCACACCAGGTGGTGGTGGGGGCGGTGCGCGTTCGGGTCGTAGCGCTTGGCCCGGCGGTCGGTGGAGACCTCCAGCACCTCGCCGAGGGACACCATCTCGCCGAGGGTGTTGTAGACGGTGGCGCGCGAGATCTCGGGCAGCCTGGAGACGGCCCTCGCGTGGACCTCGTCCGCCGTCAGGTGCACGTGGTCCCCGTCAAGGACCTCGGCCACGACACGCCGCTGCGCCGTCATGCGCCAGCCGCGTCCACGAAGTCGTTCCAGCAGGTCGCTCATGGGGCCCAGCCTAACAGTGGGGGAACGGAGTCCCGATCGGGTGTGACTTTGGATGCTCGCTTGACTTAGACATTGTCCATTGTAGGATCGGAAACGGCATTGGCCAAGGGACAGGGCTGTACGGAAGCTGTGCAGATAAGGACCGCTGTGCAGGGACATGACGCAGGAGGCGCACGTGACGCAGGGACCGCTCACCACGGAGGCCGGGGCTCCGGTCGCCGACAATCAGAACAGTGAGACCGCGGGTGCCGGCGGTCCGGTTCTCGTCCAGGACCAGGCGCTGCTGGAGAAGCTCGCCCACTTCAACCGTGAGCGCATACCGGAGCGCATCGTGCACGCCCGCGGCGCCGGTGCGTACGGCACGTTCACGCTGACCCGCGATGTCTCGCAGTGGACCCGGGCGAAGTTCCTCTCCGAGGTCGGCAAGCAGACCGAAACGTTCCTGCGCTTCTCCACCGTCGCGGGCAACCTCGGCTCCGCCGACGCGGTGCGGGACCCCCGCGGCTTCGCGCTGAAGTTCTACACCGAAGAGGGCAACTACGACCTCGTCGGCAACAACACCCCGGTGTTCTTCATCAAGGACGCCATCAAGTTCCCCGACTTCATCCACACCCAGAAGCGCGATCCGTACACCGGCTCGCAGGAGGCGGACAACGTCTGGGACTTCTGGGGCCTGTCGCCGGAGTCGACGCACCAGGTGACCTGGCTCTTCGGTGACCGGGGTATCCCTGCCACGCTGCGCCACATGAACGGCTACGGCTCGCACACGTTCCAGTGGAACAACGAGGCGGGCGAGGTGTTCTGGGTCAAGTACCACTTCAAGACCGACCAGGGCATCAAGAACCTCACCCAGGAAGAGGCCAACAAGCTCGCCGGTGAGGACCCCGACAGCCATCAGCGCGATCTGCGCGAGGCGATCGAGCGCGGTGAGTTCCCGTCCTGGACGGTGCAGGTCCAGATCATGCCCGCGGCGGAAGCGGCCACCTACCGCTTCAACCCGTTCGACCTCACCAAGGTGTGGCCGCACGAGGACTACCCGCCGATCGAGATCGGCAAGCTGGAGCTCAACCGGAACCCGGAGAACATCTTCGCCGAGGTCGAGCAGTCGATCTTCAGCCCCGCGCACTTCGTGCCGGGCATCGGGCCGTCCCCGGACAAGATGCTCCAGGGCCGGCTGTTCGCGTACGGGGACGCCCACCGCTACCGCGTCGGCATCAACGCCGACCACCTGCCGGTTAACCGCCCGCACGCCACCGAGGCGCGGACCAACAGCCGGGACGGCTTCCTCTACGACGGCCGCCACAAGGGCGCCAAGAACTACGAGCCGAACAGCTTCGGCGGCCCCCGCCAGACCGACCGGCCGCTGTGGCAGCCGCTCCCGGTCACCGGCGGCACCGGAAACCACGAGGCCCCCAGCCACGCCGAGGACAACGACTTCGTGCAGGCGGGCAACCTCTACCGGCTCTTCTCCGAGGACGAGAAGTCCCGGCTGATCGAGAACCTCGCCGGGTTCATCGCCCAGGTCTCGCGCGATGACATCGCCGAGCGCGCGATCAACAACTTCCGCCAGGCGGACGGTGACTTCGGCAAGCGTCTGGAAGCCGCGGTCCAGGCCCTTCGCGGCTGACCGGACGCCTGTCGTCGACGGTGGGCCGGATCCCCTCACGGGGGTCCGGCCCACCGGTCGTTCGCGTCGTTCGCGCGAGGAGCGGCCGTCAGCCCGCCGTGGCGACCGCGCGACGGGTGGGCGCCCAGCAGCGGATGATGTCGCGCACCGACACGATCCCCACCGGGCCGTCGTCGTCCAGCACGATCAGATGCCGGAAACCTCCGTGCGTCATGGCTTCCGCGGCCTCCTCCAGGGTCCAGGCCGGGGCGGCGAACACCACGTCGGTGGTGGTGTGGGCGGACGCGGTCTCCCGATCGGGATCCTGGCCGGATCCGATCGCGTCGAGGATGTCGCGCTCGGTGATGATCCCGAGCCCGCAGGTGTCCGGGTCGTGGACGACGGCTGCTCCGATGCGCCGGGCCGACATCAGCCGGGCCGCCTGGCGGAGCGTGTGGGTGGGGCCGATGGTGAGGACCACCGTACTCATGGCGTCACGGACGAGCATGAAACGAGCCACCTCCTCGGTGAGCCGACTGTGTGAGTCGATTCACAAGTTCACAAGTGGGGGGACTCTCAGAGTTGCACCCTTGGGGCGGGGCGACAAGGGGTGGACCGGGCGTGCGCCGGGGGAGTGCGCACGCGCGCGGAACTCAGTAGCGCTGGTTGAGATAGCCCAGCAACTCGTCGTGGAGCAGCCCGTTCGAGGCCGCCGCATCGGCGCCGCCCGGGCCGTCGACCCCGTCCAGGCCGGTGAACCGGCCGCCCGCCTCCTGGACGATGATCGCGTTCGCCGCCATGTCCCACAGCGACAGCTCCGGCTCCGCGCAGATGTCCACGGAACCCTCCGCGACCATCATGTACGGCCAGAAGTCCCCGTAGCCCCGCGTCCGCCAGCAGGCCCGGGTCAGGTCGAGGAGCCCGTCGAGGAGGCCCTTCTCCTCCCAGCCGGACAGCGAGGAGAACGCGAACGAGGAGTCCGCGATGTTCTCCACCTTCGACACCTGGAGGCGGGTCGCCGAGGTGAGGCTGCGGCCGGAGAACGCGCCCGCGCCCTTCGCCGCCCACCAACGCCGGTTCAGCGCGGGCGCGGAGACCACTCCGACCACCGGCTGGAAGCCCTGCTCTCCCGCCTCCATCAGCGAGATCAGCGTCGCCCACACCGGCACACCGCGTACGTAGTTCTTGGTGCCGTCGATCGGGTCGATCACCCAGCGCCGGGGCCCGCTGCCCTCGACCCCGTACTCCTCGCCCAGGATCGCGTCCCTCGGGCGGGCCCGCTGCAAGTGGCCCCGGATCAACGCCTCGGCGGCCTTGTCGGCCTCGGTCACCGGCGTCATGTCCGGCTTGGTCTCGACCTTGAGGTCGAGAGCCTTGAACCGCTCCATCGTGGCCGCGTCGGCGGCGTCGGCCAGTACATGGGCAAGGCGCAGATCATCGTGGTAGTCGGGCATGCCGTCACAGTATCCAGCGCCGCGGGCCGCGGGCTACAGCACCCCCGGCCCGCCTCCCGGCCCGCGACGTGGACCCTTGACAGCCCCCGGGAGCACATCAACTCTGAATCGCAAGGTTCCGGGGCGGGGGAGGCGATGATGCCGACAGCACGGCAGGCCCTGCTGGACGCCGCCCTCAGAGCGCTCGCCGACCGGCCCTGGCGCACCGTGCGCCTGGTCGACGTCGCCGCACTGGCCGGGGTGTCCCGGCAGACCCTCCACAACGAGTTCGGCACCAAGGACGGGCTGGCCGGGGCCCTGCTGCGGCGGGCCGCCGACCGCTATCTCGCCGGGGTCGACCGCGCCCTGACCGCCCCCGCGCCCGACCGTCCGGCCGCCGTCGCGCTCTGGACCGTACGGGCAGCCCGCCAGGACGCGCTGGTCAAGGCCCTCCTCACGGGGTTCTGGGCGGACGGGCTGCCCCGCCCGAAGCGGCCCCCGGCCCCCGGGGCGCTGCTCGCGCTGGTACGGGACAGGATGCGGGCGGTCCCGCCCCCGGCGCCCGGCAGCACGGCCGAGCGCGGCTACGCCACCGACGACACCGAGCGCTACGAGATCGCGTTACGGATCGCACTGTCCTGTGTGATCGCCCCGGTGCCGGGGGACGACGCCGCGGACGGCCACGCGCTCCGGCTCGTACGGCAGGCGTCCGGCACCGCCGACCAGCGCCAGGCGGCCGGTACCGCTCGGGTCAGTGCGCGGAGCCGGACAGCTGGAGGCCCATGACTCCGATGATCACCAGGGAGATCGACACCAGCTTCAGCGTCGAGACGACGTCACCGAGGAAGACCATGCCGTAGATCGCCGTACCGGCCGCGCCGATCCCGGTCCACACCGCGTACGCCGGGCCCACGTCCAGCTTCTTCAGCGCCATGGTCAGCAGACCGAAGCTGCCGAGCGCGAACGCGGCGAACGCGATCGTCGGCCAGAGACGGGTGAACCCGTGGGAGAGCTTCAGACACACGGCGAAGCCGGTTTCCAGCAGTCCAGCGACCACGACCAGCAGCCACGCCATCGTCGGTGCCCTCCAGATAGGTGACGGCTTCGTCCAGCTCGGTGCGATTATGCCTTTACCAGTCGTTGAATCGCGCAAACGTCCCGCGGGACGCACCGAACGATTCCGGTCAGTCGCCCTCGCGCCGTTCCCGCGTCGCGAGCAGCCGGTGCAGGGAGTCCAGCCGGGCCGGATCGGCGTGCCCCCCGGCCACCCAGGCGGGCAGTGCGCATTCGGGCTGGTTCTCGTCGTGGGTGCAGCCGCGCGGGCAGTTCCCGGTGCCCGGTTCCAGGTCGGGGAAGGCGTGGATGACGCGCGAGGGGTCGACGTGGTGCAGCCCGAAGGAGCGGACGCCCGGGGTGTCGACCACCCAGCCCCGGTCGCCCGGCAGCGGCAGCGCGAGGGCGGAGGTGGTGGTGTGCCGGCCCCGGCCGGTGACCGCGTTGACGATGCCCGTGGTGCGCCGCCGGTCCTTCGGCACCAGGGCGTTCACCAGGGTCGTCTTGCCGACCCCGGAATGGCCGACGAAGGCGGTGACCCGGCCCTCCAGCTGCTCGCGCACCCGGTCCGCCGCGTCCCCGTTCTCCAGCTCCTCGCGGCTCGTCACGATGTACGGGACGCCGAGCGGGGTGTACGCCTCCAGCAGCTTGTCCGGCGGGGCCAGGTCGGACTTGGTGAGCACCAGCAGCGGGGTCAGCCCGCCGTCGTACGCCGCCACCAGACAGCGGTCGATCATGCGCGGACGCGGCTCGGGGTCGGCCAGCGCGGTGACGATGGCCAGCTGGTCCGCGTTGGCGACGACCACCCGCTCGTAGGGATCGTCGTCGTCCGCCGTGCGGCGCAGCACCGTGCGGCGCTCGCCGATCCGCACGATCCTGGCCAGGGTGTCCTTCTCGCCGGACAGGTCCCCGACGATGGAGACGGTGTCGCCCACCACCGCGGCCTTGCGGCCCAGCTCGCGGGCCTTCATCGCCACCACGGTCCGGCCGTCGACGAGGCAGGTGAGCCGGCCCCGGTCGACGGTGAGGACCATGCCGTCCTCGGCGTCCTCGTGCTTGGGCCGGATGTGCGTGCGCGGCCGGTTGCCCTTGCGGTTGGGGCGGACGCGGATGTCGTCCTCGTCGGGGTTCTTCCCGTAGCGGCGCATGGTCTCTAGGCCCCGAGCATTCCGGTCCACATGTCCGGGAAGTCCGGCAGGGTCTTGGCGGTCGTGCCCACGTTCTCGATCTCCACGCCCTTCACTGCGAGGCCGATGACCGCTCCTGCGGTGGCCATGCGGTGGTCGTCGTACGTGTGGAAGACGCCGCCGTGCAGCGGGCGCGGGCGGATGTGCAGCCCGTCGGCCGTCTCGGTGACGTCGCCGCCGAGCTCGTTGATCTCCTTGGTCAGCGCCGCCAGCCGGTCCGTCTCGTGCAGCCGCAGATGGGCCACGCCCCGCAGGGTGGAGGGCGAGTCGGCCAGCGCCGCGACCGCCGCGATGCCCGGGGTCAGCTCGCCGACCTCGCCGAGGTCCACGTCGATGCCGTGGACACGGCCCGTACCGGTGAAGGTCAGACCGCGTTCGGTCAGCTCGCAGCTGCCGCCCATCGCGGTGAAGATCTCGCGCAGCGCGTCACCCGGCTGCGTGGTGCGCTCCGGCCAGTCGGGGACGGTGACCCTGCCCCCGGTCACCAGCGCGGCGGCCAGGAACGGCTGGGCGTTGGAGAGGTCCGGCTCGACCGTCAGGTCCCGGCCGAGCAGCGCGGAGGGGGAGACCCGCCACACGTTCGGCTCGCCGCCCGTCTCCGGCTCGTCCACCTGCGCGCCGACGGCCCGCAGCATGTCGACGGTCATCCGGATGTGCGGCATCGAGGGGAGGACGGAACCGGTGTGCCGGACCTCCACGCCCTGGTTGAAGCGCGGCCCCGAGAGCAGCAGCGCCGAGACGAACTGCGAGGACGACGACGCGTCGATCGCCACCGGGCCGCCGTCCAGCGCCCCGCCGCCGTGCACGGTCAGCGGCAGCGCCCCGCGCCCGTCGTCGTCGATCCGCGCGCCCAGTGCCCGCAACGCCTCGATCACGCCGGTCAGGGGCCGCTCGTAGGAGCGGGGGTCGCCGTCGAAACGGATCGGGCCGTCGGCGAGCGTGGCGACGGGCGGCAGGAATCGCATGACCGTACCGGCGTTGCCGACGTCGACGGTGGCCGGGCCGTGCAGCCCGGCCGGGATGACCCGCCAGGCCTCGCCGGAGGCGTCCGGGCCGGTCGCGGCGGAGGGGCTGGTCGCGGAGGACGAGGAGACCGTCTCCTCGATGCCGACGCCCATCGCGCGGAGCGCCTGGGCCATCAGCAGGGTGTCGCGGGAGCGCAGCGGGCGGCGCAGCCAGCCCGGCTCGGAGGCCAGCGAGGCCAGGACGAGCGCCCGGTTGGTGACCGATTTCGATCCGGGCACGGTGACGGTCGCGTCGACGGCTCCGCTCGCGTGGGGGGCGGGCCAGAGGGCGGGGTGCACGGAACTCTCGGTCATGGCCATCACTTTAGTGGTTCCGCGCGAACCAGGATCCTGATGAAAAGGGCGGAAACCGGTCCGTAACGAAAGAGTGGTACGGGCCGGAGCGGCCGGGTCCGCCTCACCAGCCCAGCAGCCATCGCCCTCCGCCGATCAGCGAGCACAGCGACACCGCGTGGAAGAGGAAGAGCCACAGCGCGGCCGGGGCGTGGGTCAGCCGGGCCAACTGGTCCGCGTCGGAGTCCGGAGCACCCCCGAAGCGTCGCTTGGACTGGAGCTCGAACGGCGGCCGCACCCCGCCCAGCAGCAGGAACCACACCACCGCGTACGCGAACGCCGACTGGACGTCCGCGGCGGCCAGCCAGGACACCAGCAGGAAGGCCGCGCCGGTCAGGATGACGGTGAGGGCCCCGTACACATTGCGGATCATCACCAGCATCACCGCGAGCAGCGCCGTCGCCACCCACAGCAGCAGGGTGATCCGCCCGTTGGTGAGCAGCCAGGCGCCGCCCAGACCCAGCAGTGAGGGGGCCGTGTAGCCGGCCGCGGCGGTGAGGATCATGCCGATCCCCGTCGGCTTGCCGCGGCTGACGGTCAGCCCGCTGGTGTCCGAGTGCAGCCGGATGCCGGAGAGCTGCCGTCCGGTGAGCAGGGCCACCAGGCCGTGGCCGCCCTCGTGCGCGATGGTGATCGTGTTGCGGGCCAGCCGCCATATCGGGTTCGGTACGACGGCGATGAGCGCGAGCGTGGCCGTCACCACCACCAGCCACTGCTCCGGCGCGGGCTGGGTGCCGGTCACGCGATCCCACAGATCGCCCAATTCGGTGCTGTTCATCGGCCGGGCGACTCCTTGCGGTCGGGGCGGTCGGTCGTGGCAGTGTGGCACTTATGTGCGGAAGGTATGCAGCGAGTCGGAAGCCCGAGGACCTGACCGGACTCTTCGGCGTCGAGAAGTGGGAACCCACCGAGGCCTTGGAGCCGGACTGGAACGTGGCGCCGACCAAAGAGGTCTACGCGGTTCTGGACCGTCCTGTTAAGGACGCGGACGACCGGCGTCCGGTTCGCCAGCTGCGCACCCTGAAATGGGGGCTCGTCCCGTCCTGGTCGAAGACCCCCGAGGGCGCCGCCCGGATGATCAACGCCCGCGCGGAGACCGTCCACGAGAAGCCCTCCTTCCGGAACGCCTTCGCTCAGCGCCGCTGCATCCTGCCCGCCGACGGCTACTACGAGTGGGTCACCGGCGCGGAGGAACGGCAGCTGGAGGAGAGGAAGGGCAAGAAGCGGGCGCGCAAGCAGCCGTATTTCGTGACCCCCGCCGACGGCTCGGTCTTCGCGATGGCCGGACTGTACGAGTTCTGGCGCGACCCGACCCTGCCCGGCGACCACGAGCTGGCCTGGTGGGTCACCTGCTCGGTGATCACCACCGAGGCGGAGACCGCACCGCTGGCGGTCGCCCCCGCCGAAGGACCCGGCGCCCTCGCCGACATCCACCCCCGGATGCCGCTGATGCTCACCCCGGACCGCTGGGACGCCTGGCTGGACCCCTCGCACACGGGCCTCGACGAGCTGCGCGCGCTGCTGGAGCCGCCGCCCGGCGGGCTGATGCGGGCCTACCCGGTCGCCACCGCCGTCAGCAACGTCCGCAACAACGGACCGGAGCTGCTGGAGGAGCTGGCCGCGCCGGAGGAGTCGACGCTGTTCTGAACGGGAGGGGAGGCAGGATGGGACGCGTGAGCCGTGAGAAGAGCGTGCAGAGCATCCCCACCGACGCCGGAGAGGCCCGGATCACCTGGCTCCCCGCCACGACCGGCGCGCGGCCCCGCCTCGTGCTGGCCGTGAGCCACGGGGCGGGCGGCGGCATCGAGGCCCGCGATCTGAAGGCCCTGGCCGCCGCCCTGCCCGGACAGGGCGTCACCGTCGCTCTGGTGGAGCAGCCCTGGCGGGTGGCGGGCAAGAAGGTGGCGCCCGCCCCGAAGACCCTCGACACCGGCTGGCGCGGACTGTGGCCCGCCCTGGCCGAGCCCGGGCTGCCCGTCGTCGCCGGGGGCCGCAGCGCCGGGGCCCGGGTCGCCTGCCGCACCGCCACCGAGCTGGGCGCGGCGGCCGTCCTCGCGCTCAGCTTCCCGCTGCACCCCCCGGGCAGGCCCGAGAAGTCCCGCGCCGACGAACTCCTCGGTGCCGGGGTGCCCACCCTCGTGGTGCAGGGCGGCAACGACCCGTTCGGGCGGCCGGAGGAGTTCCCGCCCGGTCCGTACGAGCTGGCCGAAGTGCCGTACGGGGACCACGGCTTCGCCGTACCGAAGAAGTCCGGGCTGAGCGAGGAACAGACGATGGGCATCCTCACCGAAGCGGTCAGCGGGTGGCTCATGTCACTCGGGTGACACGGGCCCCGGGAATGCTCCGCACGGGGGCGCTGTTGTTCGGGACGTCGGTACAACAACGTCGTACGTGGAGAGGGAGTCCGTCGCATGGGTTCGACCATCTGCCCGAGCCGCTCGAACACCGCTGACCTGGAGTGGAGCGTGCTGCCCGCGGCGAGGACCACCCCTGAGCGACCCCTGAGCGGCGGTAATCGACAGGCCGTCTCCAAGCAGGGTCGACTATTCTCCGATGCGAGCGGGTCCGGTTTCGGCTCCGCCACATCGTTGGAGGAGGTGGGTCCGGTCACTGGGACCGACACAGGGACCGACGACGGCCGCGCACCGGAGACGCCCGCCGAGCGCAACGCGCGCTTCGAGCGCGACGCCCTGGGCTTTCTCGACCAGATGTATTCGGCCGCGCTGCGCATGACGCGCAACCCCGCCGATGCGGAGGACCTGGTCCAGGAGACCTACGCCAAGGCGTACGGCTCCTTCCACCAGTTCCGCGAGGGCACCAACCTCAAGGCGTGGATGTACCGCATCCTCACCAACACCTTCATCAACTCGTACCGCAAGAAGCAGCGCGAGCCCCAGCGCAGCGCCGCCGAGGAGATCGAGGACTGGCAGCTGGCCCGCGCCGAGTCGCACATGTCGACCGGTCTGCGCTCGGCCGAGTCCCAGGCCCTCGACCATCTCCCGGACTCCGACGTGAAGTCGGCGCTCCAGGCGATCCCCGAGGAGTTCCGCATCGCCGTGTATCTCGCCGATGTCGAGGGCTTTGCCTACAAGGAGATCGCGGACATCATGGGGACTCCCATCGGTACGGTGATGTCCCGGCTGCACCGCGGCCGCCGCCAGCTGCGCGGCATGCTGGAGGACTACGCCCGTGAGCGCGGGCTCGTCGCAGCCGGTGCCGGTGACTCGGACGATCGGAAGGGCTCGGCCTCATGAGCTGCGGAGAGCCGCACGAGACGGATTGCTCGGAGGTGCTCGATCATCTCTACGAGTTTCTCGACCGGGAGATGCCCGCGGGCGACTGCACCAAGTTCGAGGTGCACTTCGAGGAGTGCTCCCCGTGCCTGGAGAAGTACGGCCTCGAACAGGCCGTGAAGAAGCTGGTGAAGCGCTGCTGCGGACAGGACGACGTCCCGGCCGACCTGCGCTCCAAGGTGATGGGCCGGATCGATCTGATCCGGGCCGGCGAGTCCGTGCCAGACCAGGATGTGTCCGTGCACAGCACGGACCGGTCGGCGACCGCCACCGAATAGTCACCCGAATGTGCTAATCGGATCCGTAGCGGCTCGGTGAGCCGGACAACTCGCTAGCGTGGCGCCTCCATCGAGCATGCTGGGGGGGGCGAGTGCGGGCGTGAGGGGCACACCGGCGGCGGCGCGCGTCTGCATCCTGGCCGCAGTCGTCTGCGCGGTCTGCTGCACGCTCCCCGTGTACGCGGCTGACGCCCCGGTCCCGTGGGGCACGACGGCCCTGCTCGCCGCACTGGGTCTCGGTTCCGAGCTGGCCGCCCGTCGCCGTCACGCGGGCGGCTCCCTCACCGTCGGCGCCGGATCGTCCGTTCCGTTGCTCCTGGCCGCGGCTTTTCTGCTGCCGCCCGCCGCCGCCGCGCTGGTGGCGGTCCCGGGAGCGCTGGCCGGGCGGGTGGAGCGGCCCCCGTACGCCGCCCGCCGGATCTGGCGGGCCGCCCAGCTCGCCCTCACCTGTGCCGCCGCCTCCTGGGTCCACACCGCCCTCGGCGGACCGGCGACCCTCGGCGGCCCCGGCCTGGCACCGGACTTCCCGCTCGCCCTGCTGCCCGTCTGCGCCGCGTCGGTCGCCTTCAGCCTGGTCCTGACCGCGCTCGACGGGGTCATCCTCGCGGCGGCGGAACGGCGGCCCGTGCACCGCACCTGGCGCGGTCTGCTTCCGCGCGCGCTCGGCCCCCACCTGGTGCACGCGCTCTCCGGGCTGCTGATGGCCGTCCTGTGGCGCAGTTCGTACGGGCCGGTCTCCGCGCTCTTCGTCCTGCTGCCGATGTCCGTCTCCTGCTGGGTCTTCGCCCAGTACCACCGCGAGCGGGCCGCCCACCGGGCCACCATCCGCGCGCTCGTCCACGCCGTCGACATCAAGGACACCTACACCCGGGGCCACAGCGAGCGGGTCGGCCGGGCCTCCGTGCTGATCGCCCGCGAACTCGGCATGGACGACAGCCGGGTGGAGGCACTCCGCTTCGCCGGGATCCTGCACGACATCGGCAAGCTCGGCGTACCCACCCGGGTGCTCCGCAAGGACGGCCCCCTCACCTCCGAGGAGCGCCGGATCATGGAGCTGCACCCGGAGTACGGGCACGAGATCGTCCGGGGCATCGCCTTCCTGGACGAGGCGCGCGACGCGATCCTGCACCACCACGAACGCCTCGACGGCAGCGGATACCCCTACGGCCTCAGAGGTTCGCGCATTCCCGAGTTCGCCCGGGTCGTCGCGGTCGCCGACGCCTTCGACGCGATGACCTCCAACCGCTCCTACCGGCGCGCCCGGCCCGTGCCCGCCGCGCTCGCCGAGCTGAAGCGGTGCGCGGGCAGCCAGTTCGACCCGCGCATGGTGCGGGCGCTGGGCCGCGCCCTGGACCGGCACGGCTGGAGCGCCGCCGACACCGCCGTCACGGCGGACGAACCGGGGGGTGCGGAGGACGGGACCCGCCGGGAGGCGGCCCAGGTGCCCGGCGCGCGGTCGGCGGGGCACGGCGCACCGGGCTCCGCCCCACGCCCGTCCCCGTCCCCCGGAGGCCGTCGGTGAGCGGCGGGTACGCGGGCGCCCCGCCCGCCCCCGTCGTCCTCGCGGTGCGCGGGACCGCCTTCGCCCTCGCCCTCGCCGCGTTCACGCACACCCTGGTGCAGGGGCTCGTCGGGCCGGGACACGCGTTGGCCTTCGGGCTGCTCGTGGTCCTCGGGGAGGCCGCCCGCCGGGGTGCGCACCCCGGAGAGCGGGAGCCCGCGCCGCTCGGGGCCGCCGGGGCGCTCGCGTACGCCCTGCTCGGGGACAGCGCCGGGCGGCCGACCGGGCACGGGGCGCTCCAGGTGGTCGCCGTGGTGGTCGCCGCGCAGGCGCTCGCCGCCGTGCCCAGGGCGGCGAGCGGCCACCGCGTGGACGCGGACCGGGCCGCCCGCCGGACGCTGACCGTGGGCTTCGCCGCCGTCTGCTTCCAGCCGCTGTACAACTCCGGGCAGGCGGTCCGCTGGTTCGGCGACGGGCTGGCCTTCGCCCTGTTCCTGCTCCTCCTGCTGGCGCTGACCGCGCTGTGCGACGCCCTGCTGGCGGCCCTCCTGGCCCGCTCGGCGGACCGGCCCGCGGGTCCCGGCGCCACGCCTCCGTACGCACCGCTCCTCGGTGACGAGCTGCGCGCGCTCGCCGGGATCGGGCCGGCGGTCGGGGCGACCGGCGTCGTGCTGGCGCTGGGCGTCGCGGTCGCCGGGCTCTGGGCGCTGCCTGTGCTGTGCGGGCCGCTGCTGCTCACGCAGGTCTCCTTCCGCCGGTACGCGGCCGCGCGCACGACCTCCCGCCAGACCGTCTCCTCGCTCGCCCGCGCCACCGAGATCGCCGGGTACACCCCGCCAGGCCACGCCCGCCGGGTCGCCGCGCTCGCCACCGCCGTAGGCCGGGAGCTGGGGCTGACCGGACCGCAGCTGACCGTCCTGGAGCACGCCGCCCTGATGCACGACATCGGCCAGCTCTCCCTTCTCGACCCGGTCGCGGGCGGGGCCACCGCCCGGCTGCCCGCCGCCGAGCAGCGCCGCATCGCCCTGCTCGGCGGGGCGGTCGTCCGGCGCACCGGTGTGGACCCGGCGGTGGCCGCGGTGGTCGAGCAGCAGGCCGATCCGTACCGGGAACAACTGCCCGCCGCCAGGATCGTCAGGACGGTAAACGCATACGACGACCTGTGCGGGGAAAGCGTGAGCGGGCCGCTCGGCGCACTGGAGCTCCTCAGGCTCGGCACCGGGCACGACCACCAGCCGCAGGTGGTGGAGGCGCTGGGACGAGTCCTGGCGCGGGGCGGTCTGACCCCGGCCGGGGCTGGGTAACCCATGGGTAATGAGCGGGCGTCGGGCCGGGCATGGTTGGATGCGAAAGCAGAGCGGATAACGAGGGTGTCCAGTCGGGACAGGCGGGAATCGTGAGGATCTTCGGGAAGGTACGGCATCGTCCGTCCGCCTCTTGGCGGCAGGCCACGGACCGCGCGTTCACGCTGATCGGCGACGGCCGGTACGAGGACGCGGGGGCGCTGCTGACGCGCGCGGCGGATCTGGAGCCCTGGCTCTCGGAGTCCTGGTTCAATCTGGCACTGCTGCACAAGTTCCGGCACGACTGGGAGCAGGCGCGCGCGGCGGGCCTGCGGGCGGTCGCGCTGCTGGACCGCGAGTCCGGCGCCCCGGACTGGTGGAACGTGGGCATCGCGGCCACCGCGCTCCAGGACTGGCCACTGGCGCGCCGGGCCTGGCAGGCGTACGGCCTCAAGGTCCCCGGCAGCGGCCAGCACAGCGCGGCGACCACCGAGCCGACCGGCATGGAGCTGGGCAGCGCGGCGGTGCGGCTCTCGCCGGAGGGCGAGGCCGAGGTGGTCTGGGGCCGCCGCCTCGACCCGGCCCGGATCGAGGTGCTGTCCATTCCGCTGCCGTCCTCAGGGCGGCGCTGGGGCGAGGTCGTCCTGCACGACGGGGTCCCCAACGGCGAGCGGGTCACCGCGGCCGGGCCCGCCTATCCGGTGTTCGACGAGATCGAGCTGTGGGCGCCCTCGCCGGTGCCGACCTGGGTGGTGCTGCTGGAGGCGGCCACCGAGGACGACCGCGACGCCTTGGAGAAGCTGGCCTCGGACGCCGGGTTCGCCGCCGAGGACTGGTCCTCCTCCGTACGGCTGCTGTGCCGGGACTGCTCGGAGAGCCGGATGGAGAGCGACGAGGGGGACGGGGAGCACCTGGACCCGCACGACCACAGCGAGCCCGGCCACCCGGGCCCGCTGGGCCACCGCACCGCGGGCGCCGGTGACCTGTGGGTCCCGGAGCGCGAGTGCGGTCTCGCGGCCCCCGCCGGGCTGGTGCGCGGACTGCTGGACGGCTGGGTCGCCGACAGCCCCGACAGCCGTGAGTGGCGGGATCTCGAAGAAGTCTGCTGACCGCTGCCCGTAGGCTGTACGCGCACCGATCGCGGTGCTGCTCCTCCCGTGGTTCCCGGTTTCCGGCGGGTTCGGCGGGGTTCACCGAGTTCAGGTTTTGCAGGAAGGCGTACGGCGGACATGTCGCAGCAGGAGACGGACGGGACGATCGGCGTGGACGACGAGGGGTTCATCGTCGACACCGAGGACTGTGAGGCGCGCGAGGCGGCGTACCGCGAGCGCGGCACCTCCCGTCCGATCACGGTCGTGGGCAACCCGGTGCTGCACAAGGAGTGCAAGGACGTCACGGAGTTCGGTGACGAGCTGGCGCAGCTGATCGACGACATGTTCGCCAGCCAGAAGACGGCCGAGGGCGTGGGCCTCGCGGCCAACCAGATCGGTGTGGACCTCAAGGTCTTCGTCTACGACTGCCCGGACGACGACGGGAAGCGGCACACCGGTGTCGTCTGCAACCCGGTCCTGGAGGAGCTCGCCCCCGAGCGGCGGGTGCTGGACGACTCCAACGAGGGCTGCCTCTCGGTCCCGACCGCGTACGCGTCCCTCGCCCGCCCCGACTATGCGGTGGTGCGTGGACAGGACGCGAAGGGCAACCCGATCCGGGTCAGAGGCACCGGCTACTTCGCGCGCTGCCTCCAGCACGAGACGGACCACCTCTACGGCTACCTGTACATCGACCGGCTCTCCAAGCGGGACCGCAAGGACGCGCTGCGGCAGATGGAAGAGGGCACGCCGCGCTACGAGACCGTCCCCAACGGCTGAGGCCGCGCCGCAGGGGCCCGACGCCGTTCCCGGGCGCCGGGCCCCTTGGCTTTCCGGATACCACCGGGCGGATAACTGCCGTTTGCTCAGGGGTAGTTGACGCGCGTCGACTCCTGGGCCAGGCTCACCTGGACACCGCCCGTGACGTTCAGAGGGAGACCCCCTGTGCTGAGACGTACCGCACGCGTTCTGCTCGGACTTGTCATGACCATCACATTCGCGTTGGGTGGGGCGGTGCTGACCGCCGGCCCCGCGCAGGCCGACGGCTGCTACACCTGGACCCGTACGCTCTCGTCCGGAGCCACCGGCAACGACGTCACCCAGCTCCAGATCCGGGTGGCGGGCTGGCCCGGCTACAACTCAGTGCTCGCCATCGACGGCGTCTACGGTCCGGCCACCACCGCCGCCGTCAAGCGGTTCCAGGCGGCCTACGGCCTGGCCGCCGACGGGATCGCGGGCCCGGCCACCCAGGCCAAGATCTACGCGCTCCAGGACAACGACTGCACCCCGATCCACTTCACCTACCCCGAGCTGAACAAGTGCAACAGCACCTGGGCCGGCGGGAAGGTCTCGGCGGGCACGGCCAGGGCCAACGCGCTGAGCAGCATGTGGAAGCTGGAGGCGCTGCGCCACGCGCTGGGCGACCAGCCCATCCGCGTCACCAGCGGCTTCCGTTCCGTCTCCTGCAACGCGGCCGTCGGCGGAGCCTCCAACAGCCGCCACCTGTACGGCGACGCGGTCGACCTCGGCGCCTCGCCGCACTCCCTGTGCACGCTGGCCAGGCAGGCCCGCTACCACGGCTTCAGGGGAATCCTCGGCCCGGGCTACGCCGGCCACGGTGACCACGTGCACGTCAACCAGGGGCCCAACCGCTTCTGGTCGGCGTCCCAGTGCGGCATCTGACCCACACTCCTCCCGGTGCCCGGCCCGGCGGCGCTCAGGCGACGTCGGGCACGGCCGCGGCCGACGGGCCCCGGAAGGCGCGGCGGTAGGCGTTCGGCGTGGTCCCCAGCGACCGTACGAACTGGTGTCGCAGGGTCGCCGCCGTGCCGAAGCCCGTCTGTCCCGCGATCGTGTCGATCGTCAGGTCGGAGGTCTCCAGCAGGTGCTGGGCCAGCAGCACCCGCT
Organism: Streptomyces durocortorensis; assembly: GCF_031760065.1. Classification (NCBI taxonomy): domain Bacteria; kingdom Bacillati; phylum Actinomycetota; class Actinomycetes; order Kitasatosporales; family Streptomycetaceae; genus Streptomyces; species Streptomyces sp. C11-1. Next base: position 5,182,166 of record NZ_CP134500.1, read on the forward strand.
GCCGCAGCAGCCAGCGGTACGGGGTGGTCCCGGTCTCCTGCTGGAACCGCCGGGCGAAGGTGCGCGGCGACATGTGCGCCTGCGCCGCCAGCTGCTCCACGGTCAGCTCCTGGTCGAGATGGTGCTCCATCCACGCCAGGGTGGCGCCGACGGTGTCGCACGCGTTCCGGGGCAGCGGGCGGTTGATGTACTGCGCCTGGCCGCCGTCCCGGTGCGGGGGCACCACCATCCGCCGGGCGATGGTGTTGGCCGCCTCCTGCCCGTACGCCTGGCGGACCAGATGCAGGCAGGCGTCGATCCCGGCGGCGGTCCCGGCCGAGGTGACCACCGGGCCCTCGTCCACGTACAGCACGTCCGGCTCCACGATCGCCTTCGGGAAGCGCCGGGCCAGCTCCGCCGCGTGCCGCCAGTGAGTGGTGCAGCGGCGGCCGTCCAGCAGCCCGGCCGCGCCGAGGACGTACGCCCCCGAGCAGACGCTCAGCACCCGGGAGCCGCGCTCCACGGCCCGGCGCAGCGCGGCAAGCACCTCCTCGGGATACTCCCGCTCCATGAAGTGGCTGCCCGCCGGCACGGCGATGAGGTCGGCCTCCTCCAGCCGGTCCAGGCCGTGGGGCGTGCTGATGGTGAAGCCCGCGTGGGTGCGCAGGACGGGGCCCTCGGCGGAGACCACCGCGAAATCGTGCACCGGCAGGCCCTCGTCGCTGCGGTCGAGGCCGAACACCTCGCACAGCACGCCGAGTTCGAAGGGGTGGACCTCGTCCAGGAGCAGGGCGGCGACATTGGTCAGCATGGACTCAGTGTGGCAGTAATTGGATGTTCCATGGCAGTGCTGCCACTGATGATTTCTGCCCGGGTGGACCAGAGTAGAGGCATGAACACATTCCTGAACTACCTGGTCGTAGCGTCACTTTTCGCCCTTGTCGCGGCTCCGGCCGTCGTCGGCCTCGCCCGCGAGCGCCGGATCGACCGCGAACTGCGGGAGGCGGAACGGATGGCGCGGACGGCCGGGCCCCCGGAAACGGAAGGCGCCGCGCAACCGGTCACGGCTGCGCGGCGCCCCTACCTCAGAAGCTGGGCCAGGATCTGACGGATCCCGGGCGGCTAGAAGTCGTCGTCGAACCCGACCGAGCCCTCGACGGCCACCTGGTAGGCGGACGGGCGGCGCTCGAAGAAGTTCGTCAGCTCCTGGACGCCCTGGAGCTCCATGAAGGAGAACGGGTTCTCCGAGCCGTACACCGTCGGGAAGCCGAGGCGGGTGAGCCGCTGGTCGGCGACGCACTGGAGGTACTCGCGCATCGACTCGGTGTTCATGCCCGGCAGGCCCTCGCCGCACAGGTCGCGGCCGAACTGGAGCTCCGCGTCGACGGCCTCCTTCAGCATGTCGGTGACCTGCTGCTGGAGCTCGTCGTCGAAGAGGTCCGGCTCCTCCTTGCGGACGGTGTCCACGACCTCGAACGCGAAGTTCATGTGCATCGTCTCGTCACGGAACACCCAGTTGGTGCCGGTGGCGAGACCGTGCAGCAGACCCCGCGAGCGGAACCAGTACACGTACGCGAACGCGCCGTAGAAGAACAGCCCCTCGATGCAGGCCGCGAAGCAGATCAGGTTCAGCAGGAAGCGGCGGCGGTCCGCCTTCGTCTCCAGCCGGTCGATCTTCTCGACCGAGTCCATCCACTTGAAGCAGAACTGCGCCTTCTCACGGATCGAGGGGATCTCCTCGACCGCGTCGAACGCGGCGGCCCGGTCGTCCGGGTCGGGCAGATAGGTGTCCAGCAGCGTCAGATAGAACTGGACGTGCACGGCCTCCTCGAAGAGCTGCCGCGACAGGTACAGCCGCGCCTCGGGGGAGTTGATGTGCTTGTACAGCGTCAGCACGAGGTTGTTCGAGACGATCGAGTCACCGGTCGCGAAGAACGCCACCAGCCGGCCGATCATGTGCTGCTCGCCCGGCGACAGCTTGGCGAGGTCGGAGACGTCCGAGTGGAGGTCGACCTCCTCCACGGTCCAGGTGTTCTTGATCGCGTCCCGGTAGCGCTCGTAGAAGTCCGGGTAGCGCATGGGACGCAGGGTCAGCTCGAATCCCGGGTCGAGCAGGTTCTTGTTGTCGTCGGTGCTCATTACTGGCAGGCCTCGCAGGACTCAGGGTTTTCCAGGGAGCAGGCGATCGCGTCCGCGTCGGGAGCCGACGCCTGCTGTACGGGAATGGGGGCGGCGGCCGACGCCTGACCGGACGCGGCACGGGCGATCCGGGTCGCCGGGCGCGAACGCAGGTAGTACGTCGTCTTCAGCCCCTGCTTCCAGGCGTACGCGTACATCGAGGAGAGCTTGCCGATGGTCGGCGTCTCCAGGAACAGGTTGAGCGACTGGCTCTGGTCGAGGAACGGCGTACGGGCCGCCGCCATGTCGATCAGGCCGCGCTGCGGGATCTCCCACGCGGTGCGGTACAGGGCCCGCACGTCCTCGGGAATCCAGGCGAAGCCCTGCACCGAGCCGCTCGCCTCGCGCAGCGCCTCACGGGTGCGGGCGTCCCACACGCCGAGCTTCTTCAGCTCGTCCACCAGGTAGGCGTTGACCTGGAGGAACTCACCGCTGAGCGTCTCGCGCTTGAACAGGTTGGAGACCTGCGGCTCGATGCACTCGTACACACCGGCGATCGAGGCGATCGTGGCGGTCGGCGCGATGGCGAGCAGCAGCGAGTTGCGCATACCGGTCTTCGCGACCCGGGCGCGCAGGGCGTCCCAGCGCTCCGGCCAGTTCAGCTCGGTGTCGTAGTGGTCGGGGTGCAGCACACCGCGCGCGGCACGCGTCTCGGACCAGGCGGGCAGCGGGCCCGACCGCTCGGCCAGGTCGCAGGACGCCTCGTACGCCGCCAGCATGATCCGCTCGGAGATCTTCGTGGAGAGCGCGCGGGCCTCGGGCGAGTCGAAGGGCAGACGCAGCTGGAAGAAGACGTCCTGGAGGCCCATGGCGCCCAGACCGACCGGCCGCCAGCGGGAGTTGGAGCGCCCGGCCTGCTCGGTCGGGTAGAAGTTGATGTCGACGACCCGGTCCAGGAAGGTCACGGCGGTGCGCACGGTGGCATCCAGCCGGTCCCAGTCGATCGAGCCGTTCGCCACGAAGGCGCCGAGGTTGACCGAGCCCAGGTTGCAGACGGCCGTCTCGCCGTCGTTGGTGACCTCAAGGATCTCGGTGCACAGGTTCGAGGAGTGGACGACCCGGCCCGGCTCGGCGGTCTGGTTCGCGGTCCGGTTGGAGGCGTCCTTGAACGTCATCCAGCCCTGGCCGGTCTGCGCGAGGGTACGCATCATCCGGCCGTACAGCTCACGCGCGGGCATCGTCTTGCGGGCCAGCCCCCTGGCCTCGGCCGCGCGGTAGGCCGCGTCGAACTCGTCGCCCCACAGGTCGACCAGCTCGGGCACGTCGGCGGGGGAGAAGAGCGACCACTCGGTGTCGGCGTCGACGCGGCGCATGAACTCGTCCGGGATCCAGTGCGCCAGGTTCAGGTTGTGCGTACGCCGCTGGTCCTCGCCCGTGTTGTCGCGGAGTTCGAGGAACTCCTCGATGTCCGCGTGCCAGGTCTCCAGGTAGACCGCCGCAGCGCCCTTGCGCCGACCGCCCTGGTTCACCGCCGCCACCGAGGCGTCCAGCGTCTTGAGGAACGGCACGATGCCGTTGGAGTGCCCGTTGGTGCCCCGGATCAGCGAACCCCGGGCGCGGATGCGGGAGTAGGACAGACCGATGCCGCCCGCGTGCTTGGAGAGCCGCGCCACCTGGTGGTAGCGGTCGTAGATCGAGTCCAGCTCGTCCTTGGGGGAGTCCAGCAGATAGCAGGAGGACATCTGCGGGTGCCGGGTACCGGAGTTGAAGAGCGTGGGGGAGGAGGGGAGGTAGTCCAGCCTGCTCATCAGCCCGTAGAGCGCGGCGACCTCGTCCAGCGCCCGCACCGACTCGTCCTCGGCCAGGCCCGCGGCCACGCGCAGCATGAAGTGCTGCGGGGTCTCGATGACCTGGCGGGTGTGCGGGTGGCGCAGCAGGTAGCGGCTGTGCAGCGTACGGAGACCGAAGTAGCCGAAACGGTCGTCCGCGCCCTCGGACAGCGTCCGCTCGACCAGCTCGTCCAGCGCCTTCGCGTGCAGCTCGACGAAGGCGGTCGTGCGGTCCGCGATCAGGCCCTCGCGGTGGCCGACGGCGACCGAGGCGGAGAAGGACGTGGCGCCCTGGCTCGCGGCCTCGTCGGCGATCGTGCGGGTCAGCAGCCGGGCGGCGAGCTTGGAGTACGCGGGGTCCTCGGAGATCAGCCCCGCGGCGGCCTCGGTGGCCAGCGAGCGCAGCTCGGCCTCGTCGGAGCGGGCGTTGCGCCCGCGCAACGCGGCAGCGGCGACCCGTCCGGGGTCGGTGTCGGGCAGATCGACGGTGAGGTCGGTCAGGGTCCGCAGCAGGGCGGTCCCGGGTCCGTCGTTCGAGGCGTCTCCGGACGTGGTGGACACTGCGGATTCGGTGGCTGAAACCGGATCGGCGGGCGCGATGGTCACTGGGCTTTCCCTCGCTCGGCTGGGGGCCGGCAGCAGGCGGGGAAGCCGGGCAGCGCGAAGCCCGGGTCAGGGCAGCACTGCTGACGGCGTCCACCGGCCTATCCGCGAGGCCCGGACGTCTGGCATCCGGTTCGGTCGATCCGGACGCACTGTCGACAGGTCTTCGGACTTCAGGTGTGCAAAAGCACACTGATCACACCGTTGCGGGACAGTTCCGGATTCGCACCGGATTCCCCTGCGACGACAGCGAGGTCGAGCATACATGTGGGGGCCGCCTGATGAGGTAGCCCCCACATGTTGTGTCGGCCGACATAACTTTTCCGAGGCGGTGTGGATTCTTCGCCCGACTTTTCTCCGGTTCGGCCCGGAGCGGACGGGCCTGTACGAGGGCGCGAAAAGGGGCCGCCGCGCCCCTGGGCGGGGTGCGGCGGCCCCGCGGGACCGGTGGCGCTCAGCAGCAGCGGAAGCCCTCGCGGGGGTCCGCCTCGCGGGCGTCGGTGCGGCTGTGCTCGAAGACGCGGCGGGTCATGACCGGTGTGTCCGGATCGTGCGCCCGCGCGTGCGCCACGTAACGGTCGTAGGCCGACTCGCCGGTCAGCTCGCGCACGTACCAGCGGATGCGGCCGGCGATCCGGCGGACGTCCCGCACACTCATGTCCGGGCCTTCGGCAGGTCCGTACCGCCGTCCTCCACGCGGATGCCGCCCTCGGGGCCGACGCCCGCCGCGACCAGCTCGGCCTTCTCCTCCTTGGTCGCGAGGATCGACGCCGGGGCGACCAGCCTGGACTGGACGAACGGCGCCTCGTGGAGCTTGACGCTCTCCGGGTCGCGGATGGCGTTGAAGCAGACCCGTCCGGCGTCCACGAGGACCACGATGATGAGGACCGCGAAGAGCGCGCACAGCACCCCGTCGACCGTGGAGTTGGTGACGACGGTCCGCATCTCCTCCATGTTCTTCGCGGGGGCCAGCACCTCACCGGCGTCGATGCCCGCCTGGTACTTGTCGCGCTGGGCGAAGAACCCGATCTTCACGTCCTCGGAGAAGATCTTCTGCCAGCTCGCGGTGAGCGTGACCGCCACGTCCCAGGCCAGGGGCACCGCGGTCACCCAGGCCCACTTCAGTCGGCCGGACTTCACCAGCAGCGTGGTGCAGACGGCCAGCGCGACCGCGGCCAGCAGCTGATTGGCGATGCCGAACAGCGGGAAGAGCTGGTTGATGCCGCCCAGCGGGTCGTGCACACCGACCCAGAGGAAGTAGCCCCATCCGCCTACGACGACGGCGCTGGCGAACCACACGCCCGGCTTCCAGCTGACCTCGCGGAACGGCTTGTAGACGTTGCCCAGCATGTCCTGGAGCATGAAGCGCCCCACGCGGGTGCCCGCGTCGACGGTGGTGAGGATGAACAACGCTTCGAACATGATGGCGAAGTGGTACCAGAACGCCTTCATGGCGGTACCGCCGATCACCGCGGAGAAGATCTCCGCCATGCCGAGCGCGAACGTCGGTGCGCCACCGGTCCGGGACAGCAGACTCTGTTCCTCGACGTCCTTGGCCGCCTGGGCCAGCGCCTCGGGGGAGATGGAGAAGCCGAAGCCGGCCACGGCCTCGGAGGCGGCCTGGACGCTGTCACCGATCACACCGGCCGGTGCGTTGATGGCGAAGTACAGACCGGGGTCGATGATGCAGGCGGCGATCATCGCCATGATCGCCACGAACGACTCGGTCAGCATCGCGCCGTAGCCGATCATCCGGATCTGGGTCTCCTTCTGGACCATCTTCGGGGTGGTGCCCGAGGAGACCAGGGAGTGGAAGCCGGAGAGCGCGCCGCAGGCGATGGTGATGAAGACGAACGGGAACATCGAGCCCGCGAAGACGGGCCCCGAGCCGCTGCTCGCGAACTCGGTGACCGCGGGCATCTTCAGGGTGGGCAGCGCTATCACCACACCGAGGGCCAGCAGGGCGATCGTGCCGACCTTCATGAAGGTGGAGAGGTAGTCGCGCGGCGCCAGCAGCAGCCACACGGGCAGCACGGAGGCGAGGAACCCGTACACGATCATCCAGACGACCAGCGTGCCCGGTTCCAGCGTGAAGAAGTCCGCCCAGGACGACTCGGCCACCCAGCCGCCCGCGACGATCGCGAGCAGCAGCAGCGCGACGCCGATGAGCGAGACCTCGCTGACCTTGCCGGGGCGCAGGATCCGCAGATAGACGCCCATGAAGAGCGCGATCGGGATCGTCATGCCGATGGAGAAGACGCCCCAGGGCGAGTGGGCGAGCGCGTTCACGATGACCAGCGCGAGAACCGCGAGCAGGATGATCATGATGATGAACACCGCGACCAGGGCGGCGATCCCGCCGACCGGGCCGATCTCGTCGCGCGCCATCTGGCCGAGCGAACGGCCGTTGCGGCGGGTGGAGAAGAAGAGCGTCACCATGTCCTGGACGGCACCGGCGAAGATGACGCCGACGACGAGCCAGATCGTGCCGGGCAAGTAGCCCATCTGCGCCGCGAGTACGGGACCGACCAGCGGCCCGGCGCCCGCGATGGCGGCGAAGTGGTGGCCGAAGAGGACCCGGCGGTCGGTGGGATGGAAGTCGACACCGTTGTCGAGCCGTTCGGCGGGGGTCGCGCGGTTCTTGTCGGCCCGCAGTACCCGGTTGGCGATGAACCGGGAGTAGAAGCGGTAGGCGATGGCGTACGAGCCCAGGGCCGCCGCCAGCATCCAGGCGGCGGAGACCTCCTCGCCCCGCGAGAGTGCGAGGACGGCCCATCCGATGCCGCCGACCAGGGCGACCGAGACCCAGATGGCGACGGACTTCGGGGACAAGGTCCGCTGCCTCTGTTCCGGCGGGGCTGGTGTGGGCGTTTGCGGCATGACGATCCGTCCCCTCGCGCGATCACTGGCTCAACGTGCGCGAAATCTAGATCCTGTGACCGCCGTGCGTAACCCCCCGTCCGCATATCGGTACGGCAACGGGGCGACCATCGCAGGTCAGAGCCACCCCTCCTTGACGGCCCGCACCCCCGCTTCGAACCGGCTGCGCGCGCCGAGCCGGTCCCGCAGCTCCGAGCTCATCCGGCGTACGGTCCGCAGGGAGATCCCGAGCCGCCGGGCGGCGAGGTCGTCGGTGCAGCCGATGCCGAGCAGCATGAGCAACTCCCGCTCCCGCGGGGAGAGGTCGTGCTCGTCGCGACGCGGTGCCTCGCCGAAGGGGGTGCCCGTGTCCCAGAGCTGGTCGAAGAGGACCACGAGTGCGTGCACGAGGCCGGGGCTGCGGACTTCGAGGGCGCCGGCGCGCCCCTCCTCCGGGTCGACCGGGACGAGCGCGGCCTCACGGTCGACGATCACCATGAGCATGGGGACCACGGGCACGGTCCGCGCCTCGCCGCCGAGGTCGCAGTACCAGCGGACGTAGTCGACGGTCGGGGGGTCGTTGCGAAAGCTGTCCTGGTAGATCGAGCGTATCCGCACCCCGCGTTCCAGGCAGAGTTGGTCGAGCGGCTGGCTCGCGTCCATCGTGTCGGGCAGCTGCGCCCCGCCCGGGAGCAGGGAGAGGCATTCGGTGCGGGCGTTCGCGGCGAGGTCCTCCAGGCGCCGGCGGACGGTCTCCAGGCCCACCACCCGGTGCACCACGTCGTGGCGGGCGGAGCGGTCGGGGCGCGCGGCGAGGATGTCGGCCACCGCCCGCTCGGCGCGTTCGACCTGGCGGCGACGGCGGCTCAGTTCGCCCTCGGCGCGCGAGAGGAGGAAGGAGAACCCGACTTCGGGATCGAACGGCAGGATCTCCCCGGAATCGTCCTCCATGGAGATGAGTCGCGCCTCTGTGAGCCGGCCCAGTTCCTCGCGGACCCGTTGCTCGGTCCAGCCGAGTCGGCGGGCCATGTCCGCCACCCCGTAATCGGGCCGTTCGAGCATGAGCCGATAGACGATCTCGGCGGACTGTGCTATTCCCAGCGCCTCCAGCAAGGCGATCTCCCCCTGGTGAACCCCATCGTGCCGTTGACTGTCCGTGCCGACGTGCGGCCGGCCGTGTTGGCAGGCCGCCGCCGATTGTAGGTCTAGACCAATTGAACCTCCTGTGGGGCAGCTTGAAATCCCCTGCGTCGGACAGGGGTTGACCGGTCAAACGCCTGCGCCGCACGCGCGAATGATCCAAGATGGTCTAGTCCAAGTGCCTCCGAGAAGGACTGTATCCATGGCGATCCCGCAGCGCACCCTCATACTCGGCGCCCTGCCGTTCGGTACGACCGTCGACGAGGCCACCTCGTTCGCCGTGCTCGACCGCTTCACCGAACTGGGCGGCACCGTGATCGACACCGCCAACAACTACGCGTACTGGGCCGAAGGGGGCACCGGGGACGAGAGCGAGGAGACCGTCGGCCGCTGGCTCGCCGCGCGCGGCGGCCGCGACGGCCTGGTCCTCTCCACCAAGTGCGGCGGCAGGCCCGCCGCCCCCGGCTCCCCGGACGTCGAGGGGCTCTCCGAGAAGGCGGTCAGGAGCGCCCTGGAGGGCAGCCTGCGCCGGCTCGGCGTCGACCGGGTCGACGTCTTCTGGGCCCACCTGGAGGACCGCACGGTCCCGCTCGGCGAGACCGTCGCGGCCCTGGCCGACCTCGTCGACGAGGGGAAGGCCGCCGAACTCGGCGTCAGCAACCACGCCGTCTGGCGCGTCGAGCGCGCCCGCGCCCTCGCCGGAGAGCGCCCGCGCTACACCCACCTCCAGTACCGACACTCCTACCTCCAGCCCCGCTTCGACAAGGCCCTCCCCTCGTCGGGACACGTCCATGTCACCCGGGAGATCCTCGACTTCGCGCGAAACGGGGGCGACCTCACGCTGTGGGCGTACAGCGCGCTGCTCTCCGGCGGCTACACCCGCCCCGAGGTGGGGATACCCGCCGCGTACGACCACCCCGGCACCGCCCCGAGGCTCGCGGCGCTGCGCGAGGTCGCCGGAGAGCTCGGCGCGAGCGTCAATCAGGTGGTGCTGGCCTGGCTCCTCGACGGCGAACCGTCCGTACTGCCCGTCGTCGGGGCGAGCCGGGTCGAGCAGGTGGAGGAGGCCATGGGGGCGCTCGACCTCACCCTCGACCCGGAGCAGCGGCGCCGACTGGACGAGGCGGGCGCCTGAGGGAGCCACGGGCGCGGGCACGGACGGCGGGCCGGGCCCGTGGCCGGGGGAGGGTCACGGAGGGTGCGGGTCCGCCCTCCGTGACCCTCCCCGCCCGCCCCCGGTTCAGTCGGCCGGGGAGACCAGCATCTCCTGGCCCCTGTGGTCGGAGAGGCCGGACGCGGAGACCAGCGCGTAGCGGTGCACGCGCAGCCGTTCGTCGGTGAACGTCCAGTCCAGCCGCCACAGCGGCAGCCCCTCGCTGCCCCATGTGCCGGGAAGGAAGGACGAGCCGGCGGGCAGCGCGTCGCGGAACTCCCCCCGTAGCCCGTCCAGATCACCCATGGCCGGGGTCGTGTTGAAGTCGCCCGAGATGAGCAGCGGATGGGGGTTCGCACGCGCGTCGCGGAGCAGCGCCGCGTAGTGCTCCTTCCGGACGGCGTCGGTGTCGCGGACCACCCGGTAGAAGCCGGGACTCAGCCAGCTTCGCTCGATGTCCAGCTGTACCGGGATGTGCACGTTGTAGAACGACAGCACCGTGCCGGCGACGTCCACGTCGGTGCGCAGCACCTTGTGCCACTCGAACCGTTCCCGCCAGGACGACGACGGGCCCGGCGGGCGGCCCGGCCCCACTTCGGGCGCGGCGACGACCGGGTACCGCGAGAGGGTGACCAGCTCCCCGCGCGCCACGAGGTGGTAGCCGGGGAACTCGGCGCGCAGCCGGTCGAGCCGGTCGATCTCCGTATGTCTGCCGTCCTCCCGGGTCAGGTGCTCCTGGAGCAGGTAGACGTCGGCGTCCTTGGACCGCAGATGGCGGTGGAACGCTGCCGGATCGTCGGTCGTGTCCCAGTAGAGCGTGTTCCACGAGAAGACCTTGAGCGCGCCCGCCGGGGCGGGGCCCGGGCCCCCGCCGGGTACCAGCGCCCCCCAGTGGAGCCCCGCCCTCCCCACCCCCGCCGCGAGCAGCACCGCGAGGACGGGGAGCAGCCACCGGCGGGCGCGCCGGGTGGCCACGGCGCCGGACAGGGCGATCAGCAGGGCGGGCACCGCGACGAAGGCCGGCGGGGGAGCGAGGTCCGGCAGCAGCCACAGCCACCACCGGCCGCTCAGCGCCTGTCCGAGGCCGAGGAAGAGCGTCCACGCGGCGGTGGCGCCGATGAGGAGACCGGTGGCACGCCGTCTACCGCGAGTGGCTGGAACCGGACGCGGAACGGGGGGCGGCGAGACGTTCGCAGAGGCGCTCCCGACGGTCTCGTCACGGGCGCCGGGGAGGGTTCGAGGACTCACGCCCCGGAACGCTAACAGCTCTCAACTTCCTTTTTTCCAAGGCTTGTTAGCCGTCTCAGACTGCGAGAAGACGCGATACGCGATCGATATGCCGTCAATACGAGGGCCCGATGTCCTCTTCCCATGACGCGAACCGTGTCGGTCGTCATACCGGCCTACAACTCCTCACGCACCCTCGACGCCTGTCTGAGATCCGTCCATGCGCAGACCCACCCCGTCCACGAGGTCATCGTCGTCGACGACGGCAGCACCGACGGCACCGCCGAGATCGCCCGGAACCATCCGTGCGTCCTCATCGGAGGCGGGGGCAACCGCGGAGTCTCCGCGGCCCGGAACGCGGGAATCGCCGCCGCCACCGGCGACGTCCTCTTCTTCCTCGACTCCGACGAGGCGCTCACCCCGGACTCGGTGGCCAACGCCCTGGAGATCCTGCGCGACGATCCCTCCTGCGGCTGTGTGCACGGCGTCATCGCGCCCGAGCCGCTCTTCGACGACGGGCCCGTCGAGTGGTACAAGGTGCTGCACGCGTACTGGTGGCGCGCCCGGGGCGCCGGAGTGGTGGAGACCGCCTTCTTCGCCCAGGCGGCCGTCCCCCGCGAGGTCTTCGAGGTGCTCGGAGGCTTCGACGAGCGGCTGCGCGACTCGGAGGACCTGGAGTTCAGCGACCGGCTCGCCCCGCACTACCGCATCGTGCTCACCGAGAGGGTGATGGCCCGCCACGACGAGGAGCACCGGTTCGGTCCCCTCCTCTCGGAGACGTACCGCAGGGCCCTGCTCCTCGTGCCCGCCCTGCTCTCGGCCCGCCGCGGGGGCCGGAGCAACCTGACGGCCAACAGCCCGGCGTCGGTCCTCGCCGCGGCCCTGTGCCTCGGCTCCGTGCCGCTGCCGCCCTTGGCTCTCCTCCTGTCGTGGCCGGCTCCGGCCGTACCGGTCCTGTCGGCCCTCCCCGTCGCCGGGCTGCTCGCCTTCTGCCTGGCCAACCTCGGGCTGCTGCGCTTCGCGGCCCGGCGGCGAGGAGCCTCCTTCGTCCCCTTCTTCACCGGCGTCCACCTCGCCAACCACGCCGCGCTGCTGGCCGGTGCCGCGAGTGGCGCCGTCCGCGCCCTCACGGCCGGCCGGACCGCCACCGGCGGCCGGCGGAGCTCCGAGCAGGCGGCGGCGCGATGACCGTGTGGCTGCGCAGGCTCCTCACCCCGGTCGTCGTGGTGGCCGCGCTGGTCGGCGTGTTCTTCCTCGTCCGGGGCGAAGGACCCAAGGCGGTCGAGGCGTTCGCCCACGCCGACGCCGTTCCCCTGATCGTCGCCTCGGTCGTCGCCAACATCGGCGGACTGGTCCTCGCCGTGCACGCCTGGCGGGCCCTCATCCCCGGCGACCATCCCATCCGCGGCCTTCGCGCGGCGAAGATCTACTTCCTCGGCCAGCTGAGCAAGTACGTGCCCGGCAGAGTGTGGGGTGTCATCACCCATGTGGCGCACGGCCGAGAGGCCGGTGTGCCCGGCGCCCAGATGACCTCCGCCTACGTCCTGAGCCTGGCGCTGACCCTGCTCACCGGAGCGGCGGTCGGGCTGGTCGCGGCGCCCGCCGCACTGCCCGGCCACTGGATGTGGCTGTGTCCGCCGGCGCTCTTCTTCCTCGCCGGGGTCGTACGGCCCTCCCTGATCACCCGGCCGGTCGTGGCCGCGGCCCGGCTGGTGAAGCGGCCCGTCGTACCACCGCCGGACGGTGCCGTCCGCAAGGCCGTGCTGCTCGCGATCGCCTCCTGGACCGCCTCCGGACTCCACCTGTGGTTCCTGCTCCTGGCGGTCGGAGCGCCGCCCCTCGCCGGACTCGGCGCGGCCGTCGGAGGCTTCGCCCTGGCCACCGTGATCAGCAGCCTGGCGCTGATCGTGCCCGACGGCTGGGGCGTGCGCGAGCTCACCCTCACCGCCGCCCTCTCCACCGTCCTTCCCGGCGGCCTGGCCGCCACCGCGGCGATCGCCAGCCGGCTGGTGTGCGTGGTCGCCGAACTCGCCAGCTCGGCGGTGGTCCTGGCCTGGTCGCGAGCCAGGGACGCCAAAGCCGCCCGTGCCGCCCGTACCGCTGCCGGTGTCGCCGGGTCCGCCGCCGGGGCCGTCCCGGCAGCCGCAGGGCCCCGTGCCCCCGGTACCCCCCGCGTCCGCCGCGCCGGGCGGGCCCCCGACGCCCTGGCCTTCCCCGCCCCCCTCGTCCCCCCGATCCCCCCCACCGCCCCGATGGGAGAAGAAGCCCGTGTACACCCTTGACGACGTCGAGAAGCTCCAGGTCGACGAGGTCCACGACCTCTACCGCCGCTACGTGAACAAGAGCCAGGTGTCCCTGATGACCTCGTTCGGCTTCGGCCGCGAGCTCGTCCGGAGCGCCGAGGGCGCCTATCTCACCCTCGACGACGGCAGGCGAATACTCGACCTGACCGGCGGCGTGGGCGTCCTCAACCACGGCCACAACCATCCGCGCATCCTCGCCGCCCGCGAACGCTTCGCCCGCGACCGGCGCATGGAGGTGCACAAGACCTACTTCTCGCCCTACCTCGCGGCCCTCGGCCACAACCTGGCCGAGGTCCTGCCCGGCGACCTGAACATGGCCTTCCTGCCGAACTCGGGAGCCGAGGCGGTCGAGGGAGCGGTGAAGCTCGCGTACAAGTACCACAACGGCAAGCGGAACACGGTCCTGCGCGCCGACCGCGCCTTCCACGGCAAGCTGCTCGGCTCGGGCGGCCTGACCGGCCAGGCCCAGTTCGCCTTCCCCACCATCCCCGGCGTGGACACCTTCCGCTACGGGGACCTCGACTCCGTCCGCAGGGTCGTCGCCGCACACCGCGGCGACGTGTACGCCCTGCTCATCGAGCCGTTCAGCGCCTCCACCATCCAGTGGTGCTCGGAGGAGTTCCTGCGCGGCCTGCGCGAGATCTGCGACCGCGAGAAGATCGTGCTGATCTTCGACGAGATCTACACGGGGTGGGGGAAGACCGGCTCCCTCTTCCACTTCATGCGCTATCCGGGCCTGATCCCCGACGTGCTCACCACGTCCAAGTCCTTCGGCGGCGGCAAGTCCTCCATCTCCGCCTTCGTCGCCCGCGAGCCGGTCTTCCGCAAGGCGTACGACAGCCTCGGCGACGCCCTGCTCCAGTCCACGTCCACCACCTACTACGGCTTCGGCGAGGAGTGCGTCACCGCCCTCGAAGCCGTCAACATCGCGATGGAGGACGACTATCCGGCGCGAGCCCGCGCACTCGGAGCCGTACTCGGACCCGGTCTCGAACGGCTCGCCGAGCAGTACCCCGACGCGATCGGCCGCGTGGCGGGTGCCGGTGCCCTGTGGGGCGTGTTCATCGAGGGCGGCCCACGGATCCTCGACCTCGTGGCGAAGCTCGCGCCCGGCGGGATGGCCAGGGACCCGCGGTTCAAGACGAAGGTCGTCACCTGCGCCGTGATCAACGCGCTCTACCAGGACCACGGCATCTTCACGTACTACACGCTCAACGGCGACAACCCCCTTGTCATCGGCCCCTCTCTGGTCACCGAACCGGAGGAGGCCCAGCGCGTGGTCGACGCCCTCGACGACGTCCTCAGCCGCGGCCTGACCGGTCTCGTGGCCCGTTTCATCAAGCAGAAGGTGAGCTCCCAGTGGTGATCACGATCACCGGCGCGGCCGGCATGCTCGGCTCCCGGCTGGCCGAACGGCTCCTCGCCGACGGCCACGAGGTACGGGGCGTCGACCTCAGACCCGGCCCCCTGGTCCTGCTCACCGGCGACATCCGCGACCGGGAGCTCATGGACCAGGCCCTGGACGGGGCCGACGTCCTCGTCCACGCCGCGGCCGCCCTGCCCAGCTACCCCGACGAACAGATCCGCTCCATCATCGTCGGCGGGACCGAGAACGTCTTCGCGGCGGCCGGGGCCGCCGGCACCCCCCGCGTCGTGCACATCTCCTCGACCGCGGTCTACGGCCTGCCCACGATCGTGCCCACCCCCGAGGAGTACCCCCGCGAGCCGGTCGACACCTACAGCCGGGCCAAGGCCTCGGCCGAGGAGATCGCCGAGCGGTACCGGGCCGGGGGCATGTGCGTCCCCATCCTGCGGCCCAAGACCTTCGTCGGCCCCGGCCGCATGGGCCTGTTCTCGATGCTCTTCGAATGGGCCGAGGAAGGCCGCCACTTCCCCGTCCTCGGCAAGGGCGACGTACGCATCCAGATGTTCGCCGTCGACGACCTCGTCGACGCCGTCGTCACCGTCCTCACCGCACCCGACGAGGTCGCGAACGACACCTACAACCTCGCCGCGGCCGAGTTCGGCACCCTCCGCGAGGACTTCCAGGCGGTGCTCGACGCGGCGGGACACGGCAAGCGCGTCATCGGCCTGCCCGCGCGCCCCGCCCTGACCCTCCTCAACGTCCTCCAGCGGGCCAAGCTCTCGCCGGTCTACGGCCGGCTCCTGCACAAGCTGATGGACGACTCCTACGTCAGCATCGACAAGGCCAAGGCGAAACTCGGCTTCTCCCCGCGCCTGTCGAACGCGGACGCCGTCCTGCGCACCTACGAGTGGTGGCGCACCGCCCGCCACACCGCCCCGGAGACGGGAGCCACCGGCCGCACCAGCCGCGACCCGTGGAGTCAGGGCCTGCTGTCCACCGCGAAGATCTTCTTCTGAGAGGCCGTGCCATGACCCAGCTCGCCGGACACACCAGCGCCCCGGCACCGGTACGGACAGGAAGGCTGCCCGCGCCGCTCGCCCTGCTCAGACCCGGTCAGTGGCCCAAGAACCTGCTCGTGGTGCCCCTGGCCCTGCTCGGCGGCGCCCCGGACGCGACGACGGCCGTCCGGGTCGCCGTCGCGCTCGGCGCCTTCGTCCTCGCCTCATCCCTCGTCTACGTCCTGAACGACATCGCCGACGTGGAGCGGGACAAGCGGCACCCCGTCAAGCGTCACCGTCCCCTCGCCTCGGGGCAGATGAGCATGGCCTCGGCCGTGGCCACGGCCCTCGTGCTGGGCGCCCTGCTCGTCCCCGCCCTGCTGACCCTCGGGCCCGGGTCCGCCCTGATCATCCTGCTGTACCTCGCCGTGAACGGCGCCTACAGCTGGAAGCTCAAGCACCTTCCCCTCCTCGACGTCTTCGTCGTGGCCGCCGGCTTCGTGCTCCGCCTGCTCGGCGGCTACGAGGCCGCCGAACGCCCGGTCGAGATGTGGCTGGTGCTGACCGTGCTGGCGTCCTGCCTGGTCCTGATCCTGGGCAAGCGGCGGCACGAGCTGAGCGTCTCCGGCACCGGGCACCGGCCGGCCCTCGTCGGCTACTCGGCCCACTTCCTCGACCTCGTCCTGGTCCTGTGCTCGGCCCTGAGCCTCTTCGGCTACCTGCTCTATCTGCGCACCGAGTCGGGGTTTGGACCGTACGCCCTGCTCACGGCCGTGTGCGCGCTCTTCGCCCTCTTCCGCTACCTCCAGATCGTGATCGTGGACGGCGGCGGGGGCGAGCCCGTCAAGACCCTCCTGCGTGACCGGGTCATGCTGGCCAACTCCGCCGTCTGGGGCGCGCTGCTGGTCCCGCACCTGGTCCTCTGACCCCCGCCCCGCCCCGCCTCAGCCCCTCCATCACCGACGAGGAATCCCATGTCAGCACCTCTCGTGTCGGTCGTCGTCCCGATGTACAACGACCGCCGGACCATCGACCTCTGCCTGCGTTCCATAGGTGAGCAGAGCTATCCCCACATCGAAGTGATCGTCGTCGACGACGCCAGCACCGACGGCTGCGCGGAGATCGCCGCCACCCACCCCGTCCAGCTCGTCCGCGTCCCGGAGAACGGCGGACCCGGCTCCTCCCGCAACGAAGGCGTCCGCCGCTCCAGGGGCGAGATCGTCTTCTTCCTGGACGCCGACCTGACCATGCACCCGGAGGCGGTCGCCGAGGCCGTCGCGCTGTTCGACGAGAACCCCTCGTACGGCGCGGTGTTCGGCATCCCCGACAAGGAGCCGCTGTTCGACGAGCCGCTCGTCGGCCAGTACCGCATCCTCCAGTACCACTACTGGCGCAAGAGCGCCGAAGGCCTGGTCAGCGGGGGCTTCTACGCGCTGGGCGCGGTCAGCAGGGCCGCCTTCATGGAGGCCGGGTGGTTCAATACCGCGCTGCGGCAGACCGAGGAGATCGACCACGCGGAACGGCTGGCCGCCCGGCGGCCCATGCTGCTCACGTCCCGGATCAGGGGCCGGCTGTCCGATGAGAGCCGGATGCGGCCCCTGCTGCGCAAGGCGTTCGTCCGCAGCCGGCTCCGGGTGCCGTTCTACTTCGACCGGGGCCGCGCCATGCAGGGCATGGAGACCGGCGGCCGTGCCGTCGCCTCCGCGCTGGGCGGCCTGGCCGTCGCGGCCCTGCCGTTCGGGTTCCTCCATCCGGCGGCCCTCCTGGTGCCGCTGGCCGCCCTCACCGGGTCCGTGGTCGCGGACCTCGGGCAGTACCGCTTCGCGCTCCGTGAGCGCGGTCCGCTCTTCACCGCGTTCTTCACCGGCGCGCACCTGCTGGTGAACGCGGCGGTCGTGGCGGGTCTCGCCGTCGGTCTCGCGCAGTACGCGGCGAGCCGGCGCTTCCGGCGCATGTACCAGCCGCAGGAGAGCCTGGCATGACCGCGGGCAGCACACCGCCCGCGCACGCGGTGGATCCCGGGGACACCGCACCCGCCGGGGCAGTCGGAGGGGACAGGACGGCCGGGGCGGCACGCGCGGCGGTGGCGGGGGAGGACCCCGGTCGTCCGCGCCGGATCGCCCGCCTCCTCAGGCTCTGGTACGGCAGGCTCGTCCTCGCCGTCGCGGCGCTGTGGCTGCTGTACGCCGTGACGCGGGTCCTGCTGAGCGACCGCTGGCACTGGTCCCTCGTCCTCGACGCCGTACCACCGCTCCTGCTGCTCGGTGTCCCCGCCGCCCTCCTGGTCGCGGCCGCCGGCGCGTGCGGCCGGCGCCGCCCCCTCGCGGCAGGCACGGCCGCCCTGGCCCTGGCGCTGGCCCTGACCACGGGCTCGGGCCTCAACTGGCCCGCCCTCTGGCGCGATCCCGGCCCGGTGCCGCGCGGCGCGCTGCGCGTGGTGTCGCTGAACACCCAGTACTGGGGGAAGGCGGCCGGTACCGACCGGCTCCGGGCCTTCCTGGGCGAGCATCCGGCCGACGTCTACCTGCTCCAGGAGCACGTCGCCTGGACCCCGGGCCTGGGGGAGGAGGGCTACGCACGGCTCGACGACGACGAGGCGCTGCGCCGGCAGTTCCCCGGCTACCACATCGCCCGCAGGGGCGAACTCCTCACCGTCTCGCGCTTCCCCGTCCTGTCGCAGACCTCCGTGGGCGTCCCTCCCGCCACCGACGGGAAGGACGACTTCGGCCGGGAGTTCCTGCGGGAGAAGGTGCTGCGGACCGATCTCGCGGTCGGTGACCGGGTGCTCAGCACGTACAACGTGCACATCACCGTGCCCATGGCCTTGGACAACCTCAACCCCTTCTCGGAGTTCGACCACGACGCCTACTTCCGCCGCAAGGACGCCTGGCGGCGGGAGGAGCTGCGCGGACTGGAACGGGACGTGGCGGCCAACCCCCACCCGTCGGTGATCGCCGGGGACTTCAACACCACGGCCGCGAGCAGGGCGCTGGACGGGCTGCGCGCCACCGCCACGGACGCCACTCCGGTGAGCGGCGAGTTCCTCCCGCTGAGCTGGAAGTACGCCTCCCCGGGAGAGTTCTCCTTGGGAGGCGTACTCGACCGGCCCCTGCCGTTCTTCCGTCTGGACTGGGCCTTCACGGCAGGCGGGGCCGAGGCGCACCGGTACGAGTTCGTGCCGACCGACGGGCTGTCCGAGCACCGGATGCAGGACCTGTGGATCTCCTTCTGAGCCGTCCGGCGGGGGAGCGGGGCCGCCCGTGCCGGGGGCGGTCACGCGCTCAGGCACTCCCCGAGGAGGATGGACCGCTCCATCGCGCTGAGTTTCGGACCGGGCTCTATTCCCAGCTCCTCGACGAGGGTCAGACGGATGCGCCGGTACGCGGCCAGCGCCTCGGCCGTCCGGCCGGAGCGGTGCAGCGCCAGCATCAGCTGGGCGTGCAACCGCTCACGGAAGGGGTACGTCGACGTCAGGGCCATCAGCTCGCCGACGACGTCCTCGTGCCATCCGAGGTCCAGTTCGAGGCTGAGGCGTTCCTCGGTCGCCCGGATCCGCAGTTCTTCGAGGCGCCGGATACCCGGGTCGAGGGCCGGACTCGTCTGCCCGGCGAGCACGGGCCCGTTCCACAGGGCGAGCGCGTCGCGGAGCTCCAGCGCGGCCTCGGCCCTGCGGCCGTCGCCCGACAGCACGCGGGCGCGTTGCACGCGGCTCTCGAAGACGGCGGAGTCCAGGTCGTGGGGGCCGAGGCGGAGACGGTAGCCGTACGAGTGGGTCTCGATCAGCCCGGGTGCTCCGGCGGCGGCGAAGGCCCGGCGCAGCGTGGAGACGCAGATGCGGATCTGGGCACGGGCGCTGGCAGGGGGGTGGGGGCCCCAGACCGCTTCGACGAGGCCCTCGACCGAGACGGCCCAGTCGGCCTCCAGCGCGAGAGCGGCCAGGACGGTCTGCGTCCGTCTGCCCCCGAGGGGTACGGGGCGGTCGGTGACGGTGGCGTGGAGGGGGCCCAGGATATGGACGAACACGGCTGAATTCCCCGTTCACTTCTCTGTTCTCTCCGGTCGGCACGTCCTGTGCCGGACCGGCGGAGGGGTTGCGGGAGGGGTCGGGAGGTCTCACAGGAGTCTGCAGTCGGTGATGCCGTAGCCGCTGAACTCGGGGGAGTGCCCCAGCATGCGCAGGCAGATGCCCAGCGCGCGCCCGATGGCTTCCAGTTCGTCCGGGCAGTCGAGGCACAGTGCGATCCGGACGGAGCGGTCCCCGACCAGCGCGCGGGCGGTCTCGACGGGTTCCGTCGGCTCGATGGCCCGGTACAGCGCCGCCAGCACGCCGCTGGGGGTGGGGCGTTCGGGGTCCGCCGCGGCGGACGCGGACATCGAGATGCCGATGAGGTAGATGGCGGGTCCTGCGGGGAGCGTGGTTCCGGCCGGGCGCGACGTGTGCCGGTCAGCCCCACGAGAAGCCGTCGGATGAGGCGGACGGCGTCGGTGTGGGCGCCGGGGCCTCAGCGGCCGCCGAGGTGGTGGCGACGACCCGCGACGGCGTGGTCGCGTCCGGGCCCGCCGTAGCGCCGGCGGACGGTCCGGCGGTGGCGAGCAGGGCGCAGAGGGCGGCGAGCGGGGCGGCGGCGAGGGCGAGACGGCGGGCGGAAGAGCGCATGACGGAGACACCTCTGGGTTCGGGATTCTGTGGAATGTGTCGATTGCCCGTTCGTGGGGCCCTTTCGACACGTTCAAGAATGCTCGAACGAGGCCGGAGTGTCAGCGTCCACCGCTGGCAGCAACCGCCCGGGCGTTTGGCGCCACCTCGTGGCCTCCCGTCCCGAGGCGGGCCCACCAGGGCGCTCACGGGTGGTGTCACGTTGCTGCCGGGCACAAGGTGCCGAGGCTCCGGGGCGGGGTGCGGCCGGGTCCGGCGCGCGCGTGGCCGGAAACGCGAAACGAGGGGGCCGCCGTGGGTTCGGCGTCCCCCTCGTCCGGTCTGCGGCTCCGCTCAGTCGTTGGGGCGCTTCAGGCGGGCCACGAACTTGTACCGGTCGCCGCGGTAGACGGACCGTACCCACTCGACCGGCTCGCCCTGGGCGTCCAGTGAGTGACGGGAGAGCATCAGCATCGGCAGGCCCACGTCCGTGCTCAGCAGCCCCGCCTCGCGCGGGGTGGCCAGGGAGGTCTCGATGGTCTCCTCGGCCTCGGCGAGGCGGACGTCGTACACCTCGGCGAGCGCGGTGTAGAGCGAGGTGTACTTCACCAGCGAACGGCGCAGCGCCGGGAAGCGCTTGGCCGAAAGGTGGGTGGTCTCGATCGCCATCGGCTCCCCGCTGGCGAGCCGCAGCCGCTCGATGCGCAGCACCCGGCCGCCCGTCGAGATGTCCAGCAGACCGGCGAGCGTGTCGTCCGCCGTGACGTAACCGATGTCCAGCAGCTGGGACGTCGGCTCCAGTCCCTGGGCGCGCATGTCCTCGGTGTACGAGGTGAGCTGGAGGGCCTGGGAGACCTTCGGCTTGGCGACAAAGGTGCCTTTGCCCTGGATGCGCTCCAGCCTGCCTTCGACGACCAGCTCCTGGAGGGCCTGGCGCACGGTGGTGCGCGAGGTGTCGAACTCGGCCGCCAGGGTGCGTTCGGGCGGCACCGGGGTGCCGGGCGGCAGGGTGTCCGTCATATCGAGGAGATGCCGCTTGAGCCGGTAGTACTTCGGTACGCGCGCCGTGCGCGTACCGGTACCGGTCTCGTTCCCCGAACTGCCCCCGTCGGCACCCATGGCCCGCCTTCCCGACTGCTGCGTTGCTGCCGTCACCGGCTCCTCCGTCTGTTGCGGCTCACATGGTGGCACGGTCCGGTCACGGGTCCCTGCCCTCCCTCAGGTGTCGGTCCGATAACGGACGCGAGTGCACTTCTTATACACCCTTGACACCCCCAAAGGTCTAGGCCAAGCTCCCGGTACTGGTCTAAACCATTAAAGACCAGGTCCAGCCCCGGTGGAACTCGTCGAAAGTCTTCACGGTGGGTGGGGTTGCAGCATCCCTGAGGAGGGTTTGACGTGAAGCGCAAGCTCATCGCGGCTATCGGCGCCGCGGGCATGATGGTCTCTATCGCCGCGTGCGGTACGGACGGCGACACGGGCAAGGACGGCGGCAAGGGGTCCGGGGGAGACAAGACCCTGACCGTCTGGGTCATGGACGGTTCGGCCCCCGACGCATGGATGGCCGAGGTCAACAAGGCCTTCGAGGCCAAGCACCCGGGCGTCAAGGTCAAGGTCGAGAAGCAGGTCTGGAACGGCATCCAGGAGAAGATCACCACCTCCCTCTCCGAGGACACCCCGCCGGACGTCCTGGAGCTCGGCAACACCCAGACCGCCGGCTACGCCGACACCGGCGGCCTCGCCGACCTGACCGGCGACAAGGCCGCGCTGGGCTACGACGGCTGGAACAAGGGCATGGTCGCGTCCAACGAACTGGACGGCAAGCTCTACTCCGCCCCGTGGTACGCCGCCAACCGTGTCGTGGTCTACGACAAGGCGGCCTTCAAGAACGCGGGCGTCACCCCGCCGAAGACCCGCGCCGAGTGGATCGAGGGCCTGAAGAAGCTCAAGGCTGCCGACGCCAAGACCCAGCCCATCTACCTGCCCGGCCAGAGCTGGTACGTTCTCGCCGGCTTCGTCTGGGACGAGGGCAGCGACCTCGCGGTCAAGGACGGCGACGAGTGGAAGGGCAACCTGTCCTCCCCCGAGGCCGTCAGCGCCATGAACTTCTACAAGGAGCTGGCGTCCTACTCCACCGCTCCGAAGGACAAGGACGAGGCGACCCCGCAGCAGTCCACCGACATCATCCCCAAGGGCGGCGTGGCGTCCTGGATCGGTCTCGGCTGGGAGGCCGGCGGCGCGATCGACGCCATGAAGAAGGCCGGCGAGACGGCCGACTTCGGTTACTTCCCGATCCCGGGCAAGACGGCCGACAAGCCGGGCTCCGTGTTCTTCGGCGGGTCGAACCTCGCCATCGCCGAGCGTTCCCCGAACAAGGACCTCGCGAAGGAGTGGCTGGCCCTCGCCGCCGGCAAGGAGTTCATGACGAAGTACGCCGCCGCCACCGAGGGCGCGCTGCTTCCGAACAACGACGCCGCGCAGTTCAAGCCCGCCGCCGGCTCCTTCGCCGAGGCCATGGCCCTCTCCTCCGTCTCCGGCAAGATCACCCCGGTGACGCCGGGCTGGGCGAACGTCGAGACCGCTCCGAACCCGATCAAGGACTACATGACCAAGGTCCTGAAGGGGCAGGACGCCAAGGCCGCGGCCGAGGAGGCCGACAAGGTCATCAACGAGCGCGTCAACCAGCAGTAATTCGCAGTCCGGTGGTGCGGCCGGTTACTCAGCGGCCGCACCACCGGTGCTTTGCAGTGATCAGAGGCCCGTTCCCCCGGGCCGCGTCCCGGTGGGCGCGGGAGCCCCAGAACCGCGAGGAATAAGACCATGACCGTGGACTCCCAGGGGGCGGCGGATGCCGCTACCCAGGACGCGCCCGGGAGGGCGGCAGGGAAGTCTCAGACTCCGCCACCCCCTTCCGGCCCGAAGGAAGTCCTTAAGCCCTCGCGCGGGAGACGCTCCCTGCCCAGCGGGCTGTTGCCGTACCTGCTCGTCGCGCCGGCGCTGTTGTCCATGGCGGTGCTGCTGCTCTACCCGCTGTTCCGGAACGTGGTCCTCTCCTTCCAGGGGGTCAACAAGCGGGAGATGATCCGGCGCGAGACGCCCTGGGTCGGCTTCGAGAACTACACCAAGCTCCTGAGCGACCCCGACTTCTGGACCGTCGTCGTCCGCTCGGTCGTCTTCACCGCGATCAACGTCGCCCTCATCATGGTCGTCGGCTCCCTGATCGGCCTGCTGCTCAACCGCCTGGGCAAGAAGATGCGGCTCGTGCTCTCCCTGGGCCTGATGTTCGCCTGGGCCATGCCGATCATCGCCTCGGTCACCATCTTCCGGTGGCTCTTCGACGAGCAGTTCGGCGTCGCCAACTGGGTGATGCGTACGCTCGGCTTCTCCGGCTACGAGCAGCACAACTGGTTCGAGACCGGCTTCGACGCACTCACCATCGTCCTGGTGCTGCTCGTCTGGGGCTCGGTCCCCTTCGTCGCCCTCAACATGTACGCGGCCCTCACCACCGTCGGGGCGGAGCTGTACGAGGCCGCCAAGATGGACGGCGCGAGCGGCTGGCGCACTTTCTGGTCGGTGGTCTTCCCGAACCTGAAGCCGTTCTTCCTGATCACCACGTTCCTGGAGATCATCTGGGTCTTCAAGGCGTTCGCCCAGGTCTACGCCATGAACCAGGGCGGCCCCGACCGCGGCTCCGAGACCCTGCCCGTCTACGCCTACATCGAGGGCCTCGGACAGCAGCACTACGGCCTCGCGGCGGCCATTTCGATCCTCACGATCATCATGCTGATCGTCGCCATGTCCTTCTACTTCCGCCTGATCCTGAAGCAGGAGGATGAGCAGTGAGTACCACGCAGACCGCGCAGACCCCCCAGAAGCTGCGGACCCGCAAGCCCCTCCGGCCGGCCGCGGTGGCGAAGAACCTCGCCGCCCTCCTCCTCACCGGGCTCTTCATCTTCCCCGTCTACTGGATGGTCTCGTCCTCGCTGAAGCCGCAGCAGGAGATCCTCACCAAGGACCCCGTCTTCGTCTTCACGCCGACCTTCGAGAACTACACGACGGCGACCGGCGTCGACCTGTTCTGGACGTACGTCACCAACAGCCTCCTGGTGACCGTCGGCGCGGTGATCCTCGCCCTCCTCGTCGCCCTGGCAGCGAGCTTCGCGATCGCCCGCATGAAGTTCAAGGGCCGCAAGGGGATCGTCCTCATCGTGATGATGGCGCAGATGGCCCCCTGGGAGGTCATGGTCATCGCGATGTACATGATCGCCCGCGACGGCGACATGCTGAACAGCATCCCGCTGCTCACGATGATCTACTTCGTGATGGTCCTCCCCTTCACCATCTGGACCCTGCGCGGCTTCATCGCCGCCGTCCCGGTCGAGCTGGAGGAGGCCGCGCAGATCGACGGCTGCACCCGCGGCCAGGCCTTCCGCAAGGTGATCTTCCCGCTGCTCGCCCCCGGCCTGATGTCGACCTCGCTCTTCGGCTTCATCACCGCCTGGAACGAGTTCGCGATGGTCCTGGTCCTGAACAAGGACAAGGAGGCGCAGACCCTGACGCGCTGGCTGACGCAGTTCCAGACCGCGTTCGGCAACGACTGGGGCGCCACCATGGCCGCCTCCGCGCTCTTCTCGCTCCCCGTGCTCGTCGTCTTCCTCTTCCTCCAGCGCAAGGCCGTCGGCGGCATGACCGCCGGCGCGGTGAAGGGATAAAGGGCTTCCCATGACCACATTCGTACACGGCTCGGACACCCTGACCCGCGACGCGCTCACGGTGCTCCAGCCCGGATTCGCCGGAACCACCGCACCCGACTGGCTGCTGCGCCGCGTCGGCGAGGGCCTCGGAGCCGTCGGGGTCTTCGGCCGTAACGTCCACTCGCCCGAGCAGCTCGCCGCGCTCACGGAGCGGCTGCGCGCCGAACGCGAGGACATCCTCGTCGCGATCGACGAGGAGAGCGGGGACGTGACACGCCTGGAGGTCGTGCACGGGTCCTCGTTCCCCGGCAACTACGCCCTCGGCTCGGTGGACGACGTCCATCTCACCCGGTCCGTCGCCCAGGAGCTGGGCCGCCGGCTCGCCGAGTGCGGCGTCAACCTCAACTGGGCGCCGTCCGCCGACGTCAACGCCAACGTGGGCAACCCGGTCATCGGCGTACGCTCCTTCGGCGCCGACCCCCAGCTGGTCGCCCGGCACACCGCCGCGTACGTCGAGGGCCTCCAGGCCGCCGGTGTCGCCGCCTGCACCAAGCACTTCCCCGGCCACGGCGACACCGCGGTCGACTCGCACCACGCGATCCCCCGCATCGATGTGGATCTCGACACCCTGCACGCCCGTGAGCTGGTGCCTTTCCGGGCGGCCATCGCCGCGGGTTCCCAATCGGTGATGAGCGCGCATATCCTGCTTCCCGCACTCGACCCCGACCGCCCGGCCACGGTCAGCCCGCAGATCCTCACCGGTCTGCTGCGCGAGGAGCTGGGCTACGACGGCCTGATCGTCACGGACGGCATCGAGATGGAGGCCATCTCCAAGGTCTACGGCATCGAGCGCGGCTCCGTCCTCGCCATCGCCGCGGGCTGCGACGCCATCTGTGTCGGCGGCGGCCTGTGCGACGAGGAGACGGTGCTGCGGCTCCGCGACGCCATCGTCGGGGCCGTACGCAGCGGGGAACTGGCCGAGGAGCGGCTCGCGGACGCGGCCGCCCGAGTACGAGCCCTCGCGTCCTGGACGCAGAGGGCCCGGGGGGATGTCCCGGAGCCGGGCGCGGAAGTGCAGGAGGGGACCGCGCCCGGCACCGGAGTCAGCTCCGACATCGGCCTGGTGGCCGCCCGCCGCGCGGTCCGGGTGACCGGCTCCGGCGACCGGCTGACCGAGGCGGCGTACGTGGCCACGTTCAGCCCGGTGGCGAACATCGCGGTCGGCGCCGAGACCCCGTGGGGTGTCGCGACCGCCCTGACCGAGCTGCTGCCCGGCACCGACGCGGACACGTACACCGACGAGAGCGCCGACCCGGTGGCCGCGGCCCTGGAGGCTGCGGGGGACCGTCGTATCGTCGCCGTCGTCCGTGACGAGCACCGGCACGCCTGGATGGGCAGGGCGCTCGACGCCTTGCTGGCGGCCCGCCCGGACACGGTCGTGGTCGAGATGGGCCTGCCCCAGTCGGAGCCCCGGGGCGCCCTGTACGCGGCCACCCACGGCGCGGCCCGCGTCTGCGGCGAGGCGGCGGTGGAGGCGATCACGGACACGAAGCCCTGAGTCAGAGGCGCGGGTCGAAGCCTCCGGCGGCAAGATCAAGCCCGTCCGGCGATCGAGGACAAAGCCTCTCGCCGGACGGGCGGCATACGGCGAAGGGCCGGGACACCACCACGGTGCCCCGGCCCTTCGCCGTACCGCCAGGGGCCTACAGCCCCTGCCACGACGGCTTCGCCGCATACGTGGCCCGGAAGTAGTCCGCCAGCTTCAGCTTCGACGCAGCCGCCTCGTCGACCACCACCGTCGCGTGCGGGTGCAGCTGGAGCGCCGACGCGGGCACGATCGAGGCGACCGGCCCCTCCACCGTCTGCGCGACGGCCTCCGCCTTGCCCTCGCCGGTGGCCAGCAGGATCGGGTGGCGGGAGTCCAGGATCGTCCCGATGCCCTGGGTGATCACGTGGTGCGGCACCTGGTCGATGTCGTTGTCGAAGAACCGCGCGTTGTCGACCCGGGTCTGCTCGGTCAGCGTCTTGATCCGGGTGCGCGAGGCGAGTGAGGAGCACGGCTCGTTGAAGCCGATGTGCCCGTCGGTGCCGATGCCCAGCAGCTGGAGGTCGACGCCGCCCGCCTCCGCCAGCGCCCGGTCGTACGCCTCGCACGCGGCCTGGACGTCCTCGGCCGAGCCGTCGGGGCCCATGAAGGCCGCCTCGGACAGCCCGAGCGGCTCGACGACCTCGCGCAGGACCACCGATCGGTACGACTCCGGGTGGCCCGCGGGCAGTCCGACGTACTCGTCGAGCTGGCAGATCCGGGCGCGCGACGCGTCGACCGCGCCGGAGGCGACCTTCGCGGCGAGCGCGCGGTAGATGGGCAGCGGAGTCGAGCCGGTGGCAACGCCGAGCAGGGCGTCGGGCTTGCGGCTGAGCAGGGCTGCGATGGCCTCCGCGATCAGTTCGCCGCCTGCCGTGGCGTCCGGGACGATGACAACTTCCACGCTGTGCCTGCCGATCTGACTAGGGGAGCCGGTGGTATAGACCAATCAAGTTCCCAATTTAGCAGAATCGGGCGGCCGTACGGTGAACAGTCCGCCCATCGGCCCGCACGCTTGCGCGCCCACCGGCCCGCCCGCCCCGGCCCGCTGGCGGGCCTCGGCAATGCCTGGTCGACTTGTGCGGTACGGAACGGATCGCGCACCCCCGAGGACGCACCCCCCGTGGACGCGCCTGCCTAGACGCACCGCCCGTACGCCGACACCGCAGCCGACAGCGCAGGGAGGCCCCCATATGTCCGCCACCCCACCGGCCGACCGGAGCGGCCAGGGCGACGAGCCCGGCCGCATCATGTCCGGCGAGATGGCCGAGCAGCCCGCGATGCTGCGCCGCATCCTCGAACAGGGCGCGCCCCGCATCCGCGAGGTCGCCGCCGAGATCGCCGCCAAGAAGCCCCGGTTCGTGCTGCTCACCGCCCGGGGTACGTCGGACAACGCGGCGCTCTACGCGAAGTACCTGCTGGAGATCCGGCTCGGGCTGCCCTGCGGACTGGCCTCGATGTCCACCACGACGGCCTACGGGGCCAAGCCCGACCTGCGGGACGTCCTGGTGATCACCGTCAGTCAGTCGGGCGGCTCGCCGGACCTGGTGGCCTCCACGAGGGCCGCCCGGGACGCGGGGGCCGTCACCCTCGCCGTCACCAACAACCCGGACTCGGCGCTCGCCGCCGTCTCGGAGCACCACATCGACATCCTGGCGGGCCCGGAGAAGGCGCTCCCGGCCACCAAGACGTACACCGCGTCCCTCCTCTCCCTCTACCTCTTCGTGGAGGGCCTCGCCGGGGTGGACGGTACGCAGGCCGCCGCGAGCCTGCCCGACCTCGCGGGCGCGATCCTCGGCCGCCGCGCCGAGGTCAAGGCGCTGGCCTCCCGCTACCGCTTCGCCGAGCGCATGGTGATCACCTCGCGCGGCTACGGCTACCCCACGGCCAAGGAAGCGGCGCTGAAGCTGATGGAGACCAGCTACATCCCCGCGCTCTCCTACTCCGGTGCGGATCTGCTGCACGGCCCGCTGGCGATGGTCGACAACATCTCCCCGGTGATCGCCGTGGTCACCGACGGCCGGGGCGGCGAGGCCCTCCAGCCGGTGCTGGACCGGCTGCGGGGCCGGGGCGCGGACCTGTTCGTGGTCGGCCCCAAGGCCCAGGTGGAGGAGGCGTCGGCGGGCTTCTCGCTGCCCACGGCCGGGGTTCGGGAGGAGTTGCAGCCGGTCCTGGAGATCCTGCCGCTCCAGATGCTGGCGTACGAGGTGACGATCGCCCGGGGTCAGGACCCGGACGCCCCGCGCGCCCTGGCCAAGGTCACCGAGACCCGCTGAGAGCCGAGATCCGCTGCCCACCGGGCCCCGCAGGTGATACGGCCCCGAGAACACCCGCGGGCCGCGGCGCCAGAGCGGGACCCTCAGCCCGCCCGGCACCGCAGCCCGGAGCTGCCTGGCCGGCGGTGTGCGGTGCCGTCGGCCACATGAGGCACCTTGCGCGGTCAGGGCAGAGAGCGCCGGTGCCTCGGTCCGCTCTCCTGTGCGGGGAGAGCGGGGTCTTGGTGAACTCATTGTGGACTAGACCAATTGCCCGTGTCCATCCGTGTGCACGACATTCTCCGGCCCCGCATCACGCCTGTCCATCGGCCTTCACCCGATGCCCCGCAGCTTGGCACGGCCGGGCGGGCCGTTCGGTTCGAACACGCGCGGTAACCCCAGGTACGCTCCACCCGTGCCCTCCATGAACGACCTCGTCCGCCAGCACACCGCTCTGAGCGACACCGACCTTGAGTGGCTCCACCTGCTGGTCTCGGAGTGGCAGCTGCTCTCCGACCTCTCCTTCGCCGACCTCGTGCTCTGGGTCCCCACCCGCGACGGCACCCGGTACGTCTCCGTCGCCCAGATGCGCCCCAACACCGGGCCCACCTCCTACCAGGACGACATGGTCGGCCACCTGGTGCCGCGCGGCCGCCGCCCGCTGCTGGACGCCGCGCTGGACGAGGGCCGGATCGTGCGCGAGGGCGACCCGGAGTGGCGCGAGGAGGTGCCCGTACGGGTCGAGTCCATCCCCGTACGCCGCGAGGGCCGGGTGCTCGGCGTCATCGCCCGTAACACCAACCTGCTCACCGTGCGCACCCCCTCCCGGCTGGAGCTCACCTACCTGCAGTCCGCTTCCGACCTGGCCCAGATGATCGCCGCCGGGGCCTTCCCCTTCCCCGGCCAGCAGGTCGACATGGACGCCTCCCCGCGCGTCGGCGACGGGCTGATCAGGCTCGACGCCGACGGGATCGTCCAGTACGCCAGCCCCAACGGCCTCTCCGCCTACCACCGCCTCGGCCTCGCCTCCGACCTGGTCGGCCACCACCTCGGCACCGTCACCGCCGAACTGGCCCCCTCCCGGGGGCCGGTGGACGAGGCCCTGGTCAAGGTCGCCAGCGGTTACGCGCCCCGCGAGTTCGAGGTCGAGTGCGCGGGCGGGGTCATCCAGCTGCGGGCCATCCCGCTCAAGCCCAAGGGGGCCCGGATCGGCTCGCTGGTCCTGCTCCGGGACGTCACCGAACTCCGTCGCCGCGAACGCGAGTTGATCACCAAGGACGCGACCATCCGGGAGATCCACCACCGGGTGAAGAACAACCTCCAGACG
The DNA here is from genome assembly GCF_031760065.1 of Streptomyces durocortorensis. Classification (NCBI taxonomy): domain Bacteria; kingdom Bacillati; phylum Actinomycetota; class Actinomycetes; order Kitasatosporales; family Streptomycetaceae; genus Streptomyces; species Streptomyces sp. C11-1. Next base: position 5,212,238 of record NZ_CP134500.1, read on the forward strand.
GTGGCCGCCCTGTTGCGCCTCCAGGCCCGCAGGATGGACTCCGAGCAGGGGCGCGAGGCGCTCAACGAGGCCGTCCGGCGCGTCGGCTCGATCGCCATCGTCCACGAGACGCTCTCCCAGAACCTGGACGAGCGCGTCGAGTTCGACGAGATCGCCGACCGGGTCATCGCGATGGTGTCCGAGATCTCCCCGGGCAAGGTGACCTGCCGGCGCACCGGACGCTTCGGCATCCTCGACGCCGAGGTCGCCACCCCGCTGTCCATGGTGCTGACCGAGGTTCTGCAGAACGCCCTGGAGCACGCGTTCGCCGTGGCCGACCACGGGACGGTGGAGGTCTCGGCCGTGCGCGGCGGATCGCCGGCCGAGGGGCGGCTGCTGATCAAGGTCACCGACGACGGGCGCGGACTGCCCGAGGGCTTCGACCCGAAGCAGGCCGGAAACCTGGGCCTCCAGATCGTACGGACGCTGGTGGAGGGGGAGTTGGGCGGTGTGTTCGGCATGGTCCCGGCCCCCGGGCGCGGCACCCAGGTGATCCTGGACCTCCCGGTCCGGGGCGACAAGTAGGAGCAGGCGCGGGAGCGCGCACAGCAGAGCGGGCCCGGACCGTGGTGACGGTCCGGGCCCGCTCCGTGGTACTCACGTTGCGATGCGCTTCGGGGTACTGCGCGCTGCGACTCGAAGGCGGGGCTGTGCGTACGCTCTGTACGCGCCGCCGGGCTGAGGCTTGGTGCGGGGGTCGCTCAGGCGCTGGCGTTACGCGCCCGGTTGCGAGCGGCGCGGCGCTTCATCGCGCGGCGCTCGTCCTCGCTGAGGCCACCCCATACGCCGGAGTCCTGACCGGACTCAAGCGCCCACTGCAGGCACTGCTCCATGACGGGGCAGCGGCGGCAGACAGCCTTGGCTTCCTCGATCTGCAGCAGCGCAGGACCGGTGTTGCCGATGGGGAAGAACAGCTCGGGGTCTTCCTCACGACAAACGGCGTTGTGACGCCAGTCCATGGCTGCTACCTCTCCTTGGTATTACACGCTTGTTGCTTGTGAATGTGAACGCTTTCACGAATCCCCCCGCAGATGACGGGCCGACTCCCAGATGAACTGGGTGTGGTCTGTGAGGTGAGGAGGGGTTCTGGCTCTCAGTGGAGGCCGGTGTTGCGGGCCGTCCCGATCGCCATGTAGAGATTCGCAAACCTCGGCGGCGGATACAACCCCTTCTGGAAAGTTTTTTTTGATTCCTCGGTGTCGACTAGGTCACAGCCGCACTTCTAAGGGGTGGGGGCCAGTCCAAACGTTCGAGTTAAAGGACTTTAGGCCCTTCCACTCACACAATCACACGCAGTGCACGGCGTACGCCTGTGAACGTCACGCTCGTACGCAGTCCCAAGTGGTCGCCGTCCATCTGGAAGGGCAGTGGAACCTTTGAATGCAAGGTGAAGTCGGTGAGGTCGTGCAGCGAAACGGCGTGCTTGCCGCGCGGCCCCTTCTCGGGGCTCGATGTGAGCAGCTGGGTGCCGTAACGAGCCACCGCCGGAGTGGACAGACGCTTCAGTCCGAGGACGTCCAGCGCGGTGTCGAAGGAGGCCTTCGGCGAGGCGTAGACCGGACGATTGCCCAGGTAGGTCCAGGGGGCGGTGTTGCAGATTATGGAGAGCGCGAGGTCGGTGACCGGGTCCTGGCCGGGCACGTCGAGCGTGATCGTCCCGTGTCGCCGGTGGGCCTCGTTCAGGAACTGCCGCACCACCTGGCGTACGTACAGGGCGTGCGTCGACCGCTTGCCGCCCTCGCGTTTCTGTTCGACCCGGCCGACCACTCCCGCATCGAAGCCGAGTCCGGCACAGAAAGTGAACCAGCGTTCGGGGACGGACTCGTCCTCGGTGCCCGGGGTGCCGGCCGCGAGCCCCAGGCCGACCGTGCGTTCGGTCCGGTTCTCCAGGGCGTCCAGGATCGCGCCGGTCGCCTCGACCGCGTCGTTGGGCAGCCCCAGGGCGCGCGCGAAGACATTGGTGGAGCCGCCGGGAACCACGGCGAGCCTCGGCAGCCGGTCCACGTCCGGGCCCCGGTGCAGCAGCCCGTTCACGACCTCGTTCACCGTGCCGTCGCCGCCGAGGGCGACCACCAGGTCGATGTCGTCGCTGTCCGCGGCCCGCCGCCCCAGATCCCGTGCGTGCCCCCGGTACTCCGTGGTCACCGCCTCCAGCTTCATCTCGCTGGCCAGCGCGTGGATCAACACGTCACGGGTGCGCGCACTGGTGGTGGTAGCAGCTGGGTTGACCACGAGGAGTGCGCGCATGCCCGCCAGCCTACCTACCGGGCGGTTCGGTCCAGTAGTCCCGGTTCGCTGTGCTCCCCGCCGGTGACGCCCCGTGACCGCCGCTCTCCTCCCGCGTACGCGACGGGGAGGGGGCCGCGCACCCCGGCTTCACTTCCGGCCCTCCGGGATGCCAACCTGAAGGGCGTGAGCACTGAAGCGACCTCGCCCTCCCCCTCGCCCGCCGTGACGGAGCGCCCGCGAAGGATCACCCTCCTCGCCGGGATCAACGCCCTCGAAGGCGCGGCGCTCGCCATCGGCGGGATCTACCTGCTGGTCATGGGGCTGCTCGGCCGCCTCGAAAGCACCCAGCAGGCGGAGACGGTCGGCATCACCCTGATCGCTCTGGGCGCCATTCCGCTGCTCGCCGCCCGCGGGCTGATGCTGCTGCGCAGCTGGAGCCGGGGCCCCGCGCTGATCACGCAGATCATGGCGCTGCCGGTGGCCTGGACGCTGCTGCGGTCGCAGGGCGCGCTGATCCCCACCGGGATCGTCCTCGCGGTGGTCGCCGTGACCGGTCTGGTGCTCGTCCTGAACCCGGCGACCACCGAGATCCTGGGCATCCGCCGGGGACCCGCGAAGACCCCCGACGCCTGAGTCCGGCAGGACCCGGGGGCCACTGGGCCCACGGGGACCACTCCAGGTGGGCTGCTCCTGACTCCCGGGCGTTACTCCTCGACGAGCAGCCGCTCGCGCAGCTGCGCCAGGGTGCGGGCCAGCAGCCGCGAGACGTGCATCTGAGAGATGCCGACCTCCTGGGCGATCTGCGACTGGGTCATGTTGCCGAAGAAGCGCAGCAGCAGGATGCGCTTCTCGCGCGGCGGCAGGTCCTCCAGGAGCGGCTTGAGGGACTCCCGGTACTCCACGCCCTCCAGGGCCTCGTCCTCCGAGCCCAGGGTGTCCGCGACGGCGGGGGACTCGTCGTCGGTGTCCGGCACGTCCAGCGACAGCGTGCTGTACGCGTTGGCGGACTCCAGGCCCTCCAGCACCTCCTCCTCGGAGATGCCGAGCCGCTCGGCCAGCTCGTGCACGGTCGGTGAGCGGCCGTGCTGCTGGGAGAGCTCCGCGGTGGCCGTGGTCAGCGAAAGCCGCAGCTCCTGGAGGCGTCGCGGCACCCGCACCGCCCAGCCCTTGTCCCGGAAGTGGCGCTTGATCTCGCCGACCACCGTGGGGGTCGCGTACGTCGAGAACTCCACACCCCGGTCCGGGTCGAACCGGTCCACCGACTTGATCAGCCCGATGGTGGCGACCTGGGTCAGGTCGTCCAGGGGCTCGCCGCGGTTGCGGAAGCGGCGGGCCAGATGCTCGACCAGCGGCAGATGCATACGCACCAGCCGATTGCGCAGCTCGGCCTTCTCCGCGGAGCCGTCGGGCAGCTCCCGCAACTCTATGAACAGGGCCCGCGCCCCGCTGCGGTCGTGTGGATCGTGGTGCCCGTGCTCGCTCATCTGGCCCGCCCGCTCTGCCTGCGACTGCTGCTCCACCGCGACGTTGAGGCTCTCGGGCCCGTCCGCTCCGTCCACCGGATGCGGCCGGGCCTGTTGCTCCGGGATGCCTGCTGGGCGCACCACCCCGGGTCGGATCGTCTCGTCCCGCACAGGACCGTCCCCGTTCCCGTCGCTCACGCCGGCCCGGGGCCCGCGCCGCGCTGTTTGTAGAGGCTGATGCTGACCGTACGGTCATCGGCGACCGTGGACTCGACCTTGCCCGCGAGTGCGGAGAGCACCGTCCAGGCGAAGGTGTCGCGCTCGGGCGCCCGGCCGTCCGTCGTGGGGGCCGACACCGTCACTTCGAGGGAGTCGTCGACGAGACGGAAGACGCAGCTGAGGACGGAGCCCGGCACGGCCTGCTGAAGCAGGATCGCGCAGGCCTCGTCGACCGCGATACGAAGATCCTCGATCTCGTCGAGAGTGAAGTCCAAACGCGCTGCGAGACCGGCCGTGGCCGTTCGCAGCACCGACAGGTAGGCACCCGCAGCGGGCAGCCGGACTTCCACGAAGTCCTGATTCCCGGGCTCGCCTGCGATCTGGGACACCCTCACCTCCAAGGTGGCACAAACTCTTTCGAGGTTCCGGGAAGGGTGGCCCGGAGCCATGCGGTCCGTCGACGGTTCTTGGCTTGGCGACGCTATCGGATCCATGATGCCGTGTGACGCGGACCCCAGTCCCCGACCGTCACTCATGGTAGGCATATGAGTACACACAGTGGCTAGGGGTCTGCGGCCTCCAATTACGAAGAACCGGCGCCGGATTGACGTACCCAGACGTCAGGCGATCGAACCGTCCCCGAAGCACCGGCGCCCGCTCTCGCCCGCTCGAAGCTCCGCATCACGGGGTGTCCGTTCGCCTGGAAGTGTTCGGTCGCGTGCCGTGGCGGCGACGGATCCGAGGATGGCGGGAGGGCCGGCGGCAGGACGAGTGGCCGTCGGCGGGCCCTGGCCGCGGTTGTGGGGCGCCTGGGGGCGCCTCGGGGCTGCCCCGTGGGTGGGGCCCGAGCGGGGTGGCGGTCAGCCGGGTGCCCCGCGGGCGGGGCCCGAGCGGGGTGGCGGTCGGTCGGGTGACTTGTGGGCGGTCGGTGCCTCCGGGGCGCCGGTCACGACGGCGGCCACCCGGGTGCCCGGCCGGAACGCCCCCTCCTCGGTCAGCGCGGTCAGCGCGAACAGCAGTTTCGCGACGTAGACGCGCTCCACGGGCAGCCCGTGCCGGTCCTCGAAGTCCGCGGCGAACGCCTCCAGCTCCCGGGTGGAGCGGGCGTAACCGCCGAAGGCGAAGCGCTCGTCCAGCGACCAGTTCCCGGCCGGTCCGCCGAACGCCTCGCGCTGGAGCCGTTGCACCGCCTCGCCCAGGAAGGCGCCGCGCAGCACGGGGATGCCGAGGGCCCGCTGCCCGGGGGCCAGACCGGCGGCGAGACCGGCGAGGGTCCCGCCGGTCCCGCAGGCCACGGCCGCCACATCGGCCTCACCGGCCAGCTCGCGCCCCAGCGCCGTACAGCCCTGAGCGGCCAACGCGTTGCTGCCGCCCTCCGGGATGACCACAACGTCCCCGTACCGGCTCAGCAGGCCGTCCAGGACCTCGGGGGAGGCCTTCGCGCGGTACGTCGCACGGTCCACGAAGTGCAGCCGCATGCCGTCGTCCGCGCATCGGGCCAGCGACGGGTTGAGTGGCCTGCGGGCCAGCTCGTCGCCGCGGACGACGCCGATGGTGGGAAAGCCCAGCAGCCTTCCGGCCGCCGCGGTGGCCCGCAGGTGGTTGGAGTACGCCCCGCCGAACGTCAGCATGGGGCGCCCGGCGGCCGCCGCCAGGTTGAGGGCGAGCTTGCGCCACTTGTTGCCCGGCAGATCGGGGTGGATCAGGTCGTCCCTCTTGAGGAACAGCCGCACTCCGTGGCGCGCGAAACGCTCGTCGTGGGCTTCTCGCAGCGGGGAGGGCAGCCAGGGGTGCAGAAGGGCGTCGAGGCGGGACGGGCGGTTCACCCGCCCATTGTCGCCCGCTCGTGGTTTCGGATGCCTCTCCGCCGTTTCAGGGGGCGGTCGGCCAGAGGTCCGGGCCGAACGCCTCGTAGTGGATGTCGGCCGGGCGGACCCCCGCCTCCAGCAACTGGGTGCGGACGGCGCGCATGAAGGGGAGCGGACCGCACAGATAGGCGTGGGTGCCCGGCCATACGGTGATGCTGTTCAGGTCGACGAGCCCCGTGCGATTCGCCGGGTGCCCGGCATCCGGGGTCTCGTACCAGAAGTGCGCCTCGGCGTCGGGGAGCTTCTCCGTCAGCCGGACGTGGTCGGTGCGCAGGGCGTGGTCGGCGGGGGAGCGGTCGCCGTGCACCACGGTGACGGGGCGGTCGTGGCCCTCCCCGGCCAGGTGCTCCAGCATCGACAGCATGGGGGTGCAGCCGATGCCCGCCGATGCCAGCAGCAGCGGCGCGTCCAGGTCGTCGAGCACCAGGTCCCCGTAGGGGGCGGAGAGGCTCAGCAGGTGGCCCGCGCGGGTGTGCTCGTGCAGGTGGCGGGAGACCTCGCCGTCGGGGGTGCCGGCCCCGCGCACGCGTTTGACGGTGATCGAACGCAGCGGGGAGCCGGGGGCCGAGGACAGGCTGTACTGGCGTATCTGGCGGGCTCCGTCCGGGAGTTCGACCTGTACGGATACGTACTGGCCGGGGCGGAACGCGGGGGCGTCGCTGCCGTCCGCCGGGTGGAGGCGGAAGGTGGTGACGTCCTTGGTCTCCTCGATCCGGGCGGTGACCTCCCATTCCCGCCACGCCGCGCCCGCCAGGACGCCCTGCTGGGCGTAGAGGCGCTCCTCGGCGGCGATGAGGGAGTTCGCCATCAGCCAGTAGACCTCGCCCCAGGCCGCGGCGACCTCAGGGGTGACCGCGTCGCCCAGGACCTCGGCGATGGCGGCGAAGAGGTGGGTGTGCACCACCTCGTACTGCTCGGGGGCCACCCCGAGAGAGGCGTGCTTGTGGGCGATCCGGTCCAGTATCGCGTCGGGGCGGGTGCCGGGCCGCTCCACCAGCTGGGTCGCGAACGCGGCGATGGAACCGGCGAGCGCCCGTCGCTGGTCGCCGGAGGCCTGATTGCCCCGGTTGAACAGGTCCCGCAGCAACTCGGGGTGGGCGGCGAAGAGCTTCTCGTAGAAGAGGTCCGCGATGTCCCCCATGGCCGCGCCGACGGCGGGGAGGGTGGCGCGGACAGTGGCGGTGGACCGGTCGGAGAGCATGGAAGGAGCTCCTTATTGGAATGTGAGATGCATATTTTTGGCGAAGAGGAGACGTGCGGGCGCGGGCGTCCGAGGGGTGCCGACCGGGTTTGGTCGGGTGCCCGTCGGGCTCAGTCCGGTGGCGGGCCGCTGCCGATGCCCAGCAGCAGCGGGCCCGTGGGGGCGGCGACGAGGTCGGTGACGGTGATCGGGTCCAGTGAGGCATAGAAGGCTTCCTGGGCCTGGCGCAGCGCGCCGCGCAGCCGGCAGGCGGAGCGGAGCGGGCAGGGGGTGCCGCCCTCGCACTCGACGACCTCCTCCGCCCCTTCCAGCTCCCGCACCAGCGAGCCGATCGAGGCGGAGTGTCCGGCCGTCGTGAGCGTGAGCCCGCCGCCCCGGCCGCGGCGGGCGTCGAGGAGGCCGAGGTGCTGGAGTCGGGCGACGACCTTCGCGGCGTGGGTGTACGGCACCCGCATGGTGGCCGCCACCTCGCGGGTGGTCGGCGGATCTCCGCCCTCGGTGACCGCGAGGCGCATGAGAACGCGGAGGGCCACGTCGGTGAATCTCGTCAGCCGCATGAGCCCCACCGTAGATAAGTGGCATGTGTGATGCAAATTTCCCGGCCCGCACGGCGACGAGGAGCAACGTGCCCCGACCGGAGGCCGATTAGTCACACTCTTTTGTGTAATGGCGTGCGGAGTCCCCTGCTGAAAGGCTTTTCCTCGCAGGTCAGCCCATGATCGAGAGGACGTCAGATGTCCGTTGGTGAAGAGGTTCGCGACACGCAGGCGCCGCCGCAGCAGAGTCTGGGGACGGCGGCTGCGCGGAACCTCGCGACGACCACCAAGTCCGCGCCGCAGATGCAGGAGATCACCTCACGGTGGCTGCTGAAGATGCTGCCGTGGGTGCAGGTACAAGGCGGTACGTACCGGGTGAACCGTCGGCTCAGCTATTCGGTCGGTGACGGCCGGGTGACCTTCGTCCAGACCGGGGACCGGGTGGCCGTCATCCCCGCGGAACTGGGGGAGCTGCCCGCTCTGAGGGACTTCGGGGACGAGGAGGTGCTCGCCGAGCTCGCCCGCAGGTGCGAGCAGCGGGACGTGGCCGCGGGGGAGGTGCTCGCCGCCTCGGGGGACGCGGCGGACCGGGTCTATCTGCTGGCGCACGGCAAGGTCCAGAAGATCGGCTCCGGGCCCTACGGGGACGAGATGGAGCTCGGGGTCCTCGCCGACGGCGCGTATTTCGGTGACCACAGTCTGATCGACGGTGATGCCGTCTGGGAGTACACCGCCCGCGCCGTCACCGCGTGCACGCTGCTGACCCTGAGCCGTGCCGATGTCTACAACCTCGCGGAGCGCGCCGAATCACTGCACGGCCACCTCGCAGGTCTGCTCTCCATCCCGCAGCAGCGGACCAACAAGTACGGCGAGGCGGAGATCGACCTCTCCGCCGGGCATGTGGGCGAGGCCGTCGTCCCGCACACCTTCGTCGACTACGACGCCGCTCCGCGCGAGTACGAACTGAGCGTCGCCCAGACGGTGCTGAAGGTGCACAGCAGGGTCGCCGATCTCTACAACCAGCCGATGAACCAGACCGAGCAGCAGTTGCGGCTCACGGTCGAGGCGCTGCGTGAGCGCCAGGAGCACGAGCTGATCAACAACAGGGAGTTCGGACTGCTCAACAACTGCGACTACGGGCAGCGGCTCCAGCCGCACGACGGGGTGCCCAGCCCGGACGACATGGACGAACTGCTCTCGCGGCGCCGTGGATCGAAGCTCTTCCTCGCCCATCCGCGGGCCATCGCCGCCTTCGGCCGCGAGTGCAACCGGCGTGGGCTCGTCCCGGAGAGCATCGACATCGGCGGCCACCACGTGCCCGCCTGGCGCGGAGTGCCGATCTTCCCGTCCAACAAGATCCCCGTCTCCGATGCCCGCACCACCTCCATCATCTGCATGAGGACCGGCGAGGCCGAGCAGGGGGTCATCGGTCTCCAGCAGACCGGCATCCCCGACGAGATCGAGCCGAGCCTCTCGGTCCGCTTCATGGGGATCGACGAGCAGGCAATCATCTCCTACCTGGTGACGGCGTACTACTCCGCCGCCATTCTGGTGCCGGACGCCCTCGGAGTGCTGGAGAACGTCGAGGTCAGCCGCTGGCGCTGATATCGAGCTCACCCCGGGGGTCCGGGCGGCAGCGGCCGCCCGGACCCCCGGGCCCGCACCCATCGCCTCGCCCCAGGAGTGACCGTGACCATGACCAGTACGGACGCAGCGACGGAAGGGCACGAGGCCGCGGCGCTGCTGGAGCGCACCCGCGCGGTCGTCGACCCCCATCTGCGATCGGCCGTGGAGTCGCTGCCCGGCGGCATACGCCGGATCGCGATGTACCACTTCGGCTGGGAGAACGCCGACGGGACCCCCGCCGCCGGGCAGGCCGGGAAGGCCATCAGGCCGGCCCTCGTGCTGGCCGCCGCCCGCGCGCTGGGCGGCGATCCCGAGCGGGCGGTGCGGGCCGCCGTCGCCGTCGAACTCGCTCACAACTTCACCCTGCTCCACGACGACGTCATCGACGAGGACACCACCCGCAGGCACCGTCCCACCGCCTGGGCGGTCTTCGGCATCCCGGACGCGATCATCGCCGGCGACGCCATGCTCGCCCTCGCCCAGCGGCTGCTCGCCGAGGACACACATCCGGCCGCCGCCCGCGCCGCCGCCCGCCTCTCCTCCTGCGTCATCGAGCTGTGCGCGGGCCAGCAGGCGGACTGCGCCTTCGAGGAGCGCGGCCCCGACGAGGTCACCCTCGACGAATGCCTCGCGATGGCGACCGCCAAGACCGGTGCCCTGCTCGGCTGTGCCTGTGCGCTCGGCGCCCTCTACGCCGGGGCGGAGGACCGGGCGGTCCGGGCGATGGACGGCTTCGGACGGGAGGCGGGGCTCTCCTTCCAGCTCATCGACGACCTGATCGGCATCTGGGGCGACCCGGAGCGCACCGGCAAACCCGTCGGGGCCGACCTGTCCGCCCACAAGAAGTCCCTGCCCGTGGTCGCCGCCCTCACCTCCGGCACCCCGGCCGCCGCCGAGCTCGCCGCCCTCTACCGGGGCCCCATGAGCACCTCCGCCGAGGTCAACCGGGCGGCCGACGCGGTGGACCGGGCCGGCGGCCGGGACTGGGCCCAGGTCTGCGCCGCCGACCGGATGGCCCGCGCGGTCCACCACCTCTCCCGTGCGGTCCCCGACCCGAGCGGCGCGGGCGACCTGCTGGCCCTGGCCGAATTCGTCACCCGCCGCACCAGCTGACCGACCGCCATGACCGGTTCCGCCCCCTCAACTCTAGTATTTCGGAGGTTGGTTGGAGCGAACAGCAGAAGGAGCGGCAGCCGGTCATGGGCATACGGACACAGCAGGCGCAACCGGAGGACAGGGCCCGGGTCGTCTCGGTCATGGAAGAGGCGTTCCACCACGACCCGGTCAGCAGCTGGGTGTTCCCGGACGAGGCCCACCGGCGGGCCGTGCACGGAAGGTTCCTCGGCGTCTTCGTGGACGTCGCCCTCGCCGAAGGGCGTATCGACATTGCCGAGGGCGACGCGGCGGTGGCCCTGTGGCTGCCGGTGCCCGCCGGAGCCCCCGAGGAGGAGGACCCCACGCCCGCGCTGATGCGGCGGACCGCCGACCCCGGCAACGAACGCTGCGAGCTGGTGGGGAGGCTCACCGGAGCGGTCCACCCGCACGACCGCGCGCACGCCTATCTCCTGATGATCGGCGTCCGGCCCGAGCGCCAGGGGGAGGGCATCGGGGCGGAGCTGATCGGGGCGGAGCTGGAACGCTGCGACCGGGAGGGGGTGCCCGCGTATCTGGAGGCCAGCAGCGCCCGCAGCCGGACGCTGTACGAGCGGCTCGGATTCCGTTTCCTGGGCCGCACGGTCGACCTGCCGGACGGTCCGCCCATGTGGCCCATGTGGCGTGAGCCCCGTATGCCATGTGCGGGTTGAACCGCCAGGCCCGGGCGGCGGCCGGGGCTGTGCCGGGCAGAGCGCTCGGGCAGAGGGGCCGGGCAGAGGGGCCGGTCAGGGGCCGGTCAGGGGCTACAGTCCCTGCCCATGACAGATGAGTCGTGGGCCGGCTGGTACCGGGACCGCAGGGGTTCCGACGCCGTCGTCCTCACCACGGACGGACAGCAGCTCCGCATCCGGATCCGAGGGGTCGACTTCGAGGGCGAGAGCTTCGACGACCTGGCCCCGGTGGCGGGGATGCCGCCGGAGAGCGGGATGGTCGCCCTCGCGGACGGCGCACTCACCGACTGTGTACTGGAGTGGGACCTGCCGCTGCCCGTCCTCGTCGCGGGCACGCTCCGGCACGCCACGCTCAGCTGCCTGCTCTCGCTGCGCCGGGCCGACCCGGACCTCCACCTCGCCCTCCATCTGGACGGTGCGGTCTACGAGTCGGCCCGCGCCGAAAGCGACTTCGCCGCCGCCCTGGCCGCCGTCCAGCGCATCCTCCCGGACGGCATCCGCCTCCAGACCTGCATCGCCTGCGCCTTCTCCGACTACTTCCCGGCCCCCGGCCGCGGCCTGTCCGGTGGCCTCGCCTGCTTCCGTGGAGCCAAGGAGGCCTACCGGGGAGCGGCGGGCGAGGACGATGTCCTGGACCTGTGGGACCGGCGGTCCGGGTTCGTCCAGGAGGTCTGGAGCTGCCGGGAGTTCGAGGCGCGCCCGGCCGACGGCGCGGGCACCGGTCACCGGGGTGCCTTCCCCCTGGAACTCGCCTGACGGGCAGGTCCTTTCAGCTGCCGTCACTCTCCCGGCGCGTAGGCCGTGGTGTGCGGCCGGGCCCCTGCCCGTACATCGCGACCTGCGCGGCCGTGCCCCGGGCGCGTACGCCCCGAGCGCAGGCTCGCGTTCCTGGGCCCGCACGCCCTGACGTGCGGCGTCTGCCGGGAGGTTCCCCGTTCTGCTGACAGCGTGCCGGGGTTACGGGGCCGCGCCCGTGCGGGCAGGCTCGTCGCATGAGGCTTCTGATGCTGGGCGGTACGGAGTTCGTCGGACGGGCGGTCACCGACGCGGCGCTGGAGCGGGGCTGGCAGGTCACGGTGTTCCACCGCGGCCACCACGCGCCCCCGCCCGGCGTGCGCGCGCTGACCGGGGACCGCACCGCGGGCGCGGCCGGGCTCGCGGCGCTCGCGGACGGGGGTGCGACCTGGGACCTGGTCGTCGACACCTGGAGCGGTGCGCCCGCCGCCGTACGGGACGCCGCCCGGCTGCTGACCGGCCGGGCCGGGCACTACACGTACGTCTCCAGCCGCTCGGTCTACGCCTACCCGACCCCCGCGGGGCTGGGCGAGGACAGCCCCCTGCTGGCCGGGGCCTCGCCGGACGAGGGCGGGGACGTGCCCTACGGCCAGGCCAAGCGCGGCGGTGAGCTGGCCGCCCTGGACGCCTTCGGGGACCGGGCCCTGCTGGCGCGGGCCGGGCTGATCATCGGCCCCGGCGAGAACGTCGGCCGACTGCCCTGGTGGCTGTCGCGGATCGCCCGCGGCGGCCCGGTGATCGCCCCCGGCCCACGTACGGCCGGGCTCCAGTACATCGACGCCCGGGACCTCGCCCGGTGGCTCCTGGATGCGGCGGCGCGCGGGCTGAACGGCCCGTACGACACCGTGAGCCGCCCCGGCCACACCACCATGGGCGAGCTGCTGGACGCCTGCGTCGCGGTCACCGCGTCCGACGCCGAGCTGCGCTGGACCGGTCCGGACATTCTGCTGGCCGCCGGGGCCGAGCCGTGGAGCGACCTGCCGATCTGGCTCCCGCCGGGCGAGCTCCACGACACCATGCACCGGGGCGGCCACGCCAAGGCGCACGCCGCCGGGCTGCGCTGCCGGCCGGCCGGAGAGACCGTCGCGGACACCTGGACCTGGCTGAGCGAGCGGGGCGGCGTCGCTCCCCAGCGCCCCGACCGCCCCGCCGTGGGCCTCGATCCCCGGTTGGAGGCGAAGCTGCTGGCTCTCTGACGCACCGGTCCCGCGGGTTCCGTGGTTGCCGCGGTGCCCCTGCGCGTGTCGTACGCCAAAAACCTCCCATAGGCCTACGAAACGGAGCGAAACCGGCGTGTCATACAAAATGACTAGGTATTAAAGATGCATATTGCGCGGCATGGAACAGAAGGCGCGCAGGCGCGGCAACGCAATCCGGGCAGCAGTGACAGTGGCCACGGCCGCGGCGATGGTGGGCGTGCTGGCCCCGGCCGCGGGTGCCGATCCGCTGCCGGGCGGACTGGGACCCTGCCTCGGCAGCTCCTGCCCGCCCAGCTGGAACGACCCCAACAACGGCCCGGTAACCAACTTCGACAGCAACATCAATGTCTACGTCGGCGGCGACTTCCTGGTCCGGGAGGCGGCGGCCGAGGCGGAGGGGAAGGTCGTCACCCTCGGCCGGTTCGACATGGACAAGCGGGACGGGGTCTCGCAGATCTACAACGTCGGCATCGCGGGCGTCGGCTCGCGGGTGCCGCCGCCGGACGGCTCCGACTATCTGACGGCGGGCGGGGACGTCACGATCGCCGAAGGCGAGCGCCTCCTCGCGGAGGAGGGCACGCACTCCGGCCGCGTCGCGTACGCGGGTGAGCTCACGGGCACGGTGAACCCCACCACCGCCCCGCGCTTCGACGCGGACGCGGCCGCCCCGTACACCGCGCTGCGCCCGCAGCTCACCGAGGCCAGTCACTGCTACGCGTACGACGGCGACGATCACCGGGAGGTGACGGGCACGTGGCAGAAGGCAGGTGACGTCATGACGTTCACCGGTGACGGTACGTCCGCGATCCAGATCTTCGACGTGGACGCGGACCTGGAGTCGGAGGCGGGTGGCAACACGGGGTTCGTGTTCAACGGCATCCCCGAGGGCGCGACCGTCCTCGTCAACGTCTACGGCGGCACCCGCAGCGTCGCCACGTTCATGGGCTCGTTCCCCAACGAGGGCCTCCGCGAGAACCTGCTGTGGAACTTCCCGGACGCCACCGACCTGTCGCTGACCGGTCCGGCCCAGTTCGAGGGCAGCATCCTGGTCGGCCAGCCGACGAGCACCACCGTGCTCAGCATGAGCGGCACCAACGGCCGCTTCTACACGGCGGGTTCGCTCACCCACACCTCGGCGGGCGCATCGGGGGGCCAGGAGATCCACGCGTACCCCTTCGACGGCGACCTGCCGACCTGCACACCGGAGCCGACGCCGACTCCGACGGACCCGACTCCCACGCCGACGGACCCGACGCCGACTCCGACGGACCCCACGCCGACGCCGACCGATCCGACTCCCACGCCGACGCCGACGGACCCGACTCCGACTCCGACGGACCCCACCCCGACGCCGACCGATCCGACGCCGACGCCGACGGACCCGACTCCGACTCCGACGGACCCCACCCCCACCCCCACGGACCCGACGCCGACCCCGACGGACCCGACGCCGACCCCGACGGACCCCACCCCCACCCCCACGGACCCGACGCCGACCCCGACGGACCCGACGCCGACCCCGACGGACCCCACCCCCACCCCCACGCACCACACCCCGCACCCCACCCACTCGCCGAGCCACCCGGGCAAGCTTCCCGACACCGGCTCCCGGGGCGGTGAATGGATCATCGGGTCCATCGCGGCAGCGCTCGTGGCCGCCGGTGGAACGGTCCTGGTGGCCACGCGCAGGGCACGCCGCCGCACGTACTAGCAGCACTCGCCCAGCCCCCCGTTCAGCAGCCGCCGCCGGCCGCTGTACGGGAACGGGTCCGGCGGCCGGGACCACTGAGTCCCGGCCGCCGGACCCGCGGGACGGAACACGACGAGAGGAAGACGAACTCCAGTGATCGGCCCCCTGACCGCCGTGACCGGAGCGAGCGGAGCCGTCGGCGGCCGGGTTGCCCGGCGCCTCGCCCGCACCGGCGTACCCGTACGGCTCCTCGGCCGTGACCCGGCCCGCCTGCCCGACCTGCCCGGCGCGGACCGCGCGCCCGCCGCCGCTTACGGAGACGCGGAGGCCATGCGGCGGGCCCTCGACGGGGCGCACACCCTGTTCCTGGTCTCCGCGCACGAGAGCCCCCACCGGGTGCGCGAGCACACCACGGCGATCGACGCGGCCGTGGCGGTGGGCGTGGAACGGATCGTCTACGTGTCCTTCCAAGGTGCCGCGCCCGACGCCACGTTCACCTTCGCCCGCGACCACTGGGACACCGAGGCCCACATCCGTACGGCCGAGGTCCGCCACACCTTCCTGCGCGACAACTGGTATCTGGCGGGGCTGCCCGCGATGACGGGGGCCGACGGCGTGCTGCGCGGACCGGGCGGCGACGGGCGGGTCGCGGCCGTCGCCCACGAGGACATCGCGGACGCGGCGGCCGCCGTGCTGCTCGACGAGGGCACCACCTACGACGGCAGGACCTATGACCTCACCGGACCCGAGGCGTTCACCCTCGCCGAGGCCGCCGAGGAGCTGAGCCGGGCCACCGGACGTACCGTCACCTACGTCCCCGAGACCCGCGAGGAGGCCTACGCCTCCCGGGCCGGCTACGGGGCCGAGGACTGGGAGGTGGCCGGGTGGGTCACCTCGTACGAGGCGATCGCGCGCGGCGAACTGGCCGCCGTGTCGGACGCCGTGCCCCTGCTCACCGGCCACCCGGCCAAGAGCTTCGCGCAATACCTGGTGGAGAACCCGGACAGCTACCGCCACCTGCTGCCCGCCGGCTGAGCCGACCGGCCGGACGGCCCAGGCTCACCGCCACGGGATGTGGCGCCACGGACTGCCCTCGCTCTCCGCCAGCAGCCGGTGGGCGAGGACGTTCTGTTCGTAGAACGGGCCGTACTCCTCCTCGTCGAACCGCAGCACCCGCCCCAGCGCGTACCCCGCCGAGAACTCCTCCCAGGAGAGGTGGGCCGACTTGCTCAGCGCCCCCGCGTGGACGATCGCCGCCTCCGCGTCCGCCGGGGTGCAGTAGCGCGCGGACAGCCCCCAGCGCGCCAGGTTCACCGCCCGCCCGTAGTCGTAGGCGACCGTCGTACGCACCCGGCCGTCGGGCGGCAGCAGCCCGTCCGCGCGGAACCGGGCCTCGTAGCGCATGATCCGGCGTACGAGGTTCTCGATGCCCTTCACCACGTCGGCGGCGGCCCCCAGGTCCTGGGCGTGGCCGGCGGCCGTCTCCCGCCACAGATCGGCCGACGGCAGCTCGCCCAGCGCGGACGCCAGCTGGTCGCGGGTGCGCAGCACGAAGTCCGGTTCCGGCGGGCTGTTACGGGCATCCAGCAGGGCGTCCAGCTGCTCGCGCCACTCCGCGTGGCCGGTGATGCCCCAGGAGTCGCGCAGCTGATCGCGCTCGGTGGTGTACTCGCGGTAGACCGTGCCGACCTCGTTCCACGGCACCGCGTTCCCGATCGCGAGATGCGCCCCGCAGGCCAGCCCGTACGCCAGCGGTCCGTGCAGCGCGCCGTGGCGCAGCGCGAGCAGCCGGTTCTCCCGGAGGCGGTCGTTCTCCGCGTACGCGCGCTGCCACAGCGCCAGATCCGTCGGGGACGTCGGCAGCAGCAGCTGCCCGGGCGTCCCCACGTTGACCCCGAGGAACACGCGCGGGTCGGACCAGCCGAACTCGGCGGCCCAGCGCAGCGACACCCCGTGGAAGACCCAGTCCGGATGCCAGGCGGGCAGCATGCCCCGGGTGAGCACCGGCCGGCAGACGAAGCCCGCCGGGTCGTGGTGCGCACGCCAGGTGATGGTGTCCGGCTTGGCGTCCGCCTCCGCGCGCGGGGCGGGGATGTACAGCTCGGCCCCCGCCAGCGCCGCCAGTTGGGCCCGCGGGTCGCCGCGGAGCGCCGCCTCGTGGAGGAGCTGCTCGGTCTCGGAGGGCGGGACCCAGGGGGCGGGCGTCCAGGGGGCCGGGGCAGCCGGGGGTGCGGTGGGACGGTTCGGGTGGATCGGGTTCATGACCAGGGGATGTTCCGGTAGGGGCTGGTGGGGTCCTCGGTCAGAACGCGGTGCTGGGCGAGCGCCTCCCGGTACATCCGTTCCTCGCCGGGCGTGCCGTCCTCGTCGTCACCGTGCACCAGCCGGGCCAGCAGATAGCCGAGGGAGAAGGCGTCCCAGGAGCGGTAGGCCTCCCGGGCGAGAGCGCCGAGCCGCAGCACGTCCTGCCCGGCCTCCTGCGGTTCGGTGTAGCGGGCGCCCAGTGCGAGCCGTACGACGTTGACCGCGCGCCCCAGATCGAAGGCGGCGAGGGTGTCGACCCGGTCGTCCGGGGCAAGGACCCCGTCGGCCCGGAACCGCTCCTCGTACCGTACGAACCGGTTCAGCGCCCGCTGCGCCTCCGCCCGGTCGTGGCCGTCACGCGCCGCGAGCGCCCGGTCCACCGCCTGCGACCACTCCTCCCGGCCGGGCGTGCGGCCCAGCCGGGCCGCCAGGGTGTGCCGGGTGCGCAGGACGGCCTCCTGGACACGCCCCACCAGCTGGTTCTTCATCAGGGAGCCCAGCCGGTCGCGGAACTCGGCCCGGTGCGGGATGCCCCAGGGCCTGCGGAGCCTGGCCCGGTCCGCGGCGTAATCCTGGTACACCGCGCCCAGCCGGTTCCACACGAGGCCGTTGGACACGGCGAGATGGGCGCCCAGCGCCAGACCGTGGGCGAGCGGCCCGTGCAGCGGTCCGCCGCCGTCGGTGACCAGGACGCCCTGCCGGGGCCCGCCCGAACGCTCGTCCGCCTGGTGCCAGCCCCGCAGCCGACGGTGACCGGCGGCGACCAGCGCGGTGTACGGGGTGCCGTGGTTCACGGCGAGGCGGCGGGCGTCGTACGGCCAGATCCGGGCGAGCTCTCCGAGCCCCACCTCCCGGAACACCCACTCCGGATGCCAGGGCGGCAGCATCCCCGGGGTCAGGACCGGTACGCAGATCCGCCGGGTCGCCTCGTCGCGGAACGTGGGCAGCGGGGGCGTCCAGTCCGGGATGTCCGCGTGCAGCCGGGGGACGAGCACGTACAGCCGGGTGCGCGCGAGCACGTCGAGTACGGCCTCCGCACTGCCGCCCGCGACGGCCGCGGACAGCTCGCGTTCGGCCTCGGTGGGCGGAGCGGGGGGCGGGGACGCCGGCGGAGGGGGAGGAGTCCCCGCGTACGACGGTGGATGCGGCCGGTACGCCTCGTGCGCGGGCGCAACCGCCCGGCCGCCCTCTGTCTCTGCCGCGTTCCCCGTCGTCACGGAGGCGATCCTACGAAACGGGCCGCGCGCCGGCCCCGAGTGGTCAGTGGCCGGACGGGCGCACCAGCCCCGACTCGTACGCGAACACCGCCGCCTGGGTCCGGTCGCGGACGCCCAACTTGACCAGGATGCGGCCCACATGGGTCTTCACCGTCTGCTCGGCGACGGTCAGCTCCCGGGCTATCTCGGCGTTCGACAGGCCGCCCGCGATCAGCGCCAGTACCTCCGTCTCGCGCTCCGTCAGATCCCCGATGCGTGCCTTGAGGGGCGGGCGCGGGGCCTCTGCCGTCCGGGAGAACTCCACGATCAGCCGCTTGGTGATGTTCGGCGAGAGCAGGGCGTCGCCGGCTGCCACCACCCTTACGGCCTGGGCGAGTTCGTCGGCGGAGGCGTCCTTGAGCAGGAAGCCGGAGGCGCCCGCGCGCAGCGCCTCGTACACGTACTCGTCGAGATCGAAGGTCGTCAGGACGAGCACCTTCACCGTCGAGCCCTCGGCGGCGATGATCCGCCGGGTCGCCTCGATGCCGCCCAGCTCCGGCATCCGGATGTCCATCAGGACGACGTCCGGGGCGAGTTCGGCGACCTTGGCCACGGCGTCCAGACCGTTGACGGCCTGGCCGACGACCTCGATGTCCGGCTCGGCGTCGAGCAGCACCGTGAAGCCCTGGCGGACCATCACCTGGTCGTCGGCGATCACGGCACGGATGGGCGTCGTCATGGGGCGTCCTCGGTGGTGGCGGTCGTGGTGGGGGCGGTGGGCAGGACCGCGGTGACTTCCCAACCCCCGTCGGGTGCGGGCCCGGTGGCCAGGTCGCCGCCGAGCATCGCGGTGCGCTCGCGCATCCCGAGCAGACCGTGGCGGGTGCCGGGCGAGGGGGCGGCCGGGCGGTCCGGCGGGGTGTTGGTGACCCGCACGGTCAGCCCGGTCGTGCGGTGGCCGATCTCCACCCGGGCGCTCGCCCCGGGCGCGTGACGCATCACGTTGCTCAGGGCCTCCTGCACGATGCGGTACGCGGACAGCTCGACGCCGGGTGGGAGGGGGCGGGGTTCGCCGGTGGTGGTGAGGGTGACGGCCAGACCGGTGGAGCGCACGGTGGCGAGGAGGCCGTCGAGCCCGTCGAGGCCCGGCTGCGGGGCGTGCCGGGAGGCGTCGCGCGCGGGGGCGTCCTCCGAGCGCAGGACGCCCAGCACCCGGCGCAGCTCGGCGAGGGCTTCGAGGGCGTTCTCACGGATGCCGGTGAGGTTCTCCTTGAGCTCGTCGGACGGGTCCTCCACCAGATGCGGGGCGACCTGCGCCTGGATGGAGATCACCGACATGTGGTGGGCGACCACGTCGTGCAGCTCGCGGGCGATCCGGTTGCGCTCCTCCAGGAGGGTGCGCCGGGCCCGCTCCTCGGCGGTCAGCTCGGCCTGGACGACGAGGTCCTTACGGGCCAGGCGCAGGCTGCGCAGTGCGGTGCCGAGGACCAGGGCGGTGGTGAACACGAGCGCGGCCGCCGCCGGGCTCACATGCGGCAGCGGCGGCGTGCGCAGGGCGACGAACAGCGCCGTCGCCAGCGAGAGGGCCAGCGCCGCCACCGCGCGGCGGGGCCGGACCCGCAGCGCCAGCAGGAACAGGGCGCCGCCCTGTAGCGCCGCTCCTGCGAAGGGGGTGGGATACAGGGCCGCGGGGTTCACGGGGAGCCCCTTGAGCCACGGGTACAGGTGGTCCGGAGGAGCGGCGGCCACGGTGACCAGCACCGCCACGACCGCCAGCGCGGTCGCCGCCCACCAGGCACCCACCGGACGGATCATTCCGGCCACCAGCGCCGCGGACTGTGCGGCGGCCACCAGCACCGCCAAGGCGCTGACCGCGGCTCCGTGCGGGGTGAGTTCGACGGTACGGACCACCGTGACGCCGACCGCGACGATCACCAGCAGTACCAGGAACACCGGCCGCCACACCGGCGATCCGGGCTCTCCCATGCGCGGCACCCGGTCGGCGGGCGCAGCCCACAGGTCCTCGTGCAGGGCGCGCGGCGCCCGGCGCACCGCGGCCCGCAGGCGCACCGCCCCCGATGACGTCACCGCCCCCACCGTCCCCTCGGCTCCACTCGCCCTCAGACTAGGCACGACGCACCTCCGCCTTCCGTCCGGGGCAGGACTCCCGTACGAGGAGGGAGCCCCCGCCCTGTTCGTAACCCCGGAACGCCGCCCAGCACACCAGCAGCGCCAGCGCGAACACCGGCAGCCAGAGCAGCCGGGCGAGCACCCAGCCGGTGCCGTCGGGCACGGTGTGCAGCCCCGGCAGCGGCTCACCGGCGGCCAGCAGCGCGCTCGCCGTGACGACGATCATCGCGGTCTGGTGCCAGAGGAAGACGGTCATCGCCGACAGGTTCACCACCGCCACCGCGGCCCAGACCGGGGGCCTGCGCAGAGCCCGGCGCAGCGGCCCGAGCAGCAGCACGGCCGCCCCGCACTGGGCGAGGCCGAAGGTGACGGCGGCGAGGCTCGGCGGGTCCAGATTGGAGAGCGAACCGCCCGGCACCCCGACCATGGAGGCCGGGTAGCCCGCCCACCGGACGAGGACCGCGGCCGCCGCCGCCCCGCCGAGCAGCAGCGCCCAACGGCTCGTCAGGCCGCGCAGTCCGCCCCGCGCCACCAGCGCCCCCAGGCAGTACGGCACCAGCCAGCCCGCCACCACGTTGACCCATCCCAGCTCCCGCGGCCCGCCGAGTCCGAGGCGTACGAGGTCGACGTGGAGCACCACCGCGAGCGGCCACGCCGGGTGCAGCCGCGCCACCAGCGGGGTCAGCGCGGTCAGGGCGGCGAATACCAGCAGGAACCACAGCGGCGACCAGACCAGCTTGGCCAGCGCCAGCACGGTGGGCTCACCGACCCCCGAGGCGAGCATCGCGCCCGCCGCGAGGGACCACACCACCAGCACCGCCGCCACCGGCCGGAACAGCCGTACCAGACGGCCGCCGACCCACCGCCCGTACGGCACACCCCGCTCCTGGGCCGACGCCCAACTCCCGGCCGCCACCTGCCCGCCCACCAGGAAGAACACGGCGAGGGTCTGGAACACCCAGGAGACCGGGACGAGTTGAGGCAGGTGAGTCAGCGGGCTCGCGCCGCGTACGGTACCGCTGTCGGCGACCAGCGCGGTCACCAGCCAGTGCCCGCCCACCACACCGAGGACGGCCAGTGCCCGCAGGGCGTCGATCCCGCGGTCCCGGCCGGGCGGAGTGGCGGCTTCGACCCGCGCGACGAGCCGACGCACCGCCTCACGCATCGGGGGCCTCCAGCGGGGCGCGGCCGGAGACGATCCTGCCGAGGTTCGTCAGGGACCGCGACCCGGGCAGCAGATAGTCGCTGTGGCCCCCGCCGCCCGCGTCGAACACCTCCGCCCCGAACCGTTCCGCCACCGGATCGGTCCCGAACCCCACCGCCCCGACGAACGGCACCCGCACCCGCACATGGGGCACCCGGGCGATCCAGTCGGCGCCGCCCCGCCCCGCCCACACCCGAGCACCGGTGCCCAGGGAGTCCGCGTCCTCGCTCCCGACCCCGGGGCTGCCGTACAGCACCAGGGCATCGGCGGCCGTGCCCGAGGCGGCCCGGGCGCAGACCACCGAACCATAGGAGTGACAGAGCAGCGTGATCCGGGCACCCGGCAGCACCGCGGCCAGCCGGTCCACCAGCGCCCGCAGCCCCGGCGCGGCCTCGGCGGCCCGCCCGTCGGTCACCGAGGCGGGGCTCACGGTGGCGGGCGTGCGGTACCCCAGCCAGGCGAGGACCGCCCCGCCGTCCCCCAACTCCCGCTGGAGCGCCACCGCCCCGCGCCGCAGCCGCCCGTACGCGTCGAGACTGACGCCCGCCCCCGGCACCAGCACGGCGACGCGCCGAGCCGCGGCCAGCTCCCCGACGACCTCCACGCTCCGCCCCCCGTCGCGCCCGTCGAACGAGAGGAACTGCCGCCCCGGCGAGGCCATCGCGCGCAGGGTGGCCGCCCGCTTCAGGTCGCCGTGCCCCACCGCCGCCCGCTCGGCGGCCAGGATGTCCTGCCGCCCGACCGCGTACCGCTCCGCCAGCGCCGCCGGGCCCGCGTCCCGCAACGGCCCGAGCGCGGTCGGCGCGGGAGCGGGCACGGCGGCGGGCCGGGCCGCACCGGAGACCGGTACGGCCACCGCGAAGGTGACCAGTGCGGCGAGCAGGGTGCGGCGCAGACGGGGTCTGCGCGGGCGGTCCGCCATGGGGCGAAGTCCTTCCGTACCAGGGACATTGTGTGATTCCGGTACAGAAGTTATGGGCGGAGTACGGTGGTTGACGTCCCGCTGTGGAGTGGATCTTCGACGTAGCTCTCAGGTATGACGCGGGGCAGGCGTGGTGGGGTCAGCTCCCGTTCCGCCATGGCACGGCGGGTCGGCGGTTCCTCTCGTTCGACGGGCGCGGCGGGGTCGGCTTCGGGCGGTGTGCTCCAGGATCGCGGCGGCGAGCGGGGTGTGCACCCGGCGGGGGAGGGCGCCGACATCCCCACCACATGCGCCCGATCGGCGCCGAACGTGTCCAGCACGGCGACGGCACCCTCGGCCGGAACGGCCCCGGAACTACGCCCTCAGGGCCGAAAGGTGCGGCGGTAGGTGTCGGGAGGGACGCCGACGCCGCGGTGGAAACGGCGGCGCAGGGTCGTGGCGGTGCCCATCCCGACCGCCGCCGACGAGAGCGGGCGCTCGGACCAGGCCTTCCTCGTCGACGTCGTCGTCCGCTCCGGCGAAGCCGAACGCCGGGCCACGGCGGGCGGCCAGGACATCTACGCCGTCACCGCGCCCCTCGTCGCCGAGGCTCTCGAACGCGTCCTGACCGGACGTACCAAGTCGGCCGGTGTCGCCTCCGCGGGCGAGATCTTCGACGCCTCGGACTTCCTGTGTTCGCTGGAACCGCACATCGCGGTCGACCTGCACCCGCGGAAGCAGAACGCCTGACCCGGCTCTTCGTTCACGAGTTCGGGATCTGGCGCGACGTCTGTGACTGAGCACTCCGGGCAACGGCCGGGATGCTTCCAGACGTCGAAGAAAGCTGTCGCAGAAGAGGCAGGATGAGGCTGGCCGGATTCGAACCGGCGTCCTCCCACATGCGGTGAAGGCGCGACAACCACTGCGCTACGAGCCCCATCCCTGCCAGGGATCATACGAGCCCCGGCGCTCCGCTGCCCCGAATATTCGAGGGCGGCGGACCACTGGGCGTGACGGCTTCACAGAAGCTGTGCCGGAGCCCGAACTCGCGCACGTCGGCCCGCGCGGCCCGGATCGCGTGCGGGGCCTTCGCCTGGCCGCGGCGAAGGTGCCGATGAGACGGGAGACCGCCGGGTCGGAGGCGACGGGCTTTGCGAGCGGTCCCGACCAACCAGGAGCACAGCACCGGCCGGAGGCGACCACCGCCCGGCCGTTGCCCTGGACATGGACGCGGGGAGAGCGCCCGATACGCTTCTTCGCCTGGGAAGTGCCTCCGACGGCGACAGGAACAGGGGCCTCGCTAGTCCTCGTTCTTGCTGGTCAGAGGCGCTTCGCTTACTTGGCCACTCGTCGGACAGCCCACTTCATGAAAGCACGTGACCAATGTTCAACCTCGTCTTCGCGGCTCTCGTCCTGTCCATCCCGGCAGGGTTGCTGATGCTGTTTCGCGGCGTTGGACGACAGTGGCACAAGCGGCCCATCGCGCTCGTCGGTGCCGCCCTGACCGCCGGCGGCTTCACGGCCGTGGTGTGGGGGTTCGGCGTCTTCGCAGGAGGGCTGGACGTTCGTGAAGCGTGCGAGTTCACCCACAACACCAACTACGACCAGGCATGGCGTGACCGCACGGGAGCGGACGGCAGCTCCTTCTTCCCGCTGGCCAACGCATGCAACGAGCACGTCAGTCTCGTGCCCGCATGGGTGAACCCGACGATCATCGTTCTCGCTGTCCTCAGCGTCAGCGCTCTCGCCCTTGCTCTGTTCCGGATCGCTTCTGCGATCTTCCACAGGAAGGAGCGGGTCTCCGCGTGAACGGATCGGAGTCCGGCGTCCGCGCGCTTCTTCCCTACGGATCTACGCGCACCTGTGGCCAGGAGAAGAAGACCGCACCCGGTCCTTGAGGGACGCCGTTCTCGGCGGCCTGCGGACCGGGTGCGGGTCGATAGACCGTCTGGCCAGCGAAACAGCAGGTCAGACGGCATATCCGTAGATCAAGCCTTCTTGGTCTCCCAGAAGATCCTGTCGACCTCGGCGATCAGGTCCAGAGCCTTCTGGCCCGTCTTCGGGTCGTTCGAGCCCTTCGCCGCGGAGAGCGCCTTCAGGGTGTCGTTGATCAGCTGGTGCAGCTCCGGGAACTTCTCGAAGTGCGGGGGCTTGAAGTAGTCGCTCCAGAGCACCGAGACGTGGTGCTTCGCGAGCTCGGCGCGCTGCTCCTTGATCAGGACCGCGCGGGTGCGGAAGTCCGCGTCCTCGTTGGCCTGGTACTTCTCCTGGACGGCCTTGACCGACTCGGCCTCGATGCGGGCCTGGGCCGGGTCGTACACGCCGCAGGGCAGGTCGCAGTGGGCGCTGACCTTCACCTTGGGGGCAAACAGGCGGGAAAGCATGGAGCTGTCCTCCTCGTGATCGTCTTCTCAGGTGGGACATTACTCCGTGGAGCGCCGCTTTCCGTGGCTGCCCCAGGGGCTTAGGTCAAAAGTCCGGGGCGGGAACCGGGCCGTCGGCCGAATGTACGGAGCGGAACGCGGTGCGCGGGACGGTGTGCCGGAGGAGGACCGGGAGGTGGCAGAGGTGCCGGAGCGGGGACGGGTGTCCGGAGGCGGGCGGGCCGGGCGGCGGCCGTTGCGGGTGGTGGAGGTGACGGGGCCCTCGATGGTTCCCACGCTCTACCACGGGGACCTGCTGCTGGTGCAGTACGGGGTGCCCGTGCGCCCGGGTGACGTGGTGATCCTGCGGCACCCCTTCCAGCAGGACCTGCTCGTGGTCAAGCGCGCCACCGAGCGGCGGCCCGGCGGCTGGTGGGTGCGCGGCG
This sequence comes from Streptomyces durocortorensis, assembly GCF_031760065.1. Lineage (NCBI taxonomy): Bacteria > Bacillati > Actinomycetota > Actinomycetes > Kitasatosporales > Streptomycetaceae > Streptomyces > Streptomyces sp. C11-1. The sequence continues at coordinate 5,237,473 of NZ_CP134500.1, forward strand.
ACAACACCTTCGCGGGCGGGGACAGCACGGATTACGGGGTCGTTCCCGCGGAGCTGGTCCTCGCCCGGGTGCGGGCCCGCTACCGGCCCCTGGCGAAGGGTCAGCGGTCGGTGACCGCGGTGGTGGGCTGGGCGCTCTCCGCGCTGCGGCCGGTGCGCTCCGCCTCCTCGCGCTTGCGGGCGCGGTAGGCGGCGACGTTCGCCCGGGTCGCGCAGCGGTCCGAGCAGTAGCGCCGGGACCGGTTGGTGGAGGTGTCCAGGTAGGCGTTGCGGCAGGGGAGCGCCTCGCACAGGCCGAGCCGGTCCACCCCGTGCCCGGTGAGGTGGAAGGCGAGGCCCATGGCCGCGATGGCCGCGTATCCGGCGGTCGCGTTCGACGGGTGGTCGGCCAGGTGCATGTGCCAGTCCGGCCTGCCGTCCTCGTCCCGGAAGTCGTGCCCGGAGATCTGCGGGCTCACCGGGAAGTCCAGCAGCAACGAGTTGAGCAGGTCGACCGCGAGCGTCTCCTCGCCGTCGTCGGCCGCCTCGAAGACCGCGCGCAGCCGTGCCCGTACGGAACGGAACCGGGTCACGTCCGAGTCCGTCGCCCGCCGCGCCGCCTGCTGGCTGTCACCGAACAGCTCCCGGACCGCCTCGACGGAGGTGAGCGTGTCCTTGTTGCGGGCCGGCTCTTCGGTGTTGACCAGGCGCACGGCATAGTCCGAGTAAGAGGCCAGTTCCACTTGTAGTCCTTACGGCGTCGGTCTAGAGTCGGGATGTCGACCAGTGTAATGGTCGGTGTGCGCGAACAGGTATTACGCAACGGGCAGGGCGTAACGGGTACTGCGTACCGGTGTTACGCGAACGGGTACGACGTGGAGGCTGACGTGACGGAGACGGCTACGGGCACCGACTGGCGGTCCTGGCAGGAGAGCTGGGACCGGCAGCAGGAGTGGTACATGCCCGACCGCGAGGAGCGGTTCCGGGTGATGCTGGACATGGTCGAGGCGGTCGTCGGACCGGAACCGCGGGTGCTGGACCTCGCGTGCGGTACGGGAAGTATTACGGACCGGCTCCTCAAGCGGTTCCCGGGCGCCACGAGCACCGGCGTCGATCTCGACCCCGCGCTCCTGGCCATCGCCCGCGGCACCTTCGAGGGCGACGACCGGGTCGCCTTCGTCACCGCCGACCTCAAGGACCCGGACTGGACCACCCGGCTGCCCCACACCTCGTACGACGCCGTCCTCACCGCCACCGCCCTGCACTGGCTCCACAGTGAGCCGCTCGCCACGCTCTACGGGCAGCTCGGCGGGCTCGTCCGGGACGGCGGGGTCTTCATGAACGCCGACCGCACCATCGACCCGGCGACCCCCCGGATCAACGCCGCCGAACGCGCCCACCGCCACGCCGCGATGGACCGCGCCAAGGCCGGCGGCGCGCTGGACTGGGCCGAGTGGTGGGCCGTCGCCGCGAAGGACCCGGTCCTCGCCGCCCCCACCGCCGAGCGCTTCAAGATCTACGGCGAGCACGCGGACGGCGACATGCCGTCCGCCGACTGGCACGCCCGCACCCTGCTCGCCTCCGGCTTCGGGGAGGCCCGGGCGGTGTGGGCGTCGCCGTCGGACAGCCTCGTCCTCGCTGTGAAGTAGGCGGGCGCGGAACGAGCGGGAGGGCGGTACGGACCCGTGTCCGTACCGCCCTCCCCGCTTCAGCCGGCTACAGCACCTTCGACAGGAACGACTTCGTCCGGTCGTGCTGCGGGTTGGTCAGGACGTCGCGCGGGTGGCCCGACTCGACCACCACACCGTCGTCCATGAAGACCAGCGCGTCGCCCACCTCGCGGGCGAAGCCCATCTCGTGGGTGACGACGATCATCGTCATGCCGTCCTCGGCCAGGCCGCGCATGACGTCCAGGACGTCGCCCACCAGCTCCGGGTCGAGGGCCGAGGTCGGCTCGTCGAAGAGCATCAGCTTCGGCTCCATCGCCAGCGCGCGGGCGATGGCCACGCGCTGCTGCTGGCCGCCGGAGAGCTGGGAGGGGTAGTTCTTCGTCTTGTCGGCGAGGCCCACCCGGTCCAGCAGCTTCTCGGCGCGGGCGCGGGCCACGGCCCTGGCCTCGCCCTTGACCTGGACCGGAGCCTCCATGACGTTCTCGATGGCCGTCATGTGCGGGAACAGGTTGAAGCGCTGGAAGACCATGCCGATGTCCCGCCGCTGGAGGGCGACCTCGCTGTCCCTGAGCTCGTAGAGCTTGTCGCCCTTCTGTCGGTAGCCGACCAGCTCGCCGTCGACCGAGAGCCGGCCGGCGTTGATCTGCTCCAGGTGGTTGATGCACCGCAGGAAGGTCGACTTGCCGGAGCCGGACGGGCCGACGAGGCAGAACACCTCACGCGGGGCGACCTCCAGGTCGATGCCCTTGAGGATGTGGGCGGCGCCGAAGGACTTGTGGACGCCCTCGGCCTTCACCATGGGGGTGGTCATGCGGAGACACCTCCGGAGGGCCGGTTGCTGAACGAGGCGAGGTTGGCCTTGATGCGCTGGAACGGCGTGAGCGGCAGCGAGCGCAGCGAGCCTCGGGCGTAGCGGCGCTCCAGGTAGTACTGGCCGACGCTGAACACGCTGGTCATCACGATGTACCAGATGGACGCGACGAACAGCATCTCCATCACCGCGTACGACGTGGAGCCGATCTGCGAGGTGGAGCGGAGCAGCTCGTTGTACGTGACCGCGTAGACCAGCGAGGAGGTCTTGAGCATGTTGATGAACTCGTTGCCGGTCGGCGGGATGATCACCCGCAGCGCCTGCGGCAGGACCACGCGGCGCATGGTCTTCGCCTGGGTCATGCCGAGGGCGTGCGACGCCTCGGTCTGGCCCTCGTCGACCGACTGGATGCCGGCGCGGCAGATCTCCGCCATGTAGGCGGCCTCGTTCAGGGCGAGCCCCAGCAGGGCGCACATGAACGGGGTCATGACGTCCGTCATCTCGTCCTTGTAGATGAACGGGATGTTCAGGACCGGGAAGATCAGCGCCAGGTTGAACCAGAGCAGCAGCTGTACGTAGACCGGGGTGCCCCGGAAGAACCAGATGTACAGCCAGGCCACCCAGCTGGTGACCGGGTTCTTGGAGAGCCGCATCACGGCCAGCACGACGCCGAGGACCACGCCGAGCACCATCGCGAGGACGCTGATCAGCAGGGTGCGGCCCGCACCGGCGACGACGGTGCTGTCGAACAGCTTGTCGCCCACGGCCTGCCACTGGATGTTGCCCTGCGAGAAGGCGTACCCGAGGGCGACGAGGAGGCCGATGACCACGACGCCGCTGATCCAGCGGCCGACATGGCGGACGGGAATGGCCTTGATGTACTCCGGGGCCGTGGTGGCGGCCCCGGAGACGGGCACCTGGCCGGCCGGTGAGCCGACGGGTGCCTTGTCGAGCTTGTCAGTCATCGTGACTGCCCTTCGGTGAAGCGTCCGGTCACTTGCCGCCGTTGATGGCGGCCTTGTCGATCGCTCCCGTGCCGGCGCCCCACTTGTCGAGCACCTTCTGGTACGAACCGTCGGCGATGATCGCGTCGACGGCTTCCTTCAGGGCGTCGCGCAGCCCCGTGTTGTCCTTGTTGACGGCGATGCCGAACGGGCCGGCGTCGACCTGCTCGCCCACGACCTCGAACGCCTTGCCGCCGTCGGCCTTGCGGGCCAGGTCCACCGCGACCGGGTAGTCGTTGACCCCGGCGACCGCGCCACCGGCCTTGACCCGGGTCTGGGCCTCGGTGTCGTTCTCGAAGGCCTGGATCTTGATGGCCTTCTCGCCGGCGTCCGTGCAGGCCTTCGACTGCGTCTCAAGAGCCTTCTCGTACGTGGTGGCGCGCTGCACGGCGGCGGTCTTCCCGCAGAGGTCCTCGATGGAGTTGATGCCCTCGGGGTTGCCCTTCTTCGTGTACACGGCGGTACCGGCGAGGAAGTAGTCGACGAAGTCGACGCCCTTGCCCAGCTTCTTGCCCGACTCGTCCAGGCCCTCCTGGCGCTGCTTGTTGTCGGTGATCGACGACATCGCGATGTCGTGGCGCCCGGTGTTCAGGGCGGTGATCAGGCCCTCGAAGGAACCGGAGGTGAACTCGAACTTCACCCCGAGCTGCTTGCCGAGGGCCTCGGCGAGATCAGGGTCCACGCCCACGATCTTTCCGTTCTCGACGAACTCCATCGGGGCGTATTCGGCATTCGTGCCGACCTTGATCACACCGGACTTCTGGTACTTCTCCGGCAGCTTCTCGAAGAGCGGCGCGCCGCTCTTGGTCTCCTTGCCGCTGCCGCTCTCCTGGGAGGAGCTGTCGGTCTGGTCGCCACAGGCGGTAAGCAGCAGGGAGCCGGCGACCGCGATGGCGCCGACCGCCGCGATCCGGGTCCTGGCGGTCGTACGACGCGTGGTGCTTGCGGTCATTTCGGGATCCTCCGGCAGGTGAGGGTGAGGTGCTGATGGGCGGCTTGGCACGCACCTTCGGGTGTCGCCACCTTGTGTGATGACGGCATCCTGCCATTCGGACTGGCCCGTTCAGGGGTCTCGTCATGTCAAAATCGGATAACGGGCGACCCCCGAACATCAACGGCCGGTACGTCATGCCCGGACCTTCTGCGGGGGTTCGGTCTCCGCACCGGAGAATCTTCGGTACGTCTCGACTAGTGGACGGCATTTATACCGGTTTGCCGACTTGTCCAGATATTCGACTATGAGTCACGTCACCGCATCGGAATGGACTCGTGCGTAACAGGGTTGGTCCGGTAAGAAAGACGTTTACACCCCTCATCCGGGGCTCAGGGCGCGTGTGCGGCGCGCCCGCGCGTACGTACCTCACCCTGCCGGGGCGGGCCAACCGCCCGGCGCAGGGCGCGTACGCGGTGCCCGCCCACCCCTCCTCAACCAGGAGTGGCCACCCTCAAACGATGAAGACTTAAGGGGTCAACACCATGGCAGCGGAGATCGTCAATCCTCGCAGCGACAGCACTACTGACAGCGGCATCCAGCGCGCGAGCGCGACGGACACCGGGGCCGACGAGCCCTTCGATCCGGCCTTCGCCCTGCACCGGGGCGGGAAGATGGCCGTTCAGGCCACCGTCCCGATCCGGGACAAGGACGACCTTTCCCTGGCGTACACGCCCGGCGTGGCGAAAGTGTGCAGCGCCATCGCCGACAACCCCGAGCTCGTCCACGACTACACCTGGAAGTCCCAGGTCGTGGCCGTCGTGACGGACGGCACCGCCGTGCTCGGCCTCGGCGACATCGGGCCCGAGGCGTCCCTCCCCGTGATGGAGGGCAAGGCCATCCTCTTCAAGCAGTTCGGCGGCGTCGACGCGGTGCCGATCGCGCTCGCGACCACCGACGCCGACGAGATCGTCGACACCGTCGTCCGGCTCGCCCCCTCCTTCGGCGGGGTCAACCTGGAGGACATCTCGGCCCCCCGGTGCTTCGAGATCGAGCGCAAGCTCCAGGAGCGGCTGGACATCCCGGTCTTCCACGACGACCAGCACGGCACCGCCGTCGTCACCCTCGCCGCCCTCCGTAACGCCGCCAAGCTCTCCGGGCGGACGCTCGGCGACCTGCGCGGCGTCATCTCCGGCGCGGGCGCGGCGGGTGTCGCCATCGCCAAGTTCCTGCTTGAGGCGGGCATCGGCGATGTCGCGGTGGCCGACCGCAAGGGCATCGTCAGTCGCGACCGCGAGGACCTCACCGACGTCAAGCGCGAACTGGCCGAGCTGACCAACCGGGCCGGCATCTCCGGTTCGCTGGAGAAGGCGCTCGCCGGTGCGGACGTCTTCATCGGCGTCTCCGGCGGTACGGTCCCGGAGGCGGCGGTGGCCTCGATGGCCCCCGGCGCGTACGTCTTCGCGATGGCCAACCCGAACCCGGAGGTCCACCCGGAGGTCGCGCACAAGTACGCGGCCGTCGTGGCGACCGGGCGCTCGGACTTCCCGAACCAGATCAACAACGTGCTGGCCTTCCCCGGGATCTTCGCCGGTGCGCTCCAGGTCCGGGCCTCCCGGATCACCGAGGGCATGAAGATCGCGGCGGCGAACGCGCTGGCGGACGTCGTGGGCGATGAGCTGGCCGCCGACTACGTGATCCCGTCGCCGTTCGACGAGCGGGTCGCCCCGGCGGTCACCGCCGCCGTGGCCGCGGCGGCTCGCGCGGAGGGTGTGGCGCGGCGCTGAGTCCGCGCTGCGCTGTTGTGCGGTGCTTGGTGGGCGGGGCCTGTCTGTGCGGGCCCCGCCCATTCTTTTCGGCCCCGGAGGGGCTTGAGTGCGCGGGCCTGTCCGTGCGGGCTCCGCGCGCGTTCCTTGTCGGCCCCGGACGGCTTGAACGCGGCAGCTGGAGGGGCTCGGACCGCGGGCGCGGGGCCAGTTGGCGTGCGTCACACCCGCAGGCGGTTACGTCGTCGCCCCGCCCCGCCTATCGTCGAGCCATGTTCGCCGCCTACGCAGCCCGCATCGATCCCGACCAGCCTCTCGACGGACTTGAGCTGGGCGAGCGCCCGGCTCCCGAGACGCGTCCCGGATGGAGCACCGTCACGGTCCGCGCCGCCTCCCTCAATCACCACGACCTCTGGTCCCTGCGGGGCGTGGGGCTCTCGCAGGACCGGCTGCCGATGATCCTGGGCTGCGATGCCGCGGGCGTCGACCAGGACGGCAACGAGGTCGTCCTGCACTCCGTCATCGGACAGTCGGGACACGGCGTCGGGCCGAAGGAGCCGCGCTCCATCCTCACCGAGCGCTACCAGGGCACCTTCGCCGAGCAGGTCACCGTCCCCACCTGGAACGTGCTGCCCAAGCCGAAGGAGCTCAGCTTCGAGGAAGCCGCCTGCCTGCCGACCGCCTGGCTCACCGCGTACCGGATGCTGTTCACCAACGCCGGAGTGCGGCCCGGCGATTCCGTGCTCGTCCAGGGCGCGGGCGGCGGGGTCGCCACCGCGGCGATCGTGCTCGGGAAGGCCGCTGGGCTGCGGGTCTTCGCCACCAGCCGGGACAAGGCCAAGCGGGAGCGGGCCGTCGAACTGGGCGCGCTGGAGGCGTACGAGCCCGGCGCCCGGCTGCCGCAGCGGGTGGACGCGGTCATCGAGACCGTCGGGGCCGCCACCTGGTCCCACTCCGTGAAGTCGCTGCGCCCCGGCGGCACCCTCGTCATCTCGGGGGCCACCAGCGGGGACCGGCCCGCGCACGCCGAGCTGACCCGGATCTTCTTCCTGGAGCTCAAGGTCGTCGGCTCCACCATGGGTTCCAAGGACGAGCTGGAGGACCTGCTCGCCTTCTGCGCCGGCACGGGGGTACGGCCGGTCATCGACCAGGTGCTGCCGCTGGACCGGGCCAGGGAAGGGTTCCAGCGGCTGGAGTCCGGCGACCTGTTCGGGAAGATCGTGCTCCGCCCCACGGACTGAGAGCGCGCACCAACTCACCGGTAACCAACTCTTGATGGATCGTCAGTTCTGCTGATGGGATCGGGCCCATGCGAATGGGCAGAGCACTCATGGCAGTTGTCGTCGCGTCCGTGCTCGCGGCGGGGGCCCTCGCCCCCGCCGCCTCGGCGCGCCCCGCACCCGCACCCGCACCGGCACCGGAGTCCCGCGAACGCTCCGTACCGCCGCTCACCGACGAGCGCGGCCGCACCCTCACCCTGCGCGGCTGGAACGTCGAGGACAAGGCCAACCGCGGCGAGGCCGCACTCACCGCCATCACCGAACGGCACTTCCGCGACCTGCGGGCGGGCGGCTTCAACTTCGCCCGGCTGCTGGTCTTCTGGGACGACCTGGAGCCCCGGCGCGGCCAGTACAGCGAGCGCTACCTCCGGCGCATCGAACGCATCCTGGACTGGGCGCGGAAGCACCGCATCCATGTCCTGATCGACGCCCACCAGGACGTCTTCGGGCCCGCCTTCGGCCACCGGGGCATCCCCGCCTGGGCCACCAGGACCGACGGGCTGCCGTTCACCCCGAACCCCGACGACTGGTTCTCCGAGTACTTCGAACCGGCCGTCCAGCGGGCCTTCACCCACCTCTACGAGGACCCCGACCTGCGACGCGCCCAGGCCGCCATGTGGCAGGTCCTCGCGGAACGCTTCCGCGGCCACCCGGCGGTGATCGGATACGACCTGATCAACGAGCCGATGGGGGAGCTGCGCGAAGGCGAGGACCTGCCGACCGCCGCCCGCAGGATCGAGGCCGAGCACCTCACCCCGATGTACAACCGGCTGGCCCGCGCCATCCGCGCCAAGGACCGCTCCACCTGGCTGTTCGTCGAGCCGACCCCCATCGTCGGCGAGGGCGTGCCCACGGGGCTGGGGCGGATCGAGGACAGCCGGGCCGTGTACGCCCCGCACTTCTACAACACCGCCATGGAGGCGGGCGCGGACTACGACCCGGAGGCCGGCTGGATCGAGGCGTACGAGGCCGCCGTCACCGCCTACCCGGCCCGCTACCGGATGCCCGTGGTCGTGGGTGAGTGGGGGCCGCTGAACAACGCCCTGCCGAACATGGGCCGCTTCTACCGCGAGGCCGTCGCCTCCCTGAACCGCTACAGCTCCGGATGGGCCGGATACGTCTGGTGCTACGGCGGCGGCTACTGCGCCCTCGACGAGCGCGGCCGCTTCCGTACGAACAAGGAGCGGACGGCCACCCCCTACGCCCCGGCCGTCGCGGGAGGAGTCCGCTCCGACACCTACGACGCGGAGCGCCGGCGCTACCGGCTCGACTACCGGGCCGCCGCCCGCCCCGGAGTCACGGAGCTGTCGCTCCCGCCGTCCGTCCGAGGGTGGCGGGTCTCCGTCGCCGGGTCCGCCCGCGTGCTCGGGGACGCCCGGCACGGCGGGCGGCTGCTGGTGGTCGCCCGGCCCGGCGTGCGGGTGGAGGTGACCGTGCGGGAAGGTGGTCCGCATGGACGAACTGACCACCCCTGAAGGGTTTCTGCTGCGCCCCTGGCTGCCCGCCGACGCGCCGGCCGTGCTCCGCGCCTTCGCCCCGGCCGAGATGGACCGCCAGACCGACCGGCCCGTGTCCGACCGGGCCGGGGCGCTGGCCTGGATCGCGGACCGTACGCGTGAACGGGGGGCCAGGACCGGCTACTCCTGGGCCGTCGTGGGGGAGGAGGGCGAGGCCCTGGGCTGTGTCGCCGTTCAGGCCGTCAACCGGACCCACGACACGGGCTGGGTCTCCTACTGGACCACGGAGGCGGCGCGCGGCCGGGGCGTCGCGCCTGCCGGGGTGCGGGCGCTGGCGCGCTGGGCCTTCGGCGACCTCGGCCTCTACCGGCTGGAGCTGGGCCACCGCACCGACAACCCGGCATCCTGTGCGGTCGCCCGGCGTTCGGGCTTCGCACCCGAAGGGATCGAGCGGGCCAAGCTGCGCTACGGCCGGGTCCGCTACGACATCGAGCGGCATGCCCGCCTGGCGGACGATGATGTCAACCTTGATTGACGAGAGGCGGGTGTCAATGTAGGTTGACGCCATGACCGAGGCAACGGATCTGGCCGCACGTGCCGGCGATCGCGACCCACGTGTCGGGCTGCGGGCGGTGGCCGCGCTGCGGCGGCTGCTGGAGCAGCTCGAAGCCGTACAGGTGCGAAGCGCCCGGGCGCAGGGCTGGTCGTGGCAGGAGATCGCCGCCGAGCTGGGCGTCAGCCGGCAGGCCGTGCACAAGAAGTACGGGAGGCGTTGATGTTCGAGCGATTCACCCGAGGGGCCCGCGCGACCGTGAAGGGCGCCGTGGCCCGGGCGGAGCGGGTCGGGGCCGCCTCGGTCACCGAGGAGCACCTGCTGATCGCGCTGCTGGAACAGGAGGGCAGCCGGGCCTCCTTCGCCCTTGCCACCCTCGGGCTGGACGGCCGCCGCGCCGCTCTGGACGCCGCCTTCACCGAGGCCCGGCGGCGCGGCGGACTGACGAGGGCCGACACCGACGCCCTCGCGCGGATCGGGATCGACGTCGGCGCCGTCGTGGACCGGGTCGAGGGGGCCCATGGCGAGGGCGCTCTCGACACCGGTCGGCGCAGCCGCCGGTGGTGGTCCGGGCACCGCCCCTTCACCCCGGGGGCGAAGAGCATCCTGGAGAAGTCGCTGAGGGTGGCCCTCGGGCGCGGCGACCGGTTCATCGGCGAGGAGCACCTCCTCCTGGCCCTCACCGCGACCCCCGGAACCGTCGCCGACGTCCTCGCCGAGCACGGCGCGACGTACACGAGCGTGCACCGCGCGCTGTACGGGCCCGGGGCCGACGGCCAGGGGCACGCCGAGGCCGGGTGAGGGGTGCTGACGGGCGGGGACCCCCCACTCCTCACCCCTTCTGGTTCTCCTCGTCCTCCGCCGTCAGCAGCGCCTCGATCCGTGTCGCCGCCGCGCCCAGGTGGCGGCGGGCCTCGGACAGCTGAGCCTCGGACACCCCGTGGTCGCGGGCCGCATCGCGGATGCCGTCGCGGAAGCGGTCGAGCAGCCGGTCCAGATCGCGCACCGGGTCGCCTGTGGCCGAGGTGTCCTTGCCCCAGTCGGATGCGGGGTCGTCGGGGGTCGGTGCCGACCCGGACCCGGGCTCGGACCCCGGTCCGTCCGGCTCGGGCTTGCCGAACGGGGGCCAGGCGCCGGTCCGGGCGAAGCCGCCGAGCTGGCCGGTGATCTCGGCCAGACCCTCCCGTACGCCGGAGGGCCAGTCGCCCCGCGCGAAGTGCTCCTGTACCTGGCGGGCGGCGTTCTGCATCTGCTCGCGCGCCCTGTCCTGGGCCTCCTTGGCCTGACGGCGGGCCTGCTGGGCGTCCTCGCGGGCGCGCCGGGACTCGTCCTTCGCCCGGCGGGCCTGCTCCTTCCACTCCTGCTTCGCCCGGCGCAGCTCTTCCTTCGCCGAACGCCAGGCCTCGCTGTCTCCCAGATCGCCCAGGCCGCCGAAGTCCGCGAAGTCGCCGAACGGGGAGGACTGCCCGGCCTTGCCGCTTCCGGAGCCCGAGCCCTGCCGGGACTCGGAGGCGGCCGCCCGCATGTCGCTGCGCAGCCGGCCCGCCGCGCCCCGTACGTCGTCGCGGATCTCGGCGGCCAGCTCGGAGACCGAGTCGCGGATCTCCAGCTCCAGATCGGCCAGTTCGCCGCTGCGGCCCGCCAGCTCCTCGCGGCCGCCTTCGGTGATCGAGTAGACCTTGCGGCCGCCCTCGGTGGCGTGGGTGACCAGACCCTCGGCCTCCAGCTTGGCCAGCCGGGGGTAGACCGTGCCCGCCGAGGGGGCGTACAGGCCCTGGAAGCGTTCCTCCAGCAGGCGGATGACCTCGTAGCCGTGGCGGGGCGCCTCGTCCAGGAGCTTGAGGAGATACAGCCGCAGTCGGCCATGGGCGAATACGGGAGGCATGTCAGAGAACCTTTCCGGTCGGCTCGGCGGCGTACGCGTCGTCCTCGGCGGGCGGCCTGCGCAGCAGGGCGATCGAACCGGACACGGTCGTCGCCCGCAGGGTCCCCGTTCCGGCGCCCAGCGTGCCGGTGATCTTCTTCGTCCCCCACTGCCCGCCGACCCGCAGGTCCTCGAAGGCGTTGGAGACGGTCCCGCTCGCGGTGTTCGCCTCGACCCTTGCGTCCGCCGGGTGCGGCAGCCGGATCGCGATCCCGCCGGAGACCGTGGTCAGTCTGATGTCCGTGGGGTCCCCGGAGGTCTCGACGTCCAGCACCATGTCACCGCTGACCGACTCGGCCCGGACCGAGGCCCCCGCCCCGTCGACCACCGTCAGATCACCGGAGACCGAGTGGAAGCGCAGGTCCCCCGTGACGCTCTGCGCCTCCAGGCTGCCCGACACGGACTCACCGCGCACCGCGCCGGTCAGCCCGACGAGCGTGGAGTCGCCGGTGATGCCCCGGACCTCCGTAGGCCCGGTGATGCCGGAGACGACGGCCCCGGCGCCGATCACCCCTACCTCCACCGAGGAGGCGGCCGGTACGACCAGGGAGACCACCGCGCTGCGGCGGCGGCCCTTCGGGTCGAACCAGCGCAGCAGGTCCTGCCAGGGCAGATCCTCGTACGCCACGGTGAGGCGGCCGTCCTCCTGGGTCACGATCAGGGGCGGGCCCTCGATCGCGGAGATCTCCAGCCGGGCCACCGGCTCGTCGGTCCCGACGACGTTGACCGTGCCGTCCACGACACGCACGCTCAGCGCGGTCACCGGATCGTCGAAGCTCAGCCTCTGCGGCTCGGCGATGGCCCACGTCGACACAGCCATGGATGTGACCTCCCGGAGAGCGGCGACGCAACATATCGCGTCTCGTTACAGGACACGATATATCGCGGATCTGTGAAGTCAAGGCCGGTCAAGGGGGCGTGGGGCGGAATAGAGAGCATCAAACCGGGGCAAATTGCCCTAGCGTGTGAGCCATGAACGCGACATCCACCGGAGCGCTCCTGCTGTGCCGGGCCGACCCCGAGACCGTACGGCCGCTCGCCCACCTGCTGCGCGAGCAGATGCTGCTGACCCGGGCGGGCGAGGAGTGGTCCGTGCTCGTGCCCGAGGGGAAGCCCTGGCGGACCGGGGGAGCGGGGCAGGAGGCGGCCGAGCCGGTGGACCGGGTCCTCGGTGGCTGGGCGACCGCCCTCGCCGTCGGCTCCGCCTGGCCGGTGCTCGCCCTGTGGTGGGACGCCGACCGCGCCGGATACACCCTCGCGGCCGGATTCCGCCGCCCCGTGGGCTACGTCTGGCTCGGCGACGGCACCCCGGTGGGCGAGGACGAGGCCATGCGCACCTTCGCGGCCCGGCTCGGCCTCGACCCGGTGCTGGACCTCCAGGCGCTGGAGGAACTGAGCCGCCCGGACCCCGACGCGGACGCCGATGCCCGGCTGCGCGGGCTGCTCGCCGTCCTCACCCGCACCGGACTGACCCTGCCCGCCGGACTCACGCCCGGCGCGAGCGGGGACCGGCTGCGCAGCGTCGCCGAGGCCCGGCCCGGCACGGAACGCGTCGCGTGGGCCGGGTGGCGGGACGCCGTACGCGTCGAACTCGACGCGGTCGAGAGCAGCCGGGTGGGCCCGTGGGTGCGCGGCCCCCGGGCCCGTGCCATCGCCGCAGTCCAGCTCGCGGCCGGGCTCCCGCTGCTGCTGTGGGGCGCCCGCCGCCGCAGCGGAGGCTGGGTCGCGGCCGGGGCGCTGCTGCTGGTGCAGGGAGCGCTGGGACTCGCGTACGAACGGGCCAGGGCGGGCGCCGAACGGTAGACCGCCCCAGCGTTGCGCGTCCCGAGGGTTACGCGTCCTCGTCGTCCTCGTCGTCCAGCCGCGCCAGCCAGGTCGCGAGGCGCTCGACGGGCACCTCGAAGTCGGGGTTGAGATCGACGAACGTCCGCAGCTGCTCGGCGAGCCACTCGAAGGTGACCTCCTCCTCGCCGCGCCGCTTCTCCAGTTCCTCGATGCCACGGTCCGTGAAGTACATGGGAGAAGGATATCGAGGCCCGCGCCCGCCCGGAACGCCGGAGACCCGGCTCCGCGACAGGTGCGGAACCGGGTCTCCGGTGACGTACGAACAGCTCGTACAGCCAGGTGGTCCTAGGCCTCGAAGACCTCGTTGACCAGCTGCGTCTGCTCCGCCTGGTGACGCTTGGCCGAGCCGACCGCCGGGGACGAGCCGTGCGGTCGCGAGATGCGGCGCAGGCGCTCGCCGTGCGGCACGTCCGAGCCGACCGCGAGGTCCAGGTGGTCGATCAGGTTGAGCGCGATGAACGGCCACGCACCCTGGTTCGCCGGCTCCTCCTGCGCCCACAGGTACTTCTCGGCGTTCGGGTACTTCGCGATCTCGGCCTGGATCTCCGCACCCGGCAGCGGGTACAGCCGCTCCAGGCGGATGAGCGCCGTCTCGGTGTCGCCGCGCTTCTCGCGCTCGGCGTCCAGGTCGTAGAACAGCTTGCCCGCGCAGAAGACGACCTTGCGGACGTCCTCGGCCTTGACCGTCGAGTCCCCGATCACCGGGCGGAAGCCGCCGGAGGTGAACTCCTCGATCTTCGACGCCGCGGCCTTCAGACGCAGCATCGACTTCGGGGTGAAGACGATCAGCGGCTTGTGGTGCGGGTTGTGCACCTGCCAGCGCAGCAGGTGGAAGTAGTTCGACGGCAGGGTCGGCATCGCGACCGTCATGTTGTCCTGCGCGCACATCTGGAGGAAGCGCTCGGGGCGCGCGGAGCTGTGGTCCGGGCCCTGGCCCTCGTAGCCGTGCGGCAGGAGCAGCGTGACGCCGGAGGTCTGGCCCCACTTCTGCTCGGCCGAGGAGATGAACTCGTCCACGACGGTCTGCGCGCCGTTGACGAAGTCACCGAACTGGGCCTCCCAGATGACCAGCGACTCCGGACGGGCCAGCGAGTAGCCGTACTCGAAGCCCATCGCCGCGTACTCGCTGAGCAGCGAGTCGTAGACGTTGTAGCGGGCCTGGTCCTCGGAGAGGTACAGCAGCGGGGTGTAGTCCTCGCCGGTGACCTGGTCGACCAGGACCGCGTGGCGCTGGCCGAACGTGCCACGGCGGGTGTCCTGGCCGGCGAGCCGGACCGGGGTGCCCTCCATCAGCAGCGAACCGATGGCCAGCGTCTCGCCCATGCCCCAGTCGATCGTGCCGTTCTCCACCGAGGCCGCGCGACGCTGCATCTGCGGCATCAGACGGGGGTGCACGGTGATCGACTCGGGGATGTTGACCTGGGACTCGGCGATCCGCTTGACGACCTCCGAGGAGACCGCCGTGTCGAGCGTCACCGGGAACGCGGCCTGCGGCTCCGGTACGTGCGGGGCGGCGGGCTGCGAGGTGGCCTCGCGGACCTCCGCGAAGACCTTCTCCAGCTGGCCCTGGAAGTCCTGGAGCGCCTGCTCGGCCTCTTCCAGCGTGATGTCGCCGCGACCGATGAGGGACTCGGTGTAGAGCTTGCGCACCGAGCGCTTCTTGTCGATCAGGGTGTACATCTGCGGGTTGGTGAACTCCGGGTTGTCGCCCTCGTTGTGACCGCGGCGGCGGTAGCAGATGAGGTCGATCACGACGTCCTTGTTGAACGCCTGCCGGAACTCGAAGGCGAGCCGCGCGACGCGGACCACGGCCTCCGGGTCGTCGCCGTTGACGTGGATGATCGGCGCCTCGATCATGCGCGCCACGTCGGTGGCGTACATCGAGGAGCGCGAGGACTCCGGGGCGGCGGTGAAGCCGACCTGGTTGTTGATCACCACGTGCACGGTGCCGCCGGTGCGGTAGCCGCGCAGCTGCGACATGTTGAGCGTCTCGGCGACGACGCCCTGGCCCGCGAAGGCCGCGTCGCCGTGGAGCGCGACCGGCAGGACCGTGAAGTCCGTGCCGCCCTTGTTGATGATGTCCTGCTTGGCGCGGGCGATGCCCTCCAGGACCGGGTCGACCGCCTCCAGGTGCGAGGGGTTGGCGGCCAGCGAGACCTTGATCTGCTCGCCGTCCAGACCGGTGAAGGTGCCCTCGGCGCCCAGGTGGTACTTGACGTCCCCGGAGCCGTGCATCGAGCGCGGGTCGAGGTTGCCCTCGAACTCCCGGAAGATCTGCGCGTACGACTTGCCGACGATGTTCGCCAGCACGTTCAGGCGGCCGCGGTGGGCCATGCCGATGACGACCTCGTCGAGGCGGGCCTCGGCGGCGGAGTCGAGGACGGCGTCGAGCAGCGGGATGACGGACTCGCCGCCCTCCAGCGAGAACCGCTTCTGGCCGACGTACTTCGTCTGGAGGAACGTCTCGAACGCCTCGGCCGCGTTCAGCCGGCGCAGGATGCGCAGCTGCTCCTCGCGCTCGGGCTTGGGGCGCGGGCGCTCGACCCGGTCCTGGAGCCACTTGCGCTGCTTCGGGTCCTGGATGTGCATGAACTCGATGCCGGTGGTGCGGCAGTACGACTCACGGAGCACGCCGAGGATGTCGCGGAGCTTCATCATCGTCTTGCCGGCGAAACCGCCGACCGCGAAGTCCCGCTCCAGGTCCCACAGGGTGAGGCCGTGCTCGGTGATGTCGAGGTCGGGGTGCTTGCGCTGGTGGTACTCCAGCGGGTCGGTGTCGGCCATGACGTGGCCGCGGACCCGGTAGGAGTGGATCAGCTCGAAGACCCGTGCGGCCTTGGTGACGTCGTCGTCGTGCGAGGCGTCGATGTCCTTGAGCCAGCGGACCGGCTCGTAGGGGATGCGCAGCGCCTTGAAGATCTCGTCGTAGAACTCGTTCTCGCCGAGCAGCAGCTGGGACAGGACCCGCAGGAACTCGCCGGAGGCGGCGCCCTGGATGACCCGGTGGTCGTAGGTCGAGGTCAGCGTCATGACCTTCGAGATACCGAGCTTGTTCAGGGTGTCCTGAGAGGTGCCCTGGAACTCCGCCGGGTAGTCCATCGCGCCGACGCCCATGATGAGGCCCTGACCGGGCATCAGGCGGGGCACCGAGTGGACGGTGCCGATACCGCCGGGGTTGGTCAGCGAGGCGGTGACGCCGGTGAAGTCGTCCATGCCGAGCTTGCCGATGCGGGCGCGCCGGACGATGTCCTCGTACGCCTGCCAGAACTCGAAGAAGTTGAGCGTCTCGGCCTTCTTGATGGCCGCGACGACCAGCTGGCGGTCACCGTTCGGCTTCACCAGGTCGATGGCGAGACCGAGGTTGACGTGCTCCGGCTTGACCAGGGTCGGCTTGCCGTCCTTCTCCGCGAAGGAGTAGTTCATCGACGGCATGGCCTTGAGGGCCTGCACCATCGCGTACCCGATGAGGTGGGTGAAGGAGATCTTCCCGCCACGGGCGCGCTTGAGGTGGTTGTTGATGACGATGCGGTTGTCGAAGAGCAGCTTCACCGGGACCGCGCGGACGGACGTGGCCGTCGGCAGCTCCAGCGAGGCGTTCATGTTCTTCGCGACGGCGGCCGAGGGGCCGCGCAGCGTCACGTACTCCGGGCCGGCCGGGGCCTCGGTGGACTCCTCGGCCTTGGCGGGCGCGGCAGCGGGCTTCGCCACCGCGGGCTTCGCCGGGGCCGGGGCCGGGGCGGCCTTCGCCGCGGCCGGGGCGGCCTCGGCGGGCTTGGCCGGAGCCGCCTTCGCCGGGGCTGCCGGAGCAGCGGCTGCGGGCTTCGCCGGAGCCGGAGCGGCTGCGGGAGCGGCCGGTGCGGCCTGCGCGGGGGTGGTGGCGGTCACCGCAGCCCCCGAGGCTGCGGCGCCGGGAACGGGCTTGTCCGCCGTGCCGGACGTGCCCGGCTTGTAGTCGGCGAAGAAGTCCCACCAGGCGCGATCGACCGAACTGGGATCCTGGAGGTACTGCTGGTAGATCTCGTCGACGAGCCATTCATTGGCGCCGAACGCAGCGGCCGGGTTGGTGCCCGGGCTGGCTTGGTCGGTCGAGACGCTTGAGTTACTGGGGGACTGAGACGACACGGCGGCAACCGCCCTCTTCCGCTTCACAAGGTGATGGACAGCGGAAATCAAGGCTACGCCCCCCTGACCGTTCCTTGCAGGCCGGGCCGGTGCTTCGTCGTGCACATCACATCGGAAGACGGGTTTCGGCGCAGGAAATGGCGGGAAACAAGCGAGGTTCCACTGCACTCCGGGTACGCAGGACCGTGGATACGGCCGTCCGACCGTATCCCCTGGAGATCCCCTACTGGCATGGCACGTATGAACGTGCCCTTCCGGTTCGACCCTATGTCAACGTCATCGTCAACTGCGCTGCTCGGGGATTCCCGGAAGGGTGACCTGGATGCGGCAGCCACGAACGGATTCGGCCACCCCGATCCGTCCGCCGTGCAGATCCACTGCCCAGCGGGCGATCGCGAGCCCCAGCCCCGTACCGCCGTCGCTGCCCGGCCCGTGCGGGGACGGCACCTGGCCCCGGTTGAAGCGCTCGAACACCCGGTGGCGCTCCGTCTCCGGGATGCCGGGGCCCTCGTCGACGACCTCCAGCTCCAGAGACTCGGGATACGCCCCGCGGCGCGCCAGCACCGTGACCCGGCCGTGCGGCGGGCTGTGCTTGACCGCGTTGTCGATGAGGTTGGCGACCACCTGGTGCAGTCGCTCGGTGTCCGCGTGCGCGGTGAGCTCCGGCGGCGAGACGTCCAGGTGCAGATGGACGTCCGTACGGGAGTGATTGCCCGAACCCGACGGCAGGCGTCGGTGGGAGGCGGCGAGATTGGCCTCTTTCAGTACGCCCGAGAGATACGGCCACACCTCGAACCGGCGTGCCTTCAGTGCGACGACCCCGTTGTCCAGGCGCGACAGATCCAGCAGTGTCTCCACCAGCCGACCGAGCCGCTCGGTCTGCTTCAGCGCCGTGCACATCGTCTCGGGATCGGCGGCGGACACCCCGTCCACCACGTTCTCCAGCACCGCTCTCAGCGCCGCGATGGGGGTGCGCAGCTCGTGCGAGACATTGGCGACCAGCTCCTTGCGGTGCCGGTCCTCCGCCTCCAGATCGTCCGCCATGCGGTTGATCGTCTGGGCCAGGTCGCCCAGCTCGTCCCGCCGCCCGGCGCCGCTCACCCGGCGGGTGTAGTCGCCGTGCGAGATGGACCGGGCCACCGCGCGCATCTCGTCCAGCGGCGCGGTCAGACCGTGCGCCACGAACTGGGTGATCAGCAGTGTCGCGATCACCGAGAACACGGTGATGAACTGGAACTCGGTCCGGGTCCGCAGGGCGACGATCAGCAGTCCGGTGGTGATGAACACCGAGACCACGACGAGCGTGCCCAGCTTGGCCTTGATCGAGAAGGGCCGCATCCCGGGCCCTGGCCAGGTCATGGCGCCGGAGTCTCCAGGGCGTAGCCCACACCGTGCACGGTACGGATGCGCTCCGCGCCGATCTTCCGGCGCAGCGCCTTGATGTGGCTGTCGACCGTGCGGGTGCCAGAGGCGTCCGCCCAGTCCCACACCTCGGCCAGCAGCTGCTCCCGGGAGAGCACCGCCCGCGGGGTGTTGGCCAGGCAGACCAGCAGGTCGAACTCGGTCGGCGTGAGGTGGACGTCCTCGGCGCGCACCCGGACCCGGCGCTGCGCGTGGTCGATCTCCAGCTCACCCAGACGCAGTATCCCGCTGCGCGGGGTGACGGCGGCCAGTGCGGCCCGTTCCACTCGCCGCAGCAGCACATGCACCCGGGCGGCCAGCTCCCGCATGGAGAACGGCTTGGTCATGTAGTCGTCGGCACCGACGCCGAGCCCGACGAGCATGTCCGTCTCGTCGTCGCGCGCGGTGAGCATCAGCACCGGCACCGGGCGCTGGGCCTGCACCCGGCGGCAGACCTCCAGGCCGTCGAAGCCGGGAAGCATGATGTCGAGCACCATCAGATCCGGCTGCCAGGCCTCGGCCGCGTCCACGGCCGCGGGGCCGTCCAGCGCGGTCTGGACCAGAAAGCCCTCCGCCCGCAGCCGGGCGGAAACGGCGTCGACGATCGTGGGGTCGTCCTCGACCACCAGCACCCGGCGCTGAGCCCCCGGGGTGGCCGCGACGCCGTTGTGGGTGGTGTGTGTCTGTTCCATCGCCCCGCCCCTGCCCGTTCTCGCGGGAGGCATCCCCCCGGAGGCACGTTCTTCGCTCGTGGATTTCGTGGGTGAACCCGTGTGCCGGTCAGCAGCGTAAAGGCAGCGGAGGGCTCCCGGCTACGCAGGGTGTTGCCCCGCCGGTACGCGTTCGGGCCGGGCGCGTGGCCGGATCGTCGGGCTTGTGCCGGATGACCCGTGCCAGTGCCGTGCCGCGCATACCGGGTCGGGGCTTCAGAGACCCTTCGATGCGAGATGGACCACGTCGGGCACACCTCGGGCAACGGCCACTTCTTCGGCCCCAACCCCACTGAACCCGGCATTCCGCAACGCTTGTTCGAAGGCCGGGGACGGCTGCGCGGACCAGATGGCGAGCACGCCGCCCGGGGTCAGCCGGTCGTGGCAGTGGGCGAGTCCCGTGGGGGAGTAGAGGCTCCCGTTGTCCTCCGTGACGGTCCAGTCGGGCCCGTTGTCGATATCCAGACACAGGGCGTCGTAACGCTCCGTGGTTGTACGGAGATGGGCCACCAGGTCCGTGTGCAGGATCGAGGCCCGGGGATCGGCGAGCGCGGCCCCGGAGATCCGTGCCAGCGGCCCGTCCCGGTGCCAGCCGATGATCGCCTGCTCCCGCTCCGCGACCACGATCCGCCCCCAGCGCCCCTCCTCGGCGGCACGCACCAGCGAGAAGCCCACGCCCAGCCCGCCGATCAGCACGGAGGGGCCGGTCCGCCCGGCGGGCAGGGCATCCAGCGCGGCATCGATCAGCAGCCGCTCGGAGCGTCCGTCGGAGGTGTCCATCAGGAAACAGCCGTTGGCGATGATCTCGTAGTGCTCCCCGCGCTCCCGCAGAACGACCTCGCCGAACGGCCCGTCGCGGCGGTCGAGGGTGACGGGGGTGTCGGCGGAACGCGTCGGCATCGATTCATCGGGGGCGGTCATCGCGGACGTCGCGGACATGTCGTGGCTCTCCGGTCTCCGGTCGTGGCAGTCGGTGCCCGTCCATCCTGTCCTGCGGGCCGCGCGGAACGCCAAAGCTTTGCGGCCGCCCGCCACCGCCCCCGCCCTGGGTGCGTCCGGTTCACGGCCGAGGCGCCTTCTTCCCGTGCACCGCCGTGTACTCGGCCGCCAGCCAGGGCCCCAGGTCGTCGAGGAACAGGCGGAGCAGGCCCGGGTCGGGGGAAGCGGTACGGGCCGCGGCCGCGGCGGCGGTACGCATCCGGGCCGCGCGCCCCGGGTAGTAGCGGCCGAACACCTCGGCGGACTCCTCCAGGTCGCTCGTCCAGCCGCCCCAGCGGGGCATGACCAGCGTGAAGCCGGTACGGACGAGGCGCCGGGCCACGCGTCGGCAGAGCCGCGTCCGGTCGGCGTCGGCCAGGTCCTCCGCCGTCGCCGTCGCCGTCGCCGTCGCCGACGCCCGCCAGCGCGGCAGCGCGAGCGCGAGATCGCCGTTGGTCTCGCGGGCGAGCAGCGAGGTGGGGCGGTAGCGGGGCAGGACGGAGGCGAGGTCGGGCCCGAGCAGCGGGGTGCACAGGCAGGCGACGAAGAAGCCGAGGTCGTGCCGTTCCAGCTCGCTGAGTGCGGTACGCGCACGGACCATCAGGATGCCCGCCGTGTCGATGGCCGGGTGGTCGGTATCGAGCGCGGCGGCGACGCCGACGGCGTCGCCGCGGTCCGCGTCCGTCGGCTCCCCGCGCAGTGCCAGCAGCAGATCGAGGTCCGAGCGCCCGGGAACAGCCGACCCGCGCGGAACGCTCCCGTACAGGTAGGCACTGTGCAGCCGCTCGCTCCCGAACGCCTCGGCGATACGGGAACGGGCATCCGCAACCACCGGCGCGAACGTCTCCGGGACGCGGTCGAGGCTTCCTTCGCGGGCGATCGTGCCGTCCTCGGCGAGACCTTTTCCGTTCATGCGAGCACTGTGCCGGAAAGGCCCGAGCGGCGGCCTCCGCCCCCGGCCCCGCCCCCTCGGCGCGTGATCGCTGAGAGCGAACAGGCCCCGGGGAACATTCAACGGCTCATGAGCATTGAGTCCACATAGCTCAACTTGCCTGCCGAAGGGGAGATCATGACTAGCGAGTCCAAGGCGTTCACACCGATCGACCTGCCCGTGCTGCCGCTCGACGACGAGGTCGTCCTGCCCGGCATGGTGGTGCCGCTGGACCTGTCCGACACCGAGGTGCGCGCCGCCGTCGAGGCCGCGCAGGCCGCCGCCCGTCCCGACGGCGGCAAGCCCGAGGTGCTGCTGGTCCCGCGGATCGACGGGACGTACACGGGGACCGGTGTCCTCGGCACCGTCGAGCAGGTCGGGCGCCTCTCGGACGGCGACCCGGGTGCGCTCATCCGGGCCCGTGACCGCGTCCGGATCGGGGCCGGGACCAGTGGTCCGGGGCGGGCGCTCTGGGTGGAGGGGACCGTGATCGACGTCGTCGTGCCCGACCCCCTGCCCGGATCGGCGGCCGAGCTGGTCAAGGAGTACAAAGCGCTCGCCACCAGCTGGCTGAAGAAGCGCGGCGCCTGGCAGGTCGTGGACCGGGTCCAGCAGATCGAGGACCTCTCCGCGCTCGCCGACAACTCCGGATACTCGCCGTTCCTCTCCACCGCGCAGAAGGTCCAGCTCCTGGAGACCGTGGACCCGGTCGCCCGGCTGAAGCTCGCCGTCCAGTGGCTGAGCGAACACCTCGCCGAGCAGGATGTCGCCGAGTCCATCGCCAAGGACGTCCAGGAGGGCGTCGACAAGCAGCAGCGCGAGTTCCTGCTGCGCCGCCAGCTGGAAGCCGTACGCAAGGAACTCTCCGAGCTCAACGGCGACCCGGAGGACGAGTCCGACGACTACCGGGCCCGCGTCGAGGCCGCCGAGCTGCCCGAGCACGTCCGGACGGCGGCGCTCAAGGAGGTCGAGAAGCTGGAGCGGGCCAGCGACCAGTCGCCCGAGGGCTCCTGGATCCGCACCTGGCTGGACACCGTCCTCGAACTGCCGTGGAACGAGCGAACCGAGGACGCCTACGACATCCGCGGCGCCCAGGCGGTCCTGGACGCCGAGCACGCCGGTCTCGCGGATGTGAAGGAGCGCATCACCGAGTACCTCGCGGTGCGCAAGCGGCGTGCCGACCGGGGGCTGGGCGTGGTGGGCGGTCGCCGCGGCGGCGCGGTACTGGCCCTCGTCGGCCCGCCCGGTGTCGGCAAGACCTCGCTCGGTGAGTCCGTCGCGCACGCCATGGGCCGCACGTTCGTCCGCGTCGCACTCGGCGGTGTCCGGGACGAGGCGGAGATCCGCGGCCACCGGCGTACGTACGTGGGCGCGCTCCCCGGACGTATCGTGCGGGCGATCAAGGAGGCCGGTTCGATGAACCCGGTCGTCCTGCTCGACGAGATCGACAAGGTCGGTTCCGACTTCCGGGGCGACCCGGCCGCCGCCCTCCTCGAAGTCCTGGACCCCGCGCAGAACCACACCTTCCGCGACCACTACCTGGAGGTCGAGCTCGACCTCAGCGACGTCGTCTTCCTCGCCACCGCCAACGTGCTCGAAGCCATCCCGGAAGCCCTGCTCGACCGCATGGAACTGGTCAGGCTCGACGGCTACACCGAGGACGAGAAGGTCGTCATCGCCCGGGACCACCTCCTCCCGCGCCAGCTGGAGCGGGCCGGCCTGGAGAAGGACGAGGTCGCCCTGGAGGAGTCGGCGCTGCGCAAGCTGGCGGGCGAGTACACCCGCGAGGCGGGCGTACGGAATCTGGAGCGGGCCGTCGCCCGGCTGCTCCGCAAGGTCGCGGCCCAGCACGAACTGGGCGACCGGGACCTGCCGTTCACGGTGACCGACGCGGACCTGCGCGGTCTGATCGGGCGTCCGCACCATGTACCCGAGTCCGCTCAGGACCCGGCCGAGCGCCGCACCGCCGTGCCGGGCGTGGCCACCGGGCTCGCGGTGACCGGGGCGGGCGGTGACGTCCTCTTCGTCGAGGCGTCGCTCGCCGACCCGGAGACCGGGGCCTCCGGACTGACCCTGACCGGTCAGCTCGGCGACGTCATGAAGGAGTCGGCGCAGATCGCCCTGAGCTTCCTGCGCTCGCACGGTGCGGAGCTGGAGCTGCCGGTCGCCGACCTCAAGGACCGGGGCGTGCACATCCACTTCCCGGCGGGCGCGGTCCCCAAGGACGGCCCGAGCGCCGGTATCACCCTGACGACCGCCCTGGCCTCGCTGCTCTCCGGACGCCTCGTCCGTACGGATGTGGCGATGACCGGCGAGGTGTCGCTGACCGGGCGGGTCCTGCCCATCGGCGGCCTCAAGCAGAAGCTGCTGGCCGCTCACCGCGCGGGCGTCACGACCGTCGTGATCCCGCAGCGCAACGAGGCCGACCTGGACGACGTCCCGGCCGAGGTCCTGGAGAAGCTGGACGTCCGGCCGGTCACCGACGTCCGCCAGGTGCTGGAGATCGCCCTCACCCCGGCCTCGGCCCGGGCGGAGGAGAGGATCCCGGCCGCGGCCTGAGTCCGTCGTACGGGGCGTACGGCCTGAGCGTTGTACGGGGCGCACGGAACGGCCCGCTTACCGCATACCGGCGGGCGCGGGCCGTTCCGCATGCCCGGGGGCCGCTCAGGGGCGGTAGATCGTGCCCGGCTGCGGCTCGGCCGGGGCCATCAGCTCGGGGACGGTCACGAAGGTGTAGCCGTCCTTCTGGAGCGCGTCGATGATGCCCGGCACGGCGGGGACGGTGCCTTTGTAGATGTCGTGCAGCAGGATGATGCCGTCTTTGCTCGCCTGGTCCAGGATGCGCTTCCGGATCAGTGCGGAGTCGTTCGTCGAGTAGTCCTTCGCGGTGGCGCTCCACAGCACCTGCGACAGCCCCAGCTCCTTGCTGACCTTGCTGACCTCGTCGTCCGTGCGGCCCTGCGGCGGGCGCATCAGCCGGGGCCGCTCGCCGGTGATCCTCTCGATGGCCTTCTGGGTCTTCTCCAGCTCGGCCCGTATCTCGTCCGGGTCGTGGTCGGTGAGGATCTTGTGCGTCCAGGTGTGGTTGGCGACCTCGTGGCCCTCGTCCTGGATGCGCCGCACGGTGTCCGGGTGCTTGACGACATGGTGCTTGCCCAGCAGGAAGAAGGTGGCGTGCACCTTCTTCTCCTTCAGGATGTCCAGCAGCTCGGGGGTGTCCTCGCCCGGCCCCGCGTCGAAGGTCAGGGCGATGCACTTGGCCTCGCGGCAGTCCACCGGCCCGAACGCGCCCTTGGCGTCGGCAGCCGCCTCCCCGCGCGCCGAGCCCGGCGCGGTCGTGTCCATCGAGCAGCCGCTCAGCGTCAGTGTGAGCGCCGCCACCAGAGCCATGGCCAACCGCTTCCCGGGCAATGACGTCTTTGACGACGGCACCTTGGACAGCGGCGTCTTTTCGGGCATGGCAAAGCACTCCTCCGTGCGGGAAATCCCGCACAGCCGTGCGGTACGCCGAGGACTATACCCAGTGCGTATACATGGAGTGCATAGTGGGTCGCGCCGTCGCCGTCGGCCCCCTCCTGGGCATCCTGCGAAATACTGGCCGCGCTGCGGCGTCGACCACCCGCGGTGACATGTTTCATCGGCAGGGAGCCGTAGAGGGGGTGCTGACGTGCACGGGAGTGAGAGCGAGCCGGAGCGGGGCGTGGCCGCCGGAAGTGGTGTGGACCACGAATTCTTGGCGCTGGAGCGCGAGTTGGCTGTGTTCCTGCGCCGGGCGCGGGCCAGCTCGGGCGAGATGGCCAGGGAGGTCCACCCGGAACTGGAGCCCGCCGCCTACGGGCTGCTCGTCCGCCTGGAGTCGGCGGGCCGGCAGCGGGCCACCGAGCTGGCCGCGTACTTCGGCGTCGGCAAGGCCACCATGAGCCGCCAGCTGCACTCCCTGGAGAACCTCGGCCTGGTCGTACGCGAGCCCGACCCGGCCGACGGCCGCGCCTGGCTCGTCCACCTCACCGACGAAGGCCTGGCCCGCTTCCGCAGCGTCCGGGATGCCCGCCGCGAGCGCTACGTACGCAAGCTGACGGGCTGGGACCGGGCCGAAGTGGCTGAGCTGGCCCGGCTGCTGCACCAGCTGAACGCCCGCGCCGAAAGCTGACCCCGCGCCGAGGGCCGGCCCCGCGCCGAAAGGCCCCTACAGCTCCACCAGGATCGCCGTGGCGTCGTCGTGCGCCTTGCTGCGCCGCAGCCGCGCGCGCCCGGCCCCCGCGTCGGCGGTCTCCAGCTCCCGTACCCGGTCGATCAGCGCCTGCGGCCCCGACCTCCGCAACTGCTCCAGCGCGGCCGCCCAGTCTCCCTCGCCGAACATCTCCGTCCAGCGGCTCGCCCCGTCCGTGAGCGCGGCGAGGGTACGGACCTCGGAGGCCGGGGCGCTGCCGGTCACCGCGCGCACCGCCACCGACGGATCGGCGGCAGCCGTGAAGAAGCCGCCCTCCTTGTTGCGCACCGTGGAGTCCGCGATCTCATGGGAGGCCAGCGAACCCGGCGGCAGCCGGTCCAGCCGGTCGTCGAGGACCGCGCGGACCGAGCCGTCCGGGGCCTCCAGCAGCAACACCGAATCCGAGAGCACCAGGTACTCGACCGCGTGTTCGCCCCAACGCGCCAGGACCACGGTCGCCTGAGGAGTGCGCACGTGAGAAAGGTCACAGGTGGGCCGGTGGGCGTCGGCCGTACGGGAGATGGCCTCGGCCAGTACCTCGGTCAGGGACAGATCGAGGCGTGAACCGGACAGTTCCACCAGCGCACCGCCCAGGCGGGCCGTGAACCACGGAACCGGGTGCACACAACCGGGCTCCGTCGGCGGCGGGGTGACGCCGTCGAGCAGGACCAGCGCGCCGCCCTGACCGGACGCGGGGAGAGCGGCCGAGACCCAGTCCTCGTTGGGGCGTTCGGGGCTGCCGGGGGCGGTGGCCAGTTCGATGCGCATGACGTCAGTCTCCACGACGCCTTCACGGGACCCGCACCCCGGTCGCATTGGCTTGTACCAGCAGGTCAACAGGGCCTCAGGGGCCGGAAGGAGAGACTCCGAACGAGTGCGGGCGGGCATCTTGCCAAAGCCGGACCGGAAGTTCCACCCCATCGTCCATGCATGGTCAGGGGCGCGCCGGGGGAGACTTGTTCGCCAACTCAAGAGTGATGTTCACTCGTTCGAGTGGCGGAGCGGTTGATGCGCGCCCCCCTCTCAAAAGCACTGGAATGGTCAGAAGCCGTACCAGGAGCGGGGTGCCCCTCTGTGTGACCGTGCGTCACCTCTGCTTCAAGGGTGGACGAGTCAAGATTGCGAGCACCGGTGCAGAAGAAGCGGCCGCGGAGCAAGGGCACGACGCACGACGGTTCCGGGGCGACGCCTCCGGCGCCCGGCGCCGACAGGCGAACCGTGCGGGTGCGCAGCCGACTGGTCGCCGGAGTCGCGGTCGTCGGCGTCATCGTCCTGGCGGCGGGTGCGCCCGCCGCGCTCGGGGCCTCCGCCGATCTGACCGAGTCCCAGCGGCTCGTCACCCTCGCCGAGCTGAACCAGCAGGCCGTCACCCTCGCGCACTCCCTCGCCGACGAACGCGACGCGGTCACCGCGTACATCGCCGACGGCCGGGGCGAGGAGGACGACAGCGACGCCGCGGAGAACCGCACCGCCCGTGCCACGCGCGTCGACCAGCAGATCGACGAGATCCACGAGGCGGCCTCCGCGGCCCTGCGCCGCGACCTCTCCACGATCCCCTCCCTGCGCCGGGACGCGCTGACGGGCAAGGGCACGGCGCTGGAGGCCCACCAGGCGTACTCCGACGTCATCGTCAAGCTGCACGGCATCGCCGCCGAGCTGGCCGAGAAGACCCCGCCGCGCGCCGCCGACGCCACCCGGGCCCCGCTCACCCTCGGCGGCGCGGCCGAACAGGCCTCCGCGACCCGGGGGCTCCTCCTCGCCGCGCTCGCCGTGCCGAGCCCCGAGCCCACGGTCCCGCAGACCGACCCCTTCACCGGGCTGCCCGTGCAGACCCAGGACGAGGACGCCGCCCGGGCCGACCGCGAACGCGACGAGCTGAGCGCCGCCGCCCAGCAGGCCCGCGTACGCGAACTGGCCTCGCTCGCCGACTTCGACCAGGCGGCGAACCCGGCGGCCCGCGACAAGCTCTCCGCCACCGTCACCGGCCCGGAGGTCAACGACGCGGAGAAGTACCTCACCCGCCTCACCGACCGCCCCGAGCTGTCCGAGGCGGAGCGCAGGGTCAGCCCGAAGAAGCTGGAGGCCGCGCTCTCCGCCCGCGTCGACCGGATGCGCAGCGTCGAGTCCGCCCTCTCCGCCGGCCAGGTCCGGCACCTGGAGGGGCTCCGCGACGACGACGTCACCGCCCTCGAACTGAGCATCGCCCTGCTCGGCGGCTGCTTCCTCCTCGCCGTCGGCGTCTCCACCGCGGTCGCCCGCACCCTCACCCAGCCGCTCGCCGTCCTCCGTATCGGCGCCGCCCGCCTCGCCGAGGAGCCCGAGACCGCCGAACCGGTCCGCTACACCGGCCGCAACGACGAGTTCGCCCAGGTCGTCCGGTCGATGAACACCCTGCACGGCAAGCTCACCGCCCTGCACCAGGACTTCACCGGCCGCGTCGAGAGCCTCAGCACCGAACGCTCCGGCCTGATCAAGAGCCGCGAGTCCCTCGCCCAGCAGCGGTCCGAACTCCAGGACCGGACCGCCGAGCTGGCCACCCAGCTGGAACAGCTCAAGAACACGGTCCACCACACCTTCGTCAACCTCTCCCTGCGCACCCTCGGCCTCGTCGAGCGGCAGCTCGGCGTGATCGAGGGCCTGGAGGAGCGCGAGCAGGACCCGGAGCGCCTCGCCACCCTGTTCAAGCTGGACCACATGGCCACGGTCATGCGCCGCCACAGCGAGAACATGCTCGTCCTCGCGGGTGCCGACCACGGCCACAGTCACGCCGGCCCGATCCCGCTGGTCGACGTGGCACGCGCCGCCGTCAGCGAGATCGAGCGGTACGAGCGGGTCACCATCCAGTCCCTGCCGCCGCACGCCCAGATCGCCGGATTCGCGGCCGACGACCTCAGCCACCTCCTCGCCGAACTCCTGGAGAACGCGACCTCCTTCTCTCCGCCTGACTCCCATGTCGAGCTGTCCGGCTGGCTCCTTGAGACCGGCGAGGTGATGCTCTCCGTGTCCGACGAGGGCATCGGCATGTCGACGGTCCGGATGGGCGAGCTCAATGCCAGGCTGGCCGACCCGGCCTCGTTCGAGCCGGGGGAGCGGCACATCGACATGACCGGCGCCGGACTCGGGCTCCAGGTGACGTCGTTGCTGGCCGCCCGCCACGGAGTGCGGGTCCAGCTGCGCGAGCAGAAGGGAAGTGGAGTGGCGGCTGTCGTCGTCCTGCCGCAGGCCCTGCTGCCCAAGTCCCTGCCCGCGGCCTCGCCGCCCGCCGTGCAACTGCCGGGCGACGGCCCGGCGCTCAACCTGCCGGGGTCGGTGGCCGAGGCCAACTCCAACGCCCTGCCGAGCCGTTCGCCGGTCGCGCCGACGGCTGCGGAGAGGGCTGAGGCCGCCACGGAGACGGCTGAGGCTACGGAGACCGAGGCGGCTGCCGAGCCGATGCCGGAGGCCGAAGCGGGGGCCGCGCCCGTGGGAGTCTCCGCAGAGGCCTTCGACGGGTCCTCCGGGGAGGTCTACGAAGAGGTCTCCGGCGCTGAGCCCGGGCCTGTGTCCGAGCCCGTGTCCGAGCCCGTGCCCGTGCCCGAGCCTGACCGCGTGTCCGAGCCCGATCCCGGCCTCGCCTCCGAGCAGGCCGTCGAGCCCCAGCCCGCCGTGGACCCGATCATCGCCGCCGCCGAGCGCGCGATCCGCGAGAACGCCTCGACGGAGCCGCAGCGTGGGCCGGAGCCCGCGCCCGTACCGGAGCCGGCCGAGGACCCCGAGGCCCGGGAAGCCACCGCCGTACCGCAGCAGGGGCAGGGGCAGGGGCCGGAAGCGGAGGCCCGACCCACGCCCGACGCGGGTGCCGAACCGGACTCCGGCCCCGACGCGGAGGCACCCGCCGAATCGGACTCCGAGATCACGATGCAGGTCCGCCTGCCGAAGCCCCCGGCCACCCCCACGGCTCCCACGGGCCCCACCGTCCCCGTGGTCCCCGCAGCCCCCATCACCCCGGCCACGCGTCAGCCCGCCGACCCGTACGCGATCGGCCCCGACCGCCACGAGCGGCCCGCGGAGGGCGGCCCGGACGACGGCCCCGAGTTCCGCCCTGCTCCCCACGCCGAGGCCTTCCCCGCCGATGTCGTCCCCGGTCCCCGTCGCCCCGAGGGCGAGCGGGTCACGGACAAGGGGCTGCCCAAGCGCACGCCCAGGATCGTCCGGCCCGAGGGCTCACCTGCCGGGCTCACCGGAGGCACCCGCACCGGCGGCATCGACAGGGACGATCTCCGCCGCCGTCTCGGCAGCTTCCACCAAGCGGCGAAGGAGGGCCGACGCGACGTCGAGGCCGAGATCGCC
Organism: Streptomyces durocortorensis; assembly: GCF_031760065.1. Lineage (NCBI taxonomy): Bacteria > Bacillati > Actinomycetota > Actinomycetes > Kitasatosporales > Streptomycetaceae > Streptomyces > Streptomyces sp. C11-1. Next base: position 5,267,373 of record NZ_CP134500.1, read on the forward strand.
GAGTCCACCGGCACCACGAGCACCATCCACACCACCAGCACCGCACGGATCGACCAGACCGGCGGCCGTCGTACGGACGGCCGGAACGAAGAGACGGGGGACACAGTCGAGGAGGCACGCAGTTGACTGCGCCCAGCACATTCGGGCTGAGTACCGAAGCCCGGAACCTTCACTGGTTGCTGAGCAATCTCGTGGAGGAGGTGCCAGGGGTCCACTCGGTCACCGTCGTCTCGTCCGACGGCCTGATGCTGCTCTCCTCCGACCCCGGCCATCACAGCGCGAAGGCGGCCGGGACGTCCGACGGCCCCAAGGGCTCCAGTGCCGACCTCGCCACCATCGTCGCCGGTATCGGCTCGCTGACCGTCGGCGCCGCGAAACTGATGGACGGCGGCGGCGTCAAACAGACGATGGTCGCCATGGACGAGGGCAGCGTCTTCGTCATGTCGATCAGCGACGGCTCCCTGCTCGGGGTGCACGCCGCCCCCGACTGCGACATGAGCGTCGTCGCGTACCACATGGCCCTCTTCGTCGGCCGGGCCGGACACGTACTCACCCCCGAACTCCGCAGCGAGCTGCGCACATCGATGGAGAGCGCCCAGTGACGACCGCCGCCGCAGCCGAACCCGCCCCGCGTCTCCCCGTCCGCGGCGCCGACCGGCGCCCCGCCCGGGTCCGCCCGTACTCCCTCACCGGCGGCCGCACCCGCTTCGGGCACGTCCTGCTCGTCGAGACGTTCGTCGCGGCCCTCGAAGCACCCGAGGAGCGCCGCGAGCTCACCAACGGAAACCTCGTCTCGCGCGTCATGCCCGAGCTCCAGGCCATCGTCGAACTCTGCCGCCGGATGCGTACGGTCGCGGAGATCTCGGCCCTGTTGAAGATGCCGCTCGGAGTCGTCCGGGTGCTGCTCAGCGACTTGGCCGACCAGGGAAAGATCCGCGTGTACGGGACCGGGCACGGCACCGGTCAGCCCGACCGCGCACTGCTCGAAAGGGTGCTCAATGGACTCCGCCGTCTCTGAGGCGCCGCTCTTCGCCCCGCGCCAGCCGGGGCCCCGGGACCAGGCGGAGGAATCCCTCCAGGCCTGGCAGCTCGACCACACCCGCGCACCCACCGCCACCAAGATCGTGGTGGCGGGCGGCTTCGGCGTCGGCAAGACGACGTTCGTGGGCTCGGTCTCCGAGATCACCCCGCTCCAGACCGAAGCGCTGATGACGCAGGCCAGCGAGGAGACCGACGACCTCTCCGCGACGCCCGGGAAGACCACCACGACGGTGGCCATGGACTTCGGCCGGCTCACCCTCGACGACGACCTCGTGCTGTACGTCTTCGGCACGCCCGGCCAGCAGCGCTTCTGGTTCATGTGGGACGACCTGGTGCGCGGGGCGATCGGCGCGGTCGTCCTCGCCGACACCCGGCGGCTGGAGGACTGCTTTCCCGCGCTCGACTACTTCGAGAGCTGCGGGCTGCCGTACATCGTGGCGGTCAACCATTTCGAGGGGACGCCCGGTTACGAGGCGGAGGACGTCAGGGAGGCCCTGACCGTACCGCCGGAGGTGCCGATAGTGATCATGGACGCGCGCAACAGGATCACGGTCGTCGAGTCGCTCCTCGCCCTGGTCGGCCACGCCCTCGACGTCACCCCCGCCTAGACCGCACAGACCGCCTCGAACCAGAGACAACGGAGAGCCGCGATGCGGAAGATACTCATAGTCGGAGCCGGTCAGTCCGGGCTCCAGCTGGCCCTGGGCCTTCAGTCCAGAGGCTACGAAGTCACCCTCATGTCCAACCGCACGGCCGACGAGATCCGCACGGGCCGGGTCATGTCGACGCAGGTCATGTTCCACACCGCGCTCCAGCACGAGCGGGACTACCAGCTGAACTTCTGGGAGTCCCAGGCCCCGAGGATCGAGGGCCTCGGCGTCTCCGTCGCCGCCCCCGACTCCTCGCGCGCCGTCGACTGGGTCGGCAAGCTGGACGGGTACGCGCAGTCCGTCGACCAGCGCGTGAAGATGGCGGGCTGGATGGAGACCTTCGCCCAGCGTGGCGGGCAGCTGGTCATCCACGGGGCGGCCGTCTCCGACCTGGACTACTTCTCCCGCACCTACGACCTGGTGATGGTCTCGGCGGGCAAGGGCGAGCTGGTCTCCATGTTCGGCCGGGACGCGGCCCGTTCGCCGTTCGACGCCCCGCAGCGGGCACTGGCCGTCGCCTACGTCCACGGCATGGGCCCGCGCCCGGAGCACCCGGAGTTCGACGCGGTCCGCTGCAACCTGGTGCCGGGCGTCGGCGAGCTGTTCGTGATGCCGACTCTCACCACCTCCGGCCGGGCCGACATCCTCTTCTGGGAGGGCATCCCCGGCGGCCCGCTGGACGCCTTCCAGGGCATCAGGGACCCCTCCGAGCACCTCGCGAAGACGCTGGAACTCATGGAGAAGTTCACGCCCTGGGAGTACGCCCGAGCCACCAGGGTCGAGCTGACCGACGCCAACGCAACCCTCGCGGGCCGTTACGCCCCCACCGTCCGCAAGCCGATCGGCCGGCTCCCCGGCGGCGGTCTGGTTCTCGGCGTCGCGGATGTCGTCGTGGCCAACGACCCGATCACCGGCCAGGGCTCCAACTCGGCGTCCAAGTGCGCCGACTCCTACCTGGACTCGATCATCGAGCACGGAGAGAAGGAGTTCGACGCGGCGTGGATGCAGTCCGCCTTCGACCGCTACTGGGACACCGCCCAGCACGTCGTGAGGTGGACCAACGCGATGCTCGGCGTCCCCCCGGAGCACGTGCTGAACCTGATCGGCGCGGCCGGTCAGCTCCAGCCCGTCGCGGACCGCTTCGCCAACGGGTTCAACGACCCGGCGGACTTCGACGACTTCTTCTTCGAGCCGGAGAAGACGAACGCGTACCTGGCCTCGGTCTCCGGAGCCTGACAGCGGGTGTGCTTCGGCGGCCGGGCCCGCACCGCCGGTCCGGCCGCCGGGAGCCTATTCGGGTGCCGCGTCCGGTGCCGTGTCCGCGCCGTACCCGGTGTCCGAGCCGTCGCGGGCGCCCTCGGGGAGATCCGGGAGCGTGTACGCGGACAGCGGTACGCCGCCGGGGTCCGGGCGGACGGCCCCGAGCAGCGGGTTCGACGCCACCGGGGAGACCTTCACCTCCGTACCGGGGCGGGGTGCCTGCACCACGAGGCCGTTGCCGATGTACAGCGCCACATGGGTCGCCTTCGGGAAGTAGACCACCAGGTCGCCGGGGCGCAGTGAGGAGAGCGGCACCTTCGGGAGCCGCTTCCACTGTTCCTGCGAGGTGCGCGGGATCGGCCGTCCGGCCGACGACCAGGCCCGGGACGTCAGCCCGGAGCAGTCGAAGGACCCCGGCCCCTCCGCGCCCCACACGTACGGCTTGCCGATCTGCCGGATCGCGTACGCCACGGCGTCGCCGCCCTGCCGTGTGGGCGGCCGGGTGGAGCTGAGGGCCCCGGAGGCGACCAGTTCGCGCTGGGCCGCCGCCACGCCCTGCTGCTCAAGACCGGCCAGCTGGTCCAGTTGCTCGGCGGAGAGCGTGGCGAGCAGGGCCTCGACCCGCTCCAGCTTGCCGCGCACGGTGTCGCGCTGCTTCTTCTGCCGCGCGGCCAGCTTCTTCTGCTGGTCCATCGCCTTCCGGGACGCGGAGGCCAGCGTGTCCGCGCGCCGGGCCGATTCGGTCAGCCGGTCCACCGTAGCCGCACGGCCCGCGGCCACGCGCTCGATGACGTGGGTCTGGTCCAGGGCCCGCAACGGGTCCCGGGCCAGCAGCAGCTGGAGGAACGCGGAGAAGTCGGTGCGCCCCTGGTACTGCTCCCGGGCCAGCCGCCCGGCGTCGCCGCGGCTGAGTTCCAGCGCGGCCCGCGCCTTCGTCAGGTCGGAGTCGACCTTCTTCGCCCGCGCGGTCTGCTTCTTCAGCTTCTCGGCGGTGGCGTTGTAGGCCTCGCTCGCCTCCTCCGCCTCCTGGTAGAGGGTCTGCAACTCGCGCAGAAGGGTGGCGACACTCCTCGGCGCCCCGGCCTCGGGGGCGGCGAGGGCGGTCTCGGCGTCGACGAGGGGAGCGGATGAGGAATCGTCGGACGGTACGGGGTCCGGCTCGGCGGGTGCGGCGATGGCCGGGGAGACCGTGAGCGCCGCGGTGAGGGCGGTCGTACAGACCGCGCGCAGGAGCCTGCCTGACACGACATCACCTCCGTGACCCAAAGTGGGTTGATCCGATTAATCCGGTCACTCGGTGTCAGGTGATGCAAGCACTGCGCGGCGTGCCGTCCGAGGAATCCCCCGGACGGCGGTGGGGGGAGGGGGAGGGCCTCAGACCACGGGGAAGGCGTAGAAGACCTTGTCCCGCTGGACGACGGCGGTCCTGCCGACCGTGAGCGTCCGGTACGGCGCGATCACCGTCCCGCCCTTGGGGTCGGTGGCACCGATGTCCTGGAACTTCCACAGCCGCTCACCGTCGGCCGCCGAGAACGCCGTGACCTGGATCGCGTCGGCGGCGATCAGGGTCTTCTCGCTGGCGCTCAGCGTGATGGACGGGGCGTTCCCGATCCCCGGCACCTCCGTGGAGCGGCGCCACACGAGCCGGCCGGTCTCCCGTTCCACCGCGCCGACCTGCCGGGTGCGTTCGGTGGTGTGGATCAGCGGTCCGGCGAGGATCGGGGTGCCGAAGACCGAACCAGGGCTGCCCGCGACCCGCCAGAGCGGCTTCGTGGTGTCCGTCTCGAAGGCCTGGAGGTCGGTGCCGACCGCCGCGAACAGCGCCCCGTCCTCGTCGCCCGCGATGCCCGCGACGGGGGAGGTCGTGCCGTACTGCTTCGTCCCCAGCAGCTTGCCGGTCTTCTGGTCGAACGAGCGGATGGAGCCCTTCCCCTTGGCCGCCTTGACCTCGGCCGGCGTGAGCGTGACCGACTCCTGGCGTACGAGGATCTCGGTGGAGCGCTCCCCGATGACCCGGTAGACGGGGGTGCCCGGGGCACGGCCCGCCGGTACGGGCGTACGCCACAGCTCCTTGCGCTGCACGATGTCGTACGCGAAGAAGTACGCCTGGACGACCTCCTTGTCCTTGGCCTTCTTCTCGCCCTTCTTCGGCTTCGGCGCCTCCACGGTGACCGTGTGCGAGCCGGTGAACCAGACGACCGTGCCTGAGTGCCCGGCCAGCCGCCCGACCGCCAGGCCGGGCAGGTCGGTGAAGCCGTCCGTGTACCGCAGCCGGTGCACGACGGTGCCGTCCTCCGGCGACAGCCACAGGAACTCCGTCGGGGTGGCCACGAAGCACAGCTCATCGCCCGCAGCCAGCGCGGCCTGCCCCTTCGCGGCGTCGGCGCGCTGCCACAGCCGCTTCCCGGTCCGCAGGTCGACGGCGCTCGCCTGGCTCTCGCTGGTCACCACCAGCAGCCGGTCCCGCCACAGCGCGGTGGTGCGTGGGGCGGACTCGGAGGCCGGGTGCCGGTAGATCCAGCGCGGCTCGGGGGCCTGCCCCGGCAGCGTACGGCGGGGCTTCGGCGCGGGCTTGTCGTCCGTGGCCGCCGCGGTGTCCCCGGAGCCGAGCGCGGCAACCGCACCGCCGCCCACGACCAGTCCGCCGACCGCCGCGGCCGCGATGGTCAGCAGGGTCCGGCGGCTGGTGGCGGGGTCGGGCGCGGGGGCGGGTGCGGGGGGCAGGGGCAGGGACACCATCGGGCCACCGCCGGGCCCGCCCGGGCCTCCCGGACCTGAGGGCCCGGCGGGGAGCGCCGGGAGGGCTGCCGGAGGGTACGGGGCCGGGCCGCCCTGGGTGTGGCTCGGCTGCTGCGGGGCGGCGGGTGCCGCGGGCAGCTGGGGAGCCTGAGGGTGGGGGGCGCCCGGGGGAGCGGTCATTTCGTGGGGGACGGCGAGCTGTGTGGTCGGGCGGTCGTTCTGCGGCGGCCGCGGCCCGGTGTTGAGGAAGCGCGTGGTGCCCCGGTCCTCACCGATGTCTCCGTCGGCCCCGCTGTCCCCGTCGCCTACGGGGGTGGCTGCTGGGGGAGCGGTGGCGGCCGCCGGTGCCGGTGCGGTGGTGGGGCCCTTCGCCAGTGCGGGAAGCGGCCGCGAGTCCTGGGGCACGAGGGCCTTGCGGGGGTCCTCGGGCCGGGCGTCCTCGGGCTGGGGGTCGTGCGGCCGGGGGGCCTCGGGTCGGGCGTCCTCGGGCCGGGGGGCCTCCGGTCGGGCGTTCTCGGGTTCGGTGGGGGTTGCGGACATACCGGGGATTTCTGGAGTGGGGGCGGGTTCGGTGGAGGCTTCGGTGTCGGTGTCGGTGTCGGTGTCGGAGTCGGAGCCGGAGTCGGTGGCCGTGGGGGCGTTGGTGGCCTCGGCGGCCTCAGTGGCCTCGCCGGGCTCCTTGACCTCCTTGACCTCCTTGGCCTCCCGGGGCACTTCGGTCTCCTCGGCCTCCCGGGGCGCGTCGGCGCCAGGACCGTCCGCAGCGCCTGGACCGGCCGTAGCGGCCGGGCCATCCGCAGGGGCCGGGCCATCCGTGTCATCGGCGCCCGCGCCGGGCCCTTCCGCAGCCCTCGCCTTCTCCTCCGGCGCCCCGAGCGCCCGCACCCGCGCCTCCTGGTCCGTGACCGCCGCCGCAAGCTGTTCCGGGAGCCAGCCGCCGTGGGCGAGGCCCGCTGCGCCCTCCAGAGCCAGTTCGGCGGCGACCGTGCCCGCGGTGGGACGCTCGGCCGGGTCCTTCGCCAGGCAGGACGTGATCAGCTCGCGCAACGGCTCCGGTACGGCGTCCAGTTCCGGTTCGTCCTCGGCGATGCGGCGGGCGGCCTCTTCGGGCGGGCCCTCCGTGAACGGGGTCGCTCCGGTCGCCGCGTACGCCAGGAGCAGCCCCAGTACGAACAGGTCGGAGGCGGCGGAGACCTCCTTGCCCTCGATCTGCTCGGGCGTCAGATAGCCGAGCCGTACCGACAGCTGGCCGCCCGGCCGAGCCTCCGCCGAGGCCGCCGCGCCCAGCGGGCCGAACGCGGTGAGGCGGGGGCCGTCCTCGGCGAGGAGCACCGTACCGGGGGCGAGGCCCTGGAGCACGGACCCGGCGGCGTGCACCCGGGAGAGGATCTCGGCGATGCCCGCGCCCAGTATCCGCAGGGCCCGCTCGGGCAGCGGTCCGGCGATCCCGACCGCCTCGGCCAGCGGCAGCGCGGGGACGTAACCCGCCGCCGTCCACAGAAGTTCCGGGGCCTCGTCCTCGTCCGCACCGGTCTCCAGTGGTGGGGTCACCCAGCCGCCCGCCAGGCGTTCGGCGGTGCGGGCCTCCGCCTGGAAGCGGCGGCGGAAGGCGGGTACGGCGGCCAGCGCGGGGCGCGCGGCGGTGACCACGGCCGGCTCACCGGTCTCCGTGTCCCGGGCCACGTACTGCACGGCGCTCGCACCCTCGTGGAGGCGCGCCAGCACGGTGAAGCGGCCGAAGCGGCGTGGATCGTCCTGACGCAGCGCCTCCATGGCGCACCCCCCTTGTGACCGTCCCTCGGCACCTGACCGTCGATCTTAGGGCCTCCGCCGAAGCGCGGCCCGTCCGCCACTCAGCCGCGGCCCTGGGGCTTCGACCAGGGCCACTTGAGCGTACGGCGCTCGCGGCCCCCGGGAACGTACTCGTACACCCAGCCGCGCTGGAGGCCGAGGCGTCTGGTGTACCCGGCCGGGACGCGCTGGTACGCGTACACGGTGGCCGGGCCGCCGTCGGGGGAGGGTACCGGGACCTCGTACCACTTCGGCGGATGGCCGGTCGGGCCCAGCAGGATCGGCAGCACCCGGCCGTCCAGGGGGCCGCCGCGGAAAGGGGTGTTCTCGCTCTTCACCGGGTCAGTCTGACGCAGCCGCCGCGGGCAGCAGGTGCGCCGCCTCCGCAACGACCGGAATCACCCGCTCCGCGAGCTGTCCCGCCGGTCCCCCGGCGGTCTCCAGCGCCAGCAGGTCGCTCACCACGGACGCGGTCTCCGGGTCGGTGGCGGCGGTGGCCGCGAGGAGGGCGATGAGGTGGTCGACCAGCCAGCCGCGCAGCTCGGCGGCGGCGGGCCGCTTCCCGTCGTCGAGCCAGATCAGCGAGGCGGCCTCGACGGCCGCGATCCAGCTGCGCACCATCATCCGCAGCCGCGGCCCGGCGGGCTGCTCCCCCTCCCCCGCGCCGCCGATCCGTCCCAGGTGGCGCAGGATCTCGTCGGCGGCCGCCCGGCGCACCCCGTCCACGATCGTCGTCGTACGGGAGGTCTCCACGACGCTGCCGCCGCGCAGCAGGGCGCTGAACCCGGTGTCGTGCTCGTCGACGAAGCGCAGATAGCGGTCCAGGACCCGGGCGACCCGCTCGGTGGGCGGGCCCTCCGGAGGCTCGGTGAAGCACAGCTTCAGCTCGTCGGCCGCCGAGCCGAGCGCGGCCTCGTACAACTGCTGCCGCCCGCCGGGGAAGTAGCGGTAGACCAGCGGCCGGGACACCCCGGCCGCCACCGCCACGTCGTCCAGCGAGACCTCGTCGGGGGCCCGGTGCGCGAAGAGGCCGAGCGCGGCCAGCAGCAGCTGGGCGCGGCGCTCCTCGACACTGAGCCTGCGGTACGTCGCACGGGGCTGCGGGACTGCGGCGGTGGGCGTCATGCCACCGAGCCTAGAGCCTGTGGCCCGCACCGCTTCAGGCCAGCAGCCCGGAGCTTCGCCACAGTCTGCGACCGACGCCGTTCAGCAGCCCGATGTCGTCGAAGAAGTCCGTCAGCCGCTTGGCGCCGGTCTGCATGACTTCGGTGCGGTGGCCGCTCGCCCTCACCTCGGCCACGGCCGCCCGGCGGTCCAGGCCGACGTTCTCGTACACCTGCGGGTTGACGAAGCAGACGGAGAAGACGCGGGCAGCCTCGCCGCAGCTGACCCTGGTGAGTTCGCGTTCCCAGCGCGGGGCGGTCACCATCTGACGGCGCAGCTCTTCGCGGGCGTACCGGACGTGCCGGGCCTCCTCGATCACATGGATGCGGGTCACCCCGCGCACCAGGGTCTGCACCCGGTCGTCCGGGAACGTCAGGCGCTGCATCCAGTCGAGGATCTCCTCGCCGAGCAGGGTCGCGGCGAACGAACCGGGGGTGGTGGAGACGGTCTTCAGGACCCGCGCCAGGTTGTGATAGACGCGCGGCACCGGGTAGGTCGGGGCGCCGCCCCAGTCGATCATGCGGCCGAACATCATCGAGTGCCGGCACTCGTCGGCTATCTCGGTGAGCGCGTAGCGGACGTGGTTGCTGGTGACGGGCTTGTCATAGATGTGCCGGACCAGCAGCTGCATCAGGATGATCTCGAACCAGATACCGAGCGAGGCGAGCGCGGCGGCCTCGTGCCGGGAGAGGTCGAGGCGCTGTTCCTCCGGCATACGGTCCCACATCGGGGTGCCGTAGAGCGAGAGCAGCTCCGGGGGCCAGAACCATTTGCCCTCCTCGACGGCCGAGTCCCAGTCGAGTTCGGTGTCGGGGTCGAAGGAGTGTCTGGCCGAGGACGCGAGCAGCCGCGCGGCGATCTGCTCGCGGTCGCGGAGCGGTCCGAATGCGTCACGGAGCAGGGTCATATCGCGATCGGTCGCGGTCGTCATGGCGGGAGCACCTCACGCTGGGGGTTACCGGCAGTCATCTCTTATGAGACTGCTCGTCAGTAAGCCCGTCAATCCCCTGCGGACGACTTGTTGACCCGCTGTCTACCAACGTGTGAACCTGCTGGGGAGACGGTGGGTGGGCACGCTCAACTACCGCCGGTGCCACGGAACTTATGAGCCAGTCGAGGCGAAGGAGCCGTCCGTGTCCACACATGACCTCTACACCACCCCGCCCGCCGAACCGATCTGGCAGGTCCCCGCCACCGGAGCCGCCCGGTTCAGCTGGGACTACGACGACGGCCGCGAACGCCTCCTCGCCCTCTACCAGAAGGGCAAGGACAAGCAGTGGGACGGCAGCAAACGCATCGACTGGTCCCTGGAGGTCGACCCCACCGACCCGCTCGGCACCCCTGACGAGGTGCTCACGCTCTACGGCACCCCGCACTGGGCGAAGATGACGGGCCATGACCGGGGTGAGCTGCGCAAGCACTACACCTCCTGGCAGTTCAGCCAGTTCCTGCACGGTGAGCAGGGCGCGATGGTCTGCGCCGCGCGGATCGTGGAGTCCGTCCCCGACCTGGACGCCAAGTTCTACTCCGCCACCCAGACCATGGACGAGGCCCGGCACGCGGAGATCTACGGCCGCTTCCTCCACGAGAAGATCGGCATGCTCTACCCGGTCAACGACAACCTCCAGGGCCTGCTGGGCGACACCCTGCGCGACTCCCGCTGGGACATGCCCTACCTCGGGATGCAGGTCCTGATAGAGGGCCTGGCACTGGCCGCCTTCGGGATGATCCGCGACACCACGACCAAGCCGCTGCCGAAGCAGATCCTCGCGTACATCATGCAGGACGAGGCCCGTCATGTGGCCTTCGGGCGGATGGCGCTGCGGGACTACTACAAGCAGCTCAGCGACGCCGAACTGCGCGAGCGCGAGGAGTTCGTTATCGAGGGCTGCTACCTGATGCGCGACCGGCTCAGCGGCGTCGAGGTCCTGGAGAACTTCGGCATCGGCAAGCAGGAGGCGAAGGAGCTCTCCGAGCACTCCGAGTACCTCCAGCTCTTCCGCAAGCTGCTGTTCAGCCGGATCGTCCCGTGCGTCAAGGACATCGGCCTGTGGGGCGAACGGCTCCAGAAGGCGTACGTCGACATGGGCGTCCTCGAACTCGGCGACTCCAACCTGGACCTGCTCATGTCGCAGGACGAGGAGATAGCCGAGGAACTGGACCGCGAGCGCTTCGCCGCCGAGGAGCAGGCCCGGGTGACGGAGGTGGCGGACGCCATCGAGGAGGGGGCGGCGGCCGACGCGGCCTGAGCAGCCACGCGGATGCCCGAGCGGATACTCGGATGCGTGCCGCCGGGCAACGGCGGCACGATGCCCGTATGACGACGAACCCGCCCCCAGCCGCCACCGCCGCCGGTCTCGCGGCCGCCCGCCGCAGCCTCGAAGCCCTCGCGCTCGGCGACGCGTTCGGGGAGCGCTGGTTCCCGCTCTTCCGCGAGCGGCGGCAGGCCCTGAACGAGATCAGGGCCCGCCGTACCCCGCCGGAGCCCCTGTGGCACTGGACCGACGACACGGCCCTCGCGCTCGCCCTGCAACGCTCCCTCGACGAGCGCGGCCAGGTCGACCAGGACCACCTGGCGCTCTGCTACGCCCTCGCCTTCGACGCCGACCAGGCACGGGGCTACGGCCACGGCATGCACCTCCTGCTGCCGCAGCTCCTCTCGGCCCCGGCCGACTGGCGCACCCTGGCCCCCGGACTCTTCGACGGCGGCAGCCTGGGCAACGGTGCGGCGATGCGGGTCGCACCCCTCGGCGCCCGGTTCCACGAGGACCTCGACCGGGTCGCGGAGCAGGCCGCGCTCTCGGCCGAGGTCACGCACGCCCACCCGGACGGCATCGCGGGCGCGGTGGCGGTCGCCGTGGCGGCGGCGCTCTCGGTACGGGGCGAGTTCACACTGGACGCGGTCGCGGACGGGACGCCGGAGGGGCCGGTACGGGACGGGGTCCGGCGCGCCGCCGGGACCCCGTTCACCACGGAACCGTGGAGGGCCGCGGACCTCCTCGGCAACGGGCAGCGCATACGGGCCGACGACACCGTGCCCTTCGCGCTGTGGACCGCCGCCCGTCATCAGGGCGACCTGGAGGCGGCGCTCTGGGCGACGGCGGAGGGGTTCGGCGACGTGGACACCACGTGTGCCATCACCGGGGGCGTCGTGGGAGCGTCCACCGGGACGGCCGGGGTGCCGGAGGAATGGCAGCGCAAGCGGGAGCCGTTGGGGCGGGAAGCGGTCTGACCGGGTGCGCGCCGGTTCTGGTGCGGGCTCTTCCGGGCGGCGCGCCGGTTCCGGCGTGGGCTTCCCCGGCCGGGCGCCCGTTCGCAGGCGTGTCGTACCGTGAGCCCATGACCACCCCGCCGCAGCCATCGCAGGGCCCCTACGGGCCGCCGCCCCCGCCCTCGCACGGCTCCTACGGCCCGCCGGCCGCCGCCCCCGGGGTGCCGCAGCAGCCCTACGGCTTCCCGCAGCAGCCTCCCGGCCCGCCGCAGCAGGGCGGCTGGGGGCAGCCCGGCATACCCGCGGGTGGCGGGCCGGGGGCGGGAGGCTGGCCGCCCCAGGGTCCGCAGCCGCCGCGCAGGACGAAGACCGGGCTGATCGTCGGCATCGCGGTCGGCGCGCTGCTCGTGGCGGGCGGCATCGTCTTCGGCGTCACCCAGCTCGCCGACAAGGGCTCCGACCTGGTCTACCCGAAGGCGGAGTACGAACTCCTCGTGGAGAAGCAGCTGCTGGACGGCGAGTTCAGTCTCACCCAGGACCTCTCGGAGACGGAGGGCAAGGAGATCGAGGAGACCCCCGACGCCAGCATCCGCGACGCCAGCGCGATCGTCGCGCAGTACGGCTCGGACAAGGGCGGGGTCCTGGTGCTCTCCGGGATGCACGGGCGCCTGGCCAGCCCCGGATTCATGCGCGGCAAGATCATGGAGGGGGCGGCGGAGAGCGACGGCGCGAAGCTCGTCGTGCCGCCCAAGAAGTTCACGCCGGCGGGGTACGACATCACGATCGAGTGCCAGGTCGTGCAGTCGAAGGAGGGCGTCGGTGTCGCCAACATCCCGATGTGTGCCTGGGGTGACGACAACACCGCCGCGATGGTCGCGCTGATCCGGCCCGAGAGCATCCTCAAGTCTCCCCGGTCCATCGACCTGGCCGAGGCCGCGGCGGAGACCGCCAAGGTCCGGGAGGAAGCCCGCAAGCCGATCGGCTGACCTGCCACGGTCCGCCACGGTCCGGGCAGGGGGCGCCGGAGTCTCCCGCCGCCTGCCTGCCCGTCCGTCGTCGATCAGCGCACTCCGGCCGGTGCCGGGAAACGGGTGCGCAGGGTGAACGCTCGCTCGGTCGGGCCGTGTTCGCGCAGGTGCAGCAGCCGTTCCTCGGCGTCCGCCACCGTCGGGCGTTCCCCCGCCGGCACCCACCACAGGGCGGTCATCGCCTCCTGGATCTGCTCGAACCACTCGCGGCGCCGGCTCATCAGCTCCCGGTGCCGCCCGGCGTACATGAAGGCGGTGAGCGCTTCGACGTCCCGCCACACCGACATGTTCACGATCAGCCAGTCGTCCCCGAAGACCGGGACGTCCGTGGCGTTCCCGGAGTCGGAGCGCAGTCGCCAGAGGAACCCGTCGGCTTCGTCGGCGACCGTGTTCACCGGGTCCAGCCCATCGACGAAGTCCTTCAACTGTGGTGAATCCAGCGGGAATCTGAGCCGTGAGATGTTCACCTGCGCCAACTCGTGTTCTCCGCCGCTGATTTCTGTCTCGATAGAGGTCATGACCGCACGGTAGGCAGCACGCTCTCCACGGCGTGGGCCATTCCGAGCAGCGAGACGTCCGCCCCCCGCGCCGCCACCAGCTGGAGCCCCACCGGGCAGCCGTCCCCGGTGAACCCGGCGGGCAGGCTCGCCGCCGGGTGGCCGCTCAGGTTGAACACCCAGGTCAGGGCAGTGGAGTAAAGGTCGCCCGGACCCTCGTGCCCATGCGGCCGGTTCGGCGTGACCGGGGTCAGCAGCAGGGGCGCAGCGGCGAAGAGCGCGTCCAGCCGGTCGTCGTTCGCCCGCCGGACCGCCACGGCCCCCGGGTCCCCGGGTGCCCCGCCCCGTACCGCCTGCCAGGCCCGCGCCGGATCGAGCAGTTCGCAGCCGGTGTCCAGCAGGCGTACGGTCCCCGCCGCGACGAGCCGGTCCACCGCCGCCCGGACGACGGCCGCCACCTCCGGGTCCACGTCCGCGAAGCCGAGGCCCTCGCTGTAGACGGCGGGAAGCGGGAGCGGCGGGGCGGCGGGTGGCTCGTACCCGTCCAGCACATGGCGGAGATACCGCTCAGCACCCGCGGCCGATCGGGCCAGCACGCCCGCCGACGCGAGCCCGGACCGGTCGGGGGAGGGGAGCAGCCCGTTCGTCGTCTTCAGGCCGAACACCCCGCACCAGGCGGCCGGGATGCGGACCGACCCGGCCCCGTCGCTGCCGGTCGCCAGCTCCGCCATCCCCGCCGCGACCGCCACCGCCGAGCCCGCCGACGAACCGCCCGGCGTCCGGTCCGCCCGCCACGGGTTGACCGTACGGCCGTGGGCGCCCTGTCCCCAGGTCTGCCAGACGGTCCCGGGGCCGGGGACGGAGGTCGCGCCGACCGGGACCCCGCCCGCCGCGAACAGCCGGCGGGCCGCGTACGAGCGGACGCCCGCCGGGCCCTTCACCGCGAACGGCAGTCCGCCCAGGGGGAGTTCCCGTGCCTCCGGCTCACGGGCGAGCGCCTCGTCCGGCCAGACCTCGATGAACGCGTTGAGCGCCGGGTCCAGTCGTCCGATCCGTTCCAGGGCCCGCGCCACGGCGGACGGTGTCCTCGTCGTCCTCGTCATGGGCCCACTCTCTCCCCCTGTACAGCCTCGCGTCCTCACTCCTCCAGCGCCGCCTCCATCACCGCCCGTGCGATCGGGGCAGCGCTGCCGCCGCCGCTGATGTCGGCCCGGTCGGCGGAGGCGTCCTCCACGACCACGGCGACCGCGACGGCCGGGCGGCCGGAGCCCGGGGCCTCGGCCCAGGAGATGAACCAGGCGTACGGAATACCGGAGTTGTCGACTCCGTGCTGGGCCGTTCCGGTCTTGCCGCCGACCCGCACCCCGTCGATCGCCGCGTTCGACCCGGTGCCGTTCTCCACCGTGTCGACCATCATCCGCTGGAGCTGCACCGCCGTCGACGGGCTCATCACCCGCTCGTACGGCCGGGAACCCTCCTGCCGGACGGTGTCCCCGTCGTGTGTGGTCACCCGGTCCACCAGATGCGGGCGGCGCAGATCGCCGCCGCCCGCCACCGCCGAGGCCACCATCGCCATCTGGAGCGGGGTCGCGGTCGTGTTGAACTGCCCGATCGAGGACAGGGCCAGCTGGTCCTCGCTCATGTCGGTGTCGAAGTTGCTCCTGGCCACCCCGGACGGGATGCGCAGCCCGGAGTCGTTGAAGCCGAACTTCCCGGCCGCCTCCGCCATCCCCGCCAGACCGACCCGCACGCCCAGGTGGGCCATCACGGTGTTGCAGGAGACCCGGATCGCATCCGCCAGCGAGGCATTCTCGCAGCCGCGAGACTCGTCGGGCAGCGTGGTCCTCGTGTTCGGCAGGACGTACGGGGACGGGGTGTCCGTGGGCGCGTCCGGGTCGGTGACCACCCGGGACTCCAGGGCCGCCGCCGCCGTCACGATCTTGAAGGTGGAACCGGGCGGATAGGTCTGCCGGATGGCCCGGTTGAGCATCGGCAGGCTCTTGGCCGCGTTCAGCCGGGTCCACGCCTCGGTGACGGCCGAACCGGTGCCGGAGAGCCGCTCGGGGTCGTACGAGGGGGTCG
Organism: Streptomyces durocortorensis; assembly: GCF_031760065.1. NCBI lineage: Bacteria > Bacillati > Actinomycetota > Actinomycetes > Kitasatosporales > Streptomycetaceae > Streptomyces > Streptomyces sp. C11-1. The sequence continues at coordinate 5,282,836 of NZ_CP134500.1, forward strand.
AGACCAGGGCCAGGATCCTGCCCGTCGACGGCTCCAGGGCGGCCACCGCGCCCCGCCGCCCGCGCAGTCCGTCGTACGCGGCCCGCTGCACCGACGCCTTGACGGTGGTGACAACATCGCCGCCCGGCTGTCGGCTCCGCGTGAAATCGTTCCAGAAGGGGAGCGGCGTCAGAGCTGAGTCCGTACCGGACAGGACGGAGTCCTCGGCGTTCTCGATGAGCGTGGTGCCGTACGTCTGCGAGGCGTATCCGGTCACCGGGGCGTAGAGCGGGCCGTGCCGGTAGGTGCGCTCGTAGTCGAGCTGCTCGCCGGTCCTCCGGTTGCCGGTCACGGGCCGGTCGCCGACCAGGATGTTGCCGCGCGCCTGGTCGTAACGGGCAATGGCGCTACGGCGGTTGGCGGGGTTGTCGTTCAGCTCCTCGGCCTCGAAGAGCTGGACGCGGGCCGCGTTGACGAGCAGCGCCACGAGCAGCAGCAGACAGAAGGCGGCGGCCCGCCGGATGTAGCGGATCACCGCTCGTCCTCCTCCCCGGCTCCGGCTTCTGGCCCGTTCTCCACCGTCGTCGCGATGACCCCGGTCTCCACCTGCTCCGGGTGCGGTCTTCGCGAGACGTCACTGACCCGGATCAGCAGGGCGACGATGATCCAGTTGGTGACGACGGACGAGCCGCCCTGGGCCAGGAACGGCATCGCCATCCCGGTCAGCGGGATCAGCCCCATCACCCCGCCCGCGATCACGAACACCTGGAGCGCCAGGATCGACGCCAGGCCGATGGCGAGCAGCCGCCCGAACGGGTCGCGCAGTGCGAGCCCGGCCCGGTAGCCGCGCGCCACGAGCAGCGCGTAGAGGAGGAAGACGGCGGTCAGGCCGCTCAGTCCCAGCTCCTCGCCCGCCGTCGCCAGGATGAAGTCGGACTTGGCGGCGAAGCCGATGAGGATGGAGTGGCCCGCGCCGAGCCCGGTGCCGAGCATGCCGCCCGCGGCGAACGCGAACAGCGACTGGGCGAGCTGGCCGGGGCCCCGCCCCGCGTCGATCGAGGCGAACGGGTCCAGCCAGTCCTGCACCCGGCCGTGTACGTGCGGTTCGAACGAGCCGACGACGAACGCCCCGACGGCGGCCAGGAGAAGCCCCACCGCGATCCAGCCGGTCCGGCCGGTCGCCACGTACAGCATGATGACGAAGAGCCCGAAGAACAGCAGCGAGGTGCCGAGATCGCGCTCCAGTACCAGCACGCCGACGCTCAGCAGCCAGATCGCCACGATGGGCCCGAGCACCCGCCCGGCGGGCAGCTGGAGCCTCCAGACCTTGCGGCCCGTGTACGCCAGCGCGTTGCGGTTGGCGGCCAGATAGGCGGCGAAGAACACCGCCAGCAGGATCTTGGCGAACTCGCCGGGCTGAAAGGAGAGTCCACCGATCCGGATCCAGATCTTCGCCCCGTTCACCGCCGGGAAGAAGATCGGCACGATCAGCAGCGCGAGCGCGGTGGCCACCGAGAGATACGCGTACCGCTGGAGCACCCGGTGGTCGCGCAGCAGCACCACGACGGCGGTGAACAGTGCGACGCCGAGCGTGGACCAGATGAGCTGGGTGGGCGCGGCCTGGTCCCTCGGGGTCTCCAGGTCGAGCCGGTAGATCAGGACCAGGCCGAGACCGTTGAGCAGGACGGCGATCGGCAGCAGCAGCGGATCGGCGTACGGGGCCCGGAAGCGGACCGCGGCATGGGCGAGCAGCGCGAGCATGCCGAGCCCCGCACCGTATCCGGCGACATCGGGGGGCACGGCCCCGTTGCGGGCCAGGCCCACCGCCGCGTAACCGTAGACGGAGATGAGGACGGCCGCGACGAGAAGGACGAGCTCCACCCCGCGCCGCTTGGGCAGGCGTAGCTCGGGCGGGGGAGCGTCCGCCGTCGTTGCGGTCATGCTCCGCAACGTAGCAAGAGGTGCGCTTTATTTCCCTTATGTCACACCTTTCTGATGTCCTCGTCGCCCTGCGCGGGAACGCCTGCGTCCGCCCGCGGGGCGGGCGGCCGCGGAGCCGGGCCCGACGGGCGGACGGACATGCGGGTGAGGGGGAGTCAGCACCAGCGCGGCGCGGCGCCGATGTTCTCGATGTAGCGGGCCGAGCCCCAGGCCCAGGTGCCGTCGGTCAGCAGGTACCAGCGGTTGTTGCCGTCGACGTTGTCGCCCTTGGTCTTGCAGAAGATGTGGACGACCGCACCGTGCTCGACCGAGCCGACGATCCGGCTGCTGCGGGTCGGCTTGTCGCGGAGCAGCAGGTAGGGCTTGGCGATGACCCGGCCCTTGTAGGTCCGCTTGGGCCTCTGGGGCTCGGCCTGCCCCTGCCCCTGCGCCTCCTGGCGGGCCTCGTGCTCGCGCTGGAGGGCCGACGCGGAGAGCTCGTCGGACGTCGGGTCCGGGGCGGTGGCCTCGGCGCGCTGCCCGGCGGGCTGGGGGTCCGCGGCCAGGGCGGCGGGGGCGCCGGCCGTGAGCGCCGCGAGGGTGCCTGCGGCGACGCACAGGCCGAGCCGGCGGAAGCGCGAGGGGCGGGACAGGGGGGACATGCTGCCTCCATGCGAAAGGGAAGGGGGGCGTGGGGGACACGAGCTGGGCTCGCCCTGGTCACGCTAAGTTCGCCACAGAGGGTCCGCAACGCGTCACGGTCCGTGAGGGGAGCCTTCGTGTGAGCCGTCCGGGTCACCGTGGGCGTCATCGACGGCGGCCTCCCCGCCCCTTTCCTCCTCGTCGAGGTGTACGTACTCCGGCAGGGTCATCCGGGCCAGCGCGCCGCCGTCCGGCGGATTGCCGAACTCCAGCCGGGCGCCGATGGCCTGGGCCTGGCCCACGGCGATGGTCAGCCCCAGCCCGTGGCCCTTGCCCGCCCCCTCCGTACGGAACCGCTGTGGCCCGCCTTCCAGCAGATACGCCGGGAACCCCGGCCCGTGATCCCTCACGGTCACCACCGCGCCGTCCACGCTCAGAACCACCGGAGGGGCCCCGTGCCGGTGGGCGTTGGCGACCAGGTTGCCGATCACCCGCTCCAGCCGACGCCGGTCGGTCTCCACCCGGGCCGCGCCCGTCACCCGGACCTCGGTGTCGGTGCCGGAGGCGCGCACGACCCGTTCCGCCAGCGGTGCGAGATCGTGCTCGGCGAGATCGACCTGCTCCGTGCGGGCGTCGAGGCGGGAGATCTCCAGCAGGTCCTCGGTCAGCGCCCGCATCGCCCTGACCCGGTCGCGCACCAGCTCGGCCGGGCGGCCCGGCGGCAGCAGTTCGGCGGCGGCCGACAGGCCGGTCAGCGGGGTGCGCAGCTCGTGCGCCACATCGGCGGTGAACCGCTGCTCGGTCTGGAGCTTGCGCTGAAGCGTCGAGGCCATCGTGTCGAGCGCGCCCGCCACGATCGCCACCTCGTCCTGCGCGCGGACCGGGCGGGCGGTGCGGGGGTCGTTCACCCGGGCGTCGAGATCCCCCGCGCTGATCCGGCGGGCCACCCGGGCGCTCTGGTGGAGCCTGCGGGTCACCCGGCCGACGGCGAACAGCCCGACGAGCAGGGTGGCGGCGATGGCCAGCAGCGAGGAGCCGATGATCGCCCGGTCGAGCCCGGCGATGGTGCGGGCGCTGTGGCTGTAGTCCGTCCAGGTGGCCAGCGCCCGCCCGTCCGCCGGACCGGCCGCCCACATGGCGGGGCCGCCCTGTCCGTCCGGGTCGCCCGGCCGGTGCGGGCCGTCCGCCACGATGGTGCCCCGCTCGCCGCCCGCGGCCAGGGCGCGCAGCGAGGCGGGGAGGCCCGGCGGGTCGATGCCGGAGCCCCGTGGCAGTGGCTCCCCGGCCTCGTACGCGTCGGTGACCACCTCCAGTCGCTCCAGCGCCTTCTCGCGGGCGTGGCCGACCGTCTGCCGGGTCACCGCGGTGTGCACCAGGACGCCGAGGAGCGCGGCCAGAGTGCAGCACATGACGGTCAGGAAGACCGCGGACTTCCAGGTGAGGCCCGCGGTCCAGGAGGGGGAGCGGAGCCCGCGCCTCCTCATCGCGTCTCCGTGGGGGCGTCGGTGGCAGTGGCAGTGGCAGCGGGAGGGACGGAAGCGTCGGTGGCGGACGGCGTGGGCGAGGGCGTCCGCGTGGGTGTCGCCTTCGGCGTTCTCGGGCCCTTCCGGTGCTCGGGTGTCCGCAGGATCTCGTCCCGGGTGGGCAGCATCGCGCGCTGCCGGTCGTCCCAGGACCACGCGGTGCGGTACTCGTACCCCGGGATCACCGAGGGGGCCCGCATGATCACGTCCCGTCCCGCCAGCTCCACGCTGATCACGGCGTCGTAGGCGGACATGATCCGGGTCAGCCCGCCCCGGTCCGGCATATAGGCGCGTACGGCGAGCTGCTGGTCGGGCATGCGAATGCCGAGCACCAGTTCGTCCTTGCCGTCGCCGGTCAGGTCGCGGTAGTACGGCGGGAGGACCGGGCAGTCGTCGGGCGCCGTGCGGCAGGCGCGGATCTGCCGGACGGTCTCGTCCGGCAGCTCGTCCAGGCCGCTGTCCCGGTTGGTCCTGGCCTTCAGCCCGGCCTGCGCCACGGCGACCGGGTCCAGCCGCCGCACATCGCCGCCGGGTACCCGGATCCCCGGGATGCGGGCCGTCTCGCCCTCCCCGTAGTCGTACGGGGCGGACGAGGCGGGCGGCAGCTCCGGCCAGAGGTGCTTGGGCTCGACGGCCGACGGCGCGTCCCCCGCGCTCTCCAGGCCGCCCGCCGCACCGCAGCCGGACAGCAGGGCGAGCGCGGCTACGGCGCACGCCGCGGCGCGGGCCGTCGACGGGACGCTGTGCGGGCGCACGGGCTCGCCTCCTCTCCGGCGGGGCTCGACGGGCTCACGGACGTCCGCCGGACCGCGCGGACGACAGGGGCCTCACACCCTAATCGGAGGATCGTACGCAATGCCCACTTCGTGCCCCTACGTGACGTCTCGGTACGTCGTCGGTACGGGCCGGGGGGTCAGCGCTGGTAAGGATTCCCGCCCTGGCCCGGCGGCGTGAAACCAGGCTGCTGCTGGGCCTGGCCGTACGGTCGGCCGTCCTGCCCGGCCGCGTGCTGCGCGAGCAGCTGGTCGGCCTGCTCCTGCGGTATCTGCTGCTCCCCGCCGCAGAACGTGCACTGCGTGGCGAACTTCGTCGAGAAGGGGAACAGCGGCACGAAGAACAGCGTGAACTTCGTGACCCGTTTGCGCAGGGTGTGCGCGGCCGGATTGCCGCACCAGCCGCACACCATCGTCAGGATGGCCAGTTGGTGGAGGTAGCCCTTGGTGCCGAAAATGATCATGCCGTGGTCCCTTTCCCCGTCTCTCGTCCCGTGCCGTGCCCCGTCCTCCGGAGCGCTCGTCGGCACAGCGTCAGGAGCTTCTCGTCCTCGTGGATGTCGTGGCTGCCGTACCCGCCGTCCATCGCGTTGTGACGGCGTACGGAGGCGAGTTCGGTGTGCAGGACGTGTGCCGCGGCCGACCCTTCGGGGACCGGTCCCATCCGCGCCAGGCATTCTGCCACCCGGACCCGCACATGACGGCTGCGTTCCCAGGCGGCCAGCAGCACTTCGGTGGTCTCCCGCGGCCGTCCGGACACCTCCCACAGCGCGATCGCCGCGTCCACGCGCAGCCACAGCTCGTCGTGGGCCAGGAGCCCGCGCAGCCGGGGCGCGACCACCTCCGCGCGCGGCCCTAGGGCCCCCAGCGCCACCGCCGCCGCCCGCCGGTCGTGCACCTGGTCGGACTGGAGGCCCTCGATCAGCACCGGCAGCACCGCCCCGGTGTCCCCGGAGATCGCCCACAGCGCCTCGGCCGCCTCCGTCGCCGCGGCCGTCCCCGGGTGGCGGATCAGCGCCCGCAGCTCAGGGACAGCCTCCCGCGCCGCGGGCCCGAACGAGGCCAGCGCCCGCAGCGCCGCCGTACGCAGCCAATCGCCCCGGTACGCCGGCGCCCCGCGCAGCACCCGCAGCACCTCGGGGGCCGCCTCGCCCGCGCGCAGCCCGGTCAGCCCGGCCAGCAGCGGGCTCGCCCGGTCGTAGGCGCCCTCGTCCAGCTCCACCTCCGCGAGCCTGCGCCGCAGCGCCCCGGCGAGCGGCCGGGCCGCCGCCCCGAGGTGGCCCACCGCGAACCCCACGTCGTGCGCCACCTGGGGAAGCTCCAGGGCCGCCGCGAGCGCGGGCACCGCACGGGGGTCGCCGAGGCGGGCCAGGGCCTTCACGGTGGAGCCGAGGCCGGGCGGGCCGCCGGCCCAGGCCTTCACCCAGCCGCCGGGGTCGGCGGCCAGCCGGGCGGCCAGGGCGTCCGCCGCGGGGGCCGCGAGGCGGAACAGCTCCTCCAGCACATGGCACGCGGCCTCCGCCAGCCGGGGCTCGGGGTCGCCCAGCTGGTCGCCGACGAGCGCCACCAGCTCCTCGTAGGGGCCGCGCCAGGCCCGTATCAGCCCGCCGCTCATCCGTACGGCGTCGATGCGCTGCCAGCGGTCGGGGCTGCGCAGCTGGTCGGCGAGCAGCGCGGTGCGGTCGCCCACCCGGTCGTCGAGGCCGACGTGGAGCGTGCGCAGCAGATCGGCGGCCCAGGGAGTGCCGTGCCCCGGGCTGTCCTGAGCGGACAGGGCCCGCAGCTGCCCAACGAGTGTCGGCGCCGCGACCTGCTCGCTCCGGCAGCCCTCCGGTGCGGCCACGGGCTCGGAGTCGGGGTCCTGGTCCATGGCCCCGGAGCCGTCTGCGGGCCCGGGGCCGGCTGTGGCTGCGGCCCCGGACCCGGGCTTGGACCCGGGCTTGGACTCGGGCTTGGACCCGGCCCCGGCAACTGACTCGGCCCCGGCCCCGGCAACGGACCTGGGCTTGGACTCGGTGCCGTCTGCGGCCCCGGCCCCGGCTCCGGCTGCGGCCCCGGCACCGGACCCGGCACCGGACCCGGCTTCGGCAGCCGTTTCCCGGCCGGGCTCCGGTGCCGAGTCCGGGGCTCGCGCACCGCCCAGGCCCCCCGTGCCGTCCAGGTCCCTCGCACCCCCCGGCTCCCTCGCACCGTTCGTCCCCGTGGCGGCGCACTCCGTCGGCGCCGGGGGTGCCTCGGGCGCCGCGCGCATCTCGCGCAGCAGCCCCGACACCACCGGCACCACATCACCGGGCAGGACATCGGGCGAGCAGCGCGCCAGCTGGGCCAGGGCCGCGAGCCGCAGGCCCGGTGTGTGGGCGCGGGACGCCAGCCCGTTCAGCCACTCCGCCACCCGGCCCGCCAGCGGCCGGTGCCGCAGAGCGACCCGCCCGGCGGCCTCGACGAGCGCGAGCCGCACCTCCTCGTCGGGCTCCACCGGCAGCCGCTCCCGCAGCAGTGCGAGGACCCGCACAGGGTGCCGGTGCAGCGTGGCGAGGGCCAGCGGGGCGGCGAGCCGCACTCCGGGGTCCTCGTCGGCGATCAGCTCGAAGAACACCCCGGCGCCCGCGGTGACCGCGGCCGCCGCCATCGCGTAGTTCGCGGCGCCCTCGATCTCGTCCTCGTCGATCTCGTCCTCGTCGTCCTCGTCGAGGTCGAAACCGCCGATGCTGGTGAGCAGTTCGACGACACAGCCCCGGTCCTGCACGCCCGGATCCACGACCAGTTCGAAGAGGAACGGGATGCATGCCAGCGTGCAGGCGTATACATCGCCCTGGTGGTGCACCGCGCCGTACATGCCGTCGAGCGCCGTCTCCCGCTCCGCCGGATCGTCCGACGCGAGCCCCCTCAGGAGCTCCGGCACATCGTCGGCAGGCCCGTAGGCATGCTCCATCGAGGCCCAGTCGACCTCATCGATCCCCGAGAACACGCCATCCCCTCCCCACGACCACGACAGCGCCCGGACGGGTACGCCCTCGCGGCGCGCCCGTCCGTCACACCCCTTCGGCGCGCCCCGCAGAAAGCGCCTGCGCAGAGTGTGCACCACGGGTCCGACAATCCACCCGCCACTTGCGGCCTTTCCTCACGCCGTGACCAGGTCATGACCAGGTCAAGACGATTCGGCTGTGAGGTCGCTGTGAACGAGGGACCGCCACAGGGCAGTCCGCGCTCCCCGAGCTCACTTGGACCCGCCCCGAGCTCACTTGGACCCGCTCCGGGCTCACCCGGCCCCGCCCAGGGCTCCCCCCGGGAGCGGATGCGCCTGTTCCGGATCGTTCAGGGGGGCGAGGAGATCTCCGTACCGTTCCAGCCGCCCGCCCATGTCCCCGGCCCGGAACACCAGGGCACCGGCCTCCCGGCAGTCCGCGATCTCGTCCCAGGTGACCGGTGCGGACACGGTGGGCTCGGGCCTGGCGCGCAGGGTGTAGGGCGTCGCGGTCGTCTTCGCCGCCGCGTTCTGACTGAAGTCGACGAAGACCTTCCCCGGCCGCAGGGCACGCTTCATCCGGTGCAGGGCCAGCTCCGGAAGGGCCGCCTCCGCCTCCATGGCGAGCCGCTTGGCGTATGCGGACACCTCGCCGGAGGGGGTCGGCGTGAGCGGGACCAGCAGATGCAGTCCCTTGGACCCGGACGTCTTCCCGTACGCGAGCAGTCCGTCGGCCGCGAGCCGCTCCCGCAGCCAGAGCGCCACCGTGCAGCACTCCACGACGGTCGCGGGGGAGCCGGGGTCCAGGTCGAGGACCATCCGGTCGGCGATCTCCGGCGCGTCCGCCCGCCACTGCGGGGTGTGGAACTCCACCACCAGGTTGGCCGCCCACATAAGCGAGGCCAGATCCTGCACCATCACCTGCCGGGCGGCCGGGTCCTCGCTCCGGGGAACGGCGGCCGTGGCCACCCAGGCGGGCGTACCGGGCGGCGGATTCTTGGTGAAGAACAGCTGCCCGTCGGGCCCGTCCGGGTAGCGCAGGAAGGACACCGGGCGGTCGCGCAGATGGGACAGGACCGCCCCGGCGACGGTGGTCGCGTAGTAGTGCAGCACTTCGCCCTTGGTCGTCCCGGTGGCCGGATACAGCACCTTGTCGAGATTGCTGAGCGAGACCCGTCGCCCCTCCACGTCGGTGATCGGCGTCATACGATAAGAATCACACGAAAACCTATATGAACGCGCTTAACGGTCTTCCTGGTCAAAACGGCTAAAGGGGTGAACGGTGAGGTCCATATGGAACGGCGCGATCTCCTTCGGGCTGGTCAGCATCCCGATCAAACTGGTCAACGCCACGGAGAACCACTCGATCTCCTTCCGGCAGGTCCACCTCGCCGACGGCGGCCGGATCCGGTACCGCAAGGTCTGTGAACTGGACGAGGAAGAGGTGTCCGCCGCCGAGATCGGCAAGGCGTACGAGGACGCCGACGGCACCATGATCCCGATCACCGACGAGGACCTCGCCCAGCTCCCGCTGCCCACCGCGAAGACCATCGAGATCGTCGCCTTCGTGCCCGCCGACCAGATCGACCCGCTCCAGATGGACGCGGCGTACTACCTCTCCGCCAACGGCGTCCCGGCCGCCAAGCCGTACACCCTGCTGCGCGAGGCCCTCAAGCGCAGCAACAAGGTGGCCCTCGCCAAGTACGCCCTGCGCGGCCGCGAACGGCTCGGGATGCTCCGGGTCGTCGACGACGTGATCGCGATGCACGGCCTGCTCTGGCCCGACGAGATCCGCGCACCCGAGGGTGTCGCCCCGGACAGCGACGTCACCGTCCGCGACGCCGAACTCGACCTGGCGGACGCTCTGATGGACACCCTGGGCGAGGTCGACATGGACAGCCTCCACGACGACTACCGTGAGGCGGTGGAGGAGCTCATCGCCGCGAAGGCCTCCGGCGAGACCCTGCGGCCGGCCGCGTCCGATGACTCCGGCGGAGGCAAGGTCATCGACCTGATCGCGGCCCTGGAGAACAGCGTCCGCGCGGCGAAGGAATCCCGCGGGGAGGGTGAGGGGGCCGAGAGCGCCGAGGGCGGCATGGCCGATGTCCACCCCATCAAGAGGACGTCCGCGAAGAAGACCACGCACCGCACGCCGACCGGCAAGACGGTCACCCGCTCCAGTGGCTCCACGACCGCGAAGAAATCCGCCCCCAAGTCCACCGGCGCGAAGAAGTCCACGTCGACGGCGAAGAAGGCGGGGGAGAAGAGCACGCCGAGGAAGACCACCGGGAAGACGTCCACGCCGACGGCGAAGAAGACCGGGGCGAAGAAGACCACGACGAAGAAGACCACGGCCAAGAAGCAGACGTCGGCGTCCTCTTCGAGCTCTTCGAGCGGGGGCACCACCAGGAAGACGTCAGCTTCCTCCCGCAAACGCGCCTCGGCCTGACGGCGAACCCCGCCCCGCCGCCCCGCTGTCACAGTCCACCCGTACGCTACGGCGCATGAGCGCAGAGTCTCCCTCGGGACGGGTGATCGACGGCCGCTTCACGCTGGTGGAGCGGCTCGGCAGCGGCGGCATGGGCATGGTCTGGCGGGCCCGGGACATGGCCCTGCACAGGGACGTCGCGCTCAAGGAGGTCCGGCCCCCGGACCCGAACCTCGCGGAGTACGACCCCGAGGGCGCCCGCACCCTGCGCGCCCGCGTGCTGCGCGAGGCCCGCGCACTGGCCCGCCTCGACCACCCCAACGTGGTCACCGTCCACCACATCGTCGACCCCGGCGAGGACGGCTACCCATGGATCGTGATGGAGCTGGTGGCCGGTTCCTCCCTCCACGACCGGCTCGCCGCCGGACCCGTGGAGCCCGCAGAGGCCGCCGAACTGGGGCGCGGCGTCCTCTCCGCCCTGCGCGCCGCCCACGCCTCCGGCATCCACCACCGTGACGTCAAGCCCGCCAACGTGCTGCTGCGCACCGACGGCCGCCCCGTCCTCACGGACTTCGGCATCGCCGCGATCCGGGAGTCGACCAGCCTCACGGCCACCGGCGCCCTCATCGGCTCGCCCGACTACATAGCCCCCGAGCGCATCCGGGGCACCGAGGGGGACCCCTCATCCGACCTCTGGTCGCTCGGCATGATGCTGTACGTCGCCGTCGAGGGCCGCCACCCGCTGCGCCGGGCCACCACCCTGGCCACCCTGGCCGCCGTCCTCGACGAGGAGATCCCGCCGCCGGTACGGGCCGGGGCCCTCGCCCCGGTCCTGGGCGCGCTCCTGACCCGGGACATTGCGGCCCGCCCGGACGCCGAGACCCTGGACGCCCTGCTGGCCGAGGCCGCCCGCACCGGTTCCGGCGACGGGAGCCCGGCCCGGGCCCCGGGCCCGACGCCCACGGAGCCGGTGTGCGATCGGCCCGCGCCCTCCGGGCCCGGAGGGCCGGAGGGCCGTGTCCCGACCGCATACGGCTTCCCGCCGACCCCCGCGCCCGTACCGAACAACCCGCCCGCGCCCGTACCGAACAACCCCTACCGGCCGGGCAACCCCTACCAGCAGTCGTACGCGGCTGCCGTTCCCGTCCTCACCGAGGAGGAGCGCAGACGGCGGAGCCGGCGCCGCACCCGGATGGCTGCCACCGCCTCGTCCGTCGTCTCGGCCCTGGTGCTCGCGGGCGTGGTCCTCTGGACGAGCGATGTCCTGCCCTTCGGGCGTTCCGGTTCCGACGGCGGCGACCGCCCCCGTGACACCGCGGGCGCCCCTGCGGACGGCTCGAAGGAGACGCCCCCGGCCTCCAACCCGACGCCGGAGGGGGTTGCCGACGACGAAGGCGACGACGACGATCGCCAGGGGGGCGAGGAACCGGAGACCCCCGAGAACCTGCTCACCCCGGACGGAGCGCGGGCGGCGATCAAGGCGCTGAAGCCACTCATGGGCGGGACGAAGGTCACCGACTTCACGCTCCACGGCGAACACGCCTCCGCCGAGGCGCCGCTGGAGTCCAACTCCCGCCTCTACGACCGGTTCAGCTACCGCGACGGCCAGGCGAAGAACGACGAGCTGGGCGGCACGCTGACGTCCGGGGAAACGACGGTCGACCTGAACTCCGTCGACTGGGACGCGCTGCCCGCCCTCCTGCGCACGGCGGGGCGGACGCTCAACATCCCGGAGCCGGAGAGCCGTTACGTCATCGTGGACCCCTCGTCACCCTTCCACGACGACCGCCCGGTCCTGCGCGTCTACGTCACCGACTCACACGGCGGAGCCTTCCTCACCGCGCACCTGGACGGGCGGGTCATCGAGAAGAGCCCGCGTCCGAAGGGCTGACGCCCCGGGGGACCGACACCGGCCGGACCGGGTCCGGCAGCACGGGCAGATCCAGGCCGAAGGGGCTCCGCTCGATGACGTAGGTGCAGCTCGTGTACGTGTAGCCGGGCCGGACCTTCGACCCGGCGGAGTAGCTGTCCACCCGGGCGGTGGCGCCCGTGCCGTGCTTGTAGAGGAAGTGGTAGTCCCCTGCCGGGAGTCGCAGCCGTGCCTTCGGGTAGCTTCTGCCGCTCGTCCGGCAAGCCTGCCGCGCGCCGACGGCCGCGCCGCTGTACCGCCTGCATCCGTCGCAGGCCTTCAGGGAGACGGTGCCGGTGACCGGGCCGGTGTAGAGCACCTCGACTGCGTTCGGCGCGTCGTTGCTGATGACCAGCTCCATCCGGGCACCTCCGGGGCGGCCCTTCGGGGGCAACCGCCTGCCCGCCGGGGGCCGGTCGGCGGCGATCTCGGCGGCGATGGCTATGTCCCGCGCCCGGCGCACCCGCTCGTCGCTCTTGTACGTCCGGGCGAAGTCCGTCATCGTCCTTCGCGCGTCCCCGAACTTCCTGTCCTTGAACTGATCTACCCCGCAGGCGTACGCCCCGTCCACCACACCCTTGTCCGCATCGGCGCGCAGCGCCTTCACCCGGTCGGAAGGCAGCCCGGCCGCGGTGGTGCCGAGGCGGCGCAGCACCGCCGTGGCCGCGCACGGCTCGGCGCCCTTCAACGCCGCGACCTGGGCCTTGATCCGCTCGCTGATCGCCGGTCCGACCTGCTGGGCGGGCGCGGAGTCTGGGAACGTACGCAGCAACTCGCCCAGCTCCGCACCGCCCCCGCCGCTGCCTCCGGCCGCAGCGCCCAGGCGCGAGACCCCGCACCCGTACAGCGAGGCGGCGAGGGGTTCGTCGGGCCAGGCGGCCAGGGTCCCGAGAAGCCTCTCGCCGACCGCGTCCGGCAGGGTGCGCAGATAGGTCAGCGGTTCGACGGCTTCGCAGTGCCGCTTCTTCGCGTACGGGGCGGAGACAGCGTCGTAGTACGCCTTCAGGCGGTCCGGGAGCAGCTTGGCGGCCCGGGAGGCCGGGTGGTCCTCGGCGAGCGCGCGATAGACGCCGAGCGCCTTCTCGTACTCGCCCTTCGCCGCCCCGAAGGGCTGCCGAGCCGCCGCCGCGACCCGCTGGTCCCCGCCCTCCAGCCGCTCCAGCAGCATCTGCTCCCGGGCCTCGTCCCGCGCGGAGCCGTACACCACCGCCCCACCCGCCGGCACGGCCAGCAGCACCACCCCGAGACCGGCCGCCAGCACCGGCCGCCACGACCCGCCCAGCGCCGAACGCCGGGCGATCCGGGCCCCGTCGGCGGCGGCGAGTACGAGCACGGCCAGATACCCGACGAGGACGCCCCCGGGCACCCCGTCCGGATCGGCGGGCAGCGCGACGAACAGCAGGGCAGCCGTGGCCGCCCAGCACCCGGCCGCCCGCCCCCAGCGCCCCAACAGGGCGTAACCGAGCCCGAGCCCGGCCAGATTGAGCATCCCGGCGGCAACCGCCCGCAGCCCGGCCCCGTCGGGCGGCGGCCCGGCATCAGGTGCGTGGGAGGGCGGCGGCCCGGCCTCCTGCGCATGGGAGGGCGGTGGCCCGGCCTCCTGCGCATGGGGGGACGGCGGACCGGCATCCGGCGCATGGGAAGGCGGTGGCGGGACCGCCCCGCCGATCCCGGGCGAGGCCCCCTGTCCCGCATGTCCCGCAACCCCGTGCTGATCACCGGACTCCATAACGGTCCCCCCACCGTCGAGCCGCACACGTCACCGTGATCCTGCCCGGTTCTGTCCCCGGTCACGCACAGAATCCGTCACCGCCACCTCGACCCCTTGGCGCGTCTCCGGGCCGCAGGCCGGACGGCTCATCCTCTACACTGCCCAACGCCGCGACTGGCGCGTGCCCCGGGCAGGGGCGCTCCGTGGAACCGACCACGAGGAAGCGGCACACCCCGGGCCCGCCCGGGGCGTCATCTCCGGAGAGCCGTCCGCCTGGGCATCCGGGTCCACGCCGCATCGAGCGGCCGACCCGGAAGGACCCCTTCCATGACCACCCGGACCCCGGCAACCGCACCCTCTGCCACCACCGCGCCCGCGCCCCGCCATCCGGCCCTCATCTCCGCCGACCCGGAGCTGGCCGCCCTGATCGGTGCGGAGGAACGGCTCCAGGCCGACACCCTGCGCCTGATCCCCAGCGAGAACTACGTCTCGGCCGCCGTACTCGAAGCCTCCGGCACGGTGCTCCAGAACAAGTACTCCGAGGGCTACCCCGGCAAGCGGTACTACGAGGGCCAGCAGGTCATCGACCAGGTCGAGACCCTGGCGATCCGCCGCGCCCGGGCCCTCTTCGGGATGGATCACGCCAACGTCCAGCCGTACTCCGGCTCCCCGGCCAACCTCGCCGCCTACCTGGCCTTCCTCCAGCCCGGCGACACGGTCCTCGGCATGTCCCTCCCGATGGGCGGCCACCTCACCCACGGCTGGGGCGTCTCGGCCACCGGCCGCTGGTTCCGGGGCGTTCAGTACGGAGTCCGCAGGGACACCGGCCGGATCGACCTGGACGAGGTCCGCGACCTGGCCCGCGCCGAGCGGCCCAAGCTCATCTTCTGCGGCGGTACGGCCGTACCCCGCACGATCGACTTCGCGGGCTTCGCGGAGATCGCCCGCGAGACCGGCGCCGTACTGGTCGCCGACATCGCGCACATCGCGGGCCTGATCGCGGGCGGCGCGCACCCCTCGCCCGCCGGGCACGCGGACGTCGTCTCCACCACCACCCACAAGACCCTGCGCGGCCCCCGTGGCGCGATGCTGCTCAGTACGGCCGAACACGCCCGCGCCATCGACCGCGCGGTCTTCCCCGGCCTCCAGGGCGGCCCGCACAACCAGACCACCGCCGCCATCGCGGCCGCCCTGGGTGAAGCGGCCACCGCCGGCTTCTGCGCGTACGCCCACCAGGTCGTGGCCAACGCCCGCACGCTGGGGGAGGAGTTGGCGGCGCGCGGCTTCGACCTGGTCTCCGGCGGCACCGACAACCACCTCCTGCTGATCGACCTCACGAACAAGGACGTCCCGGGCAAGGCGGCAGCCCAGGCCCTCGACCGCGCGGGCGTCGTCGTCAACCACAACGCCGTCCCCTACGACCCCCGCAGGCCCTTCGACCCCTCCGGCATCCGCATCGGCACCCCCGCCCTGACCTCCCGCGGAGTGCCCGCCTCCGCGATGGCCACCGTCGCCACGTGGATCGACACAGCCGTCGAGGCGGCCCGCAGGGGCGACGAGGCCGCACTCACCACGATCCGCGCCGAGGTGAAGGAGCTGATGGACGCCCACCCGGCGCCGGGACTGCCGATGGCCTGACCGGGCAAGTCGTTCCCGGTGCGGGTTTCGTCATGTCATGTGGCGGATGGGGAGCCGATATTTCCCTCACCCCGGTACCCGACGGTGTCCCGCCGCAGCGCGCCGTGCTGGCCGGGATTGTCGAGACGGCACTCAACGCACTGTGGGACGCGCCGCCGAGGGTCGGCGACCGCATGGGCCGTCGTGGGCGCGGTCGCGGTCGGCTGCTCCGTAGCGGCGCTTCTCGCCCGGTTCCCCGGCGTCCGGGTCCAGCTCGTCGACATCGACCCGGCCCGGGCGGAGGCCGCCGCCGAGCTGGGCGTCGAGTTCGCCGCTCCCGTACACGGGACGGGTGACTGCGATCTCGTCTTTCACGCCGGCGCCACCCAGTCCAGGCTGCGGCGCTCGCTCGAACTGCTCGCCTCCGAGGGCTGTGTGGTCGACCTGAGCTGGTACGGGGACCAGCCGGTGACCCTGCCGCTCGGGGAGTTCTTCCATTCCCGGCGCCTGACGCTGAGGAGCAGCCGGGTCGGCGCCGTCCCGCCGGGGAGACGGGGGCGGTGCACCACCGGAGACCGGCTCGCCCAGGCACTCGATCTGCTGCGGGACCCGGTCTTCGACGCGCTGATCACCGGCGAGTCCGACTTCGACGAACTTCCGCGCGTGATGGCCGAGATCACTGCCGGTCGGCTGCCCGGACTCTGCCATCGCATCCGCTACAGCCCTCAGCACCCCGGCACCGCCGTCCCCTCTGCCGAAGTTGCCGGCCATGCCGACGAGACACTCGGCCCCCTTCTGGTGGGAGAGGCCGCAGCGCCGGTGTTCCTGAGGCCCGCTCCGTACCCCGGGGGGCCCCGGCCCGGATGAGACTGGTCGACGCACGTGCCGTCGGCGATGTGGCCCTGCTGCGGTTCGCCCCGAAGGAACGTTCCGTCGAGCCCCTCGAAGTCAGCTGACCACAACCGTAGTTGACGACCCATAGGTATGATCGCGGGGCGTGCGGGCGGCCTGTCACAGGCGGAACGGGGGACGGTCATGAGCAAAGCGGTGGAACTGGCGGATGTCATCACCCAGTTGCGGAGTGAGCTGAGCCGGGCCATGGCGGCGGGGGACGACGACGAGATCCGCTTCCAGGCGGAGAAGCTGGAGCTGGAACTCACCGTGGGGGTGGAACGGAGCCTGGAGCCGGGAGTCAAGGTCCGGTTCTGGGTGCTCGACGCGCAGAGTTCCGCGCGTGCCGCCCACATGACCACGCAGCGGATCACACTCACCCTCCAGCCGGTGCGCGGCGACGCGCCCGACAGCCCCGTGCTGATCTCCGGCGCCGAGCTGCCTGATGAGGTCTGACCCCCGGAACGGTGGGGGCGGCCTTGACCCGCATCGGCTCGCGGAGATCATCGTCAGGACCGGAAGCGGCAGGCGGCGCGGCTCCGGCTACCGGATTTCCGCCGGTGTCGTTCTCACGGCTGCCCACGTGGTCGCCGACGCGACCGAGGTGGTCGTGCGGTGCGACGCCGACCGGCCCGGTGAATGGTCGGTCCCGGCGGCCGTGGCCTGGGCCGACGGAAGCAGCGACCTCGCCGTACTGAATCTCACGTCACCGGCGGCCCTCCCCGTGGACGCGGACATCGCTCCGGCGCGTTTCGGGCGCATCGCCGACGACCGGCACGGCGTGTTCGTCGTGCACGCCGCGGGGTTCCCGCTGTGGAAGCGACGTCGCCGGCCGGACGGTACGTACTTCCGTGAACTGCACCAAGCGGACGGTACAGTCGCGGCGCTCTCCAACCTCCGTACGGGCACGCTGGAGATGACCGTGGCACCGGCCGGCGCCGACCCCGACCCCGACGTGTCGCCCTGGGCAGGCATGTCCGGCGCCGCGGTGTGGGCGGGCAGCCGCATCGTCGGCGTCGTCGCCGAACACCACCGCTGGGAGGGTACGGGCAGGCTCACCGCCGTCCGTCTCGACCGGGCCGTGCGCCAGCTCGCCGCCCCGGACCGTGTGGAGTTCGCCCGGCTCACCGGGTTCCCCGCGACGGCGGACCTGCCTTTCGCGGTGCCGGGGGAGTCGGTGGAACCGCCCGGCGACGGGGACCCCGACCCCGAGGTGCGGGTGGTGGGGGTGCCGGTGGCGCACGGTATCGAGCTGTTCAAGAACCGCACCCACGAGACCGACCTGATCGCGGGCCACCTGAGCGACCCCGCCAACCGCATGGTGACAGTGATCGGGCGGCGCGGCATCGGGAAGAGCGCGCTCGCCGCGAAGGTCATGGACCTCCTCGACCGCGGCACATGGCCCGGAACCGTCCGGGGCCCGGTCCCGTCCGGCCTGGTCAACCTCTCCACCCGCACGACCGGGATATCGCTGGAGCGCCTATTCTTCGACTGCGCCCGCCTGCTCGGCCCCGAGCGGGAAGCGCGTCTGCGCGAGGTCTGGTCCACCGGCGGGACGGTCCACGACCGGCTGGACCAGCTGCACGCGGCCATGGGCGGGCGCCTGATCGTCATCCTCCTGGACAACCTGGAGGACCTGCTCCACGACGACGGCGGCATCGCCGACGAGGGCCTTGCGGTCTTCCTCGACTGGCTGTTCCGGACCCGGGGCACTCCGCGTCTCCTCGTCACCAGCCAGTTGCCGGTACGCCTCGCGCCCGAACTGCGGCGCTTCACCGCGCAGGTGGAGCTCTCCAAGGGCCTCGGATCCGCCGAGGCGGCGGCCCTGCTGCGTGAACTCGACCGGGACGGCAGCCTCGGCATCGCCGACCTGTCCGACGACGAACTGCTGAACGCCGCGGTCCGCGTCCACGGTGTGCCGCGCGCGCTGGAACTCCTCGTCGGCGCGGTCGCCGGAGACACCTTGCTGCTGCCCACGCTCAGCGACGTCCTGAAGGACTTCACGCACCGGCACGACGTCGTCGCCGACCTCGCCCAGGACCGCTACCGGCGCCTCGACGAGCAGGCACGTGCGGTGCTCGGAGTCCTTGCCGCCCTCCGTATCCCCGTGAAGCAGGCGGCGGTCGAGGAGATCCTCGCCGGACTCGACCCGAGCCTGCCGGTGACCCCCGCCCTCACCTCCCTCGTCCGCACGCACCTGGTCTCCGTGGACCGGCCGAGCCGTACCCTCGCCCTGCACCCCATGGACGCCGACCTCGCCTACGCCCAGATGCCCTCGCACGGTTCCCTCGGGAGGCAGACAGTGGAACGACGGCTCGCAGCTTGGTACGCGGGGCAGCGCCGCCCCGACGACGCATGGCGGTCGCCGGAGGACCTCGAACCGCACCGGCGGCAGTTCGAGCACCTGGTGCGCGCGGACGACCACGACGCCGCCGCACGCGTGCTGAACGAGATCAGTGAATGGCTCGTCTGGCACGGCTCCGTCCTCTCCGCGGTCTCGATGCACCTCACCGTCCGCGGGCACATCGGCGACGACCGGGTACGCCTCGCCCACACCGTCGCCTACGGACACGCCAGGCTCAGCGCCGGTCCGATGGAGCAGGCGGTCGACCTGTTCACCGAAGCGGTGGAGCTCGCCGAACGCCTCGGAGACCGGTCCGCGCTACAGAACGCCCTGTTCGGCCTCGGCGACGCCCACCGGCAGATCGGGAACCTCGGAACCACCGTCGAACTCCTCACCCGGGCCGCCGGGCTCGCGGGCGAGCTGGGCGACACCGAGCGCGAGGCGCATGCCCTGCTCTCCCTCAGCCTCACCCACAGCTACCTCGGCGACGGCGAGCGCGCGCTGGACGGCGCCGACTGGCTGGCCGCGATCGCCGACGCGAGCGGAGATCCGCTCACCACCGCACGGGCCGGTAACGCACGCACCATCGCCCTGCTCACCCTGGGCCGCTGGCAGGACACCATTGCCGCAGGCGCCGAGACGGCCAGGGCCTACCGGGCCTCCGGCACCCCGGAGGCGATCGCCTACGCACTGAACGCGCAGGGCATCGCGTTCCTGGCCCTCGACGCCCCCGCCCAGGGAATCCCGGTCCTCGAAGAGGCCTGCCACGAGGCCTCACTGATGGAGAACCCCCGGGGCGAGGGCGTCTGCCTGCTCAATCTCGCCTGGGCGTACTGGTGCGACGGCCGTCATGGGCAATCCGCCGGCACGGCCGAGCGCGCCTCGACCGTCCTCCGGATCGCCGGCTCCGCCCAGGAGGAGGCGGCCCGCTCCCTGGCCGAGGCCGCCCGTGCCCGCCCCCTCGCGCCGCGGAAGGCGGCGGCCGCCCTGAACCGAGCGGCCGCCTCTCTGGACGGCAACGCCGAAGTCATCGCCCCCGCCTGGCTCACCGAGCACGCCGACCGGCTGGCGGACGGGGCCGCCCCGGCAGCCGGACCGCAGCCCGAGGCCTGAGATCGCAGACGCACCGTGGGGCACCTGCGTCACAGAAGTCCCTTCCATCCGTCACAGCGATCTCCTAGTCTCACACTCTGTTCACATGTGGTCTGTTCACTTCTGACAATTGCTGACCTTGCGACAGAGGTCAGGCGCGGGGGTAGTGAAGCATGCGGGAAAACCGGCGCTCGAAGTTGAGCGTTCTCGCCGGTGCGTCGGGACTGGCGCTCTCGGCCGTCACCGCGACACCAACACTGGCCGACGACGTACCGGAGAGCCCCCGGGAAGTGGAGATGGCCGCGGACGTGAAGGTCGTCGAAGGCATAGCCCCGGCACTTGGACCGGCCGCAGGACCGGCCGCAGGACCGGCCGGAGCGGCCGAGGCCGCTACGGCCTCGGACACATGCCTGGGCTCCACCGCCGCCTATGGCTCCAGCGGGTGCTTCCAGCACAACGCCGACATCGTCTGGGCGGGCGACACGAAGAAGGACGGCATGTCCGCGGCTGTCGGCGTCTACACCGACTACGGGCGCGCCGAGGAGGTCTGCGTCAACAATCTCGGCGTGAACACCTGGGCGGGCTGCGACAAGGACTACCGGGAGAGCGGGAACGTGCGCCTTCGCGTTCTGCGCTACGACGGCGACACCGGCAAGTTCTACCAGCCTGAGGCCTGGTCCGGCTGGGTCCCGGTCGACGGAAAGTACTGACCGGAAAGTACGGAAAGTACTGACCGGAAAGTACTGCCCCGCCCACCTTGGTGCGCTCCGCTCGACCGCGACGGTGCGGAGCGCACGAAAAAACCGGACCAGCCTCGCTGGTCCGGTTCTTCAATCCGGAAGTGCCCCCGGCAGGATTCGAACCTGCGCACCCGGCTCCGGAGGCCGACTGTCCTTGCGGTGTTTTCCCAGATCACACTGATAAGTGATGCTGAGTCATATGTGCGGTCCCATACGCGTCCCGTCAAAATGAAATGCTCCGTTTGGTGGTTGTTTTTGCTCATTGAGGGCTAATCTGATGTCAGGCTCTGAGTGGAAGCAGGGAGTTTGAGGCTGCCTGTGTCTGTCCGAAGGCTGGCCCCACCATGATCGCTCAGGAAGCAGTTCAAAATGGGGCGTGAGTCGAGGAGCGGATGCGGCTGATGGGCGAGAGTGCCCTGTGATCGCAGGATGCGCAGACTGTTCCAGGCTTGCACGGGAATTACATGATGCCGCGGTGGGGTGGCCCCTGGACTTCACCGCCGTAGATTCCTCCTGCTGGCGAGTCTGTGTGCGGCACAATGGCGAGACGGCAAGCGGGGAGGGGGCGGGCGTGCACGCGCAGGAGACGACGTTCAGCAAACTGGTCCATGGCGAGACGCAGTTCCAGGTCCCGCTCTATCAACGCACTTACACATGGCAGCGCGACGAGCTGAGCCAGTTGTGGGACGACGTCCTGGAACTCGTCGAGGACAAGCGGGCGGGCAACGAGCCGGCGGCACACTTTCTCGGGTCGGTCGTGCTCGCGCCGGAGCGGGTCGCGGCGGGCGGGATGCAGCGCTGGCTCGTCGTGGACGGTCAGCAGCGGCTCACCACACTGATGCTCTCCTTCACCGCGCTGCGGGACCGGCACCGGGCTCGTGGGCGCGAGAAGAAGGCCGCCCGCATTCACGACCTGATCCTGGTCAACGGTTACCAGGACGGGAACGACCACTATCGCCTGTTGCCCACGCAGGCCGACCGTGAAGCGTTCGTCGCCTGCGTGGACTCCCTCCCCACGGCCGGAGGAGCGGGGAACATCGGCGGCGCCTACCGGTACTTCCTCGCTGTCCTGACCGAGGGTGAGGAGACCGCCGAGGAGGACGGGTCCGGCGAGCAGTGGATCGGTGCCGTGGAGTCCGTCCTCCGGGACCTTCTCTCCATCGTGTCGATCACCGCAGCCGAGGGCGACAACGTCTACCGGATTTTCGAGTCCATCAACAACACCGGCGTCGGCCTGAGCCAGAGCGACCTGCTCCGCAACTACCTCTTCATGTGCCTGCCCAGACGTGGCGAGGCCGTCTACCGCAACCTGTGGCTTCCGATGCAGGAACTGCTGGGACCGAGCAGGCTGGAGCTCCTCGTCTGGCTCGACCTGGTCGTCGGAGGCGACAGCCGCGCCAAACAGAGCGAGATCTACCGGGACCAGAAGAAGCGCCTCGAACCACTGAGTTCCGACGAGGAGGCGCTGGAGGCGGAGGTCCTCCGGCTGCGGGTGAGGGCGGGCCGCCTCATGCGGATCGTCGAACCGTGGCGGGAGAGCGACCCGCGTCTGCGTGACGTCCTGGAACGCCTTGCCCGTTGGAGCGGTCAGACACACTACCCGCTGGCGCTCCTCCTGCTCGACCGGCTGGACGAAGGCGACTGCACACCCGGCGAAGCCGCCACTGCCCTCTCCTACGCCGAGAGTTACCTGGTCCGGCGTCTGTTCGCCGGTAACTCCACCACGGGCAACAACCGGACCTTCATGCAACTGCCCAAGGAGGTCGAGCGGGAACTGGAGAACGGGCGCCCACTCGCCGACGCCGTACGCCACGCCCTGTCCGCCAGAACCGGGACCGGCGTCTGGCCCTCCGACGCCGTCGTGCGGACGTCGATCCGCAGCCGTCCTTTCTACAAGTCGGGCCGGTCGAACCAGCGGTTCGAGGTGCTGCGCCGGTTCGAGGAAAGTTTCGGCGCCAGCGAACCGGTCGACTTCACCAGGGCGAAGCTCACCGTCGAGCACGTCCTGCCGCAGCGGCCCGCTCAGCAGTGGTTCGACCTTCTCGCCGAGGAGGCCGGGGAGAGCGAGAGCCCGGAGGAGCTGCACGCCCAACTGGTGCACACCCTGGGCAACCTGACGCTCTCCGGGGACAACGCGAGACTCTCCAACCACCCCTTCCACCGCAAGCAGCAGATCCTGGACTCAAGCGCTCTGCGGATGAACCAGCGAATCGCGGGCGTGGAGCGCTGGGGCAGAGCGGAGATCCTTTCCCGCGCCGACGAACTGGCCGAGCTGGCGTTGGACTTGTGGCCAGGCCCCCTCGACGGCGTGGTCCACGCCGATGCCGAGTGGGCCGGCTGGGGCGAGCTGCGCCAGGCACTGCTGAGCATGCCGGCGGGCACGTGGACGACCTACGGCGACCTGGCGACCCTCATCGGCACCCACGCGGTCGCTGTCGGTAACCACATCAGCACCAGGCCCGCCCTGCACGGCGCCTACCGCGTGCTGATGGCGGACGGAAAGATCTCTCCCGGCTTCCGCTGGCCGGAAGGGCACACAGGTGCCTCCGATCCGCGCGCGGTGCTGGAGAGCGAAGGCGTACGGTTCGACGACCGGGGCCGCGCCCGCCGCTCCCACCGGCTGACGGCTTCCGACCTGGCGACGCTGGTGGGCAGGGACGACTTCGGGAACGAGGCACCCGCGCCCGAGTCCGATGGGGCGGGAGCCGAAGGGGAGTCCGCGGCCACCCGCTTCGAGAAGCTGCTGCACGACAACCAGACGCCGGACACGGTCGCGGGAGTCCTTTCGTGCCTGCGGTTCTGGACCGAACGGGGCGGCGTGCTCACGTACGGCAGGAGCAGCGAGACCAGCTGCTCACCCACACTGCCCCTGGCCGGTTCCCGGGCGCGCTCGGTGTGGCCCCTCGCCCTGTATCCGGTGACCGGGACCGTCGAAGTGGTCTTCCAGCATCTCAAGCGCCGACCGCCCTTCGACGATGAGCAGTCCCGGCGCGAGCTCATGGCCCGCCTGAACGGTGTGGAGGGCATCGACCTGGCGGCGGCCAAGCTGGACCTGCGTCCCGCGTTCCCGCTGGAGGTGTTCGCCGAACACGGTGAGCAGCTCCGCGGCATCCTGGAGTGGTTCGCGCACACGGTCGAGTCGACCCAGGCCCGCGCGGGTGCCGGGACGGCCGCACGGGGCGACGGAGGAGCTGCATAGACTGCTGGCTGGTCCTGCCGGATCCCCCGCACCGAACGGCGGGGCAGCCGGCGGTGAGGGGGAGGCATGGCACCGTGGAACCGCTGAGGGAAGACGACCCGACGGAGATCGGGGGATTCACCCTCGTCTGCCGGATCGGCTCCGGCGGCATGGGCCAGGTGTTCCTGGGCGAGTCCGCGGCCGGCCACCAGGCCGCGGTCAAGGTGATCAAGTCCTCCGTGCTCGACGAGGACACCCGGGCGCGCTTCCTGTCCGAGGTGGAGAGCCTGCGCACGGTCTACGGGCCCTTCGTCGCGGCCTTCGTCGGAGCCGACGCCGATGCCGACCGGCCCTGGCTCGCCGTCGAGTACGTCCCCGGACCTGATCTGCGGACCCTCGTCGCCGGCCAGGGGCCCCTGCCGCTCGCGGAGACCGCGAGCCTCGGCGCGCTGCTCGCGGAGGGGCTCGGCACGGTCCATGACGCGGGGCTGCTCCACCGCGACCTCAAGCCGCAGAACATCCTGCTCGCCCCCTACGGGCCCAAGGTGATCGACTTCGGCCTCGCGGTGCTCGCGGAACGCCGTACCGCCCTGACCGCCACCGGTTACGTCGTCGGCAGCGTCCTGTGCATGCCGCCGGAGCAGGCCCGGGGCGAGCAGCAGCTGGACCGGTCCGCCGACGTGTACGCGCTGGGGGCGGTGCTCCTCTACGCCGCGGCCGGGCACTACCCGTACGAGGGACCGACCTGGCAGGCCGTCGCCCTCAAGATCGAGGACCCGGCGACCCCTCCCGACCTGGCGGGCGTACCGCCCGAGCTGGCCCCGCTGATCACGGACATGTTGGCGTCCGACCCCGACGCCCGCCCCTCCCTGGCCGAGGTCATCGAACGGCTGGTGCACGTCATCCGAGAGCAGGGCCTGACCGCCCTCCAGGCCAAGCGGCGCCTCACCGACCTCACGCCCGAGATCATCGTGCCGCAGCTTCCTCCTCCGGCACCCGCCCCCTCGGCCGACGCCGATGCCTACACGCCTGCGGTCCTCGACCAGGCGGCGGCCGAGGACGACGAGCGAGAAGGCGCACCGGCGTCCTCCGGAGCCGGGCAGCACGGGGCGGACGGAGCGGGGGAGGAGGAAGACGACCCCGACGAGGTCACCCCCGGAGCGGGTACCTCCGCCCACCGGGCCGCCGAGCCCACGCGTCCGGACACCCGCAGGCCACGGGGCGGGGTGACGGCCGTCCGGCCCGCCGCGCCCCTGAGGATCGCCGAGGGGATGCGCGCCGCGTACGCCCGCGAGGCACGTTTCTGAGCCGTGGCCCTTCCCCGTCCAGGCGGGCGCGATGCACTGCCCGGGGAGCCCTCGGCCCTCCCGTTCCATCCCGTACGACGTCCTCCTCCGCCGTGACAGACTTGCATCGGCGAGAGCGCACGCAGCAGGGGAAGAGGAAAGGACCGCGAGTGACCGACCAGGGGGCGACGGAGGAGGGGACCCGGTTCCCGCCGGGCGCGCAGATCCTCGTACGGGACGAGGAGTGGCTGGTCCGCAACACCACCACCACCGACCACGACGGGGAGCGCATCGAGGCGGTCGGCGTCTCCGAGTTCGTCCGGGACGAGGAGGCCGTCTTCTTCAGCGGCATCGACGCGGTGGAACTCCTGGACCCGGAGAAGACGCGCCTCGTGCCCGACACCTCCTCGTACTTCCGGCGCAGCCGCCTGTTCCTCGAAGCGGCCCTGCGCAAGACGCCGCTGCCCCAGTCCGAACGGGGCCTTGCGCTCGCCGACCGCTTCCTGCTCGACCCGCTCGTCTACCAGCAGCGCCCCGCCGAACTCGCCCTGTCCATGCGCAATCTCCGCCCCCGGGTCCTCATCGCCGACGTCGTGGGTCTCGGCAAGACCCTGGAGATCGGCCTCACCCTCGCGGAGCTCATCCGCCGGGGCAGGGGCGAACGCATTCTCGTCGTGACCCCGCAGAGCATCCTGGAGCAGTTCCAGCACGAGCTGTGGACCCGCTTCTCCATCCCGCTCGTACGACTGGACTCCCTCGGCATCCAGCGCGTCCAGCGCGATCTGCCCTCCGGCCGCAACCCGTTCACGCACTACAAGCGCGTGATCATCTCCGTGGACACCCTCAAGAACATCGGCCGCTACCGCCACCACCTGGAACGCATCCGCTGGGACGCCGTCGTGATCGACGAGTCCCACAACCTGATCAACCCGGGCAGCCAGCGCCGCGCCCTCGCGGAGATCCTCGCCCCGCGCACGGACGCCCTGCTGCTCGCCAGCGCCACGCCGCACAACGGCGACAAACGGTCCTTCGCCGACCTGATCTCCCTGCTGGACCCGGCCGCCATCGCCGACCGCGACCACTACGACCCGGCCGAGGACCTGGGCCACCTCTACATCCGGCGCACCAAGATCAGCCCCGAGGTGCGGGACGAGATGGGCACCGAGTGGCCGGACCGTGGGCCGACGGTCTCCCTCCACTGCGCCGCCACGGAGGCGGAGGAACGCGTCTTCGCCGAACTGGCCGAGCACTGGATTCCCACCACGCAGGCGAGCGCGGAGTTCGGCACGGCCGCCCAGGACCCCGTCTCGGTCGCCGTCGAACCGGTCTTCGCCTACAACCTGCTCAAGACCTTCCTGTCCTCGCACAAGGCCCTGGGCGAGACGGTCACGAACCGCGTGGCCTCCCTCCAGGACCGGGTCCACAGGGCCGAGGAGAAGGGGCAACTGCCCGACCCGGCCATCGCCACCGAGCAGGCCGCGCTCGCCCGGCTCCGGCAGATCGTCGACGGCATGGGCGACGGCACCGCTCCCGGCGACTCCGCCAAGCTCGACGCGCTCGTCACCCAGCTGAAGGAGATCGGGGTCGGCCCCCGGTCCACCACACGGGCCGTCGTCTTCTCCGAACGCGTCCGTACGCTGACCTGGCTCGCCGACGTCGTTCCGGCCCGCCTGGGCCTCCCGGTGGGCGCCGACGGCACGTCCAAGGCCGTCGCCGTGATGCACGGCGGTCTCAGCGACGAGGAGCAGGCCAAGGTCCTGGAGTCGTTCGGCCTCGCCGACACCCCCGTACGGCTCCTGTTCACCGGCGACGTCGCCTCCGAGGGCGTCAACCTGCACCGCCAGTGCCACCACCTCGTCCACTACGACATCCCCTGGTCCCTGATCCGCATCGAGCAGCGCAACGGCCGTATCGACCGGTACGGGCAGAAGCACGAGCCCCGCTTCCACGCACTGATCCTCACCTCGGCCACCCCCGGAGCCAAGGACGACCGCACGGTCGCCGAAAAGCTGCTGCGCCGCGAGGAGGAGGCCCACAAGCTCGACGGCACGGCCGAGGCGGTGTCCGGTCTCTACCGGGCCGAGGAGGAGGAGCGCCGCCTCATCAAGGAGCTGGTCCGGGGCGGCACGGTCGAGGAGTTCCTGGACTCCGGGCCCGCCGAGGAGGACACCGCACTGGCCGACCTGTTCGGCCAGGTGGACACCGTCACCGAACACGAGCTGCCCGCCCGCGCCGAACTGATCTCGCTCTTCGACGGTGACACGGCCGACTTCGTCGCCACCGCCCTCGACGAGGTGTACGAGGAGCGCGCCGCGGACCTGATCGGCCTGGCCTCCGGCACCGACGCCCAGGGCGGCGGCTACTTCTCCCTCTCCCCGTCCCTCGCTCCCGACCTGCTCCACCGCCTCAAGGCCCTGCCGCCCTCCTACCTCAGGGAGCAGCGCGTCGCCGACCGGATGCTGGTCACCTCCGACCGCGCCCTCGCGCAGCGCAAGCTCGACGAGGCGAGGAGCAGCAGCACCACGATGTGGCCCGAGGTCTCCTTCCTCACCGACATCCACCCGGTGGTGGAGTGGCTGACGGACAAGGTGCTGGTCGAGTTCGGCCGGCAGGAGGCCCCGGTCATCACCACACCGCACGTCGACGGCCCCGTCTTCCTCGTCCAGGGCATCCACTCCAACGCCCTCGGCCGCCCGACCGTGGTCCGCTGGATGGCCGTGGGCGGCCTGCGCCCCGACGGAACCGGGACGCCCGAGGTGCGCCCCATGGCCGACGCGCTGCGCGACGCCAAGGTCGGCCCGAGGCTCGCCCGCACCGGTGGCCCGCAGGACCCCGACGGCCTCCAGGCCCTCGTCCCCGCCGCCGTCGCCGCCGCCCGCCACCACCTGGACGCGGGCCGCGCCCAGTGGGAGGAGCGGATCAGCGGGCCTCTCGCCGCCTACCGCGCCCATGTCGCCCGCTGGCGCACCGACTCCCTGCTGCCCGGCGTCACCGACCGGCGCGAGCGCCTCGTCGAGGAGACCGCCGACGAACTGGCCCGCCTCCTCGACCAGTTGCAGACCACCGGCCGCCCGCTGCTGCGGGTCCTCGCCGTCCTCGACCGCCCCGGCACCCCTGACGCCCCCGGAACCGACCCGGCCCCGTTGACCGGCTCACCGGGCTCGTCCGCCGCCCACCCGTCCGACGCCCAGGCGGAGAACTGACGTGACGTACGACTCCCTCGTCAACCACGGCGACTACCTCTCGCCGCACTACCTCGCCGAAGTCCTCCCCAAGGACCTGAAGGCGAAGGACGGCCTCCTCACCCGCTGGGCGGCCTTCGAGGAGGCCGAACGGCGACGCCACGCCGACGCGGTGGCCGAGGCCGCCCGCGAGGGCCTCGACCGTGACGCCGTACCGCCGCGCGCCCGCACCCCCCGGGAGGGGCTGCGGGTCCTGCACGGCCCCTACTTCGCGGGCCGCGCCGCGCTCGCCCAGGACGCCGCCGCGCTCACCGAGCCCGCCGCGCTCGCGCCCGAGGGGTGGCGCAAGCGGTACACCGAGAGCCACCTGGAAACCCTCCGCGCCCTCGGGTACACGGACGCCCACGAGCAGACCGTCACCGTCCACAGCGCCGACCGCGCCTACGACATCCAGGTCCTCCACGCCGAACCCGGCCTGTACGCGGTCGGCTGCGGCTGGACCACCGAATCCGACGCGGCCCTGGACCCGGACGGCGCGGGCCGCCTGCTCCACCCGGTGCGGACGGAGACCTCGGCCCCCGACCTCACGGACGCCAAGGCCCTCACCGACTTCCTCTTCACCTGCGACACACCCCCGCGCCACGTCCTCCTGCTCGTCGGCGGGGTGATCGTCCTCGCCGACCGCCTCGCCTGGCCCGAGGGCCGCTACCTCGCCGCCGACCTCGACGCCGCCCTGCACCGCCGCGACGACCGCCACGGCGGCGAACTCGACACCCTGGCCGCCCTCTTCGGCTCCGACTCGCTGCGCGCCCCCGCCGAAGGCGGCACCGCCCCGCTCGCCGCCTTCCTCGACCGCTCGGGCAAACACGCCGTCGGCGTCTCCACCGAACTGCGGGAGGGCCTGCGGCTGAGCGTCGAGTGGATCGCCAACGAGGTCTTGGACCGCCTGCGCGAACCGGAGAACGGCGTCGCCCCCGCCGACCTGGACGACCCGGCCCGGCTCGCCAAGGAACTCAGCCGCGAGTCGCTGCGCTACCTCTACCGCATCCTGTTCCTCCTGTACGCGGAGGCCAGCCCCGCCCTCGGCATCCTGCCCTCCGACTACCCGGAGTACGAGCAGGGGTACGGCCTCCAGCGCCTCGGGGACCTCGTCCTGCGGGACCTGGTCGGCGAGCGCTCCCGGCGCGGCTTCCACCTGTACGAGTCGCTCGACCTGCTCTTCGAGAAGGTCGAGAACGGCCACCGCCGCTACGGCACCGAGCCCGAGGACCTCGCGGCGGAGGAGGCGGCGCGCGAGGCGACGAAGGCCGAGGGCGAGGCCGCGAAGCTGCTCGCCGCCGGCACGATCACCGAGGCCGAGTACACCGACCGCATCCGCGAGGCCGACCGCGCCCGTCGCGCCGCCGCGCGCTCCACCGGCGCGGGCCTGCGCTTCGAGGCACTGCGCTCCGAACTGTTCGCCAAGAAGGCCGTCCGCCTCATCTCGGACGACCAGATCGAGAACCCGGCGTACGAGGAGGGCGGTACGGACGGCCGCCGCCCCTTCCTGGACACCCGGCTGCGCAACGAGACCCTGCACAAGGTGCTGCGCCGCCTCATGCTCACCAAGGGCCGGGGCAGGGAGCGCGGCGGTTTCATCTCGTACGCCCAGCTCGGCATCAACCAGCTCGGCGCCGTGTACGAGGGCCTGATGTCCTACACCGGCTTCATCGCCGAGGAGGAGCTGTACGAGGTCGCCAAGGGCGGCGACCCCTCCAACGGCAGCTGGATGGTCCCCGCCTCCCGCGCCCAGGACTACGACGACGCCGTCTTCGTCAAGCGCACCGACGAGGAGACCGGCCGCCGGGAGCGGGTGGCCCACCCCCGGGGCTCCTTCGTCTACCGGCTGGCCGGCCGCGACCGCCAGACCTCCGCCTCCTACTACACCCCGAAGTCCCTCACCGAGGTCACCGTTGAACTGGCCCTCAGGCACCGCCTGGACCAGGACGGCACCACCACCCCGGCCAGGGAACTCCTGGAGTGGAAGATCTGCGAACCGGCCCTCGGCTCCGGAGCGTTCCTCAACGAGGCCATCGACCAGGTCGCCGCCGAGTACCTGCGCCGCCGCGAACGCGAGCTGGGCCGCAAGGTGGACCCCGAACTCCGGCAGATCGAGCTCCAGAAGACCAAGGCGTACGTCGCCCTCCACAACGCCTACGGCGTGGACCTCAACGCCACGGCCGTGGAACTGGCCGAGGTCTCCCTCTGGCTCAACTCCATGCACCCCGGCATGCGGGCCCCCTGGTTCGGCCTCCACCTGCGGCGCGGCAACTCCCTCATCGGCGCGGGCCGCAAGGTCTACCAGGCCGACACCCTCACGGGCGGCGGCTGGCTGGCGAAGAAGAACCCCCTGCCCCCCACGGACCTGCCGTTCCGCGACGGCCCCCTCCCCGAGGGAGCGGTGCACCAGTTCCTGCTGCCCGCCGTCGGCTGGGGCGCGGTCGCCGCCGAACCGGAGGCCAAGAAGCTCGCCGAGGACGAGGCCAAGGCGCTCGGCCGCTGGCGCAAAGGCATCCAGAAGGCCCCCAAGGGCCCGAAGCCGTTCCAGGAGCGCGGCGACGAGACCGACGAGGCCCGGAGCAAGCGGTACGAGCGGTGGCGCAAGGCGGCCGACAAGACCGAGCTGGGCCGCCTCCAAGGCGTGGCCCGGCGGGCCGAGTTCCTGTGGTCCCTGGTCGCGACCCGGCTGGAACTCTCCGAACGGGCGGTCGCCCGCCGCGTCGACGTCTGGGGCGCCGACTGGCTAAACCAGTCCACCGAGGCCGAGGACAAGCAGAAGGTCCTGGACGACCTGACCCGCCACGGCACCCCGTACTGGCGGCTGAAGACGGTCATGGACGCCTGGTGCGCGCTGTGGTTCTGGCCGCTGGACCGGGTCGGCGAACTCGACGGCGGCGATCCGGTGTACGGCACGGGGGGCGCCCTTGTGGGTGGGGCGGTGGTCCCGGGGGTGGGGACGGAGGCCGCCGCACCGGAGCAGGCGGCTTCGGTGGCTCCGGGCGATCCCGCGTCCGGCCCGGCGCCGGGGGACCAGCTGTGGCGGACGGCCGGACTGTTCGACGACCCGGACGGGGAGCAGGACGAGCTGGGCGAGGCGCTGGCCTCCTCGGACGGGGGCGTACGGAAGACTCCGGCGGCCAGAAGGTCGGCCCGCTCCGCCCGCCCGCCGGAGCGCCAGGTGGTGCCGCTCCAGAGCTTCGCCGACTGGCTGGAGTTCCTGGAGGCCGTTCTCGGTACGTCAGACATGCCGGAGGAGTCCCTGCTCTCGGGCATCGAGAAGCTCAGCCCGGACGATGCGCTGGAGCTGCTGGCCGATGTGGAGGACCGCCTGGAGGGCTTCCTCGGCATGCGGTCGGCGGCGCTGCTCCCGTTCCGCTACCCGTGGCTGAACACGGTCGAGGACATCGCGGGCACGACGGAGAAGGACATAAGGGCGGAGGACGGCCACGGCTTCTTCCACTGGGAGCTGCACTTCGCGCATGTGTTCCGGGGGGCGGCGGGCGGGTTCGACCTTCAGGTGGGGAACCCGCCTTGGGTGCGGCCGGAGTGGCTTGAAAACCAGGTGCTGGCAGAGCTTGATCCGTGGTTCATGCTCGCCGAACAGCCCGCGGCGACAGAGCGGCGGGAAAAGAAAGCGTTGTTGCTGGGAGACGGAGGGGCACTCAGGTACTACCTGCGTGAGCTCGCTGCGGTCTGCGGGGTATCGGGAGTGTTGGGTTCACCTGCAGCGTACTCCGTGCTCGCCGGGACTCGCCCAGATCTGTATCGAGCCTTCATGAGCCGGGTATGGAGCAATCTTGGCCAGGACGGCATGGCGGGCCTGATCCATCCGGACACCCATTTCGGAGGGGTAAGAGACGGGCGGCTCCGCGGCGCGGCCTACCGGCATTTGCGGCTGCACGCAGGGTTCGTCAACGTTGGTAACTGGGCCTTCGAGGCGAGCAGAAACACCGAGTTTGGTGTGCACATCTATGGTGCATATCAAGAGGCGATCCGTTTCGACAACCTAAGCCGCCTGTATGGTGTCGAGCCCCTGACGGCATCGCTGCTCCATGATGGCAAGGGTGAGGTACCTGGCATGAGGCATGCTGGAACCTGGGACCTGCGTCCGCATCAGGCACGAGTCATTGAGATCAACGAATTTGTGTTGACTGAATGGCGACGGCTGACAGGAGACATGGATGTTCCTGTGTCTCAGGTTGCGCTGCTGCAGCCGACCACTACTCAGGAGCAGGGTGCGATTGAAGCTCTTTCGGCTGTCGGCGTGCGAATCGGTCAGCTGAAGCCGCCTGTCAGCCCAGGCTACAACGAAACGAATGCCAAAAAGGATGGGTTCATTCTCTGGTCTACGTCCCAGCCCGACTCGCTGTCCGAGCTGGTGCTTCAGGGGCCACATTTTGGTATTTGCACTCCGATCGGCAAGCAGCCCAAAGTGCCATGCCGGGGAAATCATGACTGGGTCAGCTTCGACTTGGTAGCTCTTCCGGCGGATGCTGTACCACGGACAAACTACATCCGCCCTGAGGCGCTCTCATTCAGGGAGTACGAACGCGGACAGACTCGCTGGTTGGACCGCTCGCGGTTGAAGGCCGAGTGGCAGCCGAGCGCGGAGGAGTGGGCTACACGCAGCGATGTGCTGACAGAGGAAGAGCTGGAGTTGAATGAGGGCGAGCAGCGGGAGCTACTGCGCCAGCGCCTGTGGTTCTTCCGGCCCTACACTCATTTCTACCGGCTCGCGTGGCGGCGAATGATCCCGTTCAATACCGAGCGGAGTCTCTTCGCGTGCGTTGTGCCGCCTGGTCCGGCACACGTGCACACCGTGCAGTCGATGGCTCTAGGGGACAATCGGACCAGTGCGCTTAATGCTGGTTTCTGGGCTTCGTTGCCTCTCGACTACCTGCTTCGCATCACTGGAAGGTCGGATCTTCAGGTAGCAGAGGCCCACAAGATGCCCTATGCCGACCCCGCCCACCCTCTGTCTGGGCCCCTACTCCTCCGCACACTTCGGCTGAACTGCCTCACAAACGCCTACGCGCCGCTCTGGACTGAGCTGTACGACATGACGTGGCCGGGCTACGAGAACTGGGCTGTGGCCTGGCCTGACCTGGCGCCACTCGCAGGCGGGCTCCAGCGAACCTGGGCGTACGGCACTCCACTCCGTACCGAGTACGAGCGCCGCGCAGCCCTTGTGGAGATCGATGCCCTAGTGGCGGTATGGCTCGGGATGAGCGCGGACGAACTCATCGCCATCCACAAGGCGCGATACGCGATCCTCGCGGACCGCGAGGATCGCATGTGGTTCGACGCCAGGGGGCGGCAGCTGGCGCAGGACCCGTACGCCCACGGCCACGGCCAGACCAAAGAGCACTACGAGCACTTCCTCGCCTACCAGAACAAGGAACGGTCCGAGCCCCCCGAGGGCTACACCGCCCCCTTCTACAAGGCCAACCGCGAGGAAGAGATGCGCGAGGCACACGCGTACTTCTCCGCGCGTCTCCAGGACGCCATCGACCAGGGGAAGTGGACGCCGCCCGCCTCATGAACGGCTGTGCCCCGCACCGGATAACTCCGGTGCGGGGCACAGTGTGAGGCTTAGCTCTGTGCGGCGTACGTGACGAAGTCGTCCCAGGCGGCGGGGGAGAGGGCGAGTTCGGGGCTCCGCAGGTCCTTGGAGTCCCGGACGTGGACCGCCTGGGTGCCCTGCGCCACCTCCACGCAGCTGTCACCCTGCGAACCGCTGTAACTGCTCTTGAACCAAGCCAGGTCGGACGTGCTCATAGCGCTCCTCGCAATCGCTTCAGCAGGCTCAGCGATTCCTCGGGGGTCAGAGCCTGCGAGCGCAGTTTCGCATACCGCTGGTGCAGGAGACTGATCTCCTTGGCGTGCGTGATCAACCGCCCGTTCTGCTGGCCCTCGGAGTAGGCGAACCATCGGTTGTCGGGTGTCTCAGCCAGCTGCATGGGACCGTCCATGCCCGCATGGCTCACCCTCACCGTAGGCATCACCTGCAACTCCACGTTCCAGTTCCGCTCCACCAACTCCACCAAGTGGTCCAGCAGTTCCCGCGTCACGTCCTTCCCGCCCGTGCACCGCTCCAGCACCGCCTGCTCCACGATGAAGCTGAACGCCGTCGGCGGTTTCCGCGTTACCGCCAGGAGTTCCTGCCGGGCCAGCCGCGCCGCGATCCGCTGCTCCAGCTCCGCCGGGTCCGGCAGTGGCGGGACGTTCAGGGAGACGGCTCGTGCGTACGCCTCCGTCTGCAACAGGCCCGGCACCACCCGGCATTCGTACGTGTACAGGCTGATCGCCGACGCCTCCAGCCGGGCCCACTGCCGGAACCAGCTCGCCAGGCCCGGCTTCCGCGACAGATGGGGCGCCGCCGCGCGCAGTGCGCCCGTGTTGCCGAGGTGGGGTTCGGCCCCCTCGACGAAGTCGATGTCCGGCATCCGCCGGCCCTGTTCGACCGAGGCGACCGCGTGCTTCGAGAAGCCGACCAGCGTGCCGAACTCCTCCCGGCTCAGGCCCGCGTGTTCGCGTAAAGCCTGGACGAACGCGCCGAAGGTGCGCACACTGTCCGACACCTCGGGTTCCCCGCCGCCCGACGCTCCCGTACCCCAGTCCGTGTACTCACCGGCCATCGCAGGACACCTTCCGTACCGCCCACCGCCGGACCGCTTCCGACGCCCGTCATCGTCACGTACCGTGACGCGTACTGTCCATCGAACAGCGCGTACGCTGCCGCCGCGTACGTGCCTCGGACCTGGTGAACCCGCCGTACCAAGCGGGATCTTGGGCCTATGACAGCACCAGCCCCCCACCGTGACACAGACGGATTCCGTTACCGTACGTGTGTTCACCCAGCGTTTCCGCTCCACCCCGCGCGGCGCCCGGCTCGCCCGCAGGCTCGCCCTCCAGCAGTTGGACGCCTGGGGGCTGCCGTACGGCGGCGACGCGTCCGACACCGCCGCGCTGCTCGTCGCCGAACTCGCCGCGAACGCCGTCACGCACGGACGCATTCCCGGCCGCGACTTCGAGGTCTGCCTCAGGCTCCTCCGCGTGACCCTGCGCGTCGAGGTCTCCGACGCTCGGGGCGAGAGCCGTCCGCCCTCCCCGGGCGTGCCCCCGCCCGCCCCCGGTGCGCTCGCCGAGACCGGCCGGGGGATGCTGCTGGTCGAAGCGCTCGCGGACCGCTGGGAGGTCCTGGACCGGTTTCCCGTCGGCAAGACCGTCGTCGTCGAGCTGGACCTCGAAGGGGCGACGGCCCGGACGGGCTCAATGATTCGGACCGAGTGCTGATTGCCGACCGCTGTGGACGGACGT
Source organism: Streptomyces durocortorensis (assembly GCF_031760065.1). Lineage (NCBI taxonomy): Bacteria > Bacillati > Actinomycetota > Actinomycetes > Kitasatosporales > Streptomycetaceae > Streptomyces > Streptomyces sp. C11-1. The sequence goes on from NZ_CP134500.1 coordinate 5,318,375, forward strand.
CGGGCGGTCGAGCTGACACTCTCCGGCCCCCTCGCTAGGCTGGGCCGGGGACGGCACGGCACAGGGCGGTGGCGGCGGACAGAGGGCTGCGGGTGCCATGGCGGTGGACGAGGGCGGCGGTAAGCGGGCCGGCGTCGAGAGCGGTCGGACCCTGGGAACCCGGGGCTACGCCATGGCCGAGGACATCGACCAGCCGGACTCGCTGCTCCTGCCGCTCGGACCGCCGATCGAGATCGGATCGGACGGCCGTCCGACCGGCGTCGAGCTGGAGCTTCCCGCCGACGAGGAAGGGGAGGAGCACGGCGCCCACCGGGACGCCGATGACGCCTCCGCCCCGTTCCGGCCCGACAACATCCGGATCCACACCGAGACCACGACCGTGGACCTGCTGCTCTCCCGGCTGCGGGAGGGCATGATCGACCTCGCGCCGGACTTCCAGCGCCGCTCCGGCATCTGGAGCGACCGTGCGCAGAGCCGCCTGATCGAATCCCTGCTGCTGCGCATCCCGATCTCCAACTTCCATATGGCCCAGGGCGACGAGGACAAGTGGGCCGTGGTGGACGGCGTCCAGCGGCTCACCGCCATCGCCCGGTTCATGGAGCCGGAGATCACCGGCCTGGAACCCCTCACCCTGCGCGGCATGGACTACCTGTGGCAGCTCGCGGGCAGCACCTACCAGGACCTCACGGGACGGATGAGGATCCGGCTGCGTGAGACCCAGCTCACCGTCCACATCATGCAGCAGGGCACCCCGGAGAAGGTCAAGTACAACGTCTTCACCAGGATCAACACCGGCGGTATGCCGCTCACGCCGCAGGAGCTCCGGCACGCCCTGGTGGGGGGGGAGGTCCGGACGTTCCTCGCGGACCTGGCCGAGGAACCGTCGTTCGGGGAGGCCACCCGGTGGAGCGTCTCCGACGCCCGGATGGCCGACCGCGAGATGGTGCTGCGCTTCCTCGCCTTCCGCCTGACCAACCCGTCCCAGCACTCCGAGACCGACTTCAACAAGTTCCTCATCGACTCCATGTACCGGATCAACGCCCTGTCCGACGAGCGACGGGATCAGCTGGCGCGGGAGTTCCGGACCGCCATGCAGTGCGCCTGGGAGCTGTTCGGCGAGCACGCCTTCCGGAAGTGGCAGGGAGGCGAGCGCAGCTCGCCCGTCATCAACAAGGCCCTGTTCGAGACGATCTCCGTCCAGCTCGCCCTTCTCGATGATGACGAGCGGGCCCGGCTGGTAGCGTCGCGTCCGACGGTGCACGACCAGTTCTTCCGGCTCCTGGGCGACTGGGACTTCGACCGGTCGATCTCGGTGGGGACCGGGAGCCCGGCGAGAATCCGCACCCGATTCCAAGAAGTGGCACGACTGTTCCGGGGGGTAGCCGCACCGTGATCGACCGTTTGACGCTGCACAACTACAAGGCGTTCCAGCATGCGGAGCTTCCGCTCGGCCCGCTCACGCTTCTCACCGGTCTCAATTCCTCCGGCAAGAGCAGCGTGCTCCAGTCCATCGGGCTCCTGCGCCAGTCCTACGAGTCCGGCGACCTGGTGCTCTCCGCGCTCACGGCCGAGGAGAGGCGAGCCGGACGCCGTACGAACGTGGCGGGCCGGGGATTCCTCCTCAACGGCGAACTCGTCGGGCTCGGCACCGGCGAGGACGTCCTCCACGAGGATTTCACGGAGGACGAGCCCCGGATCGGCCTCGCCGTCGACGAGGGTGCGTACCACTATGGGTGGACCGCCGCGTACGAGGCCGAGCAGAACCTTCTGCCGCTGGCCGACGCGGACCTCCCGGACACTTCCGAGGGCGAACGGGAGCGACCGGCCGGCCCCGAGGCGGTGACCCCGGCGTTCCTCACCGCCCCCTTCCAGTACCTTCACGCCGACCGCATCTCACCGGCCGAGTTCTACCCGCGCGACCACCAGGCGGCCATCGGCCGCGGCTTCCTCGGCGTACGCGGTGAGCACACCGTCAACTACCTCCGCCACCACCGTGAGGATCCGGTCCCCGAGGGGCCGCTGCGCCACCCCAAGGCCGCCTCCGATCTGCTGATCGACCAGGCCGCCGCCTGGATGGGCGACCTCTGCCCCGGAGTCGACATCCAGGCCGACGCCATCAAGGGCACCGACGCCGTGAGCCTCTCGTACGGCTTCCGCGGCACGCTCGGCGCCACCAAGCGCCGTCGCCCCGGCAACGTCGGGTTCGGCCTCACCTACGTCCTGCCCATCGTCGTCGCCTGTCTGAGTGCCCGCCGCGGTGCCCTGATCCTCCTGGAGAACCCGGAGGCGCACCTGCACCCGCAGGGCCAGACCCAGATGGCCACGCTCGCCGCCTCGGCCGCCGCGCAGGGCGCGCAGGTGATCATGGAAAGTCACAGCGACCACGTGATCAACGGGGTACGCCTGGCCGTCAAGCAGGGACGGATCACTCCCGAGCAGGCGGTGTTCCACTACTTCCGGGGGGACGGCACGGGCGTGGACTTCGTCAGCCCGCGGGTGGACGCGGACGGCATGCTCGACCAGTGGCCCCCGGGCTTCTTCGACGAGCTGGAGAACACGCTCGACCAGCTCATCGGCTGATGCCCGCCGGGGAGGGCGGGGCGAGGCGCACCGACATCGTGGCGGAGGGGGAGACATGCCGCAGCTGTTTCTGAACGAGAAGTCCTGTGGGACGAAGGCCGACCCGGACCGGGTCAACCGGGCCATGACCGACATGGTCCGTGCGGTCCTGGCGGTGGCCAGGGAGGACCGGGCGGGAACCCTGCTCGTCTCCGGGGAGCCGGTGACCGCGTTGCAGCTTGCCCAGGGCCACGCGATCCAGAAGTGGATCGGGTCTCCGGGTACCAAGGACCTGTGGCAGCGGCTGGCCATCCTCCAGTCCAAGTGGCCGCTCCGGGAGGCGTTCCCGGAGGGGGAGACCCACGCGGACGTCGAGTACCGGCACGACGGCGACGCCGTGGAAGGTCTCGGGGCCGCGCACCTCACCGGGGGACTCGGCATCTCGCTTCCGGTCGACTCCCGCTGGGACACCGACCTGCTCACGCTCGTACGGGAGGAACTGGTCGACGACGAGGACGGCGGATCGGCCGTCACCGAGGTCGACGTGGTGCACGCCGCCCGACGCGAGCACGTCGCCACCCACCTTCCATGGATCCGGCGCGGGGCGAACTCCGCACGGCAGAAGGCCGTCGAGAGCCTGCGGTCGGGTACCGAACTATGGGCACGCTGTCCGGAACTCTTCCCGACCCTCCAGTTCACCCCTCTCGCCGAGCAGCACTTCGCCGAGCTGGCCGAGGTGTGGGTGCGGCCCGTGGGGGAGCGGCTCGGGGAGCTCCAGGACGCCGTTAGCGACTGGGACCCTGCCCGGCAGCCCATCGCACCGCAGTGGCGGTCCTACGTACGCACAGAGTTCGAGTCGCGCCGAAGGCTGTGCTGGTTCCCCGACGCCGACGGCAAGAACCACCTCTTCGACTGGCACTGCGACTTCCTCCCGAAGCCGGGCCGGATGCACTTCCGGCTGCTCCACGAGGAGCGCACCCTCCGTATCGCGTACGCGGGGCGCAAGCTCGACGTGTGAGGCGGGAGCAGGCTCGCGTCGCCGCCCGGTTACCGTAGGCCGATGGCCGGGCATCCTCGGCCGGTCTGCTTCCATCCGCACCAAGGAGGACCCGCGCGTGCGTCCCACCCTCGCCGCCGACCAGGTACGGGCCAGCCTGAGCCAGTACCTCGCGACGACGTACGCGCTGGCCGACGAGTCGACCCGTCGGGCCCTGGAGGGGTTCCTCGGTGACGCCGAGGACGGCATCTTCCGAGGCCCCTACCTCCGCGTCCGCACCCCCTTCCGGAGCGCCGAGAGCGACGACTGGCAGCGGCACCTCGACTGGTGGCCCCAGGGCTTCACCCCGCACCGGCACCAGGAGCGCGCCTGGGAGCGGCTCTCCACCCTGCACAGCCCCGCAGCGCCCACCCTCGTCACCACCGGCACCGGATCGGGCAAGACCGAGTCGTTCCTGATCCCGGTCCTCGACCACTGCCGCCGCGAACGCGAGGCAGGCCGGGACGGCGTCAAGGCGATCCTGCTCTACCCCATGAACGCCCTCGCCACCGACCAGGCCCACCGCATCGGCGAACGCCTCGGCGATCCGAAGGACACCCGGCTGCGCGAGGCGGGCGTGACGGCCGGGCTCTATATCGGCGACCGGCCGTCCCAGGAGTTCAAGCAGGCCAATCCCCACATCGCCGTCGACCGGGACGAGATCCGCCGCACCCGGCCCGACATCCTGATCACCAACTACAAGATGCTCGACCTGCTCCTCCAGCGGCCCGAGGACCAGCGGCTGTGGCAGGAATCCCCGCTCGCCTACGTCGTGCTCGACGAGTTCCACACCTACGACGGAGCACAGGGCACCGATGTCGCCATGCTGCTGCGCCGCCTCGGCTCGGTCACCAGGCTCGCGGAGCCGGGGCGGCCGCTGGGGTCCGTCTGCCCGGTCGCGACCTCGGCCACCCTCGGCGAGAGCGGGTCCGGCGACAGCGGCGTGCGCACCGGGCGGAGGGAGGCCGGGCGGCCCGGCATGCTGGAGGTCGCCGAGCAGGTCTTCGGCGTACCGTTCCCCGCCGACGCGGTCGTGGGCGAGGACCGGCGCTTGGCGCGGGACTTCACCGGTGAGAGCGACTTCACCCTGCCGTTCCCCTCGCCCGAGGAGGTCGACGTGCTGGGCGACCCCACCCGCGACCCGGGAGCCATGGACGACCTCGTCGCCGCGTTCACCGGCCTGGCCGGACCCACCCCCGAGGAGCTCGGGGGCGTTTTGCGCCGCCACCGGCTCACCTCCGCCGTGCTGGAGATCCTCGACGGCACTCCCAGGACCCTCGCCGAGATCACCGAGATCCTGCCCCGGTACGCCTACCACTGGGGCGTCGCGGTGCAGCGGCGGCCGGCCCTCGCGGCCAGGGCGCTCGCCCGCTACCTCGCCCTCCTCTCGTACGCCCGGGACCCCGAGAACCCCGGGCGGCCCCTGCTCTCCATCGAGATCCACCACTGGGTGCGCTCCGTCTCCCGGGTGCTGCGCGGCATCAGCGGGGCCCGCGCCGAGTTCCGCTGGGACGACGAACGGGTCACCTCCGGCGGCGCGCTGGCCCGCGCGGGACAGACCTCCGGCGCCGGTCCGTCCCCGTACGACGGGGAGAAGCCCGCCCTGCCGCGCGACGCCGTGGGGGAGGGAGCCGTACCGGCCGACGACAGCGCACCGCCGCCCGCCGAGGTCTTCCTGCCGGCCGTCTTCTGCCGCGAGTGCGGACGCTCCGGCTGGGCCGCCTACTCGCCCGAGGTCGACCCCGCCCACCTCGACCTGAACGCCACCAAGATCCGCCGGGCCTCCGTCGGCCGCGACAAGCGCCGGGTGCGCAACATGATCGCCGCGACCCCGCGCGAGGTGTACGAGGCGGCTTTCGGGGCCGGGGCGGACCGCAGGCGCGGCGGGCCCGCCGTCATGGTCCTGGAAGGCACCGGCGGGCGGCTGCGCCCTCTGTCACCCGAAGCCGACTTCACCGCGCCCGCCGACGGCGAGGCAGCCCGCCGGCCGGTACCCCTGCACAACGCCGCCTTCGTCCACACCGACCTCGACGGCGACCGGGCGGCCGAACGCGACCAGTGCCCCGCCTGCCGGACCTTCAACTCCATCCGCTACCTCGGTACCGGCCTCGCCGCGCTCGCCGCCGCCTCCGTCACCCAGCTCTTCACCGGCGGCGAACTGGACAAGAGCCTGGGAGAGGACAAGACGCTCCTCTTCAACGACTCCGTGCAGGACGCCGCCCACCGCGCCGGGTACGTCGCCAGCCGCTCCTACACCTTCTCGCTGCGGGCGCTGCTCGCCAGCCGTATCGGCGAGGACGAACCGGTCGCCCTGAACGACCTCGCCGCCGACCTGATCGCGGACGTCGTCGACAGCAAGGCCGTCCAGGCCGCCGTCATCCCACCGGACCTCCACCTCGTCCGCGGGGTGGACACGCTGCTCTCCGGACGCAGCCGCGGCTCCCGGGCCACCTGGGAGCTGATCGCCCAGCGCCTGGCGTTCGCCACCGTCATGGAGTTCGGCCTCCGCTCCCGGCAGGGCCGCACCCTGGAACTCACCCGCACCATCGCCGCCGACGTACCGCTGCCGGACCCCGACGCGGTGGCGGACATCGTACGGGAGACACTCCTGACCACCCCGGGTGACATCGCGCTGCCCGACGGCTCCGCGCCCGGACCCGAGAGGTACACCGGCTTCGTGCGGGGCCTGCTGGAGCGGATGCGTATCCGCGGAGCGGTCCGGCACGCCTGGCTGGACCCCTGGCTGGCCCAGGCGGGAGTACGCAGATGGGCGATCTGGGGCGGTCGCGAGACCGGGATGCCGGCCTTCCCCCGAGGCGTCTCCGCCCCCGCCTTCCTGCTCGGCACCCCCAAGCAGGGCAGCGAGGACTTCGACGTCCTGACCGGCCGGCTCGGCTGGTACCAGGACTGGGCCGTGCGCTCCCTCGGGCTGCGCCCCGAAGCGGCCGGCCTCTTCCTGACACGCCTCCTGCCCGCGCTCGCCGACGCCGGCGTCGTCTCCGCGCGGACGGCCCTCGACGGCACCACCCGCGTCTACGGACTCCAGCCCGGCCACATCCAGGTCCGGGCCCTCGCCGACGACACGCTGCCCGACGCCACCGCGCACTGCCCCCGGTGCTTCTGGGAGCAGACCGTCCACCCCGACCTCGCCGACCAGTGGCACGGGCAGCCCTGCCCCCGCTACCGGTGCGGCGGAACCCTCGGCACCGGGCGCGACCTGGACAGCGGACTGCGGCAGCGGGACTTCTCCGACGACTTCTACCGCCGCATGTACCGCGAGGCCGGGGTCTTCACCATCAACACCGCCGAGCACACCGGCACGCTCAGCCGCGCCAGGCGGGAGGCGGTGGAGAAGGCGTTCCGGGAGGGCACCCGCGTCCACTACGCCAACCCGCAGGTGCTGTCCTGCACCCCCACGCTCGAACTCGGCATCGACATCGGCGACCTGTCGGCCGTCGTCCTCGCCTCGCTGCCGAAGGGCCCGGCCAACTACATCCAGCGTGTGGGCCGCGCCGGACGGTCCACCGGCAACGCCTACCTGCTCACCATGGTCGACCGCGGCCCACGTGACCGCTACTACCTGGAAGACCCCCGGCTCATGATCGCCGGAGAGGTGCTGCCGCCCGGCTGCTACCTCTCCGCCGCCGAGATCCTCCGCCGCCAGTACCTGGCCCACCTCCTCGACCTCGCGGGCGCCGGACGGCTGGTCTCGCCCGACGGGACGCCCCTGAGGCCCCTTCCCGGACGTGCCACCGACCTCTTCGGGACCTCCGCCTGGCAGGCCGAGTTCGCCGAAGCGGCACTCGCCGCCGGAAACCGGCTCGTCCAGGGCTTCCTGGACCTGTTCCCGCCCTACGACGAGAACCGCGGCACCGGTGTCAGCCCGCAGGCCCGGGCCGCCCTCGTCACCTACGCGACCGACGCCGGCGAGGACGGGCTGGGTGCCGCCCTGGACACGGCCCGCCGACGGTGGGAGGACCGGCGCGCCGAACTCCAGCGCCGTACCGAGGCCATCGACCGAGCCCACGGGCTGCTCGTCGCCGGCGACCCCGACCACGAGCGGCAGGGACGCGAGCTGCGGGCCGAGCGCCGGGACGTGGCACGCCTCTCCCGCGAGATCAGCCGCACCACCGCGCACGGGGCCCTGGTCGACCTCGGCCTGCTCCCGAACTACAGCCTGATCGACTCGCCCACCGAGCTGGAGGCCACGCTCACCTGGACGGAGAAGGGCCCCGACGGCACACGCACGCACCACAGCAAGACCCTGCGGCACAGCCGCCCCGCGCGCCTCGCCCTCTCCGAGTTCGCCCCCGGCAACCACTACTACGTGCAGGGGTACAAGCACCGCGTCACCGGACTCGACATCGGCAGCCCCGGACGTCCCGCCTGGCTCTGGTGGCGCGTCTGCCCCGACTGCGGTCACGTCCGCACCCACCGGGCCGAGCAGGACGCCGCGCCCTGCCCCCGCTGCCGGTCGGCCGCCATCGGGGACATCGGCTGCCTGCACAAGGTCCTCGTGCCCCGCCGCGTCACCTCCCGTGACGAGCGCGACGACGTCCGCGTCCGCGACGATACCGACGAACGGGAGCGACGGCACTACTCCGTCGTCTCGGCCGTCGACATCGACACACATGACATCGAAGAGGCGTGGAAGCACGAACACGCCACCTTCGGCTGGGAGTTCACCCGTCAGGCAGGCATCCGCCACATCAACGTCGGAGCCACCCGCGTGGACGGCGGCGCGGACACGCACTTCGCCGGAAGGGAGGTGCGGCTCAACCCGTTCTGGGTCTGCGACGCGTGCGGGTTCGCCGACCCGGACGGCGGCCCCACCGCCCACGACCCCGGCGACACGTCGGCCCACGCCAAATACCACCGGCCCTGGTGCCCCCGGCGGCGAGCGGCCGACGACGCCGCACGGCGAGGCGAGCGGGTGCTGCTCGCCCACGAGCTGCGCACCGACGCGCTGCGCCTCCTCATTCCCGCCGTCACCGCCTACACCCAGGAGCGGCTGGCGTCCTTCAAAGCCCTCCTCCTGGCCGGGATCGCCCGCAGCTACGGCGGAGACCCCGACCATCTCGCGGTCGTCACCGACTCCATGCCCGAGGACGGGGGCGAGAGCCCGCTCCGCCGCCACTTCCTCGTCCTGTACGACACTCTGCCCGGCGGTACCGGATACCTGCACCGCCTGGCCGGGCGGGACGGGCTGAAGGGCGTCCTGGACCATGCGCGACAGGTGATCGAGACCTGCGTCTGCGTGGGGCAGGGCCGTCCCGCCTGCCACCGGTGTCTGCTCCGGCACGTGACCGACGCCGAGTACGAGCTCGTGAGCCGCGAGCACGCCCTCGACATGCTCGGTGAGCTGTTCGGCCGTGGGGCCGACCGCTGGAGCACCGTGCAGGTGGCCACCACCCGCGACATCACCCTCGTGCACCAGGTGGAGAGTGAGCTGGAGGCCCTCTTCCGGCGTGGTCTGCTCGAATGGGCCGACCGTGTGGACGAGGTCAGCGTCCGCAGCGCGCTCGCCGCCGACGGCACCCGGGACACCACCCTGCGCTTCACCGCACCCGACGGGACCGTCCGGGGCTGGCAGATGGAGACCCAGACTCCGCTCGGCTTCACCCGGCCCGACGTGGTCTTCCGCAGCACCGACGACGACCGCAGGGTCGCCGTCTACCTGGACGGCTACCGCTATCACGCGGGTCCCGGGCACCTCACCGCCGAGGCCGACGCGGTGAAGCGCACCCGGTTGCGAGCCGAGGGCTGGCAGGTCTTCCAGCTCACCTGGGACGACGTACAGGCGTGGACGGGGCGTACGGCCCCGGGGGCCGATCCCGTGTGGAAGCCGTACCCGAACACTGCCCAAAAGACCGCCATGGACGTCCACCGGCGCATGCACGAGGGGGACACCCGTGATCTGACGCGCCTGGTGTGGGTCAACCCCGTCGAGACGCTCATCGGGTACCTCACCGACCCGGACCCGGATGCCTGGCGGCTGCGCGTACAGAGTGCCCTCGCCGGCTTCGCGGCCGTCTCCTCCACCAGCAGGGCCCTGGCCGACGGCGTCGAGACCGGACGCAGGATCTACGAAGCGCTGAACGGGCGGCGGTTGGCGGCGGGGAAGGGAGCCGTCCAGGTCATGGCGACCCGGGACAGCTCAGGATGCCCGCTCACCATCGCGCTCGACCTGCGCCGCGGGCAGAGAGGGGCGGCCTGGACCGCGCTGACCGTCCTCGACGACGCTCCCGGCACGATCGACGCGGACGAGGCCGCCCACCGCAGACGCTGGCAAGCTTGGCTCTACTGGAGCAACCTGCTCCAGTTCCTCGACGGGGGGGAGGGCGAGGGGGTCCAGCTGACGACCGGGATGCTGTCCGGGTTCGACCCGGCCGAGCTGGCGGTCACCGGCGGAGCCGGATGGCTCACCTCCCAACTGCGTGCGCACCAGCCCGCACCGGACGCACCCGAGCCGGCCGCGGACGGGCGCCGTGCACCGGCAGGTCCACAGGAGAAGACGGCCGGCACGGACGGTGTCCCGCCCGTCCGCGACCCCGCCTGGGACGAGGTGATCGAGCTGCTGGTCGAGGACCCCGGGCTGGACGCACTCGCCCACGCGCTCGCCGACGGGGGCGTACCCGTACCCGAGGCGGGCCACGAGCTGGGGCCAGCGGCCTGGCCCGCCGAACTGGCCTGGCCCGACCGGAGGGTGGGGGTCGTCCTGGCCCACCGTCCGGACCCCGTCAGCGGACGGGACATCGATGCCGAACAGCGGGACGGGGCCTACCGCGCCGCGGGCTGGCAGGTCCGTACCGCGCAGGAATGGAACGCGGACGAACTCGCCGCACTCGTGCGCGGCGACGCCGACACGACCACGAACGACCAGGGGGAGAACCAGCCATGACGGTCCACAGCACGCCCAGAACGGGTGTGACCCTGCGCCTGCTGGACAAGGCGGACAAGGAGATCGTCAAACTGGACCGGGCGGTCCTGGGGGCGTTCTACAAGTTCCAGCACGACTTCCGCCGCAACCCGCACGCCGGCGGATTCGACCTCAAACAGCTGGAAGGCCACGACCGCCTCTGGTCGGCGCGCGTCAACCGGGAGTGGCGCGCACTGATGATCCGCCTGAGCGGTGACGACTGGCTCCTCGTCGCCGTCAAACACCGGGGACACGTCCACAAGAACCTCGAACGCTTCAACTACGGCATCAACCACATCACCGGTGCCATCGAGTACGTCGATCTCCAGGTCGTCGAAGAGAGCGTGCTGCGCCGCGGCCTCACACCGCCCACCACCCCCGCACCGTCCCCCTCGGCCCCTTCCGGTCCACCCGCGGAGACACGGCCGGACGAGGAGCCGCTCTTCGGCGTGTACACCGACCAGCAGCTCGTGGACCTCGGCGTCACCCAGCCCCTCCTTCCGATCGTCCGGAAACTCACGACCGACGACGAACTGCTGGGCCTCGCCGAGTACGCCCCCCGTCACACCGGGGAGGTCCTCCTCCGGTTGCGGGACGGCGTTCCGTACGAAGAGGTCATGGAACAGGTGACCGCGCCCGTCGCCGTGGCCGAACCGGAGCAGAACCTCGACTCCGACGACTGGCAGGCAGCCGTCGACCGCTCCCAGACCGTGGTGATCACCGACGACGAATCCCTCCAGAGCATCCTGGAGGAGGGTGACTTCGGCCGCTGGAAGGTCTTCCTCCACCCCACCCAGGAGAAGCTGGTCCGGCGGCGCTACTCCGGCCCCGCCCGGGTCGGCGGCGGCCCGGGTACGGGGAAGACGATCGTCGCTCTCCATCGCGTCCGCCATCTGGTGCGACAACTTCCGCCCGGCCACACGAAGCCCGTGCTCCTCACCACCTTCAACCGCAACCTCGCCGCAGAGCTGAGGGCCCGGCTGCTCTCCCTCGGCGGGCCCGACGTTCTGGCGCGAGTCGACATCGCCCATGTCGACCAGCTCGCCACGCGTATCGTCAGCGAGGCCGACCCGGGCAACACGAAGCGCCGGATCGACGACGCGGCTGCCCTTCGTGAGTGGCGGGAACTGCTCGTGGAGACGGGGCAGACGCGCTGGAACGCCGAATTCCTCAGCGACGAGTGGAACCAGGTCATCCTGGGGCAGGCCGTGTCCAACCGGAGCGACTACTTCACCGCGCGTCGTGCGGGCCGGGGCCGTAGCGTAACCCGCTCCGAACGCGCCGGGATCTGGCAGCTTGCCGAACGCTTCGCCCAGCGCCTGGAGACCAAGGGCCTGGAGACCCACCGCCAGATCGCGGAGCGGGCCGCTCGCCTGGAAATGGCCCGCAAGACCCGGATCGACCAGCGCGCGGAGGCACGCGAGGAGCGGGGGGGCCTGGACAACCTCCACGCCGAGGCCGGCTCCGGCGCCTGGCTGCGCTATCGGTACCGGCACATCGTGGTCGACGAGGCACAAGACCTCAGTGCCGCCCACTGGAAGATGCTGCGAGCTATGGCGCCATCCGATGCGGATGACATCTTCCTGGTCGGAGACACTCATCAGCGGATCTACGACAACCAGGTCACCCTCGGCAGTCTCGGTGTGCACATCCGGGGCCGGTCCTCCAGGTTGACCCTCAGCTACCGCACGACCCGAGAGATCCTGCGCGACGCCATCCGGGTCCTCGGCGGCGCCGACTACGACGACCTGGACGGTGACGCCGACACGCTCGCCGGATACCGCTCCGTCCTGCACGGTACGGAACCGTCGTTGCACGGGGCACCGAGCTGGGACAAGGAGATGGATCTCGTCGTGGAGCAGTTGCGCGCCTGGCACGACGTGCCCCGGGAGTCCACGGCGATCTGTGTCCCGACCAACGAGATGGTCACCCAGCTCGCCGACCGCCTGGCACGCGCCGGCATCACCCCGTCCGAGATCACCCAGGACGGCCCTCGTGGTGACCAAGGCGTGCACATCGGCACCATGTACCGCTTCAAGGGACTGGAGTATCGCTGCCTGATCATCGCCGGAGCGTCGGAGGGGCTCGTGCCCCGGGCCTCCGTAGATTTGTGGGAACACACAGATCCGAGCCGTCACCAGCGTGAGCTGCACCGGGCCCGGTCGCTGCTCTTCGTCGCGGCGACCCGTGCTCGGGACGCGCTCGCCATTACCTGGCATGGCGAGCCGAGCCGATTTCTCGCACCTCTTCTCACGAAGGGTTAAAAGAGGAGCCATCCGGCCTGCTGGGTGCGGCGGCACGAGGGAAAGCCTGGCTGCCGCTGCCCGGCAAAGTGCTGCCATAGCATCGGACCGTAACGCGCAGCGTTTTCGCCGCCCTTTTAGTGGATCTGGAGGAGGCGCGAGGCATGTTGATCAACCGCTTGGAGGTTACCTACTCGTCTCAGCCCTCGCGACTCTGCAATTTAAACTCAGTAGCCCAAGAAGGGCTTTCCAGGGTGCGCCATCAACCGAGCTGGGCTGTGTGTTTACCCAGAGGGAAGGCGGTGGACGTTATGAGGAGGCACCGAAGCGAGGCTCTACCAATGGTTTCGCGGGGAACGCAGTCCGCATGGAATAGAGTAGCTCGGCCGTCTGAGACGAGCCGTGGCGGGCTGAGGGCGCGGGTCGTCAGCGAACTCGCCGATGAGCTCGCAGCCGTACTGGCGGAGGCGGGCCGCCCGGTCGGCGAAAGCCGGACGCGCAGAATAGGCGCGGTTGGCGGTGCAGAAAGGGCAAGCACAGCTGAAGTCAGTTGGTACGACTTCGCGCTGGAGTATCTGGACATGCGCTGGCCGCTGGTCGCGGCGAAGACCCGGGGCGAGACGAACGAGGCACTGTGTGCGATCACCCAGGCGATGCTGCGGGACGTACGAGGCCGGCCCGGCGATCAGCTGTTGCGGCGGGCGATGAGGGGCTGGGCCTTCGTCGTTCCTCGGCCCGAGCCCGCTGCCGTGCCGGCTGACGTCCGCCAGGCTCTCCAGTGGGTGGCAGGAGCTTCCCGCCCGCTGGCTGACCTGCTGGATCCGGCCGTAATGCGCGCTGTCCTCGCCGCCCTCCGCTTGAAGCAGGATGGCGCGGTCGCAGCCGCTGAGACACAGCGGCGCAAGCACAAGGTCTTGGTCCACGCGGTGCACTACGCCGTAGAGCAGCGCAAGCTGGAAGCAGATCCACTTGCGCCGATTCAATGGCGTGTAGCGGAGACTGTCGATCAAGTTGACCCGCGGGTTGTCGCCAACCCTGCCCAGGCCCGTGCCCTGCTGAGCGCGGTTTCCTACATCGGGTGCTTCAACCGCGCACGTGGGCGGCGGCTAGTCGGACTGTTCGCAGGCATGTACTACGCAGGGCTGCGCCCGGCCGAGGCCGTTGCAGTGTGCCGTCAGGACTGCCTTCTTCCCGGTCACGGCTGGGGCGAGGTCACCTTGCACCGAACCCTCCCGCAAGCGGGCGCCCGGTGGACCGATACCGGCCGGGTCCACGACGAGCGAGGCTTGAAGAACCGCCCGGGCGGCGACACCCGGCCGGTCCCGCTGCCACCTGAGCTCGTCCGCTTGTGGCGGGAGAGCATCGACACGTTCGGCATCGCGGACGACGGGCGCCTGTTCTTCAACGAACGTGGTGGCATCGTCGCGGCCGGCACCTACAGCCGTGTTTGGCGCCCTGCGCGCCTCCTCGCCCTACCACCCGACCTGGTGCAGAGCCCTCTTGCGGCCCGGCCCTACGACTTGCGCCACTCCGCGTTGTCGACCTGGCTGAACGCGGGCGTTGACCCCACTGAGGTCGCCCAACGTGCGGGCAACAGCGTTGAAGTGCTGATGAACAGGTACGCCAAGTGCCTGTACGGCCGGACTGCGATTTCGAACCAGCGCATCGAAAACCTTTTGAACGAATATGCGTAGTTGTGTAGCAGGTCCGCTCGCTGGATTTGCCGACTGTAAAGATCTGTCACGCTCCGCAGTCGCTGCTCCGTGCACGCAAACTATCGTCGTCGCATGACCACGTCGAAACCCGGAACGCTGATCATCGCGCTGGGGAACAGAGTCGAAGCCGGAACGCCGCTCGGCCCCCTGGAAGGCACCCCGCTCTCGGGCTTCTCCCCATCCTCAGGTAACGGCCGCCTTCATGCGGTCGCGGACTGCTCCCGCCTGGCAAAGGCACCAACGGTCCACCCAGTGCGCTTCGCCCTGACCTCCGACTCACTCGCAAGGCTCTGCTCGAATGGGCGCTGCCGCTGGGAGGTGCCCGGGGACGGTCACTGGCCCGCTTTCCTCGATGCCCTGGATGCTCTGTCGCGACTCAGGATCGACGAAGAGGAGGTGGAGCCGACCCTGGAGGAGACCGAGATCGCCGAAGCGGTGCATGTCCTGTCCCTGGGTGAGTACCCCCAGGAGGAAGAATGCGGCGACGCCTGGAGGCGTTACGAGGAAGCCTGGCGTTGCCGCGACGAATGGCTGGCCCGCTGGCAGGACGCACAGGACCGGCTGGCTACGGCAGCAGCGAGCTTGGACGCATGCCCTTGGCTACGCCAGTGGGCAGCGGCGCACGTGGACGTACGCGCCGCCGCCGCGGAAAAACTACGGCTGACGGCGACTCGCTTCTACGTCCCGAAGGCGCTGGCCGATGCCGCAGCCGTCGACGGCCTACCTGCACCCGCTCTTCCCCCCGACGGAGGTTTTGGGATCTTCGGCGATCAAGCTTCATCTGTAATGAGCGCGGTGTGGAGGGCATGGTGCGCCAGTGCAACAACGGACGCCAGACCACTCTCCGCGGCAGCCCTATCGGCCGAAGAGGTGTTGTACGAGGCGCTGGGACGTCGTCGGAACGGGGTCGACGAGGCCAAGCAGTCGCTGCAGCGGCTGACAGATACGTGGGCCGCAGCAGCTCGCCTGGCAGCGGCCGAGCAAACGGCAGGGCGACCGTGGTGCCTGATCGGCGTGCGGGTTCCTCCACGGCCCCTGGCCCGGCGCGACGGAAGCGGCTATCAGGCACTGACCTCGTGGCAACTGGCGGTCATTGCGGTCTACCAAGTCACCGCGGACTGGCACAGAGCTGTCGTGGCCCTCTGGGTGCCACAGGGCATCGGCCACCAACTCCTTACTGCAGCACCCTCCTTGAGGACCGTCGACTTGCTGGGTGATACCGAGGACTGGGCAGCGCCTGCTTCCACGCTCTTGGCTGCATGGGAACCGGATCGACACGACGCTCGTGTCCGGTGATTCCGTCCCTCTTGCCATTGACGCTAGGAGGGAAGGCACGCGGTGCCCGACGCCGGGTGCCCACACTTCACGAGCTGTACGAAAGTGCAGTTCACGGCGGTGATCACCCCGTGTGCCAAGTCCGATGCCCCCGTTCGTCCCACGCGTGTCCCACCAAGGGCCCCGCCGCAGGGGCAGCGCCACCGAGATGCCGTCCATCTCTCCGAACGGCGGCATAAAGTCCCAGGTCAGAGGGCCAGGGAAGCCAATCGCACACGGAGTACGAGACCGGTGCTGTTTTGGCATGAACAAAAAGGCGCTGACCTGCATTTCTGCTGGTCAGCGCCTTGATCCGGAGTGCCCCCGGCAGGATTCGAACCTGCGCACCCGGCTCCGGAGGCCGATGCTCTATCCCCTGAGCTACGGGGGCATGTCGCTGTCGTGCTCTGCGACGGGTGAAACACTACCAGCTCCGACGGGGTGTCCGTGAACGGGTATTCCGTCGCGCCGGTCGGCCGAGGCGGCGGCCACTCGTCCGGGGCGGAAGTGGACAAAAGCCGGACGCGGCCGCTCCGGCCGCCCTACTCTCGAAGGGTGTCAGGGGCGTACGGCCGCGTGCTTGTTGTCGACGACAACAAGGTCATCCGGCAGCTGATCAGGGTCAATCTCGAACTTGAGGGTTTCGAGGTCGTGACCGCGGCCGACGGTGTCGAGTGCCTGGACCTGGTCGACCGGGTCCGCCCCGACGCCGTCACCCTCGACGTCGTGATGCCCCGGCTGGACGGCCTGGAGACCGCGACCCGCCTTCGCTCCGATCCCCGGACCCGCCGTCTTCCCATCGCCGTCATCAGCGCCTGCACGCCGTTCGAGGTCGATGCGGGCGTGGCGGCCGGGGTCGACGCGTTCCTGGCGAAGCCGTTCGAGCCGAGCGAGCTGGTGCGGATCATGCACCGGCTGGTGACCGGCGAGGACCGGCCCCCGGTGGACGGGCGGCGCGGCGCCGGGCGGGCGGGGAGCACCGCGGGCTGAGCCTGTGGCGCATCCGGATCGGGTCGGCCGCTCGACGCAACCGGGGTCCGGCCGGTCCCTCGGCGAAATCCGGATCGGGCCGGCCGTACGGCGAGACCGGGTCCGGCTGACCATATGGCGAAACCGGTCGCGTAGTGCCCCCCTGTCTCACCTAGGCTTGTCCCGTGACCCCCGCCGACCTCTCCCGGACCGTGCTGCACGCCGTGCGCCGCGCGGTCGACGAGGATGCGTTGCGCGCGCCCGTGCCCGCGCGCGTGCGGGTGGAGAGGACACGGCCCGGCGGCAGTGGGGACTACGCCTGCGCCGTCGCGCTCCAGCTGGCCGGGCCCGCCGCGCTGCCCGCCCTGGAGGTCGCCCGCATCCTGCGGGAACGGGTCGCCGCCGAGCCCGGCATCGAGCGGGTCGAGATCACCGGTCCCGGGTTCCTGAGCTTCACCCTCGACGCCACGGCCGAGCACCACCGCGCCCTCCTCGACGCCGTACGGGAGCAGGGCCTCGCGTACGGACACGGGGACGCGCTCCGCGACGAGATCCTCCAGTTCCATCACGCGCGCGAGGTGCGCGCCGCGGTCACCGCCCATGCCGTGCGCCGGCTCGTCATCTCCCAGGGCGCCCGGGTCCGGATCAGCTGCGAGGAGGCGCCCGACCCGGACTGGGCCCGCCTCGGCGTCACTGTCGACGCGCACGGGACGCCCCCCGTACCGCTCACCGGGATCCGGCCCGTCCCCGCCGGGGCCACCGCTGCGGAGCTGCTGCGGCGGCTCGGGCCCGACGCGGCCCGCTGGGGGCTCCTGCGGCCCGCCGGGCACGACCGCGCCGCCCTCGGCCCCGAACTGCTCGTCCAGGGCGAGGCCAATTCCCTCTTCCGGGTGCGTTACGCCCACGCCAGAGTCCGTGCGCTCACCCGCGGGGCCGCCCTCCTCGGCTTCACCGCCGAGCCCACCCCGTACGCCGAGCGCGCCGGGCACACGGAACCCGCCCCGTACGACAGCGCCGCCCGCCCCCTCCTCGACCTCATCGCCGACCATCCCGGCGTCCTGCTCGCAGCAGCCCGTCACCGCGCGCCCGACCGGGCCGCACGGCAGCTGGAAGCCGTCGCGCACGCGTTCTTCGACTTCCACGACTCCTGCCCGCCCCTGCCCGCCGGTGACGAGAAACCCTCGGCCGCCCACCGCGCCCGGCTGGCTCTCGCCGAAGCCGCCGGGACGGTGCTGGCAGGCGGCCTGTCCCTGCTCGGCATCCGTGCGCCCGAACATCTCTGACGAGATCAGAAGAGACCCGAGAGAACGAACACGATGAGCCGCTCCGCACACCCCGCAGGACCCCGTCACGCCGACGTGCTGACCGAGGGGCACTACTCCGCGCCCGCCGCCGATCTCAACATCCTGGACGAGAAGGTCTGGTCCCGTACGGTCACCCGGGACGCGGACGGCGCCCTCACCGTCGGCGGGATCGCCGTCGCCCGGCTCGCGGAGGAGTTCGGCACCCCCGCGTACTTCCTGGACGAGAGCGACTTCCGGGCCCGCTGCCGGGCCTGGGCCGACGCCTTCGGGCCGGACGCCGACGTCTTCTACGCGGGGAAGGCCTTCCTCTCCCGCGCGATCGTCCGCTGGCTCACCGAAGAAGGACTCAACCTCGACGTCTGCTCCGGCGGTGAGCTGACCACCGCCCTCGACGCGGGCATGCCCGCCGAGCGCATCGCCTTCCACGGCAACAACAAGACCGTCGCCGAGATCGAGCGGGCCGTCGAGGCGGGCGTCGGGCGGATCGTGCTCGACTCCTTCCAGGAGATCGTCCGCGTCGCCCACATCGCCCAGCGGCACGGTGTCCGCCAGCGGGTGCAGATCCGTGTCACCGTCGGCGTCGAGGCACACACCCACGAGTTCATCGCCACCGCGCACGAGGACCAGAAGTTCGGGATCGCGCTCGCCGACGGGCAGGCCGCCGAGGCGGTGCGCCGCGCGCTCGCCCTCGACGGGCTCGAACTCATCGGCATCCACTCGCACATCGGCTCGCAGATCTTCGACATGGCGGGCTTCGAGGTCTCCGCCCGGCGCGTGGTGCAGCTGCTCGCCGAGGTCCGCGACGAGCACGGCGTCGAGCTGCCCGAGATCGACCTCGGCGGCGGCCTCGGTATCGCGTACACCTCCGAGGACGACCCCCGTGAGCCGCACGAGATCGCCAAGGCGCTCAGCGACATCGTCACCCGCGAGTGCGAGGCCGCGAATCTGCGTACCCCCCGCATCTCCGTCGAGCCGGGCCGCGCCATCGTCGGACCCACCGCGTTCACGCTGTACGAGGTCGGCACGATCAAGCCCCTGGAGGGGCTGCGGACGTACGTCAGCGTCGACGGCGGCATGTCGGACAACATCCGCACCGCGCTGTACGACGCCGAATACAGCGTCGCGCTCGTCTCGCGCACCTCGGACGCCGAGCCGATGCTCGTCCGGGTCGTCGGCAAGCACTGCGAGAGCGGTGACATCGTGGTCAAGGACGCGTTCCTCCCCGCCGACCTGGCCCCCGGCGACCTGATCGCCGTGCCGGCCACCGGGGCGTACTGCCGTTCCATGGCGAGCAACTACAACCACGCCCTGCGCCCCCCGGTCGTCGCCGTCCGGGACGGCGAGGCGCGCGTGATCGTCCGGCGCGAGACGGAGGAAGATCTTCTGCGTCTCGATGTCGGCTGATGAAATAGTCATCTCAGGATCCGGACGGGTGACAGAATCGCCCGTCCGGTGAGTGAGACTGGTCCCCACATGAGCATGGATGAGAAACGAGGTCGGATGATGCGTACGCGTCCGCTGAAGGTGGCGCTGCTGGGCTGTGGAGTGGTCGGCTCAGAGGTGGCGCGCATCATGACGACGCACGCCGACGACCTCGCGGCGCGCATCGGTGCGCCCGTCGAGCTCGCCGGCGTCGCCGTCCGCCGGCCCTCCAAGGTGCGGGAGGGCATCGACCCCGCACTGGTCACCACCGACGCGACCGCGCTCGTGCGGCGCGGCGACATCGACGTCGTCATCGAGGTCATCGGGGGCATCGAGCCGGCCCGCGCGCTCATCACCACCGCCTTCGAGAACGGCGCGAGCGTCGTCTCCGCCAACAAGGCACTGCTCGCCGAGGACGGCGCCTCCCTGCACGCCGCCGCCGAGAAGTACGGCCGCGATCTGTACTACGAGGCCGCCGTCGCCGGGGCGATCCCGCTGGTGCGGCCGCTGCGCGAGTCGCTCGCCGGGGACAAGGTCAACCGGGTGCTCGGCATCGTCAACGGCACCACCAACTTCATCCTCGACAGGATGGACACCAGCGGCGCCGGCTACTCCGAGGCGCTCGACGAGGCCACCGCCCTCGGGTACGCCGAGGCCGACCCGACCGCCGACGTCGAGGGCTTCGACGCCGCCGCGAAGGCCGCGATCCTCGCCGGGATCGCCTTCCACACCCGGGTGAAGATCGGCGACGTGCACCGCGAGGGCATCACCGAGGTCACCGCCGCCGACATCGCCTCCGCGCGCCGCATGGGCTGCACCGTCAAGCTGCTCGCCATCTGCGAGCGCGCCGCCGACGGGGCCTCCGTCACCGCCCGCGTGCACCCCGCGATGATCCCGCTGAGCCACCCGCTGGCCTCGGTCCGCGAGGCCTACAACGCGGTGTTCATCGAGGCGGACGCAGCTGGTCAGCTCATGTTCTACGGACCCGGCGCCGGCGGCTCCCCGACCGCTTCCGCGGTCCTCGGCGACCTCGTCGCGGTCTGCCGCAACAAACTGGGCGAGGCCACCGGCCCCGGTGAGTCCGCCTACACGCGCCTGCCGGTCAGCCCCATGGGCGAGGTCGTCACGCGCTACCACATCAGCCTCGACGTGGCCGACAAGCCGGGCGTCCTCGCCCAGGTGGCAACGGTCTTCGCCGAGCAGGGCGTATCCATCGATACCGTCCGCCAGCAGGGAAAGGACGGCGAGGCGTCCCTCGTCGTCGTCACCCACCGCGCGCCCGACGCCGCCCTCTCCGGGACCGTCGAAGCGCTGCGCAAGCTCGACACCGTGCGCGGTGTCGCCAGCATCATGCGTGTTGAAGGGGAGTAAGGACCCATGACCAGCAAGGGCACCCACCAGTGGCGCGGCATCATCGAGGAGTACCGGGACCGCCTTCCGGTCACGAGCACGACGCCGGTCGTCACGCTTCGTGAGGGCGGTACGCCGCTCGTTCCGGCGCAGGTCCTCTCCGAGCGCACGGGCTGCGACGTGCACCTCAAGGTCGAGGGCGCCAACCCCACCGGTTCGTTCAAGGACCGCGGCATGACCATGGCCATCACCCGGGCCAAGGAGGAGGGGGCGAAGGCCGTCATCTGCGCCTCCACCGGCAACACCTCGGCCTCCGCCGCGGCGTACGCCGTGCGTGCGGGCATGGTCTGCGCCGTCCTCGTACCGCAGGGCAAGATCGCGCTCGGCAAGATGGGCCAGGCGCTCGTGCACGGCGCCAAGATCCTCCAGGTCGACGGCAACTTCGACGACTGCCTCACCCTGGCCCGCTCGCTCTCGGACAACTACCCGGTGGCGCTGGTCAATTCGGTCAACCCGGTCCGTATCGAGGGCCAGAAGACCGCCGCGTTCGAGATCGTCGACGCGCTCGGCGACGCCCCCGACATCCACGTCCTGCCGGTCGGCAACGCGGGCAACATCACCGCGTACTGGAAGGGGTACCGCGAGTACGCCGGTGACGGCGTCTCCACGCACACCCCGCGCATGTGGGGCTTCCAGGCCTCCGGCTCCGCGCCCATCGTGCGCGGCGAGGTCGTCAAGGACCCCTCCACCATCGCCACCGCGATCCGCATCGGCAACCCGGCCTCCTGGGACTACGCCCTGGCCGCACGCGACGAGTCGGGCGGTTTCATCGACGAGGTGACGGACCGGCAGATCCTGTCCGCGTACCGGCTGTTGGCCTCCCAGGAGGGCGTCTTCGTGGAGCCCGCCTCGGCCGCGTCCGTCGCCGGTCTGCTCAAGGCCGCCGAGGAGGGCAAGGTCGACCCCGGCCAGCGCATCGTCTGCACGGTCACCGGCAACGGCCTCAAGGACCCCGACTGGGCCGTCGCGGGTGCCCCGCAGCCGGTCACGGTCCCGGTCGACGCGGCCACCGCCGCACAGAAGCTCGGGCTCGTCTGACCGGTCCGGGCCGGTCAGGACGGACTGCCCGGGCCGGCCCGGGCGGCAGGTCGTCCGGATCGGCCCGGGCAGTCGCGTCACCCGACCCGGTCAACCGCGACAACCCAGCTCAACCGCCCTCTTTTCGGGGCCGAGAGCGCATAGGAGGCGGGCGACACGCATCGTGCGCCTCCTGTGCGCCCTATGTCGCCACAGAACCTTCCTTCGATAAGCTGTACCCCATCCGCCCGACATCCGCCCGACGGTTCGCTGTGGTGCGGCAGCCGTGACGGCGAGCACGGGGCGGACCACCGGAACCCCCACGTACCGCCCGGTGCAACTCCGTACCGCCCCATCCCGCAGACCCCCGCCGCAGAGCCACCGCACTGCATCCCCGCTGCCTTACAAGGAGTCGTCCGACCGATGGCCGGTCCCGCGTTCCGAGCCGCCGCCGTCAGGGTGCGCGTCCCCGCAACCAGCGCCAACCTGGGCCCGGGCTTCGATGCCCTCGGCCTGTCGCTGGGGCTGTACGACGATGTCGTCGTCCGGGTCGCCGACTCCGGGCTGCACATCGACATCGCAGGTGAGGGCAGCGAGACGCTGCCCCGAGACGAGAGCCACCTGCTCGTGCGCTCCCTGCGCACCGCGTTCGACCTGCTCGGCGGGCAGCCCCGCGGCCTGGAGATCGTCTGCGCCAACCGCATCCCGCACGGCCGTGGCCTCGGCTCCTCCTCCGCCGCCATCTGCGCCGGAATCGTCGCCGCCCGCGCCGTGACGACAGGCGGCGACGCCCGGCTCGACGACGCGGCCCTGCTGGAGCTGGCGACCGAGATCGAGGGGCACCCCGACAATGTCGCGGCCTGTCTGCTCGGCGGGTTCACGCTCGCCTGGATGGAGGGCGGGGCGGCCCGGGCGATCAGGATGGACCCTGCCGATTCCGTCGTTCCGGTGGTTTTCGTGCCCGGACGACCGGTGCTCACAGAGACGGCGCGCGGCCTGCTTCCGCGCACCGTCCCGCACGTCGACGCGGCGCTGAACGCCGGCCGGGCGGCCCTTCTCGTCGAAGCCCTGACCCGTCGCCCCGAGCTGCTGCTCGCCGCCACCGAGGACCGGATCCACCAGGAGTACCGGGGCCCCGCCATGCCGGAGAGCGTGGAACTGGTCAACCGTCTGCGCGCCGACGGTGTGCCCGCGGTCATCTCCGGTGCGGGGCCCACGGTCCTCGCGCTGACGGAGGAGGGTTCGGCCGACAAGGTCGCCCGACTGGCGGGGGAGGGCTGGGCGGCGAACCGGCTGGCCCTCGACGGGCCGGGCGCCAGTGTGCTGCCGCTGGCCGCGTAACCGCATGTGATTACCGGTGAGCGAGAGGGGGAATGTTTGTTGGAGCCGGTAGTGTTAACCTCAAGTCTGCAACCGACGTCTTTGAGGCGCGTTGCTTCGTGTCCCCCTCCGGGACCACCATTCTTCCGGGAGCCTCCCCAACTGCCTGAGCAGCCTGCCTGAGCAGTTTCGAGCACGCTCCGGAACCGGCACGACACCCCTCGCTCGTCCAGGAGTGGGCCGAGCAGGGGGATCTCGCGCCGGACCCCGCACGTTTCGTCTCTCCGCCGTACCCGGCGGACCACCGCCCCGGCAAGGTCCGCGATCCAGCAAGATCAACAGACCGCAGTCGGACAGCACAACCGGTCGCCGAGCCAGAAGGCCGACGTCCGCTCCAGGGAAGGACCCTTCGTGAGCGACACCACCGATCTGATGGGCGTGACTGCCGACAAGAACGTCGACAGCGCCGCGCCCGCCGAAGGTGCTGCCACTGGCACCACCGCACGGCGCCGCCGCTCCGGCACCGGCCTTGAGGGCATGGTCCTGGCCGAGCTGCAGCAGGTCGCGTCCGGCCTCGGCATCAGGGGTACTGCGCGGATGCGCAAGAGCCAGCTGATCGAGGTCATCAAGGAGGCTCAGGCGGGTGGCGGATCCGCCGCCCCCAAGACCTCCCCCAAGGCCGCAGAGACCCCCGCCGAGGCGGAGAGCAAGCCGAAGCGCCGCGCGACCTCCAAGGCGCGCACCGGCGACGAGACCGCCGCTGCCGAGAAGGCCACGGCCCAGCAGCAGATCGAGATCCCCGGTCAGCCGGCCAGCGACGACCAGCCCGCGGGCGAGCGCCGTCGCCGCCGTGCCACCGCGCAGGCGGGCAGCCCCGACACCAAGACCGAGGCGAAGACCGAGGTCAAGGTCAAGGCGGAGCCCGCGGCCGAGCAGAAGGCCGAGGACCGGGGCGAGCCCAAGGGCGACGCCAAGGCCGAGGCCGCCACCGACACGGCCGAGGGCCGTCGCGGTGACCGCCGTGACCGTGGCGACCGCGGTGAGCGTGGCGACCGCGGTGAGCGCCGTGAGCGCCAGCGCGACCGCCGCGGCAAGGGCGACGACCAGGGCCAGCAGGGCGGCGGCGGGCAGCGCCCGCAGCGCCAGGGCCAGGGTCAGGGCCAGCAGAACCGCGACAACGGTCCGCAGGACGACTTCGACGACGAGGCGGGCGGCCGCCGCGGCCGCCGTGGCCGCTACCGCGACCGCCGTGGCCGCCGTGGCCGCGACGACTTCGCCGGCGATGTGCAGGTGGCCGACGACGACGTCCTGATCCCCGTCGCGGGCATCCTGGACATCCTCGACAACTACGCGTTCATCCGGACCTCCGGCTACCTGCCGGGCCCGAACGACGTGTACGTCTCGCTCGCCCAGGTCCGCAAGAACGGCCTGCGCAAGGGCGACCACGTCACCGGCGCGGTGCGCCAGCCCAAGGACGGCGAGCGGCGCGAGAAGTTCAATGCGCTGGTCCGCCTCGACTCGGTCAACGGCATGGCGCCGGAGTCCGGCCGCGGCCGCCCCGAGTTCCAGAAGCTGACCCCGCTCTACCCGCAGGACCGGCTCCGTCTGGAGACCGACTCCAACATCCTGACGACGCGGATCATCGACCTGGTGGCCCCGATCGGCAAGGGCCAGCGCGGGCTGATCGTGGCCCCGCCGAAGACCGGCAAGACCATGATCCTCCAGGCCATCGCCAACGCGATCACGGTCAACAGCCCCGAGTGCCACCTGATGGTCGTCCTGGTGGACGAGCGTCCGGAAGAGGTCACCGACATGCAGCGGTCGGTGAAGGGCGAGGTCATCTCCTCCACCTTCGACCGCCCCGCCGAGGACCACACCACCGTCGCCGAGCTGGCCATCGAGCGCGCCAAGCGTCTCGTGGAGCTGGGTCACGACGTGGTCGTCCTGCTCGACTCGATCACCCGCCTGGGCCGCGCGTACAACCTCGCGGCACCGGCCTCCGGCCGCATCCTCTCCGGTGGTGTCGACTCGACCGCGCTCTACCCCCCGAAGCGCTTCTTCGGTGCCGCGCGCAACATCGAGGACGGCGGCTCGCTGACCATCCTGGCCACCGCGCTCGTCGAGACCGGCTCGCGCATGGACGAGGTGATCTTCGAGGAGTTCAAGGGCACCGGCAACATGGAGCTCAAGCTCGACCGGAAGCTCTCGGACAAGCGCATCTTCCCGGCGGTGGACGTCGACGCGTCCTCCACCCGTAAGGAAGAGATCCTGCTCGGCACCGACGAGCTGGCGGTCGTCTGGAAGCTGCGCCGGGTGCTGCACGCACTCGACCAGCAGCAGGCCATCGAGCTCCTCCTGGACCGGATGAAGAAGACCCAGTCCAACGCGGAGTTCCTGCTCCAGATCCAGAAGACGACGCCGGGCAGCGGCAACGGCAACGACTGACGCAGCCCCCTCGGCAGTTTTCCAACCGCCGCTTGAATCCGCCCCGTTACTCCGGTGACGGGGCGGATTTCTGCATGTAACATCAATTCGCCGTCACTCTCCCCCCACTTACGGCACCACCACTTGATGCCCCTGGATAAATGGGAGACTTGCGTGCGCATATCGCGCCATGCCGGATCAGTACGAATCATCGGCCGCTTGGCGGCCGCCGGCGCCGCGACGCTGGCACTGTTGGGCGGAGGCCTGACGGCCGGGGCCCAGGCAGCGGAAGGCGGCGAACGCTTCCTGCCGCCGAAGGGCGTCGAGGTGGTGAGCCCGCAGAAGCTCTCGCCGAAGATCATCGGCGGGACCGACACTGCCTTCAAGAACGCGCCCTGGATGGTGCAGCTGCTCTTCGAGGACGACAACGACGGGCTCTTCTACTTCTCCTGCGGCGGCACTCTCGTTGCCCCCAACAAGGTGATGACGGCGGCCCATTGCGTTACCGACGAGAATGGTAAGGCCCTCGATATGGTCGGCCGTGGGCTGGTGCTCGCGGGGACCGCCAAACTGGCGGGCGGCCCCAAGGACGAAGGGACGGCCGTAGGGATATCCCGCTCCTACTTCGCGGGTTCGTACAACGCGGCCGAGATAGACAACGACATCGCGCTTCTGACGCTTTCCCGGCCCTTGAGCTACAAGCCGGCGCAGCCCGCGTCGTACGGCGACACCGCGCGTTACGTCGCGGGAACGAAGGCCACCACGTACGGCTGGGGCATGACCGGTTCGGACTGGGATTCCGCCCCCCTGTCGGACACCCTGCTGCGGCTGGAGCAGCCGCTGCGGTCGGACGCAGAGTGCTCCGAGAACCTCGACGGCGCCATCGGCGTCCCAGGTTCCTACAAGCCGGGCCACATGATCTGCGCGGGCGTCGGCGGCACCGGCAACGACGCCACCGGGAGGGCGACCTGCCCCGGAGACTCCGGCGGCCCGATGTTCGTCACCGGGCGCATCATCGGCATCACCTCCTGGGGTCCCGCCAACAGCGCCGAGGCGTGCAACCTCCGTGGCACGTATGACGCCTACACGAAGGTGTCGACGTACTACCGGTCGATCCAGCCCCGCATCGACGACACGAGCTTCAGCCGTGACCACCGGGCCGATGTGTTCGCCCGTTCCACCGGTGCGGCGGCGTACACCTTCCCCTCGTCGGGCGAGAAGCTCGCCGCCCGCAAGGTGCTCGCCGGCTCCTACAACGCGTACAACCTGCTCATCCAGACGGACCTCGACCGGGACGGCTACCAGGATCTGATCGCCAGGGAAGGATCGACCGGGGACGTCTACTGGCTGCACCGTTCGGTGAGCAGCTCGACCTACGCCAAGACGAAGATCTTCAGCAACTGGAAGACGGTCCGGGCGATCGTCGCTCCCGGCGATGTGAACAACGACGGCAAGGGCGACATTCTGGCCGTCACCGCCACGGGCGACCTCATCACGTACCCGAGCTACGGCAACGGCAGGTTCAACACCCCGGTCAAGTCGGCGACGGGTTACCAGGTCTACAACCAGGTGCGGGGACACGGCGACCTCACCTATGACGGCAAGAACGACCTGTTGGTCCGTCGCGGCGGCACGAACGACCTCTACCTGGTCAAGGGCACCGGCAAGTCCACCGCCCCCTTCGAGGAACCGGTCAAGGTCCGCAGCAACTGGGCGGCGTACAACCTCCTCGTCACCCCGGGCGATGTGAACGGGGACGCCAAGGCCGATCTCGTGGCCCGCTCCAACTCCGGCGGCCTGTATCTCCTCAAGGGCACCGGGAAGGCCAACTCGGAGATCTTCGCCACACAGATCAAGCTCGGCAGTGGCTGGAACGACTACTACACCGTCGGCTGAAACCCCAGGTGAGCGGCGGATGTCCGCTCGCGCACCACACAGGGCTGTGGCCCCCGTCCTCCGACGGGGGCCACAGCCCTGTGTGCAACCCTTCTTGCCGCTTCGCCGTCTGACCAAGAGATGACAAACCCTCCCGGAACCATCACGCCCCGGGAGCGAAGAGCGACGGGCGCAGGACCGAGGGAGACGTGTGAGCGAGCAGAGCAGGAGCGCGGGGCGCATACGCGGCACCGGCAGCCGTCGGAGGAAGCCCTCGCGCCGGCGCCGTGCGAAGGCCGTCGCGGCCTGGTCGGTGGCGGGGTTCGTGGTCGTCGGCGGGGCCGGGCTCGGGTACGCGTACATGACGCTCAACGGCAACCTCTCCAGCATCGACATCGATGCGAAGCTCGGCGCCGACCGTCCCGACGACGTGGACGACGGTTCGCAGGACATCCTGGTGCTGGGCTCCGACTCGCGCTCCGGTGACAACGGGGAGTACGGCGCCGACGAGGGCGGGGCCCGCTCGGACACGGCGATGGTCGTGCACGTCGACAAGGGCCACAAGTCCGCGAGCGTCGTCTCGATACCGCGCGACACCCTCATCGAACGCCCCGCCTGTACGAGCGACACGACGGGCGACCCGGTCCCGGCCCAGCACCGGGCGATGTTCAACACCGCCTACGAGGTCGGCGGGCCCGCCTGCGCGGTGAAGACCGTCGAGTCGATGTCCGGCATCCGCATGGACCACTACGTCGAGGTCGATTTCACCGGCTTCAAGAAGCTCATCGACGAGCTCGGCGGCGTAGAGATCACCACGAAGACCGCGATCAACGACTCCAAGAGCCATCTGGACCTGGAGCCGGGCACCCACACCCTGGACGGTGAGGAGTCACTCGGACTCGTCCGGACCCGCAAGAGCGTCGGCGACGGCAGTGACCTCGGGCGCATCCAGCTCCAGCAGGCGTTCATCAAGGCGCTCATGGAACAGGCGAAGAGCGTCGGGGTGCTCTCCAGCCCGCAGAAGCTGTTCGGCCTCGCCGACGCCGCCACCAAGGCCGTCACCACGGACTCCGGCCTCGGATCGGTCAAGAAGCTCAGCTCCTTCGCCAACGGACTCAAGGGGCTCGGCGCGGAGAACGTGCACATGGTGACCCTGCCGGTGGAGTACGACCCCGTCGACCCGAACCGCGTCCTTCCCCAGGAGAAGGCCGGGAAGCAGGTCTGGACGGCCCTCAGGAACGACCGGCCGATACCGGCATCCGCCACCGAGGAGTCCGCCGGGGACAAGGGCGAGGCCGGGAAGGTCGTCGAATAGCGGCGGAGCGGTCACGCAGCGTACGCCGCGGTGCGGGGGGAATACCTGCGGCCCGCCCTCGGTTTTGGGAGATACGGCCAGTCCTGGCAGACTGGTACGTCGGCCCCGGTTCACGGACGCGCAATCAGCGCGGTCGACCCGGCGCCCTCCCGAAACTAGGAGACACCTTGAAGCGCGACATTCACCCCGAGTACGTCGAGACGCAGGTCAGCTGCACCTGCGGTGCGTCGTTCACCACCCGGAGCACCATCGACGGCGGCACCATCCGTGCCGACGTCTGCTCCGAGTGCCACCCGTTCTACACGGGCAAGCAGAAGATCCTCGACACCGGCGGCCGCGTGGCCCGCTTCGAGGCCCGCTTCGGCAAGGCTGCCGGCTCCGCCAGCAAGTAGCGAGCCACTGCGCCGGTTCTCGGCGCCCTCTCACCGGGGGCGTCGGGACCGGCGTTTTTCCGGTCAGCAGGCCCGTAGACGTCATCAACCAGGAGCCCCCGCATGTTCGAGGCGGTCGAGGAACTGATCGGTGAACACACCGATCTTGAGAAGAAGCTCGCAGACCCGTCGGTCCACGCCGACCAGGCCAACGCGCGCAAGCTGAACAAGCGCTACGCGGAGCTGACCCCGATCGTCGCCACGTACCGGAGCTGGAAGCAGACCGGCGACGACATCGAGACCGCCCGCGAGTTCGTCGCGGACGACCCCGACTTCGCCGCCGAGGTCAAGGACCTGGAGAAGCAGCGCGAAGAGCTCACCGAGAAGCTCCGCCTCCTCCTCGTCCCGCGCGACCCCAGCGACGACAAGGACGTGCTCCTGGAGATCAAGGCGGGCGCGGGCGGCGACGAGTCCGCCCTGTTCGCCGGTGACCTGCTGCGCATGTATCTGCGCTACGCCGAGCGCGTCGGCTGGAAGACCGAGATCATCGACTCCACCGAGTCCGAGCTCGGCGGCTACAAGGACGTCCAGGTCGCCGTCAAGACCAAGGGCGGCAACGGCGCCACCGAGCCCGGCCAGGGCGTCTGGGCCCGGATGAAGTACGAGGGCGGCGTGCACCGGGTGCAGCGCGTGCCCTCCACCGAGTCCCAGGGCCGTATCCACACCTCCGCCGCGGGCGTGCTCGTCACCCCCGAGGCCGAAGAGGTCGACGTCGAGATCCACGCCAACGACCTGCGGATCGACGTCTACCGCTCCTCCGGGCCCGGCGGGCAGTCCGTCAACACGACCGACTCCGCCGTCCGCATCACGCACCTGCCGACCGGCGTCGTCGCCTCCTGCCAGAACGAGAAGAGCCAGCTCCAGAACAAGGAGCAGGCCATGCGCATCCTGCGCTCCCGGCTGCTGGCCGCCGCCCAGGAGGCCGCTGAGCAGGAAGCCTCCGACGTACGCCGCAGCCAGGTGCGTACGGTCGACCGCTCCGAGAAGATCCGGACGTACAACTTCCCGGAAAACCGCATCTCGGACCACCGCGTCGGCTTCAAGGCGTACAACTTGGACCAGGTGCTCGACGGCGACCTGGACGCAGTGATCCAGGCCTGCGTCGACGCCGACTCCGCCGCCAAGCTCGCCAACGCGTGAGCGTCTGAACGCACCGTCCGCCCCGCACACCCGTAACCCGTACGGAGAACCGCGATGAACCTGCTGCTCGCCGAGGTGGCCCAGGCCACCCAGCGGCTGGCCGACGCCGGTGTCCCCTCACCGCGATTCGACGCCGAGGAACTCGCGGCCTTCGTCCACGGGGTGAAGCGGGGCGAGCTGCACCAGGTGCCCGACAGCGACTTCGACGCCCGCTACTGGGAGACGATCGCCCGCCGCGAGGCCCGCGAGCCCCTCCAGCACATCACCGGGCGGGCCTTCTTCCGCTATCTGGAGCTCCAGGTCGGGCCCGGGGTGTTCGTGCCCCGGCCGGAGACCGAGTCCGTCGTCGGCTGGGCCATAGACGCCGTACGGGCCATGGACGTCGTCGAGCCCGTCGTCGTCGACCTGTGCACCGGCTCGGGCGCCATCGCGCTCGCCATGGCCCAGGAGGTCCCGCGCTCTCGCGTACACGCCGTGGAGCTGTCCGAGGACGCGCTCAAGTGGACCCGGAAGAACGCCGAGGGGTCCAGGGTCACCGTCCACCGCGGAGACGCCCTGAGCGCCCTTCCCGAGCTCGACGGCCAGGTCGACCTGGTGATCTCCAACCCGCCGTACATCCCGCTCACCGAATGGGAGTACGTCGCCCCCGAGGCCCGCGACCACGACCCGGAGATGGCCCTCTTCTCCGGCGAGGACGGCCTCGACACCATCCGCGGCATCGAGCGCACCGCCCACCGCCTGCTGCGCCCCGGCGGCCTCGTCGTCATCGAGCACGCCGACACCCAGGGCGGCCAGGTGCCGTGGATCTTCACCGAGGAGCGGGGCTGGGCGGATGCCGCCGACCACCCCGACCTGAACAAGCGCCCCCGGTTCGCCACCGCCCGCAAGGCCATGCCGTGACCCGCCCCCGGCACCACCACCCGTACCCGTACACGTTTGAGGAGGCCGGCTGATGGCACGGCGATACGACTGCAACGACGCCACCGACCGGATCACGGGTCTGCGCGAGGCCGCCTCCGCCGTCCGCCGCGGCGAACTCGTCGTGCTGCCCACCGACACCGTGTACGGCATCGGCGCCGACGCCTTCAGCTCCGAGGCCGTCAACGACCTGCTGGACGCCAAGGGGCGGGGCCGCAACATGCCCACCCCCGTTCTCATCGGCTCCCCGAACACCCTGCACGGCCTGGTCACCGACTTCTCCGAGCAGGCCTGGGAGCTCGTCGACGCCTTCTGGCCCGGCGCGCTCACCCTCGTCGCCAAGCACCAGCCCTCGCTCCAGTGGGACCTCGGCGACACCCGGGGCACCGTCGCCATCCGGATGCCGCTGCACCCGGTCGCCATCGAGCTGCTGACCGAGGTCGGTCCGATGGCTGTCTCCAGCGCCAACCTCACCGGACACCCCGCCCCGGAGGACTGCGACGCCGCCCAGGGCATGCTCGGCGACTCCGTCTCCGTCTACCTCGACGGCGGCCCGACGCCCGGCATCGTGCCGTCCTCGATCGTCGACGTCACCGGTGCCACCGCGGTCCTGCTGCGGGCCGGCGCGGTCTCCGCGGAGGAGCTGCGCAAGGTGGTACCCGACCTTGAGGTGGCCAATTGACCGCCCCCGAGGGGCGTGGCATAGCAGGGCGGACCGACACCTTCCGCATCCTCCACGTCAGCACCGGCAACGTCTGCCGCTCGCCCATCACCGAGCGGCTGACCCGCCATGCCCTGACGGACCGCCTCGGCGACCCGCTCAGCGGCGGCCTCATCGTGGAGAGCGCGGGCACCTGGGGCCATGAGGGCGCCCCCATGGAGGCCAACGCCGAAGTGGTCCTCGCCGACTTCGGCGCGGACGCCAGCGGTTTCGTCGGCCGCGAGCTGCTCGACGAGCACGTCATCCGCGCCGACCTGGTCCTCACCGCCACCCGCGACCACCGCGCCCAGGTCATCTCCATGGGCCACTCCGCGGGCCTGCGGACCTTCACGCTCAAGGAGTTCACCCGGCTGGTGCGGGCGATAGACCCCGCCACCCTGCCCGACCCGCGCGACGAGGGCGTCGTCGAGCGCGCCCGCGCCCTGGTCCGCGCCGCCGCCGCGCTGCGCGGCTGGCTGCTGGCCCCGACCGCCGAGGCGGACGAGGTCTACGACCCCTACGGCGCGCCCATCACCTTCTTCCGCTCCATCGGCGACGAGATCAACCAGGCCCTCGACCCGGTCGTCACCGCCCTCACCGGCGTCCGCGCACCCAGCTGACGGACGTACGCGCGCCTCCTGCCGTGCCGGACGGGCCCGGTGCGCCGACCGGCGTAGGAGAGGCCGTGACAGCGGGCACAGCACCCCGCCCCGGCCTACATTGGAGCTGACACCGGCACACCCTCGCCGGCGCACCCTCCTCCAGGCCCGGAGCCGTCCCATGCCGGTCACCTCGCCCGCCGCACCCGCAGCCGTGTCGTCCGCGCCCGACGCCCTGCCCCAGGACTTCGGCGCCCTGCTCCGCGAGGACCCGGAGATCGCCGGAATCCTGCTCGCGGAGACCGGCCGCCAGGCCGCCACCCTCCAGCTGATCGCCGCCGAGAACTTCCAGTCGCCCGCGGTCCTCGCCGCCCTCGGCTCCCCGCTCGCCAACAAGTACGCCGAGGGCTACCCGGGCGCCCGCCACCACGGCGGCTGCGAGCACGCGGATGCCGCCGAACGCATCGCGGTGCGCCGGGCCACCGCCCTCTTCGGCGCCGAGCACGCCAACGTCCAGCCGCACTCCGGCTCCTCCGCCGTCCTCGCCGCCTACGCCGCGCTGCTGCGCCCCGGCGACATGGTGCTCGCGATGGGACTCCCGTACGGGGGACACCTCACCCACGGGGCGCCCGGCAACTTCTCCGGCCGCTGGTTCGACTTCGTCGGCTACGGGGTGGACCCCGGCACCGGGCTCATCGACTACACCCGGCTCCGCGCGCTGGCCCGCGCCCGCCGCCCCAAGGCCATCGTCTGCGGCTCGATCTCCTACCCCCGGCACCCCGACTACGAGCTGTTCCGCGAGATCGCCGACGAGGTCGGCGCGTATCTGATCGTCGACGCCGCGCACCCGATGGGACTGATCGCCGGGGGAGCCGCGCCCAACCCGGTCCCGTACGCCGACGTGGTCTGCGCCACCACGCACAAGGTGCTGCGCGGGCCGCGCGGCGGGATGATCCTGTGCGGCGCGGAGCTGTCCGAGCGGATCGACCGGGCGGTGTTCCCCTTCACCCAGGGCGGCGCGCAGATGCATACGGTCGCGGCCAAGGCGGTCGCGTTCGGGGAGGCGGAGACACCGGCGTACACGCTCTACGCGCACCAGGTCGTCGCCCATGCCCGGGTGCTCGCCGCCGGTCTGGAGGCGGAGGGCTTCGAGGTCACCACGGGCGGCACCGACACCCACATCGTCGTCGCGGACCCGGCGCCGCTCGGCGTCGACGGCCGCACCGCCCGCGAACGGCTGGCCGCCGCCGGTATGGTCCTGGACACCTGCGCGCTGCCGTACGGGGACGCCCG
Organism: Streptomyces durocortorensis; assembly: GCF_031760065.1. NCBI lineage: Bacteria > Bacillati > Actinomycetota > Actinomycetes > Kitasatosporales > Streptomycetaceae > Streptomyces > Streptomyces sp. C11-1. The sequence goes on from NZ_CP134500.1 coordinate 5,352,298, forward strand.
GGGTATCCGCCTGGGCACCGCCGCCGTCACCACGCAGGGGATGGACGAGGGGGACATGGCCCGGATCGCGGCCCTGTTCGGGGCGGCCGTACGGGAGACGGGCGAGGTGGGCCCGGTCGCGGCGGAGGTCCGTGAGCTGGCGATGCGGAATCCTCCGTACCCGGGGTAGACGAGGGCTGTGCAACCATCACCCGTACCGTGGAGTCCTTGTTTCAGAGACTAGGGTGTGGGGCTTAGATGGCCGGCGAAACCTGTGGGGCAGCCCGTGCGTGATTACCTGCTGACGCTCTGTGTCACGGCCGCAGTGACTTATCTGCTGACCGGACCGGTGCGTAAGTTCGCCATCGCGGTCGGGGCGATGCCCGCGATCCGCGCCCGCGACGTCCACCGGGAGCCGACTCCGCGGCTCGGTGGCATCGCCATGTTCGGCGGACTGTGTGCGGGGCTGATCGTCGCCGACCACCTGCACAACCTGAAGGACGTCTTCGAACTCTCCAACGAGCCGAGGGCGTTGCTCTCCGGCGCCGCCCTGATCTGGCTGATCGGCGTTCTCGACGACAAGTTCGAGATCGACGCCCTGATCAAGCTCGGCGGCCAGATGATCGCCGCCGCCGTCATGGTCATCCAGGGGCTCACGATCCTGTGGCTGCCCATCCCCGGCGTCGGCACGGTCGCCCTCACCCAGTGGCAGGGCACGCTGCTCACGGTGGCGCTGGTCGTCATCACGATCAACGCGGTCAACTTCGTCGACGGCCTGGACGGGCTCGCGGCGGGCATGGTGTGCATCGCCTCGGCGGCGTTCTTCCTGTACGCCTACCGCCTCTGGATGGGGTACGGGATCGAGGCGGCGGCCCCCGCGACGCTGTTCGCGGCGATCCTGATGGGCATGTGCCTCGGTTTCCTGCCGCACAACATGCACCCGGCGCGGATCTTCATGGGCGACTCCGGCTCGATGCTGATCGGCCTGGTGCTGGCGGCGGGCGCGATCTCGATCACCGGCCAGGTCGACCCGGACAACATGAAGATCTTCTTCGAGGGCAGCGAGCGCGGGGCCACCCACGCGATGTTCCCGGTCTTCATCCCGCTGGTGCTGCCGCTGACGATCATCGCGATCCCCGCCGCCGACCTGATCCTCGCCATCGTCCGACGCACCTGGAACGGCCAGTCGCCGTTCGCCGCCGACCGGGGCCACCTGCACCACCGGCTGCTGGAGATCGGCCATTCGCACAGCCGGGCCGTGCTGATCATGTATTTCTGGTCGGCCATCATCGCCTTCGGCGCCGTCGCCTACTCGGTGCACTCGGCCTCGACGTGGATCGTCTTCATCATCATCGCGGCGAGCGTGGTGGGCCTCGTCCTGCTGCTGATGCCGCGCTTCACCCCGCGCGCCCCGCACTGGGCCAACCGCTTCGTGCCGCCGCGCTACCGCCGCGGTGGGGCGGTGCGGGCTTCCTCCCCCTCGTACGAGGAGAACCCGGCGCCCGTGGCCTCCGGGGCCCAACAGGGCGTGCAGGGCGCTCGGATGGGCGAGGAGGACGCCGAACGGGCCCCTGTGGCGGTCGGGGTGTCCGGCGTCAACGGGGCGACCGCGATCGGCGCTCGTTCGCGCTTCCCCGAACGCCGCTCCATCGACTCCTCACGCTGACGATTCGGATGCCGTGGTGCATTACCAGACATTGCACCGCCTTGTCGTGCACACACGCGCGGGGTAACTCTCATGTGTGACAGGTGGCACACTTTCCAGGTAAAGACCTCATCAAATAGTTTGTGATACCGTTCACGAGACCCGGTGACGGAGCCGAAGGACCCTAGTGAGACGGTCCATTGGCCCAGGTCTCCGCTCTGCGGACCGGGCCTACGCTCGTCCATGACGACGCCCCATTCCTCCCCAAGACCAGTGGAGCTGCCGCCATGCAGTCCGACATGCGCGAAGTACTGCGCATCGCCGCCCCCACCGCCGCGGTGGGCGCCATCGCCACGCTTGTCGGCGGCCTGCTCGCCGGCGGCGAGGGGGCGATCGGCGCCGTGGTGGGCTGCGTGGTGGTCATCCTCTTCATGGCCCTCGGACAGCTGGCGTTGCAGTGGGTCGCCAAGTCGATGCCCCACCTGTTCCAGGGCATGGGGCTGATGGTCTACTCGGTCCAGCTCGTGCTCCTGCTCCTGCTGATCATGGGCATCAGGGACACGTCGCTCTTCGACCTCCAGGTCTTCGCCCTCACGCTGGTCGCCTCGGTGATCACATGGATCATCACGCAGACCGTGCTGCATGCCAGGAGCAAGACCCTGTACGTGGATCCGGAGGCGGAGAGCCGGAACGCCCCGGGCGGAACCGAGGACAAGCATGACCAGTAGGGCCGGGATAAAGCCCTGTTCGACATGCTGCTATCGTCCGGTCTCGGTTGCGGTACTGCGGGCGCGGACAACACGGCTGTCGCCTGATTCATCGCGAGGCTTCGGGCCCGGCCGCCGCCTCCTCACCGTAAGAATCCAGTCCGGTGCCGACCTGCGGCTGCCAGCCGCTCCGATACAACGAGGTAGCCGTATCCATGCGCCATGCAGAAGGAGCTCCTGGTGACTGCTGACGCCCAGACGCTCGCTTTCGAGGTTGACTGCCACCTGTTCCAGGGTTCGTGCGGATTCCCAGCCCCGAGCGCGTGGTCGTTCATTTTCGACCCGATCTTCAGTGTCGGTCCGGTCGACTTCAACAAGCCGATGCTGCTGGCGATCATCGGAACGATCGCCATCCTGAGCCTGTTCTGGGCCGGCTTCTCCAAGCCCAAGGTCGTTCCGGGCAAGCTGCAGATGGTCGCCGAAGCTCTCTACGACTTCGTGCACCGGGGCATTGCCAAGGAGATCATCGGCAAGAAGGGCGAGCCCTTCGTCCCGCTGCTGGTGTCGCTGTTCTTCTTCATCTGGGTGATGAACCTCTGGGCGATCATTCCGATCGCGCAGTTCCCGGTGACCTCGCTGATCGCCTACCCGATCGGACTGGCCCTCCTCGTGTGGGCCACCTACATGACGGTGACCTTCCGGAACCACGGTTTCGTCGGAGGCATCCGCAACCTGTGCGTGCCGAGCGGCCTGCCCAAGCCGATCTACGTGATCCTGACGCCGATCGAGTTCGTATCGAGCATCTTCGTGCGCCCCTTCACGCTGGCGGTCCGACTCTTCGCGAACATGTTCGCCGGTCACATCCTCATCCTGGTCTTCACGATCGCGACGTGGTACATGCTCGGCACCGTGCTCGGCACCGTGTACGCCACCGCGTCGTTCGCCGTGACCCTGGCCCTGACCGTCTTCGAGATGTTCATTCAGGCGCTCCAGGCCTACGTGTTCACCGTGCTGACCGCCACGTACTTGTCCCAGGCGCTCGAAGAAGCGCACTGAGGACACCCGGGCCACCGCCCGGACACCCCTTAGTCGTCCGGTGGACGCAATCTCCACCGGCCAATCAAGAGAAGGAATCACAGATCAATGTCTGAGACTCTCGCAGCCGTTGTGGGCAACGTCGGCACCATCGGTTACGGCCTCGCGGCGATCGGCCCCGGCGTCGGCATCGGCATCATCTTCGGTAACGGTGTGCAGGCCATCGCCCGCCAGCCCGAGGCCGCCGGCCTCATCCGCCAGAACATGCTGCTCGGCTTCGCCGTCATCGAGGCCCTGGCCCTGATCGGCTTCGTCGCGCCCTTCATCTACCCGAAGTAGTCCAGGCGACCTGACGATACGTTTTCGACGAAAGGTCCACCATGTTGCACTTGGCAGCTGAGGAGCCGCAGTCACCGCTGCTGCCGGTCTGGCCCGAGATTCTCATCGGCCTGATCTGCTTCAGCATTGTCTTCTTCGCTTTCTACAAGAAGCTCCTCCCGGCCATCAACAAGGCCCTGGACGAGCGTCGTGAGGCGATCGAAGGTGGCATCGAGAAGGCCGAAGCGGCTCAGACCGAGGCCCAGAGCGTTCTTGAGCAGTACAAGGCTCAGCTCGCCGAAGCCCGCCACGAGGCCGCCCGCCTGCGCCAGGAGGCGCAGGAGCAGGGTGCCGTCATCATCCAGGAGATGAAGGCGGAAGGTCAGCGGCAGCGCGAAGAGATCATCGCCGCCGGCCACGCCCAGATCGAGGCCGACCGCAAGGCTGCGGCTTCCGCACTCCGCCAGGACGTCGGCAAGCTCGCCACCGACCTGGCCGGCAAGCTCGTCGGTGAGTCCCTCCAGGACCACGCCCGGCAGAGCGGCACCGTCGACCGGTTCCTCGACGAGCTTGAGGCGAAGGCCGAGGCCGCCCGATGAACGGCGCGAGCCGCGAGGCACTGGCTGCCGCACGTGAGCGTCTCGACGCGCTGACCGACAACACGTCGGTCGACGCGGCGAAGCTCGCCGAGGAGCTGGCTTCGGTCACCGCACTGCTCGACCGCGAAGTATCCCTGCGCCGGGTCCTCACCGACCCGGCCCAGAGCGGCGAGAGCAAGGCCGAGCTGGCCGCCCGCCTGCTCGGCGGTCAGGTCGGCGGCGAAACCGTCGACCTGGTCTCCGGTCTCGTCCGGTCCCGCTGGTCGCAGTCGCGCGACCTGGTGGACTCGGTCGAGGAGCTGGCGAACACCGCCGACCTCACCGCCGCCCAGCGCGGCGGCGCCCTCGACGACGTCGAGGACGAGCTGTTCCGGTTCGGCCGGATCATCGGCTCCGACCAGGAGCTGCGGTCCGCGCTCACCAGCCGTACAGCCACGGCCGCCGCCAAGAGTGAGCTGCTGCGCAGCCTGCTCGGCGGCAAGGCGCAGCCGGTCACCGAGCGGATCATCGTCCGCCTGGTGACCCAGCCCCGTGGACGTAGCCTGGAAGCAGGGCTGGACTCGCTGTCCAAGCTCGCCGCGGAGCGCCGGGACCGCATGGTCGCCGTCGTCACCTCGGCGGTGCCGCTCAGCGACCGGCAGAAGCAGCGTCTCGGCGCCGCCCTGGCGAAGCTCTACGGCCGCGAGATGCACCTGAACCTCGACGTGGACCCCGCGGTCCTCGGCGGGATCTCGGTGCGCGTCGGTGACGAGATCATCAACGGCACCGTTGCGGAGCGCCTCGACGAGGCGACCCGTCGCATCGCCGGCTGACACAGCGCAGCGCAAAAGTACACGCAAGACCAGCGGCCCGGTTGGGCCGTGCAGAAACTGCAGAAGATTCCTGGGGGTCGGCCCCCAGACCCCCTTAAGAAACTTCGGGCCCAACAAGGAGAGCAGGGAACCCAGATGGCGGAGCTCACGATCCGGCCGGAGGAGATCCGGGACGCACTGGAGAACTTTGTCCAGTCGTACCAGCCGGACGCGGCCTCGCGCGAGGAGGTCGGTACGGTCAGCGTTGCCGGCGACGGCATCGCGAAGGTGGAGGGCCTGCCCTCCGCCATGGCGAACGAGCTGCTGAAGTTCGAGGACGGAACCCTCGGTCTCGCCCTCAACCTTGAGGAGCGCGAGATCGGTGCGATCGTCCTCGGCGAGTTCAGCGGCATCGAGGAGGGCCAGCCGGTGCAGCGCACCGGTGAGGTGCTCTCCGTCGGCGTGGGCGAGGGTTACCTCGGCCGTGTCGTCGACCCGCTCGGCAACCCGATCGACGGTCTCGGCGAGATCGAGACCGACAGCCGCCGCGCCCTAGAGCTGCAGGCCCCTGGCGTCATGGTCCGCAAGTCGGTGCACGAGCCCATGCAGACCGGCTACAAGGCCGTCGACGCCATGGTGCCGATCGGCCGCGGCCAGCGTCAGCTGATCATCGGCGACCGTCAGACGGGTAAGACCGCTCTGGCCGTCGACACGATCATCAACCAGCGCGACAACTGGCGCTCGGGCGACGTGAACAAGCAGGTGCGCTGCATCTACGTCGCCATCGGTCAGAAGGGTTCCACCATCGCCTCCGTGCGTGGTGCGCTCGAAGAGGCCGGTGCGCTGGAGTACACGACCATCGTCGCCGCCCCGGCGTCCGACCCGGCCGGCTTCAAGTACCTGGCGCCGTACACCGGTTCGGCCATCGGCCAGCACTGGATGTACCAGGGCAAGCACGTCCTGATCATCTTCGACGACCTCTCGAAGCAGGCCGACGCCTACCGCGCCGTGTCCCTGCTGCTGCGCCGCCCGCCGGGCCGCGAGGCCTACCCGGGTGACGTCTTCTACCTGCACTCGCGTCTGCTGGAGCGCTGCGCCAAGCTCTCCGACGAGATGGGCGCGGGTTCGATGACGGGCCTCCCGATCGTCGAGACCAAGGCGAACGACGTGTCGGCGTTCATCCCGACCAACGTCATCTCCATCACCGACGGCCAGTGCTTCCTGGAGTCCGACCTGTTCAACGCGGGTCAGCGTCCGGCGCTCAACGTCGGTATCTCGGTCTCCCGAGTCGGTGGCTCCGCCCAGCACAAGGCCATGAAGCAGGTCTCCGGCCGGCTTCGCGTGGACCTCGCCCAGTACCGCGAGCTGGAGGCGTTCGCCGCCTTCGGTTCCGACCTGGACGCGGCCTCGAAGGCCTCGCTGGAGCGCGGTAAGCGCATGGTCGAGCTGCTGAAGCAGCCGCAGTACGCCCCGTTCCCGATGGAGGAGCAGGTCGTCTCGGTCTGGGCCGGCACCACGGGCAAGATGGACGACGTCCCGGTCGAGGACATCCGTCGCTTCGAGGCTGAGCTGCTGGAGTTCCTGCGCCGTGAGCGCAAGGACCTCCTGACCAGCATCGCCGAGGGCGGCAAGATGTCCGACGACACGCTGCAGTCGGTCGCCGACGCGATCGCCGCCTTCAAGCAGCAGTTCGAGACCTCGGACGGCAAGCTCCTGGGCGAGGGCTGATCGATGGGCGCTCAGCTTCGCGTTTACAAGCGCCGCATCCAAGCCGTCACCGCGACCAAGAAGATCACCAAGGCGATGGAGATGATCGCCGCCTCGCGCATCGTCAAGGCGCAGCGCAAGGTGGCGGCATCCATGCCGTACGCGACCGAGCTCACCCGTGCGGTGACCGCGGTGGCGACCGGCTCCGACGCCAAGCACCCGCTCACCACCGAGGTCGAGGTCCCGACCCGGGCCGCGGTCCTGCTCGTCACGAGCGACCGCGGTCTGGCCGGCGGCTACTCCTCCAACGCCATCAAGGCCGCGGAGCGGCTGCGGGAGCGCCTTGCCGAAGAGGGCAAGGAGGTCGACACGTACATCGTCGGCCGCAAGGGTGTCGCGTACTACGGCTTCCGCGAGCGCAAGGTCGAGGACTCCTGGACCGGCTTCACCGACAACCCGGCGTACGCCGATGCCAAGCGCATCGCCGCCCCGTTGATCGAGGCCATCCAGAAGGACACGGCCGAGGGCGGCGTCGACGAGCTGCACATCGTCTTCACGGAATTCGTGTCGATGATGACGCAGAACGCGGTCGACAACCGGATGCTGCCGCTTTCGCTCGACGAGGTGGCCGAGGAGAGCACCCGCAAGGGTGAGATCCTTCCGCTGTTCGACTTCGAGCCGTCGGCCGAGGACGTCCTCGACGCCCTTCTGCCGCGCTACGTCGAGAGCCGCATCTACAACGCACTGCTGCAGGCGGCCGCTTCCGAGCACGCTGCCCGCCGCCGCGCGATGAAGTCGGCGACCGACAACGCCGGGGACCTCATCAAGAGCCTGTCCCGGCTTGCCAACGCGGCCCGACAGGCCGAAATCACCCAGGAAATCAGCGAGATCGTCGGCGGTGCCAGTGCTCTGGCCGACGCGACCGCGGGGAGTGACAAGTAATGACGACGACAGTTGAGACGGCCGCTGCCACGGGCCGCGTCGCCCGGGTCATCGGCCCGGTCGTCGACGTGGAGTTCCCCGTCGACGCGATGCCGGAGATCTACAACGCCCTCCACGTCGAGGTCGCCGACCCGGCCGAGGACGGCGCCCGCAAGACGCTGACCCTTGAGGTCGCCCAGCACCTGGGTGACGGCGTGGTCCGCGCGATCTCGATGCAGCCCACCGACGGCCTGGTCCGCCAGGCCCCGGTGACCGACACGGGCGCGGGTATCACCGTCCCTGTCGGTGACATCACCAAGGGCAAGGTGTTCAACACCCTCGGTCAGATCCTGAACGAGCCGGAGGCCGAGGCGCAGATCACCGAGCGCTGGCCGATCCACCGCAAGGCCCCGGCCTTCGACCAGCTTGAGTCGAAGACCGAGATGTTCGAGACCGGCCTGAAGGTCGTCGACCTGCTGACCCCGTACGTCAAGGGCGGCAAGATCGGTCTGTTCGGTGGTGCGGGCGTCGGCAAGACGGTCCTCATCCAGGAAATGATCATGCGTGTGGCGAAGCTGCACGACGGTGTGTCGGTGTTCGCCGGTGTCGGTGAGCGCACCCGTGAGGGCAACGACCTCATCGACGAGATGACCGAGTCGGGCGTTCTGGACAAGACCGCGCTCGTCTTCGGCCAGATGGACGAGCCGCCGGGCACGCGTCTGCGCGTCGCCCTGTCCGCCCTGACCATGGCGGAGTACTTCCGCGATGTGCAGAAGCAGGACGTGCTGCTCTTCATCGACAACATCTTCCGCTTCACGCAGGCCGGTTCCGAGGTCTCCACGCTGCTCGGCCGTATGCCGTCCGCGGTGGGCTACCAGCCGACCCTGGCCGACGAGATGGGTGTGCTCCAGGAGCGCATCACCTCGACGCGTGGTCACTCGATCACCTCGATGCAGGCGATCTACGTCCCCGCGGACGACCTGACCGACCCGGCCCCGGCCACCACGTTCGCCCACCTCGACGCGACGACGGTTCTCTCCCGTCCGATCTCCGAGAAGGGCATCTACCCGGCCGTGGACCCGCTGGACTCCACGTCCCGCATCCTGGACCCGCGCTACATCTCGCAGGACCACTACGCCGCGGCCAGCCGCGTCAAGGGAATCCTGCAGAAGTACAAGGACCTCCAGGACATCATCGCGATCCTCGGTATCGACGAGCTGGGCGAGGAGGACAAGCTCGTTGTCCACCGTGCCCGTCGCGTCGAGCGCTTCCTGTCTCAGAACACCCACGCCGCCAAGCAGTTCACCGGCCTGGACGGTTCGGACGTGCCGCTCGACGAGTCGATCGCCGCGTTCAACGCGATCTGCGACGGTGACTACGACCACTTCCCGGAGCAGGCGTTCTTCATGTGCGGTGGCCTGGACGACCTCAAGGCCAAGGCCAAGGAGCTCGGCGTCTCCTGAGCCCCCGGCTCACCGAGGGGGGCGGGTGTGTCCCGCCCCCCTCACCACGCCCCGTAGAATTGACCCAACACCCGGCATCGACCGCCGGGTGGTGACCCGAGGAGCCACCCTTGGCTGCTGAGCTGCATGTCGAGCTGGTCGCCGCGGACCGTAGTGTCTGGTCCGGCGAGGCCACCCTGGTCGTCGCGCGCACCACGTCCGGCGACATCGGCGTCATGCCCGGTCACCAGCCGCTTCTCGGTGTGCTGGAATCGGGCCCGGTGACGATCCGCACGAGTGAGGGCGGCACCGTCGTCGCCGCCGTGCACGGTGGATTCATCTCGTTCGCGGACGACAAACTGTCGCTGCTGGCCGAGATCGCCGAGCTGGCGGACGAGATCGATGTCGAGCGCGCCGAGCGGGCGCTGGAGCTCGCGAAGTCGGAGGCGGACGCCGCTGCCCAGCGGCGTGCGGACGTACGACTGCGCGCGGTGGCGGTGCGCTAGCACCCCGCTGACAGATGTTTTTACTCAGCCGCGGCCCGAGCTGGAGCAATCCAGCCGTGTCGCGGCTGAGGCGATGCAGGTGCAATACGTATTTCGGTATCCGTTACTCGACGATGCGAGGAGGTCGGTGGAGATGGTCCTCGCGTTGTGGGTGGGCGTGTCCGTCGTCGTACTGGTCCTGTTGGGGTTGTTCGTCTTCGGTCTGCGACGGCGGCTGATCCAGCGGTCCGGTGGGACCTTCGACTGCAGCCTGCGCTGGGATGTGTCCGAGGAGCCCGACTCCCTGGGCAAGGGCTGGGTGTACGGGGTCGCCCGCTACAGCGGTGACCGCGTCGACTGGTTCCGGGTCTTCTCCTACGCTCCTCGCCCCCGCCGGGGCCTGGAGCGTTCTGCGATCGAGGTGATCGCCCGCCGGCTGCCGGAGGGCGAGGAGGAGCTCGCGCTGCTCTCCGACTCCGTCGTGCTCGGCTGTCTCCACCGGGGGACGCGCCTGGAGCTGGCGATGAGCGAGGACGCCCTGACCGGCTTCCTGGCCTGGCTGGAGGCGGCACCGCCCGGCCAGCGGGTCAACGTCGCGTAGCGGCCGCGCACCCAGCGAGATCGAACGCGTACACAGCGAAAAACCGGGGAGACGGGGGGCGGACCCGTCTCCCCGGTGCTTTTCCGGGGTGGTGCGTGCCGTTACGGCGTGGGGATCACTCCCGCGGCTACTGGAGACCGCTGTCGATGGCGCTCACCAGTTCACCGTTGGCGGTGTCACCGGAGAACTCCCAGAAGAACGCACCTCCCAGGCCCTGGTTCTTCGCCCAGGTCATCTTGGAGCCGATGGTGGCCGGGGTGTCGTAGCTCCACCAGTTGTTGCCGCAGTGGGCGTAGGCCGTGCCGGCGATGGTGCCGGTGGCCGGGCAGGTGTTCTTGAGGACCTTGTAGTCCTCGATGCCCGCCTCGTACGTGCCCGAGGCCGCGCCGGTCGCCGTGCCGCCGGGGGCGGACTGGGTGACGCCGGTCCAGCCGCGGCCGTAGAAGCCGATGCCGAGGAGGAGTTTCTTGGCCGGGACGCCCTTCGCCTTGAGCTTGGCGATGGCCTCGGAGGAGGTGAAGCCCTCCTGCGGGATGCCGGTGTAGGGGTTCAGCGGCGAGTGCGGGGCCGTCGGGCCCTGCTTGGCCCAGGCGCCGAAGAAGTCGTACGTCATCACGTTGTACCAGTCGAAGGACTGGGCGGCGCCCGCGTAGTCGGTGGCGTCGATCTTGCCGCCGGCCGAGGCGTCCGCGGTGATGGCGGCGGTGACCAGGTTGTCGGAGCCGAACTTCGCCCGCGTGGCGGAGGCCAGCTTCTTCAGTGCGTCCGGGCCGCTGGTGTCACAGGTCAGGCCGCAGGCGTTGGGGTACTCCCAGTCCAGGTCGATGCCGTCGAAGACATCGGCCCAGCGGGGGTCCTCGACCAGGTCGTAGCAGGACTGGGCGAAGGCGGCGGGGTTCTGCGCGGCCTGGGGGAAGCCGCCGGACCAGGTCCAGCCGCCGAAGGACCAGAGGACCTTGATGTGCGGGTACTCGGCCTTCAGCTTGCGCAGCTGGTTGAAGTTGCCGCGCAGCGGCTGGTCCCAGGTGTCGGCGACGCCGTCCACGGACTGGGCGGCGGTGTACGCCTTGTCGTAGTCGGCGTACGCGTCACCGATGGTGCACTTGCCGTTCTGCACGTTGCCGAAGGCGTAGTTGATGTGCGTGATCTTCGCGGCGGAGCCGGACGTCACCAGGTTCTTGACGTGGTAGTTGCGTCCGTAGACGCCCCAGTTGGTGAAGTATCCCAGGTTGATCTTGTCGCCGACGGGCGGCTCGCCGCCTCCGCCGGTGGTGCGCACGGAGACGGAGCCGGAGACCGGGCCGGTCTGGTCGGCGGTGTCCCGGGCCTGCACGGCGTAGGAGTAGTCGGTGCCCGCGGTCAGGCCGGTGTTGGTGTAGGTGGTGCCGGTGACCGTGGCGACCTTCGCCCCGTCGCGCAGCACGTCGTAGTTCTTGACGCCGTTGTCGTCGGTGGCCGCGCTCCAGCTGAGCTTCACCGAGGTGTCCGTGACATCGCTGGTGGTCGGGGTGCCCGGGGCGGAGGGCGGGTTGTCGCCCGGGACGGTGCCGCCGTCACAGGAGGCGCCGTTCAGCTTGCAGCCCGAGGGGGAGCCGGAGCCGGTGCCGTTGAAGCCGAAGCTGACGCTGGCGCCGGGGGCGATGGTCCCGTTCCAGGAGAGGTTCTTGGCGGTCCAGTGGTTGCCGCTGCTGGTGACGGCGGCGTCCCAGGCGGAACCGACCGCGGTGCCCGAGGGGAAGTCCCACTCGATCGTCCAGGAGGAGAGCGCGGTGGTGCCGGTGTTCTTCACCGTCCACTGGCCCTCGAAGCCGCTGCCCCAGTCCGATTTCTTGGTGTATGTGGCAGTGGCCGACGCGGCTGCCGAGGCGGGGGAGGCGAGACCCACCATCGCGGCCAGCGGGACGACGAGCGCGGTCAGGCCCGCCACGACCTTGGATCTTCCGCTCCGGGTGGGTATCCATCGGAATCTGGAACGGCGTTGGGGGGATTCAGTGCTCAACGGTGCTCCTCGGGTGAGGTCCAACAAACGGGGGTAATTCGTGGACTGCAAACCCTGCGCCGCCCTGAGTACGTAGTGTTCCCGTACTCACCGCAGTGTGTTTCGGTGACAGTAGGAAGGTCTGGACCAATCGTCAAGAGGTCCAGACCTTAGATGGGGGAACGAGGCCCGGAAGCGGGTCAGATCCCCAACTCCTGTGCCAGGACGGCCGCCTGGACCCGGCTGCGCAGCTCCAGCTTCCCGAGCAGCCTGCTGACGTGGGTCTTCACCGTGGCCTCCGCCATCGACAGCCGCAGCGCGATCTCCGCGTTGGACAGGCCCTCGCCCAGACACCCCAGCACCTCGCGCTCCCGCCGGGTCAGTGCGTCCAGCACCGCCGGATCGGCCGCCTCCCTCGCACGTACGGGTGTGGCTCCGGCGAACTCCGCGATCAGCCGACGGGTCACGGCCGGGGCGATCAGGCCCTCGCCGCGCGCCACCGTCCGTACCGCCTCCAGCAGATCGCGGGCGTCGGTGTTCTTCAGCAGGAAGCCCGAGGCCCCGGCCCGCAGCGCCCCGAACACGTACGCGTCGAGGTCGAACGTGGTCAGGACGAGAACGTCCGCCAGCTCCTCCGCAACCACCTGCCGGGTCGCCGACACCCCGTCCAGCCGGGGCATCTGCACATCCATCAGGACGAGATCCGGGCGGAGTTCACGCGCCAGGCGCACCGCGGCCTCGCCGTCTCCCGCCTCCCCGACGACCTCGATGTCCGGCGCGCTGGAGAGGATCAGCACCAGCCCCGCGCGCACCGCCGACTGGTCCTCCGCGACCAGTACCCGGATCGTCATTCCCGCATCTTCCTTTCCCATACGGGCAGTTCGGCCCGCACCCGCCAGATCTTGGTGCCGTCGGCGGCCGGCCCGGGCCCCGCCTCGATTGTCCCGCCGAGCAACGCCACCCGCTCCCGCATGCCCACGAGCCCGGCCCCGGACCCTGGCGCCGTGGGACCGGGGCGCTCCCCGAACACACTGGTCACCTCGACCGTCAGCAGCTCCCCGGTCCGGCCTAGGCGCACCACCACCGGGCCCGGCGCCGCGTGCTTGAGGGCGTTCGTCAGGGACTCCTGAACGATCCGGTACGCGGCCAGCTCCACCGGCGTCGGCAGCGGGTCGGAGCCCGTCGCCCGGGTGTCCTCCAGGGTGCAGGTCAGCCCGCTGGACGCGGCGTTGGTGTTCGCCTGCTCGACCAGTGCGTCCAGTGCGGCGAGCGTCGGCGCGGCGGCTGGGGCATCGCCCTCGCCGCCCTCGCGCAGCAGCCCGATCAGCCGCCGCATCTCCGCGAGCCCCTCCACGCTGTTCTCCCGGATCACCCCGAGGGCCCGCCGCGAGGTCTCCGGGTCGTCGATGGACAGGGCCGCCGTGGAGTGGATCGCCACGGCGGAGAGGTGGTTGGCCACCATGTCGTGCAGCTCCCGGGCCATCCGGGCCCGCTCGGCGACCACCGCCTGTGTCCGGTCCAGCTCCGCCAGCCGCGCGGTCTGGTCGGCGGCCAGCCGGGCGGCCTCGGCGGCGGCGCGGTGGTTGCGCACGCTGACCCCGGTGATCGCCGGGACGAAGGTGACCAGTCCCGTGACGACACCGATCAGCAGCGCCTCGGGCCTGCGGAACCACGCCAGGAAACCGATCGTGGACGCGACGGTGACCAGGAGCGTGGCCACCGGGAGGCGGCGGGCCGCGGCCGGGGTCCCATACAGCACGGCCGCGTACATCACGTCCGTGAACATCAGGACGGTCGCCAGACTGCCCCGGGTGAACTGGTCCGCGATCAGCGCGAGCGCGCCGAAGGCCAGCGCCGTGCGCGGGGCGCTGCGGCGCAGCAGCTCCATCGCGGCCATCACGGTCAGCGGTACGAGGGTGATCCAGGGTGCGGAGAAGGGGCGGCCGCCCTGGGTGTGCAGGCCGAGCCGCCACAGGAGCAGCCCCCCGAGCAGCCCGCAGGCGGCAAGGAGCACATCGTCGCGGTGGGGGCGGATCGAGGTGAGCACCTCTCCATCCAACACGCCGCGCGGACGCCCGGCCTCCCTTCGCGGACCGATGCGCGACTACATCGAAGGATGCAGTCCCGTTTCGTCACTGCCGACGACGATTCCCCGCCCCGCGGACGGGAGGCTGGAGGGGAACGGGAGGAGAGACGCTGTGATCGCCATTCTGGTCGTGGCCTGCGAGGTCGCTTTCTGGGTGCTGCTGGCCGCGGGGCTCGCACTGCGCTACGTCGCGAGGAAACCGAGGCTCGGAGCCGCCGTGCTGCTGTGCGAGCCGCTGCTGGAGGTCCTGCTGCTGGTGGTGACGGCGATCGACCTGAAGAACGGGGCCGAGCCCGACTGGAAGCACGGGCTGGCCGCCGTCTACATCGGCTTCACCGTGGGCCTCGGCCACCACACCATCAAGTGGGTGGACGCCCGTGTCGCCCACCGCTGGTTCGGCGGCCCGCCGCCGGTGAAGCCGCCGAAGTACGGCACGGCCCGCGCCGTCCACGAGTGGCGCGCCGCCGCCCGCTGGATCCTCGCCGCGACCGTCGCGCTCGGGCTGCTCCAGGCGGCGGTCTGGTACGTCGGCTCCGGCGGGGAGACCAGCTCGCTGCGGATGTGGCAGCAGAAGATGGGCTGGGTGATCGGCATCAACCTGATCATCGCCGGGAGTTACACGCTGTTCCCGAAGCAGGCCCCGAAGGGCTACGAAGACGCCGCCGTCGAGCGGGAACCGGCCGAGAAGTAGGCGGGCCCCCGCCCGGGAAGCGTCAGCGCTCGCCGCCCGGCACCCACAGCACGTCCCCGACCTCCTTGTTCGCGCTCCGCGCCAGAATGAACAGGAGGTCGGAGAGGCGGTTGAGATACGTGGCGGTCAGGGCGTTCATCGACTCACCGTGCACCTCCAGCGCCGCCCAGGTGGACCGCTCGGCCCGCCGGACCACCGTGCACGCCTGGTGGAGCAGTGCGGCCCCCGGCGTACCCCCGGGAAGGATGAAGCTGCGCAGCTTCTCCAGCTCCTCCAGGAAGCGGTCGCAGTCCGCCTCCAGCTTGTCGATGTAGGACTGCTCGACCCGCAGCGGCGGATACTTCGGGTCCTCGACCACCGGGGTGGACAGGTCGGCGCCCACGTCGAACAGGTCGTTCTGGACCCGTACGAGGACCTTGACCACGTCCTCGTGCAGCTGCCCCAGCGCGATGGCGGTCCCGATCACCGCGTTGGCCTCGTTGGCGTCCGCGTACGCCGAGATCCGCAGATCGGTCTTGGCTGTGCGGCTCATGTCGCCGAGGGCGGTGGTACCCCGGTCGCCGGTCCGGGTGTAGATGCGCGTCAGATTGACCATGGGGTCAGCGTAGTGACGCCGAACCCCCAACTGCGCACGGCGTGGAGCCGAATGACGCGTCCCGGTGTGATGTCCGTCATTCGAGACGTGACGCGCATCTCTTCGCGGCCCCAGCGCGCCCGACGGGTACTAACCTCCGCCGGAGAGCATGTGAACCGCCGTGAACAAATGCCGCACAGGCGAACAGAAACCAAGGGGTGCGAACGTGGCCAGGAAGCTCGCCGTCATCGGGGCCGGACTCATGGGGTCCGGGATCGCGCAGGTCTCCGCCCAGGCGGGCTGGGACGTCGTGCTGCGGGACGTCACCGACGCCGCGCTGACGCGTGGCCGCGACGGCATCGAGGCCTCGTACGACAAGTTCGTCGCCAAGGGCAAGCTGGAGGCCGCCGACGCCGAGGCAGCGCTCGCCCGCATCACCACGACCACCGACCTCGACGCCGTCGCGGACGCGGACGTCGTCGTGGAGGCCGTCTTCGAGAAGCTGGAGGTCAAGCACGAGATCTTCCGCTCCCTGGACAAGGTCGTCGGCGAGCACACCGTCCTCGCCTCCAACACCTCCGCCATCCCGATCACCAAGATCGCGGCCGTGACGGAGCGTCCGGAGCGCGTCGTCGGCGTGCACTTCTTCTCGCCGGTCCCGATGATGCAGCTCTGCGAGCTGGTACGCGGCTACAAGACCAGCGACGAAACCCTCGCCACCGCACGGGAGTTCGCCGAGTCCGTCGGCAAGACCTGCATCGTCGTCAACCGCGACGTGGCGGGCTTCGTCACCACCCGGCTCATCTCGGCGCTCGTCGTCGAGGCGGCCAAGCTGTACGAGTCGGGCGTCGCCTCGGCCGAGGACATCGACATCGCCTGCAAGCTGGGCTTCGGCCACGCCATGGGCCCGCTCGCCACGGCCGACCTCACCGGCGTCGACATCCTGCTGCACGCCACCGGCAACATCTACACCGAGTCCCAGGACGAGAAGTTCGCCGCCCCGGAGCTGATGCGCCGGATGGTCGACGCAGGTGACATCGGGCGCAAGAGCGGGCAGGGCTTCTACACGTACTGACCGCGAACCGCGCTCCCCGGCCCGTCGGCCCGCCGCCGTCAGGGCCGGGGGAGCCGAGGAAGCCGGGGAGTGTACCCGGCAGCGACCGGTCTCCGGCGAACCGGCTTCACTCCACCGAGTGAATTCGGTATCGGTTCGCTTACAGACGGCAACTTCCCTGTCGCCGGGGCAGTCAGTTGTGACAGAGACAGAAGCACAGGCAGAAGAAAAGACAGACGGACCTTCTACGGAGCATGACCGGGGAGCGCATATGCACATCAGGGGCGACCACGCCGAGCTGGTCGTCGGGGGCCGCCTCGACGTCCGAAGCGCGGCGGACGCCCGTACGGTCCTGCACACGGCCGTCGACGACGGAGCTGGCGACCTCGTGCTGGACCTGACCGAGCTGGACTCCTGGGACGCCACCGGACTCGGCGTCATCATGGGGGCCCACCGCCGGGCCGGACGGGCCGGACGCCGCCTCGTGCTGCGCGGTGTGCCGCCGCAGATGCAGCGCCTCCTGGTGGCCACCCGGCTGCACCGCATCCTGGCCATCGAGGGCGGGATCGCCGCCGACTCGCTGCCGCGCGTCTAAGAGGGCGTCCTGCTGCCCCCGCCGGTCCCGCCGAGTGAACGGACGGACGGAATCCGGCGGCAGAAGTCGCGCAATCCTCACCGGAACGTGACGTCCTGGGCGGCGCGGCACCCCGCCCCTTCGTAGATACTGTGCAAGGTCTAATGTTCGGCCGTCCGCCGAATGAAACCGAAACCCAAGTGGTGGACACCGGACCGGAAGCGACAGCGGGGCGTGTGAGGCCGGGAGGGGCAACCGCGCACGACGCGTCTGGGGGACTTTGCGATGGACCCGACACACCGGGCACCCGAGGAACACGGGCAGGGGCACGACCGTCCCGGCGGCGAGCCGGACCACCGGCGGCCGTCCCGCGACGCCGCCGCCGACTTCGGGCAGCAGACACCGCAGCAGGTCCGTGTCGTCCGGCTGACCGCCGGTGATCTGCTCGTCACGGTCAACCCCGTCGACGGCAGCGAGGTCGAGGCCTGCCCGCCCGGCTCGGAGCCCGCCGCCCCCGTCCGCCGCACCCCCGCCGAGCGCGCCGACCACGAGCGCGCGGGCGCACCCCCCGTCCCCCCGGGCCCGCCCGCCCCGCAGCCGCCCCTGCTGGAGCGCCAGGAGGAGCGCGAGCGCCTGGTCGGGCTGCTGGCGCGCGGCCGCAGCGTACGCCTGACCGGCCAGGCCGGATCGGGCCGCACCGCCCTGCTGGACGTCGTCGCCGCCGACTGCGCCGACCTCGCCCCCGACGGCGTCGTACGCCTCAGCGGCCGCGGGCGCACCGCCACCGACCTGCTGTACGCCCTCTTCGACACGGTCTACCAGGCCCCGCTGCACCGCCCCGACCGCGAGGAACTGCTCACGTTCGTGCGGGGCATCGGCGCGGTCGTCACCGTCGACGACCTGGAGATAGCCGGGGCGGCCCTGGACGAACTGCTCGGCGCCACCCCCGAGTGCGCCTTCCTGTTCGCCGCCACCCCCGAGGCCGCCACCCCCGGTGTGGAGGGCCACGTGGAGGAGGTCCTCCTCGCGGGCCTCGGCCGCGGCGCCTCGCTGGAGCTGCTGGAGCAGGTCGTCGAGCGCCCCCTCACCGAGGACGAGCGGAACTGGGCGGGCGACCTCTGGTTCGAGTCCGAAGGGCTGCCGCTGCGCTTCGTCCAGGCGGGGTCCCTGCTCCGCCAGGGCGACCAGCTGCGCGTCGACCCCACGGCCTTCGACGAGTACGACTACTTCGAGCCACGCCCGGACGACGCGCCTCCGGCCCCCGAAGCACCCACCGCCGAAGCTCTGGACGTCCCCCTGCCGAGCCTCGGCGAGGGCGCCGCGCCCGCCGTGCTGCTGGCCTCCCGGCTCAGCGAGGCCGCCCGCGAGACCCTGCGCTTCGCCGTCGCCCTCGGCGGCGAGGTGCCCCACCAGGCCCACCTGCCGGCCCTCGTGGGCGACACCCACGCGGACGCCGCACTCGGTGAACTCGCGGGCTGCGGCCTGCTCTCCCCGGCCGGACCGCGCTACCGCCTCGCCGCCGGAGTGCTCGCCCAGCTGGAGGCCGGCGGCTACGCGGACGAGGCCGCCGCCCACGCCCGTACCGCCGCCCAGCACTACGCCTGGTGGACCTCGCACCCCTCGGTCACCCCGCAGCGCGCGGTCGCCGAGTCCGACGCGATCGTCGCCTCCCTGGCCCGGCTGGTCCCCGGCGACGAGGCGGGCGCGGCCAGCGCCGCCGTCCTGCTCGCCCGCAGCGCCGCCCCGGCCTTCGCCGCGGGCCTGGGCTGGGGAGCCTGGGAACGGGCCCTCAGGATCGGCCAGGAGGCCGCCAGGAGCGCCGGTGAGGTCGCCGAGGAGGCCTACTTCCACCACGAGTTGGGCGTCCTCGCGCTCTGCACCGGCAACCCGGACCGGGCCCGGACCGAGCTGGAGACCTCGATCGGTATGCGCGGCGCGCTCGCCGACAAGTCCGGGGCCGTCGCCGGACGCCGTGCGCTCGCCCTGGTCGCGGACCGCTCCGGTGACTTCACCCCCCTCGGCCGCACCCCCTCGGGCGACGAGGTGCCCGTCGTACGCCGGGACGGCCCGGGCACGCCGCCCGGCGGGTTCCCGGGCCCGCCGGTGTTCGCCCGGCCGGACCGGCAGGACGGCCCGGACTCGATGCCGGACCCGACCCTGATCTCCTTGCTGCCGCCGGGCCCCGCCCCGTACAAGAACGGCGCCCGCGCGCTCCTGGGCGGGGCCCGGCGCAACCTCGCCGCGGCGGGCGCGGGCGCGCTGCTGATCGCCGTGCTCGGCACCGTCGTCACCCTCGGCGTCACCACGGGCAGCGAGGAACCGGGCAGCCGCAACGTCACCACCGAGCAGTCGGCCTCCGAGGACGGCACCGACGACGACACGCCCGCCGACGAGCCGCAGGACGGCTCCACACCGGGGCGGGAGACGACCGGCGGCGCGGCCCCGACGACCCCGGGCGCCTCGGGCCCGGCCACCCCCAGTACCTCCGGTACGCCGTCCCCGAGCGCCTCCACGAGCACCGGCACCACCCCGACGGACGGGCCGACGGGCAGTGAGAGCAGCAGCCCGTCCGACGACCCGTCGCCCAGCGGGAAGCCGACCACGCCCACGCCCACGGAGAGCGAGAGCGAGGGCGCGAGCCCCTCGCCGTCGGAGTCGGACGGTGAGGACCCGGACCCGTCGCCCACACCGTCCACGACGGACCCCTCGGAGTCGGAGGGCTCCTCCTCCGCGAGCGGCCCCGTGGAGTCGGCGAGCGCCCCGGAGCCGCCCTCGGCCACCGACGCGACGGCCTGAGCGCTTCAGGACGTAGTCAAGGCTCCGGAACGTACGTCAAGGCTCCCGGACATACGCGAAAGCCGGGCCGTCCGCGTCGAACGCGGGCGGCCCGGCTCCTTCCGGCAGGGATCAGAACAGCCGCAGCTTGTCGTCCTCGATGCCGCGCATCGCGTCGTAGTCGAGGACCAGGCAGCCGATGCCCCGGTCCGTGGCCAGCACCCGGGCCTGCGGCTTGATCTCCTGGGCCGCGAAGACGCCCCGGACCGGTGCGAGATGCGGGTCGCGGTTGAGCAGTTCCAGATAGCGGGTCAGCTGCTCGACGCCGTCGATGTCACCCCGGCGCTTCAGCTCCACGGCCACCGTCCCCCCGTCCGCGTCCCGGCACAGGATGTCCACCGGGCCGATCGCGGTGGGGTATTCACGGCGGATCAGGGTGTGGCCCTCGCCGAGGATCTCGATCCGGTCCGCGAGCAGCTCCTGGAGGTGCGCTTCCACGCCGTCCTTGATCAGCCCCGGGTCGACGCCCAGCTCGTAGGAGGAGTCGTGAAGGATTTCCTCCATCGTGATGATCAGTTTCTCGCCCGCCTTGTTCACCACGGTCCAGACGCCTTCGTCCTCGCCGGCGCCCTCCTTCAGGGTGCACGGCGGGGACATCCAGTTGAGGGGCTTGTACGCCCGGTCGTCGGCGTGGATGGAGACGCTGCCGTCCGCCTTCACCAGGATCAGACGGGGGGCAGAGGGCAGGTGGGCTGTGAGCCGGCCCGCGTAGTCCACGGAGCAACGGGCGATGACGAGACGCATGGTCGGCAACGCTACTCGACGACGGGGGCCCGGCGCGATTTCCCCACCTGTTGCCCCCTGTCACTCGGTGCGCGCGGCGTTGCGGCCGCGCGGGCTTGCCCCTCTTTGCGCCCCTTCGTTATTGGCCGGTTGTGTTCCCAATCTCCTGGTGCGGCCCCGATCGCACGCTTACCGTGGAAGCAGGAGGTCGCCGTCCGTGCACGCTGCGTCGTCGCCCTTCTTCCCTGCCCGTAAGGCCCCGGCCACTGCCCGGGGTCGCGAGAGGAGAACCCATGTCGCTCGACGTCTCACCGGCGCTGTTGGAACAGGCCGAGCGAGGCGAGGTCGACGAAGCCGACTTCGTCGACTGCGTCCGGACCTCCCTGCCCTACGCATGGGAGATGATCAGCTCGCTGGTGGCTCAGCTGAAGGTGGACGGTGGACAGTTCGCCGACAACCAGACGCCTCCGCCGGACGAGCAGGCACGTGGTCAGCTGCTGCGCGCGCTCGCGAGTGATGCGATACGCGGCGCGCTTCAGCGGCACTTCGGAGTGCGTCTCGCATTCCAGAACTGCCACCGCGTCGCGGTGTTCCCGCTGGACGCCTCGGTCGACGACCGACTGGCCAAGTTCACCTCGGTGAGGGGCCAGTTGCTCAACCAGTCGCCCGAACTACGGGACTGCTGAACGCTTCTGCTGCCGTTCCGGGCCGCGGGAGGTGCAACTGGCTCCGGGGCGGCAGCTCCCGTACCACCGCACCACAGGTCCCCCAGAGATGTCGCCGAGGAACACCGGCATGCGCAGGTCAGGTGAGCAGGGGCAGCACGTCGGCGCCCAGTCGTCGGACGTTCTCCTCGGTCGCCGCGAGATCCCCCGACCCCTCCACCAGCAGGGCGAAGCGGGTGATCCCCGTCCGCTCGGCGGTGGCCGCGAGGCGGTCGGCGGCCAGCTTCGGCGTGCCCACCGGGTGCAGCCCGCACAGCAACTCCGTGTACGCGACGGGGTCCCGCATCACGCGGTGCCTGCCGTCGACCGTGACATGGGCGTCGAGCCCCTGCCGCAGCCACCCTGGCATCGTCTTCACCAGCGTCTCCACCGCGTCCCCGGGGCTGTCCGCGAGCTGGGCCACCCCTGCGGACACATGTGCGGCCCCCTCCACCACCTCGGGCGGCTGACCGGCCTCTCGGGCGGCCGTACGCCACAGGGCGACCATGTCCGCCTTCTCCTCGTCCCCGCAGTGCATGCCCAGCAGCATCGGGAGCCCCTGCCGCGCCGCGAGCCGTACGCTCGACGCCGAGGTGCACGCGACGACGACCTCGGGCCCAGAAGCGCCCGCCCCCGCCTCGTCCGGCCCGGTCAGCAGCTCGTCCGCGCGCGGCACCACGGCCACCTCGCGGAAGCCGAACCGCTCGCCGCGCCCCGCGACCCTCGGCTCCCGCAGCCAGTCGAGCAGCAGGTCCAGTGCCTCGGGGAAGCCGTTCTCATAGGCGTCGAGGCCGCCGCCGAAGACCTCCAGGTCCACCCAGGGACCACCCCGGCCCACCCCCAGCGAGAAGCGGCCGCCGCTGGTCAGATGCAGCAGCGCGGCCTGTTCGCCGAGGGCGACCGGGTGGTGGTTGGGCAGCACACTGACCGCGGTGCCGATCCGGATCCTGCGGGTGCGGCCCAGCAGCAGCGCGGCCAGCGTGGTGGCGGACGGGCAGACTCCGTACGGCACGAAGTGGTGCTCGGCCAGCCAGACCGAGTCGAGCCCCGACGCCTCAGCGGCCTCGGCGGACCGGACGGCCCGGTGCAGGGCCTCACCCGGCCCCTGCCCCGGGAACTGGGCTGCCAGAACGAACGTTCCGATGCGCATCGCCTATTGCCTCCTTGCGGCCCGACGCGGTTCTCCCCCACTGGCAACAACGTCTGACACGTGCCAAAGGCACGGTCCACGAAGAAGTTGTTGCGATTTTCCGCTAACTCACCCCGCTGCCGGATCGGGCCGCCCGCCGCACCCGACGGCTGTCCCGGAGGCGAGGCTCTAGGCTTGAACCCGCCGTGCCCGAACCGCCCCCGTGAGGTGTCCTGTGTCCCCGCGCCGAAACCGCCCCCGTGGTGGCGAGAGTCCCGACGACCGGCCCGGCGCGGCGCCCGGACGGTACGGCGGGGGAGGGGCCACCGAGAGCTGGCAGGGCGAGGAGTGGTCGGTGCGCCCGGTCAGCGGCGCGAGCGCCCAGGGCAAGCGCTACCGCTGCCCCGGCTGCGACCAGGAGATCCCCTCCGGCGTCCCGCACCTCGTCGCCTGGCCCGAGTTCGGCGGGATCGACGACCGCAGGCACTGGCACAAGGCGTGCTGGAACGCGAAGGACCGCCGCACCACACGGGTGCAGCGGTCCAGGAACGCGCCGCGCTACTGAGCCCACCGGCCCGGGCGCCCCGGCCGAGCCGAGGGGCCGGGTGGCTCAGACATCACGCTGCTTCAGCGCCGCGTACGCCCCGCCCAGCGCCGCGGCGGCCAGCAGCGGCATCAGCAGCAGCGGCTCCCAGCCGGACGGCCCGGAGCTGGTCACCGTCGTGCCGTACAGCGCGCCGAGCTGGTTCGGGATCGAGTACTCGACCAGGAAGCGCTGGAGGCCGCGCAGGCTCTCCGCGTACATGAACGGCGCGAGCACCAGAGGCAGCAGCACCACACCGATCATGATCGTGATCGCGCCCGCCGAGTGCCGGACGATCGCACCGACGCCCAGGGACAGCAGGCCGAGGGTCGCGATGTAGACCCCGGCCCCGAGGGTGGCGCGCAGCCACAGGGAACCCGAGGCGGTGCCGCCGTCCAGGATCAGGGTCTGGAACGCCGCGATGACCGTGGCGGCCACCGTCGTGAGGGCGAAGGTCAGCAGGAAGAAGACGATGGCCTTCGCCGTCAGCACCCGGCTCCGGCTGGGGCAGGCCGTCAGCGTCGTACGGATCATGCCGGTGCTGTACTCGGAGCCGATGGTCAGCACGCCGAGGGTGATCACACAGATCGAGCCCAGCAGCACCCCGAAGAAGCCGAGGCCCAGAACGGGCTCGCCCATCAGATCGGTGTCCGTGGCGGCGATCAGCAGCGCCGACCCCACCCCGACCGCCAGCATCAGCATCATCATCACGCCGAGCGTCCAGATCGTGGAGCGCACGGAACGGATCTTCGTCCACTCCGAGGCGATCGCGTCGCCGAGGGTCGCGGGGCGGATCGGGATGGGCGAGGTGTAGGACACCGCCGGACCGTGTCCCGGCGCCTGCTGCTCGTGGGCCTGGGGGGTGGCCGGCGTCGTCATCGGGGGTCCTCGCTGGTCTGCTGTCCGGCCGGGGCGGCGGGAGAGGGCTCGGGGGCTGTCTCGGGGGCCGCTACGGGAGCGGGGAAGGAGGCCGCGGGGGCTTCCCGGGCCGCCGCGTCCCTCCCGGAGGCCGCGTACGGGTTCTGTCCGGGCGGCGGCGGGGCGTACCAGCCGTCCTGCGGCACCTCCACCGGCCGGGGGTCCCCGTGGCCGGGCGCGGCCCCGTAACCGCCCGAGCCGTCCCCGTACGGGCCCTGCTGCGGCTCCGCGAGGCCCGCCTTGGCGTCGTCCGTCGAGCGGTAGTCGACCACGCCCTGCGTCATCCGCATGTACGCCTCCTCAAGGGAGGCCTGGTGCGGCGAGAGCTCCCAGAGCCGTACGTCGTTCGCGTGCGCCACGTCGCTGATCCTCGGCAGCGGCAGCCCGGTGACGCGCAGGGCCCCGTCCGGCTCCGACATGACCCGGCCGCCCGCCTCGATGAGCGAGGCCGTCAGCTTCTCGCGCTCCGCAGGGTCGCCCGTCGGCACCCGTACGCGGGCGAAGTCGGCGGAGTTCGCCGAGATGAAGTCCTTGACGCTCATGTCGGAGAGCAGCCGGCCGCGGCCGATCACGATCAGATGGTCCGCGGTGAGCGCCATCTCGCTCATCAGATGGGACGAGACGAAGACCGTACGGCCCTCGGCGGCCAGCATCTTCATCAGGTTGCGGACCCAGTGGATGCCCTCCGGGTCGAGCCCGTTGACCGGCTCGTCGAAGAGCAGCACCTGCGGATCGCCGAGCAGCGCCGCCGCGATCCCGAGCCGCTGGCCCATGCCGAGGGAGAAGCCGCTGGAGCGCCGCCTGGCGACGTCCTGAAGTCCGACGACACCCAGCACCTCGTCGACCCGTGCCGCCGGGATGCCCGCGAGCTGGGCCAGGGACAGCAGGTGGTTGCGGGCGGTGCGGCCGCCGTGCACGGCCTTGGCGTCCAGCAGCGCGCCGACCTGGCGCGGCGCGTTGGGCAGGCTGCGGTAGGGGTGGCCGCAGATCGTGACGCGACCTGCGGTGGGGCGGTCCAGGCCGAGGATCATGCGCATGGTCGTGGACTTGCCCGACCCGTTGGGACCGAGGAACCCGGTGACGGCACCCGGCCGCACCTGGAAGGAAAGGTCGTCCACGGCCGTCTTCGCGCCGTAGCGCTTGGTCAGGCCGACTGCCTCGATCATTCTCCAGCCCCATCGACTTCACTCGGTCGTCGGGGCTCGGGCCACCTGGCCGCGCACCCCCGTAAGAGTTAGGAGGATAACCAGGCCTTGACGGTTCCGGCCAAGTCGCGCACGGCGTGCGAGCGGACCGTTACGGGCTCACGCGTCCCGCTTCTTCAGGACCAGGTAGCCGCCGAGCAGCGCGGCCAGTACCCAGAGCACCATGATCCCGAGGCCGGCCCAGGGTCCGTACGGTGCCGGATCGCTGTTCAGTGCCCCCGGGACGACCTGCATGATCTTGGAACCGGCCTGGTCGGGGAAGTACCGGGCGACGTCCTTCGCGTACGGCACCGCGATCAGGATCTGTGAGACCAGGAAGAAGAACGGCATCAGGATGCCCAGCGACAGCATGGAACTGCGCAGCATCGCCGCCACCCCCATGGAGAAGATCGCGATCAGTCCCATGTAGAGACCGGCGCCGACCACCGCGCGCAGCACGTTCTCCGCACCGATGTCCGTGCCCCGGTCGCCCAGCAGTGCCTGGCCGAGGAAGAACGAGACGAAGCTGGTGAGCAGGCCCACGAGGAGGGCGAGCACCCCGGCCACCGTGATCTTGCTGAAGAGCAGCGTCCCGCGCTGCGGCACGGCCGCCAGCGAGGTGCGGATCATGCCGGAGCTGTACTCCGTACCGACGACGAGCACCCCGAACACGACCATGGCGAGCTGGCCGAGGACCGTCCCGGAGAAGCTGACGAGCGTGGGGTCGAACGTGACCTGCTCGGCCTCCGAGAGGTCGTCGAACGTGGCGTTCAGCAGGGCGCTCAGCGCCGCGCTCATCGCGACCGTGACGACGAACGCGCAGATGAGGGTCCAGGTCGTCGAGGAGACCGACCGGATCTTGGTCCACTCCGAGGTGAGAACCGCGGGTACCGATGCCATCGTCGTCACTTCCCCTCGTTCTCGGTGGCGCCCTGTTTGTTCCAGTCCTCGCCCCAGCCCGCGCCCACCGCGGGCGCCCCGGCGACGGGGTCCCGTTCGGAGTGGGCGTGATACTCGACGGAAGCGGCGGTCATCTGCATGAAGGCGTCCTCCAGCGAGGCCCGCTGGGCGCTCAGCTCGTGCAGCACCACCTGGTGACGGGCGGCCAGCTCGCCGAGCTCCTCGGTGGTGGCGCCGTCGATCTCCAGGGTCCCGCTGCCCGTCTCGACGACCGTGAATCCCTCCTGGTGCAGCACATCGCGCAGCCGTTCCTGCTGGGGCGAGCGCAGCCGCACATAACTGCGGGAGTTCTCATGGATGAAGTCCGCCATCGAGGTGTCGGCGAGCAGCTTGCCCTGGCCGATCACGATCAAATGGTCCGCGGTCAGCGCCATTTCGCTCATCAGGTGGGATGAGACGAAGATCGTCCGGCCCTCCGAGGCGAGCGCCTTCATCAGATTGCGGATCCAGTGAATTCCCTCGGGGTCCAGTCCGTTGACCGGTTCGTCGAACATCAGGATCTCGGGATCGCCGAGCAGTGCCGACGCGATGCCGAGCCGCTGGCCCATGCCGAGGGAGAACCCCTTGGACTTCTTCCGCGCCACCGCGCTGAGGCCGACCATGTCGAGCACCTCGTCGACCCGGCTGCTCGGGATGCGGTTGCTCTGCGCCAGGCACAGCAGGTTGTTGTACGCGCTGCGGCCGCCGTGCATCGCCTTGGCGTCGAGGAGCGCCCCGATGTACTTCAGCGGTTCCTGGAGGTCGCGGTAGTGCTTGCCGTCGATGCGCACCGTGCCACTGGTCGGATTGTCGAGATCGAGCATCATCCGCATCGTGGTGGACTTGCCTGCCCCGTTGGGACCCAGAAAGCCCGTCACGATACCCGGTTTCACCTGACATGTCAGGTGATCGACGGCGATCTTGCTGCCGAACCGTTTGGTGAGTCCCTCAAGCTCGATCATGCGCCTACGCTAGAACGCCCGAGCGCCCGGCGCCACCACAAAGGCGGAACCGGGCGCACACGGGGGTATCGCGGGTACTACGGTGCCGACGTGGCGTCAGCGGGTCTGCTGGGCGGGCACGCCACGGGTGGCGGCCTCGTCCTCCACCGGGGCGCCGGCGGCGGCCACGGCGGCGCCGGTCAGCGTCGCCAGCATCTCGCGGACGTTGGTCAGCTGCGCGTTGATCGAGTCGCGGCGGTTGGTGAGCGCCGCCAGCTCGCGCTCCGATTCGCTGCGGATCCGGTCGGCCTTGGCGTTGGCGTCGGCGACGATGTCCTCGGCCTGGCGCTGTGCGGTCTCCACCGTCTGGCGGGCCCGGCGCTCGGCGTCCGTACGGAGCTTCTCGGCCTCCAGGCGGAGCTGCTCGGCGCGGTGCTCGATCTCGGCGAGGCGCTTCTCGGCCTTGGCCTGACGGGACGCGAGGTCGCGCTCCGACTGCTCACGGCGCTTGGCGAGGTTCGTCTCGAAGTCGGCCGCGGCCTGGGCGGCCTTGGCGCGGGTCTCCTCGAAGAGGGCGTCGGCCTCCTCGCGCTTCTGCTGGGCGTCCTTCTGGGCGTCCGAGCGCAGGGTGTTCGCCTCGCCCTGGGCCTTCTCGACGATACGGACGCCCTCGTCCTCGGCCTTCGCCTTGCGCTCGGCGGCGAACGACTCGGCGTCGTTGCGCACCTGCTGGGCGGCCGACTCGGCGAGCTCGCGGTGCTGCTCGGCCGCGCGACGGGCCTCCTCGCGCAGGTCCTTGGCCTCCTCCTCGGCGAGGCGGAGAATCTTCTCGACACGGGCACCGAGACCGGCGTACGACGGCTCGGCGTCATTGACCTGGGCCTGGGCGTTCTGCGTTTCGAGGTGCAGCTCCTCGATGCGCTTTTCCAGAGAGGTGATTCGGGCCAGAGCACTATCACGGTCGGCGACGAGCTTGGTAATGCGGTCGTCCACCTGACCGCGGTCGTAACCACGTCGCACGAGCTCGAAGCCGAAGGGGGAGGAAGGGTCGCTCATGGGGTTCCTGTCGAATGAGACCGGTGAGGTGATAGAGGGAATCCTAGGGGCCATAGCGGCGTGTCAGCGTGCAGATGCCGGTTTGATCTGGAGAATGACACCCCTTTTGAGTGGCTGACCCCTGGAGTACTTGCACTCGAAGGGTTGAATGTCCATGACGAAGCACGGGCCCCCGTAGATCACTACCGTCCGGTAGGTCGCTACCGCTCGGACGACTTGCCCCCCGACCGGCTGCCCGCCGCCGCCGGAGCCTTGACGCCTCCCGCGGAGCCGCCCGCCGGTTTACCGCCCCCGGTCGGAGCCTCGAAAGACTCCAACGCTTCGAGCACGTCCTGGACACGGGAGATCTCCGCATTGATGTCCTCGCGCCTGCGCACCAGGACATCCAGCTCGCGCTGACCCTCGTCGACCGTCTTCTTGGCCTCGGCCTCCGCGTCGGCACGCAGCTTCTCCGCCTCGCGGATCAGCCCGGCCTTCTTGGCCTCGGCCTCCTTCAGCAGCGACTCGGCCCGCTTCACCGCGGCGATCCGTACCTTGCTGGCCTCCGAATTGGCCTCCGCCAGCAGCTGCTTGGCCTTCGCCTCGGCCTCCTCGCGCTGCTCGGTCGCCGCCTTCATCAGGTTGTCGACGCGCTCGCCCGCCGTCTTCATCTGCTCGGACGTCTCGCGGCGGGCCCGCTCGTGCAGTTCCTCGATCTCGCTCTCCAGCCGGGCCCGCAGCTCCTCTGCCCGCTCCCGGATCTGCGTCGCGTCGCGCCGGGCGCCGACCAGCAGTTCGTCGGCGTCGGCACGGGCGCGCTCCACGAGGGTGTTGCCCTCGACGGTCGCCTCCGAGGTGATCCGTTCGGCCTCCTTGCGGGCCGCGCCGACCATGGTGTCGGCCTGCCCCTCGGCCTCGGTGGCCGTACGCAGCGCCTCCTCCCGCGCCTTGTTGATGAGCTGGTCCGCCTGCTCGGCCGCGTCCGCCCGGCGCTTGGCCGCCGCCTCGCGGGCCTCGTCCAGCACCCGGTCCGCCTCCTGGCGGGCATCCGCGCGCAGCTCCTCGGCCGCCGACTCCGCGTCGCTGCGCAGCCGTTCGGCCTCCTCGCGGGTCCGGGCCGCGTGCTCCTGCGCGGAGCCGAGCCGCTCGGCCGCCTCCGTGCGCATCCGCTCCGCCTCGGCGCCCGCCTCGGCCAGCGTCCGGTCCGCCTGCTCGGTGGAGTCGGCCCGACGGCGGTTGGCCTCCGTGGTGGCCTCGACCACGAGCGCCTCGGCCGCCCGGTCCGCCTCGGTGCGGATGCGCTCGCTCTCGGTCGTGGACTCGGTGATCAGCAGGTCCGCCTGCGCCGCCGCCTCCGAGCGGATGCGGTTGGCGTCCTGACGGGCCTCGGCCCGGGCCTTGGACGCGTCCTGCTCCGCCGACGCGAGGGCGTCGGAGGCTTCCGTACGCATCCGCTGGCTGTACTCGGAGGTGTCCGCGCGCAGCCGCTCCGCCTCGGCGATCGCGTCGGCGACCGTCCGCTCGGCCAGCGCCTTCGCCGCCTCGGTCTCCTCGTTCGCCTCCCGGCGGATCCGGCTCGCGTCCTCGGACGCCCGTTCCCGCTCGGCGTGCGCGTCGGCGCGGACCCGGTCCGCCTCCTCCTGAGCCTCGCCGCGCGTGCGCTCCGCGACGTGCTCGGCCGTCGAGCGCAGCCCGGCGATCTCCTCCTCGGCTTGCTCCTGGAGACCGGCGACGGAGTCCCGCACCTGCTGGGCGGTCTGCTCGGCAGCCGCGACCAGCTCGGTGGCCCTGGCGTCCGCCTCCGCGACCAGCCGCTGCGCCTCGGCCTGCGCCTCCTCGACCCGCTTGCGGGCGGAGGCGAGCAGCTCCTCGCTCTGCTCGCGGGCCCGCTCGCGCTCCTGCTCCGCCTCGGTCCGGGCCGCGCCGAGGATCTCCTCGGCCTCCCGGCGGCGGCGGGACGCCTCCTCCTGGGCGGCTTCCAGCGCCTCGGCCGCCTCGGTGGCGACCCGCTCGGCGGCCGCGGCCGCCTCCGCACGCACGCGGTCGGCGCTCTCCTGCGCCTCGGACCTGAGCCGCTCGGCCTCGGCGGACGCCTCCGTGCGCAGCCGTACGGCCAGGCTCTCGGCCTCGGCCCGGGCCTGTGAGGCGTCCGCGGCGGCCTCGTCGCGCAGCCGCTCGGCCTCCGCCCCGGCCTGCTCGGTCAGCGCCCGCACGCGCTCGGCGGTCTCGGCTCGCTGCCGCTCCGCCTCCTCGGCCGTCTCGCGGCGGATGCGCTCCGCTTCCGTACGCGCCTCGCCGAGCGCCTCCTCGGCGGCGGCGAGCCGGGCCTCGGCCTCGCCGTGCAGCCGGGTCTGCTCCTCGGCGGCCTCGGCCTGCCGGGCGGCGAGGCCGCGCTCGGTCTCCTCGCGCAGCTCGGCAGCGGCCCGCTCGGCCGCCTCCGTGGTCGCCGCCGCCTGCTCCTCGGCCTCGGCCCGCAGCTTGTCGGCCTCGGCGCGCGTGCGCTCCAGTGTCTCCTCGGCCTGCTTGCGCAGGGTGGCGGCCCGCTCGGCGGCCTCGGCGCGGATGCGCTCGCTCTCGCCGTTCGCCTTGGTGCGCAGCTCGTCGGCGTCGGAGCGGGCCTTGGTCAGCAGCTCCTCGGCGGTGCGTGCGCCCTCCTCCAGCTGCTGGACCGCCTCGCGGCGAGCCTCGCTCCGGATGCGCTCGCCCTCGGCGACCGCCTCGGAGCGCAGCTGCTCGGCCTCGCCGCGCAGTCGGCGGGCCTCCTCCTGGAGCTCGACCGTCTTGGCCCGGTACTCCTTGGTGTCGTCCTTGGCCGCGCCCTTGAGCTGGTCGGCCTGCTCGGCGGCCTCGCCGCGCAGCCGGTCCGCCTCGGCCTCCGCCTCGCGGCGGATGCGCTCGGCCTCCTCGCTCGCCGCCTTCGTCGTCGACTGCGCGTCCTCGGAAGCCTTGGTCAGCACCTCCTCGGCGCTGCGGGCGGCCTTCGCTAGCTGGGCCGCGGCCTCCTCGGCGGCGACCGTACCGGCCTTCTCGGCGGCCTCCGCGACCAGCCGCTCCGCCTCGGCGCGGGCGTCGGACAGGGCCTGCTCGGCCTCTTCCTTGAGGGCGTCGGCGCTCTTGGTGGCCTCGCCGACCAGCCGGGCGATCTCCGACTTGGCCGTACGGGTGCGCTGCTCGTTCTGCGACTCGGCGGCGGCCAGCTGCTTGGCGGCCGCCTCCTTCGCCTCGGCGAGGACCTTCTCGGCCTCCAGCCGGGACTCGCGCAGCCGGGTCTCGGCCTCCGCGAGGCGCTGCTCGGCGGACCGGTTCAGCTCGGCGGTCTGGCGGCGGGCCTGGTCGGTCTCGGCGGTCGTGCTGGAACGCAGCTGCTCCGCGTGGCTGGTGGCCTCCTGGGCCTGCGCGGACGCGGCCCCGAGGAGCCGCTCGGCGTCCTTGCGGGCGCGCAGCAGGATCGCTTCGGCTTCGGTCCTGGCCGCCTCGGTGTCCGCGCCGACCCGCTGGCGGGTCTCCTCGGCCAGCCGGGCGGCCTCGTTGCGGGCGGCGGCCAGCGCCTGTTCGGCCTCGGCGCGGGACTCGTCCATGAGCCGACGGGCCTGCGCCTCGGTCCGGGCGCGCAGCTGCTCGGCCCAGGCGACGTTCTCGTTGACGTGCGACTCGACGGTCTGGCGGCGCTCGGCCAGCTCCTGGTCGAGCCGCTGCCTGCGCTGCACGGCCTCGGTGTGCAACTCCGCCTGGAGGCGGGCCTGGTGCTCGGCGTGCTCCTGAAGAATCCGCTGCGTCTGGGCCCGGGCCTCGCGCAGCTCGCGCTCGGCGTCGCTGCGCATCTGCTCGGCCTGGGCCTGCGCGTTCCGAAGGAGCTGTTCGGCCTGGTAGCCGATGTCCGCGCTGTCATAGGCGGGACGGGTCGCGAGATTGCGCCGAGCCTCGTGCAGCTTGGCGCGCAAGACCTCGACCTGGTAACCGAGGTCCTCGGCGTGCTGGACGGCCTTCTCCCGGTCGGTCTTCAGCCGGTCCATCTCGGCTTCGAACCGCGAGAGATGGTCGTCTTCAGCTCGGTGGCTCTCCTGGCGTTCGTAGCCCCGCACTGCGCGGTCCCATCCTTCCCCGAGCTCTCAACGTCGTTCGAGCAGGGGAGACCCCAACCCTGGTCGCAACGCACGAGTACCGCTCGCCGGCGAGCGGTCCCCCGGGGAATGGTGACAGACAAACGACGAGGACGCGGTACGGCCCCGACCCGGCCCCGGCCCGGAACCGCCCACTCTACCGGGCCGGGTATCCGCCAGGTCAGTGCTCCGGGCTGCTCGTGACCAGTTCGGTGAGGACTCCGTGGCAGTCCTTGGGGTGCAGGAACGTGATCCGGGACCCCATCGAACCCGTCCTGGGCTCGTCGTACAGCACCCGGACGCCCTTCTCACGGATGTCCGCGGCGTCCCCGTCGACGTCCGCCGTACCGAAGGCGATGTGGTGGACGCCCTCCCCGTTCTTCGCCAGCCACTTGCCCACGGCCGAGTCCTCCCGGGTCGGCTCCAGCAGCTGGAGGTACGAAGCCCCGCCGTCCGAGGTCTCGTTGATCTTGAGCATGGCCTCCCGGACGCCCTGCTCCTCGTTGATCTCGGTGTGGAACACCTCGAACCCGTACGTGGCACGGTAGAAGTCGACGGTCCTGTCCAGGTCGAAACAGGCGATTCCGATGTGATCGATGCGCGTCAGCATGGACTCAGCATGGCTCCGCGCCCCGGCTCCCGCCACGGTTACGCAACGTGCGCGCGATCACACCGGCAGCCGGATGACGGGCGCGGCACCGCTCAGTACATTCAGGTAAACCCTCGTTCACATCCGATCCCAAGGGGCCGTGCCCATGCCAGCAACGACCGGTACCACCACCTCAGTGATCGTCGCGGGCGCCCGGACGCCCATGGGCCGCCTCCTCGGCTCCCTCAAGAGCTTCTCCGCGGCCGACCTCGGCGGAGTGGCGATCAAGGCCGCCCTGGACCGGGCGGGCATCGGCGGCGACCAGGTCCAGTACGTGATCATGGGCCAGGTGCTCCAGGCGGGCGCGGGCCAGATCCCCGCCCGGCAGGCCGCCGTCAAGGCCGGCATCCCGATGAACGTGCCCGCGCTCACGATCAACAAGGTGTGTCTGTCCGGGCTGGACGCCATCGCCCTGGCCGACCAGCTCATCCGTGCCGGGGAGTTCGACGTCGTGGTCGCGGGCGGCCAGGAGTCCATGACCAACGCCCCGCACCTGCTCCCCAAGTCCCGCGAGGGCTACAAGTACGGCGCGATCGAGATGCTGGACTCGATGGCGCACGACGGTCTCACCGACGCCTACGAGAACATCCCCATGGGCGAGTCCACCGAGAAGCACAACACCCGCCTCGGCCTCGACCGCACCACCCAGGACGCGATCGGCGCCCTCTCCCACCAGCGGGCCGCCGCCGCCCAGAAGAACGGCGTCTTCGAGGCCGAGATCACCCCGGTCGAGATCCCGCAGCGCAAGGGAGACCCGGTCCTGTTCGCCAAGGACGAGGGCATCCGTCCCGAGACGACCGTGGAGTCCCTCGGCAAGCTGCGCCCGGCCTTCGCCAAGGACGGCACGATCACCGCGGGCACCTCCTCGCAGATCTCGGACGGCGCCGCCGCGGTCGTCGTCATGAGCAAGGCCAGGGCCGAGGAGCTCGGCCTCGACTGGATCGCCGAGATCGGCGCCCACGGAAACGTCGCGGGCCCCGACAACTCCCTCCAGTCGCAGCCCTCGGGCGCCATCCGGCACGCCCTCAAGAAGGACGGCCTGACCGTCGACGACCTCGACCTGATCGAGATCAACGAGGCGTTCGCGGCCGTCGCCGTCCAGTCCATGAAGGACCTGGGCGTCACCTCGGACAAGGTCAACGTCAACGGCGGCGCGATCGCGCTCGGCCACCCCATCGGGATGTCCGGTGCCCGGGTCGTCCTCCACCTGGCCCTGGAGCTGAAGCGGCGCGGCGGCGGCACGGGCGCGGCGGCGCTGTGCGGCGGCGGCGGCCAGGGCGACGCACTGATCATCCGCGTTCCGGGCAAGTAGTACCCGTACGGATTCCAGACCCGTACGGATTCCAGGGCTAGGGCAAGGCGAACGGAGCGGTGAACGTGGACGTGGACGTCCCCACGCTGGTCGAGCAGGCGCGAGCAGGCAGGCCGCGTGCGGTGGCCCGGCTGATCTCGCTGGTGGAGGGGGCGTCCCCGCAACTGCGCGAGGTGATGGCCGCGCTGGCACCGCTGGCGGGCCACGCCTACGTCGTCGGGCTCACGGGCTCGCCCGGCGTCGGCAAGTCCACGTCCACCTCGGCCCTGGTCTCCGCCTACCGCCGGGCGGGCAAACGGGTCGGCGTCCTCGCCGTCGACCCGTCCTCGCCCTTCTCCGGCGGCGCCCTGCTGGGCGACCGGGTCCGGATGTCGGACCACGCGTCCGACCCCGGCGTCTACATCCGCTCGATGGCCACCCGGGGCCACCTGGGCGGCCTCGCCTGGTCCGCCCCCCAGGCGATCCGGGTGCTGGACGCGGCGGGTTGCGACGTGGTCCTCGTCGAGACGGTCGGCGTCGGCCAGTCCGAGGTGGAGATCGCCTCCCAGGCCGACACCTCCGTCGTCCTGCTCGCCCCCGGCATGGGCGACGGCATCCAGGCGGCCAAGGCCGGAATCCTGGAGATCGGTGACGTCTACGTGGTCAACAAGGCCGACCGCGACGGCGCCGACGCCACCGCCCGCGAGCTGAACCACATGCTGGGCCTCGGAGAGTCCCGCGCCCCCGGCGACTGGCGCCCCCCGATCGTCAAGACGGTCGCGGCCCGGGGCGAGGGCATCGACGAGGTCGTGGAAGCCCTGGAGAAGCACCGGGCCTGGATGGAGGAGCACGGAGTCCTGGCCGCCCGCCGCACGGCCCGCGCGTCCCACGAGGTCGAGACGATCGCCGTCACCGCGCTCCGCGAGAGGATCGCCGACCTGCGCGGCGACCGCCGTCTGCACGCCCTGGCCGAGCGCATCGTGGCGGGGACCCTGGACCCGTACGCGGCGGCGGACGAGCTGGTGGCGGGGTTGACGGGGGGCTCCTGAGCAGGCGCTGAAGGCACCGGGGCGGCATGAGCCGCCCCGGTGGCGCTCTCGCGTACGGGCCCGGCGCGCCCACCGCCCCCGTCCTCGGAGCAGAGGTGGCGCCCGGGCGCCGTCCGAGGGTGCTACTCGACCAGACTCAGCGGTCCGAGCGCATCGATTCCCGCCGCTTCGACCGCCGCACGGCAGAATCTCTCGGGCGGGCAGTAGCGGTGCGCGGTGATGTAGTGGATGACCAGGTTCGGAGCGGCGTAGATTGTTCCGTCCTCTCCCTTCACCCGGATCTCCGCCGAGCCGAGCCATACCCGGGTGTCCCCGTTCGGCCCGCCGCAGACGGAGACCCGGTCCGTGTCGCAGAACTCGCACCTGTGAAAGCCGCGCATCTGGTTCTCGTAGGCGGCGCTGAGGATCACCAACGCCTGCACCACCCGTTCGTCCACGACGCCGGTGGCGTAGCCGTGTTTGGGATGCAGCCATCCGACGTTGAGCATGGCACGGGGTGACTCGTCGTAGGAGTACGGTGACAGATCAGGGTAGTGGCTCATGTGCTGTCCCTCAGCGTCGCGGGTCGCAGTGCTTCCGGCAGATCGCCAGGTGGACCGGGCCCATATTGGGTTTGAGGATCTCACTGAGCAAGGTCTCCTTGCTCACCGTGATGGAACCGCTCAGCATCCTCAGGTCGGACCCGGGCGCCACGGTGTAGTCCGGGAACGACTTGCCCGGACCGACGATCTCCGTGGGCTTGATCTTCTTCCCCTGCTCTATCGCGAGGCCGACGGACTGGCGAAGGCCGACGCCGTCCGCCACGTAGAAGTATCCCCAGGTGCCACTGGGCATGTCGGTGTCCCCAGTGCCGCGGACGTACCAACCGTGGCCGGCGACGACGGCCTGGCCGTCGGGGCGTCCGCCGGGGAGCCGTTCCGCGGCGGGGCCCACACCCTTGCCGTGTGTGGGTATGTCGTGCCCGCGCAGTTCGGGAGCCACGGCCGCCCGCCGCCACCCCGTGAGCCCCCCGATCCCGGTCACGGCGATCTGCTGGGTCAGTTCCTCCGCGGCCTCCCCGTACAGGTCCGCGAGCGCGTCGCAGCCCTGCTGGCGGAGCATGTACTCCGCGCGGTAGAGGCGGTAGGCCGGGCGAACGGGGAGGTACTTGTCGACGAAGGCCCCAGCGCCGCCATTCTGGCCGGTGAAGGCGCCATGGAGGTCGCCGACGAATTCGAAGGGCATCTTGAGCCCTTGCACGAAGCCGCTGCCGAAGATCTTCAGGCCCTCGCCGAGGCTGTCGACATGGCCGTTGCCGTCATCGCCCGGTACGGGGGTCAGCCCGCTCGGGTCGGTGAGGACACGTCGGAACGGGCCTGGAAACAGC
Source organism: Streptomyces durocortorensis (assembly GCF_031760065.1). Classification (NCBI taxonomy): domain Bacteria; kingdom Bacillati; phylum Actinomycetota; class Actinomycetes; order Kitasatosporales; family Streptomycetaceae; genus Streptomyces; species Streptomyces sp. C11-1. The sequence goes on from NZ_CP134500.1 coordinate 5,388,931, forward strand.
GCGGAACGGCCCCGCACCGCAGCAGCGATGCGGGGCCTTCGGCCGCGAGGTGGCCGGTGCGTCAGTCGTCGTTCCGGTCGTCCGCGTCCCCGCCCCGGCTGTCCCGGTCGTCGTCATCCCGGTCCACCGTGACCTTGCCGGTCTTCGCGTCGACGCGGAGTTCGTGCTGCTTGCCGTCCTTGCCGGTGATGTCGACGTCCCAGCGCAGGACGTTGCCCCGGCGGCCGTCGTCATCAGCGTCATCGTCGTCCAGGTCGATCGAGGTGATACGGCCCGGGGCGGTCTTCAGGGCGGCGTCCGCCGCCGCGTTCAGGGTGACGGGGGCGGAGCGGGGTGCGTGGCGGTCGCGGTCGTCGTTGTCGTCGTCCTGGCGGGTCTTCAGGACCTTGCCGGTGGTGGCGTCCACCGTGACGTCGTGCCACTTCTTGTCGGAGCCGTGGACGTCCAGCTCCCAGACCGTACGGCCGTTGTGGTCGTCATCGTCGTCGTCGTCCAGCTCGGCCTCGGTGACCGTGCCCGGGACGCTCTTCAGCGCGGCGGCGACGGCCTGGTCGAGGGTGATCCGGGCGGATTCCTTGGCGGCCGGAGCCCGGTCGTCGGGAGCGTCGGCGGAGTTCACCATGCCTGCGCTCCTGGTGGGCGTTCGGTCGCCGTCGTCGTCCGCGAAGGCGACGGTGGCGGCGGCCGTGCCGCCGATCAGGACGGCCGCGGTGATCGCTGCGATGGTGGCGTTGCGCTTCATGAGGTTCCTCCCCGAAGGTCGTCGGGAGCTGGTGTGCTGCTCGACGGGTTCCACACTGCCGACCTCTTGCTGAACGCAGCCTGAAGCCACCTGAAGCCGTCTTCAGGCGGAGTTTGCGAGGCTGTGCGCATGCGCCTGTTGATCGTGGAGGACGAGAAGCGCCTCGCGGTGTCCCTGGCCCGGGGACTGACCGCCGAGGGCTTCGCCGTGGATGTCGTGCACGACGGGCTCGAAGGGCTGCACCGGGCGGGCGGGGGCGGCTACGACCTGGTGATCCTCGACATCATGCTGCCCGGCATGAACGGCTACCGGGTCTGCGCCGCCCTGCGCGCCGCCGGGCACGAGGTGCCGATCCTCATGCTGACCGCGAAGGACGGCGAGTACGACGAGGCCGAGGGGCTGGACACCGGGGCCGACGACTACCTGACCAAGCCCTTCAGCTACGTCGTCCTCGTCGCCCGGGTGCGAGCCCTGCTGCGCCGCCGCGGGGCCGGAACGGCCGCGCCCGTGCTGACCGTCGGGTCCCTCCGCATCGACACCGCCGCCCGCCGCGTCCACCGGGGCGAGGACGAATACGCCCTCACCGCGAAGGAGTTCGCGGTGCTGGAGCAACTCGCCCTGCGCGCCGGGCAGGTGGTCAGCAAGGCAGCGATCCTGGAGCACGTCTGGGACTTCGCCTACGACGGCGACCCGAACATCGTCGAGGTCTACATCTCCACCCTGCGCCGCAAGCTGGGCGCCGCTTCCATCCGTACGGTGCGTGGCGCCGGTTACCGGCTGGAGGCGCTGTGAGGTCCGTACGGGCCAGGGCCGCCCTCGGCGCCACCCTGGTCGTCGCCGTCGCCCTGGTCGCGGCCGGGCTCGCCGTCCTCCTCGTCCTGCGGGCCAACCTGACCGACCAGGCGGACCTCCAGGCGGAGGTGGCGGCCCGCGAGGCGGCCGGGCAGCTCGCCGTGGGCACGCCCTACGGCGAACTGGACCTGGACGACGCGGCGGACCATCCGGTCCAGGCCACCGACGAGGAGGGCCGGGTCGTCCTCGTGTCCGAGGAGCTGCGCGCGATCTCCGGTACGGGCTCGGCGGGCGTCACCCCGATGCCCTCGGCCTCGGCGGGGGCCTCCTCTTCGCCCGATGACGACGACGATGACGACGATGACGACGACAGCCGTCCCGGGCGCGGCGAGGTCTCCTCCGACGACCCGGTCTTCTCCGACGGCACCGCCACCGTGGACCGCGCCACCGCCGACTACCGCTTCGCCGCCGTCGAGGCGACCACTCCCGAAGGGGTCACCCTCACGGTGTACGCGGGCGCGCCGCTCGCCGCCGAGCAGGAGGCGGTGAACACGGTGCGCGGGGCCATGCTGACCGGACTGCCGGTGCTGCTGGTGGTCGTCGCCGGGGTGACCTGGCTGGTCACCCGCAGGGCCCTGCGGCCGGTCGAGGGCATTCGCCGCGAGATGGCCGCGATCACCGCGTCCGAGGATCTGGCGCGCCGGGTGCCCGAGCCCGATTCGCGCGACGAGATCGCCCGGCTCGCCCGGACGACGAACGAGACGCTGACGGTCCTGGAGGCATCGGTGGAGCGGCAGCGCGGGTTCGTCGCGGACGCCTCGCACGAGCTGCGGTCCCCGATCGCCTCGTTGCGCACCCAGCTGGAGGTGGCCGAGGCCCACCCGGAGCTGCTGGACCTCCCGGGGGCGGTCGCCGACACCGTACGGCTTCAGGTGCTGGCGGCGGATCTGCTGCTGCTGGCCCGGCTGGACGCGGGGGAGAAGCCGGGGGCCGCACGGCTTGAGGCGGGGGCGCTCGTCCGCGAGGAGGTGTCCCAGCGGACCGGGGACCGTATCCCGGTGACGGTTGAGGTGACCGAAGGCGGGGCGTTCGAGGTGAACGGGTCGCGGGGGCAGCTGGCCCGGGTGGTCGGCAACCTGCTGGACAACGCCCAGCGGCACGCCGAGGAGGCGGTCGTGGTGTCGGTGGCGGCCGACGGGCACGGGGTGCGGGTGGAGGTCCGGGACGACGGGGCGGGCGTTCCCGAGGGCGAGCGCGAGCGGATCTTCGAACGGTTCGTCCGGCTCGACGACGCCCGCAGCCGGGATGACGGCGGCGCGGGCCTGGGCCTCGCCATCGCCCGGGACGTCGCAGCCCGCCACGGCGGGACGCTGACGGTCCACCGGGCGGCGGAGGGGGGCGCGGCCTTCCGGCTGTGGCTGCCCCGCCCGGCCTGAAGGACCCGGGCCGGGCGCCGCGTCCGGCTCCCGGCCCGGGCGGCTACACCTTGCCGCGCTTGCCGCGCAGGTGTTCCGCGATCGGGCTCAGGGCCGCGTGCAGGTCGGCGAGGGCCTCGGGGGGCAGCAGGTCCATGAAGTGCCGCCGTACCGAGGCGACATGGTGCGGGGCGACCTTGCGCATGGTCTCCGATCCGTGGTCGGTGAGGACGGCGTACAGTCCGCGGCGGTCCGACTCGCAGTGCGTACGGCGCACGAGCCCCGCGGTCTCCATGCGGGTGATCTGGTGCGAGAGCCGGCTCTTGGACTGGAGCGTGGCGGCGGCGAGGTCGCTCATCCGCATCCGCTGGTCGTCCGACTCGGAGAGGTTGACCAGGATCTCGTAGTCGTTCATGGTCAGGCCGAACGGCTGGAGGTCCTTCTCCAGTTGGTGCATCAGCAGCCTGCTGACGTCCAGGTGGGTGCGCCAGGCGCACTGCTCCGTGTCGCTCAGCCAGCGGGTGGCCGTCTCGGTCTCCATATATGGATTCTACCTAAGAAGTTGAAAGCCGGACGAAATGAGGACGTGTGACGACCGGCGCCCCCGGTCCGCCGGAGTGCCCACGGGGCCGTCGGCAAGCACCGACGGTTGGGCGCAGGCGTTCGATGTCACACTCCGCAGACTACCGCTCACAAACCGAAGCGACGCTGGAGGTCCCCCAGCTGGCCGGGCATGCGCGGTCCGGACCCGGGTTGACCCCCGCCACCGGGAACGCCCGGCGCTTCCGGCGGTGCGCCCGTGGCCTGCTCCGCCATCAGCGCCTCGCTGGATTGCAGCAGCACCGTCCCCGCCCCGACGAACTCGAACTGGTGCTCCTCGCCCGAGGTCCCGCCGATCCCCGTCAATGACCGGATTCCGCCCATCACGCCCGTCATGTAGCCGTGGTCGTAGTGGTGGCAGGGCGAGGGGCAGTCGGCCCAGCCCACCAGCGCCTGCGGGTCGACCCGCAGCGGCGGCTCCATGAACACCACCGGGCCGTTCGACGCGGCCACGAACTTCCCCGTACCGATCAGCGTCACGAACCCCGGCACGATCGACTGCTTCAGCGCGAGCTCCGGCTCGTACGCCAGCAGGTTCCCCGAGCGGATCGTCAGGTTCCCGTCGTCCAGGTCGAAGGAGTTCACATCGAACGCCCGGTCGGCGAGCAGCATCTTCCCGCTGCCCTCGGCCACCACCCAGTCGCTCGCGTGCAGTGGTGAATGGAAGCTGGAGCGCACCAGTCGCTCGAACCGGCCGTGCCCGATGCCGTCGAATTCGATCTGCCCGTAGTAGGCGATCATCTTGCCCTTCTGCAGGAACCACCGGCTCCCCTTGAGCTCCACGCAGAAGGTGTAGGCGTTGACGTTGTCGTCCGACGGCAGCGTCATCGGATCGAAGACCACGGGCGTGCTCACAGCTTCTCCTCGGATGCCTGGACGTACACCGCGCCGCTCCCGCTCAGCTCCAGCTGGAACGCCTCGCCGGACCCCCGCCCCACCATGTCCCGCCAGCCCACCGCCGTGGACAGCTTGTTGCGGACCTCCCCGTGGTGGGCGACGTACGCCTGCGGGTCGACGTGGATGTCCCGGCCCGGGGTGATCGGCAGCTCGATCACCCCGCCGTGGGCCATCACGGCGACCGCGCCGTGGCCCTTGAGCGTCGTCGTGAACAGGCCCTGGCCGGTCACCTGGCCGCGGACCATGCCCATCACGCCGCCCTGCGAGCCCATGAACATCGTGCCCTGCTGGAGGGAGCCGTCGAAGGCGAGGAGGCGGTCGGCCTCCACGTAGAGGGTGTCGCCGGACAGGTTGATCACCTGGATGTGGTGGCCGCCGTGGCCGAACATCACCGTGCCCGAGCCCTCGACCGTCATCAGCGGTGTCGCCTCGCCCGCCACCCGGCGGCCGATCATCGAGACGAAGCCGCCCTGGCCGCCCTGGATGTTCGGGGTGAACGACACCTCGCCCCGGTAGGCCAGCATCGCACCGCGCTGGCTGAACAGCGTCTGGCCCGGAGCCACCGTGGCCTCGACCATCTTGGAGTTGATCTCCCGGAACGGCATCAGACATCGCCCCCGACCGTGTTGCGCTCGCTCGGCTGTACGTAGACCAGGCCGTCGCCCTCGAAGCGCATCTGGAACGCCTCGCCCGAACCCTCGCCCATCAGCGTCCGGAAGTTCACCCCGCTCTGGAGCTGCTGGCGCAGATTGCCCTGATGGGCGATGTACGCGCCGGGGTCGACCATCAGCGGATACTGCGGGGACACCCGCAGCAGCACCGCCTTCCCCTCCGACATGATCGCCGCCTGGCCCGTGCCCTCCACGGTGGTGGTGAACAGGCCGTTGCCGCTCGCCCCGCCGCGCAGCCCGGTGAACGTCGTCCCCGTGCGCAGTCCGGCGTCGGTGGCCAGCAGATTGCTCGCCTCCACGTACAGCTTCTCGCCGTGCAGCGCGACGAGATTGATCTCGCTGGCCCGGTCGGCGAAGTAGCAGGTGCCCTGTCCGGACACCTCCATCACGGTCATCTGCTCGCCGGTGAGACGGCGGCTCACCATGCCGCGCAGTCCCTCACCGCCGCCGGTCATCTTCTTGAAGGTCATCCGGCCGTCGTACGCGACCATCGAGCCGTTCTTCGCCTTGACGGCATCGCCCGTCAGATCGACGGCGAGCGTCTTGCTGCCTTGGAGTCGGAACATCGCCACCCGACGAAGGTAGCCGCCCGCCCGCCGCCCCGGACACCCCCCACGGAACCGTTACGCCCCTGATGCTCCCCTGATGCACACCCGCACAGGCCCTGATATGCGGCGATACGCACGCCGGGGGAGGGGTGGGCCCCGGCGGCCGGGGCCCACCGGCGCGATGCCACAATGGGGAGCGGCTTGTGCCCGCGTTCACAAGCCCGTACGGCCCCTCCCGCCCACACGACCCCCTCCCACCGAAGGTGCCCCTGTGGACATCAAGACCGCTTCCGCCCTGCACCGGCTGCGCCTCATCTCGATTCCCGAGGCGCTGTCCTTCCCCGCCCTGATCCTCTTCGGCTCGATCCTCAGCCGGGTCTCGGACATCGACTTCCTGATGATGCCGCTCGGCCTCATCCACGGCATCCTCTTCGTGGTCTACGCCGTGTTCCTGCTCGACGTCTGGATGAAGGCCAAGTGGCCGCTCAAGCGCGTCGCCCTCTTCTTCGTCCTGTCCCTGATCCCCTTCGGCGGCCTCTACGGCGACAAGCTCCTCAAGGGTTACGAGGCCGACGGCGTCATCGCCGCCCGCGCCCGCCGCGAGGGCACGGTCAGCGCATGATCGTCGCGTTCTCGGTCTCCCCGCTGGGCGTCGGTGAGGACGTCGGCGAGTACGTCGCCGACGCCGTTCGGGTCGTCCGCGAGTCCGGACTGCCCAACCGCACCGACGCGATGTTCACCTCCATCGAGGGGGAGTGGGACGAGGTCATGGACGTCGTCAAGCGCGCCGTCGCCGCCGTCGAAGCCCGCGCGGGACGCGTCTCCCTGGTACTGAAGGCCGACATCAGGCCCGGTGTCACCGACGGTCTGACCTCGAAGGTCGAGACCGTGGAGCGCTATCTCGCTCCCTGACGCGCCGTCCGCGCGACCACACCCCGCGTTCACCCGATAAGCCCCCGGAACCACACGGCCGGGGGCTTTTCCGGTGCCGGATCAAAAACCGCTCACTCGGACCTGCCAAGTCGACACGCCGTTAGCCGTCGCCTTCTGTGGGGATATCAACCCGTTCGACAGTGGGAGGCACGGTGCGGTCGGAGGGCTACGACTACGACACCTACAGCCGGCTCGCGGGTCCGCTCACCGAGCCGGACCCGACGGGATACCGCGTGCGGTACAAGAGCCTGCTCTCGACGGAGAAGCACCGAATAAGGGCCGTCCTGCTGATGACCCTCGCCCCGGTGCTCACCGGCATCCTGCTGCTCTACCTGGTCTGGCCCACGCACTGGACCGAGCGCGAGAACGGGGAGCGCTGGCTCGTCGTCGCGGACACCGTGATGCTGGTGTCGATCGGCCTGATCGAGATCTTCATGCTGGTCAACGTGGTCTCCATCGCGCACGCCACGCTGGTCGCCCGGGACCCGGTCCCGGTGACGCCCGAGCCCGGCACCCGCGTCGCCTTCCTCACCACGTACGTCCCCGGCAAGGAACCGCTCTCCATGGTCCGCGCCACCCTCAAGGGGGCCGTACGCCTGACGCACTCCGGCCCGCTGGACGTCTGGCTGCTCGACGAGGGCGACGACCCCGGGGCCCGGATGCTCTGCGCGGAGCTGGGCGTGCACCACTTCACCCGGCGCGGGGTCCCCGAGTGGAACCGCGAGAAGGGCGTCCACAAGGCGAAGACGAAGCACGGCAACTACAACGCCTGGATCGCCCTGCACGGCGGTGACTACGACTTCTTCGCCTCCGTCGACACCGACCACGTGCCGATGCCCAACTTCCTGGAACGGATGATGGGCTACTTCCGCGACCCGGACGTCGCCTTCGTCGTCGGACCGCAGGTCTACGGGAACTACGACATGGCCGTCACCAAGGCCGCCGAGTCGCAGCAGTTCCTCTTCCACGCGCTCATCCAGCGCGCGGGCAACCGCTACGGCGCCCCGATGTTCGTCGGCACCAACAACGTCGTCCGCATCGCCGCGCTGCGCCAGGTCGGCGGTCTGTACGACTCGATCACCGAGGACATGGCGACCGGCTTCGAGATCCACCGCCGCCGCAACCCCCTCACCGGGCGCTACTGGCGTTCGGTCTACACCCCCGACGTGCTGGCCGTCGGCGAGGGGCCCTCCTCCTGGACGGACTTCTTCACCCAGCAGCTTCGCTGGTCGAGGGGGACGTACGAGACGCTGTTCAAGCAGTACGGCAAGGCGCTGTTCCGGGTCCCGCCCGGCCGCCTGTTCAGCTACTCGCTGATGCTCGTCTACTACCCGATGACCGCCGTCAACTGGCTGCTCGGCGTGCTGAGCTGTGTGCTGTTCCTCTGGTTCGGGGCGTCCGGCACCCAGGTCGCCGCCTCCATCTGGCTGATGCTCTACAGCGACGCCGCCGCCCTCCAGATCGGCCTCTACCTCTGGAACCGCCGCCACAACGTCTCGCCGCACGAACCCGAGGGCTCCGGCGGACTCGCCGGCATGGCCATGTCCGCGCTCTCGGCGCCCATCTACCTGAAGTCGCTGGGCTCCGCCGTCCTGCGCACCGACGGACGCTTCGTCGTCACGCCCAAGGGCGGCCAGACCTCCCCGGACCGGCTGCTCACCTTCCGTATCCACCTCTTCTGGGCCGCGGTCCTGCTGTCCTCGCTCGCCGCGTCGGTCTACCTCGACCACACCCATGTGGCGATGCGGACCTGGGCCACGCTGGGCCTGGCGATATCCCTCGCCCCGGTCGCCGTGTGGGCCTGGACCAACTGGCAGGACAAGCGTGCCGCGGCCCCGAGCGGGGTCCTCGCCCCGGCGCCCCCGCTGCCCGAACCCACCTACGTCACCACCGCGCCGGCCCCGTCGGCGACCACCACCACCGCGACGGCGGGCACCACCGCCACCACCACCGCAGGAGGGAACTGAGCCATGGCCTACCGGCCCTCGAAGAAGATGAAGAAGACACTCCTGGGCGGCGGCGCCGTGGTGCTGCTCGCGGGGCTCAACGCCCCCGCCGCACTCTCCTTCGCCGAGGACAGGTACCACGCGTACAAGATCGACCAGCCGGCGTACAAGGCGGAGTACGGCTCCTGGAAGCTGGTGGACATCCCGAAGGGGTACCGCACCAACGCGATCCACGCGGCGCTCCTGCACACCGGGAAGGTGCTGATCGTCGCGGGCTCCGGCAACGACCAGAAGCACTTCGACGAGGGCACCTTCGACACGGTGCTGTGGGACCCGGCCGAGAACACCTTCCAGAAGATCCCCACCCCCGAGGACTTCTTCTGCGGCGGCCACGCCCAGCTGCCCGACGGGCGCCTCCTGATCGCGGGCGGCACCGCCCGCTACGAGGTGCTCGACGACAAGGTGCAGCGGGCCGGGGGCGGCATGCGGGTCAAGAACGAGAATCCCGACAAGCCCCTGAAGCTGAAGAAGGGCACGGTCTTCCGCTCGCCCTCCGGCGTCGAGTACGTCGCCAAGTTCGACGTCACCGTCCCCAAGGCCAAGCGCGAGTTCGAGGTCACGTACTTCAAGAACGGCCAGATGAAGCCATGGAAGACCAAGGTGACCGCGGCGGAACAGCGGGTCTTCGTCGAGGCGGTGAAGGACGGCCCCGAGTCGGTGACGACCGACGCCGCCCAGTACGAGATCGTCGGCCTGAAGGGCAAGGAGGCCGACAACTCGTACGGGCTCGCCGAGAAGATCACCATGGACAAGCAGGACTTCCAGGGAATCCGGGCCGCCTACGAGTTCGACCCGACGGCCGAGAAGTACATCCGGGTCGACCCGATGAAGGAGGCCCGCTGGTATCCCACGCTGGTCGGCCTGGAGGACGGCAGGGTGCTGGCCGTCTCCGGGCTCGATGACGTCGGTGAGATCCTGCCGGGCGACAACGAGATCTACGACCCGAAGACCAAGAAGTGGTCCAAGGGCCCGTTCCAGTACTTCCCGACCTACCCGGCGCTCTTCCTCACCAAGGGCGGCAAGCTCTTCTACCCGGGGGCGAACGCCGGTTACGGCCCGGCCGACAAGGGGCGCGAGCCGGGGATCTGGGACCTGAAGAAGAACACCTTCACCAAGGTTCCCGGGCTGACCGACACCGACGAGCTGGAGACGGCCGCCTCGCTGATGCTGCCGCCCGTGCAGGACCAGAAGGTGATGGTGCTGGGCGGCGGCGGGGTCGGGGAGTCCAAGAAGTCCACCGCCCGCACGGCCGTCATCGACCTCAAGCAGGACAGTCCGGCCTTCCGCCCCGGCCCCGATCTGCCGCAGGGCACGCGCTATCTGAACAGTGTGATCATGCCGGACGACACCGTCTTCACCAGCGGCGGCTCGAAGGACTACCGGGGCCGCGGGGAAAGCAACATCCTCAAGGCGCAGACCTATGACCCGAAGACCAACTCCTTCAAGGAGGCGGCCGAGCCGACGGTGGGCCGCAACTACCACTCCGAGGCGCTGCTGCTGCCCGACGGGAGGGTGGTGACCTTCGGTTCCGACTCGCTCTACGGCGACAAGGACAACACGAAGCTCGGCAAGTTCGAGCAGCGCATGGAGGTCTACACCCCGCCCGCCCTGCACCGGGGCAAGGACAGGCGCCCGGTGATCGGGGACGGCCCGCAGGACGCCGAGCGCGGCGCGACGATCACCTTCGAGAGCGCTGACGCGGACCGGATCGCGACGGCCCGGCTGATGCGGCCGAGCGCGGTCACGCACACGACGGACGTGGAGCAGCGCTCCATCGAGCTGGGGCTGAAGAAGGGGGAGGGCGAGGTGAGTGTGAGCGTGCCGGACGACGCCACGCTGGTGCCGCCCGGCTGGTACATGCTCTTCGTCACCGACACCGACGGCGTCCCCTCCGTGGCGAAGTGGGTCAAGGTCGCCTGAGGGGGCGGTTCGCGAGGTGATGTCCCCTTCTGGATGAGGCTGGGGAAGGGCTGCTGGACAACGTGTTCGTCGGATACCGCTTCCCGGTGAAGCTGCCGGTCCCGGCCTCCCGCGGGCGGTGACCACAGGCCCTCGGGAAGTGCGGAATGCGCGACCCCCGATGACGCGAGGTCGCCAGTTCCATGCCCCTTTGTGGGACGTCGGCCCGGGAGGGGGGCGGGCGGGACGCGCGGTCGTCGTGGTGACGTGGGACCGCGCGTCCAGCCCGATCGCCCGGCCCGCGGGGGGTGGGGTCAGCGGCCGATGAGGGATTCCCAGAGTCGGACCGTGACCTCGTCGAGACGGGCGAACCGCTCGTTGATGCGGCCCAGGACGGACGGCGCGGCAGTGGCCTCGTAGCGCAGGGCGAGGACGCCCATGGCCTGCCAGTGACGCATGGCTTCCTCGTGGAGGGCCGTCGTATCCTCACCGGCCCCCGCGTCCGCGAGGGAACGGCCCATCAGGACGAGACTGGGCACCGCGTACAGGACCGAACTGTGGTGGAACAGGCGGCGGGCGCCGATCGCGGCCTGTTCCTGGGTGCCCGCGAAGCAGGCGGCGGACAGGTCCCGGTAGCGGTTGATCGCGCCGCGGAACCGTTCCTCGGCGAAGAACCGCCGAGCCTGTTCGGCCAGCACGCCGTCCAGCCCGCCGTCGCCCGCCCCCTCACCCGGGCCGGCCGCCGCCAGGGTGTCGGTGGCCGCGTAGAAGAAGCCCATCCCGTCGTGGGACTCGGTCCTGATGTGGTCGGTCGTTGCGCGGACCAGGTCCTCGATGGACAGACGGGCCCGGCAGCTGAACGGCTTGGGGCCGACGACCAGCGTGTCCAGCACGTCCACATGCCGGAGGTCCTCGGAGATCCTCTCGATCAGCACGGCGTGCAGGTAGGGCGCGTTCCCGGTGTACACGTCCGCGTAGCCGAGGTGAGCCGTGTTCACCCACACCACCACGCCCTTGAACTCCGCCAACAACCGGACGAGTTGGGCGCCCATGGCCGCGGGTTCGATCGGGACGGTGTGCACCTTGAAGCCGGACCGCGTCATGCCGAGCGCGCCGGCTTCCTCGACCGGGAAGATGTACTCGGGGTAGCCGCCCTCGTCCAGCCCGGCTTGGAACAGGTAGCCGTTCCCCCGCTCGAATATCGCCTGTTCGGCGACGGGGCGGCCCAGTACGGTCGCGAGCGCGGAGTACCCGCCCGTCAGACAGTTGACCGCGGTGGTGTCGTACCGCTCAAGGATGCGGCTCTGCGCGCCGTGCGTCTCCTGTGTCATCGGGTCCGCAGCTCCAGCGTGCAGCACTTCACACTGCCGCCCGCCTTGAGGAGCTCCGCCAGGTCCACGCCGATCGGCTCGAAGCCGCGCTCCCGCAGGCGGGCCTGCAGGCCGGTGGCCGCCTTGGGGAGCAGCACGTGGAGCCCGTCGGAGAGCGCGTTCAGGCCGAACACCGCGGCGTCCTCGTCGGTCGCCAGGATGGCGTCCGGGAACATCTCGCGGAGCACCGACCGGCTGCCCTCCGAGAAGGCCGGCGGGTAGTACATCACCTCGTCGTCGGAGAGCACGGCGATGGCGGTGTCCAGGTGGTAGTAGTCCGGGTTCACCAGCTTCAGGGAGGTGACCGGCAGGCCGAAGAACTCCTGTGCCTCGAAGTGCGAACGGGGATCGGTGCGGAAGCCGGTCCCGGCCAGCAGGCGGCGCCCCACGGTGAGGATGTCGCCCTCGCCCTCGTTGATGAACTCGGGCCACAGGATGTCCTCGTACCCCTGCTGCTGGAACCAGGACAGGTACGCCGGGCCCTCGGCGGTGCGCTCGGCGTGCCGGAAGCGCGCGCCGAACACCTTGCCGTCGACGACGGTGGCACCGTTGGCCGCGAACACCATGTCGGGAAGTCCGGGAAGCGGATCTATCTCCACGACCGTGTGGCCCAGTTCGCGGTACAGGTCCCGCAGGCCCTCCCACTGGCTCACCGCCAGCGAGTTGTCCACGGGTTTCTCCGGGTGCATCCAGGGGTTGATGGAGTAGGAGACCTCGAAGTGGCTCGGCCGGCACATCAGGAATCGGCGCGGCACCGCCGTGCGCGTACGGGAGGTCCGGTCGGCGTGCTGGTTGTCGGGCATGAGTTCAACTTCCCAGGTGAGGGCGGTCGGAGGGTTACGTGATGACGTGGTGACGTCGAGGGTCCCGGGCCGGGCGCGGACTCGTGGTCCGCGTCGGTGTACCGGTCGGAGAGGAGTACGGGTGGGGTGCGGCCGACGGCGGCGGCCAGCAGGGTGCGGTCGGGGGCGGCCCATTCGAGGAAGTACCGGCCCCCGCACCTCTCGGGGAACGCGTCGAAGACGTCGGCACCGGCCGCTGCACCGGCACCGGCGAGGACGGAGCCCCGGCCGCGGTCGAGGCCGGTATCGGGGGTCGGGTCCGTGCCGGTGAGGTCGCTGTCACGCAACCTGCCCAGCGCTGTGGCCCCGACTTTGACCAGGGCCTCCTTGCGCACCCAGTAGCGCAGGAAGGTCCATGGGGGATCGTCGGAGTCCAGGACCGTCTTCAGTTCGCGTGCGCTGAGCACGCGGCGCGCGATCGCAGGCGTGAAGCTGGCGCCGGCTGTCTCCTCCACGTCCACGCCCACCTCGCCCCGGCCAGCGGCCGCGGCGACGGCGCCCCGCGTGTGGGAGAGGCTGATCCCCACGTCGGGGTGGTCCGGCAGGAACGGTTTGCCGTGGTCGTCGGCCGCGCACTGCGCGCACTCCTGACGGACCACCAGGGTCCGCGCCGGGACGCCGATGAACCGGGCGGCGCACAGACGCACCAGGACGTGCGCCGCGACGAAGTCCTGACGCGCTCCGGGGGACGTCAGCCGTTCCAGCCGACCCCGCTCCTGTCGGGTCAGCGGTATCGAAGGGGCACTGCGCAGCAGTTCCGCGCTCCGGCGGACCACCACCAGCGGCCCCGCCGGTACCCCGCCCGCTCCCGGCCCGCCGGCCGCGGGCCCTTCCCGTCCTACGTGCATTCCCCCGCCTTGCTTCCGTGCCCGTCCGCCGCCCCGACGGCGAATCCTTCCGGTCCCGTGTCAGTGGCCCATGGCCACTCCGCCGTCCACGGGGAGCACGGCGCCGGTGACGTACCCGGCGTCCTCCCCGGTGAGGTAGCCGACGGCCGCCGCCACCTCGGAGGGGTCGGCCATCCGTCCTACGGGAACCTGCGCGAGCAGGACGGCACGGCGGTCCTCCGGGATGGCCGAGACCATGTCCGTGTCGGTGAAGCCCGGAGCGACCGTGTTCACCGTGATGCCGTGGCCGGCCACCTCCAGGGCCAGCGAACGGGCGAGACCGATCAGCCCGGCCTTGGATGCCGCGTAGTTCGTCTGTCCCACGGCGCCGGACAACGCGACGGCCGAGGAGATCAGCACGATCCGCCCCCAGCGGCCGCGCATCATGCCCCGGGAGGCCAGTTTCGTGGCCAGGAACGCGCCGGTGAGGTTGGTACGCAGGACGACCTCGAAATCGTCCTGGGTCATGGTGAACAGCGGCCGGTCACGCGTGATGCCCGCGTTGACCACGAGCACCTCCACGGGACCGAGGGCGGCCTTCACCTCGGCGAAGGCGGCCGTGATCTGCTCGGGGTCGGTGACGTCGCACCGCACGCCGAACAGTCCTTCCGGCGGTTCACCGGTTCGGTAGGTGACCGCGACCTTGTCACCGCGGTCGGCCAGGTGGCGTGCGATCGCGAGACCGATGCCTCGGTTGCCGCCGAACACCAGGGCAGTACGTGGCATGGAGTCGTCCTTCGGGTACGGGAACCTCACGGCTCGGGTCACTTGGCGGCGCGGTCGGTCTGCTCGGCGCGCGGAGGAGCGCCGCGGTGCTCGGTGCGCCAGTGCGTGTCGATGTGGTCCAGGCACGCGCGGCGCTCGTCGGCCGCCAGGACGGTCCGCCAACCGGCCGGCGGCGCGATGTCCGCCGGCCAGACGGAGTACTCGCCCCGGTCGTTGCGGAGCACGAGCCCGCCCTCCGCGGTGTCGTCGAACGGGCTGTTCACAGGGCCTCCTCGGGGCCGCCGAGCAGGGCCAGTTCCTTGGCCAGCCGCCTGCCGATCACCTCGGCGGGGTGGACGGTCAGCATGTCCAGGTGCGCGCAGTCGACGAGCTGTTCCACCGTGCGGCCGGCTACGTGGGGCATCCACGATTGGGCGATGGCCGCGTCACGGTCGGGTTCCTCGGCCGCGGTGAAGAACAGGAGGTCTCCCTCGTACGGCTGCGGGTCGAATTCACGGCGCAGCCGGATGAGGTTGCGCACGACGTGGATGAGGCATTCGTCGTCCGGGACGACCTGGCGGACCGCGGCGATCTCGTGGATGACGAGCTGCTCATGTTCGAGGTCGTACTCCCAGGGGCCGGAACTCTCTTCCTCGTCGACCATGACGGTGTCGAGCATGGCCAGCATCTCGACGCTCTCGCCGTCCCGCTGGAGCCGGGTGGCCAGCGCGTGCGCCACCAGCCCGCCGAACGACCAGCCCAGGAACCGGTAGGGGCCGTGCGGGCGCACCGTCCGGATCTGGACCAGGTAGTCGTCGACGAGTTCGTCGAGGGTCTCGGGGAGTTCCTCGCCGGGGACGATGCCGCGGGCCTGGAGCGCGTACACCGGCTGGTCGGGGCCGAGGTGGCGGAGCAGGGCGGCGTAGGCCCAGCCGAGCCCGAAGCCGGGGTGGACGCAGAACAGCGGCGACCGGGAGCCCTCGGGGCGCAGCGGCAGGAGCACGTCGAAGTCGTTGCCCTGTTCGGCCCGGCCGAGGCGGTCGGCCAGGCCGGCGACGGTCGGCGTCTCGAACAGGTCGCGTACGGTCACGGACGCTCCGAGGACCTCGCTGATCCGGGCGACCAGCCTGATGGCCAGGAGGGAGTGCCCGCCGAGGTCGAAGAAGCTGTCGGACGCGCCCACCCGGGGCAGCCCCAGGGCTTCGGCGAACAGGCTGGCGATCTCCGCCTCCTGACGCGATTCGGGGACGCGTGACCCGGCGGCGGCCGTGAACCGCGGACGGGGGAGCCGGCCGCGGTCGAGCTTGCCGCTGGGCGAGAGCGGCAGTGTGTCCAGCACTGTCACCAGGTCCGGAACCATGTACTCCGGCAGGAGTTTCGCGACGGAGGCCCGGATCCGGCCGCCGTCCGGCTCGTCGGCGCCGGGAGCAGGCGTGACGTAACCGACCAGCCGGCGCTCTCCGGTCTCGTCCTCGTGGACCACGGCGGCGGTCTGCGCCACCTCCGGCCGGCGGGCGAGCGCGGACTCGACCTCGCCGAGTTCCAGCCGGAAACCGCGCAGCTTGACCTGGTCGTCGACGCGGCCGACGAAGTCCAGCTGCCCGTCGGCCCGCCACCGGACCAGGTCACCGGAGCGGTACATGCGGGCGCCGTCGGGGCCGAAGGGGTCGGCGACGAAGCGGGACGCCGTGAGGGCGGGGCGGTCCAGGTAGCCGCGGGCCAGTCCCTCGCCCGCGATGTAGAGCTCGCCCGTGACCCCGACGGGCACCGGCCGCAGTCGGCCGTCCAGGACATACAGCCGGGTGTTGCGCAGCGGGCGGCCGATCGGCGGGGCCTCGCGCGTCGTCGGGGCGGCGTCGGAGGCGGCGGCATAGACGGTCGCCTCGGTCGGACCGTACGCGTTGACCAGCGTGGCGTCGGGGACGGCCGTCCTGAGCAGGCCGGCCACGTGCGGCGGCAGGGCCTCGCCGGCCAGCACCAGGTAGTCCGCCCGCACCCGCAGTCCACCGTCCGTCACGAGACGGGCCAGCACTGAGGGGACACCGCTGACGAGGGTCCCCTCCCAGCTGCCCCGCTCGCTCAGTTCCAGCAGGTCACGGACGATCTCGATGCTGCCTCCGGACAGCAGCGCGCCGAAGATCTCGAACACGGAGACGTCGAAGTTGAGGGAGGTCGAGGCCAGTACCCGACCCATGCCCGCGCCGAAGGTCTCGTGGGCCCAGGCGGCGAGGTTGCCCACGTTGGCGTGGCTGACGACGACGCCCTTGGGGCGCCCCGTCGACCCCGAGGTGTAGATGACGTAGGCGGTACGGGAAGGCGACTCCGGGACGTGGAACGTGCCGTCCGCCGCCCGTCCGAGCTCCGCCTCCAGCTGCGGGTCGTCCAGCCGCAGCACCGGTGCCTGCGGGTGGACGGGCAGTCCCACCGCGGTGGCGGAGTCGCTGATCACCAGCGCGGGCGCGGAGTCCTCCAGCATGAAGGCCAGCCGCTCGCTCGGATATGCCGGGTCCAGCGGCACGTAGGCGGCACCCGCCTTGAGCACGGCCAGCACCGCGACGATCATCTTCTCCGAGCGGGGAAGCGAGACGCCGACGAAATCGCCGTCGCCCACGCCCCGATCGGCCAGTGCCCGGGCCAGCCGACCCGCGCGCTCGTCGAGTTCACGGTAGGAGAGGGTCGTTTCACGGTGCACCACGGCCGGCGCGTCCCCCCGGAGCCGTACCTGCTCGGCGAAGAGGCCGACGATACCGGTCGAGGGGAGCGGGGCCGCCGTGTCGTTCCAGTCCTCCAGGGTGCGGGCGAGTTCCCGCTCGCCCATGATGTCCAGCTCGGTGACGGGACGCAGGGGGTCCACCGAGGCTCCGTCGAGCAGCCGCACCAGGTGGTCGCCGAGGTCCGCGACGGCCTCCGCGTCGAAGCGCTCGACGTCGTACTCAAGGTAGACCCAGGCGTCCTCGCCGTCCTCCATGAAGGTGACCATCAGCTCGAACGCGGACGTGGCGTTGGCGACGGGCAGCCGTTCGACGCGCAGTCCGGCGCGCGGCACCGGGGCGGGCGAGGCGACACCGTGGTTGAGGCCGATCTGGAAGACCGGCTGCCGGCCGAAGCTGCGGGGCGGGTTCAGCGTGCGCACCAGATGGCTGAACGACAGGTGCTGGTGGCGCAGGCCCTGGAGCGTCTTGGCCCGCACCTGGCCCAGCAGGTCGAGGAACGTCGGGTCGCCCTCGGCACACCGCACGCGCAGGGGCATGGTGTTGACGGTGAGCCCGACGAGACGCTCGGAGCCGGGCTGGAGCCGGCTGGACATGGGCACGCCGAGCACCAGGTCCCGTTCACCGGTGTAGCGCATGAACAGCGCGAACGCTCCCGAGGCGAGCACCGGGAAGAGCGAGCTGCCCTGCTCCGCGGCCAGGGCCCGCAGTCGCGCGACCACGGGACGGGGGACGTCCTGGCGGACGGTCGCCGCCTGGCGGCGCGTCGTGCCGGCCAGGAGCGCCCGGGGCAGGTCGAGGGTGGCCGGGGCCCCGGCCAGTTCCGTCTTCCAGTGCTCGATCGCACGCTCCAGCCGCTTGGCCGAGGCGCCCCCGCCCGTCCACGCGTCGATGAACTCGGTGTAGCCGAGGGGCAGCGTCGTCAGCGGGTCGGGCCGCTCCTCGACGAGCGCCTCGTACAGCGCCTCGAACTCGCCTGCGAGGACCTCCATGGACGCCCCGTCGGCCACGCTGTGGTGCACGACGAGCAGCAGCACGTGCCGCTCCTCGGCCAGGCGCAGCAGTGTGGCCCGCAGGAGGGGCGCCCGGTCGAGGACGAACGGCTCGTCCTGCGCGGCGGTGAAGTGGGCGTCGAGCAGCCGCCGCGCGGACTCCTCGTCCGTCACGTCGAGTTCCACCGTCCGCAGGTCGAGCGAGACCTCGGCCGCCACGCACTGGACGTGCCCGCCGTTCTCCTCCCGCAGGCTCACCCGCAGGGCCTCGTGACGTTCCACGAGCGCGCTCAGGGCGGAGTGCAGAGCGGTCCGGTCGAGCGGGCCGCTCAGTTCCAGGGCCAGCGCCACGTTGTGCGTGCCCGGGCTGTCATGGGTCTGTTCGGTGAACAGAACACCCTCTTGGGCGGGGAGTAGCGGGAGGTTCCTGTCCTGCATGGGCATGGCTGTCCTGTCGCGGGGGCGGGCGCGGTGGCCTGGTCGGATGGGGACGGTGAGGTGGGTCTTCCGGATGGGGCCGCCCCGGGCTCCATCCGGAAGACGACCGCTTACGCCTGCGGTCCCGCCGCGAGGATCGTGCCGATCCGGGCGGCGAAGTCCTCCAGGTCCTCGTCGGTCGTGACCGCGCTGACGTACATCGGCTCCTCGATGTCCGGAGCCAGGTGGTATCCGGCCTCGCGCATGCCGGCGTACAGGGTGATGAACGGCTCCTGCTCCTGGCGGGCGACGTCCTGCTTGCCGCGGATCGGCGTGCCGTGGGGAACGAAGATCAATGCGAAGATCGAACCGGTCCGGACGAAGCTGAAGTCCAGGCCGTTTGCCACGCGGTGGCGCTCGACGGCCGCTTCGAGCAGCGCGCCCTTGCGCTCCAGTTCCTCGTAGAAGCCCGGCCGGGCGAGCTCCGCCAGGGTCGCCAGGCCGGCGGCCATGGTCAGCGGGTTGCCCGCGAGGGTGCCGCCCTGGAGTACGCGCTCCTCGTCCAGCAGCCGCATGATGTCGGCGCGACCGCCGAAGGCGCCCACGGGGGTGCCACCACCGATGATCTTGCCGAAGGCGGTGAGGTCGGGGGAGACGCCCAGCAGGTTGCTCGCGGGGCCGTAGGTCAGTCGGAAACCGGTGATCACCTCGTCGAAGATGAGCACCGCGCCCTCACGGGTGCAGATGTCGCGCAGTTCCTGGAGGAAGCCCGGCTCCGGCAGCACGAGCGACATGTTGCAGGCGATGGGTTCGATGACGACGGCCGCGATCTCGCCCGGGTTCTCGGCGAAGAGCCGGCGCACGCCCTCCGCGTCGTTGTAGTCCGCGAAGAGGTTGGAACGCATGGCGACCGGGTCGAGACCGGCGTCGCGCATCTTCGCCTCGCCCTTGTTCTGGACCAGGTCGAAGTGGCCGTGATACCCGCCGTTGAACCGCATGATGCGGGTACGGCCGGTGTAGGCGCGGGCCAGGCGCAGCGTGGACATGACCGCCTCGGTGCCGCTGCACACGAAGCGGAGCTGGTCGAGGTGGTCGGCGGTCGCGGTGATGCGCTCGGCGAGCTCGATCTCCTGCGGGCAGTACGTTCCGAAGAGCGTGCCGTTCGCGGCCTGGTCGGCGATGGCCTTGCTGACGGTCTCCGGCGCGTGGCCGAGGATCAGCGGGCCGAAGCCGCACATGAAGTCCACGTAGCGGGTGCCGTCGACGTCGTACAGGTACGGGCCGCGGGCCTCGGCCACGACCAGCGGCTCGGCCTTGACGTTGCGGCAGGCCCGCAGCGGGGAGCTGGTCCCCATGGGGATGACCGTCTGGGCGCGCTTGATCTCGGGCCTCATGACTGCTTTTCCTTTTCGGTTTCGATGGTGCACTCGCTGATCAGGACGGCCAGGAGGGCCTCGGCCTCTTCGCGGGTGTCGCGGGCGAAGTAGGCGGTCAGGACGGTCTCGAAGTTGAGCGGCGGGGCGAGGACGAAATCGCCGTCCTGCTTGTGGAGGTGGACGGTGGTGACGTCGTTCTTCTCGCACACCTCGACGGCCCGCGCGGTGTCACGCAGGAAACCGCTGTCCTCGATGGGGGCGTCGAACTCCAACGCCACCCGGTGGTGCGTGGGCTCGGGCGCGATCGGCCCGCGGCCCAGCTGGTGCAGGAGCGCGTAGGCGTCAAGACCAGTGCAGATGCGCAGCTGCTGGAAGGTGGTGGTGCCACCGCCGCAGAGCCGGGGGGCCAGTTCGAGGATGCGCAGGTTGCCCTGGCCGTCGAAGCGGAACTCGGCGTGGAAGGGCGAGTTGTCCAGGCCCACGGCGGGCACGATGCTCTCCAGCATCGCCTGGAAGTCCACGCCGAGTTCGGGGTCGAAGGGCTCGGTGAGGTAGGCGACCTCGTGGAAGAGCGGGCCGACCAGGGGCGGCAGCTTGCGGTGCACCTGGAGCGCGAGCACTCGGCCCTCGCTCACCATGCCGTCCACGGCGTACTCGTTGCCGTCGAGGTACTCCTCGGCGAGCATCGTGGACTGGCCCGCGCTCTGGCGCAGCAGTGTGCAGACCCGCTTGGTCTGCACGAAGGCCTTGGCGAACTCGGCGGGGGTGTCCACCTTGACCACGCCGGCGCTGTAGAAGCCGTTCGAGGGCTTGAGCACGATCGGGAAGGAGAGCCCGGCCGCCCCGACGACCTCCAGGGCCGCGGGCGCCTTCAGCGACGGGTCGAGTTCGACGTGCCGGGTGATGTGGTCGCGGACCGCCGGGTGCGCCTTGAACCGGGTCTTGTCGGACAGGCACAGCAGGGCGTCGATGCTGCGCGCGGTCAGACCGAGCTCGGCGCGCAGCAGGTCCAGCTGGATCTGGTAGCTGTCGTGGAAGGAGATGACCTCGTCGACGGTGTCGAGGTCCACCGAGCTGCGGGCGCTGTCCGCTACGGTGCGCTGCCAGTTCTCCCGGTCGTCCGCGTCGAGGGCGGGCGGGGCGAAGAACTGCACGGTGTGGCCGTGCTCGTCGGCGTAGTGGAGGTAGTCACGGCAGTTCTCGCGCTGCCCGAGGATCAGTACGTTCACGGACCAGTCTGACTTTCTGTTCGTGGGATGTTGTAGCCGTCGGTGCACGCCGGCTGAGGGGTCTCGGCGTCTTCCGCCGGCGGACCGGCCTCGACGAGGAGGTTCTCCCGATTGGCCACTGCCTTGCGGATGCGCCAGAGGCAGACGACCGCCATCACGGCCTCGAAGAACGAGAAGATCAGCCAGATCACGGGCAGGAGGTCCGCTTCGCCCCGATGCGTCAGGACGACCGTCGCGATGGTGGGGACGCAGAGGCACCACATGAGGACGATCCGGGTCAGGAAGCCGAAGCGGGAGAGGCCGAAGCACTCCAGCACGGCGGAGCCGACCATGGAGAACATGAAGGCGGCGGAGTACGTCCACAGCACCCGTGAGGTGTCCACAGCGCTCTCGACCGTCTCCGGTCCGGCCTCGTTCAGGCCGAACGGCGACAGGAGCAGGGTCGGCGTGACGATCTGGAAGAACGCGACCACAGCCACGTACGCACCACAGACGAGCAGGGTGCTCCGCATGATCCGCGGGACGCTCGTGTACAGCCCGGCGCCGATCGCGTTGCCGCACAGGATGTTGCAACCCAGCCCGAGGCCGATCAGCGGGATGACCGCCGCGTAGTTCAGGGACAGGGCCACGTTGTTGGCCGAGAGGGCCAGGAGACCGAGGACGCCGGCGAGCCAGACGAACGCCGTCTGCCCCAGCTCCTCCAGCCCCATCGAGCCGCCCGCCGGCGCTCCACGGCGCAGCCGCAGCCACAGCTCGTGGATCAGGGAGCGCGCGCCCTGGCCGAGCAGCGCGGTGAGCCGGGCGGCGTAGCCCTTGGGGAGGCCGACGCAGTAGCCCACGAACATCACGACGACGGCGCTGAGCGTGCCGAGCGCTGATCCTCGCATGCCCATCTCGGGCAGTCCCAGGCGGCCGAAGACGAGACCGTAGGTCATCACCAGGCCGACGGCCTGGCCGATGAGGCCCACCGTCATCGGCACGCGGGTGCGGCCGATGCCGTTGAAGTAGGAGGACAGGGCCATGTTGAGCGTCATGACCGAGCCGAAGAGCGTGGACAGGCCCAAGTACTGGGCCTCCAGCTCCTGGACGGCCTCCGGCTGGCCGCTGAGCGCCGGGATGCTCGTGATCAGCGGGGTCGACGCCAGCAGCAGCACGCACAGCACGAGCGCCAGGGCGATGCCCCGGGCGCCCTCGTCCATGGTGCCGCGGTCGTCCTTGCGCCCGTTGGCCTGGGCCACGTAGGAGCGGGTGATCCCCACCGTGCCCGTCGCGAGCATGATCAGCGTGGTGGCGGTGAAGACCGCCGGCCCCGAGGCCTGGAGCGTTTCCTCGGAGTAGCGGGCCAGGCAGATGCGGTCGACCAGCATCAGGACGAGATTGCCCACCATGCCGAACATCAACGGCACCGAGACGCGCACGACCTCGCGCATGACCGACCCGTCGAAGAGGCGGTCGCGGGGCACCGGGCGGCCGAGCCGTCGCGGTGCTCTCACAGCTCGACGCCGGAATCCACGAGCAGTTCGCGGACGCTCTTCACCAGCGCTTCCCGGTCCGTCAGGTCGAAGGGCAGCACGTCGCCGACGTCGAGCATGACGTCCAGGCGCTCCTCCAGCCCGACCAGGAAGCGCATCTGGTCGAGCGAACTGACGACGATCTCGGACGGCGCCGAGTCGGCCGGGACGTCCCGCGCCGTCGCGAGCTGCTCCAGGAGCTCGGAAACCACGCCTGCGATATCTTCCATGGAACTCATTCCTCAGTGGTGTGGCGGACCGGGGGTCCCTCCCCCGGGGAGGGGCAGACCCCGCGGGGCTCAGCTCGTGGCCGCCGGGAGCAGACCGTAGGACTTCAGGGCGTAGGCGAGCCGGTCCAGACCGATGCCCGCGCAGCAGGTGGCGTCCACGCCGAGGTCACGCAGACCGAACGAGTCGGCGAAGACCTCGCCGTGCAGGTTCACGCTGGCCACCGACAGCTCGCCGTCGGCCAGCGGGATGCGCACCTCGCACTTGCTGCCGTTGAGCAGCTGGGCGTCCCGGGTGATCGAGGGGTCGTTGCCGAAGAAGGCGTCCGAGGCGCTGACTATCCGGTGCGGGACGTCGAGCGAGGCGAAGAAGTCGGTGAACGACTTGAGGAGCCGCTCGTACGTCTCCTGGACCTGCTCCGTGCCACCCAGCCGCACCAGCTCGAACATCGTGAACTCGGCGAGGCGGGTGGCCCCGTGGTTGTGCGACTCGTTGCGGAAGACTGGCCCCTCGATGCCGAACAGGCCGCCGTCCTCACCGCCGTGACGGTCGATCAGCGTGCGGGCGTTGGCGTACACGTGGTAACACGTGACCGGGTTGAGCACCATCTCCGACGGGACGTAGTACGAGGCCAGGGCCTCGGTCTGCCCCGGTCGGAGCTGCGAGACGGACACCCCGTCCCAGTAGTCCGGGCGGATCCGGCCCACGGAGTTCACCAGGTTCGGGAACTTCTGGTAGTAGCCCGCGCGCACCAGGACATCACGGGGGATCTGCGCCGATCCCGTCAGCTGCGGGGCGTCGAACCTGGCGGCGACGCCCTCCCGGACGAGGGTCCGGGTGTGCTCCATGGCCGCGCGCCACTCGGGCCCGTGCAGGTAGGTGCCGGCGGCCACCGGTATCCGGTCGTCGGTCGGCAGTCCACAGGAACGCTCCGTCGTCGGGGTGTGCTCCGCGTAGACGTTGACCGCGACCTCGCGGTGGCCGCGCAGGAAGTGCCGGACCGTTTCGCCCAGTTCCTGCTCGCTCAAACCCGCTCCGGCGGGGACCGTGACGTCGATGCCGGCGCCCGGGAACGTCACCTCGGCGCTGCCGTAGTAGAACGTGAGGGCCTTGCGGAGCTCGTTGGCGGCTTCCGCGCCGACCGTACGGGCGTGGTGATAGCCCACGCTGTTCACAGTGCTGCCCCTCAGATGCGGTGCCGCATGGGCACCCAGTCGGCGAGGAGGATGGCCCGCTCGCCCGGACGCGGTTCGCTGCCCTTGCGGATGGGCGCCACGTAGTGGCTGACCAGGTCGTCCGTGATGGCGTACGAGTCCAGCGGCTTCTGCAGCTGGAACTCGGAGAGGATGTCGTGCGACGGGACGTCCTGCGGCTGCTTGCCGCGGTGGGGCGGCGTGGCGATGACGTTGTGTCCGCCCTCGGCGTTGTCGCGGTAGATCATGTGGCAGAAGACGTAGGGCTCGCCGTCCTGGTGCAGCTCGTTGGGCGAGGAGACGGCCTCCTTCTCGTCGTCGTCGATGTGCAGCTTGATGAGGTGCACGCCCACGTAGAGCGGCCAGACGGAGTCGTCCTCGCTCCAGCGGGTCTGCTCGAAGTCGAACTGGATCATGTCCAGGACGAGCGGGTTGTCGAGGACCTCGTCGCCGATGGCCGGCAGGTTCCGCACCACGCCCACGTACTCGGGGTTGTTGTCACCCTGGTAGTAGCCGTTCATGCCCTCGCGGGCCTGGCTTTCCGTCGCGGGCATCCAGAAGAATTCCTTCGACCAGGGAAGGAAAACTCCGCGGGCGTAGCGGCGGTGCCGTCCGGACCCCGGAGCGTAGGGGTCGAGCGGAAGATCACCGTAAGCGGAACGTAGTGCCTTGTAATTCTCATCCTCCGCGGTGATGCCGAAGTGATCTGCGAGATCCCAACGGTCATACCCGTTTTTCGAGAGTTCGGAAGGCGTAATTGACATACCCGTTTCCCCCAGTGAGCCGTCGTATTCCTCGGGTGACCCTAGGTCACGTCCGAGCGTCCGCCAATGTGTGGATGATCACACTGTGAGATCGTCGGCGGGTGTGGTCGGGTAGACTCGAACGGCCCGCTGGCCAGGGCAAGTGTCGTACAGCGGACTTCAGATACCGCAAGTCGTACACCTGAGTCGACAGCTTGAGCGCCTACGGTGACGGCGCGGCGTGAGGGCCTGGGGGGTTCCGCCGCGCGAATCCGCAGCCTCCCGCGTATTCAACGGGACCACTTTCCACTTCCGTATTGACATGTGCTTGCTGCGGGAATTAGCGTCCGACCTCGTGCGGGGCGGGCCGGACAGAATTGCGAATTCTGCTCGACTGTCCGGTGCGCGACTTTTTGCACCGATAAAACGTACTCACTGATCCGGGGGAAGTGGAATGTCGGAAGCAATCGATAACAAGATCGCGGCGATCCTCAAGCAGGTGGCCGAACTGCCGGACTCCTTCGAGGTCAAGGCCGAGCAGGACCTGAAGGCCGACCTGGAGATCGACTCCCTGAAGCTCATCGACGTCGTCGTCCTCGTCGAGGCCGAACTCGACATCGAGATCGGCGACGAGTTCGCCGGCCAGATCGTCACCGTCGCCGACCTCCAGCGGCAGGTCGACAGCCTGGTCGCCGGCTGACGCCCCAGGACCTCGGCTCTCACCCAGTCCCACGGAGGATCGTGTGTTCGAGTTCAACCTGAACCAGGTGGCGCTGTGCGCGCCGGACGGCGTGACGGAGACGGGCGAGCCCGACGGACTGCCGGAGGACCTGTACGACGTCATCGGCTCCACCGGCGACCAGTTCCGCGACTGGTTCACCCGGCTGTGCCTCTACTTGGTGCGCACCTGCGGGGAACTCCCCGAAGGCCGCACCGACGAGACGGTCGTGATCGGCACGGAGTACGGGAACACCGCGGCCCTCGCCCGGCTCCAGCGCGACGCCGCCGCCAAGGGACGACTGCTCTCCGCGCAGTACTTCCCCAACGCGACGTCCAGCTCGGCTGCGGCCTTCGTCAACCTCACCATCGGGGCGACCGGCCGCAACATGACGCTCAACGGGGGACTGCTCACCCCCGTCACCGCCATGTGGCAGGCGCTTTCGGCGCTGGACCGCGACCGCTCCGGCATCAGCAGACTCCTCGTCGGTGACGTCTACTCGCCCGAGGGACTCCAGGACGCCGAGCACGACACCCCCGGCCTCGCCTGCGACTCGGGAGTGGCCCACGCGACCCTGGCCAAGGGCCGGGACTTCAAGGCCGAGTTCGACTTCTCCGCGCCCGCGTCCGATGAGGTCGGGACACCGGCCGGTGCGCACATCCGAGTGACCGGGGTGGGCGGCGCGGCGACGGAGGCGACTGCGGCGGCGACGTCGTACGGGCGCAACGGAGCTTTCGTCACGGCCGACTTCCTTCGAGCGGCCTACGCGCTGCGGCCCGCCGAGAGCGCCGTACTCACGTGCCTGAGCCCCCTCGGGCGCCGGGCCACCGTCACCGTCACCCGGCAGAAGGGCACCACCCGTGGGCATGGCTAGCAGTTCGACGCCGGAGCCGACCCGAGTCTTCGTGACCGGACTCGGCATGATCTCGCCCGCCGGTGCGGGTGTGGCCCCGTTCTGGGACGACCTTTGCGCGGGACGGCAGCGCTTCGAGGAACTGCCGCCCCTGTACCCGGGCATGAAGACCGGCATCCTGGGCGGCCGGGTCCCCCGGTCCGCGTACGAGGAGGCCCTCGCCCGGGCGGGGGCCGAGACGCGGGCCACCCCGCGCGCCGCCTCGGTCTTCGCCGAGTACGCCGCGTTGGAGGCCCTCCAGGACGCCGGCCTGCACCCCGGGGACGCCGCACTACGCGACGCCGTGGTCTGCGTCGGCAGCAGCGACGGCCAGGCCGACGCGCTGGAAGACCTTGTCGCGGGGCGCCGCGACGTGAAGGAGACCGGCGGCTTCTCCAGCTACTCCATCTCTGAGGGAGTCGCCCGCGCCGTGGGCTCCCGCGGCCAGGTGTTCACCGCCCAGAGCACCTGCGCCTCCGCCAACGTAGCCCTGTCGTGCGCCCTGGAACTCCTGCGCTCCGGCGCGGCCGACACCGCGATCGTCGGCGGCTGCGACCCGTACTCCGAGAAGAACATCATCGGGTTCAGCACCCTCCAGGCCATCGGACCGGCGCCCTGCCGGCCCTTCGCCGGGAACCGTCGCTTCGTCACGCCCTCCGAGGGTGCCGGCGTACTCGTCCTGCAGACCGAACGGGCGCTGCGCCCCGGCACCAGGCCGTACGCCGAGGTACTCGCCACGGCGGTCAGCAACGACGCCGGTCACCCCACCGCGCCCGACCGCGACGGCGTGGCCGCCTGCCACCGCCGGGCACTGGACGAGGCGGGGCTCGGGCCCGAGGACATCGACGTGATCTTCGCGCACGGGACCGGCAGCCGCGCCAACGACGCCATCGAGGGCGGGATCTTCGCCGAGCACTACCCGAAGGCCGCCGTCACCGCCATCAAGGGGACGATCGGACACCTGATGGGCGGGGCGGGCGCCGCCGGCTCGGTCGCCGCCTGCCTCACCCTGCGGCACCGTCTGGTCCCGCCCACCCCGGTCGAGGCCTCCGAGGTGGAACTCGACATCAACCTCGTCACCGGAACACCGCGCGCCCTGCCCCAGCTCCGGCACGTCCAGAGCAACGCCTTCGGTTTCGGCGGCAACAACGCCATCGCCATCTTCCGGAGCGCCGAGTGAGCGCCGCTCCCACCCCCGGGACGGCGGACACCTCTCCGGGGCTGCCCGCCGTCCCGCAGGACGCGTTCTTCCCGCTGCGCCTGACGTACGACGGCCCGCTCGCCGTGCTCACCATGGACAGCCCGCCGGCGAACACCTTCGACGCGGCGATGTGGCGGGGCTGGGCGCAGGCGATGCGATGGCTGACGGAGCATCCGCCGCGCGCCCTGCTCGTGCGGGCCGGCGGACGCATCGTCAGCGCGGGCGTCGACGTCCAGGTCTTCGCGGACCTGGACCCGGACACCGCCGAGGAGTTCTGGCACGGTCAACTGCGCATCACCCAGGCCCTGGAGAAGCTGCCGTGTCCCACGGTGTTCGCAGCGCACTCCCTGACCCTGACAGCCGCCTTCGAACTCGCCCTCGCGTGCGACCTGATCGTGGCCACCGCCTCCGCGCGGTTCGGCCTCGTCGAGCGCAAGGTCGGCTTCACCCCGTCCATGGGCGGCACCCAGCGCCTGGCCGAACGCGCCGGTCCCGGTCGGGCCCGGGAACTCGTCATGACCGGCGACCTGTACCGCGGCGCCACCCTGGCGGACTGGGGCGTGGTGAACGCGCTGTTCAAGCCGGCCACCTTCCACGCTGACGCGCACGCGTACGCCCTGCGGCTGGCCAACGGCCCCACCGTGGCCCACAGCGCGACGAAGCAGGTCGTCCGCGCCTACCTCGACGGCGGTGTCGAGGCCGCGGACGGCCTCCTGCCCGCGGTGGCGGGACGGGTCGCGCGTTCCTCGGACCACGCCCGCGCGGTCGCCGCCTTCCTCGCCGACGGCCCGGAACACGCCACGACCTACGCGGGGGAGTGACGCATGCGGTCGCCGACCGCCCCCTACTGCCGGTCGGTCTGAGCGCGGAGGCGTCCGCCCCGTGTCTCAGGAGGCGGCGCGCCTGGCCAGACCGAGCGCGTACTCCGGCCACCAGTCGCCGGCCGGCGGGCCGCCCCGGCAGGTGCCGTCGGACTCGCCCGGCCGCTTGATCCACAGGTAGGCGTCGAGCCGGTCGTCGCCGGTGTCGGTGGTCGGCGGAGTGCCGAGCCCCCGGCCGGGCGGGTTGCACCAGGCCTCGGCGCGGCCCCCGGGCAGGGGGCCG
The DNA here is from genome assembly GCF_031760065.1 of Streptomyces durocortorensis. Lineage (NCBI taxonomy): Bacteria > Bacillati > Actinomycetota > Actinomycetes > Kitasatosporales > Streptomycetaceae > Streptomyces > Streptomyces sp. C11-1. Next base: position 5,417,553 of record NZ_CP134500.1, read on the forward strand.
TGGCCGTTGCGGCTGGTGTCGATCACGTAGTGCGCGCCGCCGACGGAGTCGGAGAGCAGCCGGGCGTACTTCTTGACGCGCCCGTTGGACTGGAAGTTGGAGACGTTCAGCGAGAAGCCGTCGGCGCGCTCGATCCCCGCCTGCTGGAGCGGCACGGCGATCTTGGACGGTTCCTCGATCCAGTCGGGGTTGCCCGCGTCCAGGTAGACCTTGGTGTTCGGCTGCGCCTTGAGCGTGTCCACCGCCTCGGAGAGCAGCTGGTAGCGCTCGGCGTGGTGCTCGGGCGGGGTGCAGCCGTCCGCGATGTGGGGGAGGGCGTCCGGCTCCAGGATCACGGTCGCCGGGGCGTCCCCTACGGCGGCGGCGAACTCCCCGATCCAGGCCCGGTAGGCGTCCGCGTCCTGCGCGCCGCCCGCGGAGTAGAGCCCGCAGTCCCGGTGCGGGATGTTGTACGCGACGAGCAGGATCGTCTTCCTGGTGCGGGAGGCCGCTTTCGCGGCGGCCCGGATCTGCGGGGCCGGGTCGTCCCACGCGGGCCAGTCGGCCACCGGCCGCCCGGAGATCCGCCGCAGGACCTTCGCGTCGGCCACGCGCCCCTCTTTCTCCCAGGTGCGGACCTGGCGGGCGGCGTCGCTGTTCGGGTCGACCCAGTACGGGGACGCGGCGCTCGGTGCGGGCTCGCCCCGGACGAGCTCGTCCGCCTCCTCGGCGGTGCGGGTGACGCGCGGCTCCGGTGTGGCACAGCCCGCGGCGAGGGCGGTCGCCAGGGCGAGGGCGGTCACGACGGGGAAAGTACGGAGAAGCGTGCGCGGGAGGGCGCGGGGGAAGGCACGGGGGACGACTCTGCGGCCGGACATCCAGACCCCTCGGACGGCGGTGGCTCACGGCAGGGAAACGTGAGTAATCGTGACATAACGGTCACCGAGAGTGGCGGTGCGACACCATCCGCAACAGGGCGCCGCTCAGGTGGAGGCCGCCAGTGTGATCCCCAGCGGTGTGCGCTCGTACAGCACCTGGTGCCCGTAGCGCCGCGAGGTCAGCAGCCCCGCCCCGCGCAGCACCGACAGATGCGCCGACACGGAGGAGGGGGCGAGGCCGAGCCGGTGGGCCAGAGCGCTCGTGCCCGCCGGTTCGTCCAACGCGCACAGCACGTCCGCCCGGGCCCGGCCCAGCAGCCGGGCCAGGGTCTGCGGGGTCCGCTCGCCGGACTCGCTCCACAGCCCGCCGATCCCGCGCGCCGGGTAGACCACCGCGGGCTGCCACGGCTCCTCGAAGCCGCCCACCACGTCCGGCCAGACGAACACGCTCGGCATCAGCACCAGCCCCTGCCCGCCGAGCACCCGTTCGTGGTCGCCCCGCGTCCCGGTCACGGTCAGCGTGGAGCCGCGCCACCCCAGCTGCGGGCTCACCTCGCCCAGCAGCCGTTCGAAGCCGCTCTCCGCGAGCCGCCGGGAGTGGTAGGCGATGTCGGCCTCCAGCAGCGCCCGCAGCCGCGGCCAGTGCGGGGCGATCAGCACCTGCCAGGCCCGCTCCAGCAGATCGGCCAGCTGCTGTACGGCCCCGGCGGGGTCCTCCAGCATCCGCCGACCGGCCGCCGACTCCTGAAGGCCGGGCCGCTCCGCGAGAGCCGGCGCCAGATCGGCCCGCGCCACCTCGGGATCGACCGCCCGCACGCCCGCGATCTCCTCCTCGAAGGTGGCCAGCGGGCCCAGCGGGGGTGGGCAGAGGAAGTCCGGGTTGTGGCCGCCCTCCGGCATGATCAGCCACAGCGGTCCGAGGTCCAGGTCCGAGGCGGCCGCGCGGATCTCCCGGAGCCAGGGCAGGTGGTAGCCGTGCCGTTGCGGGCGGGCCAGGGTGCGCACGGCCTCCTGCGTCTCCCAGAGCGGGGAGAGCGCGAACCGGCAGCGCAGCAGATCACGCTCGCCGAAGTGCAGCTGGAACGGCACGCTTCCCCTCCCGTGACCGGCCGCGAAGATTCGTCCCCGGCCGAAAGTCTACGGCGGCGGGCCGCCCGGCCCCAGGCTCTCCCCATGTCCCAGGTGTCCTCCTCCGCCCCGCCCGCAGACTCCACCCCGCCCGCCGGCTACCGGGCCGTGTTCGCCGTCCCGGAGTTCCGCGCCGTCTTCGCCGCCCACCTGCTCTCCCTCCTCGGTGTCGTCGTCAGCGAACTCGCCCTCACCGTGCTCGTCTACGAGCTCACCGGCTCCCCGCTGCTCAGCGCCCTGACGTTCGCACTGGGCCTGCTCCCGTACGTGATCGGCGGGACCCTGTTCGCCGGGGTCGCCGACCGCTACCCGGCCCGCCGGGTCCTGGTCGTCTGCGATCTGGTCTGCGCGGCCTGCGTCGCCGTGATGCTGGTGCCCGCCACCCCGGTCGCCGGACTCCTCGCCCTGCGCTGCCTGGTCGCCGCCGTCGCGCCCGTCTTCACCGGGACCCGGATGGCCGCCCTCACCGACATCCTGGGCGAGGGCGACCTCTACGTACTCGGCCGTTCCCTCCTGCGGATCGTCTCGCAGAGCGCGATGCTCATCGGCTTCGGCGCGGGCGGCGTGCTGCTCACCGTGCTCTCCCCGCGCGGGGCGATCACCGTCACCGTGGTCACCTTCCTCTGCTCGGCCGCCCTGCTCCGCTTCGGCACCCGCGACCGCCCCGCCCGGACCGGCGACGGCGGTGGCACCCTGCTCAGGGAGTCGCTGGCCGGGGCCCGCCTGGTGCTGGGCGACCGCCGCGTCCGGGCGCTGCTGCTGCTGTTCTGGCTGCCCGCGATGTTCGTGGTGGCCCCGGAGGCGCTCGCCGCCCCGTACGCCGACGCGATCGGGGCCTCGCCCGCCGCCCTGGGGCTGCTGCTCTGCGCGATGGCCCTCGGGCACATCGGGGCCGAGCTGTTCGTCGGGTCCGCGCTCGGCCCCCGTACCCGCTCCCGGATTGTGCTGCCGGTCGCCGCCCTCGGTCTGCTGCCGCTCCTCGTGTACGCGGTCCGCCCCGGGCTGCCGCTCGCGCTCGCCGCCCTGGCGCTGGCCGGAATGGGCGCGGCCTACGTCATCGGACTCGACCAGTGGTTCGTGGACGCCGTCCCGCAGGAGCTGCGCGGCCGGGCCATGACGCTGCTCACCGCCGGGCTGATGACCGTCCAGGGCCTCGGGATGGCGCTGGCGGGGCTCGCGGCGGAGTTCTTCCCCGTGCACCAGGTGGTCGCGGCATCCGGAGCCGTCGGTACCGTCTGCACGCTCCTCCTCGTGGCCGAGGTCCGCAGGACAGCTCCCGCACGTATGTCCGATACCGATGGGCGAGACGGGGCTGACCGCCATATGACCAGTCGGTAAGGTCGGTGCCGTGCCGAAGCCGCTCAGCCTTCCCTTCGATCCCATCGCCCGCGCCGAGGAACTCTGGCGGCAGCGCTGGGGACCCGTGCCCTCGATGGGGGCGATCACCTCGATTATGCGGGCCCAGCAGATCCTGCTCGCCGAGGTCGACGCCGTCGTCAAGCCGTACGGGCTGACCTTCGCCCGGTACGAGGCGCTGGTGCTGCTCACCTTCTCCAAGGCGGGCGAGCTGCCGATGTCGAAGATCGGGGAGCGGCTGATGGTGCACCCCACGTCGGTGACCAACACCGTGGACCGGCTGGTGAAGTCCGGTCTGGTCGGCAAGCGCCCGAACCCCAACGACGGCCGCGGCACGCTCGCCTCCATCACCGACAAGGGCCGCGAAGTCGTCGAGGCGGCCACCCGGGACCTGGTCGCCATCGACTTCGGGCTCGGCGTGTACGACTCCGAGGAGTGCGCCGAGATCTTCGCCATGCTGCGGCCGCTGCGGGTGGCGGCCCAGGACTTCGAGGAGAAGTGAGCGCGGCCCCCGGCGAGGCGGGGGCCGCGCGAAGATCGCCCCGGCCGCCCGGCTACGCTCGTCGGCATGAAACAGAACGTGCTCACCCGCTACCGGGTGATGGCCTACGCCACCGCCATCTGGCTGCTCGTGTTCACTGCGGCGATCATCGCGAAGCGCGGGTTCGGGATCGGCGACACCGTGCTGATCTCCCAGGTCCACGGCGTGCTGTTCATCGTCTACGTCGTCTTCGCCTTCGATCTCGGCTCCAAGGCGAAGTGGCCGTTCGGCAAGCTCCTGTGGGTGCTGGCGGCGGGCTGCATCCCCTTCGCCTCCTTCTTCGTCGAGCCGAAGATCAGCCGTGAGGCCCAGGAGCTGGTCACCAAGCCCGCCCCGGCGGCCGCGAAAGCCTGACCGAACCGCTCTGCGGCTCGACCCCGACCGCCCCGCGCGAAAGCGCCGGGCGGTTTGCCATCGACATTTACTAGGACGTCCTAGTAAATTCGAAACATGGACGCTGACGCGATCGAGGAAGGCCGCCTCCGCTGGCAGGCCCGCTACGACAAGGCCCGCAAGCGTGACGCGGACTTCACCACGCTCTCGGGGGACCCGGTGGAGCCCGCGTACGGGCCCCGCCCCGGCGACTCGTACGAGGGATTCGAGCGGATCGGCTGGCCGGGGGAGTACCCCTTCACCCGGGGCCTGCACGCCACCGGCTACCGGGGCCGCACCTGGACCATCCGCCAGTTCGCGGGGTTCGGCAACGCCGAGCAGACCAACGAGCGCTACAAGATGATCCTGGCCGCGGGCGGCGGCGGGCTCAGCGTCGCCTTCGACATGCCGACGCTCATGGGCCGCGACTCCGACGATCCGCGCTCGCTCGGCGAGGTCGGCCACTGCGGGGTCGCCATCGACTCCGCCGCCGACATGGAGATCCTGTTCGGTGACATCCCCCTCGGTGACGTGACCACCTCCATGACGATCAGCGGCCCCGCCGTCCCCGTCTTCTGCATGTACCTGGTCGCGGCCGAGCGCCAGGGCATCGACCCCGGGGTGCTCAACGGCACGCTCCAGACGGACATCTTCAAGGAGTACATCGCGCAGAAGGAGTGGCTCTTCCAGCCCGAGCCCCATCTGCGCCTCATCGGCGACCTGATGGAGCACTGCGCCCGCGACATCCCCGCCTACAAGCCGCTCTCCGTCTCCGGCTACCACATCCGCGAAGCCGGGGCGACGGCCGCGCAGGAGCTGGCGTACACCCTGGCCGACGGCTTCGGCTACGTGGAGCTGGGCCTCTCCCGGGGCCTGGACGTCGACACCTTCGCCCCCGGGCTCTCCTTCTTCTTCGACGCGCACCTCGACTTCTTCGAGGAGATCGCCAAGTTCCGCGCCGCCCGCCGCATCTGGGCCCGCTGGATGAAGGAGACGTACGGCGCCAGGACCGACAAGGCGCAGTGGCTGCGCTTCCACACCCAGACCGCCGGGGTCTCCCTCACCGCGCAGCAGCCGTACAACAACGTCGTCCGCACAGCGGTGGAGGCTCTCTCCGCCGTCCTCGGCGGCACGAACTCGCTCCACACCAACGCCCTCGACGAGACGCTCGCCCTGCCCTCCGAGCAGGCCGCCGAGATCGCCCTGCGCACCCAGCAGGTGCTCATGGAGGAGACCGGCGTCGCCAATGTGGCCGACCCGCTGGGCGGCTCCTGGTACGTGGAGCAGCTCACCGACCGGATCGAGGCCGAGGCCGAGAAGATCTTCGACCAGATCAAGGAACGCGGCACCCGGGCCCATCCCGACGGGCAGCACCCCATCGGGCCGATGACCTCCGGCATCCTGCGCGGCATCGAGGACGGCTGGTTCACCGGCGAGATCGCGGAGTCCGCCTTCCGCTACCAGCAGGCCCTGGAGAAGGGCGACAAGCGGGTCGTCGGCGTCAACGTCCACCACGGCTCGGTCACCGGCGACCTGGAGATCCTCCGGGTCAGCCACGAGGTCGAGCGCGACCAGGTCAGCCAGCTCGCCGACCGCAAGGCCGCCCGCGACGACGCGAAGGTCACCGCCGCCCTGGACGCGATGCTGGCCGCCGCCCGCGACGGCTCGAACATGATCGCGCCGATGCTGGACGCGGTACGGGCCGAGGCCACGCTCGGCGAGATCTGCGGGGTGCTGCGCGAGGAGTGGGGCACGTACACGGAGCCGCCGGGCTTCTGAGAGCGGTGGGGAGGGCCTCAGCCCTTGCCGGTCATGGGCCCTCCCCCCCGGAACGTCAGCACGAACAGCGCACCGCCGCCCGGCGCCGCCCGTACCGTCAGCTCCGCCCCGTGCGCGCGGGCGATCTGCCGGGCCATCGCCAGCCCCAGCCCGGAGCCGGGCAGGGCGCGCGCCGCCTCGGCCCGGTAGAAGCGGTCGAAGACGTACGGGAGGTCCTCGGCCGCGATCCCCGGGCCGTGGTCCCGGACGGTCAGCTCAAGGCCGCCCCCGTACGAGGCGAGCCCCACCTCCACCGGCGCGTCCGGCGGGCTGAACTTGGCCGCGTTGTCCAGCAGGTTCGTCAGCAGCCGGGCCAGCCGCGCCGGGACCCCGGGCCGCGTCGCCTCCGCCGCCCCCGGCCCGATGTCCAGCGAGAACCGGACGCGCGGCCAGTGCGTACGGGCCGTGGCCACCGCGTGCTCCGCCAGCTCCGCGATCCGTACCTCCTCCAGCAGCGGCAGCGGCTCCTCGTCCCGGGCCAGCTCGATCAGGTCGTTCACCAGCCCGGTCACCTCCCGGATCTGCCGCCCCAGCGCCCCCGACGCCCGCTCCCGCTGCGCGGGCGTCAGCCGGTCCGCGCGGGCCAGCAGCTCCGCGTTGGTGCGCAGCGCGGTCAGCGGGGTCCGCAGCTCGTGCGAGGCGTCCGCGACCAGCCGGCGCTGGGAGCTCACCGACTGCTCCAGCTCCCCGAGCATGGTGTTGAAGCTGGCGGCCAGGCGCGTCACCTCGTCCTGCCGCCCGGGCGGGCCCGGCGGCAGCTCGATGCGGTGGCGCGGGTCCCGGGTCGCCGCGATCCGCTCGGCGGTCGAGGTCAGTCGGGCCACCGGGGCCAGACCGGTGCGCGAGACCGCGTACCCGAGCAGCCCAGCCAGCAGGACGCCCGCCCCGCCGACCGCCGCGAGCAGCACGGCCGCCTGCCGCACACCCCGCTCCACCGGGTCCGCGCGCAGCGCCACCTGAAGCGCCCGCCCGTCCCCGAACGGGGTCGTCAGCATCCGCAGCGGCTGCCCGAAGCGGGTGGCATTGCTGAAGTACGGGGCCCGCGTCCCCGCCGCCACCTCCCGTACGGGGGTGGAGACGGGCAGCAGATAGGCGGCCTCCGGGTCCGATGCCGGGTCGGCCGGGACCACCTGCGCGCAGGCCGGGGCGGAGAGGAAGCGGCACTCGCCCGCCACGATCTGCGGGCCCTGGCCCCGGTTCTCCTGGATCACCCGGGTCGCGGACTGGGTGAGCGACAGGTCCAGCTGATGCAGGAGCTCGTAGCGGATCACGAAGAACGCCGCCGCGCACACCCCTACGGCGACCAGCGCCACCGCCGCCGAGGCCGCGAGCGCCAGGCGCGTACGCAGCGGCCGCCTGCGCCGCCAGCGGGCGCCCAGCCGCCGCACCCCGCTCACGCCACGTCCAGCCGGTAGCCGAGCCCGTGCACGGTGTGGACGAGGCGCGGTTCGCCGCCCGCCTCCAGCTTGCGGCGCAGATAACCCACGTACACCGCGAGCGAGTTGGAGTCCGGGCCGAAGTCCTGGCCCCAGACCCGCTCCAGGATCACCTCGCGCGGCAGCACCTGGCCCGGGTGCCGGAGCAGCAGCTCCAGCAGGGCGGCTTCGGTGCGCGAGAACTCCACCGGGCGGCCGCCGCGACGCCCGGTCCGGGCCACCGGGTCCAGCGTCAGATCCGCGAAGGACAGATCCCCGTCCGGGGCGGGCGGCGCGGCCCGCCGCAGCAACGCCCTTACCCGCGCCACCAGTTCGTCCAGCGCGAACGGCTTCACCAGATAGTCGTCGGCCCCCGCCTCCAGCCCGTCCACCCGCTCGGCCACCGACGACAGCGCCGTCAGGACCAGCACCGGCGTCCGGTCCTCCATCGCCCGCAGCCTCCGGCAGACCGCGAGTCCGTCGAGCACCGGCATCATCACGTCCAGGACCAGCGCGTCCGGCTGCCAGGCCGCCACCGCCGACAGCGCCGCCAGACCGTCGCCGACGCCCCGGACCTCGTACCCCTCGATCCGCAGCCCGTCCTCGACGGCGGCCCGCACTTCCGGCTCGTCCTCGGCCACCAGAATCCTGCTCGTACTCCGCGTGCCGCTCATGCCGTTCATACCCCGAAGACTGCCAAACCGGACTCTTAGAACCTTCTTAGGCCGCATCCCGAGAGTGGCGGCCATGCGCACACCACTCTCCGTCGTGATCGGTGCGGGCGGCACCGGCGGTCACATCTACCCCGGTCTCGCCCTCGCCGAGGCCCTGCGCCGCGCCGAACCGGACGCGGTCATCTCCTTCATCGGCACCGAACGCGGGCTGGAGACGACCCTGATCCCGGCCGCCGGATACCGGCTGCACACCGTCGACATGATCCCCTTCGACCCCGCCCTCGGCGCCAGGCGCTTCCTCCTCCCGGCCGCGCTGCTGCGCTCCGGCGCCCAGGCCCGCTCGATCCTGCGTACGCAGAAGGCCCAGGTCGTCGTCGGCATGGGCGGCTATCCGAGCGCCCCGGCGATCGTCGGGGCCAGGATGGCCGGACTGCCCAGCGTGATCCACGAGTCCAACGCCGTCCCGGGCCGGGCCAACCAGTTCGCCGCCCGGCTCACCGAACACCTCACCGTCGCCTTCGACGGCAGCCGGGCCCATCTGTCGGGCGGCGAGCGGGCGCAGACCGTCGGCATGCCGATCGCCGCGTCGCTGGCCGCGCTGGACCGGCCCGCCCTGCGGGAGGAGGCCCGGCGCGCCTTCGGGATACCCGAGGGGGCGCGGGTCGTCCTCTTCAACGGCGGCAGCCTCGGCGCGGCCCGCCTCACCGCCGCCGCCGTGGGCCTCGCCGCCCGCTGGCGGGGCCGCGGAGACGTCCACCTCCTGATCAAGACGGGCCCGGCCGCGCTCGCGGAGACCCGGCGGCAGCTGGCCGAGGCGGGGGCGGGGACCGGTGTGGGACCGGTCGCGCCGGGGGCGTCCGGTCCGGAACTCGCCGACGCGGTCGCGGGGCCCGTAGCCCAGGCGGTGCCCTACCTCGACCGGATGGACCTCGCCTACGCGGTGGCCGACCTGGTGGTCTGCCGGGCGGGCTCGGCCACGATCGCGGAGCTGGCCACGACCGGGGTGCCCGCCGTCCTCGTGCCGTACCCGCACGCCCCCGGTGACCACCAGACCCACAATGCCCGGGTCCTCTCCGACGCGGGCGCCGCCCACCTCGTCCCCGACGCCGAGACCACCGCCGACCGGCTGGCCGGACTGATCGACCCGCTGCTCGCCGATCCGGCCCGGCTCGCGGTCATGGGGCGGGCGGCAGACCCGGGCAACCACGCCCACGCCGCCGACCTGCTCGCCGAGACGGTCCGCCGCCTCGCCGCCACCTCCGTACGACCCTCCGACGCAAGGGAGTTCACCTCATGAAGGACATCATCGACTGGAACGGCCGCACGGCCCTCGTCACCGGGGCCGAGGGCTTCATCGGCTCCACCCTCGTGGACCTGCTCGTCGAACGCGGGGCGCGCGTCAAGGCGTTCGTCCACTACAAGCCGTACGCGGAGAAGGGTCACCTCGCCCGCTACCTCGACGACCCGAACGGCCCGGTCGAGATGATCGCCGGGGACGTCGGCGACGCGGGACGCGTGATGGACGCGGTCGAGGGCTGCGACACGGTGTTCCACCTCGCCGCGCTCATCGGCATCCCCTACAGCTACGACTCCCCGGGCGCGTACGTCCGCACCAACGTCGTCGGCACCGAGAACATCGCCGAGGCCTGCCGCCGCCACTCCGTACGCCGTCTCCTGCACACCTCCACCAGCGAGGTCTACGGGACCGCGCTCACCGCCCCGATCAGCGAGGACCACCCGCTCCAGCCGCAGTCGCCGTACTCCGCCTCCAAGATCGGCGCGGACATGATGGCGCTCTCCCACTGGCACGCCTTCGAGCTGCCGGTGACGGTCGTGCGGCCGTTCAACACGTACGGGCCCCGCCAGTCCGCCCGCGCGGTCATCCCCACGATCCTGGCCCAACTGCACTCCGGGGCCCGGGAGATCCGGCTCGGCTCGCTGACCCCCACCCGTGACTTCACCTACGTCACCGACACCGCGGCCGGTTTCCTGGCACTGGCCGACTGCGACCGGGCACTGGGGGAGAGCGTCAACCTCGGCACCGGCCGGGAGATCTCGGTCGGGGACCTGGCGAAGGCCCTCGTCACCGCCTCCGGCCGGGACGCCGAGATCGTCGTGGACCCGGCGCGGCTTCGGCCCTCCGGCAGCGAGGTGCACCGGCTGCTCTCCGACAACACCCGGGCCCGGACGTGGGCGGGCTGGGAGCCCGAGGTCACCCTGGAGGAAGGGCTGGAGCGGACGTCGGCCTGGGTCGCGGAGCACCTCCACCTCTTCGCGCCCGACCGCTATCAGGTCTGACGGCGGAGCTACTCCGCCTGGGCGCCGGACAGCCCCAGCAGCAGCAGCGAGGTGAAGCCGCTCGCCCACTCGGCGTCCACCGGCTCCGCGCTCACCAGCGTGCGGTGCACCACCGCGCCGGCGATCACATCGAAGATCAGGTCCGCGTTGCGGGCTGCCGTCGAGGCGTCGTCCTCGTAGCGCAGCTCGCCGCGGGCCTGGGCGCGTTCCCGGCCGAGCAGCACCAGCCGCTTCTGCCGGTCCACGATCGCCGAGCGGATCCGGCGGCGCAGCGAGTCGTCCCGGGTGGACTCGGCGACCACCGCCATCAGCGCGGTCCGGGTCTCCGGCCGCTCCAGCAGCGCGGCGAACTGGAGCACCACGCCCTGCACATCGGCCGCCAGGCTGCCCCGGTCGGGAAGCTCCAGCTCGTCGAAGAGCACCGCGACCGCGTCCACGACCAGCTCGTTCTTACCTGCCCAGCGCCGGTAGAGCGTCGTCTTGGCGACGCCCGCCCGGGTCGCCACATCGCCCATGGTCAGCTTCGACCAGCCGAGATCGACCAGGGACGCCCGCGTCGCCTCAAGGATCGCGGCATCGGCCGCGGTGCTCCGCGGACGTCCCGTTCGGGTGGCTTTGGGGTCGCTGTCGTTCATGATGCGGCGACGATACCGGCCGGTAGGGAGAACCGTTCCGGCTCGGACTCCGTGAGACAGATCACCAGGATCACCTGTGCCGCCGGGCCGATCGGCAGTTACGCTACGGGTCGTAGCGTAAGGAAGGCGGTCGGACCCGCCCCGGACGCCACGTACGAGCGACAGCCACCAGGGCCCTCACGGAGGGCCCGGGCGCCGGGTGGGGACCCGGAGCCACACGGACCGGCCGGATGGGGATCCGGCGGGTCCACCGGGTCTTTCGGGGCCCGGCCAGTTCCACCAGGGCCTTTCAGGGGCCCGGGACCGTCTCGTTCCGCCCGCCCCCGCACACCGGCAGGGGCTGCGGACCGGCCCGGTTCTCGTATCGCTTTCCGGATCGGTGTGCTCAGGGGGGAGGATGTACGTATGCAGCCTAGGAACATGTCCATGAGCGGCGTCGTCGACCTCGCCGCTGTCAAGGCGGCCGGCGAGGCCAAGGTCAAGGCGGAGCAGGCCCGCGCGGAGGCCGCCCGCACGGGGGGCACCGGCGCCGTCGCGCCCGCCGCCCTGGTGATCGACGTCGATGAAGCGGGCTTCGAACGCGAGGTCCTCCAGCGCTCCGCCGAGGTCCCTGTCGTCATCGACTTCTGGGCCGAGTGGTGCGAGCCGTGCAAGCAGCTGGGCCCCCTGCTGGAGCGCCTGGCCGCCGAGTACAACGGCCGCTTCCTGCTGGCCAAGGTCGATGTCGACGCCAACCAGATGCTGATGCAGCAGTTCGGTATCCAGGGCATCCCGGCCGTCTTCGCTGTCGTCGCCGGGCAGGCCCTCCCCCTCTTCCAGGGCGCGGCCCCCGAGGCCCAGATCCGCGAGACGCTGGACCAGCTGATCCAGGTCGGCGAGGAGCGCTTCGGCCTCACCGGGATCGCCGTCGACCCGGACGTCACTGCGGACGCCGCCCCGGCCGAGGCGCCGGCCGGCCCGTACGACGCCCTGCTGGAGGCGGCCGCCTCCGCGCTCGACGCCAACGACTTCGGCGGCGCCGTTCAGGCGTACCAGAACGTGCTCGCCGACGACCCGGGCAACCCGGAGGCCAAGCTCGGCCTGGCTCAGGCCGAACTGCTCGGCCGGGTCCAGAGCATGGACCCGCAGGCGGTCCGCAAGGACGCCGCGGACAAGCCGGACGATGTGAACGCCCAGATCGCCGCCGCCGATCTCGACCTGGTCGGCGGTCATGTCGAGGACGCCTTCGGCCGGCTGGTCGAGGCCGTCCGCCGCACCGCGGGCGACGACCGGAACACCGCGCGGCTGCGGCTGCTGGAGCTGTTCGAGGTGATCGGCCCGGAGGACCCGCGGGTCACCGCGGCGCGGACGGCACTGGCCCGCGTCCTGTTCTGACCCTCGTCGATCCGACGAGATCCGCCTGTTGTCCCGATGTGACAAGACGGCCGCGCTACGCCACAGGCAGCGCGGCCGTTTTGCCGTATCGGCGCCAATCGCCGCCGCGGAGCATCTTCGCTTTACCAAATCTTGACAAAGGGACGCGCTGTTACTCGCAGTAAAGCGGGTCGGCGGTTATGTCCCGTTTCCAGGAAGTTTCCCGCTATTCGGATGTCCCTTTCGTGCCACCCTGCGTCGCCGCGTGATGCCGCCCTGTCGTATCGAGGTTATCGGGCCGTTACTAGCCAGTAACGATCCCTCTTGTGCCGGGGCCGTGAATGCACCACGATCGGCCACGCTCGGTCCAATACCCCCAGCCCGGTCTCCAGCCGGGTCCTGAGGGCCTGTTGGGTCCCCGCCGAGTGGGTCGGCGACAGTGGCGCCGACCGCGGACAGGGGGGTTCCCGCCGACAGGCGGGGCCTGTCCGACCGGCTGCGCGGAACGCGCGGCCAGTGGTTAGTCGCTCGGGGGTGAACGCCGGTGGATCGGATGCGGGACACGTCTCCGATACGGGCGCTCTCCTTCCCGAGGACGTAGCACTTCTCCCATCCCAGGACGGGCATGACGCCCGGCCGGAGATGTACGTCCGAGAAGAAGGAGCAAGTATGAGTTCCCAGGTTCGCGGTGGGACGAGATGGAAGCGTTTCGCTCTGGTCATGGTGCCGAGTGTCGTCGCCACGGCGGCGGTGGGCGTGGGCCTCGCGCAGGGCGCTCTGGCCGCGTCGTTCAGCGTGTCCGGCCAGAGCTTCAAGGTCCGCACCGACAAGCTCGTCGGTGAGGACTTCGTCCAGTACGGCAGCGTCGCTGTCGGCAAGGACCTGAACGGCAAGAACGCCGCGCACCCGGTCGCGGTGTCGGGCTTCAGCAAGGCCACCATCACCAACATGTGCCAGTCGGTGGTGACGCCGAACCTTCCGTTCGGGCTCGGCAGCGTCAGCCTGAAGCTGAAGGCCGGTACGGACCCGGACAAGCCGGTAGTGGCGACCAACCTCTACCTGGATGTGTCGCAGCTCGACGCGGACGCCGAGTTCAAGAACATCGACATCGGTGTCGCGGCGGGCTCCCTGAAGAAGGAGAACAAGCCGGGGAGCATAGGCATCCAGCCTGGCACCCAGGCCAGGGAGGAGGGCTTCGCGCAGCGCGCCGACGAGGCCGTTCTCACCGACGTGAAGCAGACGGCCTGGGCGACCACGGCCGGCACCTTCAAGCTCAGCAACCTGAGCCTGAGGCTGCACAAGGGCGTCGAGGAGTGCTTCTAAGCACTCGCCCGGGTGACCGGAACGCCCCTGGAGGGCTCTCCGGTCACCCACCCCTTCTCTTCTCACGGCAGTACCGGTTCCAGGGAGCTGTTTTCCATGAGCCCCGAGTCCACAGGGCAGAACGAGCACTACATCCGCGTCATTCAGCGACGCTTCCGCACCTGGCGGGGTAACCGGCCGTTCTGGGCGGGTCTGTTCACCATCCTGGGCGGTCTACCCATCGCCTACTTTCCCTACGCCAGCATGAAGCTCGGCAATATGACGCTGGCCATGTCCACCACGGCCGGTGCCGGGTCCCTGATCATCGGGGTCCTGCTGGTCACCCTGGGGCTGACGATGTGGTTCCACCACATCGTCCGGGTGTTCGCGGGCGTCGCGGCCATCCTGCTCGCGCTGGTGTCCATACCCGTCGCCAACATCGGCGGCTTCGTCATCGGCTTCCTCTTCGCCCTCATCGGCGGAGCCCTGTCCATTTCCTGGGCCCCCGGCGAGCCGAAGAGCGCGGACGAGGCCCCGCTCGACGAGCAGCCGTACGAGGAGCGTCCCCAGGAACGTTCCGAGGACGCGCTCCAGGGTGCGGCGGCCGTTCTTCCCCAGCAGCAGGGCACCGGGTCCGACACGGCGGCCGAAGCCGACGGAGGGAGCCATCGTGCGGGGTGACGACGGACAGCACATGAACGCGTACCCCGGCGACGACCTCCGCGAGCGCAAGGGCCCTCGTCACGCGGCACCCCGGAAGTCGCTCCTGACCAAGCTCAACCTGCCCAGCGGCAAGAAGGCGCTGGCGCTCGCCGCGATGCCGACCGCCGTCTTCGTGGGCATGGGGCTGACCCCCAAGCTCGCCCTGGCCGACGACGGCACCGACATCCCGTTCGCACCGGGCCCCTGCGTCACCCGGTCCGACGAGGACCCGAACGCGTCCGAGTCGCCCGATGCCACCCCGTCCCCGTCGGCCACGGCCACGGACCGGGCGGACGAGGACGAGAAGCCGGACAAGGACGAGAAGCCCGGCACGGACGAGTCCGCGACCCCGAAGCCCCCGGCCGGCGGTTCGGCCACCGAGGCCCCTGAGGAGCCCGGGACCGACGCGAAGGGCGACGACGCGGCAGCGGACAAGGCGGCGCAGGCCGCCGAGGAGCCCACCGCGACACCGACGCCCACCAAGTCGAGGAACCCGCTCGACCCGCTCGGCGTCGGCGACGCCCTCAGGGATCTCTTCGACGGCCCGAACAAGGACACGGACAAGGCCGAGGAGAAGCCTGCGGCGTCGGCGAGCCCGTCCCCGAGCCCCACGGCCGACAAGCCGGAGTCCCCGGCGAAGGCCGAGGCCGAGGACGCGCCCGACAAGGTGAAGGCCGAGGCCGACAAGACGGCCGACGCCATCCGCGAGGCGGCCGAGAAGGCGGGCGAGGACGTCGAGGAGCTCGACGAGGACGTCAAGGGACTCGACCCCAAGAAGGACGAGGACATCCCGGACGGCGCCAAGCCGCGCTTCCCCTGCCCGGAGCCCGACCCCGGCGCACTGGCCGCGGCCGACCTGGAGTCCGGCATCCCGCTGCTCCCGAGCGACCCGTGGACCCTGGAATCGACGCTGCTCACCCTCAGAGGCCTGGACTACCACGGCATCGTCGAGGTGAAGAAGGCGGACGGCAGCATCAAGAAGGTGCTGAAGTTCACCGCCAGCTCCATCGACATCAAGGACCTCCACCAGCTGACCGTCGGCCCTGCGGGCACCACGGGCCATGTGAAGTCGCGGCCCGGCTCCACGTCGACGATCCGCAATGGCACGGTGACGATGTACACGGAGGAGCTGAAGGGCAACCTCTTCGGCCTCATCCCGATCACCTTCAGCCCGGAGACCCCGCCGCCGCTGAACGTCCCCTTCGCCTTCTTCACCAAAGTGAAGGTGACCCAGGCAGGCCAGTTCGGCGGCACGCTCACCGTCCCCGGACTCAAGAACTACCTCGAAGGCGGCAACCGCTAGCAGCCTTCCCCCGATCCCGTCCGGGAGCCGCACAACGACCGTGGCCCGCACCCCCGCATCCCGGGGGCGCGGGCCACGGTCGCCGGTGGGCTCAGGGCAGTACGAAGAGCCGGACGGTGTCCTTGGCGGTGGCGCTGGTTCCGGAGCTCATTCCCGCCGCGAGGCGCTTGCCGTCCGGGCTGAACGCGAGGCGCTCGACGGAGTTGGGGCAGGTGAAGGCGGTGAGGGACTTTCCCGCGACCGTGTCCCAGACCCGGACGGCTCCTTCGGCGTCGGCACTGGCGAGAGTGCGGCCGCCGGGGTGGAACGCGAGCGCGGTGATCCTGCCGTGGCGGCCCTCCAGAGTGACGATGTCCTGACGGGTGGCCGTATTCCACAGGCGTACGTTCCTGGAACGCTGCCCGAAGGCCAGGATCTGACCGTCCGGACTGAACAGTGCCGCCCCGGTGTTCGCGCTCTCGCCGATAGTGGCGACAGCCGCACGGGAGGGGAGTTTCCGCAGCCTCAAGGGGTACGCGGTGACCAGCAGCTTGCCGTCGGGGCTGAAGGCCAGGGGCCCGAGGTACTCGCCCTTGTCGATGCCGAGCCGACGGCCGGAGGCCATGTCCCACAGGTACAGGCCCCGTTCGAAGCCGCCGACCAGGGTCGCGCCGTCCGGGCTGAGGGCCAGGGACAGCACGAGGTCGTTCATGTCCTCTTCCGCGCCGGCCGGTGGGCCTTGGAAGGTCCTCAGCACGCGGCCGGACTCCACGTCCCACAGGCGGGCGTTGTTCCCCTCCCCTCTGATCAGGGACGTGAGGTCCGGAGTGAACAGGGCGTCCTGGATGTATCGGGGAACGCTGACGCGTGTGCTGACGCCCCGCCCTGTGCGTACGTCCCAGCGCCAGATCTCACCGTTGGCGCCGACGGCGGCCAGGGTCGTGCCGTCCTTGCCGAAGGCGAGGGCCTGGACACCCAACGGCCCCTTGAGGGACTGGTGATCCGATGTGGCGCCCGGCGACGCCCCGGGCCCTGGGCCGCCGCTCCGATCCTTCTCCCCGCGCAGCAGGAGCGGCACCGCGGCGGTCACCGCCGCGGCCGCGACGGCGGAGCCGCCGATGACGAGCGTCCGCCGGGACACGGATCGCCCCGTGCCCCCGGCGGGAGCGGGCGCGGGTGCGGGCGGCACGCGCGGGAGGTGGCCGGGCGTGGGTCCGGCCGGGTAGGGGATGGTCGGCGGCGTGGGCGCCGGCCGTCCCGGACCGGCCAGGAGCACCGTCTGCTCCTCCCGCTCCCCGGGCTCCGCCTTCGCCCCCGCCCCGGGCCCTGTCTCCGCCCCAGGCCCTGTCTCCGTCTCCGCCTCCGCCGACGGGAGCGGCTTCCCGCCCCGCCCCCTGAGCGGCAACCCCACGAACCGCGCCGGGAGTTCGGTGACCGAAGGCCGGCTGGCGGGGTCCTTGTCCAGACACGCGGTCAGCAGGGACAGGAGCTCGCCGTCGACGCCGTCGAGCGCGGGCGGCTCGTTCAGGATCCGCTGGACGACATCGAGGAGGACCTGCGCGTCGAACGGGCTGCGCCCGGTCGCGGCGAAGGCCAGGACCGAGCCGAGGGAGAAGACGTCGCTCGCGGGTCCAGCCCGGTCGGCCCGGATCTGCTCCGGCGACATATAGGCGTACGTCCCCATCACCGTGCCGGTCGCGGTCAGTGAACTGGCGTCCACGAGACGGGCGATGCCGAAGTCGATGATGCGCGGGCCGTCGTCGGCGAGGATGACGTTGCCGGGCTTCAGGTCCCGATGGATCAGGCCGCAGTCGTGTACGGCGGCCAGGCCCTCGGCCATGCCCGCGCCGAGGCGCAGCACGGTGTCGGGGGCCAGCGGGCCCCCGGTGTGGACGACCTCGTGCAGCGTGGGCCCCGGGATGAACGCCGTGACCAACCAAGGGGATTCGGCCTGCGGGTCGGCGTCGATGACCTGCGCGGTGTGGAAGCCGCCGACGCGCCGTGCCGCCTCGGCCTCGCGGGCGAACCGCTCCCGGAACTGCGGGGCGGCCGCCAGTTCCCGCCGGATCAGCTTCACCGCGACCTTGCGGCCGCCCGGGGTCGTGCCGAGGAAGACCTGTCCCATGCCGCCTTCGCCCAGTCGGCCGTCAAGGCGGTAGGGACCGACCCACTCCGGGTCGTGGGGCCGCAACGCTTCCATGAACACCGTCCGTCGAGGGATGTGAGGGATGTGAGGGATGTGAGAGGCGCGAGAGGTGCGAGAGCTCGGAGAGGCGGGGAGTACGAGGGTGCTAGGGCAGCTGCGGGAGCTTCCACAGCTGGATCGTGGCCTCGGGGTCGTCCGCGAGCAGTGACGGGTTGAGCCCGGCGGCCAGGGTCGTACCGTCCGGGCTGAAGGCCAGCGCCTCGACGTCGGTCCGCTTGTCGGACTTCGCCACGACGCCGGTCAGGGTGGTGGTGACCCGTCGGTTCGCCACGTCCATGAGGCTGATGGTCCTGCCGACATTGCCGACGGGCTTCGTGGCGGTGTCCTTGCCCGCGATGGCGATCAGCGGCTTTCCCGGCCCGGCAGGTCCGTCCGGGCGGTATGCCGCCGCGGCGATGTAGGGGCGGCCGTCGGTGAGCGTCGCGGTGAGCCGTCCGCTGTCCAGGTCCCACACCTGGACACGGCCGTCGCCGACGGCGGCGATGCTCCCGCCGTCCGGACTGAACATCACCGAGGAGTAGTTCTTCTTCCGGTCGGCGCCGAGGGTCTTGACGAGGCGGCCCGTGCCGACGTCCCAGAGCCGGACGCCGCCGCGATCGAGGTCGGATGCGACGCTGGCGAGAGTCTTGCCGTCGGCGGTGAACGCCAGTCCCTGGATGCTCCCGGTGTGCCGGTCGAGGCTCCTGACCGAGCGGCCGTCGGCCACCTTCACCAGGTCCAGCCCCGCACTGTCGCGCCCCACGGCGAGGACCTCTCCGTCCGGACTGACCGCCAGGGCGGTGACTCCGTCGAACTGCTTCGGGTAGGTGGCGACGACGCCCATCGGCGCCCCGGTGCGCACGTCCCAGCGGCGCAGGGTCTGGTCGAGGCCGCCGCTGAACAGTGTCCGGCCGTCCGGGGTGTAGACGAGCGCCTGGACGGACCAGGTGTGTCCCTCGTACGTGGTGATCGTGCGGCCGGAGACGACGTCCCAGAGGCGCACCGTCTTGTCCGAACCGCCGCTGGCCAGGGTCCGGCCGTCCGGGCCGAAGGCCAGGCAGCCGACATCCTGGGTGTGGCCGGCCAGGCGCTTGACCGGGCGGGTGGGGTCGGCGGCGGCCTTGGTGCGCGAGGGAGCGGCTCCGGAGCCGCCCTTCCCCGTGTCCCCGCCCTCCTCCCGGGAGTCCCGCAGGAGCACATAGGCGGGGACGGCCACCGCGGCCGCCGCGGCGGCCGCGATTCCGCCCGTCAGCAACGTACGCCGCTGAACTCCCCTGGCGGCGACGGAAGCCGAGACCGGTCCGGTGACCGAGAGCTGGTGCAGTACGTCGGTGGCGGTCGGGCGTGCGGCGGGATCCTTGGCCAGGCAGGCACTCACCAGGGCGTGCAGGCTCCCGCCCTCGGGGATGCCGTCGAGCCGTGGAGGTCCGCCGGCGATCCGGTGCGCGATCGCCGGGATGTTCGACGCGTCGAACGGGCTGCGTCCGGTCGCCGCGAAGGCGAGCACGGAGCCGAAGGAGAAGACGTCACTGGCGGGCGAGACGGTGGCGGAACCCAACTGTTCCGGTGACATGTAGGCGTACGTCCCGATCAGCGCGCCTGTGCGGGTCACGGGTCCGGCCCCGACGGCGTGCGCGACGCCGAAGTCGATGATGCGCGGGCCGTCCGCCGCGAGGATGACGTTGCCCGGCTTCAGATCGCGGTGCACCAGACCGCAGGCGTGGACGGCGACCAGGCCCTCGGCGATCCCCGCGCCGAGGCGGAGGACGGCGTCGGGTGCGTACGGTCCGTGCTCGGTGACGACCTGCTGGAGTGTGGGTCCCGGGATGAACTCGGTGACCAGCCAGGGGGATTCCGCCTCGGGGTCGGCGTCCACGACCTGCGCGGTGTGGAAGCCGCCCACCCTGCGTGCCGCCTCCACCTCACGCGCGAACCGCTCCCGGAACCGCGAGCTGGCCGCCAGCTCCGGGTGGATGACCTTCACCGCGACCGTCCGTCCGGCCGGGGACATGCCGCGGTAGACCTGCCCCATACCGCCCGCGCCGAGACGCCCCTCGATGCGGTAGGAGCCGATGGTGCGAGGGTCGGAGGGCCGCAGTGCATCCGTCATGCGCTCTCGCATCTGCCAGGACATATGAGGGCGTTCACGCTCGGAATTCAACCATGATCCGGTACGGCGGGCTGCCCCGTTCGGCTCAGAGGGAATCGATTCGGCGGTGTTCGTTCGGGTGACTGCCTTCGGTGACCGGCATGAACCCGCAGGCGGCCGGGGCAGGGTGGAGCCGCAACCGCTCGCCTACCCAAGGAACACCCGTGCGTCTTCGC
Source organism: Streptomyces durocortorensis (assembly GCF_031760065.1). NCBI lineage: Bacteria > Bacillati > Actinomycetota > Actinomycetes > Kitasatosporales > Streptomycetaceae > Streptomyces > Streptomyces sp. C11-1. The sequence continues at coordinate 5,437,796 of NZ_CP134500.1, forward strand.
AGTACGCTGGCCGCCTCTCTCGGCGCCCTCGCCCTCATCGTGACCGTGCCCAACTCGGCCTGGGCGGCCAACGGCTATTTCGGCTACTCCTACACCGGTGCCGACGGGCAGCGGCAGATCGGCCAGTTGATCGACCCGCCGAGCCGGGAGTGCGTCAACCTGCCCGAGGTGTCCGACCCCGCGGCCTCGGAGCCCGCGCACTCGCCGCGCAATTTCACTGACGCGACCGCCGTTCTCTTCACCGATGCCGACTGCGAGGGCGACCACTTCGCCCTGCGCCCCGGAGGGCGCGCATCCGAGCGGCTGAAGCTCCGTTCGGTGGTCTTCAGCTGACGCCGCGACCGGCTTGTGCCACCGGCCGGTGGCACGACTACGGCCCCCGGGCGCGCCAACGCCCGGGGGCCGTAGTCGTACAGCGGCGGGTCAGTCCCGCTCGCCGCCCAGGTGGTGGACCCGGACCATGTTGGTGGTGCCGGGGATGCCGGGAGGCGAGCCGGCGGTGATGACCATCGTGTCACCGGTGTTGTAGCGGTTGAGCTTCAGGAGCTCCGCGTCGACCAGGTCGACCATCGCGTCGGTGTTGTCCACGTGCGGGACGACGAACGCCTCGACGCCCCAGCTCAGGGCGAGCTGGTTGCGGGTGGCCTCGTCCGTGGTGAAGGCCAGGATCGGCTGGGCCACGCGGTAGCGGGAGAGGCGGCGGGCGGTGTCGCCGGACTTGGTGAAGGCGACCAGGGCCTTGCCGTCGAGGAAGTCCGCGATCTCGCAGGCCGCGCGGGCCACCGAACCGCCCTGCGTACGGGGCTTCTTGCCGGGGACCAGGGGCTGGAGGCCCTTGGAGAGCAGCTCCTCCTCGGCGGCGACGACGATCTTCGACATCGTCTTGACCGTCTCGATCGGATAGGCGCCCACCGAGGACTCGGCGGACAGCATGACCGCGTCCGCGCCGTCCAGGATCGCGTTGGCGACGTCGGACGCCTCGGCGCGGGTCGGCCGCGAGTTGGTGATCATCGACTCCATCATCTGGGTCGCCACGATCACCGGCTTGGCGTTGCGCCGGCACAGCTCCACCAGGCGCTTCTGCACCATCGGGACCTTCTCCAGCGGGTACTCGACGGCCAGGTCGCCACGGGCCACCATCACACCGTCGAACGCCATGACGACGCCCTCCATGTGCTCGACCGCCTGCGGCTTCTCCACCTTGGCGATGACGGGGACCCGGCGGCCCTCCTCGTCCATCACCTTGTGGACGTCCTTGACGTCGTCGGCGTCCCGGACGAAGGAGAGCGCGACCAGGTCGCAGCCCATCCGCAGGGCGAAGCGCAGGTCCTCGACGTCCTTCTCGGACAGGGCCGGGACGTTCACCGCCGCGCCGGGCAGGTTGATGCCCTTGTGGTCGGAGATGACACCGCCCTCGATGACGATGGTCTTCACCCGGGGGCCCTCGACGGCGACGACCTTAAGCTCGACGTTGCCGTCGTTGATCAGGATCGGGTCGCCCTTGACGACGTCACCGGGCAGACCCTTGTAGGTCGTGCCGCAGATCGACTTGTCGCCGGGGACGTCCTCGGAGGTGATGGTGAACTCGTCCCCGCGGACCAGCTCGACCGGGCCCTCGGCGAACTTCGCCAGCCGGATCTTCGGGCCCTGGAGGTCGGCGAGCACGCCCACGGCGCGGCCGGTCTCGGCGGCCGCCTCGCGGACACGGTCGTAACGGCCCTGGTGTTCCTCGTGGGTGCCGTGACTGAAGTTGAAACGGGCCACGCTCATGCCGGCCTCGATCAGAGCGACGAGCTGCTCATGGGAGTCGACGGCGGGACCGAGGGTACAGACGATTTTGGAACGGCGCATGAGGCGGATCCTATCGGTTTGTTTCGCTGCGGAATATTCCGTCTGGTGGAAGATACAAAGGGGCGCGGGGGTGCTCAGTTGTCGATGCGCACCGGGCCGGGGGCGTCGCCCCGCCCGACCAGCGCGAACGTCTGCTCGGCGATCTCCAGCTCCTCGTCCGTCGGTACCACGGCGACTGCCACCCGGGCGTATTCCGGCGAGATCAGCCGCGGCTCCCCGGACCGTACGGCGTTGAGCGAGGCGTCCACCGCCATGCCCAGCTCCTCCAGGCCCGCGATGGCAGCTTCCCGTACCGGGGCCGCGTTCTCACCGACCCCCGCCGTGAACGCCACCGCGTCCACCCGGCCGAGCACCGCCGTGTAGGCGCCGATGTACTTCTTCAGCCGGTGGATGTAGATGTCGAAGGCCAGCGCCGCCCGCTCGTCGCCCTCGTCGATCCGGCGGCGGATCTCCCGCATGTCGTTGTCGCCGCACAGGCCGACCAGCCCGCTCTTCTTGTTCAGCAGGACGTCGATCTCGTCCGTCGACATGCCCGCCACCCGCTTCAGGTGGAAGGTGACCGCCGGATCGATGTCACCCGAGCGCGTACCCATCACGAGCCCTTCCAAGGGGGTCAGCCCCATGGAGGTCTCCACGCACCGCCCGCCCGCGACCGCCGAGGCCGACGCCCCGTTGCCCAGGTGCAGCACGATCACGTTCACCTCCTCCGGGGCCCTGCCCAGCAGCTCGGCCGTCCTCCGCGAGACGTACGCGTGAGAGGTGCCGTGGAAGCCGTAGCGGCGGATGCGGTGCGCGTCGGCGGTCTCCACGTCGATCGCGTACCGCGCGGCCGCCTCCGGCATCGTCGTGTGGAAGGCCGTGTCGAACACCGCGACCTGCGGCAGGTCCGGCCGCAGCGCCTGCGCCGTACGGATGCCCGTGATGTTGGCCGGGTTGTGCAGCGGGGCCACCGGGACCAGGCGCTCGATCTCCTTGAGTACCTCGTCGGTGATCACCGTCGGCGCGCTGAACCTCAGCCCGCCGTGCACCACCCGGTGCCCGATCGCGGCGAGTTCGGGGGAGTCGAGGCCGAGGCCGTCCGCCGCCAGCTCCTCGGCGGCCGCCTTGAGCGCCGCGTCGTGGTCCGCGATCCGGCCCGTACGCTCACGGGGCTCCGCGCCGCCGCCGGTCAGCGGCGTGTGCGCGAGGCGCGAGGTCTCCTCGCCGATCCGCTCGACCAGGCCCGAGGCGAGCCGGGAGCGGTCGCGCATGTCGAGCAGCTGGTACTTCACCGACGAGGAGCCGGAGTTGAGGACGAGTACGCGGTGCGGTTCCACAGGGGCTGCCGTGCTTTCGTGGTCGGTGGTGGAGTACGTCATACGGGGCGCTCCTCGCCCTGGGCCTGGATCGCGGTGATCGCCACGGTGTTGACGATGTCCTGGACGAGCGCACCGCGCGAGAGGTCGTTGACGGGCTTGCGCAGACCCTGGAGGACCGGGCCGACCGCCACCGCGCCCGCCGAGCGCTGTACGGCCTTGTAGGTGTTGTTGCCGGTGTTGAGGTCCGGGAAGATCAGCACGGTCGCCTGGCCCGCCACCTCCGAGTCGGGCAGTTTCGTCGCCGCGACGGACGGCTCGACCGCCGCGTCGTACTGGATCGGTCCCTCCACCCGCAGCTCGGGCCGTGCCGCCCGGACCCGCTCGGTCGCCTCGCGCACCTTGTCGACGTCCGCGCCGGAGCCCGAGGTCCCGGTGGAGTACGACAGCATCGCGATCCGGGGCTCCACGCCGAACCGGGCCGCGGTCACCGCCGACTGCACCGCGATGTCCGCGAGCTGCTCGGCGTTCGGGACCGGGTTGACCGCGCAGTCGCCGTACACGAGCACCTTGTCGGCCAGGCACATGAAGAAGACGGACGAGACGATCGACGCGTCCGGCTTCGTCTTGATGATCTCGAAGGCCGGGCGGATGGTCGCGGCGGTGGAGTGCACCGACCCGGACACCATCCCGTCGGCCAGGCCCTCCTGGACCATCAGCGTGCCGAAGTAGTTCACGTCCGCCACCACGTCGTACGCCAGCTCCACCGTCACCCCGCGGTGCGCGCGCAGTTGTGCGTACCGCTCGGCGAACCTCTGGCGCAGCTCGGAGGTGTGCGGGTCGATCAGCTGGGTGTCCGCGAGGTCGATGCCGAGGTCGGCGGACTTCTTGCGGATCACGTCCACGTCACCGAGCAGGGTGAGGTCGCAGACGGACCGGCGCAGCAGCACGTCGGCGGCGCGCAGCACCCGTTCCTCTGTGCCCTCGGGCAGCACCACCCGGCGGCGGTCGGAGCGCGCCTGCTCCAGCAGCTCGTGTTCGAACATCATCGGCGTGACCCGCCCGCTGCGGGCCACCGAGATCCGCTCCAGCAGCGCCCCGGTGTCCACATGCCGCTCGAAAAGACCGAGCGCGGTCTCCGCCTTGCGGGGGGTGGCGGCGTTCAACTTGCCTTCGAGGGAGAGGAGTTCGGTCGCGGTGGGGAAAGAGCCGCCGGCCACCGACACCACCGGGGTCCCCGGTGCGAGCCGCGCGGCCAGCGTGAGTATCTCCTCGCCGGGCCGCTCGTCCAGGGTCAGCAGCACACCGGCTATGGGCGGGGTGCCCGCGCTGTGCGCGGCGAGCGAGCCCACCACCAGGTCGGCCCGGTCCCCGGGGGTGATGACCATGCAGCCGGGGGTCAGCGCGTTCAGCAGGTTCGGCAGCATCGCCCCGCCGAACACGAAGTCCAGCGCGTCGCGGGCGAGCCCCGAGTCGTCGCCGAGCAGCACCGTGCCGTTCAGCGCGGAGGTGATCTGGGCGACCGTGGGCGCCGAGAGCGCCGGGTCGTCGGGCAGTACGGAGACGGGTACGGGCAGCCGGGCCGTGAGCCGCTCCGCGATCGCCGCCCGGTCCTCGGCGGCGACCCGGTTCACCACCATGGCCAGTACGTCGCAGCCGAGGCCCGCGTAGGCGCGGTAGGCGTTACGGGTCTCGGCGCGGACGGACTCCGCGTTCTGGCCCTTGCCGCCGACCACCGCGATCACCGAGGCGCCGAACTCGTTGGCCAGCCGGGCGTTCAGCGCCAGCTCGTCGGGGAGCTGGGTGGCGGCGAAGTCGCTGCCGAGGACGAGGACCGCCTCGTAGTCCCGGGCCACCTGGTGGAAGCGGTCGACGAGCCGGGAGACCAGTTCGTCGGTACCCTTCTCCGCCTGCACGGCGGAAGCCTCGTGATAGTCGAGCCCGTAGACGGAGGCCGGGCTCTGGGAGAGCCGGTAGCGGGCCCGCAGCAGCTCGTAGAGGCGGTCCGGTCCGTCGTGGACCAGCGGGCGGAACACCCCGACCCGGTCCACCTGGCGCGTCAGAAGTTCCATGACTCCCAGTTCGACGACCTGACGGCCGTCCCCCCGGTCGATCCCGGTCACGTACACGCTGCGCGCCACGCGAGCTCTCCCGTCGTTGTTCGGTTCCGCGTACCGCGGGGCGTCCGGACGAGCGGTGGTGTTCCGGGCCGTCCCCGTGCTGTTCCCGGCGGTCCGCCGGGTGCGGCATTGGCCAGCATTGCCTCTTGACGATACCTGCGGGGGCAGCTATATCGCCCGCCGGAGGTCCCGGCCCTCCCGGGCGGAGCTCCTCGCCAGTCCTCGCACGGATTCCTGGAGGTCCCGGCCCCGGATTCCTGCCGCCCGCTTCCCCGCCAGGCCTTGCCGAGAGCGCGGGGGCCGTGCCGGGCGTGGGACAATCGTCACGGTTCAGGGCACGGGGACCGCCTGGGTCGGTCCCCCGGAAAGCGCGGTACTAGCGAGCAGGAGACACACCTCGATGCGCATCGGAATTCTCACCGCGGGCGGCGACTGCCCCGGCCTGAACGCAGTGATCCGGTCGGTCGTGCACCGGGCCGTCGTGGGCCACGGCGACGAGGTCATCGGCTTCGAGGACGGCTTCAAGGGCCTCCTGGACGGCCACTTCCGCCCCCTCGACCTCAACGCAGTCAGCGGCATCCTCGCCCGTGGCGGCACGATCCTCGGCTCGGCCCGCCTGGAGCGCGACCGGCTGCGAGAGGCCGCCGAGAACTGCGAGGAGCTGGCCCGCCGTTACGACATCGACGCGCTCATCCCGATCGGCGGCGAGGGCACGCTGACCGCGGCCCGGATGCTCTCCGACGCGGGCATGCCGGTCGTCGGCGTCCCGAAGACCATCGACAACGACATCTCCGCCACCGACCGGACCTTCGGGTTCGACACGGCGGTGGGCGTCGCGACCGAAGCCATAGACCGTCTGAAGACGACCGCCGAGTCCCACCAACGGGTGATGGTCGTCGAGGTGATGGGCCGCCACGCGGGCTGGATCGCGCTGGAGTCCGGGATGGCGGGCGGCGCCCACGGCATCTGCCTGCCCGAGCGGCCCTTCCAGGTCGACGACCTGGTCAAGATGGTCGAGGAACGCTTCGCGCGCGGCAAGAAGTTCGCCGTCATCTGCGTCGCCGAGGGCGCGCACCCGGCCGAGGGCTCCATGCCGTACGCCAAGGGCGCCATCGACCAGTACGGCCACGAGCGCTTCCAGGGCATCGGCAACCGCCTCGCCGTCGAGCTGGAGACCCGGCTCGGCAAGGAGGCCCGGCCGGTCATTCTCGGCCATGTCCAGCGCGGCGGCACGCCCACCGCGTACGACCGGGTGCTCGCCACCCGCTTCGGCTGGAACGCCGTGGAGGCCGTGCACCGCGGCGATTTCGGCCGGATGACCGCGCTGCGCGGCAACGAGATCGCCATGGTGCCGCTCGCGGACGCGATCACGCGGCTGAAGACGGTCCCGGCGGACCGGATGTACGAGGCGGAGTCCGTGTTCTAGAGCCGCGCACCCCGAGGCCTGCCTGGTTCACACCCCGGCGGTCCGCCAGAAGTGTTCCACCACCCGGGCCAGGAACGCCCGCCCCGCGTCGCCCGTCGAGCCGGAGCGTTCCCGGCCCGTGCTGCTCCAGCTCAGCGTGGAGACCATCAGCGCCTGGTAGTCGGAGTGCAGTCGCTCCAGCACGTCCTGGATCAGCGCCCGGTCCAGCGGCACGATCTTGGCCACCGGCCGGACGTAAGCCTGCCAGCGCGTGGTGACCGCGCTGCTCAGCAGCCCCGCCAGCTCCTCGTCGCGGCCCGTGGCCGTGAGGAACTGCGCCGCCGACAGGTCCAGCGCCCGGCACAGCGCCTGGGACTGCTTCTCGTTGCCGCGCCAGCGCCCCGACTCCTCCATGCGCAGATACGAGGCGCCGGTCATCCCCAGCTGCCGGGCCAGGTCGTCCACGGCCAGGTCCCGGGTCATCCGGTGCTCGCGCAGGGTCGTGGCGGCGGCGAGCAGCTCACCGGGGGCGCACCAGAGGACGCCCGCGAGGGCGGTCAGTTCGCGTTCCCCGGGCGTCATGATGCCGCGCTCCCAGGCGATGACTGTCTCTGCGCTGATCCGGAGTCCGTACTGGGCGGCGAGCCCGTAGGCGACATGGCCGGGAGCCATCCCCAGAGCCTCGCGGAGACGGCGCGCGGCGGGGGCGTTGAACGGCGGGGTGGGGTGCACGGGCCAACCGTAGGAGTCCGGAACCGCCCTGGCTACGGTACGTTCCCCTCAGAACACGCTTCGTAGGAACCTCCTAGGGCGAACCGGATGGGCGGTACGCAAACGACACCCCACCAGCGCTTTCCCCTCCACCCGCGCGCAGCCCCCCCTGAGCACCGCAAACTGCACCGGTAAGCGCTTGCCGCCGCAGCCCCAGGCGCGCGGTCAGAGGCCCGAGGCCAGCCAGCGATAGTGCAGTTCCGGTCGGCCGACCTGCCCATAATGCGGACGCCTCGCCGCGCTGCCCACGCTCACCAGATGTTCCAGATAGCGTCGCGCCGTGATCCGCGAGATCCCCAGCCCCTCCCCGGCGGCGGCCGCGGTCACCCCGTCCGGCGACTCCTTCAGGACCCGGGTCACCGCTTCCAGGGTCGGGCCGCTGAGGCCCTTGGGCAGCGCCGCCGGGTGGGCGACCCGCAGCGCGCCCAGCGCCCGGTCCACCTCCTCCTGCCCGCTCGCCTCCCCGGCGGCCGCCCGGAACTCCGCGTACCGCACCAGCCGGTCCCGCAGCGTGGGGTAGGTGAACGGCTTCAGGACGTACTGCACGACGCCGAGGGACACCCCCTCCCGGACCACCGCGAGATCCCGCGCCGAGGTCACCGCGATCACGTCCGCCCCGTGCCCGGCCGCCCGCAGCGAGCGCAGCAGCCCGAGCCCGTGCCCGTCGGGGAGGTAGAGGTCGAGCAGCAGCAGGTCCACCGGGGTCCGCTCCAGCGCCCGCACCGCCGCCGCCCGGGTGTGCGCCACCGCCGTCACCGTGAAGCCCTCCACCCGCTCCACGTACATCTGGTGCGCGTCGGCGGCCACCGGATCGTCCTCCACCACCAGCACCCGGATCACGCCGTGACCTCCTTCGCTGTCGCTCGCGCCGCGCGGCCCCAGGGAGCCGTACGGTCCCCGAGCGGAAGCCGCACCGTGAACCGCGCCCCGCCCTCCGGGCCCTCGTCCAGCTCCACCGTGCCCCCGTTGCGATGGGCGGCCTGCCGCACCAGGGCGAGGCCGAGGCCGCGCCCCGCCCCGTGCGTCGACCAGCCCCGCCGGAACACCTCGTCCGCCGCCTCGGGGCCGATGCCCGCCCCGGTGTCCGCGACCCGCAGCAGCAGTTCCCGCCCGTCCGCGAGGGCCGTCACCGTGACCCGGGCCCGGCCCGCGGCGCCCCCGCCCGGACGCGGCACGGGCCCCGGACCCGAACCCCGCACGCCCTCCGCGCCCTCGAAAGCCGCCTCCACCGCGTTGTCGATCAGATTGCCCAGGATCGTCACCAGATCGCGCTGGGGGAGGGTGTCCGGGAGCGCCCCGTCGTCGATCAGGCTGTCCTCGGCGAGCTCCAGCTCCACGCCCCGCTCGTTCGCCTGGGCTGCCTTGCCCAGCAGCAGCGCGGCCAGCACCGGCTCCTCCACCGCGCCCACCACCCGGTCGGTCAGCGCCTGGGCCAGCTCCAGTTCCGCGGTCGCGAAGTCCACCGCCTCCTCCACCCGGCCCAGCTCGATCAGCGACACCACGGTGTGCAGCCGGTTCGCCGCCTCGTGAGCCTGCGAGCGAAGCGCCTGAGTGAAACCGCGCTCGGAGTCCAGCTCACCGGTCAGCGCCTGGAGCTCGGTGTGGTCGCGCAGGGTCACCACCGTGCCGCGCCGCTCACCGCCCACCACCGGACGGGTGTTGACGACGATCACCCGCTCCGCCGTGAGGTGCAGCTCGTCCACCCGCACATCCGACGCCAGCAGCGCCCCGGTCAGCGGCGCGGGCAGGTCCAGCTCGTCGACGGTCCGGCCGACCGCCTCCGCCTCCGGGGCGAGCCCCAGCAGCTCACGGCCCGCGTCGTTGATCAGAGCGATCCGCCGCCGCCCGTCCAGCATCAGCAGCCCCTCGCGCACCGCGTGCAGGGTGGCCTGGTGGTAGTCGTGCAGCCGGCTCAGCTCGGCCGCGTTCATCCCGTGCGTGTGCCGCCGCAGCCGGGCGTTGATCACGTACGTGCCGATCCCGCCCGCCGCCAGTGCGCCGCCCGCCGCCAGGGCGAGGGCGCCCAGCTGTTCCCGTACCTGCGAGGAGACCCGCTCCACCGTGATGCCCGCGCTGACCAGGCCGACGATCCGGCCGTCGTCGCGGATCGGGGTCACCACCCGTATCGAGGGGCCGAGGGTGCCGGTGTACGTCTCGGTGAAGGTCTCCCCGCGCAGCGCCTCCTCGGTGTGGCCGAGGAAGGTGTCGCCGATCAGCGAAGCGTCCGGGTGGGTCCAGCGCTTCCGCCCGGTGTCCATGATCGTGACGAACGCGATCCCGGTGTCCGCGCGGACCTGCTCCGCGTACGGCTGGAGCACGGCGGACGGGTCCGGGGTGCGGATGGCCTCCCGTACGGAGGGGGAATCGGCCACCGCGACGGCCGCCGCCCGCACCTGCCGGGTGGCCGTCTCCTCGGCCTGCGCGCTGCCCGAGACATACGCGAAGACGGCGCACCCGGCCACCACGGCGGCGATCAGCACGACCTGCATGGCGAAGAGCTGGCCGGCCAGGCTGCGGGGACGGGTACGGGGGAGGCGCATGCCCCACAGTCTGCCTCGCCGGAACACCCGGTCCCCAGTGGCTCGAAAGCGCCCGTGAACGTTATGAACGCAAGGGTGACCGGGGTCACAGGGCGGTGGATAGTCACCGGAGCCCCCAGGGACGGGGGCGCAGAGCCCTGACCGAGCCGAGGAGCCCCACCATGGCTGTGGCAGCCGAACAGCGGGACCGCACCCACTATCTGTACATCGCCGTGATCGCCGCCGTGGCGCTCGGCATCCTGGTGGGCTTCGTGGCCCCCGGGGTGGCCGTCGAGCTGAAGCCCGTCGGCGCCGGTTTCGTGAACCTGATCAAGATGATGATCTCGCCGATCATCTTCTGCACGATCGTGCTGGGCGTCGGCTCGGTCCGCAAGGCGGCCAAGGTCGGCGCGGTCGGCGGGCTGGCGCTGGGCTACTTCCTGGCCATGTCGACCGTCGCCCTCGCCATCGGCCTGCTGGTCGGCAACTTCCTGGAGCCCGGCTCCAGCCTCCACATCACGGAGGCGGCCCGTGCCGCCGGTGAGGATCAGGCGTCCGGGGCCAGCGAGTCCACCGTGGACTTCCTGCTCGGCATCATCCCGACCACCATCGTCTCCGCCTTCACGGCGGGCGAGGTGCTCCAGACCCTGCTGGTCGCCCTGCTCGCGGGCTTCGCGCTCCAGGCGATGGGCTCGGCGGGCGAGCCGATCATCCGTGGCATCACCCACATCCAGCGGCTCGTCTTCCGCATCCTCGCCATGATCATGTGGGCCGCCCCGGTCGGCGCGTTCGGCGCGATCGCGGCGGTGGTCGGCGAGACCGGGCTCGACGCCCTGAAGTCGCTGGCGATCATCATGATCGGCTTCTACGTCACCTGCGGGCTCTTCGTCTTCGTGGTGCTCGGTGCGATCCTGCGGCTGGTCGCCGGGGTGAACCTGCTCTCCCTGCTGAAGTATCTGGGCCGCGAGTTCCTGCTCATCCTCTCCACCTCCTCCTCCGAGTCCGCCCTGCCGCGGCTCATCGCGAAGATGGAGCACCTGGGCGTCAGCAAGCCCGTCGTCGGTATCACCGTGCCGACCGGCTACTCCTTCAACCTCGACGGCACCGCGATCTACCTCACGATGTCCTCGCTGTTCATCGCCAACGCGATGGGCGACCCGCTGAGCGCGAGCGAGCAGATCTCGCTGCTGATCTTCATGATCATCGCCTCGAAGGGCGCGGCGGGCGTCACCGGCGCCGGCCTGGCGACCCTCGCGGGCGGACTCCAGTCGCACCGCCCCGAACTCGTCGACGGTGTCGGCCTGATCGTCGGCATCGACCGCTTCATGAGCGAGGCCCGCGCCCTGACCAACTTCGCGGGCAACGCGGTCGCCACGGTCCTGGTCGGCCACTGGACCAAGGAGATCGACAAGGAGCGTGTGGCAGAGGTGCTCGCTGGCCGGGTCCCCTTCGACGAGCGGACCCTCGTCGACGACCACGCCCCGTCCGGCGGCCCGGCGGACTCCGGCGACGTCCCGGAGCAGCGGGAGACCGCCGCCGAGCAGCCCGCCAAGGTCTGACCGCCGCCGCTTTCCCGCCCTCCCCGACCACTGTGTCCCCCCACCCAAGGACACCCGTACCCCCCCGGTACGGGTGTCCTTGCGTATCCCCCCGGAACGGATGTTCTTACGGGATTCACCCGGCGGAACGCGCTGACCTGGACCCTTTCCCGAAAGTGCGTATCTGACAGTGAAGTGGGTTCTGGTCAGGCCTCCTTCGCCTGCGCAGGATGGTCCCCATGACGCAAGCGAACACCACGACCACCGCACCCGCCCCCACCCCCGTGACCGTTCTCGGTCTCGGTGACATGGGCCGAGCCCTCGCCGGGGCCTTCCTGGCAGCAGGCCACCCCACCACCGTCTGGAACCGTTCCCCCGGCAAGGGCGATGACCTCGTGGCCCGCGGCGCGGCGCGCGCCGCGTCCGCCGAGGAGGCCGTGCGGGCGAGCGGGCTCGTCGTGGTCTGCGTCGTCGACTACGACGCCGCCGACGCCCTCCTGGAGCCGCTGGCCGAAGCGCTGGAGGGGCGGGTCCTGGTCAACCTCACCACCGACACCCCGGCGCGCTCGCGGCAGACCGCGGCCTGGGCCCGGAAGCACTCCCTGGCCTACCTCGACGGCGCGGTCATGGTCCCGGTCGACGTGGTCGGCTCGGACGAGGCGCTGGTCTTCCACTCCGGAGACCGGGCCGCCTACGCGAGGTACGAGCCGGTTCTCAAGGCGCTCGGCGAGCCCGCCACCTTCCTCGGTGAGGACCACGGTCTCGCCGCCGCCTACGACATGGCGATGCTGGACTTCTTCTACGGAGCCATGGGCGGCCTCGTCCACGCCTTCGCGCTGGCCCGTGCGGAGGGCATCGACGGCGTGTCGCTCGCTCCCTACCTCAGCACGATCGCGGGCATCCTGCCGCCGATCGCGGAGACCACCGCGCGCGACGTCGACTCCCGTACGTACGCGGGCGACGGCGCCAACCTCGCCATGATGGCGACCGGTGTCGAGCACATCCTGCACACCGCGAAGGACCGCGGTCTGGACACCTCGCAGCTGGCGGCGATCAAGGGCGTCGCCGACCGGGCCATCGCCAAGGGCCACGGTTCCCAGTCCTGGTCGAGCATTGTCGAGGTGCTCGACCAGCGGTGAGCGGCCGCAACGGGGGAGGGCCCGTGCCGCGTCGTCACGACGCGGCACGGGCCCCTGGCCGTCTCTCCTCCCCCCGGGCGGGTTACACCGGGCGGAACCACACCGTCGCCAGCGGCGGCAGCGTCAGCGAGATGCTGGACTGCCGGCCGTGCGCGGGTACCGACTCCGCCTTCAGCGGCTCCTCGTTGCGCACATCGCTGCCGCCGTACCGGTCCGCGTCCGTGTTCAGGACCTCCACCCAGCCCTCGGTCCCGGTCTCCGGCACCCCCAGGCGGTAGTCGTGCCGGACCACCGGCGAGAAGTGGGAGACCGCGAGCAGCGGGGAGCCGTCCGCGTCGTACCGCAGGAACGCGAACACGTTGTCCTCGGCCGCCCCGCCGTCCACCCAGCTGAACCCCTCCGGCACGGCATCGCGCTGCCACAGCGCGGGGACCGCCCCATACACCGCGTTCAGATCGCGGACCAGGTCCCGGACCCCGCGGTGGTCGCCGGACGCCTCGTAGGACGGGTCCAGCAGCCACCAGTCCGGTCCGTGCCCCTCGGACCACTCCGCGCCCTGGGCGAACTCCTGGCCCATGAAAAGGAGTTGCTTGCCGGGGTGGGCCCACATGAAGCCCAGGTAGGCACGGTGGTTGGCGCGCTGCTGCCACCAGTCGCCGGGCATCTTCGCCACCAGCGCCTGCTTGCCGTGCACCACCTCGTCGTGCGAGATCGGCAGCACGTAGTTCTCGCTGTACGCGTACACCATCGAGAACGTCATGTCGTTGTGGTGGTACTTGCGGTGCACCGGCTCCTTCGCCACGTACACCAGCGAGTCGTGCATCCATCCCATGTTCCACTTCAGCCCGAAGCCCAGGCCGCCGCTGTCGGTGGGGCGGGTGACGCCGTCCCAGGCGGTGGACTCCTCGGCGATGGTCACGACCCCGGGATTGCGGCGGTAGACCGTCGCGTTCATCTCCTGGAGGAAGGCGACCGCGTCCAGGTTCTCCCGCCCGCCGAACTCGTTGGGCGACCACTGGCCGTCCTCGCGGGAGTAGTCGAGGTAGAGCATCGAGGCCACCGCGTCGACGCGCAGCCCGTCGATGTGGAACTCCTCGCACCAGTACGTGGCGTTGGCGACCAGGAAGTTGCGTACCTCCGTGCGGCCGTAGTCGAACTCCAGCGTTCCCCAGTCCGGGTGGGCCGCCCGCTGCGGGTCGGAGTGCTCGTACAGCGGCCGTCCGTCGAACTCGGCGAGCGCCCAGTCGTCGCGCGGGAAGTGCGCGGGCACCCAGTCCATGATCACGCCGATGCCCGCCCGGTGCAGGGCGTCCACCAGGAACCGGAAGTCGTCCGGGGTGCCCATGCGGGAGGTCGGCGCGTAGAACCCGGTGACCTGATAGCCCCAGGAGCCGCCGAAGGGGTGCTCGGAGACCGGCATCAGCTCGACGTGCGTGAATCCCAGGTCCTTGACGTACGAGGGCAGCTGTTCCGCGAGTTGACGATACGTCAGCCCAGGCCGCCAGGAGGTGAGATGCACCTCGTACACCGAGAACGGGGCCTCGTGGACCGGGCGGTCGCCTCGGTGTGCCATCCAGTCCGCGTCCTGCCACTCGTGGTGCTTGGCGGTGACGACCGAGGCGGTGGCGGGCGGGACCTCGGTGCGCCGGGCCATCGGGTCGGCCCGTACCGTGTGCGAACCGTCCGGGCGGCAGATGTCGAACTTGTACAGCGCGCCCTCGCCCACGCCCGGCAGGAACAGCTCCCACACCCCGGTCGAACCGAGCGACCGCATCGGTGTGCCCGTACCGTCCCAGTACGTGAAGTCACCGGTCACCCGGACCCCGCGCGCGTTCGGCGCCCACACGGTGAACCGGGTCCCGGTCACCCCCTGGTGCTCCATCGGCTCCGCGCCCAGCGCCCGCCACAGCTCCTCGTGCCGGCCCTCGCCGATCAGATGCAGATCGAGCTCACCGATCGAGGGCCAGAAGCGGTACGGGTCCTCCACCTCGATGACGGTGTCGTCGTACGCCACCCGGAGCCGGTACGCGGGCACCTCCCGCACCGGCAGCACACCGGAGAAGAAGCCGTCGCCGTCGTCGTGCAGCTCCGCCCGCAGCCCGGCGCCCAGCACCGTGACGGACCGGGCGAACGGGCGCAGTGCCCGCACCAGCACCCCGCCCGGGACCGGATGCGCGCCGAGCACGTCGTGCGGCGCGTGGTGGTCACCGGCCAGCAGCCTGCCCCGGTCCGCGCCGTCCAGCGCGGGCGCCGGGCGGGCGCCCTCGCCGCCGCCTCCCTGCCGGGGGCGTGGCGGGGCCGCGTCCGCCCGCTTGGCGCGGGTGCGCTTGGCGGGCGCGGTCTTCGTGGTGGTCGTGGCGGAGGCTCCCGGTGCGGCGGTGGCCTCGGTGGGAGCGGGAGGCGGCGCGGTCGGCGTCACATCGACGGAGACCTCGACGGTTGCCTCTGCGGGGGCCTCGGCGGCCTTGCGGGATGCCTTGCGGGACGGCTTGCGGGCGGTCACAGGGACTGCCTCCTCGGGGTGAAGGGGAGGAGCACGGGGTGGAAGGGGGAGGGGGAGTGAGGGAGAGGCGTGGGAGGAGCGGGAAGGGGCCGGGCCCGGCTCAGGCCGCGGCCGACTGGGCCAGCCGCTGGATGGCCGCCATCGGTACGGGCAGCCAGTCGGGGCGGTGCCGGGCCTCGTACAGCACCTCGTACACCGCCTTGTCGGTCTCGTGGGCGCGCAGCAGCTCCGGTTCGCCGCGCGGGTCGGTACCCGAGGCCAGCGCGTAGCCCTCGCAGTAGGCGGCGCGGCAGCGGGCCGCCCACTCCGGGTGCCACGGGCGGTGCGAGCGGGCCGCGTAGTCGAAGGAGCGCAGCATGCCCGCGACATCGCGCACCGGCGGTGCGGGGCGCCGCCGTTCGGGCAGCGGCCGCGCCGGTTCGCCCTCGAAGTCGATCAGCGACCAGAAGCCGTCGGCGGAGCGCAGCGTCTGGCCGAGGTGGAGGTCGCCGTGCACGCGCTGCTGTGCCCAGCCGCTGCCCCGGTGGCCGAGGTCGGTCACGGCGTCGAACGTGGCGCGCAGCCCGGGGACGTACGGCACGAGCGCCGGGACCGCCTGGGCGGCGGCCTCCAGCCGCTGGGTCATCTGGGCCACCAGCTGCCGGGTCTGGGTGCCGCGCAGCGCCGGGGTGGGCAGGGCGGCGGCGAGCGCGGTGTGCACCTCGGCGGTGGCCCGGCCCAGGGCCCGCGCCTCGGGCAGGAAGTCCCGGCCCGCGGCGAGCGCGGCGAGCGCGAGCTGCCAGCCGTCGCGTGCGCCGTGCAGGAAGGGCTGGAGCACGCCGAGGGTGAGCGGTTCGGGGCCCGGAGCCTCGAACCAGGCGACCGGGGCGGGCACCCGTTCGCACCCCTCGCCGGTCAGCGCGAGAGGCAGCTCCAGGTCCGGGTTGGTGCCCGGGAAGATCCGGCGGAAGATCTTGAGGATGTACGCATCGCCGTAGACGATCGAGGAGTTGGACTGCTCGGCGTCCAGGACCCGGGGCGGGAGGCCCGCCGGGATCGCGGCGTTCCGCTCGAACCGGAGGGTGCCGAGCGTGCCGGGTCGGCGGAACCGTTCCAGCAGAAGTCCGGCCAGCCGTGGATCGTGCAGTGCGTCGTAGACGGTCCGCCCCGCCAGCGGGCCCCGGTCCGCCCGGCCGACCAGTGCGGCGGCGAGGGTCGTGGGCAGCGATGTTCGCACGCCGAGCAGGAGTTGGTAGCAGTCGTCGGCCGGGCGGACCGGCGCGGACGGCTGCTGGACCCGCACCAGCAGATGCAGCAGGCCCGGACCGGCCGCGCCGTCCAGTGGCAGCATCTCGGTGGCCGAGACGAGGGAGAAGCCGGTGACCGGCCGGCCCTTGCCCGCGAACCACCGCTGCCGGGGCAGCCATTCGTGGAGCAGCGGGGCGAGGGACGGGAGAAGGGACCCGTCCCTGGTACTGCCGTGCGTTGCGCTGTTCCTCGTGCTCTTCGCCAGGGCGACGTGAGTGGATGCAGCCTCCGACATGGCATCGCGTCCTTTCCCCGGGCACACCACAGGATGCGAAGAGTGTCCCGGATTGCGGCAATGGCTGTCCGGCTGTGCGGGACGTGTCGGGTGAGGATGGTCCTTACGGACTCGAACGGCGGAACCGTGAAGGTGCGATGTGGGTCAGAGTGCCCCGTGCGGGACGGCGGAAACCGCCCCGCACGGGCTGAGGCCGCATCAGGCCGGCGGCGCGTCCTTGCGCAGCCGGAACCAGTAGAAGCCGTGCCCCGCCAGGGTCAGCAAGTAGGGCCACTGCCCGATGGCCGGGAACCGCACCCCGCCGATCAGCTCCACCGGATGCCGCCCGTTGAAGGACCGCAGGTCCAGCTCCGTCGGCTGCGCGAACCGCGAGAAGTTGTGCACGCACAGGACGAGGTCGTCCTTGTACTCGCGGGTGAACGCCAGCACAGCAGGGTTGGAGGAGGGCAGTTCGGTGTACTCGCCGAGGCCGAAGGCCGGATTCTGCTTACGGATCTCGATCATCCGGCGGGTCCAGTGCAGCAGCGAGGACGGCGAGGCCATCGACGCCTCGACGTTGGTGACCTGGTAGCCGTAGACCGGGTCCATGATCGTGGGGAGGTAGAGCCGCCCCGGATCGCTGGAGGAGAAGCCGGCGTTGCGGTCGGGCGTCCACTGCATCGGGGTGCGCACCGCGTCCCGGTCGCCCAGCCAGATGTTGTCGCCCATCCCGATCTCGTCCCCGTAGTAGAGGATCGGGGAGCCGGGCAGCGACAGCAGCAGCGCGGTGAACAGCTCGATCTGGTTGCGGTCGTTGTCCAGCAGCGGGGCGAGGCGCCGGCGGATGCCGATGTTGGCGCGCATCCGCGGGTCCTTGGCGTACTCCGCGTACATGTAGTCGCGCTCTTCGTCCGTGACCATTTCGAGGGTCAGCTCGTCATGGTTGCGCAGGAAGATGCCCCACTGGCAGTTCTTCGGGATCGCCGGGGTCTTCGCCAGGATTTCGGAGACCGGGTAGCGGCTCTCGCGGCGCACCGCCATGAAGATCCGCGGCATCACGGGGAAGTGGAACGCCATGTGGCACTCGTCGCCGCCCGCTTCGTAGTCGCCGAAGTAGTCGACGACGTCCTCCGGCCACTGGTTGGCCTCGGCGAGGAGCACGGTGTCCGGGTAGTTGGCGTCGATCTCCTTGCGGACCCGCTTGAGGAAGTTGTGGGTCTCGGGGAGGTTCTCGCAGTTGGTGCCCTCGCGCTGGTAGAGGTAGGGCACCGCGTCGACCCGGAAGCCGTCGATGCCCAGGTCCAGCCAGAACCGCAGGGCCGCGAGGATCTCCTCCTGGACCGCCGGGTTCTCGTAGTTGAGGTCCGGCTGGTGCGAGAAGAAGCGGTGCCAGTAGTACTGCTTGCGCACCGGGTCGAAGGTCCAGTTGGACGTCTCGGTGTCGACGAAGATGATCCGGGCGTCCTGGAACTGCTTGTCGTCGTCGGCCCAGACGTAGTAGTCGCCGTAGGGCCCGTCGGGGTCGGTGCGGGACTGCTGGAACCACTCGTGCTGATCGCTCGTGTGGTTCATGACGAAGTCGATGATCACGCGCATGCCCCGCTGGTGCGAGGCGTCCACGAACTCCACGAAGTCGGCGAGATCGCCGAACTCCGGCAGGACCGCGGTGTAGTCGGAAACGTCGTAGCCCCCGTCGCGCAGCGGCGACTTGAAGAACGGCGGCAGCCAGAGGCAGTCCACGCCGAGCCACTGGAGGTAGTCCAGCTTGGCGGTGATGCCCTTGAGGTCGCCGATTCCATCCCCGTTGGAGTCCTGGAAGGACCGGACGAGCACCTCGTAGAAGACGGCGCGCTTGAACCAGTCGGGATCGCGGTCCTTGGCGGGAGTGTCCTCGAACGTGTCGTGGACAGGCTCATTGACGATCATGGTGTGGGTGACCCTCCGGTCGGCGGGGACGGTCGCAGGACGGCGATGTGCGCGGGCGTGATGCCCGGCTCCAGGCGCACATAGAAGGCCCTGCCCCAGTGGTAGGTATCGCCGGTGAGCTCGTCGCGCACCGGTACGCGCTCGTGCCGGTCGAGGCCGAGCCGCTCCATGTCCAACGAGACCGTGGCCTCCTGGGTGTGGTGCGGGTCGAGGTTCACGACCACCAGAACGGTGTTCGAGCCGGAACGCTTGCTGAAGACGATCAGCGCGTCGTTGTCGGCGTGATGGAAGTGGACGTCGCGCAACTGCTGGAGTGCGGGGTTGCGGCGCCGGATCCGGTTCAGCGAGGTGATCAGGGGCGTCAGCGTGCGGCCCTGGCGTTCCGCCGACTCCCAGTCCCTCGGGCGCAGTTCGTACTTCTCCGAGTGCAGGTACTCCTCGCTCCCCGGCTTTGCCGGAGTGTTCTCGCACAGCTCGAATCCCGCGTAGACGCCCCAGGACGGGGCGAGCGTCGCGGCCAGTACCGCCCGCGCTTCAAAGGCCGGGCGGCCGCCCTCCTGGAGGTAGCCGGGAAGGATGTCGGGGGTGTTCACGAAGAAGTTGGGCCGCATGTACGAGGCGGCCTCCCCGGACAGCTCCGTGACGTACTCGGTCAGCTCGTGCTTGGTGTTGCGCCAGGTGAAGTACGTGTACGACTGCTGGAAGCCGACCGCTCCCAGGGTGTGCATCATCGCCGGGCGGGTGAACGCCTCTGCCAGGAAGATGACATCGGGATCGGTGCCGTTGATCTCGGCGATGACCTTCTCCCAGAACACCACCGGCTTGGTGTGCGGGTTGTCGACCCGGAAGATCCGCACCCCGTGGCCCATCCAGAAGCGCAGGATCCGTGTCGTCTCCGCCACCAGACCGCGCATGTCCTTGTCGAAGGCGATCGGATAGATGTCCTGGTACTTCTTCGGCGGGTTCTCGGCGTACGCGATCGAGCCGTCGGGACGGTGGTGGAACCAGTCCGGGTGGTCCTTGACCCACGGGTGGTCCGGCGAGCACTGGAGTGCGAAGTCCAGCGCGATCTCCATCCGCAGATTGCGGGCCACCGACACGAAGTGGTCGAAGTCCTCCAGCGTCCCGAGCTCCGGGTGGACCGCGTCGTGCCCGCCTTCCGGCGAACCGATCGCCCAGGGCACGCCCGGGTCGTGCTCCCCGGCCGTCAGCGAGTTGTCCGGGCCCTTGCGGTGGGTGGTCCCGATCGGGTGGATCGGCGGCAGGTACACGACATCGAAGCCCATGGCGGCGACCGCGGGCAGCCGCTCGGCGGCCGTCCGGAAGGTCCCGCCGACCAGCCGGGTCGGCGCGTCCGGCGAGCTGTCGGCGGGGTCCACCGGCACCCGCCGCGCCCCCTCCGAGCGCGGGAACAGCTCGTACCACGACCCGTACAGCGCCCGCTCGCGCTCCACGCGCACCGCCAGCGGTTTGGACCGGGTGACCAGCTCACGCAGCGGATACCGGGCGAGGACGGCGTCGGCGGCCGGGGTCAGGGCGGCGGCCAGCCGGGCGGCCGGCGGGTGCGCGGCGTCGCGCAGCGCGTCCACCGCCGCTAGCACCGCCTCACGCCCGTGCTTCTTCGGTACGCCCGCGGCGGCCCGCTCCAGCAGCGCCGCACCCTCCGCCAGCACCAGGTCCGTGTCGATGCCCGCCGGGATCTTGATCGCGGCGTGGTGCCGCCAGGTGGTGACCGGATCGCTCCAGGCCTCCACCGTGTACGTCCAGCGGCCCTCGGAGGCCGGGGTGACCTCCGCGCCCCAGCGGTCGGTTCCCGGGGCCAGCTCGCGCATCGGGGTCCACGGTCCCACCCGTCCGCTCGGATCGCGCAGCACGACATTGGCGGCCACCGCGTCATGGCCTTCGCGGAAGACGGTGGCGGTGACCTGGAAGGTCTCACCGGCGACGGCCTTCGCCGCCCGTCTGCCGCAGTCGACGAGAGGGCGGACGTCCAGGACGGGAATACGACCGATCATGGAATCACCTGGGGGCTGGAGGAGCTCGGTGCGGACGGGATACGGCACGGGCACGGAGGACCGACCGCGCGTGCCGCGATGATGGGGATCTGTCCTTTGTAGCTGCTCAGCTGTCTGCTGACGGGCTGTGGGCATGGCCGCTCCTGTCCGCGTTCACTCGAATGGCACTCGAATGGGTGGGTCGCGGGGGTTTCGTGCAAGTTCGGGGATGCACGGAGAACGTGTGCGGGCCGGGACGTGCGGTGTACCGGGGAAGCCTTCCCCGCGGCCGCGGGTGGGAAATCCGGCGCTGTGTTAACTACTCGGTCGTAGCCGGTCGGTCGGAGACGCTCACGCCCCGGCGCGCGCTCCGGCGGCATACGGAGATCCGAAGCGCCCCCACAGGTTCCGGATACCCGATCTGCGGCGCCACACGGCAGCTTTCCCTGTGGCTCAGAGGTCCACAAGGCTGCGTACGGGGGTGAAATCGGCCAAACCCCCAGGTGAACGGGTGTGGCGGGGGACGGTGGGCGAGGTTCGTGGGGCGCCTGTGGGGAGGTGCGCAGCGGTCGGCCCCGGACCCTGTGAGCCGTCCGCGCGCCGTGGTCGCGGCCCGCGGACGGCCGCTACCGTCGAGGGTGACGGAAGGGCGCACACCGTCGTGCGTCCCCTCGGATGCGCAAGTCCCCTGTAAAGGTGGAGTACGTGAAGGCCATTCGTCGATTCACCGTGCGTCCTGTCCTCCCCGAACCCCTCCGACCCCTCCACGACCTCGCGCGCAACCTGCGCTGGTCCTGGCACACCGAGACCCGTGAGCTCTTCCGGTCCGCCGACCCCGAGGGCTGGCGGCCCGCGGACGCCGACCCCGTACGCCTGCTCGGCTCGCTGTCCGCCGGGCGGCTCACCGAACTGGCCCGGGACGAGGAGTACCTCGGCCGCCTCGCCGCGGCCTCCGCCGACCTCGCGGAGTATCTGGAAGGCCCCCGCTGGTATCAGGAACAGCAGGCCGCCGGAGCCGAACTCCCGTCCGCAATCGCCTACTTCTCACCCGAGTTCGGCGTCACCGCGGCGCTGCCCCAGTACAGCGGCGGCCTCGGCATCCTGGCCGGCGACCACCTCAAGGCCGCCAGCGACCTCGGTGTCCCGCTCATCGGCGTCGGGCTGCTCTACCGCCACGGCTACTTCCGCCAGACCCTCTCGCGCGAGGGCTGGCAGCAGGAGCACTATCCCGTCCTCGACCCCAACGAACTCCCCCTCGACCTGGTCCGCGAGGCCGACGGCGCTCCCGCCAGGGTGGTGCTCGCCCTGCCCGGCGGACGCTCGCTGCACGCGTGCGTCTGGCTGGCCCGCGTCGGCCGCGTTCCGCTGCTCCTGCTCGACTCCGACGTCGAGGAGAACGCCCCCGGCGAACGCGACGTCACCGACCGGCTCTACGGCGGCGGCAGCGACCACCGCCTCCTCCAGGAGATGCTGCTCGGCATCGGCGGGGTGCGCGCCGTGCGCACCTGGTGCCGCCTCACCGGCACCCCGGAGCCGGAGGTCTTCCACACCAACGAGGGCCACGCAGGCTTCCTCGGCCTGGAGCGCATCCGCGAACTGTCCGCCAACGGGCACGACTTCGAGGCCGCCCTCGAAGTGGTCCGGGCCGGGACCGTCTTCACCACGCACACCCCGGTGCCCGCCGGGATAGACCGTTTCGACCGGCAGCTCGTCGCCCGCCACTTCGGCGACGACGGCGAACTGCCCGGCGTACCCGTCGAGAAGATCCTCCGGCTCGGCACCGAGACCTACCCCGGCGGCGAGCCCGAGCTGTTCAACATGGCAGTGATGGGCCTCCGGCTCGCCCAGCGTGCCAACGGGGTCTCCACCCTCCACGGGGCCGTCAGCCGGGAGATGTTCTCCGGGCTCTGGCCGGGCTTCGACTCCGCCGAGGTCCCCATCACCTCCGTCACCAACGGGGTGCACGCCCCGACCTGGGTGGCCCCCGAGGTGTTCCGGCTCGGCGCGGGCCAGGTCGGCGAGGGCCGCGCCCACCAGGTGCTGGCGGGCGGACCGGTGGCCGACGAGGCTTCCTCGGGGAGCGGCACCCCGCGCCGCTGGGAGGCGGTGACCGGCATCGGCGACCAGGAGATCTGGGACCTGCGCCGGGACCTGCGCGGCCAGCTGGTCACCGAGGTCCGCCGCCGCCTCTACGCCTCCTGGCGCAGGCGCGGCGCGGGCACCGCCGAACTGGGCTGGATCGACGGTGTCCTCGACCCGGACGTCCTGACCATCGGCTTCGCCCGCCGCGTCCCCTCGTACAAGCGGCTCACGCTGATGCTCCGCGACCGCGACCGGCTGCGCGAGCTGCTGCTGCACCCCACGCACCCGATCCAGATCGTCGTCGCGGGCAAGGCCCACCCGGCCGACGACGGCGGCAAGCGGCTGGTGCAGGAGCTGGTGCGGTTCGCGGACGACCCGCGGGTGCGCCACCGCATCGTCTTCCTGCCGGACTACGGCATGGGCATGGCGCAGAAGCTCTATCCGGGCTGCGACGTCTGGCTCAACAACCCGCTGCGCCCCCTGGAGGCGTGCGGTACGAGCGGCATGAAGGCGGCGCTCAACGGATGCCTCAACCTGTCGGTGCGGGACGGCTGGTGGGACGAGTGGTTCGACCCGGACTTCGGCTGGGAGATCCCCACCGCCGACGGCTCCGCGGTCGACGAGGACCGCCGCGACGAGCTGGAGTCGAACGCCCTCTACTCCCTGATCGAGGACCGGGTCGCCCCGCGCTTCTACGACCGGGGGGCGGCGGGGCTGCCCGACCGGTGGATCGAGATGGTCCGCTCCACTCTGGTCAGCCTGGGCCCGAAGGTGCTCGCGGGGCGCATGGTGCGGGAGTACGTGGAGCGGCTCTACACCCCGGCCGCGCGGTCCCGGCGGGCCCTGACGCCCGAGGCCGCGCGGGGCCTCGCCCAGTGGAAGTCCCGGGTCCGGGCGGCCTGGCCGGAAGTCTCCGTCGACCATGTGGAGTCGGTCACGGGCACCGCAGCAGGCGGCTCGGCGGAGCTCGGCGCCACCCTGTCGCTGCGGGTGCGGGTCGCGCTCGGCGGTCTGGACCCGGACGACGTCGAGGTGCAGGTGGTCGCGGGCCGGGTCGACTCCGGCGATGCCATCGCGGACGCCCAGACCTTCCCGCTGAAGCCGGCGGGCGGCCACGACCTGGAGGACCGCTGGCTGTACGAGGGCCCGCTCACCCTGGAGCGGACGGGACCGTACGGCTACACCGTGCGCGTCCTGCCCGCCCACGGACTGCTGGCCTCGGGCGCCGAACTGGGCCTGGTCGCGCTGCCGACCGAGGCGACGGGTGAGGGCGCGGGCGTGCTGATGCGCTGAGCGACGCGGTACGGCGAACGGCCCGGGAGAGGGGAACCCCTCCCGGGCCGTTCGGTCGTTCGGTCGTTGGGCCGTCCGCCGGATCGGAGTACCGATCAGAAGGTGAGCTTGAAGCTGTTGATCCGACCGATGTCGTACCGGGCGCGGTCCTGGACCCTCAGCTTCCACTCCCCGTTGGCCACCTTGGACGAGGCGTTGACCGTGTAGGTCTCCACCACGTTGTCCGCGGAGTCGCCGGAGGAGGTGTTCTTCAGGCGGAAGGTGCCGCCGTCCGGGGCCACCAGGTCGATGACCAGGTCACCGCGCCAGGTGTGGCTGATGTTCACGCCGACCTTGAGGTCGCTCGGGGCGTTGCCCGCGATGCCGGTGACGTTGACCGAGCTGGTGACGGCCGCGCCCGCGTCCGGGATGTTCACGACGGTGTCGTTCTCGAAGACCTTGTCGCCCGGGTCGGGGTCGCCGCCGCCGGGGCGGTCGCCCACGTTGATGCCGGCCCAGGCGTGCGCCACGGCCGCGTACTCGGGGCTGGTGGCCCCGTACAGCTCACTGGCGACCGCGAGCGTGCCGGTGCGGGCGGCGGCGTAGTTCGTGGTCGAGGTGAACTTGGTGGTGAGCGCCTTGAACCAGATCAGCGACGCCTTGTCCCGGCCGATGCCGGTGACCGGCAGCCCGTCGGAGGTCGGGGAGTCGTAGCTGACACCGTTGATCGTCTTGGCGCCGCTGCCCTCGGAGAGCAGGTAGTACCAGTGGTTGGCCGGGCCCGACGAGTAGTGCACGTCGACGTTGCCGATGCCGGAGTACCAGTAGTCCTTGGAGTTGCCGTCCCGGCTCGGCTTGTCCATGTAGCGCAGCGGGGTGCCGTTGCCGCGGATGTCGATCTTCTCGCCGACCAGGTAGTCGCCCTGGTCCTCGGAGTTGTTCGCGTGGAACTCGACGGCGGCGGCGAAGATGTCGGACGTCGCCTCGTTGAGGCCGCCGGACTCACCGCTGTAGCGGAGGCCCGCCGTGTTCGAGGTGAGGCCGTGGGTCATCTCGTGGGCGGCCACGTCGATGGAGGTCAGCGGTTTGGCGTTGCCGTCGCCGTCGCCGTACGTCATGCAGAAGCAGCTGTCCTGCCAGAAGGCGTTGACGTAGTTGTTGCCGTAGTGGACGCGGGAGTACGCGCCGACGCCGTCGCCCCGGATGCCGCTGCGGCCGTGCACGTTCTTGAAGTAGTCCCAGGTGAGCGCGGCCCCGTAGTGGGCGTCGGCGCCCGCGGTCTCGGCGTTCTGCGGGGTGCCGTCGCCCCAGACGTCGTCCGGCCCGGAGAACAGGGTCCCGGTGCCGGAGCTGCCCCGGTTGAGGTTGTACGTCTTGTGGTTGCCGCGCGTGGTGTCGGTCAGGGTGTACGAGGGCGCCGTGCCCAGCGTCACCTGGCCGCTGTACTGGGTGTTGCCGGTGCCGTTGTGGACGGCCTGCCACTCGTAGAGCTTCTCGCCGGAGGCGGCGTCGGTGATCACGTGGAGCTCGTTCGGGGTGCCGTCGTGCTGGAGTCCGCCGACCACGGTCTCGTACGCGAGCTTCGGGGAGCCGCCGCCCAGCCAGACCACCTTGCGCGGCGCCTTCTCCGCCTCCGTCGCCTTGGAGCCCTCGGCCTTCGCCGCGCCGAGCGCCTGCTTCTCCGCGGTGGCCGGGGCCACGTCGGCGGCGAGGCCGACGGCCTTCAGCTGCGCGGAGGTCGCGTTCGACGCCTTGCTGACGCCCTCGGTCGCCCCGGCCGCGGACTCCTTCACCACGAGGTCGCCGCCGAGGACGGGGAGCCCGCCGAGGGTGCGCTCGTAGCGGGTGTGCGTGGTGCCGTCCCGGTCCTGGACGACATCGCGGACCACGAGCTTCTCGGTGGGCCCGAGGCCGAGTTCCTTGGCGGTGGCCGCCTTGGTGCCGTTGGCCTCACTGAGGAGCTCGGCGCGCTGGGCGGGGGACAGCTTGACGGGCAGGGCGGCCGGATCGGCCTTCGTGCCCGCGGTGATCCCGCCGGCGGGGGCCGAGGCGGGGCCCGCGGAGGCGACTCCGGACGGGACGGCGACGGCTATCAGGGCTGCTGCGGCTATCAGAGCGCCGGTCGCGGTGGCGCGACGGCTGGGCGTGGATCTCACGCGGACTCCTTCTGCGAGGGGGGTACCGGCGGCGCTGGACGAGCCGTCCGGGCGGTGCAGGCGGTGCGCAGAACGGGGTGAAGAGTGTCAGCAGATACCCATGCGTGTCAGGGGCGCGTCAAAAACTTGGCCGATTCTCGTTCGTTGCCGAGAAGGTCATGTTCGTTAAGCGGACGTTTCGCTGATCATTGCCACAGTGTTACCGGACGTCCAACAAGCCAGTACTCACAGGGTGGTCACAGGTTTCGTGCGTGAAGAGCACTGCCGGGCGCCGGGTGGGCGGGGCGGTGTGGACCACCTGGTGAGACGAAGGCGTGTTCTGGCCAGATCCCGCCGCCGGAATCCGAGGGTCCATCAGGGGTGGCACGGGGCCCGCTCCCCGTTCGCCGTCGTCTCGGGCGGTCGCGTCCGACGGGTGCGCGGCGGCGGTCGCCCGCTGCGGGCCGACGGGCGGCCCGGCGGCGCGCCGGGCCGACGGCAGCACCGCGAAGCCCCCCCCGGCACGTCACTGCCCCAGGCGTGGTACCGCAGTCGGCGGCGCCGAGCCGGTATCCGGTCGAGTCAGGTCGATTCAGGTCAGGTCAGGTCAGGTCAGACCAGGCTGTCCCGCCACGTCCGGTGCAGACCCGCGAACCGCCCCGTACCGCCGATCAGTTCGGCGGGAGTGCCGTCCTCCACGATCCGGCCGTGCTCCATCACCAGCACCCGGTCCGCGATCTCCACCGTGGAGAGCCGGTGGGCGATCACCACCGCCGTGCGGCCGTGCAGCACCGTGTCCATGGCCCGCTGCACCGCCCGCTCGCCGGGAATGTCCAGGGAGCTGGTCGCCTCGTCCAGGATCAGTACCGCCGGGTTCGCCAGCAGGGCGCGGGCGAAGGCCACCAACTGCCGCTGGCCCGCCGAGATCCGCCCGCCCCGCTTGCGTACGTCGGTGTCGTAGCCGTCGGGCAGGGCGGCGATGAAGTCGTGCGCGCCGATCGCCCTCGCGGCGTGCTCGATCTCCTCGCGGGTGGCGTCCGGTCGGCCGATCGCGATGTTCTCCGCGACCGTCCCGGAGAACAGGAACGCCTCCTGCGTCACCATGACCACACCCCGGCGCAGCCCCGCCGTGTCCAGGTCACGCAGGTCCACGCCGTCGAGCAGGACCCGGCCCTCGGTAGGGTCGTAGAAGCGGGCCAGCAGCTTGGCGAGCGTCGACTTGCCCGCGCCGGTGGAGCCGACGACCGCCACCGTACGGCCCGCCGGGATGTGCAGGTCGAAGGCGGGCAGCACCTCGCCGCCCGTACGGTAGGCGAACCGCACCCGGTCGAACGTCACGTCACGGCCCGGGTGTTCGCCGGATCGGGGCGGCAGCTCCTTCGGGTCGCCCGCCTCGGGGACCGTCGGAGTCTGGGCCAGCAGACCGGCGATCTTCGTCAGCGAAGCGGCCGCCGACTCGTAGGAGTTGAGGAACATCCCGAGCCGGTCGATCGGGTCGTACAGCCGGCGCAGATACAGCACGGCCGCCGCCAGCACCCCGAGCGCCAGCGTCCCCTCGGCCACCCGGTAGGCGCCCCACAGCACCATGCCCGCCACCGCGGTGTTCGCGATCAGCCGGGAGCCCACGACATAGCGGGCCAGCTCCAGGATCGCGTCGCCGTTCGCCCGCTCGTGGCGGGTGTTCAGCGCCGTGAACGCGGTGTCGTTGCTCCGCTCACGGCGGAACGCCTGGACCGGGCGGATGCCGTTCATCGTCTCCGCGAACTTCACGATCACCGCCGCGATCGCCGTCGACCGCGCCGCGAACGCGACGGACGCCCGCCGCCGGTACAACCGGACCATCAGATACAGCGGTACGAAGGAGAGCGCGGCGATCGCGCCGGTCCCCAGGTCCAGCCAGAGCAGCACCACTGTGATCGACACGAACGAGAGGACCACGCCGATCAGTTCCTGGAGGCCCTCGCTCAGCAGCTCCCGCAGCGACTCCACGTCCGTGGTGGAGCGCGAGATGATCCGGCCCGAGGTGTAGCGCTCGTGGAAGTCGACGCTCAGCGCCTGCGCGTGCCGGAAGATCCGGCCGCGCAGATCGAGCAGCACGTCCTGGTTGATCCGGGCGGCGGCCCGGATGAAGCCGTACTGGAGCACGCCCGCGCCCACCGAGCAGAGCGCGTAGCCGACCGCGACCGCGACCAGCGGACCGTAGTCGTGGTCCCGGAACGCCGGAACCCCGCTGTCGATCGCGTACGCCACCAGCAGCGGGCCCGCCTGCATCGCCGCCTGCTGGACCACCAGCAGCAGAGCCGCCACCGCGACCCGGCCGCGCATCGGGGCCAGCAGCGAGAACAGCAGCGACCGGGTCGCACCGGGCGGCGAGGGCAGGTCGTCCTGGTCGAACGCGTCGTCGGCGCGCTGCCGTACGGGCGCGGCCGGGCTCTTCGGCGGGCCGTCCTCGGCCGCGGGGAGCGAAGCGTCGTCGGTGGTCGTCGTCATCGGGCACTGCCCTCCTCGGCGGGAACCTGCTGGGCGGGGGCGCTCCCCGGTTCTGCGGGGGCACGCTGACCAGGCGCGGGCCCGCGCGGACGCCGGGCCCGGGCCGCACCGGCGGCCCGGGTGTCCTCGCCCCGGCCCGCCGCATCCCCCGCGCCGCCCGGTTCCGCGCCCGACATCAGCCAGGCGTACTCCGCGTTGCCGCGCAGCAGCTCCTGATGGGTGCCGACCGCGGCTATCCGGCCCCCGGACAGCAGCGCCACCCGGTCCGCCAGCATCACCGTGGACGGGCGGTGCGCCACGACCACCGCGGTCGTCCGCTCCAGGACTCGCCGCAGCGCCGCCTCCACCAGCGTCTCCGTGTGCACGTCCAGCGCGGAGAGCGGGTCGTCCAGGACCAGGAAACGCGGCTCGCCGACCACCGCGCGGGCCAGGGCGAGGCGCTGGCGCTGGCCGCCGGAGAGGCTCAGGCCCTGCTCGCCGACCTCCGTGTCCAGGCCCAGCGGCAGGTCGTGCACGAAGTCCGCCTGCGCCACCGAGAGCGCCCGGCGCACCTGCTCCTCGTCCGCGCCGGCCGCACCCATCCGGACGTTCTCGCCGACCGTGGCGGAGAACAGCGTCGGCTCCTCGAAGGCCACCGACACCAGCTCCCGCAGCCGCGAGCGTTCCATCGTGGCGATGTCCTCGCCGTCCAGCGTGATCCGCCCGCCGGTCACCTCGTACAGCCGGGGCACCAGCGCGGTGAGGGTCGTCTTGCCGGAGCCCGTACCGCCCACCAGGGCCATCGTCTCGCCGGGCCGCACCTGGAGGTCGATCCGGGCGAGCACGGGCGGGGATTCGGGATCCGCGTCCGGGTAGCGGAACTCGACGCCCTCGAAGACCAGCCCGGGGGCGGTCGGTCGCGCGTCGTCCCGGGCGGCGACGGCCCCGGGCTCCTCCGCCACGTCCATCACCTCGAAGTACCGGTCCGTCGCGGTCGCCGACTCCTGGCTCATCGCCAGCAGGAAGCCGATCGACTCCACCGGCCAGCGCAGCGCGAGCGCCGTCGAGAGGAACGCCACCAGCGTGCCCGCCGACAGCGAGCCGTCCGCCACCTGGATCGTGCCGAGCACCAGCGCCGCCCCGATCGCCAGCTCCGGGATGGCGGTGATCAGCGCCCAGATCCCGGCGAGCAGCCGCGCCTTGCCCAGCTCCGTGGTGCGCAGCCGATGCGACAGCGCCCGGAACGCGCGCGCCTGGCTGCGATGGCGGCCGAAGCCCTTGACGATGCGGATGCCGAGCACGCTCTCCTCGACGACCGTGGTGAGGTCGCCGACCTGGTCCTGGGCGCGGCGCGCGACCACCGAGTACTTCGTCTCGAACAGCGAGCACAGGATCATCAGCGGTACGGCGGGCGCCAGCAGCACCAGGCCCAGCGTCCAGTCCTGGGCGAACAGCAGGACGAAGCCGACCAGGATCGTCGTCGCGTTGACGAGCAGGAAGGTCAGCGGGAACGCCAGGAACATCCGCAGCAGCATCAGGTCCGTGGTCCCGCGCGACAGCAACTGCCCCGAGGCCCAGCGGTCGTGGAAGGCGACCGGCAGCCGTTGCAGATGCCGGAAGAGATCCGCCCGCATCGACGCCTCGACCGCGGCCAGCGGACGCGCCACGAGCCACCGCCGGAACCCGAACAGCAGCGCCTCCGCGATACCGAGCAGCAGCAGATACAGCGCCCCCAGCCACACCCCGCCCGGATCGCGGTCGGCCACCGGACCGTCCACCATCCACTTCAGGACCAGCGGGATCACCAGCCCCAGACAGGACGCCAGGATCGCCACGAAAGCGGCGGTGAACAGGCGTACCCGCACGGGTCGGACATAGGGCCACAGGCGCAGGAGGGAGCGCACGGCGGACCGTTCCGTGTGCTCTGCAGGCTTTTCGGGCATCAGGGCCGACACTACGTTTCACCACTGACATCGGTCCTGTGCTTTTCCGGTCCCGGCGCTCACAGGGGGCGCTCACAGGGGCCGTACCCCAGGTCAACCGATCGACTGATGTCACATCGAGCGCGACGGCGGATACCGCCCGCCCCCGCCCGCCGGAACCCTCAAGGGCACGGCGATCATCGAAGCCACGCACCCCCGCGGCCGAACCCGCGGCCTTCGCCGTCGGCTACGGCCGGGGCATCCTCGGCTGACTCCGCCTTCCGGTCACCCCGTCACCCGCAGCAGCAGCACCGAACGGGCCGGGACGCTCAGCTCCGTACCGCCGTTCAGGACCGTGCCCGGGGACTCCGCCTGCTCCTCCCGCGAGGTGTCCAGCACCAGTTCGTAGCGGTCGGCCCACGGCGCTCCCGGCAGTGCGAAGGGTGTCGGCTCCGCGCCCGCGTGCAGCACCGCCAGGAAGCTGTCGTCGGTGACCGGCTCCCCGCGCGCGTCCCGTCCGGGGATGTCCCGGCCCGAGAGGTAGAGCCCGAGCGTGGCGGCGGGGGCGTACCAGTCGCCCTCCGTCATCTCCCGGCCGTCCCGCGCGAACCACGCCAGGTCCCGCAGCCCGTCCGGGGCCTGCGCCCGCCCGGAGAAGAACGCCCGCCGCCGCAGCACCGGATGGGTCTGGCGCAGCTTCAGCACCCGGGCCGTCAGGGCGGTCAGCTCCCGCCACTCCGGCTGATCGAGCAGCGACCAGTCCAGCCAGCCGGTCTCGTTGTCCTGGCAGTAGGCGTTGTTGTTGCCGCCCTGCGTCCGGCCCATCTCGTCACCCGCCGTGAGCATCGGCACCCCGGTGGACAGCAGCAGAGTGGTCAGCAGGTTGCGGAGCTGGCGGCGGCGCAGCGCGTTGATCTCCGGATCGTCGCTCTCGCCCTCGGCCCCGCAGTTCCACGCCCGGTTGTCGTTCGTCCCGTCCCGGTTGCCCTCGCCGTTGGCCTCGTTGTGCTTGTGCTCGTAGCTGACCAGGTCGCGCAGGGTGAAGCCGTCGTGCGCGGTGACGAAGTTGACCGAGGCGTACGGGCGGCGGCCGCCCCAGGCGTACAGGTCGCTGGAGCCCGTCAGCCGGTAGCCGATGTCCCGTACGTCGGGGAGCGCACCGCGCCAGAAGTCCCGTACGGCGTCGCGGTAGCGGTCGTTCCACTCGGTCCACAGGGGCGGGAAGGCGCCCACCTGGTAGCCGCCGTTGCCGACGTCCCACGGCTCGGCGATCAGCTTGACCCGGCGCAGTACCGGGTCCTGGGCGATCACCGCGAGGAAGGGGGAGAGCATGTCGACGTCGTGCATCGAGCGGGCCAGCGCCGCCGCCAGGTCGAAGCGGAAGCCGTCCACGCCCATCTCGGTGACCCAGTAGCGCAGCGAGTCGGTGATGAGCCGCAGCACCTGCGGCTGCACGACGTGGAGGGTGTTGCCGCAGCCGGTGTAGTCGGCGTAGCGGCGCGGATCGTTCTGGAGGCGGTAGTAGCCGCGGTTGTCGATGCCGCGCAGCGACAGCATCGGGCCGAGCTCGCCGGCCTCCGCGGTGTGGTTGTAGACGACGTCGAGGATCACCTCGATCCCGGCACTGTGCAGGGCGCGCACCATCCGCTTGAACTCGCCGACCTGCTGACCGGCTGTGCCGGAGGCGGAGTAGTCGGCGTGCGGGGCGAAGTAGCCGATGGAGTTGTAGCCCCAGTAGTTGTGCAGCCCGCGCCGCAGCAGATGGTCCTCGTGGGCGAACTGGTGCACCGGCAGCAGCTCCACCGCCGTCACGCCGAGCCGGGTCAGATGCTCGATCGCGGCCGGGTGCGCGAGCCCGGCGTAGGTGCCGCGGAGCTCGGGCGGGATGTCCGGGTGGCGCTTGGTGAAGCCGCGTACGTGCAGCTCGTAGATGACCGAGTCGGCCCACGGGGTCTTCGGGCGGCGGTCCTCCACCCAGTCGTCGTCATCGTGGACGACCACACCCTTGGGGACGTACGGAGCCGAGTCCCGGTCGTCGCGCACGGTGTCCGCGACATGCTGCTGGGGCCAGTCCCGGACATGCCCGTAGACCTCGGGCGGCAGGCTGAAGGTCCCGTCGACGGCACGGGCGTACGGGTCCAGCAGCAGCTTGGCCGCGTTCCAGCGGGCACCCGTCCACGGGTCCCAGCGGCCGTGCACCCGGTAGCCGTAGCGCTGACCGGGCCGCACCCCCGGCACGAAGCCGTGCCAGATCTCATGGGTCAGCTCGGTCAGCGGACAGCGCGTCTCGACGCCCCGCCCGTCGAACAGACACACCTCGACCGCCTCGGCCCCGCCCGCCCACAGCGCGAAGTTCGTCCCCGCCACCCCGTCGGGGCCGACCCGGAAGCGGGCCCCCAGCGGCATCGGCGCCCCGGGCCACACGGCGGGCGCCGGAGCCCCGGCCCGCAGGGCATCGGCGCGCTCGGTGCGGTGGGTCTCCGCGACCTCCGCGCGGACGGCGGCCACCTGATCCGGATCCTGTACTGCCTCCTGCTCGGCTGCGCTCGACACCGTGTAGCCTCCCGCGGCTCGTAGGACGGGCACCGGAGAAGAGGCGCGCGGCGTCCCGGCCGCGCGGGCCCTTCGGGGTAGTCCTCCCCTCTGTTCTGCCCACCAGCGGCCCCGCACTCACGTTTCCCCCGACCGGCCCTGGTCGTTGGGGGAGCGTGAACCACACAGCGAAGAGCGCACGGCCCGGCTCGGCCGCCGTGCTGACGTGGGCAGGACTGCTGACCGTGCTGGCCCTCCTGACCGGCTGCACCGACACCCGGGAGGCCCTGCTCAACGGCAAGGCGCGGTCACCCGGCGACGCGATCAGCATCTTCCCCGAGGACGGCGCGAAGGATGTCGACGAGGAGACCCGGATCGCGGTGAAGGTCCCCGACGGGCGGCTGGAGAGCGTGAAGGTGATGCGGATCGAGGACGCGCAGCAGCAGACGGTGGCCGGGCGCATCGCCGAGGACGGGCGCTCCTGGGCCCCCGAACCCCGGGTGGCCCGGCTCGCCCTCGCCGCGAAGTACAGCATCGACGCGGTCGCCGTGGACGGTGCGGGCCGCCGTTCGGCCCGGCACGCCACGTTCACCACGCTGGTCCCCGAACACCGCTTCATCGGCTACTTCAAACCGGAGAACCGGTCCACCGTCGGCACCGGCATGATCGTCTCCTTCTCCTTCAACCGGCCGGTCGCCGACCGGGCGGCGGTGGAGAGGGCCATCCGGGTGACGTCCGATCCGGCGGTGGAGGTCGCGGGCCACTGGTTCGGAAAGGACCGGCTGGACTTCCGGCCGAAGGCGTACTGGAAACCCGGCACCGAGGTCACCGTCGACATCGGGCTGCGGGATGTCGAGGGCGCCCCGGGGGTCTACGGCAGCCAGGACAAGACGGTCGTCTTCACGGTCGGCCGCTCCCAGGTCTCCCGGGTCGACGCCGAGGCCAAGACCATGGAGGTCCGCCGGGACGGAGAGCTGCTCAGCACGGTCCCGATCACCGCGGGCGCCCCGAAGACGACCACGTACAACGGGAAGATGGTGGTCACCGAGATGCACGAGGTGACCCGGATGAACGGGGCGACCGTCGGCTTCACGGACAAGAAGGGCAAGGGCGAGTACGACATCAAGGACGTCCCGCACGCGATCCGGCTCACCACGTCCGGCACCTTCCTGCACGGGAACTACTGGGCCGACGAGGACGTCTTCGGTGAGGAGAACGTCAGCCACGGCTGCATCGGGCTGCGGGACGCGAAGGGCGGCAGCGGTGCCACCCCGGGCGGGTGGTTCTTCGACCGGACCCTCATCGGTGATGTCGTCGAGGTGGTCAACTCGAAGGACAAGAAGGTCGCACCGGACAACGGGCTCGGTGGCTGGAACATGGGCTGGAAGAAGTGGAAGGCCGGCTCCGCGCTGCGGTGAGGCTCCCGGCCCCGGCCCGCCCTGGCAGCCCGCGCCACTTGCACAGCTCCCCGGACGACTTGGGACCGAACGGTGACATTCCGGGGGAGTCCACCCCGCTCGCGATGTGATTATCTTGCGGCGGCGCGCATATGCAGCGCGCGGGGGTGCGGGCCATGGCGGGGCCAGGCCGTGCGAGGGGAGACGACCACAGTGAACGGGCAGCCGATATCGGGGGCATCGGCCGGGGCGAGCGGGAAGCGGCGCGGCGGACCGGGGCTGTCGGCCCTGGTTCTGGGAGCACTGCTGTTGCTGGTGACGGCGTGCGGCGGAGGTGCCGGCGCGGAGGAGAAGAAGGCGCCGGCCGGCGGGACGAAGACCGAGGACACGAGCGCCTCGCAGGCGGTGGTGACCATCGCGCCGAAGGACGGCGCGGATTCCGTGGCGACCAGCGGCGCACTGAAGATCAGCGCCGCGCAGGGCAAGCTGACCACGGTGAAGGTCGCCGACCCCGAGGGCAACGAGGTCGAGGGTGCGATCGCGGCCGACGGCGCGAGCTGGACGCCCGAGCGGCACCTCGCCGCCTCCACCAAGTACACGGTGCACGCGGTCGCCAAGGACGCCAAGGGCCGTGAATCGGCGAAGGACACCACCTTCACCACGCTGGTGCCGGCGAACACCTTCATCGGGCACTACACGCCGGAGGACGGTTCCACCGTCGGCGTCGGCATGCCGGTCTCCATCAACTTCACCCGGGGCATCACCGACCCGGACGCGGTGGAGAAGGGCATCAAGGTGACGGCCGAACCGGCCGTCGAGATCGAGGGCCACTGGTTCGGCAACGACCGCCTCGACTTCCGGCCGGAGAAGTACTGGGCGGCGGGCACCAAGGTGACCGTCGAGCTCAACCTCGACGGCGTCGAGGGACGGCCGGGCGTCTACGGCAAGCAGGCCAAGACCGTGAAGTTCACCATCGGCCGCAGCCAGGTCTCCACCGTCGACGCGAGCACGAAGCGGATGAAGGTCGTCCGTGACGGCAAGGAGATCAAGGACATCCCGATCTCCGCGGGCGCCCCGGCGACGACCACGTACAACGGGCAGATGGTCATCAGCGAGAAGCTGAAGGTGACCCGGATGAACGGCGACACCGTCGGCTTCGGCGGCGAGTACGACATCAAGGACGTGCCGCACGCGATGCGGCTGTCCACCTCGGGCACCTTCCTGCACGGCAACTACTGGGGCGCCTCGTCCATCTTCGGCAACACCAACACCAGTCACGGCTGCGTGGGTCTGCGCGATGTGCGCGGCGGCTACGACAACCAGACCCCGGCGGCCTGGTTCTACAACAGGTCGATGATCGGTGACGTGGTCGTCGTGAAGAACTCCAAGGACAAGCAGATCCAGCCCGACAACGGCCTCAACGGCTGGAACATGGACTGGGAGGAGTGGAAGAAGTAGCCCTTCTACCTCCCCACGCCTCGCGCGCGTGAGCGGGCCCGGTGCTGTGACCAACGGCACCGGGCCCGCCCGCGTTAGCACTGGTTAACCTGCCTCCATGACTGTGAGCCTCGAAGTACGTGACAACGTCGGCACGATCCGGCTGGACCGGCCGCCGATGAACGCTCTGGACGTGGCGGTCCAGGACCGGCTGCGGGAGCTGGCCGAGGAGGCCACCCGGCGCGATGACGTGCGCACCGTGATCCTCTACGGCGGCGAGAAGGTGTTCGCGGCGGGCGCGGACATCAAGGAGATGCAGGCGATGGACCACACGGCGATGGTCCTGCGGTCCAAGGGCCTCCAGGACGCGTTCACCGCCGTCGCCCGCATCCCCAAGCCGGTCGTCGCCGCCGTCACCGGATACGCGCTCGGCGGCGGCTGTGAACTGGCGCTCTGCGCCGACTTCCGGATCGCCGCGGACAACGCCAAGCTGGGCCAGCCGGAGATCCTCCTCGGACTGATCCCGGGTGCGGGCGGCACCCAGCGCCTCGCCCGGCTGATCGGCCCCTCCCGGGCCAAGGACCTCATCTTCACCGGCCGCATGGTCAGGGCGGAGGAGGCCCTGACGCTCGGTCTGGTGGACCGGGTGGTGCCCGCCGCCGAGGTCTACGAGCAGGCGCACGCCTGGGCGGCCCAGCTGGCGAAGGGACCCGCGCTGGCGCTGCGCGCGGCCAAGGAGTCGGTGGACGCCGGACTGGAGACGGACCTCGATACCGGGCTCACCATCGAGCGGAACTGGTTCGCCGGACTCTTCGCGACCGAGGACCGCGAGCGGGGCATGCGCAGCTTCGTCGAGGAGGGGCCGGGCAAGGCCACCTTCCTCTGACCGTTGGTCGGAACGGGGGGTCGTGGCGGGGGTTCATCCGTGCGAGCGGATTATCCGGGCCTTAAGGCAACCTTAAGGCCCGGTGCCCCCCTCGGTGTGGCAACCCTCGCGGTGCGGGGCATCGCCCCAGCTCACCGGGGCTCTTCGAAGCGCTGTCCTGCCATTGGCATATGTCAAAAGCCTCCCGCGGAATGATTCGTTCCGGGGGGCGGATTCCTCCGGAACGGCCCCGGACGCCGATGTGTGCGGCCATGATGGTGGACATGGCGGGCCTGGAGGGTGTGGATCAGCCGCGACCGCGCAGCAGCGCGACGGCGGCACGCTGGACGTCGACCACGGATGACGAACAGGCGTTCAAGGCGCTGGAGTTGTTCGGAAATCCGACCGAGGGGGAAGTGCGGCTGCCGTCACGCCCGGAGTCGGCGGCGACGGCGCGGCGGCTCACCTCCTGCGTGGTGCTCCGGCAGTGGGCGCTCTCGCCGCAGACCGCCGAGTACGCGGTGCTGCTCGTCTCCGAACTCGTCGGCAACGCGGTGCGGCACACCGGGGCCCGCGTCTTCGGGTTACGCATGGTGCGCCGCCGGGGCTGGATTCGCGTCGAGGTGCGTGACCCCTCGCGCGGGCTGCCGTGCCTGATGCCGGTGCGCGAGATGGACATCAGCGGCCGGGGCCTCTTCCTCGTCGACAAGCTCTCCGACCGGTGGGGAGTGGACCTGCTGCCGCGCGGCAAGACCACCTGGTTCGAGATGCGGATCTCCGACCGCTGACCGCCGCGGCGCCCTCACGGGGCGGACCCCGTACGCGGAAGCCCCCGGTGCGCGGAAGCGCCCGGCGTGCAGGGGCTGCTGGTACGCAGAAGCCCCCGGTCGGCCGTGGTGCGGCGCTGCGGGGGCTTCTGTGGGGGGCCGCGAAATGGGGGGGTGTGTTCACGGCCGCTTATGACGACCTGGGCCCGGGTCAATGGGGGTCGTGGCACCGACTATGGCAGACGGGTGACCCCGGTGCCAAAGCTGCTTTTCGGGTGATTCTCGGACCAATCGGTCATTCAGAACATGAATCGCAGGTGTGCTCGGTCACTCGCCTGGCATTCCATGCATTCTTATGGTGGTGCTTGAATGATTCATAGATCATTTGGGTAATCAGTCAATCGTTATATTTCGCCCTCTCCGCCTCTACTGTGTCCCGGGAAACTCCGTGGAACGCGAGGTGGTCGGGCATGGACGGACACAGGGCGCCGGTGCGCCGCCGCGACGCGCTGGGTGCCGGGGTCGGGCTGCTCGCGGCCGCCGCCCTCACGGCGGGCTGCGCGGGTGGCGGCGGGGGCGGGGCGGCCGGTGCCGCCGGGGGGCCCGCCTCCTCACCCCCGTACGAGCCGTCGCCCGCCCCCGCCGCCCCGCGCCGCTTCCCCGGGCTGCCCGTTCAGATCGTCCACGGCCCCCGCAACCGGCCCCGCGTCGCCCTCACCTTCGACGGGCGGGGCGACCCGGAGCTGGCCCGCACCGCACTCGCCCGGATCGAACGGGCAGGGGCCCGCGTCACGGTCCTCGCCGTCGGCAGCTGGCTCGCCGAGCATCCCGGCATGGCCCGCCGCATCCTCGACGGCGGCCACGAGATCGGCAACCACACCGAGCACCACCTCGATCTCGCGGCCTTGGACGAGCGCGCGGCGTACGAGGAGATCACCACGTGCGCCCGGCGGCTGCGCCGCCTCACCGGCTCCATCGGCACCTGGTTCCGCCCCTCGCCCACCCCGTACGCATCCCCGCGCGTCCAGCGCCTGGCCCAGCGGGCCGGCTACCCCCATGTCCTGGCCTGCGACGTGGAGTCGCTCGACCACGCGGCCACCGGGGTCGCCGCCGTCACCCGCAAGGTCGCGGGCGAGCTGCGGAACGGATCGGTGGTCGGGATGAGCCTCGGCCGCCCGGTCACCGTAGCCGCGCTGCCCCTGCTCCTCGCGGAGATCGGCCGCCGCGGACTGCACGCGGTGACCGCCACGGAACTGGTGAGCTGACCCCGCCGACACCCGCGCGGCCGACCCGCCCCCCCCGCGTGTGTGGCTGACCCGTCGACACCCGTGTGGCTGACCCGCCGCCTGCCGTGCGGCAGACCCGACGACTGTCGCGCGGCAGGAGCACGACGGCCCGGTCGGGCGACCTGCGTGGCATGCGCGGCTTGCTGTGTCTTTGTCCACCGGCGAGGATCGGGCCGTGATGTTCTCCGGCCCCCCTGCCGACCCGGCCGCGCCGACCGGCCCCGGCACACCCCCTGTCGCGGCGGCCACCGGCGTGCCGTCCGCGCGGCCCGACACGTCCGCCGACGGTGCGCCCGGACGCCGGTGGACGACCCCGGTCCTGCTGAGCGCCGCCGGTGTCCTGGCGCTGCTCATAGCCCTGTTCGGCCCAGGGCTCATGGGGCGGGGAACGGGCGAGCTGCGCATACCCGGCGCGGGGCTCACCACCGTGCTCCGCACCGTCCTCTTCACAGCCCTCGCCCTCCACCTGGGCGAACTCCTCGCCCCGCAGCTCATCCGGCCGGTCCGCGGCCGCCCCCGTACCGCCGTACGGAGCTGGGCGGTGTACGCCTCGTTCGCCGGGGCCGCCGCCGCGGCCGGGCAGATCGTCCAGCTCGCCGCCGTCAGCGACCTCGGGATCACCGAGACCTACGGCACCCGCGAGGGCGGACTGCTCCTCCTCATGGCCAACGGCCTGGCCCTCGCCGCTCTCTGCGCCCGGACCCGCCGCCCGGCCCTCGCCCTGGCCCCGCTCGCCGTCGTGATCGGCGCGGAGGCCCTGCGCGCGCACCCGGAGGCGTACAGCCCCGAGATCGGCGCCGCCCTCACCGTCGTCCACCTGACCGCCGCCTCGCTGTGGACCGGCGGACTGCTGTACGTCCTGCGCACCATGCGGCTCTGGCGGGGCACGCCCGTCGCCGCCCGTGCGCTGCTCGGCCGGTACGCGCGCCTCGCGATCTGGCTGTACGTCGCCCTCGCCGCCACCGGCACCGCCTCCGCCCTGCGCCGACTCCCGCCGGACGTGGTGTTCACCTCCGCCTACGGGCGCACCCTGCTGCTCAAGCTGACGCTGATGGCCGTGGTCAGCGCGCTGGCGGTGGCGGCCCGGCGGCGCATGCTCCGCGACACCGATCCCTCGGTCGCGCACCGCCTCGCCCGCCGCGAACATGCCGTGCTGGGCGCGGTCGTGGTCGTCTCGGCGATCCTCACCGCGGTCCCCGACCCGCACTGGATCTCGACGAGGCCCTAGGACCGTTTCCGGTACGGCTCCCATCCCCGCAACTCGTCGTCGCGCGGGGCCAGGACGAGAGCCGGGGCTCCCGGACCGAAGAACCGCACCGGCCGGGATGCGTCCCAGGACGGCCAGCCCGGGTCACCCGTCGCCGCGAACGCCACCCACGCCCGGTGCATCGCGTCCGCCAGCTCCTGCGGGGCGTCCGGGCCGGTCAGGGCGGCCGTGTCGGGGTGGGCGAGCGTGTCGAAGACGAAGCCGAGCTCCAGCGCGTGACAGGCACCGAGCCGCTGAACGGGGGAGGGCCAGCCGAACTCGTAGACGTACGTGGACCCCGGCGCGTCCGTCCGGGCGTCGGCCAGCCGGTTCAGGGGCACCCGCAGCAGCAGGTCCGTGGCGAGGGCACCGAGGATCTCGCCCGGCGTGGCGTCGGGGCGGTTGCCCCGGTAGGTGCGGGCGGTGGCGCTCGGGACCCTGAACTTCAGCAGGGCGAGGCGGAACTTCAGGCGGCTGGTCCGTTCGGTCAGGCCGCCGGGGACGAACCAGAGGCGGTACTCCTCGGTGTTCGCCCCCATCAGCAGGTCGATCCCGGCCGCCGTGCCGATACGCAGCGCGTCGGCCGGGTCGTGGGTCAGCAGCTCGCCGTCCACCACGAGCTGGAAGGAGGTGCGGCCGGTCAGCGGGTTGCCGCCGCTGGTCACCTCGGCCTGCGCGGTCAGCAGGGCGTCCGGGTCCACGGCGGCGAAGGCGGCGGCCGTCGCGGGCACCCCGAGCCGCTTGGCGATGAGCTCGGTCGTCCCGCCCGCGGCCTCGGGGGTCAGGGCTGCGGGCGCCCCGCTCTGGAGCACCGCCCGCCGGAACAGCCCTGCCGCCCGGTCCGTGGCCAGCAGGGCCGCGATGCTCACCGCCCCCGCCGACTCCCCGGCCACCGTCACCCGGTCCGGGTCGCCGCCGAACGCCGCGATGTTGTCCCGCACCCACTCCAGGGCGGCCAGCTGGTCCAGCAGCCCCCGGTTGGCGGGCGC
The DNA here is from genome assembly GCF_031760065.1 of Streptomyces durocortorensis. Classification (NCBI taxonomy): domain Bacteria; kingdom Bacillati; phylum Actinomycetota; class Actinomycetes; order Kitasatosporales; family Streptomycetaceae; genus Streptomyces; species Streptomyces sp. C11-1. Next base: position 5,478,757 of record NZ_CP134500.1, read on the forward strand.
GTCCGGGAACACCCCGAAGCCCTCGACGCCCAGGCGGTAGTTGACGGAGACCAGCACCACCCCGTCCCGGGCGAACGCGGACCCGTCGTACACCGGCACCGCGGACGAGCCGTGCAGCAGCGAGCCGCCGTGGATCCACACGAGGACGGGAAGCCCCGTGGCGTCCGGCTTCGGCGAGGGCGTCCACACGTTGAGGTTGAGCCACTCCTCGCCCGGCACCGCCGGGTCCGGAAGCAGCCGGTCCAGCGGTGGGGCGTAGGGCCGTTTGGGGGCCGTCGGCCCGTACGCGAGGGCCTCCCGCACTCCCGTCCACGGCTCCGGCGGCTCGGGCGCGCGGAACCTCCGGGCACCCACCGGCGGAGCCGCGTACGGGATGCCCCGGAAGACCGCGACCCCCTTCTCCACCGCACCGCGCACGGTGCCGTGCACGGTCCTCACCCGCACGTTCTTCACTCGCACGTTCGTCACCCGTACGTCCGTCACGTGCCGACCTCTCTCGCGGTGCGGTGGCGCGTACGCCCACTTCAGCTGGACCAGCCCGTCCGTGGTGAGGACGGGGCGGCCCTTCGCGCCGACCACCACGACCCTGACCGCGTCCAGATCGCGTCCCGGTACTGGTGGCGGCGGACTCCAGATCCACCGTGGCCGCCTTCTCGCCGTCGACGTAGACGTATGCCTGCCCCGAAGTGGCAGCCCGCGACACCACCCAGGCGGCTGACCGGCCGAGGAAAGTCCAGGTCAGGCCGGCGTTCCTGGCGCTGCTGGTGAGGGACTTCCCGCCCGGGCAGCCGGACGAGGACTTCGTCGTCCGCTTCCCGGTCATTCGGCGGCGGTCTCCCGGAGGATCACCGGGTGCCGGGGACCGAGGCGAGGGTGAGGCCGGTGGGGCGACCCGGGACACGCTTGCGGGCGAGCCTTCCGTGCGATCGGACCGGATCTCCGTATCTCCGTCCGCCTGGGCCGGGGAGCGCTTGCTCCCCGGCCCAGGGTGGGCCGGTCAGGCGGCGAAGTGCTGGGACAAGGACTCCCGTTCGTCGCGTTCCACCAGGTCCGGGCGGGTGTAGCGCTCGGCGCGCGCGTGGTAGTCGAAGTCACCCCGCACGAGTCCACGGTAGTCCTGGACGCAGCGTTCCAGGGCCGCCCGGGTGGGTCCTGTGATGCCCGCCGCGTCGATTTCCTCCAGCAGTTCCTTTTCCGCGCGGTGCACCCGCTCGGCTATCCGGGCCAGTTGAACCGCGGCCTCGTCGATTGCTTCCTGGAGGGTCGATCCGCGGTCGCGCTGAATGAGCCGTACGGCATTGTGCTCGTATCCGAGTGCCGCTTCCTTCTCGAACGAGCAGATGTCGTTGCAGAGCCCCGAGTGATCCGTCACCGCGTTCCGCAGGGCGATATACGCGGGGAGGCTGCGGGCGGAATCCGGGAGATCGATTCCGGCGGTGATCTCATGCAGATCCAGGAACGGCTGCATGGCCACGGAATCCCGCCGGTGCTTGGCGAATTCCGCCCGGCTCGGGACCTGTCCGGCGGCGCGCTCCACCGCCTCGGCGTAGTACGTCCACAGCCAGGCGGCGGTGTCCCGCCGGAACTGCCGGTTCCACTGCGGCGACCGGTCCCGGCAGGTCCGGTCCCGCAGCCCGGCGAGGGCCCGCTCCATCGGCCCGCGCGGCGCGGCTCCGTCGAAGACGTCCACCAGCCGGGTGATTGCCGCCTCGCACATCAACGGGTCGCGCCCGGCGGGGCCGTCGTCGAACTCGTCGTCCACCAGGAAGGCCCAGAAGAGCCACTGGCAGAAAAGATCGAGATGCTCCTGCGAGGCCTTCGGGAAGATGAGGGATATCCACAGTTCGGGCCGGGTGCGGATCATCTTCCGACGGGCGGGCACGGACAGATTCAGTTCTTCGGATTCGGCCCATTCCCAGGCGGCCTGCCGGGTTTCGGCCAAGCCCGGATTGCACCCTGCACTCTGGAACGGCATGTGAAACGCCGGTAACGTGATCTGGCTCATTTGCTGCCCCTCGTCGAATGGATGCGGACGGACGAAGCGAACGGCGCATTTGGCGGGGCCGGGGCCCCGGAGCAGGGTCGGCGGCCGGTGGGGGCGATCGCGTCACCATGCGTGAGGCATAGTCAACCCCCTGTTGAGGGCTGGAGGGAAGCCATTTGTGACCGAAAGTGCATGATCATCTTGAACTCTCTGAGCATCTGTGGGCATCTCTGAGCAGTTGATGAACTTCTGGGACTGTTCGTGATTCCCGGGGTGGTTGGTGGGCGTTGGACAGCGGGCAGCGTGACGATGCCGGTGTCAGGTGCGCTGGAAGAACTCGACCTCGCCGACCGCGATCGGCCGGCCCTCGCCCTGCCCCGCCGCGTCCCGCAGGATCAGCCGGACGGAGACGACATCGCTGATGCCCGTCCGTATCGTCTGCTGCCCGGGCTTGTCGTTGAGCGTCACGGCCTTCTCGTGGACCGTGCCGTCCGCCGTGGTGACGAGCAGGTCCGCCCCGATGGGCCGCGCGCCCCGCCGGAACTCCTGCGGCTCCTTCGAGACCCCGGTGTGCACGACGACGCCGACCAGCCGGAACGGCTTCCCGAAGGAGCACGTCAGCGAGTCGCCGAGCGCGGGCGCACCCCAGTACTTGTTGGTCAGCCCGTCGATGGCCGCGCTCGCCGGATGACCGGGCGCCGCCGCGCTCGCGCTCACCGCGGAGGGGCTGATCTCCGCGGTGCCGCCGAGCTTGTCCCGTACGTCCTCGAAGAGGTAACGCCCGAACGGCACCAGCATGAAGCCCGCGAACAACAGCCCGACCAGCACCGTCACCAGCAGGAGCCGCCGCAGCCCCCGGCCACCGGACCCGCCCCGCACCCGACGGCGGAACGGCCACACCGTGCGCCACCACGGCAGGGCGGCGGGCTGCTCACGGACCCGCAACGGGGCGGCGCAACGCCGGCAGAACTGCCGCCCCGGCAGGTTGGGGGTGCCGCAGGCCGGACACGGCGGCCCGTCGGGCGCCTCGTCCGCCGCCACCGGCCGCACGACGGGCCGCCGCGCCACAGGCTTCGCGGGCTGCACCGCCCCGATGGGTTCGTCCGCCGCTGCCTGCGCCTCCGGCGCCGACGGCCGGGGCGCGGCTGCGGACAGCGGCACTCCGGGGCGTACGGGCGCGGGCTGCCCGGGAGGCGTGGGGGGCGCAGGAGGCCTGGGGCGTACGGGAGCTGACCCCGCCGGAGGTGCGGTGGCGGGGCGGGGTGGTGTCGGGGTGTGCTCGGGGCGCGCGGGGACGGGCTGCGCCGTTGGTTCGGGGGGAGCCGTCGGTTCGGGGCGCGCCGAGGTGGTGGGTTGCGCCGTGGTGGTGGGGCGCGCGGGCGTGGTGGGTTGCGCCGACGGCTCGCGTTGCTCCGTGCCCGTGGGGGCGGAACCGGCCGGGGGCGGGGGTACAACAGGGACTGGCGGTACGGGCGTCGCCGGCAAACGCTCGTCCGGCTCCGGCTCCGGCTCCGGCGACGGCTCCGGCACGCGGGGTGCCGAAGCGCCCGAGGCCCCCGACGCCGGTGTCCGGTCCGGACTTTCGGACGCGTCGCGGCCACCGGAAGCCGTCTGCTCGGGTGCGCGGCTGGGCGCGGGCGAGGTGGGCTCGGCGTCCGTGGGCCCCCGCTCCATCCGGGCATCCGGGGCCGCTTCCGGGGCCGGTTGAGGCTCCGGAAGCGGGCCTGGCACCCGAGCCGGCCCCGGAACCGGAGTCGGACCTGGACCCGAGTGCGGACCCGAGTGCGGACCCGGACCCGGACCCGGACCCGGACCCGAAGTCTGACCCGAAGTCGGAACAGAAGCGGGGTCCGCACCCGGGTCCGCACCCGGTCCCGGGACCGGCCGAGGTGGCCTGCTCGGCTGCGACGACCACCCCAGGTAGCCCCCGCAGCTGCCGCAGAAGTCGTCGTCCTCGCCGTTGGCCGTACCGCACGCCGGGCATGAACGCATCGCGTCAGCCTCCTGTCTGTTCGGGCTCTTCGGGCGGGCCCGGCAGGACCTCCACCCGGCAGGTGAGGTGGACGGGGCACGAGGCCGTGACGACGTCCAGGACGCGGCGGTCGTCCACCGCGTCGCCGTCGCGCACCGGCCAGACCCGGACGAGCAGTTCCCCGGCCGGCGGCGGCGGAAGGGCCGCACCCGGGGTGGCCGACCACGTGGCGCCGCCGCCGTCCAGGACGTCCGCGTGCACCCCGCAGCAGAGCCGCAGGCGCTCCACCAGACCGCGCCGGGTACCGCGCCACCGGTGCAGCTCGACGGCGCGGGCCACCACGGCCCGGCGCAGTTCCACCGGCCACGCGGGATCGACGTCCACCCCCACCCAGGACGCCAGCCACGGCAGGAAGTCGGCCGGGGCGAGCGCCGGGTCGACGTAGGCGGGCAGGTTGTCCAGGGTGGACAGGACCGGGGCCAGGACCGTGTCCAGGCCCGCCGTGAACCGCTGGGCCAGGTCGTCGTCCGCGTACAGGGCGGGCAGCAGGTCGCCGATCGGATAGCGGCTGGGCAGCCCGGGTACGGAGGCCCGGCTCACGCGCCCTCACCGGGCCCGCTCGCGGTGACGACCACCTGGTGCTGGTGCGAGAAGACCAGGGCCCCCGGCGCGACGTCGATCCGCTCGACCGCGGCCCCGCGCCGCCCGGTGATCGGGTCGGCCGGGAACAGCCGGAGCTCCTCCACGAGACCGGCCCCCTCCACGTTCTGGAGCACGGCGAAGACCTCTCCGTACTGCACCGGCCTGCCGAACGGCCACCCCCGGCCGTCCGCCCCGCCCCGCAACGGGTCGATGTGGTGGAACAGCGCCTCCAGGGCGGCCGCCCGTACCCGGTCCTCGTCGCCGGGGGCCGCCACCAGCCGGGCCACCACCGTGACGCCCTGGTACGCGGGCGGCTCCACCACCAACCGGGTCCCGACCAGCCGCCGTTCGTCGAGCCGTGCCGTCACCGCCGCGAGGACCGGGTCGGTGGGGATCAGCTGCTCGAACCGGAGCCGGCCGTCCTCGTCGGCGACCGCGTCGGGCACCAGCAGCACCCGAACCGCACCCGCCTCGCCCGCGACCGCGGGCAGGCACCGTACCCGGCGCAGCGACGGCGCGGCCTCCCGGGCGATGACCTCGTAGTCCTCGGCCGTGACGGCCCGCTCCTGCACCCGCAGGATGTTGGGCGCCCGCACCTTCGCGTTCTCCACGGTCTCCCCGTCGACGCCTCCGGTCGCCGCCTCCCGGTTGTTGACGCCCGCGACGTACGGCACCGAGCTGCGCAGTACGGAGATCGCGCCCCGGGCGACGTTCCCGGCCGCGCCGCCGCCGGTCCGGTAGCGCGGGACGCGGAGCTGGGCGCCCTTCTCCGGGACCGCGCCGTACGCGCGCATCGTGCCGTCCGCCTCCCGCACCTCCGGCGGGAACGCGAACTCGCCCGACACGGCGTCGATCCGGACGTGCCGGTCGCCGGGGAGCGACGCCCCGAAGTGATCGACGGGCGTCCAGACCTGCCAGCCGTCGTCGGCCGACACCTGGACGACCGGCGGGTCCCCGTCAAGCAGCAGCGGCACCCGGCTCACCGAGAACCGCTGCCCGGCGACGCCCTCCGACACCCCGAGGGGCACGTCGAGGACGGTCTCCGCGTGCTCCACGGCCGCCGTGCCGCCGACGGTGAACACCTCGGCCTCGCGGATCGTCGGCGACTCGGAGTAGAACGGCTGGCCCGGCTCCGGCGCTGTGACCCGGCAGCGCAGCCACCCCGCCCGGGTCCCCGCCACGACCGACGCGGTGTGCCCGGCCGGGACGAACACCACGACCTCGCCGGGCCGGTTGAGCCCGCCGGTGCTGTCGGTGCCGGTCGCGCAGGCCACCCAACGGGCCCCGTCCCACGCCTCCCACACCAGCGGCGGCTGCCGCGGATCGACGCCCACGCCCTCCACCCGGCTGTCCAGGCGCACGGCGACGATGCACCGGGGCACGGCCGTCGGCAGCCCGAACAGCAGGGCGTCCCCGGGCTCGGGCCGGGACTGGAAGCACGGGATGTCCTTGCCCGCGCCGAGCGGCGCGGTCCGGTCCGTCTGCTCGCCCGACACCGGCGCGGTGACCAGCCGGACCAGCGAACTCGGCACGATCGGCAGGTCCCGGGAGGTGGTGAACACCACCGGCTCCTCGGCCTCGCCGCGCGCGGTCGCCACCTCCGTACCGGCGGGGAGGTGCACGGTCTCCGGCTGCGGGGCGGACAGCCAGAAGTCCACCTCGGCCCGCGCCACCGTCGGTGGGAAGAGCGTCACGCCCAGCAGGTCCAGGAAGGCCGCGTAGTTCTTGTCGGGCACCCGGTTCAGCCGGTACAGCAACTGGTCGACCATGTACGCGAACGTCTCGATCAGCGTGACCCCGGGGTCCGACACATTGTGGTCGGTCCACTCGGGGGAGCGCTGCTGGACGTACCGCTTGGCCTCGTCGACGAGCTGCTGGAAGCGCCGGTCGTCCAGGTTGGGGGAGGGGAGTGCCATCAGCGCGTCCTCGCTTCGGCGGAAACCTCTGTGGAAACTTCGGCGGAACCCGCTTCGGACGGGATCGTGTAGAAGGGGAAGACCAGGTTGCGCAGGTCGTTGGTGGCCCGCACGGTGTAGTGCACGTCGATGTAGAGCGTGCCCTCCTCGATCGCGTCGAACGCGATCACCACGTCCGTCACCTCGATGCGCGGCTCCCACCGCTCCAGGGAAGCGCGGACCTCCTGTGCGATCCGCCCGGCCGTCGCCCCGTCGCCGGGCGCGAAGACGTAGTCGTGGATGCCGCAGCCGAACTCCGGGCGCATCGGCCGCTCACCCGGCGCGGTCCCGAGGATCAGGCCGATCGCCTCCTCGATCTCGCGGTCCCGCTCGACCAGGGCGATCCCGCCCGTCGGCCCGACCCGCAGCGGGAAGCCCCAGCCCCGTCCGATGAATCCGCCGCCGCTCACATCGGGCCCCCGATCAGGACGTTGAACGCGCCGCTGACGATGGGCGCGCCGCAGCTGGTGGTGTCCCGCATCCGGGCGGCGGGCAGTCCGCCGATCAGCACCTGACCGGCGAGCGCGGCGGCCGGGTTGGGCATGATCACGTTGCCGGGTCCGAGCGCCGCGTGCGGGGGGACCACGCACGCGTGCAGGCTCCCGGTGACGGCCGCCGGCCGGCCGCCGATGAGCACGGTGGCGACGGCGACCGCGCCCGGGGGCGGGGTGCCGATGAGGCCGCCGTGTGCGGTGCTGTCGCCCGTGCGGGCTGCGGGGGGCATGGCCGGGGTTCTCCTTGCTGTGAAAGGGACTTCAGGGGTGGGGGGCGTACGGGACGGGGAGTCAGTTGATCCTGATGAGCTTGGCCTTGAGGACGGCGAGCAGCCCGCCGTCGACGGTGACCCCCGTCTTGCCGTTGACGGTCACCGAGCGGCCCTTGATGTTCACGTCGCCCATACCGGCGTCGAGGGTGATGCCGGAGGCGGAGAGCGTCACCGAGCTCAGCTCCCGGCCGCCGCCGCGGGCCTTCACCAACAGCCTGATCTCGCCCTTCTTCTCGTCGAGGACGACGTCGAGCCGCTTGTCGCCGGTGGCCAGCCGCACGCCCGCCGGGCCGCGCGGGGCGTCCAGCAGCTCCAGCCGGTTGCCCGAACGGGACACCAGCGAACGGCGGTTGACCTTCCCGCTGGTCGGGTCGACCAGCGGGACGTCGTGCGCGGACGGCTTGTCGACCCCGTTGTAGAGGCCGCCGAGCACGTACGGGCTGTCCAGCAGCCCCTGCTCGAACCCGACCAGCACCTCGTCGTTGACCTCGGGGCTGAACACTCCGCCGCCGCCCTGGCCGCCCCACTGCACCGTACGGACCCAGTCGGTGACGTACGTGTCGTCCAGCCAGGGGAACTTCAGGCGCACCCAGCCACGTTGGCCCCGGCCCTCCTCGCGGATGTCGGTGACCACCCCGATCGCCAGCCCCGGCATGCGCGGACCGCGCGACGGAGCGCTGCCGCCGGCGGCCAGCCCGGCCAGCGAACGGTCCGGTGAGGCGCTGACGATCACCGTCGTGCGGTAGCCGGTGTCCGGTTCGAGGACGTGGTGCGCGGCGGTCGCGGTGTAGCGGCCGGAGAAAGCGGGCCCCACGTTGCCGAGCGCCACCGGCTGGCCCGCCCGCAGCTGCGGGTTCCCGTAGGCGACGGCTTCGATCTCCCCGAACCCGGAGCTGACCGAGGCGGCGAGGGCGCCGGCCACTGCGGTCGTCTCCGCCTGCGTCCGGTAGGGGGTGTCCGCGATCGTCGTCCGGGCGTTGGAGCCGAACGCCCCGGCCGCCAGCGACGGGCTCATCCCCGGGGTGACGGTGTCGCTGCGGATGGACTGCTGCCGGGCCACCAGCCGCGTCTTGGTGTCGACGTTCCAGCCGCGCACCTCGACGCTGTCCGCCCCGTCCGCACCGGTCAGCACCGCCCGCAGGGCCACCAGGTTGTTGCCGTACTCCAGGACCATCGGGTCGCGCGTCGCGGAGGTCGACGGCGCGGGGGCCGAAGCGGCGGGCTTCGGCTTGGTGAACTGGAGCAGACCCTTGTCGTCCACCCGCACCACCGCCCCGCTCTCGGCCGCGAGGTGCTGGAGGAACTCCCAGTCCGACACGTTCGGCTGGGTCAGCTGCTTGTAGGTGATCGGCGCGGCCTCCACCTTCCCGCAGGCCAGCCCCGCACCGGCGGCGACCTTGCGTACGATGTCCGCCGTCTTCATGTTCCGGAAGGCCGCGACCTTCCGGCCGCGCTGGAGCCGGTGCGCCTTGGAGAACGCCCGCACGACCGTGAACGAACCGGTGGTGTCGCTGTCCAGCTCGACCGCTGTGACCTCCCCGGTGAACAGCCGCTCGCGCACCCGCTCCTGCACGGTGACCACGGAGATCTTCAGCGGGGTGCCGATGGTGAGGCCCGTCGCCGTGAGGAACGTGTGGTCCGGGTCCCGGTACATCAGCACGGCGGCGTCCGGCAGCCCGACGTTCTCGTCGACGACACAGCTCACCAACTGCGCGGCCCAGGCCCGCGGCAGCTCGCCGGGCGCCTCGACGATCGGGTCGGCGGCGAAGGACCGGCCGGGGGATGTCGAGGTCACCGGCCGTCCTCCGCCCGGTGGTCTTCCAGCCCGGGCACCAGAAGCTCCCTGCCCGGGGTCAACTGCATGGGGTCGTCGATGCCGTTGGCGGCCGCGATGGTGCGCCAGGCGGTGGCATCGCCGTACTCCCGCCAGGCGAGCAGCGGCAGACTGTCCCCGGCCACGACCCGGTGCGTACGCCGGGCCTCCTTCGAACCCGACGTGGGGTTCTGGCCGGCCGGGTCCACGCTCGCCTCCTCGATGGAGAGGGAGCAGGTGGCGCGGAGCGGCTTCCCGTCGACGTCGAAGAGCGTGTACGACACGGAGAGGCTGGAGAGCACCCCGTCGAACGAGGTCGTCTTCGCCGTGCCCCAGTCGAACCGCACCCACGGGCTTGAAGGCGTCAGGCGGGCCAGACTGCTCGGGGTGGGGACACAGGCGGTCATCAGCTGTTCGACCGCCTTCTCCACCGAGTTGTCGTGGGTGGCCGTGGCGTCGAGGAAGACCTCCAGCGACAGGGACCGGGGCCCGCTGCCGACGAACTCGGGCAGCGCGGACTGCCCGGCCGTCCGGGACGGAGTGCGCCGCCACTCGGTGCTCTTGCTCAGCGACAGCTTCGCGGGGTTGAACTGCAACGTGAGCCGGGCGAGCGTGCCGCCGGGCTTGGCGCCGACGGACGACGGCGGTTCCATGATGGTCAGCTGGGCGCGAGCGCGGCTCGCACGGGCAGCGGGTGACATTGCGTTCCTCCTTTCTCTGGGCCGATGCGGTCGGGGTTGTCGGGTCGGTCGGGGTGGTCGAGTCCGTCAGGAGGGCTCCAGGCCCTCGTGGGCGATCTCCAGCGTCTCGATCGCCGCCTGGGAGTTGGCCGGGTCGAAGGAGGGCCCCTGCCAGCGCACCGGCACGATCCCCTGCACCTGCCAGCTGATGATCCGGCTGAGATCCGGTCGCAGCGCCACGATCTCGCCGTCCTTGGGCTCGACCCGCTGGATCGTCTCGTTGAGCCAGCGCGCGATCTTGAGCGTGTCGGCGGTGACGGGGCGGGTCAGCGTGATGTTGGTCCAGGTGATCCGCCCCGGCAGCTGCCAGGTGAACCCGTTGTTGCCGCCCTCGGCGTACGTCTCCATCTCCACCTCGGCGCCGAGGCCCGAGCAGGTGTGGAACGCGCCCAGGTCGCTGCCGCCGATCGCGAGCTTGAAGAACACGCTCGTGGCGAAGATGTTGTCCGTCATGGGTCAGTCTCTCGTCCGTCTTCTCGGCTGTCTCTGTCTGTCTCTCGTACGGGTCGGGGAGGTACGCCTCCGGGCTCAGCGGCGGCCGTCGTGCAGCCGCCCGGCGCGCTCCCGGCCCCGGCGCAGGTCCGCGCGGATGAGCCGGCTCACCGGGTCGAGCAGCCGACGGGCCAGCTCTTCCATGTCCGCACCGCTGAGCCGGTTCGCGGCGGGAGGCGTCTCGGCGGGCTCCGCGGACGCGTTGTGCGACGCGTTGTTCGACGACGTGTGGGGCTTCGTCTGGACCGCCCGGACCGGAACGCCGGTGATCCCGGCCTCGGCGGCCCGCTGAACCGCCCGCGCGGTGGCCGGTGCGGGGGGCCTGGGCGGAACCCGTGCGGAGAGACCGGGCGGAGGCGCCGGGGCCGCGCCGCCCCCGGGCACGGGCCCGGTGGCCTGGAGCCCGGCACTCTCGGGCACCACCGGCAGCGCCATCCGCTGGAGGGGCACGGAGGCCTCGCCCGGCCCGGCCGATGCGGGCGGATGCGGCCGCACGACGGGAACGGGCCGCGCGGAACGGGACGGTGGAGCCGGCCGCCCTGGCTCCCGTCCTGCCGTCGGCGCGGGCGCGGGCGAGGGCCGGTGCTGGGGCCTGCGGCCCGCCGGGTCGCCGCCCGTGCCTGTCGCGCTCTCGGCCGCCACGGCACGTTGGACGGTGCCGCCGGAGGCTGCGGCGGCGTTGGCGCGGAGGAGGGGAGCGGTCCGCCCGGGGACCGTACCCGAGGGCGTCGGAGGCTGCGGGGCGGTGCGGCGGTGCGCGGTCGGACGGTTCCCGGAGCCGGGTGACGGCGCGTCGGTGCCCGGTTCGGCCTGCGGTACGTCACGCCGCCAGGTGGCCGCGACGACCGGCCGGGCCGTGACGCCCGCCGCTGCCGTACGCGGTCCCGAAAAGCCTTCGGCGGCACCGGTGTTCACGGTCAGGGCCCGGCCCGGGAGCAGAGTCTTGGCCCGCTGGACGGCAGGCGTCGCAGCCCCGCCGCCGGAGGTCCGCGCCGCCTCCCGTTCCGGGCCGATCGGCCGGATGCGTACCGGGGCCGGGGGAGTGGCAGGGGACGATGCCGTACGCGTACGGAGCCCGGTCCCGGTCCCGGTTGCGGAGTGGTTGCGGGCAGGTGCCCGGTCGCCGTCCACCGCGCGCTGTACGGCGGCGGGTTCGGACCCTGCCGGGGACCCGGCGGACGCCGAGAGCACGGGCATCGCGGGCGCGCCCGAGGAGGCCGGAGGGGGCGTCGGAGCGGGCGTCGCAGCCGCTGCCGGACCGGCCCCCCGCGGTGTGCCGGGGGACCGGCGGTCGCCGAGCAGCGGTACGCCGTTGCCGACCCGGGCGGTCGGCGGCAGCGAGGGGAGCGGTGCGCCGATCCCAGCGCGCGTACGTCCCCGCGAACCAGGGGCATCGGAGGGCTCGGCGCCACCGGGGCTCTGGGCCCGCACCGGCGCGGTGGCCGGTGCCGCCTGCACGGAAGGGGACGGCTGGGACCGCTGGGATGGCTGAGACGACTGGGATGGTTGGGGTGACCAAGACGGCTGGGACTGCCGGGACTGCCGGGACTGCCGGGACTGCCGGGATGGCTGGGGCGAAGAGCCCGGGGCCGGGGACGGCTGAGTCGGCCGCTGCGTTCGGGGCGCCGCGTCCGACGGCGGCTGCGCCGGGTCCGTGACCTGGCGCTGGAGCACCGGCATCGCCGCCGTGGGCGGTACCGATGCCGGGCCGGACGGCACGACGGAGGCCGGCTCGTCGGTGCGGGACGGCACAGCCCCGGCGGGCAGTTCGCGTAGTGGCTTGCCCAGGGCGGGCCGTACTGTCTCGGCGGCCGTATGGCCGGCCGACGACGGGGTGGTCCGCTGGTCGGCTGCCGCCCGCTGCACGGCAGGGGTGGTGGCTGCGGTGACGGGAGCGGCCGGGGCGGCCGGTGCGGGGGGCGTTTCGGGTGTGGCGGGTGCGAGCCCGGTGATCTGCCGCAGCGTCATCTGGGGGCGCCGGGCGACGGTCAGCGGAGGGCCGGTCGGCCGAGGGCGTACGGGAGCGGGCCGCGCCATGGCCTGCGCGCCGGACGCACCAGCGTCCGCCACCAGGCCCATCGGTGAACCGAGGACAGCCCGCTGCACCGCCGGAGCGGGCCCGTTGCGGCCGGAGGATCCGGCGGAACTCGGGGAGTTCGGGGAGCTGGAGGAGCCGGGAGCGCCGGAGAGCCCCGACGGTCCGGAGGAGGACCCCGACGACCCTGGTGACCCCGACGGTCCGGAGGAGGAACCCGATCGGCTGGAGGATGCAGAGGGGCCGGAGGCACCTGGCGTACCGGAAGACGCTGACCGCCCGGAGGTTCCTGGTGTGCCCGAGGTCCCGGACTGGCCGGAGGATGCCGAGTACCCGGGGGTTCCTGGCGTACCGGAAGAGGCCGACCGGCCGGAGGTTCCTGGTGTGCCCAGGGTCCCTGACCGGCCCGAGAGTCCCGGTGTGCCCGAAGCCCCTGACCGGCCCGAGGACGCCGAAGGCCCGGAGGCTCCCGTCGTACCCGATGACGCCGATCGACCGGAGGTTCCCCGCGCGGGCGAGCCCTCTGACCGCCCCGACGAACCCGACCTGCCCGAAGCCGCCGACGTGGACGTGGACGTGGACCGGCCGGAAGGTTCGGACGTACCCGGGGAACCCGTCCTGCCGGAGGGCCCGGGAGCGGCCGACCGGTCGGAAGACCTGGACGTACCCGAAGACGCCGACGTACCGGAGGAGCCCGGCGAGGCCGAAGCCCCCCGCCGACCGGAGGACCCGGAGGACCCGGAGGACGCCGACGGCCCCGAAGACCCCGACGTACCCGAAGAACGCGACCCACCGCTCGTCGACCGGTCCGACCGGCTCGACGGCTGGCTCGACCGCTGGACCGACGGCGACCCCGGCCTCGGCTTCCGGCTGCCGTCGGTCGTCCCCGTCCCGGTGATGTTCCGCCCCGCCGCGGCAGTCGGCAGGTCCGCCACCGGCCCCGGCTCCTCGTCCGCCGGCCGGACCGCGCGCAGCAGCAGGGGCCCGCCGGGGGACGCCGTGCGCGCGCTGCCCGGGCGGGCGACTCCGTGGATGAGGCCCACCGGGGCCGATGGCAGGACGGCGTGGCCGAGTTCGCCGCCGAGGGAGGGGTCCTGCCACGAGGCGAGCTGCGAACGGAACCGCAGCCCGTCGCTCACGCCGATCGAGGACCGGGCGACCGTCACCGACGGCGGGGCGACCCGGCGCCAGCCGCCGTCCCAGTCGCCCCCACCGGACACCCCGGCGGGCGGGGAGGGCGTGGCGACGGGCGGGGGCGGTGCCGCCGACTCGTCGGCGTCCCCGCCCCGGCCGCCCGCGTTCGCGCCGCCCGCGCCACGACCGCCGCCGTCCCGCGCGGGTGCGCCGGTCCGCTGCCGGTCCGCACGGCGGAACCAGTCACCGAACCCCACCTGATCACCCGCCTTCGTTGACGCGGGTGTTGATCCGCGCTATCTCCCTCACCCACTGCTGACGCTCAGCGTGGGTGAGGTCGAGAATGTCCTCACGCTGCCAATGGAAGTGGTAGGCGACGTACGCGATCTCCTCCCGCAACCGGGGAAGCGCGTACGTCACGATTCCCCCAGGCGCCCACCCGAGAGGTCCACCTCGAACGACCCGTGGCACAGCGGGCAGGTCACCGCGGCGTGCGTGTGGCCCTCGCTGTTGATCCGTCGGTAGAAGTCCTGGAGGAACGCGACGTCGGTCGCGTACATCCGCTCGACGACCCCGGCGTGCACATCGGTGACGGTGCCGAGCCGGGTGATCACCTGGCTCAGCAGCACCACCGACAGATACGCCGGGTTCTCCTTCACCCGCAGGTCGATCTGCGGGCGCAGCTCGTCCCGGGCGGTCGCCAGCCGCATGGTGCCGCTCCGGTGCAGCTGGCCGTCGTCGTCCACGTACCCGCGCGGCAGCTCGAAGGTGAACTCCGTCTGGAGCGTCTCCCGTTCGCGGGAGCGAGGCGCGGCCGGCGCCGGGGCGGGGGCCGGGGCAGGGGCCCCGGTTTCCTCGCGTCCGGCGGAGGAGGTGGCGGCGAGGTTGTCGAGGACCTCTTCGAGGCCGCTGCCCGGCGAAACGGTCCTGCGCCTCATTCGACGACGATCTCCTCGAAGGTGATGGTCACCGTCTCGGTCGCGGCGCTGGACTCGCCCGCCTTGAGGGACGGGCCCTCCCACTTGGAGGCCCAGCCCTGCATCAGCTGGATGCGGCGCACCGTCTCACCGGTCGAGTCCTTGATCTCGATCGTGAGGTTCTGGCGCGCGGTGTCGACGGCGCCGTTGTTGAGCGTCTCCTTGATCCAGGTGGTGAACTCGCTGCTCTGGTCGAGACCGCGGGTGATCGTCACCTCGCCCGCCTGGCGTGCGCCGGGCTGCTTGCGGATGATCTGCTTGCCCTCGGCGGTCACCTGACGGACCTCGACGACTTCTTCCTCGACGGTCATGCCGCTGATCTCCTGGATGGACTCCACGAGGTAGCCGCCGAGCTGAACGCCGAAGACGTGGGTGGAAAGAGCGTCGCCCTCTGCCATGACTCTGTGTCACCTGTTCCGATTCGAAAGTGAAGTGGTGGGGGAGGACCGCGAGGTCACTCGTCGACGAGGCTGGTGCTGTCCGAGAACTGCGAGAGCCGGAAGATCACGAACTCCGCGGGCTTCACCGGGGCGACCCCGATCTCGCAGACGACCTGACCGAGGTCGATCGACTCCTGCGGGTTGTTGCTCCGGTCGCACCGGACGTAGAACGCCTCCTCGGCCGTGCGGCCGAACAGCGCGCCGCGTCGCCACTCCTCGGTGAGGAACGCGGTGACGTTGCGCCGGATGCTGGACCAGAGGCGGTCGTCGTTCGGCTCGAACACCACCCACTGGGTGCCCAGGAGGATGGATTCCTCCAGGTAGTTGAAGAGGCGGCGCACGTTCAGGTAGCGCCAGGCCGGGTCGGAGGAGAGGGTGCGGGCGCCCCAGATGCGGATGCCGCGGCCGGGGAAGGCGCGCACGCAGTTGACGCCGATCGGGTTGAGGAGGTCCTGCTCGCCCTTGCTGAGGCGGATCTCCAGGTCCACCGCGCCGCGGATGACCTCGTTGGCGGGGGCCTTGTGCACTCCGCGCTCGCCGTCGCTGCGCGCCCAGACACCGGCCACGTGACCGCTCGGCGGGACCAGGGAGTTACGGCCGCTCGCCGGGTCGAAGACCTTGACCCAGGGGTAGTAGAGGGCGGCGTAGCGGGAGTCGTAACCGGCGTCGTCGTTGCGCCAGGTGCGGACCCGC
Organism: Streptomyces durocortorensis; assembly: GCF_031760065.1. Classification (NCBI taxonomy): domain Bacteria; kingdom Bacillati; phylum Actinomycetota; class Actinomycetes; order Kitasatosporales; family Streptomycetaceae; genus Streptomyces; species Streptomyces sp. C11-1. The sequence continues at coordinate 5,494,400 of NZ_CP134500.1, forward strand.
TGGGCGTTCATCCCGGGCGGGGTGTCGAGGACCGCGACCCGGTCCCCCATCTGCTCACAGTGCGAAATGACCGCCAGCTGCACGGTCTTGACGCCCTCCGCGTCGATGTCCCCGCGCTGGTAGGCGCTCATCAGGTCCGGCACGGCGACCATGGTGATCTCGTCGATCGCCTCAAGGCCCGCGAACCCGGTGCGCGCGGAGGCGTCGCCCACGTACTCGGAGGGGTCCAGCCGCGCCACGCCGGCACCGGGGGCGGCGGCCGTGGCCGGGGCGAGGGCGACGGTCTGCTTCTCGGGGCGGCTCTGGGCCGTGCCGGCCTGCTCGGTCACCTGGATGAGTTTGGAGTCACGGGTCTGGGTGACCAGGTAGCCCTTGACGTTCTTGCGGGTGGAGACGTCGTACGTCTCGGCGACCTTGCCGCCCTGCCGCACCAGCAGCCGGAAGCGGTCCTCCGGGGGGTTCTCGCCCTCGGGGTCGGCGACCTCGACGGAGAGGTCGGCGCCCGTGCCGGGCTTGGCGGAGACGAGGAACCCGCCGAGTGCGAGAGGTGCGGGGGCCTGCGTGACCGTGTCCCGGCCCGTGCCGCCGCTCTCCGAGGCGCCCTGTGCGGGGCCGCCGATGCGCACGATGTAGGCCGCGCCGCCGCCGTTGGCGAAGAAGCCGTAGACGGCGTGCGTCAGGTAGGTGTCGGCGGTGAAGGTGCCGAACGTCTGGACGTACTGGTCCCAGTTGGTCACCAGCGTCGGCTGGTGGAAGGGGCCCGTCTCGGCGAAGCCGACGAAGGCTGCGACCGCGGTGCCGACTCCCTCGATGGGACGTGCTCCGGACTGCACCTCCTCCACGTAAACACCGGGGGTGAGGTACGACGGCATGCTCGCTCCTTCTCGACGGTCACTCGATCTCCACCGCTCAGTCTTGACCGGCCGGGCGCACGGGAGTAGGTCCCGGAGTCCTGGACGCGGGGCAATGACGCTGCCTTTCCGGGCACCCGGAGCGCCGTGAATGCTGCCCTCGGCGGCCCGTATTCCAAGCGGTCCGAGCGGGAGAAGAAGTACAACGGGTCGAGAAACAGCCCCTGCCCAACCGCCGTCGGGGGATTCGTCGGAATTGTGGATGCGGCTCGGGGGTGCCGGTGTGTTCGGTATCTCATTCCTCGTGGTGAACCCCGGAAGGCTCGATGCCGTCCGGGGTTCACCGGGGAGCCGCCGCGTGCTGATGCGATTCGGCCAGAATGTGCCGGGAAGGCGGGGAGGTCCGGCTGTGACGCGCCGGTGAAAGCGGGCGCCGGACCGCTCCGAACGGGCATCCGGCGGAAGCCCGGCGGATGCCCCGGGTCGTCAGGAGCGGCTCTGAACAGGCCCGTTAGTGATCGGAGTCGCCGGAACCGGATATTCTTCCGGTGCTGTCGCCATGCGGAGTGACCGAACTGGTGTAAACCTCTGACGTATCCAGGAGGGCGAATCCGCCATCGCCCGGCACGCCGGGTTTCTCCCCGGGGGGTTTCTGCTGTTGTCTCGACCCATAGGTGCGGCAGGGCGCTTCGTGCTCCCGTTTCTACCGTGCGAGATCGCTCAGTACACCGCTGAAATTGAGGACTTGATGGCATCCGGAAGACTGAGTTCCGGATGCTGGAGTGCCGGGCTTGGCGCAGGTGACGGAAGCGGTGATGGTGGCGTTCTCCGGAACCTGAATGGGGGTGGCCCAGTGGTAGTCCTGATTGCGGAAGGATTCCAGCGGGATGGTCGTGACCTTGAGTTCCCCGAAGGAGATGGTGATGATCCCTTCGTCGCCCTGGAAGTTGGCCACGACGATGTCGGTGACGCCGAACACCTTCCCGGCCGGAACCTTGTAGGTCCCCACCGCCTCGGTCCCCGCCCCGGTCTGCACGTCGATGGTCTCGGAGGCCTGCTGACCGCCCCCGCCCGGACCGGAGCCGCCGGACCCGGAGCCGCCGTTGCCGCCCCCGCCGTTGCCACCCGGCCCGTCAGGACCCGACCCCTGCCCCTGCCCTTGACCGCCCGCCGGGTTCTCCGCGCCCCCGGGTGTGTTCGTCCCCTGCTCCTGTGCGCGGGCGGCCTCCTCCTTCGCCGCGTCGGTCACCGCCTGCTTCGCCGTGCTCTGCACCGCGGGCCGGACCAGGGCGAACCAGGCGAGCAGCAGCGCCAGCAGTGCGGCCAGCACGATCAGCAGCCACTTGGGCAGCACCGGCAGCTGGGCGAACTCCCCGGGCAGCGGCTCGGGCCGGACGGCCTCCGCGGCCACCGGCTCGGGCGGGACCGGCTGCTCGCCCTCCGTCTCCCCTGCCCCGGGCTCGCCGCTCTCGACGGCCTCCACCTCGAACGGCCAGGTGACGGGCTCGCCGAACCAGATCACCTTCCGGGCCCGCACCTTGAGGGCCATCTCCGCCGACTCGCCGGGCTCCAGGCGCTTCTTGTCCGGGGCGAAGGCGAGGCGCAGATCCTCTCCGGCCTGCTTGCCCGAGAGAGCCACGTCGACCGGGGTGTTCCCCTTGTTCTGCACAGCGGTACGGAAGCGGGCGCCGAGCCAGCCCCGGCGGCGGCGCGGTTCCAGCTCGGCGCGCAGCTCGTGGAACGGCTCGATGGTCACCGTGCCCTCGGGAACCACCGCCGACTCGGGACGCTCCGCGGGCAGTACGCGTACGGCCAGGGGGGTTTCGCCCGCCCGGACCTCGTGGGAGCGGGGCGGGGCGAGGGTGAGGGTCACCGTCTCGGAGGTGCCCGGGTACAGCGACACGCGCGCCGGCTCGACGGTGCTCCAGGCGGCGCAGTCGCCGACCACCTCAAGGGTGTAGGCCTCGACGATATCGCCGTCGTTGCGCACGGTCAGGGTCGTCGTCGCGGTAGCGCCCGGCGACACCGTCACCGTGAGGCTTTCGAGTTCGGCAGTTGTGGTCACGCTGCGACGTTAGGCCGCGGGCGCCGCTCCACAGCAGAGACGCGAGGGCAACAAGCGGGCAGGGGTGGTGCCCCGAGGGCCCACCGGCACGGTGTCCCCGCGACCCCTCCGCGCGCCCGCGCCCCGTGCTCGCCGGCCCACGGGGGGCAACAGCGGCACCTGGCATATCAGTCGGAAGTACCTGAGGAAGACGGGCACGGAACGATGACGACGACAACGGGCACGGAACGATGATGACCACGACGACGGCAACGGGCACGAAGAGCACGACGACAACAGGTGCGATGAGCGGCGCGGCCGAACGCGGCCAGTACCGCAGGCCCGACGCATCGGGGCGACGCGCGGCCGCGCCGGGGGACATACCCGGGGGCAGGGTCTCCGTGGCGGTGTACGCGGAGGACCTGATCCTTCAGACCGGCATGATCCACCAACTGCGGGTGCGCCCCGAGATAGAGCTGCTGCCGGAGGCCGAGGCGGACCGGGCGCAGGTCTCCCTGGTCGTGGTGGACACGGTGGGCGAGTCCACCGTCCAGCTCCTGCACCGCCTCCAGCGCAACACCTCGACCCGCACCGGGCTCGTCGTCGGCTTCTTCGAGTCGGGCGCGCTCCAGACGATGATCGAGTGCGGGGTCGCCGCCGTCCTCCGGCGCGGGGAGGCCGACCAGGACCGGCTCGTCCACCTCGTGAAGGCCATGGCGAACGGCGAAGGCGTCCTGCCGGGCGATCTGCTCGGCAAGCTCCTCGACCACGTCAGCTCGCTCCAGCGGACGGTCCTCGACCCCCGGGGCCTCACCCTCTCCACCCTCACGGCACGGGAGGCGGAGATGATCCGGCTGGTGTCGGAGGGCTACGACACCACGGAGATCGCGCAGAAGACCTCGTACTCCGAACGCACCGTCAAGAACGTGCTGCACGAGGTCGCGACCCGCCTCGAACTGCGAAACCGGGCCCACGCGGTGGGTTACGCGATGCGGCATGGGCTGATCTGACCCTGACCCTGATCCGGTCCACCGCCCCGCCAGGGATTCCGGAGGGACTCCAGACGGACGGATTCCGGACGGGCCGAACGGATGGATTCAGTCCGGGGCCGTCCGGGGCAGCAGCCCGGGGAAGCGACCGCCGCAAAGGGCAGCGGTCGCTTCCCCCGCTCCGGGTACTTGCGGCCTGTCTTTGTGCCCCGCGCGGGCGTGAGGCTGGCCGGTGGAGAGTCATCGACAGACTGTGAGGTGGGCCGTGACCGGCACTGCTGGCCCGGCAAAGCGTTCCCGGCTGGGCCGACTGACCGGCGCGGTGGTGCTGTTGGCGCCGCTGCTGGTGGTCGGCTCGGCGGCGGCCCCCCAGGGGGCGCCCAGGCTCGCCGCCGCGGCGGCGGCCGCGGACCCGGCGCAGGCCGGGCGTATCGCCTTCGCGGGCACCGAACACCGCAGCCTGGGGCGGGCCAACGACAAGGACACCACCGACCCGCTGTTCGGCGACGGCCCCGCCCACTACGACCAGGACCCCTCCGCCCGCGGGGACGTCCTGGTCTTCACCAGCCTGCGCGACAGCGCCCGGCCCCAGGTGTACGTGCGCGGCGCGGACGGCTCGGTGCGCCGGATCACCACCGACCGGGACGCGGCCCACCCCGAACTCTCCCCGGACGGCCGGACCGTGGTCTTCGACTCGGCGGAGCCGGGACCCGGCGGCACGGTCCAGCGCGACCTGTGGTCGGTCGGCGTCGACGGCTCGAATCCGCGCCGGCTCACCGACACCCCCGACAACGAGGAGTCCCCGACCTGGTCGCCGGACGGCACGAGGATCGCGTACGCCGGTGACGGCGATGCCGCACGGGGGTGGCAGATATACGAGCGGGCCGTCGCCGGCGGCCCGCGGACCCGGATCAGCGACGGACCGGCGGGCGACGCCACAGAGCCGTCCTGGAACCCGGTGGACGACGACGCCCGCCGGGGCCTCGTCGCGTACACCCTCACCACGAACCCCGACCCGGACGTCGACGACGGCACCGAACTGCGGGCCACCCAGGGCATCGGGACCGACCGGCCGCTGCTGGCCGGTGACCACGCCGCATGGGGCACCCGCTCGGCCTCGTGGCTGCCCGACGGCAACGACATCGTCTTCCTCAGCCCGTACCACACCTGCGGCTGCGACGACTTCGACCACGTCTACCGGGTGACCGCCTTCGAGCCCGAACCGCCGGACCAGCTGGTCAACGAGAACCGCGCGGTGGGACCGCCCACCTGGTTCGCTCCTGCCGGGACCGTCGTCATCCCCCGGATCACGGCGAAGCCGGACGGCACGCTGGCGGCGGCGCACGTCGTGACGCTCCAGGACGTCCGTCAGGACGGTTCCGACCCCCGCGACCTGCACCTCACCATCCTGAAGGAGGACCCGGCGGCCCGTACGAACACGGACCACGCCAAGAACCCTCTGTTCAGGCCCGCCGAGGGATACGACCCGTGGCACGAGCGGCAGAACTACACGCCCGACGGCCGGCGCATCGTCGTCACCCGCTTCGAGGACGGCGACAACGGGCGGATCGAGCGGATCTGGATGGCCGACGCCGACGGCACCAACGAAGCACCGCTGCCACTCGACGGGCGCGGCCCGAACGACTGGGACACCGATCCCACCTTCTCGCCCGACGGCACCAAGCTGGCGTTCACCCGGACCTCGCCCGGCGGCGTCGGGGACGCATCGGGTCCGGGCCGCATCCTCATCGCCGACGTCGCCACGGGCGCGATCCTCGACGAGATCCGGCCGCCCGAGGGGCGGCAGGCGGGCGACGACGCCCAGCCGACCTGGTCATCGGACGGCGTCAACCTCGCCTTCACCCGCAAGGAAGTCATCAACGGCAACGGCGGCAACAAGCACATCTGGGTCGTGCCGGTGGCGGACCTCGACCGGCAGCGGGACCTGAGCGCCACCATCTGCCCCGGCGACTGCGAAGTCATCGATGACAGCCCGGCGTTCTCCCCGGACGGCCTGAAGGTGGCGTTCAACCGCAAGGACGGCGGCGGCCGCGTCAACCAGCAGGCCGGCGTCCTCATCAAGCCCCTGCGCGGCGGCGGCTGCCGGGTCGTGCTGCCCTCCGTCCAGAAGGACGACCCCGACGGCTGCGACCTGCCGATCCCCGACACCAGCGCGACCGGCCCCCACCAGCCCCGTGACGTGGCCTGGTCGCCCGACGGCAGCAAACTCCTCTTCACCTCGCGCCGGGAGCTGCCACCGAACTCCATGGAGCAGCTCTCCGTACTCGACATCGCCTCCGGCGACGTGGCCCCCCTCGACAACACGCACGACGGACGGCAGAAGGAGCCCGCCTACCAGCAGTCGGTCGACCTGTCGCTGACCGCACCGCCCACCGGGCCCGATGTGGAGGTCGGCTCCTCCACCGAGGTGCGGGTCACCGTCACCAACCGGGGCCCCTCGCCCTCGCCCGGTACCACCCTGACCGTCGACGCCCCGCCCGGCGTACGGCTGGAGGAGCTCACCGCCGACGGCGTCGACTGCCCCGCCGCCACCCCCCAGTGCGACCTCGGCATCGTCCCGCCCGGAGCCTCCGTGACGGTCACGGCCCGGCTGACCGGTGTCATCACCGGCGACCAGCGCGTCAACTGGTCAGTCACCGGCACCGTCCTCGACCCCAACCCCACCGACAACGCCACCGGCACGATCGTCCCGGTCCGGGACGTACCGCCGCCGAGCCCCAGCCCCACCCCGACCCCCACCCCCACCCCGACCCCGACGACTCCGACGCCCAGCCCCACGACCCCCTCCCCGTCACCGTCGACCACCGCACCCGCCCCACCCCCGCCGCCGTCCCCCCGCCCGACCGCACCGCGCCCCCCGGCCCCCCTGCCGCCTGCACCCGAGGCCGGACCCGGCGTCACCGTGCGGGCCCAGCCGAGCCCCGGCTACGTCGGCGGCAAGGTCGTGGTGACGTACACCGTGCGCAACGGCAGGAACGCGGCCGCCACCGGACTGCGGCTGGACCTCGGGCTGCCCGCCGACATCCCCGCGGGCCCCCTCCCCGCGGGCTGCGCCGCGGGCGGGTGCACGCTGCCCGACCTCGCGCCCGGCGCGTCAACGGTCGTCAGCGTCGTTCTCTCGCCCGACAAGGCCCTGCGCACCACCATCACCGCGAGACTCACCACCACGGGCACCGACGCGGACGTCCGCGACAACGTCTCCCGCATCCCGCTGCGCATCCTCCAGCCCCGCATCATCGCGGTGCCCGCCATCGGCAAACCCGGGTTCGTCACCTCCGTACGAGGCAAGGACTTCCCGCCCGGTACGCCCGTGACCCTCACCTGGAAGCCCGGCATCACCGCGAGCGCGGCGCCGACCCGGCCGCTCGGCGACGGCACGTTCATCGCCCAGCTGCTCATCGTGGCCAAGGACCGGACCGGGCCGCGCACCATCACCGCGAAGGGCCCCGGCTTCAGCCCCGTCACGACGGACTTCCTCGTGGTGATCGGGACCATCACCCCGCCGGGCGAGGTGATCCGCCGATGATCCACGAAGTCGACGAGGGGCTGCGGCTGTTGCTGGCCGAGGCCGGACTTGAGGACAGCGGCGTCGACCTGGTCTTCGACGCCCCGACGAAGGAGTGGTCCGCCCGCCGCAACGCCCCCACCATCAGTGTCTTCCTGCATGCCATCCGTGAGGACGCGGGCCGGCGGCGCACCGGCACGGCCGAGATCCACGACGACGCGGGCGTGGTCACCGGCTGGCGGACCCCGCCGCGCTGGTTCGAGCTGACCTATCTGGTCACCGCCTGGACCAACCGCCCCCAGGACGAACACCGGCTGCTCTCCGAGGTGCTGCGCGCCCTCGTCCGCACGGACACGCTGCCCGCCCGACTGCTCACCGGCAGCCTCGCCGAACTCGGTCTCACCGTGGACATCGAGGCCGCGGGCCCCGGCGCCGACGGGCCCTCCGCGTCGGACGTGTGGTCCGCGCTCGGCGGTGAGCTGAAGGCCGCGATCGATCTGCGCGTCGTCGCCCCGCTGGCCGGGGAGCGGGCCGCCGCGGGCCCGCCGGTCACCGAGGGCCTCGTGATGAGGGCCGCGCCCGCCGTGGACGGCACAGCGGCCGAGGACCCGGGCCGCCGGCTGAGGTACGACGGGGCGGGCGACCTGGACGCGCAGGGCTTCGCCGCCGAACGGGAACGTCAGCTGCCGCCCGGCCGGCGCAAGCGGGGGAGCGCGGCCCGATGACGGTGACACAGGGCGCACCCGCCGAAGTGGTCGGGGCGACGGGCCCCGACGACCTCTGGGAGCGGCTCGGCCGCGTCGAGCGCCGCGTCAGGCTCGCCGTCGCGGCCCGCCGGGCCGTCGACCCGGACCCGGACGACCCCTACCGGGGCCAGTACCTCACCCCCCAGGCGGCCGAGCGCATCCTCGAAGCCCCCGACGCGTTCGCGCCCGCACCGGCGTACGGTGACGCGGGCGCGCCGACCGTACCCGCCGGGGGCAGGCTCGGGCAGCTGGCCGCACGCTTCGCCCTCGCCCCCCTCGACGTCGAACTCCTGCTGGTCGGCCTGGCCCCTGACCTCGACCACCGGTTCGAGCGCCTGTACGGGTACCTCAACGACGACCTCACCCGCCGCCGCCCCACCATCGCCCTGGCGCTGGAGCTCTGCGCCCTGCCCGCCGCCGGGCCCGGCCGCTTCCGCCTCGCGCCCGCGGCGCCGCTCGTCGCGGGCGGACTCCTGGAGATCGTCGACCCCGAACGCCCGCTGCTCTCAAGGGGGTTGAGGGTGCCCGACCGGATCACCTCCTATCTCCTCGGCGACGACGAGCTTGACGCGCGACTGCGCGGCCTGGTCCGGGACGCCGGGGCGGACCAGGAGCCGGACGGGCAACCGGAGGTCCTGGACGGTCGCCGGGGAGTCCCGCACCCGCGCCCGGAGGTTTCGGACGGGCACCCGGAAGTCCCCCGGGTCGCGGCGGCCCTGTCCACCGGCAGCGGCCTGGTGCACCTGCTCGACCGGGGCGGCGACCCGCGCGGCCTCGCCGTCGAGGCGCTGCTCACCGCCGGGCTGCGCCCCCTGACCGTCGACATCGCGGCGCTCGCCGCCACCACCGAACCGGCCCCGCTCGTACGGACCCTGGCGACCGAGGCCCGCCTCACGGGCGCCGGGGTGGTCCTCGGCCCGCTCGAAACGCTCGCCCCCGAACGCCCCGAGGGGTCCCGGGCGCTCGCCGCCCTCTGTGCGGCGCTCGACGGTACACCCCTGATCGCGTACGGGAAGAAGAACTGGGACCCGCTGTGGACCACCGAGAGCCCGGTCCCCGTCGCCGTCCTGCCGCCGGGCCCCGAAGGAGCGGCCCGCCAGTGGCGGCGCGCCCTCGCCGATGCGGCCAGGGCGGTCGGCCTGCCCGCCGCCGACGCCCCCGCCGACGACCGGCTCATCGAGGCCACCGCCTCCTACCGGCTCGACTCCGACCAACTGCGCAAGGCCGCCACGGTCGCCTCCCGCCTCGCGCTCCTGGGGCGGCGCCCGGTGACCCCGGACGACCTCCGTACGGCGGTACGCGCCCAGAACGGCGCGGGCCTTGAACGCCTCGCCCGCCGCATCGAACCGGGCGTCGGCTGGGACGACCTCGTGCTGCCCCCGGCCACCCGCACCCAGCTCACCGAACTCGCCCTGCGCGCCCGCCACCGCGAGCAGGTGCTCGGCCAGTGGCGGATGCGGCCGGGCGGCGGCCGGGGCCGGGGCGTCATCGCCCTGTTCGCCGGGGAGTCCGGCACCGGCAAGACCATGTCCGCCGAGGTGGTCGCCGCCGAACTGGGCATGGAGCTCTACGTCGTGGACCTCTCCACCGTGGTGGACAAGTACGTCGGTGAGACCGAGAAGAACCTGGAGCGGATCTTCGTCGAGGCCTCCGACGTCAACGGCATCCTGCTCTTCGACGAGGCCGACGCGATCTTCGGCAAGCGGTCCCAGGTCAAGGACGCGCAGGACAAGCACGCCAACGTCGAATCGGCCTACCTCCTCCAGCGCATGGAGTCCTTCGACGGCATCGCCGTGCTCACCACCAACCTCCGGGCCAACCTCGACGAGGCGTTCACCCGCCGCATCGACGTGATCGCGGAGTTCCCCATGCCCGACGCCCGGGAACGGCTCGCCCTGTGGGACCGCTGCCTGGGCCCGGCGATCCCCCGCGACGACGGCCTCGACCTGGAGTTCTGCGCCGACCGCTTCGAGCTGGCGGGCGGCTCGATCCGGGCCTGCGCGGTCAGTGCCGCCTACCTCGCGGCGGAGAGCGGGAAGCCGCTCACCATGGACCAGGTGGTGACGGCGGTGCTCCAGGAGTACCGGAAGCTGGGACGGCTGGTGCTGGAGAGCGAGTTCGGGCCGTGGCTGGAGAAGGAGCGGGGGCGCGGGGGGCGGTAGCGCGGCCTGGTGCGTGGCCCGCGACCGGAAGCGCGTGGAGCGACGCGCCGAACGGGCGTCGCGCGAAGGGCAACGCAGGGCGAGCGTCACCCGGACCAGGACCCTCCTCCACGTCCACGTGTACACCGTGGTGCAGGGCCTGGAACGCGTCGGCCGCCTTCTCGGCCCGGACCCGAACGAGCCGCCGCGCACCTTGGAGGTCCAACAGGCCCTGCGTCTGCACCGCCTGACGCAGGGCCTGTGGAAGCCCGGCCGTGGTCAGAACTCCACCGCGTCGCGGATCAGCGGGCAGGTCATGCAGTGGCCCCCGCCTCGCCCCCGGCCCAGCTCCGCGCCCACGATCGTGATGACCTCCACCCCGGCCCGCCGCAGCAGCGCGTTCGTCTGGGTGTTGCGGTCGTAGGTGAAGACCACGCCCGGCTCCAGCGCCACCGCGTTGTTGCCGCTGTCCCACTGCTGGCGCTCGGAGGCGTAGACGTCCCCGCCCGTCTCGATCACCCGCAGCTGCGGCAGGCCCAGGGCGCGGGCCACGACCTCCGTGAACGGGGTGGAGCCCTCGTCGGTGACCTCGAACCCCGGCGCCCGGCCCGAAGGGCGCAGCGAGAACGTGTGGACGGCGTCCATGATGCGTGGGTACAGCGTCACGATGTCCCGGTCCGCGAAGGTGAACACGGTGTCCAGGTGCATCGCCGAGCGCAGCTTCGGCATCCCGGCGACGATCACGTGCTCCGCCGCCCCCTGTGCGAACAGCGCGGCCGCGACCTGGGTGATCGCCTGGCGGGAGGTCCGCTCGCTCATGCCCATGAGGACGACGCCGTTGCCGACGGGCATGATGTCCCCGCCCTCGAACGTGGCCCGTCCCCAGTCCTGTTCCGGGTCGCCCCACCAGACCGTGGACCCCCGGAAGTCCGGGTGGAAGGTGTAGATCGCCTTCATCAGCAGGGTCTCGTCGTGCCGGGCGGGCCAGTACAGCGGGTTCAGCGTCACCCCGCCGTAGAGCCAGCACGTCGTGTCGCGGGTGTACAGGGTGTTGGGCAGCGGAGGCATCAGGTACTCCCGGCTGCCCGTGCCCTCGCGGGCCAGCCCCAGGTACGCCGAACGGAACGCGTCCGGCAGGTCGGCGGTGGCCAGCCCGCCGATCAGGTACGCGGCGAGCCGGCGCGGCGTGAGGGAGTCCAGGAACGCGCGGGTGTCGTCGACCAGACCGAGGCCCACCTCGTTCGCGTCGATCTTCCGGTCCAGCAGCCAGGACCGGGCCTCCGGGATCGCCATGGTGGCGGCCAGCAGCTCGTGGAGCTCGACGACCTCCACGCCCCGGTCGGTGAGCTGGGCGACGAAGTCGGCATGGTCCCGCTGGGCGTTCTCCACCCACATCACATTGTCGAAGAGCAGATCGTCGGAGTTGGTCGGGGTCAGCCGCCGGTGGGCCATGCCGGGGGCGCACACCAGGACCTTGCGCAGCCGCCCCACTTCGGAGTGGACGCCGAGGGCGGAGGCGGGGGTGGTGCTGGTCATGATGGTCCTTTCGCTCGATGGCGGCAGGGCGGCAGGGCGGCGGGGAGCCAGGGCGTCAGGGCGGCGGCAGGGCTCGTACGGGTTGGGGTCTCACAGCTCGATCCAGCCGACGGCCAGCGCCGCGACACCGGCGGCGGCACCGGCGACCGACACCGCGCAGATGACCGCCTCGCCCGGGGAGAAGAGCCTGCGCCCCTGCTCCCGCCGGGACTTGACGAAGAGGAAGGTCGCCGGAGCGTAGAGGATGAAGGAGACGAGGACGAACTTCGGCCCCGCCGCGTACAGCAGGAACGCGGTGTAGAGCGTCGCCACCACGGCGGTCACCAGCTCGCGCCGGGTGGGGCGCCCCACCACGCCGTGGCTCCCCGGCCGCGCCGCGACCTTCACCGCGAAGGCGGCGGCCAGCAGGAAGGGGATCAGGCTCAGCGCGCTGGTCAGATCGAGGGCGAAGTTGAACGCGTCGTCGGAGAACAGCGTCACGACGAGCACGATCTGACTCAGACACGTGGACATCAGCAGCGCGGCCTCGGGCACGTCCGCCGCCGTCGACCGCCCCAGGAAGCGCGGCATGTCCTTGTCCTTGGCGGCGACGAAGAGGACCTCGGCGGCCATCAGGGTCCAGGCGAGGTAGGCGCCGAGCACGGAGACGATCAGGCCGACGCTGATGAAGACCTTTCCCCAGGTGCCGACCGCCGACTCCAGCACCTCGGCCATCGAGGGCTGCCGCAGCTCGGCGATCTCGGCCATCGGCAGCAGCCCGTAACTGACGATCGTGACGGACGCGAAGACGGCGAAAACGCTCAGGAAGCCCAGGACCGTGGCCCGGCCGACATCCTCGCGGCGCTTGGCGTGCCGCGAATAGACGCTGGCGCCCTCCACGCCGAGGAAGACGAAGACGGTGGCGAGCATGGTGCCCCGGACCTGGTTGAAGAGCGAGCCCGCGTAGTCGGTCCCGCCGAAGTTGTCCGCGAAGACGGCAGGATCGAAGTAGAACAGCGCCAGGACCACGAAGAAGACGATGGGCACGATCTTCGCCGCGGTGACGATCCGGTTGATCGCCGCCGCTTCCTTCACGCCCCGGCGGATCAGCAGGAAGAACCCCCACAGCCCCACCGAGGAGACGACCACCGCCGTCACCGTGTCGCCGTTCCCCAGCACGGGAGCCACCGCGCCGACCGTCGACATGATGAGCACCCAGTAGGTGACGTTGCCGACGCAGGCGCTGGCCCAGTAGCCGAAGGCTGAGAAGAACCCGAGGTACTCGCCGAACCCCGCTTTCGCGTACGCGTACACGCCCGCGTCCAGATCCGGCCGTCGCACGGCGAGTGCCTGGAAGACGAAGGCGAGCATCAGCATGCCCGTCCCGGCGACGGCCCAGGCGATCAGCGCCCCCGCGACCCCGGTCTCCTGCGCGAAGCGCCGCGGCAGCGAGAACACCCCGGCGCCGACCATGGAACCGACGACCATCGCCGTCAGCGTCAGCAGGGTCAGCTTGGCTGCCGGTCGCGTCCCGGGCTCGGCATGGCTCATGGTCTCCCTCGTCCGTACGGGCATGGCGCGGGCGGATGGCCTGCCCCGCTCGCCGTTCACCGCCAGAGGAGAACCTAGCAACCTTACGCGGTTATTTGTCCGGTATGCCGCGCCAGCGATCCGAGGCTCGCACCCGGCGGCCACCGCGCCGGTGAGCGAGCACGGTTACCGTGACGTCCACCGCGGAACCGGACCTCCCTCCCATGGCGCCGACGGGACTGGTGAACTTCACTTCGCGCGGACGGAGGATGAGCGAGACCCTTCTCGCGCGATACGGAGAGTGGCGGCCCCTGACGTTCGGTAGGAGACGGCGTCAGGCCGACGTTAAGGATTTCCCGAACTCGTATGGACCCCGTCAAGGTGGTCCGCCGCCGGGCTGAAGTAGAGGTTTGCTCGTATCGGCCAAACGGCCTATTCAATTCCTCACTTCACCACAGGAGCTCGCGATGGCCGATCTGGCCTTCGTCGTCACCACGGTCGCGGTATTCGCGCTGGTGGCCGTCATCGCCCGGGGGGTGACCCGGCTGTGACCGTCGAGAATGTTGTCGGCCTTGTCGTGGCCGCCTCTCTGCTGGGATATCTCGTTCTGGCCCTCCTTCACCCGGAGAGGTTCTGAGAGCTGAGATGAATTCCCAGTTCGCTGGTGTGCTCCAGCTGCTCGCCCTGATCACCGCTCTCGCCCTCGCTTACCGCCCGCTGGGCGATTACATGGCCAGGGTCTACTCCTCCGAGAAGCACTACCGGCCGGAGAAGTGGATATACAAGGTCATCGGCGCCAATCCGGCCGCAGAGATGCGCTGGCCCGCCTATCTGCGCGGGGTGCTCGCCTTTTCGGCGGTGAGCGTCCTCTTCCTGTACCTGATGCAACGGGTGCAGGGCTCGCTGCCCGGTTCCCTCGGATTCTCCTCGATCGACCCGGACCAGGCGTTCAACACCGCCGCTTCCTTCGTCGCCAACACCAACTGGCAGTCGTACTCCGGCGAACAGGCCATGGGCCATGTCGTGCAGACCGGCGGCCTGGCGGTGCAGAACTTCCTGTCCGCGGCGGTCGGCATGGCCGTGGCGGTGGCACTCGTACGGGGCTTCGCCCGTTCGCGTACCGGTGAACTCGGCAACTTCTGGGCCGACCTGGTGCGCGGGACCGTTCGCGTCCTGCTCCCCATCTCGGTGATCGGTGCGATCATCCTGGTCGCCTGTGGAGCCATTCAGAACTTCTCGGGAATCCACTCGGTCGGACAGTTCATGGGCGGTTCGCAGGAGTGGAACGGTGGCGCGGTCGCCTCCCAGGAGGCCATCAAGGAGCTCGGCACCAACGGCGGCGGCTACTTCAACGCCAACTCCGCCCACCCCTTCGAGAACCCCGACCCCCTGTCCAACCTGTTCGAGATCTTCCTCATCCTCCTGATCCCGTCCGCGCTGACACGGACCTTCGGAAGGATGGTCGGATCGCTCAAGCAGGGGTACGCGATCCTCGGCGCGATGGCCGTCATCTGGATCGGCTTCACGGCGCTGATGATGTGGACCGAATTCGCCCACCGCGGACCGGCCTTCGACATCGCGGGCGGTGCCATGGAGGGCAAGGAGACCCGCTTCGGAATCGCCGGCTCGTCGGTCTTCGCGGTCGCCACGACGCTGACCTCGACCGGTGCGGTGAACTCCTTCCACTCCTCCTACACCGGCTTCGGAGGCGGCATCACCATGCTCGGCATGCAGCTCGGGGAGATCGCCCCCGGCGGTGTCGGCTCCGGCCTCTACGGCATGCTGATCATGGCGGTCATCGCGGTGTTCATCGCCGGGCTGATGGTCGGACGCACCCCCGAGTACCTGGGCAAGAAGATCGGCACCCGCCAGATCAAGCTCGCGGCCTGCTACATCCTCATCACCCCGGCCCTCGTGCTCGGCTTCACCGCCGTCGCCATGGCCCTGCCCACCCCCGCCGACTCGATGACCAACACGGGCCCGCACGGCTTCTCCGAGATCCTCTACGCCTACACCTCCGGCGCCAACAACAACGGCTCCGCCTTCGCCGGGCTCAACGCCGACACCCAGTGGTTCAACACCACCATCGGCATCGCGATACTGCTCGGCCGGTTCCTGCCGATGGTGTTCGTCCTCGCCCTGGCCGGCTCGCTCGCCGAGCAGAGGCCGGTGCCCGAGACCGCGGGCACGCTGCGCACCGACAAGCCTCTCTACGCGGGACTGCTCGTCGGCACGATCCTCATCATCACCGGACTCACCTACTTCCCGGCCCTGGCCCTGGGTCCGCTTGCCGAAGGGCTCGCCTCATGAGCACCGTCACCCCCACCCCTGCCCCCACCCGCGCTCCGCACGGAGACATACCGCCGACCGGTGGCCGGGAGGCTGCCAACCGTGTCGGCAGCGGGCTGTTCGACCGCCGGCAACTGCTGAAGTCCTTCCCGGACGCGCTGCGCAAGCTCGACCCGCGCGTGATGGTCAAGTCGCCCGTCATGTTCGTCGTCCTGGTCGGCTCGGTGGTCACCACCGTGCTGGCGCTCGCCGACCCGACCGACTGGTTCGGCTGGGCGATCACCGCCTGGCTCTGGCTGACCACCGTCTTCGCCAACCTGGCCGAGGCGGTCGCCGAGGGCCGGGGCAAGGCCCAGGCCGACACCCTGCGCGAGGCCAGGACCGGCACCGTCGCCCGCCGGGTCATCGGCACGAACGAGGAGCGGGTCGCGGGGACGGACCTGCACGTCGGCGACCTGGTCGTCTGCGAGGCAGGCGACACCATCCCCGGCGACGGCGACGTCGTGGAAGGCATCGCCTCCGTCGACGAATCCGCGATCACCGGCGAGTCCGCCCCGGTCATCCGGGAGTCCGGCGGCGACCGTTCGGCCGTCACCGGCGGTACGAAGGTGCTGTCCGACCGCGTCGTCATCAGGATCACCACGAAGCCGGGCGAGACCTTCATCGACCGCATGATCAGCCTGGTCGAGGGCGCCTCCCGGCAGAAGACGCCCAACGAGGTCGCCCTGAACATCCTGTTGGCGTCCCTCACGATCGTCTTCCTGCTGGCCGTGCTCACCCTGAAGCCCTTCGCGATCTACGCGGGCGCGGACGACCAGACATCGCTGATCGTGCTCGCCGCACTGCTGGTGTGCCTGATCCCCACCACGATCGGGGCGCTGCTGTCCGCGATCGGCATCGCGGGCATGGACCGCCTCGTCCAGCGCAATGTGCTGGCCATGTCGGGGCGCGCGGTCGAGGCCGCGGGCGATGTGTCCACCCTGCTCCTGGACAAGACCGGAACGATCACCCTCGGCAACCGGCAGGCAGCCGAGTTCCTCACGGTCCCGGGCGTGACGGAGGACGCGCTCGCGGACGCGGCGCAGCTCTCCTCGCTCACCGACGAGACGCCGGAAGGCCGGTCGATCGTCGTGCTCGCCAAGGAGAAGTACGGGCTGCGGGAGCGGAACCAGGGGGAGCTGGAGGGGGCCGCGTGGGTGGAGTTCACCGCCCAGACCCGGATGTCGGGCGTCGACCTGGACGGCAGGAAGGTCCGCAAGGGCGCGACGGGTTCCGTCGTCGCCTGGGTGAAGGAGCGGAACGGCCGTGTCTCCGAGGACGCTCAGACGCTCACGAACCGCATCTCCCAGGCCGGTGGCACGCCACTGCTGGTGGCCGTGGAAGACGCCGAGGGCGCCCGGGTCCTCGGGGTCGTCCATCTGAAGGATGTGGTGAAGGAGGGGATGCGCGAGCGGTTCGAGGAGCTTCGCCGGATGGGCATCCGTACGGTCATGATCACGGGTGACAACCCGCTGACCGCGAAGGCGATCGCCGAGGAGGCCGGGGTGGACGACTTCCTGGCCGAGGCGACGCCCGAGGACAAGATGGCCCTCATCAAGCGGGAACAGGCCGGTGGCAAGCTCGTCGCGATGACCGGCGACGGGACCAACGACGCACCCGCACTGGCCCAGGCCGATGTCGGTGTCGCGATGAACACCGGCACCTCGGCCGCCAAGGAGGCCGGGAACATGGTGGACCTCGACTCCAACCCCACCAAGCTCATCGAGATCGTCGAGATCGGCAAGCAGCTCCTCATCACCCGGGGCGCGCTGACCACCTTCTCCATCGCCAACGACGTCGCGAAGTACTTCGCGATCATCCCCGCCATGTTCGCCGTGGCGTACCCGTCGCTGGACAGGCTCAACGTCATGGGACTCGCCTCGCCCGAGTCCGCGATCCTGTCCGCGGTCATCTTCAACGCGCTCGTCATCGTCGCGCTGGTGCCCCTCGCACTCAAGGGCGTGCGCTACCGGCCCGCCAGTGCCGACCGGATGCTCCGCCGCAACCTGGGCGCCTACGGACTCGGCGGTATCGTCGCCCCGTTCATCGGCATCAAGATCATCGACCTGCTCCTCTCCCTCATCCCCGGAATCGGCTGATCCGCCATGACCAACAACGCCGTCAGCAACACCGCGCGCGCCCTCGGCGCCGGGCTCCGCGCCCTGCTCGCCCTGACTCTCGTATGCGGGGTGACCTATCCACTCGCCGTGACGGGCGTCGCCCAGACCCTGTTCAGCGACAAGGCCAACGGCTCCGAGACCACGGACAGCAGCGGGCAGGTCGTCGGCTCCTCCCTCATCGGCCAGCGGTACGACCTCCCGCTCAAGGAGGGGGAGGAGTCACCGGCCCCCGACCTGAGGTGGTTCCAGCCGCGGCCCTCCAACGGCCTCGGCTCCAACAGCGTCAACACCCAGTACTCGTTGATCCTCTCCGGCGCCACCAACCGCTCCGGCGACGACGAGGAACTGATCCAGTGGGTGAAGGACGCCAAGGCCGCCGTGGTCAAGGACAACTCGACCGCCACGTACCAGGTCGAGCCGGCGGACGTGCCGGCCGACGCCGTCACCTCGTCCGCATCCGGCCTGGACCCGCACATCTCACCCGCGTACGCGAAGCTCCAGGTCCAGCGGGTCGCCGACAAGAACGGGCTCGACGTCCAGCAGGTGGAGGACCTGGTCGCCGACCACACCACCGGCCGGGTCCTCGGCTTCATGGGGGAGCCCCGGGTGAACGTCCTCGAACTGAACACCGCGCTCAGGGACCTGACCCAGAACTGACCGATACGAGGTGGGGGACCGGACCCCGGTGGGGCGCGGACTCTCCGCGCCCCACCGGCCCGGTCGCCCGCCCACAACCAAGGAAAGGGCCACAGCCCATGCCCCGGGTGCTCGTGGTGGAGGACGACGCACAGCTGGTGCGCGCCCTCAGGATCAACCTCCAGGCGCGTGCCTACGAAGTCGAAGAGGCGGCCGACGGGGGGTCGGCTCTCCGGCTCGCCGAGATCCGCCGGCCGGACGCCATCCTGCTGGATCTGGGTCTACCGGACATGGAGGGCGTCGAGCTGATCAAGATGATGCGAGGAAAGAGCCGGGCACCGATCCTGGTCCTGTCCGCACGCCACCTGTCCGCGGAGAAGGTGCGGGCCCTGGACGCCGGAGCCGATGACTACGTGACCAAGCCCTTCAGCATGGACGAGCTGCTGGCCCGGCTACGAGCGGCCACACGGCGACGGCGGACGACCGCTGAGGCCGAAGCACCGACCGTCGTGACCACGGACGTGTTCACCATCGACCTGGTGGCGAAGAAGGTGCGGCGCGACGCCGCCACCGTCCGGCTCACCCCGACCGAGTGGCACCTGCTCGAAATCCTGGTCAGCCATCCCGGCCGCCTGGTGTCCCAGCGTGCGCTCCTGCGGGAGGTGTGGGGGCCCACGTATGCGGAGAACACCAACTACCTGCGGGTCTACATGGCCCAGCTGCGCCGCAAACTCGAAGCCGATCCCGCCCACCCGCGGTATCTGATCACCGAAGCGGGCATGGGCTACCGCTTCGAGCCCTGACGCCTCATCCAGCACGGAAGAACGAGAAACACCATGGGACGTGGAAAGCTGCGGATCTACCTCGGTGCGGCACCGGGCGTCGGCAAGACGTACGCGATGCTCTCCGAAGCCCACCGGAGGCTGGAGCGGGGCACCGAAGTGGTCGTCGGGTTCGTGGAGCACCACGACCGGCCCGGCACCGAGGTGATGCTGCACGGACTGGAGACCGTCCCACGTCACGAGCTGGACTACCGGGGCACCGCGTTCGCCGAGATGGACGTCGACGCGGTCCTGGAGCGTGCCCCGGCCGTGGCCCTGGTCGACGAGCTGGCGCACACCAATGTTCCCGGTTCGCGCAACGCCAAGCGGTGGCAGGACGTCGAGGAGCTGCTCAGGGCCGGGATCGACGTCATATCCACGGTCAACATCCAGCACCTGGAGTCGCTGGGCGACGTCGTGGAGTCGATCACCGGGGTCCGGCAGCGCGAGACGGTCCCCGACGAGGTGGTGCGCCGGGCCGATCAGATCGAGCTGGTCGACATGTCGCCCCAGGCGCTGCGCCGCCGGATGGCGCACGGCAACATCTACCAGCCCGACAGGATGGACGCCGCCCTCTCCAACTACTTCCGCCCCGGCAACCTCACCGCCCTGCGTGAACTGGCGCTCCTGTGGACCGCCGACCGGGTCGACGAGTACCTCCAGCAGTACCGGGGCGAGCACGACATCCGCACCACCTGGCAGGCCCGCGAACGCATCGTCGTCGGCCTCACCGGCGGACCCGAGGGACGCACCCTCATCCGCCGCGCCGCACGCCTCGCGGAGAAGGGCGCGGGCGGGGAGGTGCTGGCCGTGTACATCGCCGCGAGCGACGGGCTGAAGGCCGTGTCGCCGAAGGAGCTGGCCGTCCAGCGCACCCTGGTCGAGGACCTCGGCGGCACCTTCCACCACGTCATCGGCGAGGACGTGCCCTCGGCGCTGCTCGAGTTCGCCCGTGGGGTCAACGCCACGCAGATCGTTCTCGGTGTCAGCCGCCGCAGAGCATGGCAGTACGTCCTCGGGCCCGGGGTCAGCGCCACGGTCGCTCGCGAGTCGGGCCCCGATCTCGACGTCCACATCGTCACGCACGCCGCCGCCGCCCAGGGCCGCGGGCTACCGATCGCCCGCGGCGCCCGGCTCGGGCGGGCCCGGATCGTCTGGGGCTGGCTCGTCGGCGTCGCCGGGCCCGCCCTCCTCACCCTGCTGTTCAAGACCGTCGTTCCCGACCTCGGGCTCGCCAACGACATGCTGCTGTTCCTCACCCTCACCGTCGCTGCGGCTCTGCTCGGCGGCATGCTGCCCGCCCTCGCCTCGGCAGCCTTCGGCTCCCTGCTGCTCAACTACTTCTTCACCACGCCCATGCACCGCCTCACGATCTCCGACCCGAAGAACATCGTCGCCATCGTGATCTTCGTCGGTGTGGCCGTGTCCGTCTCCTCCGTCGTCGATCTGGCAGCCCGCCGTACCCACCAGGCCGCCCGGCTGCGCGCCGAGTCGGAGATCCTCTCCTTCCTCGCGGGCAGCATCCTGCGGGGCGAGAATTCCCTCGACGCCCTGCTGGAGCGGCTCCGGGAGACCTTCGCCATGGACTCCGTCGCCCTGCTGGAGCGCGACGGCGAGGTCGAGCCCTGGTCGTGCGCGGCGGCGGTCGGCGGCCCCCCGGTCGGCCGTCCCGAAGACGCCGACGTCGACATCCCTGTAGGAGACAACCTGGCTCTGGTCCTGAGCGGCCGGGCGCTGCGTGCCGAGGACCGCCGGGTCCTGGGCGCCTTCGCGGCCCAGGCGGTCGTGGCACTGGACCGGCAGCGGCTGGTCGGGCAGGCGGAGGAGGCGCGGAAGCTCGCCGAGAGCGACCGTTTCCGCACGGCTCTCCTCGCCGCCGTCAGCCACGACCTCCGTACGCCCCTGGCCGGGATCAAGGCGTCGGTGACCTCGCTGCGTTCCCACGACGTCGCCTGGTCGGAGACCGACCGCGATGCCCTCCTCGAAGGCATCGAGGAGGGGGCGGACCGGCTGTCCGCGCTGATCGGCAACCTCCTGGACATGTCCCGCCTCAACACGGGCACCGTCGTACCGCTGATCCGGGAGACGGATCTGGACGAGGTCGTCCCCATGGCACTGGGCGGTGTCCCCGAGGGCAGCGTGGAGCTGGACATCCCGGAGACCCTGCCGATGGTCGCCGTCGACCGTGGCCTGCTGGAACGCGTCGTCGCCAACATCGTCGAGAACGCGGTCAAGTACAGCCCGGAGCACCGCCCCGTCCTCGTCTCCGCCAGCAGCCTGCACGACCGGGTCGAACTCCGCGTCGTCGACCGCGGACCCGGCGTCCCCGACGCGGCCAAGGGACACATCTTCGAACCGTTCCAGCGACTCGGAGACGCCCCACGAGGTGCTGGAGTGGGGCTCGGCCTGGCGGTCGCGCGGGGCTTCACCGAGGCCATCGGCGCCACCCTCACCGCCGAGGACACCCCGGGCGGAGGCCTCACCATGGTCCTCACCCTGCCCCGGACCGCCACCGGACCACCCGCTTCCCCCGTCGGCCACGGTGCTCGGTGACCTGGTGGATTCGAGCCACGGGAGGGGCTGAGTCCGCATGTCTGTCCTCATGTCCGCGGAACTGTGAAGTCGGGGAGTCCCTCGACGAACCCGGCCTGCCGCTTGTCCCGGTGCGGCGGGCGGTAGGTGTGGAGCGAGTGGCACGTGGTAAGAGAGAGTCGGCTACTCTCCGCTACCTCGTATCGCTGAAGGGTTCTGTGCTCACATGCTGACCGACGTATGGCCGTTGAGCTGGAGCGTCGGAATCTTCCTGCTGGCCATGGCCGTCACCGTGGTGTGCAGTATCCGGCTCGCAGGGGTGGGCGACACCCTCGCCGACCGCACCGGCTGGGGAGAAGCCCTGTTCGGCGCGGTGCTGTTCGGCCTGGTGACATCCCTCTCGGGCATCGTGATGACCGCGGTCAGCGCCGCCGCGGATCAGCCGGACCTCGCGTACAGCAACGCTGTGGGCGGTATCGCGGCACAGACCCTCGCGCTCGTCGTCGCCGACGCCTTCCTGCGGAGAGTGAATCTCGAACACGCCGCCGCTTCGCTGCCCAACATGCTGTTCGGCTGCCTGTTGATCGGCTTGTTGGGCATCGCCCTGATGGCCACGTTCAGCCCATCGGTCACCGTTCTGGGCCTGCACCCCGCGTCCGTGGTGATGGTGGCCTTCTACGTCGGGGGTCTCCAGCTCATCCGTTCCTACGGCGAACCGATGTGGCGGGCGGTGCCCACGAGGGAAACGGTTTCCGACGTCGCGAGCGAAGACACCGAGGGACTCGCCGGTCACAGGACATCGCGGCTCTGGAGCGAGTTCCTGGCCGTGGCGGCCCTCGTCGTGATCGGAGGGTGGGCGGTGGCCCGCGCAGCGGAGGGCATCGTCGAACACACCGGCCTGAGCGCCGGATTCGTCGGGGCCCTGTTCATGGGCCTGGTCAACGCCCTCCCGGAAACGGTCACGTCCATCGCGGCCGTCCGCCGCGGAGCCGTCACCCTGGCCGTGGCCGCCATCGTCGGCGGAAACTGCCTGGACGCCCTCAACCTCGTCGTCGGTGACATCGCCTATCGAGGCGGTTCTCTGTTCCACGCCGCCAACCTGGACGAGCTGTTCCTCACGAGTGGTGCGCTGGTCATGACAGCGGTCCTGCTCGGGGGGCTGCTCGTCCGCCAGAAGCGCGGCTGGCTCAGGATCGGCTTCGACGGGATCCTGCTCATCACCATCTACGTGAGCACCATTGCCGTGCTTGCCTTCTGACGGCCGCGATCCGCCCCACAGCGCTCACAGCGGCATCGAGCCACCGGGCCCGGCGTCCGCCTGCCGCCGCGACGATGCAGGGCGACGAGGCTCGAACAGCACGGCTCGATCTGCCACAACTGCCGCACCGCGGACCCCTCCTGACGACCACTGCGCATGGGAGCCAGGACTGCTCCGGCCCCCAGGGCCACCTGCTCGTGCCGTAGCCGCGTCCGCCATACGGAGGTTCCGATTCAAGCACTCCACGGCCGTCTTCCTTCTATGCTCTACATGTTTGTAGATTGCGCGCCGGCGGGGCGGAGGTCCGCAACTCCGGGGCGTGGATTCGCGTGCTCCGTGGGGCGCGCCATGAGGAGGGGAACGAGCATGGCTTCGATCGATCTGGACAAGGTGCTGGACAAGGCGTGGGCGGACAAGAGCCTGCCCGAGGTGCTGGCGGCGCCGGTGTCCGCTCTCAAGGGAGTCTCGGACCGGCAGGGCGACCTGCTCAAGGAAGCGTTCGGCATCAAGACCGTCGCCGACCTTGCCAAGTTGAAGTACGTCGGCTGGGCGCAGGCCCTGGCCGCGCTGGACGAGGCCAAGTAGCCCTCCCCGCTGTCGGAACAAGTGGTGCCGCGGACCGGGCCTTCCCCGCGGCACCACCCCCGTACGAACCACACACGCAAGACGAAGGAGAACGCCACGATGGTGTTCAAGCGACTGCTCGGCTCCATGGGGGTCGGCGGCCCGTCCGTGGACACGGTCCTCGCCCCCGGGGCCGCGCTGCCCGGTGGGGGCTTGACCGGGGAGGTTCACCTCAGCGGAGGTCGGGCCGACTTCGACATCGAGCACATCACGCTTGAGCTTCTCGCCCGTGCGGAGGCCGAGCACGACGACGGCGAGCAGGAGGGCATGGTGGTCTTCGAGCGATTCGTCGTCGGCGGTGGCTTCCGCCTGGCCGAGGGCGAGCACCGCACGGTGCCGTTCGCGATCACGCTGCCCTGGGAAACCCCCGTCACCGAGCTTCACGGCCAGCCGCTCGGCATCGTCCTGGGAGTGCGCACCGAGCTCGCGGTGGCCGGTGCCAAGGACCAGGGCGACCTCGACCCCCTCGCGGTCCGCCCCCTGCCGGTGCAGGAGGCGATCCTGGAGGCCTTCGGGCAGCTCGGCCTCGGCTTCAAGTCCGCGGACCTGGAGTACGGCCGGATCCACGGCACTGGTCAGCAGTTGCCGTTCTACCAGGAGATCGAGCTCACCCCGCCCCCGCAGTACGCCGACCGGATCACGGAAATCGAGGTGACCTTCCTGGCCGACCCCGCGGGTATGGAGGTCATCCTGGAGGCCGACAAACGAGGCGGCCTGTTCTCCGACGGCCACGACGCCCTGGGCCGGCACCGCGTCAGTCACGATGACACGGATCGCTGCGACTGGAACGCGACGGTCGGCTCCTGGGCCAGCCAGCTGGCCGATGCCCACTCCGTCCGAGTTTCCCACCATCCGTACGGGCACGGCGACCTGTACGACCACCACGTTCACAAAGACGAGCACAGCCACCACGGACACGACGGGCACCACGGCGGCGAACGGTCCGGTCCCGGCATGGGCACCGTCGTCGCTGCCGGTGCGGCGGGCCTGGCCGTCGGCGTGGTCGGCGGGATGGTCGCCGCCGAAGCCGTCGACGAGATCGGCGACTTCTTCGAAGGCGACGACGAAGAGGGCGAGGAGGCGTAAGCCGTCCTGCTTCGACGGAGCCTACGGGGTGGGCGCGGGCGGCGGGCGGGTCGCCAGCCACGGGCCCTGACAGCGCCGAAAGATGAAAACGCGCTGGTCAGGGCCTATGGCCTCAGCACTCGATGATGTTCACCGCGAGGCCGCCGCGCGCGGTCTCCTTGTACTTCACGCTCATATCGGCCCCGGTCTCCTTCATCGTCTTGATGACCTTGTCCAGGGATACCTTGTGGCTGCCGTCGCCCCGCAGCGCCATCTTCGCGGCGGTCACCGCCTTCACCGCCGCCATGCCGTTGCGCTCGATGCACGGGATCTGGACGAGGCCGCCGACCGGGTCGCAGGTCAGGCCGAGGTTGTGCTCCATGCCGATCTCGGCGGCGTTCTCCACCTGCTCGGGGGAGCCGCCCAGGACCTCCGCCAGGGCACCGGCCGCCATCGAGCAGGCCGAGCCGACCTCGCCCTGGCAGCCGACCTCGGCGCCGGAGATCGAGGCGTTCTCCTTGAACAGCAGGCCGATCGCCCCGGCGGCGAGGAGGAAGCGGACGACGCTGTCCTCCTTCTCCGCCTCGGTGCAGCCGTGGGACGCGAAGTTCATGTAGTAGTGCAGGACGGCGGGGATGATGCCCGCGGCGCCGTTCGTGGGGGCGGTGACGACACGGCCGCCCGCCGCGTTCTCCTCGTTGACGGCCATCGCGTAGAGGGTGATCCACTCCATCGCGTGGGCCTGCGGGTCGCCCTCGGCGCGCAGCTGGCGGGCCGAGTTCGCGGCGCGGCGGCGGACCTTCAGACCGCCGGGCAGGATGCCCTCGCGGGACATGCCGCGCGAGACGCAGGCCTGCATGACGCGCCAGATGTCCAGCAGGCCGGAGCGGATCTCCGCCTCGGTGCGCCAGGCCAGCTCGTTCTCCAGCATCATCGAGGAGATGGAGAGGCCGGTCTCCCGGGCGAGCCGCAGCAGCTCGTCGCCGGTGCGGAAGGGGTGCCGCAGAACCGTGTCGTCCGGGACGATCGGGTTCTCGCCCGCCACCGCGTCCTCGTCCACGATGAAGCCGCCGCCGACCGAGTAGTACGTCTTCTCCAGGACCGGGGCGCCGTCGGTGTCGTACGCGAAGATCGTCATGCCGTTGGCGTGGTACGGGAGCGCCTTGCGGCGGTGCAGTACCAGGTCCGCGTCGAAGTCGAACGGGATCTCGTGCATGCCCAGCAGGTTGATCCGGCCGTTGCCGCGGATCTCCTCGACCCGGGTGTCGGCGTTCTCCACGTCGACGGTCTGGGGCGACTCGCCCTCCAGGCCGAGCAGGACCGCCTTGGGCGTGCCGTGGCCGTGGCCGGTCGCGCCGAGGGAGCCGTAGAGCTCGGCCCGTATCGAGGCGGTGTGCGCGAGCAGGCCTTCGTTCTTCAGGCGGCGCGCGAACATCCGGGCGGCGCGCATCGGGCCCACCGTGTGGGAGCTGGACGGGCCGATACCGACCGAGAACAGGTCGAAGACCGAGATGGCCACGGGAGGACTCCTTGGGGGTTGGTAGACGCCGTTGTCTGCCGGGTGGTGCGGGGGACAAGCGGGGCGAGAGCGGGTCAAGAAGGATGCGGGGGGGACAAGGGGCGGGGCACCGCGCTCACTCTCTCCAGTGTGCGCGGTGCCCCGCCCGCATGTGCGGTACCGCAGGCCAGGTGCTACTTCAGGCCGGGGTACAGCGGGAACTTCTCGGCCAGCGCGACCACGCGGGCCTTCAGGTCGTCCGCGTCGTAGGACGGCTTGAGGGCGGACGCGATGATCTCGGCGACCTCGGTGAACTCCTCGGCGCCGAAGCCGCGGGTGGCCAGCGCCGGGGTGCCGATCCGCAGGCCCGAGGTGACCATCGGGGGACGCGGGTCGTTCGGGATGGCGTTGCGGTTGACCGTGATGCCCAGCTCGTGGAGCCGGTCCTCGGCCTGCTGGCCGTCCAGCTCGGAGTTGCGCAGGTCGACCAGGACCAGGTGCACGTCGGTGCCGCCGGAGAGGACGGAGACGCCGACCTCGGTGACGTCCGGCTGCACCAGGCGCTCGGCCAGGATGCGGGCGCCGTCCAGGGTGCGCTGCTGGCGCTCCTTGAACTCCTCGCCCGCCGCGACCTTGAACGAGACCGCCTTGGCCGCGATCACGTGCTCCAGCGGGCCGCCCTGCTGACCGGGGAAGACCGCGGAGTTGATCTTCTTGGCGAGCTCCTGGGTGGAGAGGATCACGCCGCCGCGCGGACCGCCGAGGGTCTTGTGCGTGGTGGTGGTGACGACATGGGCGTGCGGCACCGGGTTGGGGTGCAGCCCGGCCGCGACCAGGCCCGCGAAGTGCGCCATGTCGACCATCAGGTACGCGCCGACCTCGTCCGCGATACGGCGGAAGGCGGCGAAGTCCAGCTGGCGCGGGTAGGCGGACCAGCCGGCGACGATCAGCTTCGGCTGGGACTCCTTGGCGAGGCGCTCGACCTCCTCCATGTCCACGGTCCCGCTCTCGTCGACGTGGTACGGGACCACGTTGTAGAGCTTGCCGGAGAAGTTGATCTTCATGCCGTGGGTCAGGTGACCGCCGTGGGCCAGGTTCAGGCCCATGATCGTGTCGCCCGGCTTGAGCAGCGCGAACATCGCGGCGGCGTTCGCCTGCGCGCCGGAGTGCGGCTGGACGTTCGCGGCCTCGGCGCCGAACAGGGCCTTGATCCGGTCGATCGCGATCTGCTCGACGACGTCGACGTGCTCACAGCCGCCGTAGTAGCGGCGGCCCGGGTAGCCCTCGGCGTACTTGTTGGTGAGGACGGAGCCCTGCGCCTCCATGACCGCGACCGGGGCGAAGTTCTCCGAGGCGATCATTTCGAGGGTGGACTGCTGACGGTGGAGCTCGGCGTCGACGGCGGCGGCGACGTCCGGGTCCAGCTCGTGGAGGGAGGAGTTCAGAAGCGACATCAGGGGGTCCCTTGGGTCTCAGTTGCCGGAGAACGCGGTGTACTCGTCGGCGGAGAGCAGGTCGGCCGGCTCCTCCGTGACGCGCACCTTGAACAGCCAGCCGCCCTCGAAGGGAGCGGAGTTCACCAGCGAGGGGTCGTCCACGACGTCCTGGTTGAACGCCGTCACCTCACCGGTCACCGGCGAGTACAGGTCGCTGACGGACTTGGTCGACTCCAGCTCGCCGCAGGTCTCGCCCGCGGTCACCGTGTCACCGACCTCCGGGAGCTGGGCGTAGACGACGTCACCGAGCGCGTTGGCCGCGTACTCCGTGATGCCGATCGTGGCCACGCCGTCCTCGACGGCCGACAGCCACTCGTGCTCCTTGCTGTACCGCAGCTGCTGGGGGTTGCTCATGACCTGAATTCTCCTGTACGCGGGGGAGTGCTGATGAACGGTGGTCTTACGGTGTGAGACGGAGGTACGTCACTTCCGTGACGTCCGAGCGCGGGTGGGGAAGCCCGGTTTCTTCCGGGATATCACTTCTGGCGCTTGTAGAACGGCAGCGCGACGACCTCGTACGGCTCGTGCGTGCCCCGGATGTCCACGCCCACGCCCTCGGTGCCCGGGGCGGCGAAGGCCGCGTCCACGTACGCCATGGCGATCGGCTTGCCCAGGGTGGGGGAGGGGGCGCCGGAGGTGACCTCGCCGATCACCTTGCCGTCGGCGACGACCGAGAAGCCCGCGCGGGGTACCCGGCGGCCCTCGGCGATCAGCCCGACCAGCTTGCGCGGCGGGGCGGTCTCGGCGCGCTCGGCGGCGGCGGCCAGGGCCTCGCGCCCGACGAAGTCGCCCTCCTTCTCGAACTTCACGACCCGGCCAAGGCCTGCGTCGAACGGGGTCAGCGCGGTCGTCAGCTCGTGCCCGTACAGCGGCATGCCCGCCTCCAGGCGCAGCGTGTCACGGCAGGAGAGCCCGCACGGGATCAGGCCGTGCGCCTCGCCGGCGTCCGTCAGCGCCCGCCACAGCCGCTCGGCGTGCTCGGGCGCGACGAAGAGTTCAAAGCCGTCCTCGCCGGTGTAGCCGGTACGGGCGATGAGCGCCGGGACCCCGGCGACCGTGCCCGGCAGGCCCGCGTAGTACTTCAGCCCGTCCAGGTCGGCGTCGGTGACCGACTTCATGATCGCGGGGGACTCGGGGCCCTGGACCGCGAGCAGCGCGTACGCGTCCCGGTCGTCGCGCACCTCGGCGTCGAAGCCCTCGGCGCGGGCGGTCAGCGCGTCCAGCACGATCTGGGCGTTGCCCGCGTTGGCGACCACCATGTACTCGGTCTCGCCCAGCCGGTAGACGATCAGGTCGTCGACGATCCCGCCGTCCTCCTGGACGATCATCGTGTAGCGGGCCCGGCCGTTGCCCACGGTGGCGATGTTGCCCACCAGCGCGTAGCTCAGGAAGGCCGCGGCCTCCGGGCCGGTGACGGTGATCTCGCCCATGTGCGACAGGTCGAAGAGCCCGGCCCGGGTCCGTACGGCGTTGTGCTCGTCGCGCTCACTGGCGTACCGCAAAGGCATGTCCCAGCCCGCGAAGTCGGTCATGGTGGCGCCGAGTGAGCGGTGCAGGGCGTCGAGGGCGGTGAGACGGGGGGCAGTGCTCATGGGCAGTGGCTCCAGGGCATGACGACGTCAGGACGGAATCCTCCCCATCTGTCATCGGAACCTGAGAGGTTCGCCGATAGCCCCGCAGGGGGTATGCCCCGGAAGAGGGCGCCCGGTCAGGGGCCTCGGCTTGCACCTTGGGTGGAGCCGCCGAAGCGGCCCGCTTTTCAGATCTGCCTCATCCACGCGGTACGGGGCCTGAGAGATTCAAGGGAGGATCTTGCTCCTTCGGCGCCCGGCTCACACTGTGGCCGGAACTCTCCCGCGCGGATTCGAACGGCCGGTATGCAGTTGGCGGGGTCATCATCGCACGCATCGCGGCGGAGTGGGGAGGCCGGTCCGTGGCGATGTGCGAACCGCGGCGACGGTTGTGCCGCCTTGCCGATTCTTTACACTTCAGGTGCAGGCGGGGGTGGCCCGACAGCAGGGGGATGGGCGATGACGTTGCAGTGGTCGGCACCGACCGCGGGAGTGGCGCACGACGCGATGCCCGCACAGCCCGGCGCACCGGCGCAGGAGCTGCTGAACGACCGCGCGCCGGTGGTACGCGATCTGCGCGGTCGCTCCGGAGACTCCCCCGACAGCCTCGATTTCACCGCCGGGGACATCGTGGTCGTCTCGGGCCTCCCCGGCAGCGGAAAGTCGACTCTCATCCGGCGGACCGTGCAGGGGGACGCCGTCGACTCCCAGAACACCCGGGACAGCTGGGCCGCCGCCCTTCCACGCTTACTCCCCTACGCCCTGTACCGCCCTCTGGTGCGCGCCACCCACTACCTCGGACTCCGCAAGGCCCTGCGCGCCGGCGCGTCCGTCGTCGTGCACGACTGCGGCACCCAGGCCTGGGTGCGCCGCTGGCTCGCCCGGCACGCCGCCGGCCGAGGCCGCACCCTCCATCTCATCCTGCTCGACGTGACCCCCGAGGTGGCCCGGCAGGGGCAGCGCGAACGCGGCCGCGGAGTCTCCGGTTACGCCTTCGCCCGCCACCGGCACGCGGTGGCCCGGCTGCTCGCCGACGTCGAACAGGGGCTGCTGCCCGCGGGGTGCACCTCGGCGGTACTGCTGGACCGCGAGGCCGCGGGCGCGCTCGACCGGATCACCTTCACGCAGGCCGAGGCCCCGCCCGCCCGATCCGGTTAGGGTGCTGGCCGGAGAGCTTCACGGCAGCGGCCGGGGAGCGACGGCCGCGACCCGGGCCGAGACGGCTGAGAGAGGCACAGAGGCAGTGGACATTCCGGCACCCGTCCCGGCACACCCCCAGCAGGGGTGGCCCGCCAACGAGCTCGAAGAGGTGCTGACCGCCTCGCTCGGCGTCGA
Organism: Streptomyces durocortorensis; assembly: GCF_031760065.1. NCBI lineage: Bacteria > Bacillati > Actinomycetota > Actinomycetes > Kitasatosporales > Streptomycetaceae > Streptomyces > Streptomyces sp. C11-1. The sequence continues at coordinate 5,525,026 of NZ_CP134500.1, forward strand.
TGACGCGGGCGGCCGCCTCGTCGAGGTGCTCGGCCGCAGCTCCGTGTGGGTGCCGTTGCCCAACGGCGGCACCCCCGCCAGCGCCGACCTCGACCTGCCGATGATGGAGATCGACGGGGCCGCCTTCGTCCCCGTCTTCAGCTCCGAGGGCCAGTTCCTGAGCTGCGTCGGCAGCCATATGTCCTTCGCCGTGGCGCCCGCCCGTGACTTCGCCCGGGGCCTGCCCCCGCAGGTCGGCATCGCCGTGAACCCGGGCGGCGCCGTCGGCATACCGCTGCCGCCGCCCGCCGTCGCCGAACTGTGCCGGGCCGGACGCACCGCCCTGGACGGACCCGCCACCGGCGGCCGGGTCCGGCTGTACGAGCCGGACTGGCAGCACGACCCGGTCGACTTCCTCACCGCCGTCTCCGAGGAGTTCGAGGCCTCGGGTGTGGTGAGCACCGCCCGCCGCGCGCTCGCCAGCATCGAGGGCGGCGACCCCGTCCTCTTCGTCGGCGTCGAGTTCGCCACCTGGGACGGGGCGGGCCAGAGCGCTCCCATGGACGCCCTCGGCCGCGCGCTCGGCCGCGTGGAGGTGCCCTGGCCGGTGAACCTGGTCCTGCTGGACGTGGCCCAGGACCTCGTCGGCGACTGGATGCGCGAGAAGGTGCGCCCGTTCTACCGGCGCGAGGGCCACTGACCGCGAGCGAAGGCGCCCGCGTGCCGACGATGCCGGACCGTGGCGTCAAGCCGGTGTCTGAAGCGGCGCATAAGCTGGTTTGATGGCGAAGCCGCTCCCGTGGGCCCGGAGCGGCGTGAATCCGATGGAACGACGAGGGGCGGGACCCAGGGTGAGTGCGTCGGGCACTGCGGCGGCAGGGCAGGTCGAGCACATGCTGCGCCAGGTGACCCCCGGGCGGTACGACAGCTACGAGGCGCTGCTCGCCGCCCTCGCCGACGGCCGGATCTGGATGCTGCTCTGGCACGGCACAGCCGGTTCACCCGACGCCCAGTACGGCAACATGGAGATCGACGGCCTGGGTTACGCCCCGTGCGTCACCTCCGCCCAGGAGCTCTCCGCCAGCGGCTGGAACCGGGCCCACGAGCTCGTCACCGGACGCGAGATCGCCCGCGCCCTGTTCCCGGACCGCTGGGGCATCTGGCTCAACCCGCACGCTCCCGGCGGCGGCGTCGGCGTCCCCTGGCTCGACCTGCGCCGGATCGCCACCGGCCTCGACCGGCTGCCCGCCGGGCCGCTCCGGCTGACCGAGCCCGCCATCGAGCTCCCGCAGTTCTACGCCCTGCTCACGCAGAACGCCCACCGCACCGCCGCGGTCCGCTCCCTGCGCCGCGCCTGGGTCCACCCCGCGGTCGGCGTCCCGTATCTCGCCATCGGCCTCGACCTCTACGACACCGGCCGCGCCTCCGTCGAGGCGGTGCGCGCGATGATGCGGGAGTCGGTCGGCGCGGTCCCCGACGGGCTGCCGGTCTCCACCGTCGCCATGTCCGACGAGTACGACCCCGTGGCGATGTGGCTGCACGCCAACGCGCGCCCCTTCTACGACCGTGAGGCGCACGCCCCCGCGGGCTCCCCGCCCGTCGCCGCCCCCGGTTACGGATATCCGCCCCAGCACCGCTGAGCTGCGCCGGAGGCGTGCGAGGTCCAGGCCGCCGGGGTGAACTTCCCCAGATGTCCGGCTTGTTAACTCCGGGCGGGAGGATGTCCCGTAACTGGACGGTTTGTTAACTGTCCGGGTCTCGACTAGGTCTCACCGCTATCCGGACTGTTCTCTTGCGGTGTACCCCGTCTGTAGTGTGCGGCCATCAAACCTCACCACATGGCGAACCAGGGGTGGACCCATGCGCATATTCAAGTCCCGGACTGCCCGGGCGATCACGACAGCGGTCGCTGTCGGTCTGATCGCCACGGGCTGTTCCAGCGAGCGGGACGGGGGCGAATCCAAGGGGGGAGACAAGGACACCTTCGTCTTCGCCGGATCCGGTGACCCCGGTTCCCTCGACCCCGCCCTCGCGAGCGACGGCGAAACGTTCCGAGTCACCCGCCAGGCCTTCGAGGCGCTGCTGGAGCACGAGCCCGGCGGCAGCAAGCTCGTCGGCGGTCTCGCCGAGAACTGGGAGAGCGACCCGGCCGGCAAGGTCTGGACGTTCAACCTGCGCGAGAACGTGAAGTTCCACGACGGCGAGGCGTTCAACGCCGCCGCGGTCTGCGCGAACTACGACTACTGGTTCAACTGGAAGGGCACGTACCAGTCCAGCGCGGTCTCCTACTACTGGCAGAGCATCATGGGCGGGTTCGCGAAGAACGAGGACCCCGAGACGCCCAAGCCGAACTACAAGTCCTGCACCGCCAAGGACGAGAACACGGCCGTCATCGAGGTGAACGAGCCCTCGGCGAACCTGCCGGGCGGATTCTCCCTCCAGGCGCTCGCGATCCACTCGCCGAAGGCGCTCAAGGAGTACGCGAAGCAGGACGCGACCGCCAAGGGCGACGCGATCACGTACCCCAAGTACAGCCAGGAGGCCGGCACGGTCGCCGGTACCGGCCCGTACAAGATCGTCAAGTGGAACAAGGGCAACAAGGAAGTCTCCCTTGAGCGCTTCGACGGCTACTGGGGCGACAAGGCCAAGGTGAAGAACCTGGTCTTCCGCACCATCTCCACAGAGGAGACCCGCCGCCAGGCCCTCCAGGCCGGTGACATCGACGGCTACGACCTGGTCGCCCCGGCCGATGTGACGACGCTGGAGAAGCAGGGTTACGAGGTCCCGACCCGTGACGTCTTCAACATCTTCTACGTCGGCATGAGCCAGGGCGCGAACCCGGCGCTGAAGAAGCCCGAGGTCCGTCAGGCGATCACGCACGCCATCGACCGCGAGAACCTCGTCAACACCCAGCTGCCCGAGGGCGGCAAGGTCGGCACCCAGTTCATGCCCGACACGGTCGCCGGCTACTCGGACAAGGTGAAGACGTACCCGTTCGACACCGCCAGGGCGAAGGACCTCCTCAAGCAGGCCGGTGAGGAGAAGCTGAGCATCGACTTCTGCTACCCGACCGAGGTCACCCGCCCGTACATGCCTGCCCCGCAGGACCTGTTCGAGCTGATGAAGGCCGACCTGGAGAAGGCCGGCATCACGGTCAAGCCGAAGGCCATGAAGTGGGCCCCGGACTACCTGGACGCCACCGAGGCCGGCTCCTGCGCCCTGCACCTGCTCGGCTGGACCGGTGACTTCAACGACGGCTTCAACTTCATCGGCACCTGGTTCGCCGGGCCCGACAAGCAGTGGGGCTTCAAGGACCAGAAGGTCTTCGACGCCGTGAACGCCGCTTCCAGGGCCACCGACTCCACCGAGCGCACGGAGGCCTACAAGAAGGCCAACGAGGTGATCATGGAGTACGTCCCGGGCGTGCCGATCTCCTCGTCGCCGCCGGCCATCGCGTTCGCCAAGAACGTCAACCCGCCGAAGGTCTCCCCGCTGACGCAGGAGAACTTCGCCGAGGTCTCCTTCAAGTAATCGCACACCAGCGGGTCCGCCCGGCCACAGCAGTCAGGTGGCCGGGCGGACCCGCATCGACGCACGTGAGAAAGGGGCATGCGGGGTGCTGCGACTCGTCGTAAGAAGACTTCTCCAGCTCATTCCCACCCTGCTCGGCCTGTCGGTTCTGCTGTTCCTCTGGCTGAACCGACTGCCCGGCGGGCCCGCCACAGCGATCCTGGGCGAGCGGGCCACCGAAGCCGAAGTGGCGAGAATCAACCGCGCACTCGGGCTCGACGAGCCGGTGCACGTCCAGTACTGGCGCTTCCTCAAGCGCATCTTCGAGCTCGACCTCGGAACCTCCACCCAGACCGGGCAGCCGGTGTGGGACGAATTCACCCGCGCCTTCCCCGCCACCGTGGAGCTGAGCCTCGCGGCGATCCTGATCGCCGTCGTCGTGGGCATTCCGATGGGCTACCTCGCGGCCAAGCACCGCGGGGGCTGGCTGGACGTGGCCTCCGTCTCCGGATCACTGCTCGGCATCTGCATCCCGGTCTTCTTCCTGGCCGTGCTGCTGCGCGGGATCTTCTCCGTGAACCTGGGCTGGTTCCCGAGCCAGGGCCGGCTCGACGCCGGAATCAACGCCACCGACGTGACCGGATTCGCCGTCCTGGACGGTCTGTTGACTGGTGAGTTCGACGCGAGCTGGGACGCGATCATGCACCTGGTCCTGCCCGCCGTCGCCCTGGCCTCCATCCCGCTCGCCGTCATCGTCCGGATGACCCGCGCCAGCGTCCTGGAGGTGCTCGGCGAGGACTACATCCGCACCGCCGAGTCCAAGGGCCTGGACAAGGGGACCGTGCGCGGCCGCCATGTGCTCCGCAACGCGCTGCTGCCGGTGATCACCGCGGTCGGCCTGCTGACCGGCAGCCTGCTCTCCGGCGCGGTGCTCACCGAGTCCGTCTTCGACTTCGGCGGCCTCGGCTCCTTCATCCGTACCGCGATCGACGGCCGTGACTACCCGGTCCTCGTCGGGTTCATTCTCTTCATCGCGATGGTGTACGTGTTCATCAACCTTCTGGTCGACCTCGCGTACAGCATCATCGACCCGAGAGTGCGGGTGCACTGACGTGACGATCCTGACCAACAAAGCAGACAAGATCGACCGCCTCGCGGAGCTGACCCAGAGCTCGGAGACGGTCACCGGAACCAGCCTGTGGCGCGAGGCGTTCCGCCGGATGCGCTCCAGCAAGATGGCGATCATCGGCGCGGCGATCATCGGCGTGTTCGTCCTCGTCGCCGTCGTCGGACCGTTGCTGGCCCCGCACGGGCCCACCGCGCAGAACTGGCGCAGCGAGGTCTTCCCGAACCAGGGCAAGTTCATCGGCATGCGCGGCGAGAACTGGTTCGGCCTGGACCACCTGGGCCGCGACATGTTCTCCCGCTGGCTCGTCGGGGCCCGGCAGACGCTGCTCGTCGGTGTGGTCTCCATGCTCATCGGCCTGGTCGTCGGCGCTCTGGTCGGTGTGCTCTCCGGGGCCGCCGCCACCCTCGGCGGCAAGGTCGGCCAGCGCGTCGACACCGTGGTCATGCGCTTCACCGACATCATGCTGTCGCTGCCGTCCCTGCTGCTGGCGGTCTCCATCGCCGCGGTCCTCGGCCAGTCGCTGACCACCGTGATGATCGCCGTCGGTGTCGTCCAGATCCCCATCTTCGCCCGCCTGCTGCGCGGTTCGATGCTGGTGCAGGGCGGCGCGGACTACGTGCTCGCCGCGAAGGCGGTCGGCATCCGGCGCAAGCGGATCGTGCTCACCCAGATCCTGCCGAACTCGCTGAGCCCGGTGATCGTCCAGGCCACCCTGAGCCTCGCCACGGCGATCATCGAGGCCGCGGCCCTGTCCTACCTGGGCCTCGGCAACCCCGACCCGGCCGTTCCCGAGTGGGGCGTGATGCTCGCCCAGGCGCAGCGCTTCTTCGACAACGACCCGATGATGGCGGCCTACCCGGCCATCGGGATCATCATCACCGCTCTCGGCTTCACCCTGCTCGGCGAGGCACTGCGCGAAGCCCTCGACCCGAAGTTGCGAGGCTGAAGTCCCATGTCACTGCTCTCCGTTGAGGAACTCAGCGTTACCTTCACCGCCCGTGGCCGCAAGGACGCCACGGCCGTGGACGGCGTCTCCTTCGAGGTCGACCAGGGCCAGGTCGTGGGCCTGGTCGGCGAGTCGGGCTGCGGCAAGTCCGTCACCTCGCTCGCCCTGATGGGGCTGCTGCCCCGCAAGGGCGTACGGGTCGGCGGCCGTGCCGAGTTCGACGGCCGGAACCTGCTGACCATGAGCGAGCGGAACCTGCGCGACCTGCGCGGCAGCCAGCTCGCGATGATCTTCCAGGACCCGTTGTCCTCGCTGAACCCGGTCGTCCCCATCGGCATCCAGGTCACCGAGATCCTCCAGCGCCACCGCGGGCTGAAGGGTGAGAAGGCCCGGAAGGAAGCCGCGTCCCTGCTCGACCGGGTCGGTATCCCGGACCCGGCGCGGCGGCTCAAGGAGTACCCGCACCAGCTCTCCGGCGGTATGCGCCAGCGCGCGCTGATCGCCATGGCGGTGGCCTGCGCGCCCCGCCTGCTGATCGCCGACGAGCCGACGACCGCCCTGGACGTCACCATCCAGGCGCAGATCCTGGAGCTTCTGAAGGAGCTGGTCGACCAGGAGGGCACCGCCCTCCTGATGATCACCCACGACCTGGGTGTCGTCGCCGGGCTCTGCGACGAGGTCAACGTCCTCTACGCCGGACGGGCGGTGGAATCGGCGGCCCGTCGCGAACTGTTCGCCCACCCCACCCACCCGTACGCGCACGGGCTGCTCGGCTCCATCCCGCGCCTGGACGCGCCGCGCGGCGAGCCGCTGCACCCGATCCGCGGGTCCATCAACGACAAGATCGCCTGGGCCGACGGCTGCGCGTTCGCACCCCGGTGCGACCACTACACGATGGAGTGCCTGACCGGCACCCCCGAACTGACCGAACCACGCACGGCCGGACACCAGGTGCGCTGCGTCAACCCGGTCCTGCCCAAGGCGGAGGTCCCGGCATGAGCCTTCTCGAACTGGACGGCGTCAAAGTCCACTTCCCGGTCAAGAAGGGCCTCTTCTTCGACCGTACGGTGGGCCACGTCTACGCGGTCGACGGCGTCTCGCTGAGCGTCGAGGCCGGTCAGACCTACGGGCTGGTCGGCGAGTCCGGCTGCGGCAAGACGACGCTCGGCCGGGCGGTGCTGCGGCTGAACGACATCACCGAGGGCGGGGTCGTCTTCGACGGCACCGACCTGGCGAAGCTGCCGTCCGAGGAGATGCGCGCCTTCCGCCGCCGCCTCCAGATGGTCTTCCAGGACCCGCTGGGCAGCCTCAACCCCCGGCAGAACATCGAGTCGATCCTGGCCGAGGGCATGGCCGCCCACGGCATCGGCAAGGACCAGGCCGAGCGCCGGGAGAAGATCAAGGACATCCTCGCCAAGGTCGGCCTGCCGGCCAACGCGATGTCCCGCTACCCGCACGAGTTCTCCGGCGGCCAGCGCCAGCGCATCGGCATCGCCCGCGCCCTGGTGCTGGAGCCGGACGTGATCATCTGCGACGAACCGGTGTCCGCGCTGGACGTGTCGGTGCAGGCACAGGTGATCAACCTGCTGGAGGAGCTCCAGGAGTCCCTCGGCCTGACCTACCTGGTCATCGCGCACGACCTCGCCGTGGTCCGGCACATCTCGGACGTCATCGGGGTGATGTACCTCGGCGGGCTCGTCGAGGAGGCCCCGAGCGACGCCCTGTACGCGAAGCCCCGGCACCCGTACACCAAGGCGCTGATGTCGGCCGTCCCGGTGCCCGACCCCGAGGTCGAGGACCGCCGCGAGCGCATCCTTCTCCTCGGGGACCTGCCCTCCCCGGCGAACCCGCCGGCCGGCTGCCGCTTCCACACCCGCTGCCCGTGGGTGCAGGAGACCAAGTGCGCCACGGAGCGCCCGCCGCTGCTGGACACCGGCGACGGGCACAAGGTGGCCTGTCACTTCACGGCCGAGATCGAGGCCGGAACGGTGAAGCGGAATCCGGCGACCGGGACCGATGCGGTCACCGCCGGGGAAGCGGTGGCGGCGGGGGTCTCGGAGGGGGATGTCCCCGCGGGCTCCGCCGAGAAGCCCGCGCCCGTGCCGGCCCAGTCCGACGCGGGAGGGGCCGAACGGGCGGAGGGCAGCCCCACCTCCTAGGACCGGCACAATTGTCCGGTGCTCACCGAACTGTTCACGCCCTCCGTCCTGCATACGCTCGACATCGCCGGGATCTTCGTCTTCGCGATCTCGGGCGCCCTGCTCGCCGTACGCAAGAACTTCGATGTCTTCGGCATCGCGGTCCTCGCCGAGGTGACAGCGCTGGGCGGAGGGCTGTTCCGTGACGTGATGATCGGCGCGATCCCGCCCGCCGCCTTCACCGACCTCGGCTACTTCATCACCCCGCTGTTCGCCGCGGGCCTGGTCTTCTTCCTCCATCCGCACGTGGAGCGCATCCAGGTCGGCGTCATGGTCTTCGACGCGGCCGGGCTCGGCCTGTTCTGCGTGACCGGCACGGTCAAGGCGTACGAGTACGGCCTCGGGCTCACCGCGTCGGCCGCGCTGGGCCTGGCCACCGCGGTCGGCGGCGGTGTGCTGCGCGATGTGCTGGCCAACGAGGTGCCCTCGCTGCTGCGCTGGGACCGCGACCTGTACGCGGTGCCCGCGATCGTCGGCGCGACCATGGTCGTCCTGTGCATCCGCTTCGACACCCTCAACGCCTTCACCAGCGGCATGGCCGTGATCGCCGCGTTCGTTCTGCGACTGCTGGCGCTGCGCTTCCACTGGCGGGCGCCGCGTGCGTACAACCGCTCCTCCGCACGGGCGGAGGAGGCCTGAGGGCTGTGATCGGCGCCCCAAAAAGCTACCGCTCAGTAATGCATCCCTGTACCGTGCATGCCATGGCACAGGCAGCGACAGAGGCGGCGCAGACCGCCCGGGCAACCATCGGCGACAGCGAGTTCGACCGGGACACCGCGGTCACCCTGCGCGAGGAGGGTGTCTACGACGCCGAGCTCTCCGCGGGCTGGACCATCATCCAGGCCGTCAACGGCGGCTATCTGCTGGCCCTGCTCGGCCGCGCCCTCGGCCAGGCCCTGCCGCACCCCGACCCGTTCTCGGTCTCCGCGCACTACCTCACCGCCTCCGTCCCCGGCCCCGCCGTCATCCGGACCCAGACCGTCCGTACCGGCCGCACCCTCTCCACCGGACAGGCCTCCCTCTTCCAGTACGCCGAGGACGGCAGCGAGATCGAGCGCATCCGGGTCCTGGCCACCTACGGCGACCTCGACACGCTCTCCGGCGACGTCCGTACGACGGCGCTCCCGCCCGCCATGCCCGACCGGGACCACTGCCTCGGCCCGAGCGACGGGGCGCCCCGGATTCCCGGCAGCTCCGCCATCACCGAGCGCCTCGACATCAAGCTCGACCCGGCCACCGTCGGCTGGGCGGTCGGCGCCCCGTCCGGCAAGGGCGAGATGCGCGGCTGGTTCGGCCTGGCCGACGGCCGCGACCCGGACCCGCTCTCGCTCCTGCTCACCGTGGACGCCCTGCCTCCGACCTCGTTCGAGCTGGGCCTGAGCGGCTGGACGCCCACCGTCGAGCTGACCACCCACGTCCGCTGCCGCCCGGCCCCGGGCCCGCTGCGCGTCTCCATCGCCACGCGCAACCTCGCGGGCGGCTTCCTGGAGGAGGACGCGGAGGTCTGGGACAGCGCGGACCGGCTCGTCGCCCAGTCCCGTCAGCTCGCCAAGGCCCCGCGCACGGCATAGTCCGGACCGGCCCGGCGGCCCTCGGGGGGCAACCCGGCCGCCCGCTCCGCGTACAGCGCCCACTGGTCCGTGTGGCCCCAGCGCTCCTCGGCCCAGCCGGGCTGCCGGCCGGACCCGAAGATCAAACCGTGGGGCCTCCTGTTACGGGAGGGTCAAGCGCGGCCGACGCCGTTCGTCCACCCCTCGTCGAGCCAGTGCGCGCGGCCGATCGTGACCAGCCGCAGCCGCCGCCGGGCCACCCGTATGACCTCCCGCTCGCGCGCCGGTCCGGCTTCCAGCAGGGCCGACGCGGTGATCACCATGTGGTCCACATAGAGGCCGCCCAGCATCAGCAGGTCCTCCTCGCTCCACCCGGCCGCCTCCGGCTCCTGGCCGAGCGCCCATGCCACCTCCTCCGCGAACCGCAGCAGCTGGGCGGCGATGGCCGCGCGGACCGGGCCCACGCCGCCGTGCTGCTCGCGGGCGATGAAGCGGAAGTGGGCGGGCTGCGCGCCGACGTGGCGTGCGATCACCTCCACGCTGCGGTCCAGCCGCTCCTCGCTGTCGCCCGTCTCCGCGAGGACCGCGCCGATCAGCCCGTGCAGGCTGCCCAGGGTCTCCTCGACCAGGGCGACGCCGAGCGCGGCGGTGTCCTCGAAGTGCCGGTAGAAGGCCGTCGGGGTGACCCCGGCGGCCCGGGTGACCTCCCTCAGCCCCAGGCTGCTCAGGCTCTGGTGCTCCAGCAGCACGAGCGCCGCGTCCAGGAGGGCCTGGCGCGTTCTGAGTTTCTGGGTCTGGCGGATTCCGGCGGTGTGACTCATGCCATTCAGTAAACAGTTGTTCTCCGAGTCGAGGAAGAGGTGAGGGGTTTAGACTCGTGGGTCAGTGAACACTCGTACTCCGAATGGCCTTTGTCGTCGTACAGAGCCGTCGCATAGAGAGGTTCCGCCGTGCTTTTCCTCGTCGTCGCGCTGCTTCTGCTGGGGGTCGTCCTCGGGGCAGTCGCCCATCTCCCGCTTCCGCTGTCGCTGGCCGCCGCCACGGCGATCGGCTGCTGGCTGCTGGTCTTCGCCGTGCGGGAGCGCCTCGCGCGACGCACCGGCTGAGGCCTCGCTCCCCGCCCGCACCTGTACCCGCACCCGCACCCGCCGAGCCTGCCGTGTCCCGTCCGATCCGAAGGAGCTCGCACCATGACCTCGACCCTCACGGACTCCACCCGCCGCGTCACCGCCGCCGACACCGAAGCCGCGCCGCTCGGCTCGACCCCGGCCCGCGTGCCGGACGCGGCTGAGCACGCGACGGACGCGAAGGGAGCGAAGGGTGCGAAAGCGGGTGCCTCGCCTGCCGTGGGCCGGGAGGCGGACGGGCTGGCCGTCGCCTCGTTCGTGCTCGGCCTTGTCGGCCTGCTGGTCTTCAACCTCCTGCTCGGGCCCACCGCGATCGTGATGGCGCTCCTCGCCCTGGCCCGCCGCACCCGCCGACGGGGCCGAGCCTTCCTCGGTCTCGCCCTGGGCGTCGCCGACCTCGTGGTGCTCGCCGTCCTGATCACCGCCAACGGAACGGCCGCCTGGAGCCTTGGCGGTTGAAGCGGCTGGGGCAGCTGGGGTGGCCGAATCGGCTGGGGCGCGGCTGAGACGGGGCCCGTGCCGGCGCGCGCGGGCCCCGGGCCGTGACGCGCCCGCCGTGCGCCCCACCCCGGGCTCGTAGAATCAGCCCCACCATGGCTTACCTCGACCACGCCGCGACCACGCCGATGCTTCCCGAAGCGATCGAGGCGATGACCGCCCAGCTGTCCGTCACCGGTAACGCGTCCTCGCTGCACGCCGCCGGACGCCGGGCCCGCCGTACCGTCGAGGAGTCCAGAGAAGCCCTCGCCGACGCCCTCGGCGCACGCCCCAGCGAGGTGGTCCTCACCTCCGGCGGCACGGAGGCCGACAACCTCGCCGTCAAGGGCCTCTACTGGTCCCGCCGCGACGCCGACCCCCGCCGCACCCGGGTCCTCACAGGTCCCGTCGAACACCACGCCGTCCTGGACGCCGTCGACTGGCTCGCCGAGCACGAGGGCGCGACCGTCGACCATCTCCCCGTCGACCGCTACGGCCGGGTCCACCCCGACGACCTCCGCGAGGCGATCCTCCGCAACCCCGACGACATCGCGATGATCACCGTGATGTGGGCCAACAACGAGATCGGCACGATCATGCCGGTACGTGAACTGGCCGCGGTGGCGGCGGAGTTCTCCATCCCCATGCACGCCGACGCGGTCCAGGCCTTCGGTCAGCTGGAGGTCGACTTCGCCCGCTCCGGACTGGCCGCGATGACGGTCAGCGGTCACAAGATCGGCGGCCCGTTCGGCATCGGCGCGCTGCTGCTGGGCCGCGACCACACCCCCGTACCCGTTCTCCACGGCGGCGGCCAGGAGCGCCATGTGCGCTCGGGCACCCTGGACGTGCCCGCCGTCGCCTCCTTCGCCGTGGCCGGACGGCTGGCCGCCGAGCGACGCGAACACTTCGCCCGGCGCGTCGGCGGACTGCGCGACGACCTCGTCGCCGCCGTGCGCCACGCCGTCCCGGACGCCGTCCTCGGCGGCGACCCGGACCCGGCCGGGCGGCTCCCCGCCAACGCCCACTTCAGCTTCCCCGGCTGCGAGGGCGACTCGCTCCTGCTGCTGCTGGACGCCCAGGGCATCGAGTGCTCCACCGGATCGGCCTGCACCGCCGGGATCGCCCAGCCCAGCCACGTACTCCTGGCCACCGGCACGGACCCGGACCTGGCCCGGGGGACTCTGCGCTTCTCGCTCGGCCACACCTCGACCGAGGACGACGTCAAGGCGCTGGCCCAGGCGATCGGCCCGGCGGTGGAGCGGGCGCGGACGGCCGGGCTCAGCTGAGGGCCGTCACCCGGCGGCCTTCGCCGACGGCGTGGGGGAGGGCGGTGCTGCCGCGGCCCGGCGCACCAGCTCCAGGTAGCGGTCCCAGTCCCAGTGCGGTCCCGGGTCGGTGTGGTCGGTGCCCGGCACCTCCACGTGCCCGATGATGTGCTCCCGGTCGATGGGTATGTCGTAACGCGCGCAGACCGAGGCCGTGAGCCGGGCCGACGACTCGTACATGGCCTTGGTGAGGTCTTTCGGGCGGTCCACGAACCCCTCGTGCTCGATGCCGACGGAGCGTTCGTTGTACGCGCGGTCACCCGCCTGATACGCCACGTCCAGCTCGCGGATCATCTGCACCACCCGTCCGTCCTGGCCCACGATGTAGTGCGTCGCGGCCCGGTGCGCGGGGTCCTGGAACACCTTCACCGCGCTGGCGAAGCTGCCCTGCGTGACATGGATGATCACACGGTCGATCCGGAAGTCGTCGGGGCGGTCCGCCCGCCGCCAGTTCCCCTCGGACGCGGCCACCCAGGTCGCGGCCGCGTAGTCCAGCTCACCCGGCTTCCGGGGCTTCTCGATGCCGGGCACCTGCCACCACAGGCGCTTCAGCCGGTCGCGCGTGAGCACGGCGGCGGTGCCGGCGGCCGCCGCCGCACCGCCGCCGATCAGCAGTGCGCGCCGGCTGACGCCGCTCGTGGGCTTCTTCCGCGAAGGCGTACGTGAGCGCTTTCGCGGGGCCCGGGTGCTCCCGTTGTTCCCCATGTGAACGTCAACGCATATCCGCGAGCGTTCGGTTCCCGGCGACCCGTACCCTGGAGGAGCTATGACTCAGACTTCCCAGCGCCCCCTGCGTGTCCTCGCCGCGATGTCGGGCGGTGTCGACTCGGCCGTCGCCGCGGCCCGCGCCGTCGAGGCGGGCCACGACGTGACCGGTGTCCATCTCGCCCTGTCCGCGAACCCCCAGTCCTTCCGGACCGGGGCGCGCGGCTGCTGCACGATCGAGGACTCCCGGGACGCCCGCCGCGCGGCCGACGTCATCGGTATCCCGTTCTACGTCTGGGACCTGGCGGAACGCTTCCGCGAGGACGTCGTCGAGGACTTCGTCGCGGAGTACGAGGCCGGGCGCACCCCCAACCCGTGCCTGCGCTGCAACGAGAAGATCAAGTTCGCCGCACTGCTCGACAAGGCCCTCGCCCTCGGCTTCGACGCCGTGTGCACCGGCCACTACGCCACGGTCGTGCTCGCCGAGGACGGCAGCCGCGAGCTGCACCGCGCCTCCGACATGGCCAAGGACCAGAGCTACGTGCTCGGCGTGCTGGACGAGAAGCAGCTCGCGCACGCCATGTTCCCGCTCGGCGACACCCTCACCACCAAGGACGAGATCCGCGCCGAGGCCGAGCGCCGGGGCCTGGCCGTCGCCAAGAAGCCCGACAGCCACGACATCTGCTTCATCGCCGACGGCGACACCCAGGGCTTCCTGGCCGACCGCCTCGGCGGCCCGGCCGAGGGCGACATCCTGGACGAGTCCGGTACGAAGCTGGGCACCCACGAGGGAGCGTTCGGCTTCACCATCGGCCAGCGCAAGGGCCTGAAGATCGGCCACCCCGCCGCCGACGGCAAGCCGCGCTACGTCCTCGACATCTCCCCGGTGAACAACACCGTCACCGTCGGCCCGGTCGAGGCCCTCGACGTGACCTCCCTGACCGCGATCAAGCCCCGCTGGTGCGGCACGCCCCCGTCCGGCCCCGGCACGTACACCGCCCAGCTCCGCGCCCACGGCGGGGAGTGCGAGGTCACGGCCGAGCTGGTCGACGGCGCCGAGCTGCACGTCACCTTCACCGAGCCGGTCCGGGGCGTGGCCCCCGGCCAGGCGGTCGTCCTCTACGACGGCACGCGCGTGGTCGGCTCCGCCACCATCGCGACGACGGTGCGCCGCGAGCGGGTGGCCACGGGGGCCTGAGACCGGTCCGTACGCCTGGCCGGTGCATCTGGTGAGTGGCACCCGGCCCGGTCCGTACGCCTGGTCCGCGCGCTCTACGACGCCTGGCGCGCGTACACGTCCTTGGCGAAGAAGTCCGCCAGCACCGGCGCGATGACCTGCGGGGCCACATCCCGCATCTGGCCCGTCAGCGTGCGGTGCCTGCCGCGCGGCAGCGCCTCGGCCAGGGTCCGGGTCACCGCACGGGCCGGGGCGGAGCTGAAGCCGCCGCAGATGACCAGCGTCCGGGCGGTGACGGCGGCGAACCGCTCCGCCGGGACCGCCCCGTTTCCCAGCAGCGCGTCGTCGTACGCCAGGGTGTGCGCCATCGCCTCCAGCTCCGCCCACAGCGGGGTGTGCCGCATCCGGGCCGCCGTCTCCTGGGCGACGCCCGTCGCGGACAGGAACAGCTCCACCGCCCCGCTCCGGTCCCCGGCCGCCAGCAGCTGGTGCAGCCGGGCCGTGCAGCGGGCCTTGAACAACAGGCCGGACGCGCCCGGAGTGTAGGGCGGCTCGTACACGGCGAGCAGCTCCACCGGCAGCCCGGCGGCGGCCGCCTCCAGCGCCAGCGCCCCGCCCGACGCCATCCCGAAGACCGCCGCGCCAGGCCCCGCCGCGCCGACGACGGCGGCCAGGTCCTCGGTCTCCCGCCCCGCGGCACCGGACCGGGCGTCACCGCTGGCGCCCCGGCCCCGGCGGTCGTAGGTGATCACCGTGAAGCGCGGGGCCAGCAGGGCGGCCAGCGGCGCGTCGGTCGCCGCAGTGCTCAGCGCCCCGCCGACCAGCACCAGCGGTGGCCCCTCGCCCTGGCGGCGGTAGGCGATCGGGGTGCCGTCGGCGGAGAGAATCCTGTCCATGGGAGAGGAGACCGGGGCGGGCCGCGAAACTCATCGCTCCGGTGGAAAGAACTTCAAGGAGCCCGTGCCCGGGGTCAGTCGGCCACGGTCTCCGTCGCGTAGAAGCAGAAGTGGCCCCTGATCGCGGCGACTTCGGGCTTCGGGTCCGGGTAGGCCCAGACGAGATCGGCCGCGCCCGGCAGTGACCAGTAGGAGGCGTCCCCCTTGAACGGGCAGTGTGTGCTGGCGTCCGACGGGCTCAGCAGCTCGGTGCGGACGTCCTCGGGCGGCAGGTAGTAACGGACCGGACAGCCCGTCTCGCGGAGCACGAGCGGGCGGCGGCTCTCGGCCAGCACCTGCCCGTCGTGCACCGCCCGGACGTGCTCGGTGCCCTGCTCGACGGTGATGCGGTGTCCTCGGGTGGCAGTCATGCCGGTTTCAGCGACGTACGGGCCCGAAATCTTCCCCGCTCCTCGGCGTTGGCCGGAATCATCCCCGGCCCCTCTCCGGGTCGCACGACTGTCCGAGGCGGGTCGTACGGTTGCCCCATGAACATCTGCGTCTTCCTCTCCGCCGCCGACCTCGACGACCGCTACACCGTGCCCGCCCGGGAGTTCGCCGAGTTGCTGGGCAGAGGCGGGCACACCCTGGTCTGGGGCGGATCGGAGAGCGGCCTGATGAAGGTCGTCGCGGACGGCGTCCAGGCGGCGGGCGGGCGGCTCGTCGGGGTGTCGGTCGAATTCCTCGCCGCGAAGGCCCGGACCAACGCCGACGAGATGGTGATCGCCCGCGATCTCGCCGAGCGCAAGGCCCTCCTCCTGGAGAAGGCCGACGCCGTGGTCATCATGGTCGGCGGGACCGGGACGCTGGACGAGGCCACCGAGATCCTGGAGCTGAAGAAGCACGGCAAGCACACCAAGCCGGTGGTCCTGCTGAACACGGCGGGCTTCTACGACGGGCTGCGCCAGCAGTTCCAGCGCATGGAGGACGAGGGCTTCCTGCCTGTACCCCTCACCGACCTGGTCTTCTTCGCCAAGGACGGCGTCGGCGCGCTCGCCTACCTGGAGGAGGCCGCCGGCCACCAGTGAGCAGGGGCGTCCGCCGGACCCGGTGATCGCAGCCCTTAGGATCGCCCCATGCCCACCCACCTCATCACCGGCGCCGGTTCCGGCATCGGGGCCGCCGTCGCCCGCCGTCTCCAGGAGCGCGGCGACGACCTCGTCCTGCTCGCCCGCGACGCCGGCCGCGCCAAGGAGCTCGCCGACCGCTACCCGGGCGCGCGCACACTCGTCGGCGACCTCGGCAACCCCGACCGGCTCTCCTGGGCGTTCGGCCAGCAGACCATGCCCGAGCGGATCGACACCCTGCTGCACATCGCGGGCGTCGTCGAGCTGGGCGGCGTCGCCGAACTCACCCCCAAGGCCTGGCACTTCCAGCTCAACGCCAACCTGATCGCCCCCGCCGAGATCACCCGCCTCCTGCTCCCACAGCTGCGCGTCGCCCAGGGCCACGTCCTCTTCGTGAACTCCGGCGCCGGGCTCAACGCCCACGCCGAGTGGGGCGCGTACGCCGCGAGCAAGCACGGCCTCAAGGCCCTCGCCGACTCGCTGCGCCACGAGGAACACGGCAACGGGGTCCGCGTCACCTCGGTCTACCCCGGGCGTACCGCCAGCCCCATGCAGGCCAAGGTCCACCAGCAGGAGGGCAAGGAGTACGAAGCCGCCCGCTGGATCGACCCCGAGTCGGTGGCCACCACCATCCTGATGGCGATCGACCTGCCGCGCGACGCCGAGGTCAACGACCTCACCGTCCGCCCCGGCCGCTGACGTCCCGGGGAGCAGGTCTCCCGCCCCGGACCGTAGGCTTCGCGCGTGAGCGAGAAGAGCAAGTTCAGCGGGTGTCCGGCGACCGGTATCGGGTCCATGCCGGGAGGGGACGCGAGGGAGGCGGCGAAGACCGTCACCGGCTCCTTCGCCGACGGCCAGGGCATGCCGTACCTGGCGGAGCTGCCCGCGCGCGGGCCGGGCGCCGACATGATCGGCCGCAGCGTCGGCCTGCTCGTCGAGATGTACGGGCACGTAGAGCCGAGCGGCTGGCGGATCAGCGACCGGCCCGGCCGCGACACCCGCCGCGCCCGCTCCTGGCTGCGGGAGGACCTGGACGCCCTGGAGGAGTTCACCCAGGGATACGAGGGCCCGCTCAAGGTCCAGGCCGTCGGCCCGTGGACGCTCGCCGCCGCGCTGGAACTGCGCGGCGGTGAGGCCATGCTGGCTGACCCGGGTGCCTGCCGCGACCTGGCCGGGTCCCTGGCCGAGGGGCTGCGCGGGCACCTTGCCGAGGTGCGCCGCCGGATGCCAGGGGCAGAGATCGTGCTGCAACTGGACGAACCGTCCCTGACCGCTGTCCTGCTCGGCCGGGTCCGCTCCGCCAGCGGCTACCGCACCTACCGCGCCGTCGACCGCCAGATCGTCGAGGCGACCCTGCGCGACGTGCTCGCCGCCGCGGGCGAGGACGGCACGACGCTCGTCCACTCCTGCGCCCCCGAGGTGCCCTTCGCGCTGCTGCGCCGCGCCGGGGCCGACGGCATCTCGTTCGATTTCTCGCTGCTCACCGAGCGTGAGGAGGAGGCGATCGGGGAGGCCGTCGAGAGCGGCACCCAGCTGTTCCTGGGCGTGGTGCCCTCCACGGACGCCGCTTCAGGGCCATTGTCAGACCCGGGCGGTAGCGTCATGGGTGTCAGGAAGCTGTGGAGCAGGCTGGGGCTGAATCCGGGGACTCTCGCCGAGTCCGTCGTGATCACTCCGTCGTGCGGTCTCGCGGGGGCATCGCCCGCGCACGCCCGCACCGCGCTCGCCCACTGCGCCAGGGCGGCGAGATCGCTCGCAGACAACCCTGAGTGACGGGCACGACGGGGTAACGGGAGGATGGGGACGATGGTCGGCGAACAGCGGGTGGAGCAGGAGAGCTCGGTTCCGGCGGACGTGCGGGAGAAGCACGCGGTGCTGGCCGAGCAGATCGAGGAGCACCGCTTCCGCTACTACGTGAAGGACCAGCCGGTCGTCAGCGATGCCGAGTTCGACCGGCTGCTGCGCTCACTGGAGGCCCTGGAGGCGGAGCACCCGGCGCTGCGCAACCCGGACTCCCCGACCCAGAAGGTCGCCGGGCCCTATGTCACGGAGTTCACCTCCGTGGAGCACCGCGAGCGCATGCTCTCCCTGGACAACGCCTTCGACGACGAGGAGCTGGCCGGCTGGGCCGAGCGGGTGGCCAAGGACGTCGGCACCCCCGGCCACCACTTCCTGTGCGAGCTGAAGGTCGACGGGCTCGCCGTCAACCTCACCTACGAGCACGGCAGGCTGACCCGGGCGGCGACCCGGGGCGACGGCCGCACCGGCGAGGACATCACCCCCAACGTCCGGACGATCGCCGAGATCCCGCACCGCCTCAAGGGCGACGGCATCCCGGCGCTCGTCGAGATCCGCGGCGAGGTCTTCTTCCCGATGGAGGGTTTCGAGGAGCTGAACGCCCGGCTGGTCGCCGCCGACGACAAGCCCTTCGCCAACCCGCGCAACGCGGCCGCCGGATCGCTGCGCCAGAAGGACCCCAAGGTCACCGCCACCCGCCCGCTGCACATGGTGGTGCACGGCATCGGCGCCCACGAGGGCCTGAGCATCGACCGCCTCTCCCAGGCCTACGACCTCCTCCACGCCTGGGGCCTGCCCACGGCCCAGCACAACAAGGTCGTCGACTCCCTCGCCGGCGTACGGGAGTTCATCGCGTACTACGGCGAGCACCGGCACTCCGTGGAGCACGAGATCGACGGGGTCGTCGTCAAGCTCGACGAGATCCCGCTCCAGGGCCGCCTGGGCTCCACCTCGCGCGCCCCGCGCTGGGCCATCGCCTGGAAGTACGCCCCCGAAGAGGTCAACACCAAGCTGGTCAACATCCGCGTCGGCGTCGGGCGCACGGGCCGCGTCACCCCCTACGCCCAGGTCGAGCCGGTCGAAGTGGCCGGTTCCGAGGTCGAGTTCGCCACCCTGCACAACCAGAACGTGGTCAAGGCCAAGGGCGTCCTCATCGGCGACACCGTGGTCATCCGCAAGGCGGGCGACGTCATCCCGGAGATCCTCGGCCCTGTCGTCGATCTGCGCGACGGCACCGAGAAGGCGTTCGAGATGCCGTCCCACTGCCCCGAGTGCGGGACGGAGCTGCGCCCCATGAAGGAGGGCGACATCGATCTCCGCTGCCCCAACGCCCGTACCTGCCCGGCCCAGTTGCGCGAGCGGCTCTTCTATCTCGCCGGGCGCAAGTGCCTGGACATCGACCACTTCGGCTATGTGGCCGCCGCCGCCCTGACCCGGCCGCTGGAGCCCGCCGAGCCGGTCCTCAAGGACGAGAGCGACCTGTTCTCCCTCACGATCGACCAGCTGCTGCCGATCCGCGCCTATGTCCTGGACCAGGACAGCGGGCTGCCCAAGCGCGACCCGAAGACCGGCGAGGAGAAGATCGCCACCGTCTTCGCCAACCAGCAGGGCGAGCCCAAGAAGAACGCGGTCGCCATGCTGGAGGGCATCGCCGCCGCCAAGGAGGCCCCGCTCGCGCGCATCCTCACCGGGCTCTCCATCCGCCATGTCGGACCGGTCGCCGCCCAGGAGCTGGCCCGTCAGTTCCGCTCCATCGACCGGATCGACGAGGCGAGCGAGGAGGAGCTGGCCGCCGCCGACGGTGTCGGGCCGACCATCGCCGCCTCGGTCAAGCAGTGGTTCGCCGAGGACTGGCACCGCGAGATCCTGCGCAAGTGGCGTGAGGCCGGGGTGCGGATGGCGGACGAGGGGTCCGACGAGGACGAGGGCCCCCGCCCCCTCGAAGGGCTCACCGTCGTCGTCACCGGCACCCTCGCGGGCCACACCCGCGACGGCGCGAAGGCGGCGCTCCAGGCACTCGGTGCGAAGGTCGCCGGATCGGTGTCGAAGAAGACCGCGTTCGTGGTCGTCGGCGACAACCCCGGCTCCAAGTACGACAAGGCGATGCAGCTGAAGGTTCCCGTGCTGGACGAGGACGGATTCGCGATCCTCCTCGAACAGGGGCCCGAACAAGCCAAGGGAGCGGCCCTGCCCATTCCGGGAGCCGAGCCCGAATCTACGTCCGAAGCGGCCGCGAAGTCCGACCCCGAGGCGGACGCGGAGTAACCGACCGCAGGGCCGCAGGTCGTCCGCCGTTCTCCGGATCGAGACGTCTTCGAGACGCGGCCCGGGCGTGGCGCGACCCGGAGCGGGAAGGAAACGGGGCAGAGGGGTGAAGAAGGGTCCGGCGGGCCCCGAACAGCCCTCCCGTTTCACCCGTTCGGCGCATAGCAGATGGTGACGGGTGGTCGGCTCGCATTCGGGCAAGAGCGGTAGAGCGCTGCCCCTGGAAGCCTTTCGCGGCCTACTGTTGAGAGGTGCGCCTGCCGTGCACGGCTGCCCGACCGGGCCGTGGTGCCACGGACGCGGGCGCCACCGAGGGACATCGGCACCGCCGGCTGTGAGAGGGACGGAATGAAACCGACCGAGAGCGCCGCCCCGGTGTCGCGGCTGCAAGGTTTCGTCGGCCTCACGCCCCCCGTGGGCGCCGCCGTCGTAGGGACCGCCGCGTTACTTCTGGCGGTCGGGTTCTACCAGACCGTGCACGAAGGGCACGCGCTCTTCCCGGACGGGGCCGTCGGCTGGTCCCTCGCAGTGCTCACCGGGATCATCGTCGGCCATCTGGTGGCGCTGGGCCGCGACCGGTGGTGGGGCGGCACCGGCTCCGGGGCCGCCCTCACCCTCGCCGTGCTGCTGCTGTACGGCTGGCTGCCCGCCGGTCTGGTCAGCCTCGCCGTCGTGGTGCTCGTCGGGACCGCCCGCAGACACCGCTGGTGGCAGGGGCTGCTCCACGGCGCGGTGGACATCCTCGGCATCGGGGCGGCCGCCCTCGTGCTCGCCGCCTTCGGGGTCGTGCCCACCGTCGAGGAGCCCTGGCGGCCACTCGACTGGGGCATCGCGGCCGTCCCGGAGCTGGTCCTTACGGCGTCGACGTATCTTCTCGTCACCCGGGTCCTGCTGTGGTACGCACGGGCCCCGCACGGCGGCGGGCTGCCGACGATAGCCCGCACCGCGCTGCTGCGGCAGGGGCTCGTCGCCGTCGCGCTCCTCGGGCTCGCTCCGCTGATCTGCGCCGTCGCGATGTCCATGCCCATCCTGCTGCCGCTCTTCGCGGTGCCCCTGATCGCCCTGGACTCCACGCTCTGGATCGCCCGTGCCCGCGCCGAGGAGCAGCTGCGCGACCCGCTGACCGGGCTGCCCAACCGCCAGTGGCTGCTGGAGCGCACCTGGTCGGCCCTGGAGGACGCGGAGAGCATCGGCACCCGCTCGGCGCTGGTCCTGATCGACCTGGACCGCTTCCGCGCGGTCAACGACACCCTGGGCCACCTCGCCGGTGACCGGCTGTTGCTTCAGATAGCGGAGCGCCTGCGGCTCGCCCTGCCGCGCGGTGCGGAGGCGGCCCGGCTCGGCGGCGACGAGTTCGCCGTACTGCTGCCGCACACCGACTCCACCACCAGCGCCCAGCAGGTCGCCCGCCACCTCGTCGCCGAGCTGTCCTCGCCCCTCGACCTCGACGGGCTGACCCTCGTCCTGGAGGCCAGCGCCGGAGTCGCCGTCTACCCCGACCACGCCCTGGACGCCGAAGGGCTGCTGCGCCGCGCGGACGTCGCGATGTACCAGGCCAAGCGGGACCGCACCGGCGTGGAGGTCTACGAGTCCAAGCGCGACAGCAACACCCCCGACCGGCTCGGGCTCCTCGGGGATCTGCGCCGGGCGCTGGACGCGGGCGACGTCGAGCTGCACTACCAGCCCAAGGTCCGCTTCGACGGGCAGGTCGCGGGCCTGGAGGCGCTGGTGCGCTGGGTGCATCCGGAGCGCGGCCGGGTCCCCCCGGACGAGTTCATCGCCATCGCGGAGTCCTCCGGTCTGATGCCGCACCTCACCGAATACGTCCTGGAGACGGCGCTCGCGCAGGTCGCCCGGTGGCGGGCCCAGGGCCTGTTCGTCCCCGTCGCGGTCAACGTCTCCCCGCGCGATGTGCACACCCCCGGCTTCGCGGGGGGCGTCGCCGCCCGCCTCGCCCGCCACGGCGTGCCCGCGGGAGCCCTCCAACTGGAGATCACCGAGCATGTGCTGCTCGAAGACCCGCAGCGGGCCGCCGACACCCTGGCCGGGCTCACCGCGCACGGCGTGAAGATGTCCCTCGACGACTTCGGCACCGGCTACTCCTCCCTGGTCCACCTGCGCAGACTGCCGGTCAGCGAGCTGAAGATCGACCGGTCCTTCGTGGCCCGGCTGGCCGTCGACCACGAGGACGCGGAGATCGTCCGCTGCACCATCGACCTCGCCCACTCGCTCGGCCTGGTCGTCGTCGCCGAGGGCGTCGAGGACGACGAGACGTGGGAGCGCCTGCGGAACCTGCGGTGCGACGCGGTGCAGGGCTGGCTGGTGGCCGCCGCGATGCCGCCCCAGGAGACGACGGCCTGGCTGCGGGCGCGCGGCGAGCACGGCTGGCACCGTCCCGCGGAGCTGAAGGCCCGGGCGGCGGCCGCCGCGGCGAACGGGAAGCCGAAGGCCGAGCAGCACGAGCACCCGCAATCGGCCCAGGGACGCGCGATCTCGGGCCCGGCGACGACCTGAGCCCGGGCCTCGTTCCCGTACGAACGGCTCCGCGCGCCCGTGCGGAAACGGCACCCCGTCCCCGTACGGAACACCGCACCGCCCACCGAAAGGGGCGGGCCGATCGGGGCGGGGCACCCCTCCCCGGTGGACCCCATAGGATTGGGGGTCGGTGGCACATTTCCGCCTGCCGCCCGACGCCTGGCACGCACGCTCGCCGCGTTGCCGAATCGCCCACGTGGCTCCGTCACGAGGGCGCTCCGGCGCCTTGCGATCGCACGCACCGGACGCCGCGCGGCCGTCCTTCGGACGGACGGTGGAGATGTGCCGCCGACCCCCGGCCACAACCACACACCAACCCCTGAGGATCGCTGCATGCCTGGCATCACGCGCGAGGAGGTCGCCCACCTCGCCCGGCTGGCGCGTCTGGAGCTGAAGGGCGAAGAGCTCGATCACTTCGCCGGTCAGCTCGACGACATCATCGGCGCGGTCGCCCGCGTCTCCGAGGTCGCCGACCAAGACGTACCGCCGACCTCCCACCCGCTGCCGCTGACCAACGTCATGCGCGCGGACGAGGTCCGTCCGTCGCTCACCCCCGCGCAGGCGCTCTCCGGCGCCCCGGCCCAGGAGCAGCAGCGTTTCAAGGTGCCGCAGATCCTGGGGGAGGACTAACCGCCATGACGGACATCAGCACCATCATCAAGCTCACCGCGGCCGAGATCGCCGCGAAGATCGCCTCCGGCGAGCTCACCGCCGTCGAGGTCACCGAGGCCCACCTCGCCCGGATCGACGCGGTCGACGAGAAGGTCCACGCCTTCCTGCACATCGACCGCGAAGGCGCGCTCGCCCAGGCCCGTGCCGTGGACGCCAAGCGCGAGGCGGGCGAGAAGCTCGGCCCGCTGGCCGGGGTCCCGCTCGCGCTGAAGGACATCTTCACCACCAAGGACATGCCGACCACCGTCGGTTCCAAGATCCTTGAGGGCTGGGTCCCGCCGTACGACGCCACGCTCACGCGGAAGCTGCGCGCCGCCGACGTCGTCATCCTCGGCAAGACCAACATGGACGAGTTCGCCATGGGGTCCTCCACCGAGAACAGCGCCTACGGCCCCACCGGCAACCCCTGGGACCTCACCCGCATCCCCGGCGGCTCCGGCGGCGGTTCCTCCGCGGCCCTCGCCTCCTACGAGGCCCCGCTCGCCATCGGCACGGACACCGGCGGCTCGATCCGCCAGCCCGCCGCCGTCACCGGCACGGTCGGCGTCAAGCCCACCTACGGCGGCGTCTCCCGCTACGGCATGGTCGCCTTCTCGTCCTCCCTCGACCAGGGCGGGCCCTGCGCCCGTACGGTCCTGGACGCGGCGCTGCTCCACGAGGCGATCGCCGGGCACGACCCGCTGGACTCGACCTCCATCGACGCCCCGGTCCCGCCGGTCGTCGAGGCCGCCCGCAACGGCTCCGTACAGGGCATGCGCGTCGGTGTCGTCAAGCAGTTCCGCGGCGAGGGCTACCAGGCCGGTGTGCTCCAGCGCTTCGACGAGTCGGTCGAGCTGCTGAAGTCGCTCGGCGCCACGATCGTCGAGCTGGACTGCCCCTCCTTCGACCTGGCGCTCTCCGCGTACTACCTGATCGCGCCCTCCGAGTGCTCCTCCAACCTGGCCCGCTTCGACGCCATGCGCTACGGCCTGCGGGTCGGCGACGACGGTACGAAGTCGGCCGAGGAGGTCACCGCGCTGACCCGCGAGGCGGGCTTCGGCGACGAGGTCAAGCGCCGCGTCATCCTGGGGACGTACGCGCTCAGCTCCGGCTACTACGACGCGTACTACGGCTCGGCCCAGAAGGTCCGCACCCTCATCACCCAGGACTTCGAGAAGGCCTTCGAGCAGGTCGACGTGATCGTCTCCCCGACGACCCCGACCACCGCCTTCCCGATCGGCGAGCGCGCCGACGACCCGATGGCGATGTACCTCGCGGACCTGTGCACCATCCCGACCAACCTGGCCGGAAACTCCGCCATGTCGCTGCCCTGCGGCCTGGCCCCGGAGGACGGTCTGCCGGTCGGGCTGCAGATCATCGCCCCCGCCATGAAGGACGACCGGCTCTACAAGGTCGGCGCGGCCGTCGAGTCCGCCTTCGTGGAAAAGTGGGGGCACCCGCTGCTTGAGGAGGCTCCGTCGCTGTGAGTGCCATGGCAAAGAAGGCCAGTAACTTCAAGAAGTCCAAGACCGGGCTGTACGTCTCGCTCGGCAGTACCGCGTTCGGCGCGATCAGCATCGCCAAGCAGGCGAAGCTCGCCCGCCAGGACAACGACGTGCTGCGGCTCGTCGATGCGGCGGTCTCCGCGGCCGCCATCGTCACCGGACTCGCGATCCTCTATCGCGAACTGAAGCGTCTCGGCGACGACGACGTTCTGCTGGGCTGAGAGGGAAAGTTTCACCGTGACTGTCACTGACCTGGTGTCGTACGAGGACGCGCTCGCGTCCTACGACCCCGTCATGGGCCTCGAAGTCCATGTCGAGCTCGGCACCAAGACGAAGATGTTCTGCGGCTGCTCCACGGAGCTGAAGCAGGACGCCAACTCCCAGACCTGCCCGGTCTGTCTCGGGCTGCCCGGCGCGCTGCCGGTCGTCAACGAGATCGGCGTCGAATCCGCCATCAAGATCGGTCTCGCGCTGCACTGCGAGATCGCCGAGTGGTGCCGCTTCGCCCGGAAGAACTACTTCTATCCGGACATGCCGAAGAACTTCCAGACCTCCCAGTACGACGAGCCGATCGCCTTCAACGGCTATCTGGACGTCCAGCTGGAGGACGGCGAGATCTTCCGCGTGGAGATCGAGCGCGCCCACATGGAGGAGGACACCGGCAAGTCGACGCACGTCGGGGGTGCCACCGGCCGTATCCACGGCGCGTCCCACTCCCTGCTCGACTACAACCGGGCCGGTATCCCGCTCATCGAGATCGTCACCAAGCCGATCGAGGGCGCGGGCGCCCGCGCCCCCGAGGTCGCCAAGGCGTACGTCGCCGAGCTCCGCGAGCTGATCAAGGCCCTCGGGGTCTCCGAGGCGCGCATGGAGATGGGCCAGATGCGCTGCGACGTCAACCTGTCGCTGCGGCCCAACGGCACCGAGAAGTTCGGTACGCGCTCCGAGACGAAGAACGTGAACTCGCTGCGTTCCGTCGAGCGGGCCGCGCGCTTCGAGATCCAGCGCCACGCGGCCGTTCTGTCCTCGGGCGGCACGATCGTGCAGGAGACCCGGCACTTCCACGAGGAGGACGGCTCCACCACGGCCGGCCGCATCAAGGACAACGCCGAGGACTACCGCTACTTCCCCGAGCCGGACCTGGTCCCCGTCGCGCCCGCGCGCGATTGGGTCGAGGAGCTGCGCAAGGGCCTCCCCGAGCTGCCCCGGCTGCGCCGGGCGCGGCTCAAGGAGGAGTGGGGCGTCTCCGAGCACGACATGCAGTCCATCCTCAACGCGGGCGCGGTCGACCTGATCGTCGCCACGATCGAGGCGGGCGCCCCCTCCGACCAGGCCCGCAAGTGGTGGATGGGTGAGCTGGCCCGTAACGCCAACGAGACCGGCCGCGGCCTGGACGAGCTCCCGATCACCCCGGCCCAGGTGGCCCGGGTGGCCGCGCTCGTCGCCGCGGGCGACCTCAACGACAAGCTGGCCCGCCAGGTCATCGAGGGCGTCCTCGCGGGCGAGGGCGACCCGGACGCCGTCGTCGAGAAGCGCGGCCTGAAGGTCGTCTCGGACGAGGGCGCCCTGTCCACGGCCGTGGACGAGGCCATCGCGTGCAACGCGGCCATCGCGGACAAGATCCGCGGCGGCAAGGTCGCGGCGGCGGGCGCGCTCGTCGGCGCGGTCATGAAGGCCACCCGCGGCCAGGCGGACGCGGCGCGGGTGCGCGAGCTGATCCTGGAGAAGCTCGGCGTCGAGGGCTGATCCCTCGGCTGAACACAGCCCTGAAGGGGCGGTGCACCCGCATTGCGCGGGCGCGCCGCCCCTTCGGCGTACGAGTGGCGGACCGGGGCCGGTTGGACTTTCCGGTCCGACCTGTTGGACGTTCACCACCGGGCCGTACACAGTCCTTCCCGCCGCTACCCGGTCTGACTAGCTTCCAGGCTGTAACCACCTGAACCGGGAGGCTCTCTTGACCACGGACATGTCACGGCGACGGCTCTTCGCGCTCGGCGGAGGCGCGCTCGGCGCCGCTGCGGCCGGATCGTTCCTGCCGCCGTCGCTCCAGGCCGCCATCGCCGCGCAGCCCGCCCACGCGGGGTCCGGCGGCGGAGGGCTGAGGTCCATCAAGCACGTGGTGATCCTGATGCAGGAGAACCGTTCCTTCGACCACTACTTCGGCACCTTGCGCGGCGTACGCGGCTTCGGCGACCGCAACGCCATCGAGCTGCCCACCGGCGGGACCGTCTTCGAGCAGCCCGGCCCCTCCGGCTCCACCGTCCTGCCCTTCCCGGTGCGCGGGGCGGCCGAGGAGCAGGAGAAGGACCTCCAGTACATCGGCGCCCTCGACCACTCCTGGAACGGCGGCGCGACGGCCTGGGGCGGCGGCTGGATGAACGGCTGGATCAGCGCCAAGACCGCCGCCACCATGGCGTACTACGACCGCCGCGACATCCCGCTCCACTACGAGCTGGCCGACACCTTCACCGTCTGCGACGCCTACCACTCCTCCATCCACACCTCCACCAGCCCCAACCGCAACCACCTGTGGAGCGGGAAGACCGGCTTCGAGGCGAACGGGAAACGGGCCGTCGGCAACGACGCGTACAACGAGGGCAGCCATCCCGGCTACGACTGGTCCACCTACGCCGAGCGGCTGGAGAAGGCGGGCCGCACCTGGCGTACGTACACCGAGTGGGAGAACTTCACCGACAACCAGATCGAGTTCTACGCCACCTTCAAGGCGATCGCCCGCAAGGCGCTCGCCAGGACCGGCGGTCACACGTACATGGAGGCGTTCTACGCCGAGGTCCGGGGCGCGTCCGAGGCCGAGCGCGAGCGGCTGCTCGGACTGCTGGAGGAGGGCGTGGACACGCTCACCCGGCACGAGCGCAGTCTCTTCGAGCGAGGGCTGCGCCGGGTGCCGACCGGGACCCTCGCCGACGCGTTCGCCGAGGACGTGGCGGCCGGGACGCTGCCGGAAGTCTCCTACCTGGTGCCCTCGGCGGTCGACTCCGAGCACCCGAGCGTCTCCTCGCCCGTGCACAGCGCGACCGTCGTCTACAAGATCCTCGACGCGCTCGGCAAGCACCCGGATGTGTGGCGGCACACCGCCGTGCTGATCAACTACGACGAGAACGACGGTTTCTTCGACCACGTCCCGCCGCCCGTCGCACCCCCCGGGGTGACCGAGGAGCAGTGGGACGGCCGCCCGACCGGCCTCGGGATACGGGTGCCGCTGCTCGTCGTCTCGCCCTGGACCGTCGGCGGATACGTCTGCTCCGAGGTCTTCGACCACACCTCCGTCATCCGCTTCCTGGAGCGCTGGACCGGTGTGAAGGAGCCCAACATCGGCGACTGGCGCCGCCGCGTCACCGGCGATCTCACCTCCGCCTTCGACTTCTCCCGGCCCCGGCGGCAGCCCGCCGTCGAGGCGCCCGGGGCGATCCCGCCGTTCGGGGGCCGCTGGCAGCCGAGGCCGCCCGCCGTCCAGCACCTCCCGGTCCAGGAGCCCGGCGTACGCCCGGCGCGCCCGCTGCCGTACCAGCTGGACGCGCAGGTCAGGAGGTCGGGCGGAAGCCTGCGGGTGGAGCTGGGGAACACCGGGCGGTCCTCGGCGCACTTCACGCTCTACCCGTACGCCGGTGAGTTCCCGGCCCCGCAGCACCGGGACGTCCGGGGCGCCGCGCACTGGACCCTACCGCTGACCGGGGAGGCGTACCGCTTCACCGTCACCGGCCCGAACGGCTTCCGGCGCGAGTTCGCCGGGCCTGCCGACGGGGGAGCCGAGGTCACCACCCGTATCGACACCCGCGAGCGCGACCTCCACCTCGTCCTGCGCAACACCGGCCGCCGCCCGCTGACCTTCCTGGTCCGGCCGCTCGGGTACGTCGACGAGGACGACCTGCGGGACTGGACCCGCCGCATCACCGTCAAGCCGGGCCGCCGCCGTACGGTCGTGCACTCCGCGGCCGACGCCCACGGCTGGTACGACCTCGCCGTCACGGCCGACGGGGAGGACGGCTTCCGGCGGCGGCTCATGGGGCACATCGAGAACGGCCGCGCCAGCGTCTCCGGCTGACTCCGGCACGCGAGTCACAGGGCCCGGTGTATCCCGTATAAGGACCAGATCAGGCCCTGTGACCATGGCCACGAAAGGGACAAAGGATCACTTTCTGCTGAGAGAGTGGCAGCCTCAGGTCATGCGACGTTTACGGGCAGATCACTCCATCTGCGAGTAAAGGTCCACGAACCCGCAGGGAGCCCGTCTGTTGGCCGCCATTGCCCGCTGGTGCATCAAGCACCGCCTTCTCGCCGTCCTCATCTGGCTCGCCGCCCTGGGCGGCACCGCCGCCGCGGCGGGGTTCGCGGGTTCCGCGTACTCCAACGACTACGAGGTGCCCGGCACGGAATCCGGCCGGGCCACCGAGCTCCTCTCGCGCGGCTTCACCGACCTCGGCGGTGACACCGGCACCGTGGTCTGGCACACGTCCGACTCCACGCTCCGGGCCGCCGACGTCGAACAGACGATGACCCGGACGCTCCACGCGATCGAGGACCTGCCCGGCGTCGGAAGCGTCACCAGCCCCTACGGAGCCTCCGGCACCGGCCAGATCAGCGAGGACGGCCACACCGCCTACGCCACGGTCGCCTTCGACCGCCCCGCCGACGAGATCACGGCCTCCCAGGCCCAGGCCCTCGTGGACACCGCGCAGGGCGCCGAGGCCGACGGGCTCCAGGTCGAGCTGGGCGGAAGCGTCGTCGCCCTCACCGAAGCCCCCTCCGCGCACATCGCCGAAGCCGTCGGTGTCGCCGTCGCGGCCGTCGTCCTCTTCCTCGCCTTCGGCTCGCTCGCCGCCAGCCTGCTGCCCATCGCCACCGCCCTGGTCTCCGTCGGCACCGCCTACGCGGGCATCGTGCTGCTCGGCCACGCGATGACCGTCGCGGACTTCGCCCCGATGCTGGGCATGCTCATCGGGCTCGGCGTCGGCATCGACTACGCCCTGTTCATCGTCACCCGGCACCGCAGAGGTCTCCGGCGCGGCATGCCGGTCGACGAAGCGGCACGGAACGCCGTCACGACCACCGGGCGCGCGGTCGTCTTCGCGGGGGCGACCGTCTGCATCGCGCTGCTCGGCATGCTGATCCTGCGCCTCAGCTTCCTCAACGGCGTCGCCATCGCCGCCTCCCTCACCGTCGTCCTGACGGTCCTGGCCTCCGTCACCCTGCTGCCCGCCCTGCTCTCCCTCATCGGGATGCGGGCCCTCAGCCGCCGCGAACGCCGGCAGCTCGCCGAACACGGACCGCGCCCCGACCTGCCCACCGGCTTCGCCGCCCGCTGGTCCGCCTTCGTGGAGCGCCACCCCAAGCTGCTCGGCGGAATCGCGGCCGTCGTCATGGTGGTCCTCGCCCTGCCCGCCCTCGGCCTCCACCTGGGCACTTCCGACCAGGGCAACAACCCGGCCACCGCCACCACCCGGCAGGCCTACGACCTGCTGGCCGACGGCTTCGGCCCCGGCGTCAACGGCCCCCTCACCATCGCCGCCCAGCTCGACGGGGCGGACGACCGGCTCGCCCTGGACTCGCTGCCCGAGACGCTGCGCACCACCGAGGGCGTCGCCTCGGTCGGCCCGGTCACGTACAACAGCAGCGGCGACACCGCCTTCCTCACCGTCGTACCCGACTCCGCGCCCCAGTCGCAGGAGACCAGCGAGCTGGTCGACCGCATCCGGGCGGACGTGCTGCCGACGGTCCAGGACAAGACGTCTCTGGAGGCGTAC
Source organism: Streptomyces durocortorensis (assembly GCF_031760065.1). NCBI lineage: Bacteria > Bacillati > Actinomycetota > Actinomycetes > Kitasatosporales > Streptomycetaceae > Streptomyces > Streptomyces sp. C11-1. Next base: position 5,555,666 of record NZ_CP134500.1, read on the forward strand.
GTCGGCGGGGTGACGGCGAGCTACGACGACTTCGCCGAGATCATCGTCGGCAAGCTGCCGCTCTTCGTCGGGGTCGTCATCGGACTCGGCTGTCTGCTGCTGCTCCTCGCCTTCCGCTCCATCGGCATCCCCGTCAAGGCCGCGGTCATGAACGTGGCCGCCGTCGCCTCCTCCTTCGGCGTCGTCGTCGCCGTCTTCCAGTGGGGCTGGGGGAGTGAGCTGCTCGGCCTCGGAAGCGCCGGCCCCATCGAACCCTTCCTCCCCGTGATCATGGTCTCGGTCCTCTTCGGGCTCTCCATGGACTACCAGGTCTTCCTGGTCGGCCGGATGTACGAGGAGTGGCTGGAGACCGGCGACAACCGGCGGGCGGTCCGGGTCGGCCTCGCCGAGACCAGCCGGGTGATCAACTCCGCCGCCGTGATCATGATCTCCGTCTTCCTCGCCTTCGTCCTCAGCGGCGACCGGGTGATCGCCATGTTCGGCATCGCGCTGGCCACCGCCGTGGCCCTGGACGCCTTCGTCCTGCGCACCCTGCTCGTGCCCGCGCTCATGCACATGCTCGGCGGCGCGAACTGGTGGCTGCCGGGCTGGCTGGACCGGCGGCTGCCCCGGATCAGCATCGAGCCGCCCGACTGTGTACCGCTGCATGCGAAGATCCCGGGAGCACGCGGTACGGACGAGGGCGCCGGGGCGGTGACGGTCCGGCCCGCCGAGGAGGAGCACGATGTTCGCCATATCCCTGGGTGACGACCAGGCGGAGCTGCGTCCGCTGGAGGTCTGGCAGGCCGAGGAGTTCCTCGCCCACATGGACCGGGCCCGGGAGCTGGTCGACCCCTGGATCCCGTTCGCGTCCTTCGCCACCGATCTGGACTCGGCGCGCGCTCTGCTCCTGAAGTACGCGGAGAAGCAGGCGACGGACACCGGGCGGCTGTACGGCATCTGGCTGGCGGACACCCTCGTCGGCGGTGTCATGTTCCGGATCTTCGACGCGGAGTCCGGCAACTGTGAGATCGGCGTCTGGCTGGAGCCCGCCGCCCAGGGCCGCGGCCTGATCACCCGCGCCGCCGAGCGCCTGATCGACTGGGCGGTGTACGAGCGCGGCATGCACCGCGTGGAGTGGGACGCCTCCGCCGCCAACACCCGCTCGATCGCGGTCGCCGAGCGGCTCGGCATGACCCGCGACGGGGTGATCCGGCAGAACTACCTCTACCGGGGCGTACGCCACGACTCGGAGGTCTGGTCCGTCCTCGCCCCGGAATGGCGGGCCCGCGCCGGGCGCTGAGCTTCGGGTGAGGCCGGGGTCTCGCGGATTCCGGCCCTTGCGTTAAGGGCGCTCTCATCCGGGGCCCCTAGCGTGCGGCGTATGAAGACCACCCCCTCCAAGACGACCACGCCCGCCGACGACCCCGAGAAGAGCACCGACGCCGCCGCCGTTACGGAGGACCTGCCCACGGACGGGGCGCCGGAGACCGAGGCCTCCGACGAGGCCGGGACTTCCAAGGAGGCCGGGGCTTCCAGCGAGGCTGAGGCTTCCAAGGAGGCCGAGACCTTCACCCAGGCCGAGGCTTCCAACGAGGTCGGGGCCGAGGCCGACGACCTGGAGCCCGACCCCTTCACCGAGGCCCGGCACGGCGTCGGCGCGGGCGCGGCGGCCGTCGTCTCCGCCGCCCTCGGCGTCGTCGCCCTGACCGGCGCCTGGTCCGGCCGGGTCGCCGCCGAGCGCGAGACCCTGATGGGCCAGATCCAGACGGCCGGCGGCTCCAGCGCGGCCGAGCAGATCTCCGCGATCTACGGGGACGCCTGGCACACCACCGCCCTGGTCAACGGCGTCTTCGCCGTCCTGGCCCTCCTCGTCGGCATCTTCGTCCTCGTCCGCCCCGCCTTCGGCGCCCCCTCCGACCGGCCGCAGCCCGCCTGGGTCCGGGCGGTCGCCCTGGCCGGCATCGCCCTCGGCGTACTGGGCGTACTGATCTCCGCGGGCATGTACTTCGACCTCTTCGTCTCCCTGCCCAGCGCGGGCGCACCCGCGGGCGGCTGACCCGGGCCCGGGGTGAGCCGAAGCCTGGGCCCAGTACGGCACGGGCCTAAGGCTTCTGCTCACTTCCTGATCACCCCGGTCCAGCACGGCATGCTGCTGGCGGCGGGGCAGGGACGGCTCGCCGAGGCGCGGGCCGCCTTCCAGGAGCTGGCCCGGCCCGGCTTCCCGCCCGGCACCCAGCGCTACGCCCTGCCGCTGCTCCAGTCCGCCGCCATGATCGAGGCGGACGCCCGGGGGCTCCCCGCCGCCGAAGCCGGGCGGCCGGAGATCCTCGCCCTGATCCGCCGGTGCGCGAAGAGCCTGCCGCTGCTCGTGCCCGTGTGGGCCGCCCACGGCGTCTTCATCGAAGCGGAGCTGGCACGTGCGGAGGGCGCGGACACCCCTGAGCACTGGGCACGGGCCGCCGAGGCCTTCGGCCCGCTGAGCCGCCCCTACGAACTGGCCCGGATCCACCACCGCTGGGCCGAGTCCCTGCTCATCGCCCCCGGCGACCGGTCCACCGCCACGGCCCTGCTGCACCGGGCCCACACGGTCGCCCGCCGGCTCGGCGCCCGCCCGCTGGCCGAGGCGGTCGGACAGCTGGCGGCCCGGGCCAGGATCACCCTGGACACGGCGGACCCCGGCGAGGGGGACCACCCGGTCATCCTGACCGCACCCGTCGATGCCACCGGGGAGGAGGCCGAGCCGTTCACCGACGAGAAGGCTGGCCCCGCGATCGCCGCCGTCGAGTCCTTCGGGCTGACCCCGCGCGAGCAGGACGTACACCGGCTGGTCGCGGCCGGGCACACCAACCGGAGGATCGCCGAGGAGCTGTTCATCTCGCCGAAGACCGCGAGCGTGCACGTCTCCAACATCCTGGCCAAGCTCGGCGTCTCCAGCCGCGGTGAGGCGGCAGCCCTGGCCCACCGCCTCCGCCTCTACCCGGTCGCATAGGGAGATTTCCAGCGTGTGAGGAGGCTTCCAGGGGGTTGTGTCCGGCGCCCGCCCTCGCGGGATCGCCCCGACCCTAATGCTCCTCGTCCTCACCGCGCTCCGGACCGCTCACCGGCCTTCCCGGGCGGGGCCGGTCGAGCACGGCGTCCTGCTCGGGGGCTGTCGGCCGCATACGCCGGGGGCCGGGCTCGGGCGGACCGCCCGTGCCCGGGTCTGTGTCCGGGGCGCGGACGGTCACCTTGCCGGAGGACAGGTCTATCGGCCCCCGGCCGGGATCGCCGACGCCGAAATCCACCCGGCTCAGCTCCAGCCGCTTCTGCTCGTCCGCGGCGTGCCTGCGCCCCGGGGCGAACAGCTCCTCGAAGAAATTGAACACCGGCCGTGCTCCCTCCGACGCGCAGCGCGGACGGGCGGCTACTCCACCTCCACCAGGAGAATCCTGTCGTCTCCCGGCTGCGGCGTCCCCCGGCCGTCCGTGTTGCTGGTGACCAGCCACATCCGGTCGCTTCCCGCACTCACCACCGTACGCAGGCGGCCGTGCTCCTCATCCAGGAACGACTGGGGATCCGCCAAAGGTTCCTCGGCCTTGTCGCCCGACAGCGGAATCCGCCAGAGCCGTTCACCGCGCAGCCCCGCCATCCAGATCGATCCCTCGGCGTACGCGATCCCGCTGGGCGAGGCCTCGGAGGTCTCCCACTGGGCCACAGGGTCGATGAACCCCTCTTCGCCCTCACGGCCCTCGGCCTCGGGCCAGCCGTAGTTCCCGCCGGGCTCGATCAGGTTCAGCTCGTCCCAGGTGTTCTGGCCGAACTCGGCCGCCCACAGCCGCTTCTGCGCGTCCCAGGCGAGCCCCTGCACATTGCGGTGCCCGTACGAGTACACCACCGAGTCCGCCTCGGGGTTGCCGTGCACCGGCTCCCCGTCGGGGGTCATCCGAAGGATCTTGCCCGCCAGCGACTCCTTGTCCTGGGACAGGCCCGTGTCCCCGGTCTCGCCCGTGCCCGCGTACAGCATCTTGTCCGGACCGAACGCGATCCGTCCGCCGTTGTGGACGCTGCCCTTCGGGATGCCGCGCAAGACGGTGTCCGGCGCCCCCAGCCGCTGTCCCACCGGGCGCCTCTCGTCGTAACTCATCCGTACGATCCGGTTGTCGGACGTGGTCGTGAGGTAGGCGTACACCAGCTGGTCCGCGCCGAAGGTCGAGGAGACGGCGAGCCCGAGCAGCCCGCCCTCGCCCGACGGGGACACCCCGGGCACCGAGCCCAGCAGCGTCTGCTTCCCGCTCTCGCCGTCGATGAGGTGGACGGTCCCCTCGTCCCGTGAGGCGACCAGCAGATCACCGTCCGGCAGCGCGGCCAGCCCCCAGGGCGACTCCAGGCCCTCGGTCAGCGTCGAGACCACCTTCACCGAGCCCTTGGCGGGCGGCTGGTCGGCCGACGCGCCCGGCGAGGGGGAGCCGGAGCTCCGCGAGGCGGTCGGTGAGGCGGAGGCCGTACCGGACGGTGATCCCTCCGCCCCGCCCGAGGAGCACGCGGCGGACAGGAGCAGCGAGGCCGTCGCCAGCGCGGCCACCACCCCCCTGCGCACCGCGGGGGACTGAACAGCTCCGAACACAGCACCGCGCACTGAACCGATCCTTTCGACGGCCGTCCGACTCTCTGCCCGTACTACCTGCTGCTTGCCGCCCGCTACCTGTTTCATACACGGCGGCCATGCCAGGAGTTCCCGGTGCGGCCCATTCTCCCGCCACCTTCCGCCGGGCGCGCGGTCTCAGTCCCAGGAGCCCCGCGCCGGGGGCAGCCCGGCTATCTCCGCCAGGTCCCGCTCGTCCAGGGCCACCCCCGCCGCCCCCGCGTTCTCCACCGCCCACCGTTCCCGCTTCGCCCCCGGCACCGGCACCACATGCGGGCCCTGGCGCAGCACCCACGCGAGTGCCACCTGTGCCACCGTCGCCCCGCGCCGCTCCGCGATCCGCCGCAGTCCGGCCACCACCGGCTGGTTCGCCGCCATCATCTCCGCCGTGAACCGCGGATGCCTGGCCCGCAGATCCTCCGGCTCGAACCCCTGGCCCGGTTTCAGCGTCCCGGTCAGATAGCCGCTGCCCAGCGGCATCGCGGCCAGCAGCCCGACCCCGCGCGCCGCGCACCAGGGCAGCAGCTCCTCCAGCGCCTCCGGCGACCACACCGACAGCTCCGCCTCCACGGCGCTGACCGGGAAGACCTGCTGAATCCGCGCCAACTGCCGGATCGTTCCCGCATACAGCCCGGCGCCCGACCTGCGCGGGGCGTGCGCCCCCACCGCGCAGAGCCCCAGCGAACGGACCTTGCCCGCCGTCACCAGCTCCGCCATCGCCCCCCAGGTCTCCTCCACCGGCACCTCGGGGTCGGCCCGGTGCAGCTGGTACAGGTCGATCACATCCGTCTGGAGCCGGCGCAGCGAGGCGTCACAGGCCCGCCGCACATACCCGGGCCGGCCGTTGGCCACGATGTGCTGATCGCCCACCAGCAGCCCGCACTTGGTGGAGACGAACGCCTCGGACCGGCGGCCCTTGAGCGCCCGGCCGACCAGCAGCTCGTTGGTGAACGGCCCGTACATGTCCGCGGTGTCGAGCAGTCGGACGCCCGCATCGAGTGCCGCGTGCACCGTCCGCACCGAACGGTCGCCGCGCTGCTGCGATGCGCTGTAGCCCCAGCTCATCGGCATACAGCCCAGCCCGACCGCGCCCACGGCAAGCCCCGCCGCCCCGATAGTCCTGCACTCCAACTCCCCGAACCCTCCCTCGTTCCCGCGGTCACGGGGCCGTACCGCACCCAAAGCTAACCTCTGGCCGAACCGCATCCGGCGTCAGCCGTCCTGGAGCACTCGCACGCCTGTCGCATAGCCTCCTGACCATGACTGCGACGACTGCCGACGTATGGCTGCCCTTCCGGGCCGACGAGATCGACGCCCTCCCCGAAGGCCTCAACTACCTCTTCTGGGACGGTGGCCCGGACTTCCCCGGCGATCCGGCCGACTGCGCCTACTACGTCGTTCCCTACATGAAGGGTTCCGAGATCGCGGTACGGCCACTCGCCGCCATGAGCACCGTCCAGGTGGTCCAGACGCTCTCCGCGGGCATCGACCACGTGGAGCCGGGCCTCGGACTGCTGCGCGCGGGGGTGCGCCTCTGCAACGCCAAGGGGGTGCACGAGGCGTCGACCGCCGAGCTGACGCTCGCCATCATCCTGGCCTCCTTGCGCGGCATTCCCGGATTCGTGCACGGCCAGGACAAGGAGGAGTGGCGGTCCGGCTTCTATCCGGCGCTCGCCGACAAGTCCGTGCTGATCGTGGGGTACGGCTCCATCGGCTCGGCCATCGAGGACCGGCTCGGCCCCTTCGAGTGCGCGCGGGTGGCGCGCGTCGCGCGCTCCGCACGGACCACCGCACGCGGTCCCGTACACACGCTCGACGATCTCCCCGCGCTGCTGCCCGAGGCCGACGTCGTCATTCTCTCCACCCCGCTGAACCCGTCCACGCGGGGACTGGTGGACGCCGACTTCCTCGCCGCGATGCGGGACGGGGCCCTTCTCGTCAACGTCGCCCGGGGCGGAGTCGTCGACACCAAGGCACTGCTGTCCGAAGTCGAGTCCGGGCGACTGCGGGCCGCGCTCGATGTGACCGACCCGGAACCGCTGCCGTCGGGCCATCCTCTCTGGCATGCTCCGAATGTCTTGATCACACCTCATGTGGGCGGCAGCACCTCGGCGTTCGAGCCGCGCGCCAAGCGGCTGCTGGCCGCACAGCTCACCCGGTTCGCCGCCGGAGAGCCGGTGCGCAACGTGGTACTCACCACCGGCTGACCGGCCCCGGGCGGCCACGCTACGGGGCGGTCCGGATGCACGCAGTGCCGCTCACCTCGCATTTCGTCACAGAGCGTAGAGAAGCTATGGCCCTGAGTGACGGATTTGGTGTATCGTCCGCACCGGAGGGCTGCGCCGTGGAAGGGAAGGCGCGGGGGGAGCATCGGAACGCGAGGGGGCGACGGGCGATGTGCTGGCCATGGAGAGACGATCCGACGCGGGCGGGCGGGCGGCCGGGGCCCTCGGAGCGGATGCGGCGCTCCGCCCGCCCGTGGCCGGATTCCGGCCCCGGTTCCGCACTGGCGACGAGGCCGGGCCCGGGGCGGGGAGCCCTCCGGTGAGCGCGCTGGGGGCCCTGCTCTCCCCGCGCTCCGCCTCCGGCGGTGCGGGCCTGCGGTCCCGGATTCTGCTCGGCGTCGTCTGCGCGGGGTATTCGGTGGGTGCCGCTGTCGGCTGGGGGTCACCCCGACTCGCGCTCGTCATGGGGGACTTCGGCCTCGCAGTGGCGGCGCTGGTCGCCGCCGTCTCCTGCTTCCTCTACGCGCGCACCGGCGCGGGGCGGCTGCGCCCCGCCTGGCTGCTGTTCTCGCTCTCCTCCCTCATGGCGGCCTGCGGAAACGCCGTCTGGGGCTGGTACGAGGTGATCCTCTCGGTCCCCGTGCCGACCCCTTCCCTCGCCGACGTCTTCTTCCTCTGCTTCGCGCCGCCCGCCATCGTCGGGCTGCTCGTGCTCGCCAAGCGCCCCGTCACCCGCGCCGGCTGGGTCTGCCTGGCCCTGGACGCCTGGCTGATCGCCGGCTCCCTGTTGACGCTCGCCTGGAGCCTCGCCCTCGCGCACGCCGCGCACATGGCGGGCTTCCAGGAGGCCAGTGTGGCGCCCGCCGCCCTCTCGCTGGCCTATCCGCTGCTCGACATCGTGCTCGTCTCGATGGTGCTCGCCCTGCACTTCCGCCGGTCCGGCGCCAACCGGTCCGCGGTCAACACCACCATCGCCGCCCTGGCGCTCACCGTCCTGAGCGACGCGGTCTTCACCTCGCCGCTGCTGCGCTCCACCTACCACTCGGGCCAGCTCCTCGACGCGGGCTGGTTCGCCGGTTCGCTGCTCCTCGCCTACGCCCCCTGGGGCGCCCGGCGCGGGGCCGGGGCCGCCGAGCGCCCCGGACCGCCGCGGGCCGCCGCCAGCCGCCCGATCGCCGGTTCGCTGGCCGCCCTGACCCCCTATCTCGCCGCCGCCGTCTGCACCCTGGGCATCCTGTACAACGTGGTCGAGGGCCGCCGGGTGGACCGGGTCGTCGTCCTCACCGGCTGTACGGTCGTCCTGGCGCTCGTCGTCCGCCAGGGCATCATGCTCCTCGACAACATCTCGCTCACCCAGGAGCTGGCCCAGAAGGAGAACCACTTCCGCTCCCTGGTCCAGGGCTCCAGCGACGTCATCATGATCGCCGCACCCAGCGGGACCCTGCGCTACGTCAGCCCCGCCGCCGCCGGGGTCTACGGGCGCGAGGCGGAAGATCTCGTCGGCTCCGAGCTGTCCTCGATCATCCATCCCGAGGACCTCGGCCGGGTGGTCCACGAAGTGCGGCGCTTCCTCGCCGCCCCACCGCACGAAGAGCCCACCACGCGCATCGAGTGCCGCTTCCGCTCCGGAACCGGCGACTGGCTCAACGTCGAGTCCACCGTCAACCGCCACCAGGGCGGCCTCCTCCTCAACAGCCGCGACGTCACCGAACGGGTCAGGCTCCAGGCCCAGTTGCAGCACAACGCCGAGCACGACCCGCTCACCGACCTGCCCAACCGGGCGCTGTTCACCGCCCGGGTCCGCAAGGCGCTCGGCGGCCGCCGAGCGGGCGACTCCGGCACCGCCGTCCTCTTCATCGACCTCGACGGCTTCAAGGCGGTCAACGACACCATCGGCCACCAGGCGGGCGACGAACTGCTCATCCAGGCTGGCCGCCGCCTCCAGGAGTCCGTCCGGGCCGGGGACACCGCGGCGAGGCTCGGCGGTGACGAGTTCGCGGCGCTCATCATCGGCGACGGCACCCGCGACCAGGGCGCCCGGGAGTATCAGGTCCACGAGATCGCCGACCGACTGCGCCTCACCCTCTCCCAGCCCTACCGGATCGGCTCCAGCGAGGTCCGGGTGGCCGCCTCCATCGGCGTCGCCTTCGCCGAGCCCGCCATCAGCCCCACCGACCTCATGCGCAACGCCGACCTCGCGATGTACCGGGCCAAGGCGGGCGGCAAGGACCGGGTCGAGCTGTACGCCCCGCAGATGCAGGCCGATGTCGTACGCCGCTCCGAGCTGGCCACCCGGCTGCGGACCGCCCTGCGCGACGGCGAGTTCGCCCTGCTCCACCAGCCAGTGGTCCATCTCGCCAGTGGGTCCGTGGCCGCCGTCGCCGCCCAGGCCCGCTGGAGATCCGCCCAGGGCATCCTGTTCACCCCCGCCGAGTTCCTCCGGGTCACCGGCGACGACGACCGCACCGCCGAGCTCGGCCGCTGGCTCCTGGAGGAGTCCGTCGCCCAGGCCGCCGACCGGGCCAGGGCCGGGCACCCCGTACCGGTCGCCGTCCGGCTGTCCGCCGCCCGGCTGCTGGACACCGCCGAGCCCTTCGGCTCCATCGAAGCGCTGCTGACCCGGCACGGCCTGCCCTCGGGCGCCCTGATGATCGAGGTGGCCGACAGTGACCCCCGCGTCTCCTTCGACGCCCTGGAGCAGCGCCTCGTGGCCCTGCGCCGGCTCGGCGTACGGATCGCGCTCGACGGCTTCGGCAGCGGCTTCGCGGCGATCAACGCCCTGCGGCGGCTCCCCATCGACGTACTGAAGCTCGACCGGAATCTGGTCGAGGGGGTGGTCGAATCGGCCAGACTGCACAAGATCACCAGCGGGCTGCTGCGGATCGCCTGCGACCTCGGCCTCCAGTCCGTCGCCGACGGCGTCGACGTCCCCGACCAGGTCCTCGCCCTGCGCGCCATGGGATGCACGCACGGCCAGGGGATGGCCTTCTCCGGGCCGCTCGACGAATACCGGCTGCGGCGGGCGCTGGTCCGCGGGGAGTTCCCCGTGCCGGGCATTCCGGGCCCCCGGCCGGCCATGGCGGGCGGCTCGATCCCGCTGCTCACCGGATCACATACTGAGACGCCCGTCCCACCCCCTTGACACGTCATGCGTGCCGGAGAGAGGGTCAATGCCATGCGCACCCGAATTCTCGTACTTGGAAAGCGCGTCGGCTGAAGCAGAGTCACTCCACGACACTCTGCGGACCACTCCGGCGCGCTCCCCTCGCTTGCCTCACGGCACGAGGGGTTTTTTGTTGCACCGACACCGCTCAAACCGCTGCAAAACACCCGCGAAAACCCTCAGCTTCGAGAAGAGAATGCCGATGACCGAGCAGGCCACCGGGGCCCATCACCCGCAGCCGCGCGCCCGTAACGGCGGACAGCCGTCCGCCACCGTCGAGCACGTCACGGGCGCCCAGTCCCTCATCCGTTCTCTTGAGGAAGTCGGCGCCGACACGGTATTCGGCATCCCCGGCGGTGCGATCCTCCCCGCCTACGACCCGATGATGGACTCCACCCGCGTCCGTCACGTCCTGGTCCGCCACGAGCAGGGCGCCGGTCACGCCGCCACGGGGTACGCGCAGGCCACCGGCAAGGTCGGCGTCTGCATGGCCACCTCGGGGCCCGGCGCCACCAATCTGGTCACCCCGATCGCCGACGCACACATGGACTCCGTGCCGCTCGTCGCGATCACCGGCCAGGTCGCCTCCAAGGCCATCGGCACCGACGCCTTCCAGGAAGCCGACATCTGCGGCATCACGATGCCGATCACCAAGCACAACTTCCTGGTGACCAAGGCCGAGGACATCCCGCACACCATCGCCGAGGCCTTCCACATCGCCTCCACCGGCCGCCCCGGACCGGTCCTCGTCGACATCGCCAAGGACGCCCTCCAGGCCCGGACCACCTTCAGCTGGCCGCCCACCCAGGACCTGCCCGGCTACCGCCCGGTGACCAAGCCGCACGCCAAGCAGATCCGCGAGGCCGCCAAGCTGATCACCCAGGCCAGGCGCCCCGTGCTGTACGTCGGCGGCGGCGTCCTCAAGGCCAGGGCCACCGCCGAGCTGAAGGTCCTCGCGGAGCTGACCGGAGCGCCCGTCACCACCACCCTGATGGCGCTCGGCGCGTTCCCCGACAGCCACCCGCTGCACGTGGGAATGCCGGGCATGCACGGCGCGGTCACCGCCGTCACCGCGCTGCAGAAGGCCGACCTGATCGTCGCCCTCGGCGCCCGCTTCGACGACCGCGTCACCGGCAAGCTGGACAGCTTCGCCCCGTACGCCAAGATCGTCCACGCCGACATCGACCCGGCCGAGATCGGCAAGAACCGCACCGCGGACGTCCCGATCGTGGGCGACGCCCGCGAGGTCCTGGCCGACCTGGTCCAGGCCGTCCAGGCCGAGCACACCGAGGGCCGCACCGGCGACTACGCCGCATGGTGGAAGGACCTCAACCGCTGGCGCGACACCTACCCGCTCGGCTACGACCTGCCCGAGGACGGCAGCCTCTCCCCGCAGCAGGTCATCCAGCGCATCGGCAAGCTCGCCCCCGAGGGCACGATCTTCGCGGCGGGCGTCGGCCAGCACCAGATGTGGGCCTCCCACTTCATCGACTACAAGCAGCCCGCCACCTGGCTCAACAGCGGCGGCGCCGGGACGATGGGCTACGCGGTCCCGGCCGCGATGGGCGCCAAGGCCGGCATGCCCGACCGCACGGTCTGGGCCATCGACGGCGACGGCTGCTTCCAGATGACCAACCAGGAACTGACCACCTGCGCGCTCAACAACATCCCGATCAAGGTCGCCGTCATCAACAACGGCGCCCTCGGAATGGTCCGCCAGTGGCAGACCCTCTTCTACAACCAGCGCTACTCCAACACCGTCCTGCACTCCGGCCCCGACAGCGACGGCGGTCCGGCCAGGGGCACCCGCGTCCCGGACTTCGTCAAGCTCTCCGAGGCCATGGGCTGCTACGCCATCCGCTGCGAGGACCCGGCCGAACTGGACAAGGTCATCGAAGAGGCCAACTCCATCAACGACCGCCCCGTCGTGATCGACTTCATCGTCCACGAGGACGCCATGGTCTGGCCGATGGTCGCCGCCGGCACCTCCAACGACGAGGTCCAGGCCGCACGCGGCGTCCGCCCCGACTTCGGCGACAACGAAGACGACTGAGAGACAGAGAGAGAACGACTCCATGTCCAGCAAGCACACGCTCTCCGTCCTGGTCGAGAACAAGCCCGGTGTCCTCGCCCGGATCACCGCCCTGTTCTCCCGACGCGGCTTCAACATCGACTCGCTCGCGGTCGGTACCACCGAGCACCCCGACATCTCCCGCATCACCATCGTCGTGAATGTCGAGGACCTGCCCCTGGAGCAGGTGACCAAGCAGCTCAACAAGCTGGTCAACGTCCTGAAGATCGTCGAACTCGAGCCCGCCGCTGCGATCCAGCGGGAGCTCGTCCTGGTGAAGGTCCGCGCCGACAGCGAGACCCGCTCCCAGATCGTCGAGATCGTCCAGCTGTTCCGCGCCAAGACCGTCGACGTCTCCCCGGAGGCCGTCACGATCGAGGCGACCGGAGGGGCCGACAAGCTGGAGGCGATGCTCAAGATGCTGGAGCAGTACGGCATCAAGGAGCTCGTCCAGTCCGGCACCATCGCCATAGGGCGCGGCGCGCGCTCGATCACCGACCGGTCCCTGCGCGCCCTCGACCGCTCGGCCTGAGCCGACGCGCCCGAGCGGGGCGGCCGTCCGCCCCGCTCGGATGGCGAGACCCGACCACACTCACGACGCACCCCGCCGTACGGTGGGACGCAACACCTGCACACCAAGGAGAAGACCCAGTGGCCGAGCTGTTCTACGACGACGATGCCGACCTGTCCATCATCCAGGGCCGCAAGGTCGCGGTCATCGGCTACGGCAGCCAGGGCCACGCCCACGCGCTGTCGCTCCGTGACTCCGGCGTCGACGTCCGCGTCGGTCTGCACGAGGGCTCGAAGTCCAAGGCCAAGGCCGAGGAGCAGGGCCTGCGCGTGGTGACCCCCGCCGAGGCCGCCGCCGAGGCCGACGTCATCATGATCCTCGTCCCGGACCCGATCCAGGCCCAGGTCTACGAGGAGTCCATCAAGGACAACCTCAAGGACGGCGACGCCCTGTTCTTCGGCCACGGCCTGAACGTCCGCTTCGGCTTCATCAAGCCGCCGGCCAACGTCGACGTCTGCATGGTCGCCCCCAAGGGCCCCGGCCACCTGGTCCGCCGCCAGTACGAGGAGGGCCGCGGCGTCCCGTGCATCGTGGCCGTCGAGCAGGACGCCTCGGGCAAGGGCCTGGCGCTCGCCCTGTCGTACGCCAAGGGGATCGGCGGCACCCGTGCCGGCGTCATCAAGACCACCTTCACCGAGGAGACCGAGACCGACCTGTTCGGTGAGCAGGCCGTTCTCTGCGGTGGCACCGCCGCCCTGGTCAAGGCCGGTTTCGAGACGCTGACCGAGGCGGGCTACCAGCCCGAGATCGCGTACTTCGAGTGCCTGCACGAGCTGAAGCTCATCGTCGACCTCATGTACGAGGGCGGCCTGGAGAAGATGCGCTGGTCCATCTCGGAGACCGCCGAGTGGGGCGACTACGTCACCGGCCCCCGGATCATCACCGACGCCACCAAGGCCGAGATGAAGAAGGTCCTCACCGAGATCCAGGACGGCACCTTCGCCAAGAACTGGATGGCCGAGTACCACAACGGTCTGCCCAAGTACAACGAGTACAAGAAGGCCGACAGCGACCACCTGCTGGAGACCACCGGCCGTGAGCTGCGCAAGCTCATGAGCTGGGTGAACGACGAAGAGGCCTAGGCCTCGGGGAGCGGGGCGGGTCCGGAAGGGCCCGCCCCGCTCCGCATCACCGGGAGCACTACCGGAAGGTGCGGGTTCTGTGCGGGTGTACACCACGTCCACCCCGTGCGGGTGATCCTTCCACCAGGGCGCAGTAGAAGGCCCTCCGCATGACTACACTTCTCAACACATACACGCGTCAGGGCCCACAGTGTCGTGCGTCTACCACGCGGCTAGCCCCTCCACCGCCTGCGGCCGTCGGGACGGCCGTCCGCACTGGACTTGTGAGGACTCACGTGAGCTCGAAACCTGTCGTACTCATCGCTGAAGAGCTGTCGCCCGCCACGGTCGACGCTCTGGGTCCGGATTTCGAGATCCGGCACTGCAACGGCGCGGACCGCGCCGAGTTGCTCCCCGCGATCGCCGATGTCGACGCGATCCTGGTGCGCTCCGCTACCAAGGTCGACGCCGAGGCCATCGCCGCCGCCAGGAAGCTCCGGGTCGTGGCCCGCGCGGGCGTCGGTCTGGACAACGTCGATGTCTCCTCGGCCACCAAGGCCGGCGTGATGGTCGTCAACGCCCCGACCTCCAACATCGTCACCGCCGCCGAGCTGGCCTGCGGTCTGCTGGTCGCCACCGCGCGGAACATCCCGCAGGCCAACACCGCCCTGAAGAACGGCGAGTGGAAGCGCTCCAAGTACACCGGCGTCGAGCTCAGCGAGAAGGTCCTCGGCGTCGTGGGCCTCGGCCGCATCGGTGTCCTGGTCGCCCAGCGCATGTCGGCCTTCGGCATGAAGGTCGTCGCCTACGACCCCTACGTCCAGCCCGCCCGCGCCGCGCAGATGGGCGTCAAGCTCCTCAGCCTGGACGAGCTGCTGGAGGTCGCCGACTTCATCACCGTGCATCTGCCCAAGACCCCCGAGACCCTCGGCCTCATCGGGGACGAGGCGCTGCACAAGGTGAAGCCCTCGGTGCGCATCGTCAACGCCGCGCGCGGCGGGATCGTCGACGAGGAGGCGCTGTACTCCGCGCTCAAGGAGGGTCGCGTCGCGGGCGCGGGCCTCGATGTGTACGCGAAGGAGCCCTGCACGGACTCCCCGCTCTTCCAGTTCGACCAGGTCGTCTGCACCCCGCACCTGGGCGCCTCCACCGACGAGGCCCAGGAGAAGGCGGGCATCGCGGTCGCCAAGTCCGTCCGCCTCGCGCTCGCGGGTGAGCTGGTCCCGGACGCGGTCAACGTCCAGGGCGGCGTCATCGCCGAGGACGTACGCCCCGGCCTCCCGCTCGCCGAGAAGCTCGGCCGGATCTTCACCGCACTCGCGGGCGAGGTCGCGGCCCGGCTCGACGTCGAGGTGTACGGCGAGATCACCCAGCACGACGTGAAGGTGCTGGAGCTCTCGGCGCTCAAGGGCGTCTTCGAGGACGTCGTAGACGAGACCGTCAGCTACGTCAACGCCCCGCTCTTCGCGCAGGAGCGCGGTGTCGAGGTCCGCCTCACCACCAGCTCCGAGTCGCCCGATCACCGCAATGTGGTCACCGTGCGCGGCACGCTCTCCAGCGGCGAGGAGGTCGCGGTCTCCGGCACGCTGGCGGGCCCGAAGCACCTCCAGAAGATCGTGGCCATCGGCGAGCACGACGTGGACCTGGCCCTCGCGGACCACATGGTGGTCCTGCGCTACCAGGACCGTCCCGGTGTGGTCGGCGCGGTCGGCAAGATCCTCGGCGAGGCCGGGCTGAACATCGCGGGCATGCAGGTCTCGCGGGCGGCCGCGGGCGGCGAGGCGCTCGTCGTCCTCACCGTCGACGACACCGTCCCGCAGACGGTGCTGACCGAGATCGCCGACGAGATCGGCGCCTCCTCGGCCCGCTCGGTGAACCTCACCGACTGACACACCCCGCACGACCCCGCCCTGTACCCGGTGGCCGGGCCCCTCGTCCCGTACGAGAGGCCCGGACGCCGGGTACAGCGCTTTCCGCGGACAGCCAACCCGCCGGGGTGGGCCCGGGGTTGGGCCCTGGGGCCCACGACGCGCGGCGGCCCCCGACCCTAGGGTGACCGATTATCAGGTCACTCAGGGGTACCGGGGGTCGGATCACGTATGTCTGCTGTCGGTGGCATACCCGTAGCGGGAGGGCCGGCCCCGGCCGCCGCCCCGCGGCGTGAAATCCCGGGCCCCCTCGTCCTCGTAAGAGCGCTGCTCCTCGTCCTTCTCGGCGCGACGGTCCTGGGCGCGATCGGTCTCTCCGGCTCCGCGCTCGCCGTGGACGCGATGGGCGCCGAGGTGCTCGGCATCCTGCTGTACGCCTCCGCGCCAGGGGTGCTCGGCGCGCTGCTGGCGCGGCACGTACGGACCGGCGGCACGCGGGTGCGGTGGGGGATCGTCGCCGTTCAGGGGTGGCTGATCCTCGGCGGGCTCGCCAACCTCGGGAACGGTTCTCCGGACGGGCTGACCCAGCTGGTCCTGCCGATCCTGATCATCGTCCTGATCAGCCGGTCGCCGAGCCGTGCGTGGTTCCGGCTGCCGTCGGCCGAGCGGGGCCGGCCGCCGAAGTTCTCGCTCCCGCACATGATCACCTGGCGCCGGGACCGGGGGCAGACCGCCCTGGAGTACCTGGGCCTCGTCCTGATCGTCGTCGCGCTGATCGCGGCCCTGACAGTGGGCGGCCTCGGCGGCCGGATCACCGACGGCCTCCAGTCGGCGATCTGCTCGCTGACCGGCAGCTCCTGCCCGGTGTCCGGAGGCAGCGACTCCGTCGAGGCGGGGGACGGCCCGGGCGGGGGAGCGGACGGCGGAGCCGACGGGGGTACGTCGGGGAGCGCGGACGGCGGTGCGGACGGCGGTGCGGACGGCGGCGCTGATGGCGGCGCTGATGGAGGTGCCGACGGCGGCGCTGACGGTGGGTCGACAACCACGGGCGGGGCGACCGGCGGCGATGCGACGGGCGGGACGGGGAGCACGGGAGGTACGGGAGGTACCGGCAGTACTGAGGGGACGGGCGGGACCAGTGGTACGGGTGGGACCAGTGGTACGGAAGGTACGGGCGGGAGCGCCACCGGCGGCACCGCGTCCGGCGGCTCCGGAAGTACCGGCGGAACCGGGGGCGGCACCGGCGGGCCCGACGACACCGGGCGTCCCGGCACCGGTGAGGACACCTTCCCGGAGAAACACGAGGAGCCCGAGGCCGCCTACGACGTGCCCGCCTCCGCCGAGGGTGAGGACGAGGGCGGTGGGGAGCAGGCCGAGGAGAAGGAGGACTGCGGCGGCTGGGGCTTCTTCGGCTGCGCCTGGGACCGTACGACCCAGGTCTTCAAGGGCGTCGTGGTCGACGGGATCTGGGGCGACATCACCGGGATCATCGACCTGTTCAAGCCCGAGACCTGGTCGGGCCTCGTGGAGTACGGAGGCCGGCTCGCCGACCAGTGGGCGGCTGACTCCGCGGGCGCGGGCGACAAGTGGGCGGACGGCGACTACCTGGGCGCGCTCCGGGACTGGGGCGGGGCCTCGGTCAACACGGTGATCACGGTCGGCGACGACGTCTTCGTCGGGGACGAGGTCCGTGAGCGCTGGAACAACGGGGAGAAGACCCGGGCCGTCACCGATGTGATCTGGAACGTCGGCTCGCTGTTCATCCCCGGCTACAACGTCGCGAAGGTGGTCAGCAAGGCCGGGAAGCTCGGCAAGGTCGGCAAGGCGGCCTCCGAGGTCGCCGACGCGGCGGGCGACGCGAGCGCGGCCGCCCGCCGGGCCCGGCAAGCCGCGGAGGCGGGCGACCTGGACGGCGTACGCAAGGCGGCGAAGGAGGCCGACGAGGCGGCGGACAGCGCCGAGGACGCGGCGCGCCGGACCGGTTGTGCCATCGCGTCCGGGACGCCGTCGGTGCGGTACGGGGGAGGCGGCACCGGTGGAGTGCCCGGCTCCGGTACCGGGGTGCTGGCGGGCGGCCCGCCGGGCCGGATCATCCTCGCGGAGGGCGGCTGCGACGAGGCGGCCAGGAAGTCGGCCGAGGAGGCGCGGGCGGCGGAGCGCCAGGCGCATCTGGACCAGAAGCGGCTGGAGGAGCCCGAGCGGGCCCGGAAGGCCGAGCTGGACAAGAAGAAGTACCCCGAGCCGCAGCGCAACGACACCTCCGACCCGCGCAACTACAACCCGCCGTCCTGGGCCGAGGGCCTCAAGGACCGTACGCTCGGCGACGCCGACGCGGGCGACGGCTACTGGGCCGGCCGGGACCGCAACCCCGCGCCGAACTGGAAGAACGAGTCCTGGCTCCGCTACCAGGAGCAGATCACCGGGACGAACCGGGGCCAGGAGTACGTCGTACCGCACCCGCGCGAGGGCAAACCGGCCGTGGAGTACGACGGGTGGGACTCCTCCCGGCAGACCTACCTGGAGGCCAAGAACGGCTACGGCAGCTATCTGTCCAAGACCGACCGCTCCAGCCTCACCCCGTCCGGCAAGGACAAGTTCGTCGCCGAGGCACGGGCCCAGGTGGAGGCGTCCGGCGGCCGCGCCGTGGAGTGGCACTTCTCCGACCCGGACGTGGCCAAGGCGGCCCGCAAGGCGTTCCGCGAGGAGGGGCTGCCGATCAAGGTGATCAACACCAAGCCGCACCCCGGCGACAGCACCAGGAAACCGGAAGCATTCGACTGAGGGCTGTCCCGCCAGGGATGACCCGACAGCCCTCAGCGGCCGAGTAGCCTGCAACGCGTGGTGCCCCCGGCCGCCGGGCCCCGTCGGCGTGCGACTGGGGGAGCCGCGCGACGCGGGACGGCCGGCCGACGGAGGAGAGACGAGAATGCGACGTGTAGTGCGGGGTTTCTGGGGCCCGAGGCCCGAACCGGTCGAGGCCCTGGCCGACCGGTGGCAGCGGACCCTGGACGGGTTCGCCGAGCTGGTCCCGCAGGCGGCCGACGTCTGGAGCCAGGTGCACGGGAGCGGACCCGCGACCGCCTTCACCGCGGGAGGGGACGGTCTGCTCGGCGCGCTGCGGACCGCCCAGGACGCGGCCGACTGGTCGGACCTCACCGGTACCGGGCTGCGGCTCGTCGGCACGGGGGCGCCCGGCTGGGAGGCGGAGGTCAGCGGACTGGCCGGGGGCTCACCGCGGTTCCTGCTCCAGTCGCTCGCGATCGTCCTCCACGCACCGGACATCGCCGTGGTCCCGGAGGAGGAGATCCTGTCCCTCCTGGCCCGGGTGTGGGAGCCGGACTTCGGTGACGTGAGCGACGACGACGTGCTGGACGCCCTGGAGGACGACGCCGGGTACTCCGTCGGCGACCCGGTCGTCGGCCGCACCGGCTACCTCTCCCCGGCCCGCGCCGCCCTGATCCCGGTCGGCCTGGAGGTGGTCCGGCAGCAACTCCCGGCAGGCGGCGAGCTGCTGAGCATCGCGGCCCCCGGCGACAGTGCGACGGTGGTGCGGGTGTACGAACGGCTGCGCGAGGCGGGGGCGCTGGCCCCGCTGCCCCGCCCGTTGGACCGGCCGGTACTGTGACCGCCCGGGCCGGGGAGGCCTTCGAGGCGGACCGGGCGGTCGCCGAGGTCGAGGAGCTCCTCGCCGCCCCCGTACCGGCCACCGGCCCCACCGCCGCCGAGGGCGACCCGGCCACCGGCGAGTGGACGCTCAGCACGGGGGCGGGGTTCCAGATCGTGCCGCTGTGGGAGGGCGACCCGCTGACCGGCGTGTACGCCCCCGAGTGGAACGACGCCGAGGAGGCGGCGGCCGCCCGGCTCGACTCCCTGGCCCGAGTACTGGACGCCCGCTGGGGTCCGCGCCGCACGGTCCCGCTGCACGGGCCGCTGCTGCGGTGGCGGGGCGGTTCGCCCGTGGAGCCGCTGTTCGAGGCGCTGTTCGCGGAAGATCTGTACGGGGACCTGAGCGTCTGGGGTCCGGTCGGCTCCGGCGGAGCGGCCCCGGGCGGGCGCTGGGTCGCGCTGACCGTCGGTCACAGCGACGCGGACGCGCCGATGGTGCTGGCCGCACTGGTCAGCGACCGGCCGGTGGTCGAACCGGAGGGCGCGGACGGCCCGTTGTGAGGCCCCCAGGCCCCGCCGTCGCGCTCCCGTGCGACCCCGCCGGGGGTGGCCGCGGACGCTGGTAGGGTCCTTCGGCACCACCCATCCCGTGATGGAGAAGGTCCATGAAGCTGCTCCCCCTGTTCCTGCGACGCCCGATCGAAGCGGTGTACGAGCGCCGGCTCGCCGCCACCCTGGTGGGGCTGCCCCGCCCGCAGCACGTCGGGATCATGGTGGACGGCAACCGGCGGTGGGCCCGCAAGGCCGGGCACACGGACGTCCGGGAGGGGTACCGGGCGGGCGGCGCCAAGGTGACCACGTTCCTCGGCTGGTGCACCGCCGCGGGGATCGAGCACGTCACCCTCTTCATGCTCTCCGACGACAACCTGGGCCGCCCCGCCGAGGAGCTCGGCCCGCTGATCGAGGTCATCGAGGAGACCGTCCGCGACATCACCGCCGAGGGCCGAGACTGGGAGGTCCAGGTGATCGGCTCGCTCGACATGCTGCCCGGCTCCAGCGCCCGGGTGCTCAAGGAGGCCACCGCCGCCACGAGCGGGCGCGGCGGGCTCAAGGTGGACGTGGCGGTCGGCTACGGCGGCCGGCGCGAGATCGTCGACGCGGTGAAGGCCGCCTTCGAGGAGCACATGGCCGCCGGGGGCGACCCGGCCGAGCTGGTCGCGCGGTTCGGGATCGACGACATCTCCCGGCACCTCTACTCGCCGATCGCCGACCACACCGACTTCATCATCCGGACCTCCGGCGAGCAGCGGCTCTCCGGCTTCCTGCTCTGGCAGTCCGCGTACGCCGAGATGCACTGGGTGGACTGCTACTGGCCCGCTTTCCGGCACGTGGACTTCCTGCGGGCGCTGCGCTCGTACGCGAACAGGGAACGCCGCTTCGGCAAGTGACGCTCCCGGCACCGCACTCAGGTCTCGGAGCGATCCGTCGCGGTGTGCGGGCCGCCCGTGGACGACCGTGAGCAGCACCGGCAGATCCGGCAGCCCGGTGGCCGCGGTGGTCAGCGGGCTGTCGGCCAGGACCGTGAGGGCGGCGCGGCAGCCGAAGGCGAGCCGCCCCGCCTCGGCCCCGCGCCGTCCGTCGCAGGCCGATGTCACGGGCCCCGGTGCAGCGGACTACAGCCGCGCCCGCTTCACCGCCATGTGCAGCAGCAGCCGGTCCTCGCCCTCGTTGAGGTCGAGGCCGGTGATCTGCTGGATGCGGGAGAGCCGGTAGTAGAGCGTCTGGCGGTGGATGCCCAGGGCGGCGGCCGTCCGGCTCGCCTGACCCGCGCAGTCCAGGAACACCTCCGCCGTGTGCGCCAGCTCCCGGTGCGGCGGGGTCAGCAGCGAGGCGACCGCCGGGTCCCCGGCGTCCGTGCCGGTGCCCGGGAGCGCGGTCAGCAGGCGGTACGGGCCGATCGCCGACCACCGGGCGACCGGGCCGAGACGGGTCTCCGCCCGGGCCGCGCGGGCCGCCGCCACCGCCTCCCGCCACGAGACCGTCAGCTCGTCCAGCCCTCGGCGGGGGCCGGCGATCCCCCCGGTGGCCGCCGGGGGGCCACTCGCGCGCAACCGGTCCGCCGCGTTCAGGGCCGGGTCCAGGCGGTCCGCCGAGCGCAGCCGGATCAGTGCCGCCAGCGCCGCGGGCCCGGCGGCCCCGGGCGCGGCGACCGTCGCCAGCGCGGCCGCCGAGGCCACGCCCCGTACCGAAGGCGTGTCGTCCGTCCACGGGGTCACGCACACCACCGCGTGCAGCCCCTCCGCGTCCCGCCCCAGCGCCTCGCCCAGCGCGGCGACAGCGCTGTCGTGCTGCCGCCCCGGCCCGGCGGTCAGGACAGCGCCCAACTCCCGCGAGAGGTCGGCACCCGCCCGCGCCTCGTCGGCGAGCAGCGCCCCGATCCGGGCGGTGACCTCCATCGCGGCGGCCAGCCGTTCGTCGGCAGGCCCCGGGTCGGTGTCGAGCAGCCAGACGTAACCGAGGACGACACCCCGATGGCGTACCGGAAGGCAGATGCGGTCCCGGAACACCCCGGCCTCGGGGGCGGCGGGGATGCGGACGGGGCCGGTGGCCCGGGTGATGCCGAAGCCCTCGAACCAGGCGCGGACGGCGGGGGTGGAGCGGCGGGTCAGGATCGAGCGGGTGCGGACCGGGTCCATCGCCGTGTCGTCGTCGCTGTCGTGGGCCCCGAAGGCGACCAGTCCGAAGTCCCGGTTCTCCAGGGTGGCCGGGGCGCCGAGGAGGGCGGAGATCTCGTCGACCAGTTCCTGGTAATCGCCTGTCACCCGGCCATTCTCGCACCCCCTCCCGGCCATCTTCAGACAGATGTCTGAGATGGCGGCCACGGATGCGTGACAGGTGTCGATGGCACAGGGCCGACGGGGTGCCTAGATTTCACGGTGGTTATCCGTGCCGTACCAGTGTGTTCATGTCTGTACACCTACGTTCATGTACGTACCGTTACGGCCCTTCGTTCGTTCATCCGTGGAGGTACCCCGTGCTGGGTCCCGTGATTCTCGCCGCATCGCGCAGCGACAAGATGCGCCGGTTCGTCTCGGCCGCGCCCGGCACCAAGCAGGTCGTCGACCGCTTCATCGCCGGGGAGACCGTCGACCAGGTCGTGCCGATCGTCGTGGACGCCGCGGACAAGGGCCTGGAGGTCACGCTCGACGTCGTCGGTGAGGACATCACCACCCCCGGGCAGGCCGAGGCCGCGCGCGACGCGTACCTGGAGCTCATCGAGCGTCTGAAGGCCCTGGACCTGGGCCCCCGCGCCGAGATGTCCGTCAAGCTGTCGATGTTCGGCCAGGCGCTGGAGAACGGCCACGAGCTCGCCCTCGCCAATGTGCGCCCCGTCGTCGAGGCGGCGGCCGCCATCGGCACCACGGTCACCCTGGACGCCGAGGACCACACCACCCTCGACTCGATGTTCGCCATCCACGAGGAGCTGCGGAAGGACTTCCCGCAGACCGGATGCGTCATCCAGTCCTACCTGTTCCGCACCGAGGACGACGCCCGTCGGCTCGCCGCCGCGGGCAGCCGCGTACGCATCGTGAAGGGCGCCTACAAGGAGCCCGCCTCCGTCGCGTACCAGGACAAGGCCGAGATCGACAAGGCGTACGTCCGTATCACCAGGATCCTGATGGAGGGCGAGGGCTACCCGATGATCGGGTCCCACGATCCCCGTCTCATCGCCATCGCCCAGGAGCTGGGCCGCCAGGCGGGGCGCAAACTGGATGAGTACGAGTTCCAGATGCTGTACGGCATCCGCAGCGACGAGCACATCCGGCTCGCGGCCGAGGGCCACCGGATGCGCGTCTACACGGCGTACGGCACCGACTGGTACGGATACTTCATGCGACGCCTCGCGGAGAAGCCGGCCAACCTGCTGTTCTTCGCCCGTTCGGTCCTCACCAAGGGCTGAGCACCCGGCCCCGACCCCGGGCTGAACCGGCCACGGCCGACACACCCATCCCCGCCGACACCAAGGAGACAAGGCAACCATGGACGCCGTCACCCAGGTCCCCGCGCCGGTCAACGAGCCGGTCCACTCCTACGCCCCGGGTTCCCCGGAGCGCGCCCGCCTGGAGGTGAAGCTCAAGGAGCTCGCCGACAATCCGATCGACCTGCCGATGACCATCGGCGGCGAGAAGCGGATGGGCGGCGGCGAGCGTGTGAACGTCGTACAGCCGCACAACCACAAGGCCGTCATCGGCACCTTCGCGGGCGCCACCGAGCAGGACGCGCAGGACGCCATCGACGCGGCCCTCGCCGCCGCTCCGGCCTGGCGCGCGATGTCCTTCGACGACCGCGCGGCGATCATCCTGCGCGCCGCCGAGCTGCTGTCGGGCCCCTGGCGCGAGACGCTGGCCGCCTCCACGATGCTCGGCCAGTCCAAGACCGCCCAGCAGGCCGAGATCGACACCCCCTGCGAGCTGATCGACTTCTGGCGCTTCAACGTGCACTACGCGCGCCAGATCCTCGCCGAGCAGCCCCCGGCGAACTCCCCGGGCGTGTGGAACCGCATGGACCACCGCCCGCTGGAGGGCTTCGTCTACGCGATCACGCCGTTCAACTTCACGGCCATCGCGGGCAACCTCCCCACCGCCCCCGCCCTCATGGGCAACGTCGTGGTGTGGAAGCCGTCCCCGACCCAGACCCACGCCGCCGTGCTGCTGATGCAGCTCCTGGAGGAGGCCGGTCTGCCCAAGGGCGTCATCAACCTGGTCACCGGCGACGGCAAGGCCGTCTCCGAGGTGGCGCTGAACCACCGCGACCTGGCCGGTATCCACTTCACCGGCTCGACCCCCACCTTCCAGCACCTGTGGAAGACCGTCGGCAACAACATCGCCAACTACCGCACCTACCCGCGGCTCGTCGGCGAGACCGGCGGCAAGGACTTCGTCGTCGCGCACCCCAGCGCCGACCGCGCCGTCCTGAAGACCGCGCTGACCCGCGGCTCCTTCGAGTTCCAGGGCCAGAAGTGCTCGGCGTCCTCCCGGGCGTACGTCCCGGCCTCCATCTGGAACTCCGGTTTCAAGGAGGAGTTCGCGGCCGAGGTCGACTCCATCAAGATGGGTGACGTCACCGACCTGACGAACTTCATCGGAGCCGTCATCGACGAGCGCTCGTTCGCCAAGAACAAGGCCGCGATCGACCGCGCCAAGTCCGACCCGGCGTGCACGGTCGTCGCGGGCGGCACCTACGACGACTCGGTGGGCTACTTCGTCCGTCCGACCGTCATCGAGTGCTCCGACCCCGAGAACGAGGTCTTCACGACCGAGTACTTCGGCCCGATCCTCGCGATCCACGTCTACGAGGACGAGAAGTACGACGCCATGCTGGAGCAGATGGAGTCGGTGTCCGACTACGCGCTGACCGGCTCGGTCATCGCGGGCGACCGCGCGGCCGCCGCGTACACGATGGACAAGCTCCGCTACGCCGCGGGCAACTTCTACATCAACGACAAGTCGACCGGCGCCGTCGTCGGCCAGCAGCCCTTCGGCGGCGGCCGTGCCTCCGGCACCAACGACAAGGCGGGCGCCCCGCAGAACCTCCAGCGCTGGACTCTGACCCGGGCCATCAAGGAGACGCTGGTCCCGCCGACCGACTACACCTACCCCCACCAGGGCTGACGCCCTCCCGGGGCGCCGCAGCACGCCGCCCCGGGCCCCAGGGGCTCTCCGCCGCGGGAGAGCCCTTCCTGAGCACCGCCCCCCGACCGGTCCCCCTACCGGCCGGGGGGCGGTTTCCATGGCGGGGCCTTTCTGCGAGGCGGCCCGTCAGATCTCCACCAGCACCTGATCCAGCGACTTGCGTACCAGGTCGGGGACCTCGCAGTCGTCCGCGGGATGGCCGACGGGGATCACGGCGAACGCCTTCTCGTTCTCGGGCCGGCCCAGCACCTCGCCGAGGAAGCGCATCGGGCTCGGGGTGTGGATCAGCGCGGCGAGCCCGGACAGATGCAGGGCGGTGAGCAGCATGCCCACCGCGATCCCGACCGACTCGTCGACGTAGTAGTGCTTGCGCTTGGTGCCGTCCTCGCCCAGCCAGTAGCGCTGCTGGAAGACCACGATCAGGGCGGGCGCGTCCGTCATATGGGCCTTGACCTCGTCGGTGCCCAGCGGGCGCAGGGCGGCGAGCCACTCCTCGCCGAGCCGCCCGTCGTAGCTCAGCTTCTCCTCGTGCTCGGCGGCCTCCCGGATGTGGCGGCGTACCTCCGGGTCCTTGACCAGGACGAAGGTCCACGGCTGCTGGTGGGCGCCCGAGGGGGCGGTGGCCGCGCAGGCGATGGCGTCGCGCAGCACCTGCTCGGGGACGGGGTCGGGGGAGAAGGCGCGGACGGTCCTGCGCTCGTCCATCCGGCGGCGCAGCCGGGCGGCATGGGCCAGGGATGTCCCCGGGGCGATCCGTTCGGGGCGGTAGGGCGTGGGGCGGTACGGGTCGCCATGGGTGGGCGACCACTGCTGAGGTGCGGGTGTCGTGTCGGACATGGGCGCAGTGTGCGCGGTGGCGGAGGCCGGGGGAAGCGGTGCTTCGGACAGGACGGGAGCGGGTCCCGGTCAGTGTCCGATGACCGGGACCGACCGTCCGCCGATGCCCCTGGGGTGCGCGGCCTTGGATGCCCCCGGGGCACGCACCCTTGTGGTTAGGTAATGAACATGTCAAATTCCTTTTCGGTACGTCCCCACACGTCACCCGAGAAGGAGTCCCCCCCATGAGACGCAACTCCCGCGCGCGCCTCGGCGTTTCCCTGCTGCTCGTCGCCGGCGCCCTCGGCCTCGGCGCGGCTCCCTCCGCCTCCGCCGCCGACCCGTCCGCCTCCGCCGCCCCCTCGGCGATCCCCGCCCCGTCCGCGTACGCGCTCGACGCCAAGGTCGAACGCGTGCTCGGTGCCGACACCGCGGGAAGCTACCTCGACCGCAGGACCGGCGACCTGGTCGTCACCGTCACCACCGACCGGGCCGAGGAGCAGGCCCGCGCCGCCGGGGCCACCGTCCGCCGGGTGACCCGCAGCGCCGCCGAACTCCGGTCGGCCATGGACACCCTGGAGGCCGAGGCGAAGATCACCGGCACCTCCTGGGGCGTCGACCCGCGCACCAACCAGGTCGTGGTCGAGGCCGACTCCTCCGTCTCCGCCCGCGACATGGCCCGCCTGGAGGCCGTCGCCGAACGACTCGGCGGCGCGGCCGCCATCAAGCGCGTCCCCGGCGAATTCCGCCGCGAGGTGCTGGGCGGCGGCGCGATCCACGGCGGCGGCAGCCGCTGCTCGGCGGCCTTCAACGTCACCAAGGGCGGGGCCCGCTACTTCGTGACCGCCGGACACTGCACCAACATCTCCGCCAACTGGTCGGCCCGCTCCGGCGGTCCGGTCATCGGCGTCCGGGAGGGCAGCAGCTTCCCGACCAACGACTACGGCATCGTCCGCTACACCGACGGCTCGTCGCCCGCCGGAACCGTCGACCTCTACAACGGCTCCACCCAGGACATCACCTCCGCGGGCAACGCCGTCGTCGGCCAGGCGATCCGGAAGAGCGGGTCCACGACCAAGGTGACCTCCGGAACGGTCACCGCCGTCAACGTCACCGTCAACTACAGCGACGGGCCCGTCTACAACATGGTCCGCACCACCGCCTGCTCGGCCGGAGGGGACAGCGGCGGCGCGCACTTCGCCGGATCCGTCGCCCTCGGCATCCACTCCGGCAGCTCCGGCTGCTCGGGCACCAACGGCTCGGCCATCCACCAGCCGGTGACCGAGGCGCTGTCCGCGTACGGCGTCACGGTGTACTGATCCGCCACCGGTTCCCCGCTCCACGGTCCGCCCGGACCGGCACGCGCCGGGTCCGGGCGGGCTACCGGTCTTTCTCACGTGCGGACCGGACCGCCCGCGCGCGAGGATGGGCGGCATGACCGAGCCCGCCCCCGCCGTCCCCAGGTCGGATGCCGTCCTCAGGCCGGACGCTGCCGCCACGCCGGACACCGCCCCCAGGCCGGGCGCCGCCCCCGCCGTGCGTACCGTCCACACCTTCGAGCTGACCGCCGCCGAGCGCGCGAAGATCCGCGCCCTGCTCGACACCGCCTTCGACGGCGACTTCGCGGACCAGGACTGGGAGCACGCACTCGGCGGCATCCACGCCCTGATCCACGACGAGGACGGCCTCCTGGTCGCCCACGGCGCCGTAGTCCAGCGCCGCGTCCTGCACGCGAACCGCTCCTACCGCGTCGGATACGTCGAAGCCGTCGCCGTCCGAGCCGGCCACCGCCGGGGCGGCCTCGGCCACCGGGTGATGGCCGCGTTGGAACACGTCATCGACACGGCCCACGACTTCGGGGCCCTGTCCGCCTCCGACGCGGGCGCCGCCCTGTACGCGGCACGTGGCTGGCAGGTGTGGCCGGGCCGCCTCACCGCCCTCGGCCCGGACGGCCCGGTCCCGCTCCCCGAGGAGGAGGGAAGCACGTACGTACGCCCCGCGGCCGGACGCCCACTGCCAGCCCCCGCCCACCCGCTCGCCTTCGACTGGCGGGAGGGCGACCTGCTGTGACGGCCTCCTGTGACGGCGATCCGCTGTGACCGGGGAGGGGCGCGCCCGACGCGCTCAGTCGGCGATCCGGATCAGCATCTTCCCGGTGTTCTCGCCCCGCAGCATCCCGAGGAACCCGTCCACAGTCCGCTCGAACCCCTCCACCACGGTGACGTCCGGCACGACCAGCCCGCTCCGCAGATGCGGCACCAGAAGGGCGTCCAACTCCTGCTGCACGTCGTAGTGGTTGCGGACCATCACCCCTTCCAGGCGCAGGCTCTTGCCCACGATGTCGAACAGGTTGCGCGGGGCGGCGGGCGGCTCGTGCGCCGAGTGGTACTGGGAGATCGCACCCACCCACGCGATCCGGCCGTGCTCGCGGAGCACCGAGATCGCGCCCTCCAGATGGTCCCCGCCGACGTTGTCGACGTACGCGTCGATGCCGTCGGGCGCCGCCTTCGCCAGCAGCTCGCCGACCGGTCCTTCGTGGTAGTCGAAGGCCGCGTCGAAGCCGAGCTCCCCGGTCAGCCGGGCCACCTTCGCGGGCGACCCGGCGCTGCCGATCAGGCGCCCCGCGCCGAGCAGCCGGGCCATCCGCCCCACCGCCGTGCCGACCCCGCCCGCGGCCGCGGAGACGAACAGGTCCTGGCCCGGCCGGAACTCCAGGGTGCGGGTGAGCGCCACATACGCGGTGAGCCCGGTGCCGCCGAGCAGTGAGAGGTGGGCGGTGAGCGGGACCCCTTCGTACGCCGGGACCTTGCGCACCCCGGCCGTGCCGAGGGAGACCAGCGCATGGGTCCGCCAGCCCTCGCGGTGCAGGACGAGATCGCCCTCCGCCAGCCCCGGGTCGCGCGAGGCCGTCACCCGGCCCAGCGCCCGCCCCTCCAGCGGCACGCCCAGCTCCCAGCCGCCGTCCATCTCCTCCCGGTGGTAGGGGTCCACCGACAGATACAGGTTCTCCACCAGCGCTGTGCCGGGGGCCGGCTCCGGTGCGGGGGAGGTGTCGGCGGCGAAGAGGTCGGGCGTGGGGAAGCCGTCCGGGCGGGCGGTCAGCCGGAAGGTGCGGGCGGTGCGCTGTGTCGTCATGCCGCTGACGGTAGAAGGGGCCGGGAGTGTTCTGGCAGGGGGTGGCGTCGATGGAAGAATCGTTTCCATGAACAGCTCTCATAAGCAGAGGTCACGGGCGTTCGGGCGGAGGTCTCGGGCGTTGCGCGGCGGGTGGTGCGGGTCGCGATGACGGACCTCGCCCCGCGTGAACTCCGCGTCATCGTCGCCGTGGCCGAGGGCCGCGGGTTCTCCACCGCCGCCCAGGCCCTCGGCATGACCCAGTCCGCCGTGTCCCACTCCGTACGCACCAGCGAGCGCAAGATCGGCGCCGTGCTGTTCGACCGGGGCCGCCTCGGCGCGACCCCCACCCCTGCCGGGGCGGCGGTCGCCGGCCACGCCCGGCGCGTCCTGCGGCTGCTCGACGTGCTGGGTGCCGAGGCCCGGGGGATCGCGGCGGGGCCCGGCTCCGCGGACACGGTGAGCGGACCGCTGCGGATCGCCGCGTTCCGCAGCGCCGCCCTGTATCTGCTGCCGCCCGCACTGGAACGCCTCACCGCCCGCCATCCGGGCATCGAGCCGGTGGTGCGGATGGTCCGCGAGCTGGGCCCGGGCACGGCGGGCGAGGTGCTGGACGGGCGGGCCGACGTGGCGGTCGCGACGCTCGGGACCACCTCTCCCCTGCCGCCCGGGCTGGTGGGCGGAGTGCTGCTGGAGGAGGAGTACGCCCTGGTGCACCCCGCCGGGCACGCCGCGCCCCGGAGCCTGCCGTTGGTCGACTGGGCCGAGAACTGCACCTCGTACACCCGCGACTGGTGGGCGGCCCAGGAGTGGATCCCCCGGGCGACCGTGGAGGCCGAGGACGACGGAGCGGTGCTCTCGATGGTGTCCCGCGGTCTCGGCATGGCGATCATGCCCGCTCTGTCCCTGCGCGGCGCACCCGACGGCATGGACATCACCGCTCTCGGACCCGACCGGCCCACGCGCTCGATCGGCTACGTCACCACGCCTGAGCAGGCGCGATCCCTCGCCGTACGCGCGCTGATCCGGGAACTGCGGGCGGAGCGCGGAGTGGAGGCCGTCTCAGATAGTAGGAAGTCCGACTAACTGTGGAGACAGAGCGGCTCGGCTGTCCTAGCTTGGTAGGAGCCGAACGAATCGCTCGATCGAGCGACTGCGGCGGTCGCGGGCGCACGCCCCGAAGCAGGTAACCCCTGCGGCGTACGCTCCCCGCCCCTTCCGGCGCCTCGAAATCCGATCCCGGCCCGGCCCCGGCACCGCACCGCCCCGCAATGCCCCGCACGGCGCTGTCCTGCACGGCACTGCATCGCGATGCGCCTGCCCGCCCGCCCCTCCCGGCATCCATGCGATCTCAAGGAGTCGATCCATCATGGCCAACACCACCACCCGCCGCGTCCGCCGCAGCTCCCGTCCGGCCGAGGCCGAGCGCAAGAACGCCGCCGCCGCCCTCCAGCGCGCCCTCGACCGCCGCGACAACGGTGGCGAGACCGGCCACTGAGCCACCGGCCCACTGAGTCACCGGCCCACCGCCTGCGGCCCCGGAGTCGCAGGCGCACCGCCCGCGCGCACCGTCCCCACCCCGAACACCCTTGCCGCGTCCGTATGGTGGACATCGGATGTCATGGGGTGGGACGCACCGTTAGGCTTCCCGCATGTCTCGCAGCATCGATCTCGCAGTGATCCCCGGTGACGGAATCGGCCAGGAAGTTGTGGCCCAGGGCCTCAAAGTCCTCAACGCTGTCCTCCCGCAGGATGTGAAGCTGGAGACCAAGGAGTACGACCTTGGCGCCCAGCGCTGGCACCGCACCGGCGACACCCTCCCGGACGCGGAGCTGGAGGCGCTCAAGAACCACGACGCCATCCTCCTCGGCGCGATCGGCGACCCGTCCGTGCCGTCCGGCGTCCTGGAGCGCGGGCTGCTGCTGAAGCTGCGTTTCGCCTTCGACCACTTCATCAACCTGCGGCCCTCCAAGCTCTTCCCGAACACCGCGACCCCGCTCGCCGGCCGCCCCGACATCGACTTCGTCGTCGTCCGCGAGGGCACCGAGGGCCCGTACACCGGTAACGGCGGCTCGCTGCGCACCGGCACGCCCGCCGAGGTCGCCACCGAGGTCAGCGTCAACACGGCGTACGGCGTCGAGCGCGTGGTCCGGGACGCCTTCGAGCGCGCGGCCGCCCGCCCGCGCAAGAAGCTGACGCTGGTCCACAAGAACAACGTCCTCGTCTACGCCGGCCACCTGTGGAAGAACACCTTCGACCGGGTCGCCGCCGAGTACCCGCAGGTCAGCACCGACTATCTGCACGTCGACGCCGCGACGATCTTCTTCGTCACCCAGCCGGAGCGCTTCGACGTCATCGTCACCGACAACCTCTTCGGCGACATCCTCACCGACCTCGCCGCCGCCGTGACCGGCGGTATCGGCCTGGCCGCCTCCGGCAACATCAACCCGACGGGCGCGTTCCCGTCGATGTTCGAGCCGGTCCACGGCTCCGCCCCCGACATCGCGGGGCAGGGCAAGGCCGACCCGACCGCCACGGTCCTCTCCGTCGCCCTCCTGCTGCGCCACCTCGGCTACGAGGCCGAGGCCGTACGCATCGAGGACGCCGTCTCCGCCGATCTCGCGGAGCGCGACGGGGCCGCCACGCGTACGACCGACGAGATCGGCGACGCCCTCGCGGTACGCGTAGCGAGCTGACCCGACGACTCCACTTCGAAGCCGCCGGGTCGCAACAGCGCCCGGCGGCTTCACCTGTGCGGCCACCGGGTGCCACCATCGACCCCTGGACCGCATTCACACCGTTTCGTGCACGGCCCCCCGCGAGTGATAATCGAACGCGGGGCCGTGGCTCGCGGTAAAGCTCGGACGTCCTAGGACCTGACCGAAAAGCGTCGGGCATGAACGGGCGTGGGCGCGGTCCATCACACACAAGACCGGTGAAGGACACGCACTCATGACGACGCCCACGATCGAGCTCAAGCCCTCCTCGAACCCGCTGTCCGACGCGGAGCGCGAGGCGATCCTGGCCAGCCCCGGATTCGGCCGGCACTTCACCGATCACATGGTGACGATCCGCTGGACCGAGGGCCGCGGCTGGCACGACGCCGAGCTGGTTCCGTACGGCCCGCTGTCGCTGGACCCGGCCAACATGACCCTGCACTACGCGCAGGAGATCTTCGAGGGCCTCAAGGCCTACCGCCAGCCCGACGGCTCGGTCGCCTCCTTCCGCCCCGACGCCAACGCCCGCCGCTTCCAGCGCTCGGCCGCCCGCCTGGCCATGCCCGAGCTGCCCGTCGAGACGTTCATCGCGGCCTGCGACGCGCTGGTGCAGCAGGACAAGGCGTGGGTCCCGGCGCACGGTGGCGAGGAGTCGCTCTACCTGCGCCCGTTCATGATCGCCACCGAGGTCGGCCTCGGCGTGAAGCCGGCCAACGAGTACCTCTTCCTGGTGATCGCCTCGCCCGCCGGCGCCTACTTCCCCGGCGGCGTGAAGCCCGTCTCCATCTGGCTCTCCGAGAACCGCGTCCGCGCAGTCCCGGGCGGCATGGGCGACGCCAAGACCGGCGGCAACTACGCGGCCTCCCTCCTCGCCCAGGCCGAGGCCGCCGAGCACGGCTGCGCCCAGGTCGCCTACCTCGACGCGGTCGAGCACAAGTGGGTCGAGGAGCTCGGCGGCATGAACCTGTACTTCGTGTACGAGCAGGAGGACGGCTCCAAGAAGATCGTCACGCCCGCCCTCACCGGCTCGCTCCTCGCGGGCGTCACCCGCGACTCCCTCCTCAAGGTCGCCCGCGACCTCGGTTACGGCTCCGAGGAGGGCCGGATCTCCATCGACCAGTGGCGCGAGGACACCGCGAACGGCACCCTCGTCGAGGTCTTCGCCTGCGGCACCGCCGCCGTCATCACCCCGGTCGGCCTGGTGAAGTCCGAGGGTGGCGAGTGGACCCAGAGCGGCGGCGAGCCCGGCGAGGTCACCATGAAGCTGCGGGAGCGTCTTCTCGACATCCAGCGCGGTGTCGTCGAGGACGCCCACGGCTGGATGCACCCGCTCGGCTAGGGGCTCCTCAGTCCAGGATCAGGCCGCACCGGGCTTCCCGCCGGTGCGGCCTTTCCGTCCCCGGAGATTAGAGTGCCACTCGAAAGGCCATGAGGAAACTTCCGTTCCAGCCTCGGCCGCCGTTAGAGTGGCACTCAAATAATCGAGTCCAGGAGCCCCCCATGGCAGTCACCCCGGCCCCCGCCCCCTTCCGCATGCCCCCCGAGTGGGCGCCCCACGAGCGCACCTGGATGGCCTGGCCGGGACCCAACCCCACCTTCGCCTCCGGCGCCGAGCTGGACGAGGCCCGCCACGCCTGGGCCGCCGTCGCCCGGGCCGTACGACGGTTCGAGCCCGTCACGATGGTCGTCGGGCCCGGGCAGGAGGAGGGCGCGGCGGCGCTCCTCGGGCCGGACGTGGAACTGGTCCTGCGGCCGCTCGACGACGCCTGGATGCGCGACATCGGGCCCACCTTCGTCACCGACGGCCGGGCGCTCGCCGCCGTCGACTGGAAGTTCAACGGCTGGGGCGCCCAGGGCTGGGCCCGCTGGGAGAGCGACCAGCACATCGCCCGGGCCGTCGCCGAGCTGACCGGTGTCCCCGCGCACAGCTCCCCGCTCGTCAACGAGGGCGGCGCGATCCACGTCGACGGCGAGGGCACCGTCCTGCTCACCGAGACCGTCCAGCTCGGCAAGGAGCGCAACCCCGAGTGGACCCGCGAGCAGGTCGAGGCGGAGATCCACGCCCGCCTCGGCACCGAGAAGGCCATCTGGCTGCCGCGCGGACTGACCGGTGACTACGGGACGTACGGCACGCTCGGCCATGTCGACATCGTCGCCGCCTTCGTCCGCCCGGGCACCGTCGTCGCCCACGTCCAGCCGGACCCGGCCCACCCCGACCACGAGGTCAGCCGGGAGCTCCTGGCCGTGCTGCGGGCCGCCACGGACGCCAGGGGGCGCCCGCTGGAGGTGGTCGAGGTGCCCGCGCCCACCGTGCTGCGCGACGAGGACGGGGAGTGGGTCGACTACTCCTACATCAACCACTACCTCTGCAACGACGGCGTGGTCCTCTGCGCCTTCGACGACCCGCGCGACGAGGAGGCGGCGGCGATCTTCCGGAGCCTGTTCCCAGACCGTACGGTGACCCTGGTCGATGCCCGTACGATCTTCGCCGGTGGTGGAGGCATCCACTGCATCACCCAGCAGCAGCCCAGGATCTGAACCCCTCAGCAGCCCAGGATCTGAACCCCCGCAGCAGCCAGGGATCTGACCCCGGCAGCAGCCCGGGATCTGAACCCGGACCCGTCCCGAAAGCCCCGCCCATGACCCCCGCCCCCCGCCGCACCCACCACGCCGCACCGCCCCGCGAGGACGTCCTCGCCGCCGCCATGGCCACCATCGCCGAGCGCGGGCTCGACGGGCTGACCATGGCGGGGCTCGGGCGCGAGGTCGGGATGAGCAGCGGGCACCTGCTCTAC
The DNA here is from genome assembly GCF_031760065.1 of Streptomyces durocortorensis. Lineage (NCBI taxonomy): Bacteria > Bacillati > Actinomycetota > Actinomycetes > Kitasatosporales > Streptomycetaceae > Streptomyces > Streptomyces sp. C11-1. The sequence goes on from NZ_CP134500.1 coordinate 5,589,969, forward strand.
TACTTCCGCACCAAGGACGAGCTGCTGCTCCAGACCCTGGAGTGGAGCGAGAACCGCCTCGGGGCCGAGCGCCGTGCCCTCCTCGCCGGACCGGGGGCCGCCCGCGAGCGGCTGGACGCGTACATCGACCTCTACCTGCCCGCCGGGCACCGCGACCCCCACTGGACGCTCTGGCTGGAGGTCTGGGGCCGCTCGCAGAACGCGGACGACGAGGCCAGGGCCCGGCAGGCCGCCATCGAGGGGGCCTGGCACCGGGACCTGGTCGCGCTGCTCGCCGAGGGGGTCTCGCGCGGGGAGTTCCGGGCGGTGGACGCCGACCGGTTCGCCGCCCGGCTGCGGGCGCTGCTGGACGGTTTCAGCGTCCATGTGACGGTGGGGATTCCGGGGACGGGCCGGGAGCAGGTGCTCGCCCAGGCCGCGGAGTTCCTGGACGAGACGCTGACGGCGGGCGCCGCGTGAGAGGTGCGACGAGCGGGTCACGACCGCATCCTGAGACACCCCCGTCACGGGCGCGTCACTGTGCGAGACTTCTGCCGTGTCCTCGTTCGTCATGATTATTGGCAGCAGGCGCGCCGGTCCGCAGTGACCGTGCCGTACCACCCCGTACGGCACGGACATCGTGCCCCAGACCCGCGCGCAGACCTCTCGCACCCGCGAGGGGTTTTTTCGTTTTCCGGCCCGCACCCCGGGCCGGGGAGGAGCGCGCGGGATGATGGGGGCAAGTGGAGCCCGATCGTCCGGATCCACTCATCCGACAGGAGTCAGATTCAGCATGACCACCAAGGCCAACGCCACCGACGACAGTTTCCATGTCTTCGACACCACACTGCGCGACGGTGCTCAGCGTGAGGGCATCAACCTGACGGTCGCCGACAAGCTGACCATCGCCCGGCATCTGGACACCTTCGGGGTCGGCTACATCGAGGGCGGCTGGCCGGGGGCCAACCCGCGCGACACGGAGTTCTTCGCCCGCGCCCAGCAGGAGATCACGTTCGAGAACGCCCAGCTCGTGGCGTTCGGTGCGACCCGCAGGGCGGGCGGCAGCGCGGCCGACGACCCGCAGGTCAAGGCGCTTCTGAACTCCGGGGCCCCGGTGATCACGCTGGTCGCCAAGGCGCACGACCGCCATGTCGAGCTGGCCCTGCGCACCACGCTGGACGAGAACCTGGAGATGGTCCGCGACACCGTCTCCCACCTGCGCGAACAGGGCCGCCGCGTCTTCGTGGACTGCGAGCACTTCTTCGACGGCTACCGCGCCAACGCCTCGTACGCCAAGTCCGTGGTCCGTACCGCGCACGAGGCGGGCGCCGAGGTCGTCATCCTCTGCGACACCAACGGCGGCATGCTCCCCGCCCAGATCCAGGCCGTCGTCTCCACCGTCATCGCCGACACCGGCGCCCGGCTCGGCATCCACGCCCAGGACGACACCGGCTGCGCGGTCGCCAACACCCTGGCCGCCGTCGACGCGGGCGCCACCCACGTCCAGTGCACGGCCAACGGCTACGGCGAGCGCGTCGGCAACGCCAACCTCTTCCCGGTGGTCGCCGCCCTGGAGCTCAAGTACGGCATGAAGGTGCTGCCCGAGGGCGCCCTCGCCGAGATGACCCGGATCTCGCACGCCATCGCCGAGGTCGTCAACCTCACCCCCTCCACCCACCAGCCGTACGTGGGCGTCTCGGCCTTCGCTCACAAGGCCGGGCTGCACGCCTCCGCGATCAAGGTCGACCCCGACCTGTACCAGCACATCGACCCGGAGCTGGTCGGCAACACCATGCGGATGCTGGTCTCCGACATGGCGGGCCGCGCCTCCATCGAGCTGAAGGGCAAGGAGCTCGGCGTCGACCTCGGCGACGACCGCGCCCTGGTCGGCCGGGTCGTGGAGCGCGTCAAGGAACGCGAACTGAAGGGCTACACCTACGAGGCCGCCGACGCCTCCTTCGAGCTGCTGCTGCGCGGCGAGGTCGAGGGCCGGGCCCGGCGCTACTTCCGTACGGAGTCCTGGCGGGCCATCGTCGAGGACCGCCCCGACGGCACGCACGCCAACGAGGCCACCGTGAAGCTCTGGGCCAAGGGCGAGCGGATCGTCGCCACCGCCGAGGGCAACGGCCCGGTCAACGCCCTGGACCGGGCCCTGCGCGTCGCCCTGGAACGGATCTACCCGCAGCTCGCCAAGCTGGAGCTGATCGACTACAAGGTCCGCATCCTGGAGGGCCGCACCGGCACCGAGTCCACCACCCGGGTCCTGATCACCACGGGCGACGGCACGGGCGACTGGTCGACCGTGGGGGTCGCCGAGAACGTCATCGCCGCGTCCTGGCAGGCGCTGGAGGACGCGTACACCTACGGGCTGCTGCGCGCGGGCATCGAGCCCACGGAATAGCCCGGCCGTACCGCAGTATGCCGGAGCCGCCGCCCCGATCCCGGGGCGGCGGCTCTCTCGCGTTCAAAAGGTGAACACGCAACGCCTTCTGCCCGCCCGGCAGTTGAGACCTGCCCAATCTCGGTGTGAAGTATTGACGGCCCTGTATCGGCGCGGTTAACTCCAGCCGCAACGCCGGTACCGGTTCCGGAACCGGTACCGAACGCCTCGCCCGGCATGACCACCGCCCTGCACCTGCCCGTCCCTTTTGCCTGCCCTGCCGCCCTGCAAGGCCCTCTGGAGGACCAGATGCGCGTCACCATCGCCGATGTCGCCCGTGAGGCCGGCGTCAGCAAGACGACCGTGTCACGGGTCATCAACACCAAGGGTGAGGTGGACCGTTCCACGGCCGCCCGCGTTCGTGAAGTGATCGCACAGCTCGGCTATGTGCCCAGCTCCGGCGCCGTCGGTCTCGCCCGCGGCTCCAGCCGGACGGTCGGCATGCTGGTGCCCTCGCTGACCTGGCCGTGGATGGGGGAGCTGCTCCAGGGCGTCGTCGACACCGTCGAGGCCGCCGACTACGGGCTGCTGCTCTTCACCTGCAACCGCGGGGCCGAGTCCGTCCAGCGCTTCACCAGCCAGGTGTCCGCGCGCGCCTTCGACGGGCTCGTCGTCGTGGAGCCCGAGAACACCCTCGGCCACCTCACCGAACTGCACCGCGGCGGCCTGCCGATCGTGCTCATCGACGACCGCGGCCACCACCCCGAATTCCCCTCCGTCGTGACCACCAACCACGAGGGAGGCGCGTCCGCGGCCCGCCACCTGCGCGCCGCCGGACGCACCCGCCCCCTGGTCCTGACCGGCCCCCGGAACTTCGGCTGCGTACGGGACCGGCGAGACGGATTCCACTCCGTCCTGCCCACCGATCTCGTCGTCGAGGGAGACTTCACCGAACGCGGCGGCCGTCTTGCCGTCGAGGAACTCCTCGCGCGGGGTGCCGAGTTCGACTCGGTCTTCGCGCACAACGACATCAGCGCGGCAGGCGTGCTCCGCGCCCTGCGGGCGGCCGGGCGCCGGGTCCCGGACGACATCGCCGTCGTCGGCTTCGACGACATCCCGATGGCCGAACACACCGAACCGCCGCTGACCACCGTGCGCCAGCCCACCCGCCGGATGGGCGAGACGGCGGCCCGGATGCTGCTCTCCCGCCTCGGCGGCACGCCCGTACCCGACGGCCCGGCCGTGCTGCCCACCGAACTGGTCGTGCGCCACTCGGCGCCGTGAGCGACCCGGCCGCCCGGCCGCGCCCCGCTTCGCACCCTTCCGCCCGCCGGATCTCCCCGACCCGGCAGCCCCTCCCTGGAGTCGTCATGTCCGTACGCCGTCGTACCACCCTCAGAGCGGTCGCCGCCGCCACCGCCGTGGTGGCGCTCGCCGCCGGTTGCTCGAACGCCAACTCGGGAGCCGACAAGGGGGGCGACGCCGCCGGCGTACTGACCCTGGGCAAGCCGGACGGGCCGCAGACGAACAACAGCAACCCGTTCCTCAACACCTCGGCCGGCGCGGTCCTCGGCTACCGCTACATGATCTACGAGCCGCTGGCGATGACGAACATGATCAAGCCCGCCGAGAAGGCCGACCCGTGGCTCGCCACCGCGTGGGAGTGGCAGGACAACTTCACCGAGGTCACCTTCACCCTGGACGAGCGGGCCAAGTGGGCCGACGGCAGGCCCCTGACCGCCGCCGATGTGGAGTTCACCTTCAACCTCCTGAAGAAGCACCCGGCGCTCAACGGGAACGGCATCCCCTTCGACGGGATCGCGGTCGAGGGCGAGAAGGTCGTCCTGACCTTCAAGGAGTCCCAGTTCGTCAACCAGAACAAGATCATCCAGACCTTCATCGTGCCCAAGCACATCTGGGAGAAGGTCGAGAACCCGGAGACCTGGCCCAACCGCACCCCGGTCGGCTCCGGACCGTACAAGCTCAAGACGTTCACCCCGCAGACCACCACCCTGACCGCCACGCCGAGCTACTGGAACGGCGACACCAAGGTCAAGGAGCTGCGCTACACCGCGTACAACGACAACAGCGCCGCCACCACCGCCCTGGCCACCGGCAAGGTCGAGTGGTCCTTCGTCTTCATGCCGAACCACAAGCGGCTGTTCATCGACAAGGACCCCCAGCACCACCACCTCTGGTTCCCCTCCGGCCTCGGCATCCACGGCCTGTGGTTCAACACCGCCCGCAAGCCCTTCGACAACCCGGCCCTGCGCAGGGCGATGGCCATGGTCGTCGACCGCAAGGCCATCCACATCCAGGCGCAGGCCACGCTCTACCCGGAGATCACCAACCCCACCGGCATCCCGCTGCCCGCCGGTGAGCCCTTCCTCGCCCCCGAGTACGAGAACGCCACCACCGAGCCCGACGTCGCCGGGGCCAAGAAGGTGCTCGCCGAGGCAGGGTTCACGCTCAGCGGCGGCGTGCTCAAGGACCCGGGCGGCAAGCCGGTGAAGCTGACCTTCACCGACCCGGCCGGGTGGAACGACTACATCACCGGTCTCGCGATCATCAAGGACGACATCAAGGAGATCGGCATCGAGGCCGAGGTCAGGACCCAGACCGCGGAGGCCTGGGGCACCGACGTGGCCAACGGCAACTTCGACGCCACCCTGCACTGGACCAACAGCGGCGCCACGCCCTACGACATGTACCAGAACGTCATGGACGGGGCGATCCTCCAGCCCATCGGCAAGAGCTCACAGGCGGGCAACTTCGGGCGCTTCAAGAGCCCGGAGGCCACCGCCGCGCTCAAGGAGTACGCCAACGCCACCACGGACGGCGCCCGCACCAAGGCCCTCAACACCCTCCAGAAGATCTTCGTCGAGCAGGCCCCCATGATCCCGACGGCCGCCGCGCCCATCGGAGCCGAGTACTCCACGAAGAACTGGACCGGCTGGCCCACCGAGGCCGACCCCTACGCCCCGCCGCAGCACACCCAGCCGTCCGCGCTGGAGATCGTGCTGAGCCTCAAGCCCACCGCCAAGTAGGCGCGGGGAGACGGGAGGAAGCGGCCATGACCACCGATCAGTCCGAGAACGTGCGGACCGGCGCCGCCGTAGGCACCGACGCCGCCATGAGCACCGACCCGACCGGCGCCGACGTCGTGCTCGAAGCACGCGGAGTCACCAAGCACTTCCCCCTGCGCCGCACCGCGCGCGACCTGTTCGCCCGCGAGCGCCGCAGCGTCCACGCCGTCGACGACGTCTCGCTCCGGCTGGCACGCGGCACCGTCACGGCCCTGGTGGGGGAGTCCGGCTCGGGCAAGTCCACCGTCGCCCGCCTGCTGGCCCAGCTCCACCCGCTCACCTCGGGGGAGATCCGGCTGGGCGGGACGCCGGTGGTGGCCGGTCGTGGCCGGTCCTTCCGCCGTTACGTACGCCGGGTCCAGCTGATCTTCCAGGACCCGTTCGCCTCGCTGAACCCGGTGCACACCGTGCGCTACCACCTGACCCGCTCCCTGAAGATCCACGGCCGGGCGGGGCGCGGGGGAGCGGAGCTGGAGGAGAACCTGGCGGCGCTGCTGAACCGGGTCCAGCTGACCCCGCCCCAGCAGTTCCTGGAAAAGTTCCCGCACGAGCTGTCGGGCGGCCAGCGCCAGCGCGTCGCGATCGCCCGGGCGCTCGGTGCCGACCCGCAGGTCCTCCTCGCCGACGAACCCGTCTCCATGCTCGACGTGTCGATCCGGCTCGGCGTCCTCAACCTGCTGCGCGACCTCAAGGAACGCCTCCACCTGGCGATCCTCTACATCACCCACGACATCGCCTCCGCCCGCTACTTCGCCGACACCACCCTCGTGATGTACGCGGGCCGGATCGTCGAGGGCGGCGACAGCGAGCGCGTCACCCAGCACCCCGCCCACCCCTACACCCAGCTCCTGATCGCCTCCGCGCCCGACCCCGACCGGGTCGTCGCCCAGGAGGAACAGGAGGAGACCGGCACGGGCGAGCCGCCCTCGCTGATCGCCCCGCCCGCCGGCTGCCGCTTCCACCCCCGCTGCCCGAAGGCCATGGAGCGCTGCCGCACCGAGCCGCCGCCGCGCTTCGACCTGGCGGACGGTCAGTGGGCGGCCTGCTGGCTCTACGAGGGCACGGGCACGCGGGTCGACGAAGGCGCGAGCACCAAGGAGGTCTCCCGGTGAAGTACGTCCTCCAGCGCGTCGCCTTCTACACCGTCACCGCCTGGGCCGCGATCACCATCAACTTCCTCATCCCCCGGCTCATGCCGGGCGACCCCGTCCAGGCCCTGCTCAGCCGCTATCAGGGCCAGCTCGACACCAAGGCCATCGACTCCCTGAAGGCCCTGTTCGGCCTCGACGAGCAGCAGTCGATGTGGCAGCAGTACACCGACTACTGGGCCCACCTCCTCGACGGCGACCTCGGCCTCTCCTTCACCTTCTTCCCCACCCCGGTCAGCGAGGTCATCGGCCAGTCCCTGCCCTGGACGCTCGCCCTGGTCGGCGTGACCACCCTCATCAGCTTCGTCCTCGGCACCGGCATCGGCGTCTACAGCGGCTGGAAGCGCGGCTCCTGGCTGGACGGGCTGCTGCCCGTCACCACCTTCATCTCCTCCATCCCCTACTTCTGGCTGGGCCTCGTCGCCATCGCCCTGTTCGCCGAGAAGTGGTCGCTGTTCCCCGGCTCCGGCGGCTACGACAACGCGCTGGTCCCCGCCTTCGACTGGCCGTTCGTCTCCAGCGCCCTCTACCACGCGGTCCTGCCCGGCGTGACGATCGTCCTCAGCGCAGTGGCGGGCTGGATTCTCGGCATGCGGAACATGATGGTCACCGTCTCCTCCGAGGACTACGTGATGGTGGCGCAGGCCAAGGGGCTGCCCGAGCGGCGCGTGATGTTCGGCTACGCCGCCCGCAACGCCGTCCTCCCCAACATCTCCGGCTTCGCCCTCTCCCTCGGCTTCATCGTCGGCGGCACCCTGCTCGTCGAGATGGTCTTCACCTATCCCGGCATCGGCTTCCAGCTGCTCCAGGCGGTCGGCGCCAAGGACTACCCCCTGATGCAGGGCGTCTTCCTGATCATCACGCTCTCCGTGCTCGCCGCGAACCTGCTGGCCGACCTCGTCTACGCCGCCCTCGACCCCCGCACCCGGAAGGAGGCGTAGGGCTCCGTGTCCAGCACCCTCGTCCACGCCGCCCGCCCCCGTATCCGGAAGGCCTGAGGCCCCATGTCCGCCACCCCCACCGACGCCGCCGTCCTCGGCGGCGCACCCGCGCCCGCGGCGCCCACCCGGCGGGCCCGGCTCCGCTTCCTGCGCGGCGGGAAGACCCGCACCGGCCTGATCATGCTGGCGTTCTTCGTCCTGCTGGCCGTCGCAGGACCGTGGCTCGCCCCGTACGACCCCGACGCCATGAGCGACCAGCTGCTCCAGCCGCCCTCCGGAGCCCACTGGTTCGGCACCACGCACACCGGGCAGGACGTCTTCTCGCAGATCCTCATCGGAACCCGGGGCGTCCTCGTCGTCGGACTGCTGGCCGCCGTCATCGCGACCGTGCTGTCCGTGCTGGTCGGGGTGAGCGCCGGATTCCTCGGCGGGGCGGCCGACGAGATCCTCTCCGCACTCTCCAACATCTTCCTGGTGCTGCCCGGGCTCCCGCTGATCATCATCGTCGCGAGCTTCGTCCCCGACACCGGGGACCTGATCATCGCCGTCGCCATCGCACTGACCTCCTGGGCCTGGGGCGCCCGCATCCTGCGCGCCCAGACCCTGTCGCTGCGCCGCCGCGACTACGTGGAGGCCGCCCGCGCCACCGGCGAGTCCACTCCGCGGATCATCCTGTTCGAGATCCTGCCGAACCTCACCGCCGTCATCGCCTCCGGCTTCGTCGGCACGGTCATCTTCGCCGTCCTCACCGAGATCACCCTCGCCTTCATCGGGGTCGCCGACATCTCCCACTGGAACTGGGGCACCGTCCTCTTCTGGGCCCAGTCCAACCAGGCCCTCGCCCAGGGCGCCTGGTGGTGGTTCGTCCCGGCCGGCCTGTGCATCGCCCTGCTGGGCACCGCACTCGCCCTGATCAACTTCGGCATCGACGAGTTCGTCAACCCCCGCCTGCGCACCGCCACCGGCTCCTCCCGGAAGGTCAGGATGCGGGTCGGCTTCACCCCCGTGGCCCGGAGGTCCGCCGGTGACGGACCTCGTCGGCACAGCAGCAAGGAGCCGCGCACATGAGCGCCGAGCCGGTCCTGACCATCAGCGGACTCAACGTCGACTACGGCACCGACAGAGCCGCCGTCCACGCCCTGCGCGACATCGACCTCACCCTCCACCGCGGCGAAGTCCTGGGCCTGGCGGGGGAGTCGGGCTCCGGGAAGTCGACGCTCGCCTACGCCGCGACCCGGCTGCTGTCGCCGCCCGGCGTCATCACCGGGGGAGAGGTCCACTACCACCGGCCCGGCGGCGACCGGATCGACATCCTCTCCCTCGCCCCGGAGCAGCTGCGAGCCTTCCGCTGGCAGGAGCTGTCCATCGTGTTCCAGGGGGCGATGAACTCCCTCAACCCGGTGCACACCGTCCACAGCCAGCTCACCGATGTCCTGAAAGCCCACCGCCCTGACCTCAGGAAGTCCCAACGCGCCGACCGGGCAAAGGAGTTGCTCGGCCTGGTCGGCATCTCCGCCGACCGGCTCGCCGCCTACCCGCACCAGCTCTCCGGCGGCATGCGGCAGCGTGTGATGATCGCGATGGCCCTCGCCCTGGATCCCGAGATCGTCATCATGGACGAGCCCACCACCGCGCTGGACGTCGTGATGCAGCGGCAGATCCTGCGACGGCTGGTCCGGTTGAGGGAACAGCTGAACTTCTCGGTCGTGTTCATCACCCACGACATCTCGCTCCTGATCGAATTCTCGGACCGGATCGCGATCATGTACGGGGGCCGCATCGTGGAGGAGGCGGGCGCGGCGGAGATCTACCGCGACCCACGCCACCCCTACAGCGACGGGCTGCTCCACTCCTTCCCCGCGCTGCACGGCCCCCGCCGCGAAATGACCGGCATCCCCGGCTCTCCGCCCCACCTGTCCGCGATGCCCAACGGCTGCGCCTTCCACCCGCGCTGCGCCCAGGCCTTCGCACCCTGCGCCACACAGATCCCGCCGCTCGCCCCGCCCGCGCCGGGACCGGCCGCTGAGGCCGCCGTCCCGGGCGAGGCACCCGCATCCGGCCGCCGCGAGGTCGCCTGCCACCTGCACGCCCCCGGCCCCGATTCCGCTCGCGCCCCCGGAGCACCGCTGCCCGAGCCGACCGTCTAGCGCCGCCCCCGCCCGCGCATGCCCACGCCTACGCCTACGGAGACCGATGAACCCCGCCACCACCCCGCAGCGACAGAGGCTCCTCCGTCCCGCCCCGGTACGCGGGCTCCCGGCCGACTTCCGCTGGGGCGTCGCCACCTCCTCGTACCAGATCGAGGGCGCGGCCGCCGAGGACGGCCGCACCCCGTCCATCTGGGACACCTTCTGCCGGGTGCCCGGGGCCGTCGAGGGCGGTGAGCGCGGCGATGTGGCCTGCGACCACTACCACCGGATGTCCGAGGACGTGGAGCTGATCGCGGGCCTCGGCGTCGACACGTACCGCTTCTCGCTCGCCTGGCCCCGCATCCAGCCGGGCGGCCGGGGCCCGGTCAACACCAAGGGCCTCGACTTCTACCAGCGGCTGGTCGACGAGCTCCGGGGGCGGGGCGTCACCCCCTGGATCACCCTCTACCACTGGGACCTTCCGCAGGAACTGGAGGACGCGGGAGGCTGGCCCGAGCGGGACACCGCCCTGCGCTTCGCGGAGTACGCGGCCCTCGCCCACGACGCCCTCGGCGACCGGGTCGAGCACTGGACCACACTGAACGAGCCCTGGTGCTCGGCGATGCTCGGTTACGCCTACGGGCTCCACGCCCCCGGCCGCCGCGACCTCGGAGCCGCCCTGCACGCCGTCCACCACCTGCTCCTGGGCCACGGACTGGCCGCCGGTGCGCTGCGGGACGCGGCGGGCGGCAACCCCCTGGAGCTGGGCATCACCCTCAACCTGGGCACCGCCACGCCCGAGACGGACAGCGAGGCCGACCGCGAGGCGTGCCGCCGCGCCGACGGCATGGGCGCCCGGCTCTACCTCGACCCGGTCGTCCACGGCCGCTATCCCGAGGACGTCATCGCGGACCTGGCCGCCCAGAACATCGAACTCCCGGTACGGGACGGCGATGCGGCGGCCATCGCCACCCCGATCGACGTGCTCGGCGTCAACTTCTACCGGGGCGCGCTGTTCTCCGGGGTCACCGACGACGGCTCGCCCATCGACGCCGAAGGGGTGCCGGTGGTCCGGATGGTGGACCGTGATCTGCCGCGTACGGCCATGGGCTGGGAGATCAACCCCACCGAACTGACCGACCTGCTCCTGCGGTTGGAGCGTGACTACGGACTGCCGACCGTCATCACGGAGAACGGCGCGGCCTTCGATGACACCGTGGCCCCCGACGGCTCCGTCCCCGACGCCGACCGCACCGCCTACCTCGCCGACCACATAGCCGCCGTCGTCGCGGCCCGCGCCCAAGGGGCCGACGTCCGGGGCTACTTCGCCTGGTCGCTGATGGACAACTTCGAGTGGGCGTACGGCTACGGCAAGCGGTTCGGCATCGTCCGCGTCGACTACGACACCCAGGTCCGCACGCTCAAGGACAGCGCGAAGTGGTACCGCAACACGATCGGCCTCACCCGCGCCGGGACCGCCTGACCCACCAGAAGCGCCAGGGCACGCCCGGCAACTCCCCGAGCAACTCCACCCCGAGAAGAGAGCGCTCCCATGTCCCGCATCCCGCACCCCCGCTCCCGCCCCCGAAAGGGCGGAAGCAGACCCGCCACGGCCGTCTTCGCCGCCGCGGCCGTCCTGGCCACCCTGCTCGCCGGACCGGCCACCAGCACCGCCGTCGCGGCCGCCGACGACCCGGCCCCCGTCCTCATCGACCGCTTCGAGGGCGAGGTGCCGCTCGGCAGCACCCCGCCCGCCGACGCGATCTTCACCTGGGGCGGTGACGCGGACGACCACCCGCGGCTGGAGCTCGCCGAGCGTGCCGACGCCCCCGAGGGCGGACACGTCCTCGAAGGCTCCTACGACATAAGCGCGTACGGCGGGTTCAGCCATGAGTTCGCCGTGGACACCCCGCCGCAGGACTGGACCGCGCACCAGGGCATCCGCTTCTGGTGGTACGGCCAGAACACCGCGCCCCTGCCGCCCGGTTCGGGCAAACGGATCAACTTCGAGATCAAGGACGGCGGAGCCAACGGCGGCGCGTCCGAGCTGTGGACCACCTCGTTCACGGATGACTGGGAGGGCTGGCAGCTCGTCGAGATCCCCTTCGCGGACTTCGAATACCGCACCGACTACCAGCCCGTCGGCGGCATCGACCAGGTCCTCGGCCTCAACGAGATGTGGGGCTACGCCCTCACCCTGCCCGGGGGCGCACCCGGCGATTTCGCCCTCGACGCCGTCGAGCTGTACGGCAAGGCCGACCCGGCCCTGACAGCAGCCGTGGTCACCGACGCGGCGGTCCACCCGCTGAAGAACGGCGAAACGGCCCAGGTGGCCATCTCCGTCGCCACCACCGGCTCCGTCCCCACCGAGGAACCGGTCACCGTCACGTACGCCACGAAGGGCGGCACGGCCGAGGCGGGCAAGGACTACACCCCGGTCACCGGCAGCCACACCTTCCCCGCGGGCACCCCCTCCGGCACCACGCACAAGGTCGCCGTCCGCACGGCACAGGCGTCGAAGGCCTCCGAGGCGAGGACGATCCCCCTGGAACTGACGGTCACCGGCGCGAAGGCCCCCCGGGAGAACCCGCAGGTCGTCATCGACGCCCACGGACTCCCGTACCAGAACGCCGAGTTGCCCGTTCAGCAGCGGGTCGCGGACCTGCTGGCACGTATGTCACCCGCCGAAAAGGCGGGCCAGATGACCCAGGCCGAACGCAACGCGCTCCGCGCCCCCGGGGACATCGCCGCCTACGACCTGGGCTCGCTGCTCTCCGGCGGCGGCTCGGTCCCCACCCCCAACACGGCCGCCGCCTGGGCGAAGATGGTCGACGCCTACCAGCTGCGCGCCCGGGCCACCCGCTTCCAGATCCCGCTGATCTACGGCGTGGACGCGGTGCACGGCCACAACAACGTCGTCGGCGCCACGATCATGCCGCACAACATCGGCATCGGCGCGGGCCGCGACCCCAGGAGCGCCGAGAGGACCGGTGCGATCACCGCCAAGGAAGTCCGCTCCACCGGCGTCCCGTGGGACTTCGCCCCGTGCGTCTGCGTCACCCGTGACGAGCGCTGGGGCCGCTCCTACGAGGCGTTCGGCGAGGACCCGGCGCTCGTCGAGGCCATGGAGACGGTCATCCAGGGCATGCAGGGCAGCCCCTCCGGCAAGGACCTGCACCGCAATGACAAGGTGCTCGGAAGCGCGAAGCACTTCGTCGGCGACGGCGGCACCGCGTACGGCTCATCCACCACCGGCTCGTACACGACCGACCAGGGCGTCACCAAGGTCACCCGCCAGGAACTGGAAGCGGTCCACCTGTCCCCGTTCGCGGAGTCGGTGAAGCGGGGCGTCGGCACGATCATGCCCTCGTACTCCTCGCTCGACGTCATCGGCGACGGCCGGGGCCCGGTGAAGATGCACGCCCACGCCGAGATGATCAACGGCGTCCTCAAGGACCGGATGGGCTTCGAGGGCTTCGTGATCAGCGACTGGCAGGCCATCGACCAGATCCCCGGCGACTACCCGAGCGACGTCCGTACGGCGGTCAACGCCGGTCTGGACATGATCATGGTCCCGACGGCATACCAGGACTTCACCAGGACGCTGAAGGAAGAGGTCGCGGCGGGCCGGATCAGCCAGGCCCGGATCGACGACGCGGTCTCCCGCATCCTCACCCAGAAGTTCCGCCTCGGCCTCTTCGAGAAGCCGTACGCGGACACCACCCACCTGGACAAGGTCGGCTCGGCCGAACACCGTGCGGTGGCCCGCGAGGCGGTGGCGAAGTCGCAGGTCCTGCTGAAGAACGGCAACAGGAACGAGGGGGCGGTCCTGCCCCTCAAGCCCTCCCAGAAGGTGTACGTCGCCGGGTCCAACGCCGACGACATCGGCAACCAGGCCGGCGGCTGGACGATCAGCTGGCAGGGCTCGTCCGGGAAGATCACCCCGGGCACGACGATCCTTGAGGGTATGAGAAAGGCGGCCGGGGACCCGGACTCGGTCACGTACTCGCAAGACGCCTCCGCCGCCACGGACGGACACGACGTGGGCGTGGTCGTCGTCGGGGAGACCCCGTACGCCGAAGGCATCGGAGACGTCGGCAACGGACACGACCTGGAGCTGACCGACGCCGACCAGGCGGCGGTGGACAAGGTCTGCGCGGCCATGAAGTGCGCGGTCCTGATCGTCTCGGGCCGCCCGCAGCTCATCGGCGACCAGCTCGGGGACATGGACGCGCTGGTGGCCTCCTGGCTGCCGGGTTCCGAGGGCGACGGCGTGGCCGACGTGCTCTACGGCAAGCGCCCCTTCACCGGGCAGCTCCCGGTGACCTGGCCGAAGTCGGAGGCGCAGCTTCCGATCAACGTGGGGGACACGGCATACGACCCGCAGTTCCCGTACGGCTGGGGCCTGACCACCCTGAAGAAGCCCCCGGCCGGCGGTGAGCTGACCCTCGCGGCCCTCGCCGTGGCCGCCCAGGTCGCCGAGACGGCGAAGCTGGGCAGGACCCCGGCGGGCAAGGCGATCGTGGACCGGGCGAGGCTGCTGGTCCAGCAGAGGATCAACGGGAAGTTCACCCAGGCGGTGTCGAAGCCGTTCGCGGAGGCGGACCACCTGCTGCTCACGGGCGATCTGACGGGCGCGGTGGCCAAGCTGCGTACGGCGTACCGAGCCGCGTAGGCCGCGCAGCGACCAAGGGCTCCAGGCGGGCGACGCCGTTCTTCGCCCGCCTGGAGTAGCGTTAAGTATGAGGAAAAGGCTCTTCCCCTCGCTGTTGGCGGGCCTGCTGCTCATCTTGGCAGCGGCTGTACTCGCCCTGACCTCCCCTACGTCGACTGCCGCCCCCGCCGCCCCCGCCGCAACCATCCAAGACGCCGCCCAGGCCCTGCGCGACGACCCGGTGTATGTGGACCCGGACGCTCGCGATCAGCTTTCCGTCGCTGACGAGAAGGCCCTGGAAGAGAAGATCACGGACGCCGACAAGCCGGTGTTCGTGGCAGTCCTGCCCGACACCGAGGCCTTCCCTGAGGAAGGCCTTCTCCAGACCCTGCGCAGCGACACCGGCATCACCGGCGTCTACGCGGTCCGGCTCGGCGACGGCTTCGACGCGGGCGCGGACCCGCAGGTCATGCCGGTCCGGGCGGTGCAGAACCTCACGGCCTCCGTGGAGAACCCCGCCATCGCCACGGACACGAACGCCCAGCTCAACGCCTTCGTCGACAGAGCCGTGGAACAGGCCAGGGGCACGGCCCCCGCGTCCTGGTCCGGCGGCGGTGCGGCCGACGACCCGGGAGCCCCGGTCTCCGGCCTGATCACGCTCGGCGCACTGGTGGCAGCGGGCGGTGCGGGCGCGTACGCGATCTCCCGCCGCAACAAGCGCCGCAAGGAGGAAGAGGAGCGCATCGCGCTCGACAAGCTCCGGGTCGTCGTCGACGAGGACATCACCGCGTACGGCGAAACCCTGGAGCGCCTGGACTTCCACCCCGCCGAACCGGGCGCGGACGACACCATGCGCACCGACTACGAACGGGCCCTGGACTCCTACGAGAGCGCCAAGATGAAGATGGACAAGGCCGCGCACCCCTCTGACGTGCGCGGAGTCACCCAGTCCCTGGAGGAAGGCCGCTACGCCCTCGCGGTCCTGGAGGCCCGCCGCACCGGCGCGGAACTCCCGGCCCGCCGCCCGCCGTGCTTCTTCGACCCGCGCCACGGCCCCGCGGTCACGGAGGTCCTGTGGACCCCGTCCGGCGGCGCGACCCGCGAGGTCCCGGTCTGCGGCGCGGACGAGATCCGGCTCAGCCGGGGCGAGGACCCCATGAGCCGTACGGTCGACGTGGGCGACGGCAACCGCCGCCCGTACTGGGAGGCGGGCCCGGCCTACGGCCCCTGGGCGGGCGGCTACTTCGGCGGCGGCCTGCTCCCCGGCCTCCTCATGGGCACCATGCTCGGCTCGATGCTCGCGACCCCGGCGTACGCCTCCGAATACGGCGGCGGTGACTTCGGCGGCGGCGCGGGCGGCGACTGGGGCGGCGGCGACTTCTCCGGCTCCGACTTCGACTCCTCCGGTTTCGGCGGGGGCGGCTTCGGTGACGGCGGAGGCTTCGGGGGCGGAGGCTTCGACGGAGGCGGCTTCTGAGCGCCCAGGCGTCCAGGATTCCAAGCGTCCCGGGTTCCGGCCGATCCCCTCAGCCGGGGCCCGGGGCTCGGGGCTCGGCCCCCGGGGGAGAGCCGGAGGCAGCCCCTGTGCGAGGCTGCGGCGCATGGGGTGGACATGCAAACTGCACGGGGGCGTCGCGGCGGGGCTGGGCGCGGTGCTTCTGACGATGGCCGCGCTCGCCTGGGTGCCGGGGACGTGGCAGTGGGGCGGCGCGCAGTGGGTGGCGCTGGCCGGGTTCGTGTCGGCCTTCCTGGCCCTGGTGTCGGCGCTCGTGCGCCTCGCTGTTGCAGGGGCGGACAAGTATGTACTGGGGCAGGCCTTCCGGTGTCTTCCCGGCAGGGTGCGGGCCGGGCTTGCGGCCTTGATCGTGGCAGGTGTGGCCATCGCAGTGTTCGACATTGCGGGGTCGCGGGGACTGCAACACCCCGAGGTGCGGGACGGCCGATACTTCGCCCTGGACACGACGCCGGGGGCGCGCGGCACGGTCGAGATCTCGAAGAGCCAGTACCAGGCTCTGGAGCGGAGCGGCCTTCGGGCGATGCTCGCGGTACCGGGCGTGCTTCTCGTCGGCGCCGCGTGCATGGTGCTGGCGGCCGGAGAACTGCGCCGGGCGGACCGTGGACAGAACACGGGCGTGCCCTTTACCGGCGGGAGCCGTTGAACCGGGCATGAAGAAGCGAAGCGTACTTGCCGTTGTCACTCTCGCCACCGGGGCCGTCATCGCCGCCATCAGCCCGCCCCCGGGAGGCGGGGACTCGGCCCACGCGGCCGAACCGCCCGTCTCGCTGGGTGCACTCGACAACGTCGGCGACCTCGGCAAGCTGGTCGACGGCGCGGCGGACACGACGACCTCCACCGCGGGCACGGTGACCACGACGGTCTCCGAGGCCCGGTTCAGCTGACCCCCCGCAGGATTACTCACCACGTACCGCGCTGAGGGCTGCCGGAATCCGGCAAGGCGCGAGGACGTGCCGAGCCCACCGCATGCTGGTGCCCGTCGACAGAGGGCGAGGGCACCAGCATGGCCGAGGCCGGGGCCGAAGCGGAAACAGAAGTAGAAGCAGATCCGACCGGCGTAGGGGCGCGGTCCCGAACCCCGAAGGCACACCCATCGTGCTCGGTCTGGTCTGTCCGGTCGTGGCCTATGTGCTTCCCCTCTCCCTCCGCGAAGAAGCCTCGGAAAGCTGCGCCGAGCGGCCGGACCTACCCGACCGATCCGTGCCCGGATCGGTCGGGTGCGGCAGGCTGAACCCTTCCTACGGTGAACGAGAAAGGAAGAAGGGGAAGGTAGCGGGTTGCTGGAACGAATGAACGAGGCGATGGAGCACATCGAGGCGCACCTCGGTGAGCACATCGAGGCCGCGGAGTTGGCGCGCATCGCGATGACGTCCGAATACCACCTCCGCCGGATGTTCTCCGCGCTGGCTGGCGTCCCGCTCGCGGAGTACATCCGCCGACGTCGTATGACCCTCGCGGGCGCCGAGGTGCTCGGTGCCCCCGACCGGACGCTGCTGGAAGTGGCGGTGCGGTACGGCTACGACACGGGGGAGGGCTTCGCCCGCGCGTTCCGGGCGGTGCACGGCATCGGACCGGGCGAGGCGAGACGTACCCGCGCGGCCCTGCGGTCCCAGCAACGCCTGACCTTCCGACTCGTCGTCGAAGGGAGCACAGACATGCGCTACAAGCTGGTGGATAAAGAGGAATTCCGCGTGGTGGGGAAGAGGGCCCGGGTCCCCCTGATCCACGAGGGCCCGAACCCGGCGATCGCGGAGTTCATCCGGGGCATCGGCAAGGAGACGCTGGAGCACATCGCGGCCCTCTCCGACCAGGACCCGGCCGGGCTTGTCGGCGTCAGCGACCAGCTCGACCCCAGTCGCGCGGAAGGCACCGAACTCGACTACTACCACGGGGTGGTGACGAGCGCGGAGCCGCCGGAGGACCTGGACGCCCTGACCGTACCGGCCGGGACCTGGGCGGTCTTCGAGAACGAGGGCGAGTTCCCGCAGGCCCTTCAGTACCTCTGGCGGGACGTGTTCACGCAGTGGTTCCCGTCGAACCCGTACGCTTCCAGGCCGGGCCCGGAGATCCTGCGGGTTCGGGTCTCCGGGGACGGGAAGCGGGCGGAGGCGGAGCTGTGGATCCCAGTGGAACGGTCGGAGCAGCCTACGGGTTGAGCTGAGCTCCGCGCACGAAGGTGCTCCAGGCGGCGGGCTCGACGGTGAGGACGGGACCGTCGGTCACTTTGGAGTCGCGGATGTGGATGGCGGAGGGATGGGCGGCGACTTCGACGCAGTCTCCGCCGTCACCGTTGCTGTAGCTGGACTTGTGCCAGTGGTAGGCGACTTCGATGCAGTTGCCGCCGTCGCCGTCGCTGTAGCTGGACTTGAACCAGTGGAGGGCTGTGGGACCGGGGGCGGGGTGTGCTGCGCGAGGCATGTCTCTCCAAGCAGTGCGTCAAGCAGTGCGTCCAGTAGCCGGGTGCTCTCCGCGACGGTGAGCGCCTGGGATCGCAGCATCCCATACCTCTGCATAAGTGCGCTGACGTCGGCGGGTTCGTCGTACAGCTCTCCGCGCAGCTGGCCGTCGACGTAAGCGAGCCCGTCGTGGTCGGGCGTCTCCAGTAGAACGAGCGGCCCCGCGAGCCCGGCGTGCCGAGGAGTGTTCCGGGGCATGATCTGAATGGTGACGAACGGCAGATCCATGCAGCGCCGCAGATGGAGAAGCTGCTCCCGCATCACGTCGGGTTCGCCCAGCTGGGTGTGCAGGATGCTCTCCTCCAGGATGAAGTGGAGGATCGGCCGGGGCTTGCGCTCCAGGATCTTCTGGCGGCCGAGCCGGTCCGCCATCCGCTTCTCGACCTCATCCTCCTCCAGCGGCGGGTAGTTGCAGCCGAAGATGAAGCGTGCGTACGCCTCGGTCTGGAGCAGTCCCGGGATGAGCTGCGACTGGTACGAGAACAGGCTCACCGCGTCCTGCTCGTACTGCACGAAGTCCTTGACCAGCGCTTGGTAGCGCTCCTTCCGTGGAATCCTCTCCACCGCGACCCGCAGCACGCCTTTGGTCTCCAGCAGTTCGTCGAGCTGGACGGCCAGGTCCAGCTGAAGTGCCCGTCGGCCCTGCTCGATCGAGGCGATCGTGTCCTCGCCCACCCCGAGCTGCTCGGCGAGGGCCGCTTGGGTCAGCCCGGCGAGTTTGCGGAGGTGGCGCAGCTGCGCCCCGACCAGCTGCCATGAGGTAACTCGCCTGATGCTGCTCTGCTTCCCGGTTTGCATGACCTGGCTCTCCCCGTTCCGGTCCCGCTGTCAACCCGTCAGAACCCGTACAAAAGCATTTGTACGTCTCTCCGCTCTGCTGAAGCGTAGTCACGTTGTGTGAGCGTGGAAGCATGAACGAGGCAACCCAACTCCCCTACTTCCGCGCCGCTTTCTACTGCCGAGAGCGCAGGTCGATCCCCGTCGTACGCAAGTTCACCCGCAAGGCTCTGGTCGATTGGGAGTGTGAGGAGCGCGCCGACGACGTACTGCTCTGCGTAACCGAACTGGCGACCAACGCGCTCCGCCACGGCGTCCCGCCGGGCCGTGGGTTCCGTGTCCACATCTACCTGGAGCGGATCGAGAACATGATCCGCGTCGAGCTGCACGACAGTGGCGACGGTGAGGTGCGCCCGGCGGACGGGTTGCCCGAGGCCGACGACGAAGGCGGGCGCGGGTTGCTGCTCGTCGCGGCGCTGGCGGACAAGTGGGGGGTGGCCGAGCGGAGCCCCGGCAAGGTCGTGTGGTGCGAATTCGGCATCGCGTGATTTGCTGTTTCGGCAAGGATGTTTGTCGTTTCTGCCTCGCTGGCGCACTCTCGTCATCGAGCGGAGATGCTCCGCAGGGGCGAAGGAGGAGCGACATGAAGCAGCAGCGGTACGACGTGGTGATCGTGGGCGGCGGGGCGGCCGGTCTGAGCGGGGCGCTGACCCTGGCGCGGGCCCGGCGCTCCGTCCTGGTGATCGACGCGGGCGAGCCCCGTAACGCGCCCGCGTCCCACGTGCACAACTACCTGGGCCGGGAGTCGACCCCGCCCGGCGAGCTGCTGGCGATCGGCCGGGGCGAGGTGACCGGGTACGGGGCGGAGGTCGTCGAGGCCCGGGTGGTCGCGGCCGAGCGGCTGCCGGGGGAGCGGGGCTTCCGGGTGGTGGTGGAGGGCGGCGGCACGGTGGAGGCGCGGAGGCTCCTGGTGACGACGGGGCTCGTCGACGAACTGCCGCCTGTGCCCGGCCTGGTGGAGCGCTGGGGCCGGGAGGTGCTGCACTGCCCGTACTGCCACGGCCACGAGGTGGCGGACCGCCCGATCGGTGTGCTGGGCGCAGGGCCCCTCTCCGTACATCAGGCGCTGATGTGGCGGCAGTGGAGCGATGACGTCACGCTCTTCCGCCACACGGGTCCGGAGCCGTCGGACGAGGAGTACGAGCAGCTGGCGGCCCGGGGCGTGGCGGTGGTGGACGGGGAGGTGACGGGCCTGGAGATCACGGACGACCGCCTCACCGGCGTACGACTGGTGTCCGGACGGGTGATTCCGCGTGAGGCGCTGGTGGTTCAGGCTCGCTTCACGGCCCGCTCGGCCGTCCTGGAGTCCCTGGGCCTGGTGCCGGTCGCGCAGGAGATGGGCGGCACGGTGATCGGTTCGTACATCGCGGCCGACCCGACCGGTGCGACGGAGGCCCCCGGCGTCTGGGCGGCGGGCAACGTCACCAACCTCACCGAACAAGTCATCGGCGCGGCGGCGGCAGGCCTCCGAGCGGGGGGCGCGATCAACGGGGACCTGATCGCCGAGGACACCCGGCTGGCGGTCGCGGCCCGCAGGGGGTGAGCGGAGGAGAGGAGGGGCGGAGGCTTCGGTGATCGCCGCCGGTTCTATGGTTGACCGCAGGGGGGATGATGCGGCCATACGACTGGTACGACGGTGATGGGGCCGATGGGAACGCCGACGTGGAAGCCGAGGCGCTCAAGGCGAAGGCGCACGCCGGAATCGCGATGGGCTGCGGGGTGACGGTGATGGTGATCGTCGCTCTGGCCGTGGTCGCTCTGGTCCTGCTGGTGACGCCGATCTTCCTGTGGGTGGCCTCGCGCTACTGAGCCCGCGTGGGCGCGCGGGATGTGGGCCGCATCAGGATGCCGAGGCGACGAGGAAACAGCGATCGCGGTGATCAGGCCGCTGGAGGCCACAGCGGTGATGAGCCGCCCGCGACTTCCGGTCAACGCGCGGCCCAGCAGCGCCCCGCCACCGGCGAGCACCACCTGCCAACTGGCGGACGCCGTAAGAGCGGCGAGAACGAATACGGCCTTCTCCGTGGGGCCCGCAGTCGCTGTGGTGCCGCTGCCGAGCACGAGTGCTGCGAAGTGGATCACGCTCATCGGGTTCATCATCGTGAGGGCCAGCAGCCCCGTGCGGGCCCGCACGGGAGTGAGCGGCTGCCTGCCCGTCGGCGCGGGCCGTCGTCTGCCGACGGCGGTACTGGTGTACGGCCGTGGCGGCACCCCGGAGAGCCAGCACGTCGAGCACCGAGGCGGAGGCCCAGGGCAGGGGAAGCGTGGCCGGTCCGATGAAGGGCGTGATCGCGGAGCCCGCGACGACGGTGCCTCCTGCCCCGCCCCCTCGCTCAAGATCATCGGGGTGCAGAATGACCCGTATGTCGATAACGAACATGCCGCAGGCGGCCACGCTCGACGATGCGGAGTCGATCAGCCGCACCCTGGCCCGCGCCTTCGCGGACGACCCGATGATGGGCTGGTTCTTCCCCGGCGCGGCCTCGCGCGAGCCCGACCTCGTCCGCTACTTCACCACGATCTTCACCCGGCAGTACGCCCGTCACGGGGTGTGCGAACGCACCGCGTCGGCGGCCGCGTTCTGGGTGCCGCCGGAGGGCCAGGCCAAGGCCGTTCCCGACGCGGACACCGTCGCGGAGCTGGAGGAGATCCTCGGCGACCGGGCGCCCCTGTTCCGGGACGCGGTCGCGGCGGCCGCCGAGCACGGGCCCCAGGAACCGCACTGGTACTTGGCGGTGGTCGGTGCGGACCCGGCCGCGCGGGGCCAGGGGCACGGGGCGGCTCTGCTGCGTTCCGGACTGGCCAAGGCCGACGCGGCGGGGCTGCCCGTCTACCTGGAGTCCTCCAAGCCGGACAACCTGCCCTTCTACGAGCACTTCGGCTTCACGGTGCTGGGGGAGACCCGGCTTCCGGGGGACGGGCCGCTGCTGTGGGTCATGCGGCGCGAACCGCGCCCGGCCGACGCGTGATACGACTCGGGACCCAGGAAGCGATACGACTTGGGACCCAGGACGAGCGCCCGATGCGCGCGTGATCGCCGGCTTCGTACGGTACGGGGACGAGCAGCCGGTCCACGGGAGGGCCATGCGCCGAACCGGAAGGAATCCGATGCCGGAGTACGCCACCGCCCATGTGCGCATCGCCCGCCCGTCCCGCGACCTGGGGGCGGCCGAACGCTTCTGGGTCGCGGGGCTCGGCCTCGGCGTCCAGTACCGCCACGAGGCGGACGGCACTCCCGGCCACCACTCGCTGCTCATGGTCGGCTGGCCGGACGCCGCCTGGCACCTGGAACTCGTCCACGATCCGGCGGCCCCGGTGGAACCACGCCCGACCCCCGAGGACCTGCTGGTGGTCTACCTCGGCGAAGAGGCGCCGGACGCACTCGTGGAGCGCCTCGAAGAGCACGGCGGCACGAGGGTGCCCGCGCACAATCCGTACTGGGACACCTGGGGCGTCACGCTTCAGGACCCGGACGGCTACCTGCTGGTGCTGTCCAGCCGGACGTGGTCGTCGTTCGCCGACTGACGGCGCGCCGGGAGGGGCTCGCCACCTCCCGCGCCTGAGAAGCTGTCGAGTTGCCTCGGGCCGGGCGGCCACTTCCCAGCACGCGCGCTTGTGACGTTGCCGTCGGTCGACGACGCTCCGCGTCGCCTCCCTCCTCAGCCCTCCCTCCTCCGCCTGGGAATTACCCGCACCGGACCGCCCCCCTGTCCGACCCGAGGCCACCCGACAGCCTCTGGGAACGCGAGGGGATCACCCTCTGCTACGGCGATTCCTGCACCACGCCGGTCGATGTCGTGCCCGAGCCTGAGCCTCGACGTTGGCCAGGCTCGGCGCAAGGGAGCTATGGAGGCGCATCCGTCCACGTTTGCCTACAGGAACTCCGCGTGATGGGCGTGAGGGAACCTCGCAAGATCCTTGTCCGCGTGATCGTGTCAAATCCGCTTGTCCCACGACGAGTTACCGAAGTGACCGACCGGCCGGTCCGTTTTCGTGCAAGCGACCCTAGTGTCTCCCTTCGGTCGAACTCGCCCATCTTTGCTATCGCTACGCGTGGCGATGGTGAGCCGGATCACACTTGACGGGTCCACTGCAACCCCTGATATTTGGCTGACTTTCGTGAAGGCTATGTGGAAACGGGGCGGGTTTGTGGCTGGCGGGGTGTGGCGTCGAGGGCGTCACGGTGTGTGCGTGACGGCTGTTCTGGCCACTGTGTTGAGTGTGGTCCCTGCCCTGAACTCGCAGGCAGTGGCGTTGCCTCCCCTTCAGGTGCCCCTGAACTCGCCAGAGCTCCGGGCCTCGGCTGCCGCCGTCGAGGCGGGCGAACGTGTGGAGGTTGTGGAGGAGCGATCCGAGCGAGAAACGGTTTTCGCCAACCCGGACGGGACGACGTTCACCCTGGAGAAGTCGATCGCTCCGGTCCGCGTGGCTCGCGAAGGGAAATGGGTTGAACCCGACCCGACCCTGGTACGCGACACGGACGGGTCGGTCGGTCCGGCGGCGGCAGCTGTGGACGTTTCGTTCTCCGCCGGGGGCGACGGCGCGGACCTCGTCACCATCGCCAAGGGCGAGCAGTCCGTGTCGCTCGGCTGGCCCGGCGCGCTGCCCGCGCCGCGTCTCGACGGAGCACACGCGGTCTACGAGGACGTCCTGCCGGACGTGAATCTGATTCTCACCGCGACGGTCGAGGGCTTCCGGCAGGTACTGGAGGTGAAGACCCCCCAAGCGGCGGCGAACCCGGCGCTCAAGGCCATCGAGTACCGGTTCGGGGCGGAGAACCTGACGGTCCAAGCCGGAGCCGGCGGGGGACTGGACGCTCTGGACGGCAACGGCCGACCGGTGTTCCGTTCGCCCGCGGCCCGTATGTGGAACTCCGCCGGCGGCGGCACTGCCCCCGCCCCGGCCCGGCGTTCGCTCTACCTCGCCGCTCCCGCCGAATCCGGTACGGACGAGCCCGTCGCTGCTGGCCCGACCGAAGAGGGCGACCGGTTGGCCGGTCCCGAGCCCGGTGACGACTCCTCGGTGATGGACCTGAAGCTCACGAACTCGACGATGACGGTCGAGCCAGACGCCGAGATGCTGTCCAGCACCGAAGAGAAGGACTTCCCCCTCTACATCGACCCGCCGGTCGAACTGAACGAATCCGAGCGCACGGTGCTCTCCTCGGACGGGGATGTGTTCTGGAACTTCTCCGGGGGTGCCAACGGCATGAGCGTCGGCAAGTGCGGTTCGGCGGTCATCGGAGGCGTCTCGTACTACTGCGGCAACGGCTATGTGAACCGTATGTACTTCGAGTTCGCCCCCGGAAAGCTCAAGGGCAAGCACGTCCTGGACGCCACCTTCGCCGTCACGGAGACGTGGTCGTTCTCCTGCGACGCGCGCTGGGTCGACCTGGAGCGCACGAACAACATCTCGTCGTCGTCGAAGTGGCCCGGCCCCAAGAAGCTGGACCAGATGGGCGACCGTAAGGTGTCGGCCGGCCGTGGCAGCCGTTGCTCACCGTCCCAGCCGCGCGCACCCATCGAGTTCCACGACTACGCGCCGGAGCCCGACGAGAACCTGACGCCGACCGTCCGCAGCTTCGCCGACGGAAAGATCTCCCGGCTGACGCTCATGCTGATGGCCAAGGACGAGTCCGACACGATCGCATGGAAGCGGTTCGACGACGATGCCGTCCTGAGCGTCGACTACGTGGGTAAGCCGGCCAAGCCCAGCAACATCGGCCCTGTCGTGGGAAAGTCGCACGACTGCAACACGGTCGAGTCCGCTCCGGCGATCGTCACCGACCCCACCCCCGATCTGACAGCCACACCTCAGACCGCGTCCGGCGGTGAGTCCGGCGCGAAGCTGCGGGTGGCCATGGACGTGGACAAGAAGCAGAGCGACGGCACCTGGGTCAACGCCATGAGCGAGATCGTCCGTCCCAGCAGTGGATACGTCGGCGACAACGTGAAGGTCACAGCAACCGCCCCGGCTCTGCCGGAGAACACACTCCTGCGAATGCGCGCATGGACACGGTCCCACTACGGCTCCACGTGGCTGGCCGGGCCTTCCAACGGGTCCACCACGGGATGGTGCTACTTCAAGATCGACAGCAAAGCGCCGAAGCCACCGACCATCACGTTCAACAGCACCGGGACGGACTCCTACACGCCCTGCACGCCGAATGACTGTGTTCCCCACGGCAAGCCGGGGAAGGCGGGCTCCTTCACGCTCGGCCCGGCGCCCGGCGACGTGAACACCGGCTACCGCTACAAGTTGTCCAGCGGGTCCTACAGTTCGGGCTGGTCCTCCTACGTATCGGGAGCAACCGCAAAGATCAGCCCTGTGCCACCCGTCTCCGGCACGATGACCTTGCACGTCGAAGCGAAAGACAACTATGGGCCGGGGGCCGGCAACTCCGTTGACTTCGTGGTGAAGGAAGGCGACGGACCCGTCGCCCGCTGGAACTTCGCCGAGGCATCCGGCGCGGCTCTGGATACATCCACCGCTGATCCGAGTCTGCGGGACAACGCGAACCTGACCGGTGGAGCGGCCCGTACCGACCAGGGACGCCGGGGCGAGGTCACCGTCACCCCCGCGACCGAGACCGCTCCTGCTGTCAGGACCACCGACAGCGGCCTCAAACTGAACGGCACCACGTCCTACGCGGCCACCACCGGACCGGTCATCGACACCCGAGCCTCCTACACCGTCGCCGCATGGGTCCGGATCGACGCCCCCTCGCGCAACGCCACCGTGATGGGCCAGGACGGCGTCAACCGCAGCCCCTTCCTGCTGGGTTACGAGCACAACCTCAAGAAGTGGACCTTCCGGGAGGCCACCGTTGACGCCCCCGCGGGAGGAAGCTGGCCGTACGAGCGCGTCGTTTCCAAGAACGAGGCAGTGCCGAAGGTCTGGACGCACCTTGCGGGCGTCTTCAACGCCGTCGACAACACCATCAGCCTCTACGTCAACGGCGAGCTGCAAGCATCCACCGCCTTCACCACGCCATGGGCAGCCAAGGGACCCTTGCAGATAGGCCGGGTTCACTGGTCGGGCGTCTACACGGACTACTTCCCCGGAGTGATCGACGAGGCGGCTGTCTGGCAGGAGGCCCTGACCGGGGCACAGATAGCGCAGGAAAGCGCCCTTCTGGCTGCCGACGGCAAGGCCTCGGTCGAACTCGTCGCCGCGTGGAACCCGGCCGGAGCGCAGGGGGCGTCCCTGGCGGACGGTGTATCGGGCTACGGCCGCGCCCTGGCCCTCTCTTCGGGCGCTTCGCTGACCGATGAGGGTCTGGTGCTGGACGGCACTGCTGGAGCGGGTACGACACCTGGACCGGTGGTGGACGACTCGGGTTCCTTCACCGTGACCACACAGGCGATGGTGGATGGGGCGAAGGTGCTGACAAAGCCGAACGGCTACAAGGCCCAGGTCCTGGGCCAGCGCACCGCGACCGGCTCCTCATGGAGTTTGTGGTTCGAGAAGACCGGCACGAGGCAGGAACCGGAGTACGACGAGAACGGCGATCCGGTCATCGACGAGAACGGCAACCTCAAGACCGTCACCGTTCCCGTCGGCCGCTGGAACTTCGGACGCCTGACCGCGGACGGCAGCGGCGCATCCGTGCAGAGCATGGAAGAAGCGCTGGTGGATACGGAAACCCGCCTCACCGGCGTCTACAACGCGCAGGACAGAACGATCCAGCTGTATCTCACGTCCGACCAGCAGACCAGCGACGGCATCGCCTACTCCGCACAAGTCGGAACCGGTGAACTCGCGGTCGGCAAGGGCTATCTCGGATCCTGGGGCAATTTCCTCCCCGGCCGGCTCAGCGACATCCGCCTCTGGGCGGGAGCGCTGAGCGACAGCGAGCAGGTCTCCGACGTCGTCGGAACCTGAACTCTGCGCCCCGCGCCCCGAAACCTCGGGCGTGGCCGGCTCCGTACGAGCCGGCCACGCCCTCCCTCCCCGTACTCCACCCTGCTGTCCCGCCTTCGAGCGGTTCGGCCGCTCCCGGAGAGAAGACGTGTCCGTGTCCCGATCCCTTCCCGCCTTCATGAGGCGCACCACGCCAGGCCGCTCCGGCTCCGGTGGCACCCGGAAGTTCCGTGTACCCCTGGTCGGGGCGTTGGCACTCGCCCTCTCCGTACCCGCCGGACTCACGCCGATGGCGATAGCCGCAGACCCCTTGGGACGTCCCGACGTTCCGGCACCTCGGGTCAGCAAGGTCACGGCTGTCCCTGCCCTGGGTACGAGCAAGGCGCGCGAGCGCGTGGCGAAGAACAAGGCCCTCAACGCCAGGCAGGCGGCACAGGCCCGCAGTGAACACGCGGCCCGCTGGCCCAAGCCCTCCCGGAGCGACCAGGAGATATCCGGCAAGCAGGGCGCACCGGGTGCCGGGCCCGTCTCTCTGACCGCGCCTCGCCTCACCAAGGCCTCGGCCCGTGCGGCGAAGCCGGCACCGACTGCTGACGGCACCGCCAAGGTGAGCGTTCTCGACCAGAGGACCGCTCGCAACGCGGGCATCACCGGTGTGGTGTTCACCGCCGCGGTGGACTCCCCGGGCGACGCCGGGCTGACCGTCGACTACTCCTCCTTCGCCGACGCGATCGGCGGAAACTGGGGTTCTCGCCTCGGGCTCGTGTCCCTTCCCGCCTGTGTGCTGACCAGCCCGCAGAAGCGGGAGTGCCGGACACAGACCGCCGTGCCGTCCCGGAACGACGCCGTGGCGCAGACGGTCTCCGCGCAGGTGGCCGTACCCCGGGCTGCCGCTGCCAAGGGCGGCACGTCCTCGGCGGCCGTCTTCGCCGTGACGGCTTCCGCCACTGCGGCGTCCGGCGCGGGCGACTACAAGGCGACGCCGCTGGCATCGTCCTCCAGTTGGGAGGCCGGTGGCTCGTCGGGATCGTTCACCTGGTCCTACCCCCTGAGCGTGCCGCCCGCAGCCGCCGGTCCTGCGCCCTCGCTGTCCGTTTCCTACGACTCGGGCAGCGTCGACGGCCGGACCTCGAACACCAACAACCAGGGTTCCATGCTGGGTGAGGGATTCGACCTCACCTCCTCCTACATCGAGCGCAAGTACGGCTCGTGCGAGGACGACGGCCAGGACGACAAGTCCGACCAGTGCTGGAAGTACGAGAACGCCTCCCTCGTTCTGAACGGCAAGGCGACCGAACTCGTCAAGGACGACACCACGGGTGTCTGGCGCCTGAAGAACGACGACGCCTCCCAGGTCACCCACGAGACGGGCGCCGCCAACGGCGACGACGGCGACGACACCTCGGGTGGCAAGGGCGACGGCAAGGGTGAGTACTGGAAGGTCGTCACCGGTGACGGCACGGTCTACACCTTCGGTCTGAACAAGCTGCCCGGTGCGGGCACGGAGCGGACAAACTCCGTCTGGACCGTCCCCGTCTTCGGCGACGACTCAGGCGAGCCCGGCTACTCCTCCGGCACCAGCTTCTCCGGCCGTGCCAAGACCCAGGCGTGGCGCTGGAACCTCGACCTCGTCACCGACGTCCACGGCAACGCCTCCACCTACTGGTACAAGGCGGAAACGAACCACTACGCCAAGAACGGGGACAAGACCGAGCTCGCCGAGTACACCCGCGGCGGCTACCTCCGCGAGATCAAGTACGGCCAGCGTTCGGACACCTTGTTCACCGGCAACGCGTCCGGGAAGGTGTCCTTCGACTACAGCGAGCGCTGCACCGCCGATGACTGCTCCTCGCTGACCGAGGACACCGCGAAGCGGTGGCCGGACGTTCCGTTCGACGCCATCTGCACGGCCGGGGAGACCGACTGCCTGGCCACCGGGCCGTCCTTCTTCACCCGCAAGATGCTCACCTCCATCGAGACGAGGGTGTGGTCCACGGCTGCCGAGCCCGACGCGTACAAGCTGGTCGACAGCTACGCGCTCGCGTACCAGTTCCTGGACGGCGGGGACATCGGCAACCTCTCGGACAAGACGCTGGTCCTCAAGTCGCTCCAGCGGACCGGCAAGAACGGCGGATCCGTCACCGTGCCGCCGGTGGAATTCGACTACCACATGCGGCCCAACCGGGTCGACGCCACCGACGACATCCGCCCGCTGACCCGCCCGCGTATCAACACCGTCACCACCGAGACAGGCGCGATCACCACGGTCACGCTCTCCGACCCGCAATGCGTCCGGGGCAGCAAGATGCCCAAGGCGGAGGACGACAACAACCTCTCCTGCTACCCGGTGTACTGGCCGGTCAACGGTGGCGACCCCCAACTTGACTGGTTCCACAAGTACAACGTTCTCGCCGTCACCACATCCGACCCCGCGGGTCAGAACCCCGCGGTGGAGAACGCGTACACCTACGAGAACCCCGGCTGGCACTACAACAACGACCCCTTCACCCCCGAGGACGAGCGGACCTGGTCCAACTGGCGCGGCTACCAGAAGGTCACCACGTACACCGGTGACACCGACCATCCGCAGTCCAAGACGGTGCGTCTCTACATGCAGGGCATGCACAAGGACAAGCGCCTCGACGGCACGACCCGTAGCGCGAAGGTTCTGGGAATCGACGTCGCGGGCCTGAACGCCTCGGATGCCACCGACTATGAGCAGTACGCCGGATTCCTGCGTCAGGAAATCACCTACAACGGCAGCCAGCCGGTGTCCGTAGCCTTCAACAGCATCTGGAACAAGGTGACCGCGAGCCAGCAGCGGTCCTATGCCAACACCAAGGCGTACTTCGTACGCACCTCCCGCACAACCCAGTACACCTACCTGCCTGTCAGCAACACCTGGCGTCGCGGCTACACCGCCCATACCTACGACGCCACCTACGGCATGGTCACTCGAACCGAGGCCATCGGCGACCAGGCCAAGACCGGCGACGAGACATGCAGTCGTACGTGGTATGCCCGCAATCCCGCCAAGGGGCTGACCAGCCTCGTCTCCCGCACACGCGTCGTCGGATCAGCCTGCCTGGACTCCGCCGGGACGACCATCACCGACGACGAACTGAACCTCCCCGCGAACTCCAAGACCCGCGGAGACGTCCTCTCCGACACCGCGGCCGTCTACGACAACGCCTCCGCGACCGGCTGGACCGCATCCCAGACCCCGACGCGCGGGCTCGCCACCTGGTCCGGGAGAGCCAAGGCCTACCCGGCTGCCGCAGGCACCAGTGACCGACACCCCGCGGTGAACGGCGGCTGGCAGACCGTCGCCAAGACCACCCACGACACCCTCGGCCGCCCTCTGACCGTCACCAACGCCAAGGGCTACGTCACCTCCACCGCGTACTACCCCGCCGCGGCAGGTCCGCTGACCGCCACCATCGTCTCGGCACCCAAACTCACCTCCTCCAACGGCAAGATCCACAAGGCGTACACCTACCTGGACCCGGCACGAGGATCGGTCGTCAGAACGCTCGACGCCAACCTCAAGAAGACCGAGAGCGCCTACGACGCTCTGGGTCGTGTCACTGCCACCTGGGCGCCGAACCGGACCAAGGGCATCGACACGCCATCGGCGAAGTACGACTACAACATCGCGCGTGGCAGCCAGCCCTGGAGCTCCGTCAGCACCCTCAGGGCCGACGGCCAGAACTACCGGACCAGCTTCGCCATCGCCGACGCCCTGCTGCGTCCGATCCAGTCCCAGACCGAATCCCCCCTCGGCGGCCGGATCCTGACCGACACCCGCTACGACTCTCGCGGACTCGCCTACGAGACGTACGCCGACATCTACGACAACACGAAGGGCCCGAACGGCACCTACACCCGTGCCTCCTACGCCCACACCCCGGCCCTGACCCGGACCGCATACGACGCGGCGGCCCGGCCCACGACGACCACGTTCACGGTGTTCGGTGAGGACCGGTGGTCCACCACGACCAGCTACACCGGGGACTCGACCGCCACCACCGCGGCCAAGGGCGGCAACGCCACGCGCACCATCACCGACGCCCTGGGCCGTACCACCGAAACGCGTACGTACGGGGG
Source organism: Streptomyces durocortorensis (assembly GCF_031760065.1). Lineage (NCBI taxonomy): Bacteria > Bacillati > Actinomycetota > Actinomycetes > Kitasatosporales > Streptomycetaceae > Streptomyces > Streptomyces sp. C11-1. The sequence continues at coordinate 5,621,065 of NZ_CP134500.1, forward strand.
CACGACACCGGCGGACACGGCGTACGGAGCCACTACTGGTACCTCGTACACACGGGTGAAGTACGAATACACCCGGGACGGCAAGCCGTCGCTGATCACCGGTATCGACGACGCCAAGTGGAGTTATTCCTACGACCTGTTCGGCCGCGAGACCAGCGTGACCGACCCGGACAAGGGCCGCACCCGCACCGATTACACCGACCTGGACCAGATCGCCCTCACCACCGACTCGCGCAACGCGAAACTGCTCTACGAGTACGACGAACTGGGCCGCAAGACCGGCCTGTGGCAGACGGCCAAGACGGACGCCAACAAGCTCGCCGACTGGACCTACGACAGCCTCCTCAAAGGTCTCCCCGACGCGTCCACCCGCTATGTGGGCGGAGCCGCCGGCAAGAAGTACAAGAAGCAGGTCACGGCATACGACACCCTCGGCCGCGCCACCAGCACCGACGTCGTGCTGCCGACCGACGATCCGTTGGTCACCTCCGGGGCCGTCACGTCCACTCTCACCTTCGGCACGGCCTACCTCCCGGACGGGAGCATCGCCAACACCAAGGAGCCGGGCGCCGGGGGCCTTGCCGCTGAGATCATCTCGCCCAAGTACAACTCCACCGGCCTGGTAACGGAGCTCTCGGGCACCAGTTCCTACCTCCTCGGTGTCACGTACTCCGCACTCGGCCAGGTGGAGCAGCTCTCCCTGGGGGCGGGCGCAAAGAAGACCTACATCACCAACAAGTACGAACCGGGCACCGGCCGCCTCACCCGCAGCCACGTCACGGACCAGACCCACCCGTACATGCTCCAGGACCTCAACTTCGCCCGGGACGACGCCGGGAACGTCCTGTCGATCCTCGACCCCACGACGCTGGGCGGCACTGCCAAGGCCGACAACCAGTGCTTCGCCTACGACGCACACCGTCGCATGACCGAGGCCTGGACCCCGAAGTCCGCCGACTGCGCCACCTCCGGCCGCACCACGGCCAACCTCGACGGCGCGGCACCGTACTGGACGAGTTACACGTACAACAGCGCGGGCCAGCGCAGCACCGAGACCACCCACACCGCGACCGGCAACGCGACAACCAACTACGAGTACAAGACACCGGCCGGCCAGCCCCACCCCCTGGTGAAGACCACCGGGGCGAAGGCCGCCACGTACGGCTACGACCAGGCGGGCAACACGACCACCCGCCCCGGCACCCAGGCCACCCAGACCCTGGCCTGGAACTCCGAGGGCGAACTGGCCTCCACCACCGAACCGGCGGCCGGGACCAAGCCCGCCCTGGGCACCGGCTACCTGTACGACGCGGACGGAGAACTGCTGATCCGCCGCGCGACCGGCGACGGGGACACCGTCCTCTACCTCGGCTCGACCGAAGTGCGCCTCACCGTCAAGGGCACAACGAAGAAGGTCACCGGCACCCGCTACTACAGCGCCGCCGGTCAGACGCTCGCCGTCCGCACGGCCACGTCGGGCACGGCCGGCACCAAGCTCAGCTTCCTGGCCGCCGACCACCACGGCACCAGCAGCATCGCGACCGACGCCAGCACCCAGACCGTCACCAAGCGCTACAGCACACCGTTCGGCGCTCCACGCGGCACCAAGCCGACGTCCTGGCCGGACGACAAGGCGTTCCTGGGCAAGCCGGCGGACTCGGCAACGGGCCTGACCCACATCGGTGCTCGCGAGTACGACCCGCGGGTCGGCCAGTTCATCAGCGTCGATCCGCTGCTCGAAATCGACAAGCACCAGACGCTCAACGGCTACAGCTACGCCGGCCAGGCCCCGGCCACGAACTCCGACCCGACCGGCACCTGCCTGGATCCGGGCAACGGCAGGTGCCAGCCGGGCAACAACAGCGGCAAGCCCGACCCGGCGTTTCCCAAGAACACTAACCCGGCGCCGCCGAAAGCCACGTCGCCTTCAAACCGTGGTGGAACTTCCAGCTCTTCTGGCCCGGCCGCTGCGAAAGCCCCCGAGGTGACATCCTCAAGACTTCAGGGAATCCTCAACGACATCTATCTCAAGCCCGGATCGATTCCAGAGGTCGGAACGGGCAAGGTAGGTGAGGCATTGATCAACGAACTGGAGACAGGGAAGCCGACCAAAGGCTTGTGGCATGTGGCAGACGCCGCGGATCAACTGACCCGGATCGCGAAACTTCTGGAAGATGACAGGAAGGGGGCGATTCCACCTCTCTCTGCTGCCGACAGGGCGGTAGCCCTGAGTGAAGCGGACGAGTTGTGGAAGGCCCTCGACACCAAGGACAAAGCTGGCAAAATTACGGCAATCCTGGAATCCAACAAAGAGGTATCCTCTTCGGTGAAAGCTGCGGCGAGGCGAGTTATCCGTGCACCCTCCATGTCTTCTGTTACTGGAGGAATCTATGAAGAGGTCCCGCATAAGGCGCCGAGGCTTGTCAACAGCCCGAAACTGCCCAAGGTAATTTTTGGGCTAGGTGTTGCTGGTGAATTGCTGTGGTTCCTGGATTCCGTGAAGAGTATCGTCGAAGGCGACTGTGTCTACGACTGCGATTACAGGCCACAGGTGGCCTGAGTCGCTACTGGGGTAGGGTGCCGGGTGCTTTCGGTGCCCCACCCCACCTTTGAGTGGAGGTAAAATGGGTGACTATGATTTTGTTCGCGGTGTAATTTGGAATTCATTGCCAGAGCTTCGCAGGACCCTGATGGAAATCGAAGCCGAGCAGGCGGAATTTGATGAAGGTGAGGATACTCCTTCTACGGTGAGCATCTACTCACTTGCTAGCGATGTATTTATCGACGGCGCCCTCGCCCCCTTGTTGTCCAGCGAGGAAATCGAGAAAGATGTTGCCATCAGGTGTGCCGGCGTGATCGAGACGCTCCTTCTGCGCGGGTCCACCGAGGTTCGGCAAATGGTAAGTATCCGAATCACCGACTATCTCCTCGGGTGGAATCTTTGGGAAAAATTCTCTCAGCATTCGGGTCCCGCTCTCTTGGAGGAGGTAGGTCGCAGAAAGCGCTACTATTTTTAACCTCGATCTTTCGTGACGGTCCGTCGGTTTGTCTGGCGGGCCGTTTCGGTTGTTCGGGCTGGTGGTGGGCACGCTGATGGCCCGGCTGTCGCGTCGGGTGGGCGCCGGGTTCCACTGCTCCGGTCGGGGTGGTGCTGCTCGTAGGGACGGGAACTGGCTGGTCAGCCGGGGTTCGGGAGAGCTTCGAGCCGTGTCAGGGCGTTGGTGATCGCATTGGTCCAGGGCCAGTGGCGTGCGAATCTCAGGTGCCGGCGGCGGGCGGTGGTGACGATCTGCGCTGCGGCGGAGAACAGGCGGAGTCTCAGACGGCGGGGCTCCCACCTGCGGGTTTTCCCGGTCAGGGCGAGCATGGGCATCCATGCGAGGAGGTCGAGGGCGATCTGGACGATCTCCAGCCAGATCTGGTTCTGCGCGGTGTCGTGTAGGGGCAGGTTGCGCAGGCCGGTGGCGCGGGCGGCACGGATGCGGTCCTCGGCGCGTGCCCGCTGGCGGTGCCGCAGTTCGAGTGCAGCGATCGGAACGTCCGCCGTGTTGGCGGCGAACGCGGTCAGCCGTAGTCCATCGGCGTCGGTGATCCGCAACTGGGCTCCGGGGTGGGGCCGTTCCTTGCGGACGATCAGCCGCATCCCCTTCGGCCAGACCTTGAGGGCGTCGCCGGTGATCTCGGCGACCCAGGCCCCGTCCCGGATTTCACCTTCCGGTTCGACGGCGGGTGTCCACGCGGGGGGGCCTTCAAGGTGGCCTGGTGGATGGCGTCGGTGATGGTCATGCCGACCGAGTACGACAGCCACCTGCCCCGCTGGGCGAGCCAGGCGACGAACTCATGAGTGCCGCCGCCGGAGTCGGTACGGATCAGCGTCTGACGTCCGCGCCGGTACTTCGTCGGCAGCTGGGCCAGAGCGAGTCGGGCTGCGGTGATGTGGTCGGCGGCGGTGTTGCTGCCAGCGTTTCCCGGCCTGAGCAAGCCGGCCACCGGCTCCCCGGACCCGCCGCTTCCGTGATCGACGAAGGCCATCAGAGGGTGGTGGCCGAGGGTCTTCTTCCAGGTCGCGGTGGCGTCCTGCTTGTCGGAGTGGGCCAGCACGAGCACCCCGTCCAGGTCCACGATCACCTGCCCTGAGGCGTCCGGAGCCGCGTTCTTGGCGAGATTCCAGACGCGCTCGCGGGCCTCTGCCCGAGCGGCTCGTATCGCGGCCAGGGCCTTCGGTCCAGCAGTGGCGAGAGTGTCGATGAGTCGGGAGACCGTCGGGTCGGAGGCCACCGGCCCGAACAGGCCGGGTTCGGCCCGCAGCATGGCCACATCGGCGAGGCAGTCGCCGCCGAGCGCGACCGCGAGCGCGAGATCCAGCACTGTCTTGCCGGGATCGTGCACCGCGCGGGACTTCCGCCAGGATGCCAGTGCCGTCGATATGGCCTGATCCAGACCGGACTTGCGGACCGTCTCTACCAGCAGCACCGCCCCGGCCTGCGAGACCACCCCGCGACCGCCACCCTCAACGCGGACACGCGGGTACGACCCGATACGCTTCTTCACCTGGAAAGTGCCTCCGACAGGGGCGGGAACAAGGGCCTAGGCAATCCTCATTCTCGCTGGGCAGAGGCACTTTCTGCTGTCTCGATCACCTGCTGGACAGCCCACTTCGTGAAAGCGCGAGGCTAGAAACCACCCCCCGGGGTCGCGGCCTTGATCGCGGAGATGTCGAAGGTCAGCTTCACCTTGTCGCTGACCATCACGCCGCCGGTCTCCAGCGCCGCGTTCCAGGTCAGGCCCCAGTCGGAGCGCAGGATCTCGGCGCTGCCCTCGAAGCCGACGCGCTCGTTGCCGTAGACGTCGGTGGCGGAACCGTTGAAATCCAGGTCGATCGAGAGCGGGCGCGTGACGTCCTTGATGGTCAGGTCGCCGGTGATGCGGTACGCCTCGCCGCCCAGCTGCTCGGCCCGCGTGGAGCGGAAGGTCATGAGGGGGAACTTCTCGGCGTCGAAGAAGTCGCCGCTGACCAGGTGGCCGTCTCGGTCGGCGATGCCGGTGTCGACACTGGCGATCTTCACGTCGATGGCTGCGGTGGAGTTCGCCGGGTCGGTGCCGTCCAGGACCAGGGTGCCCTCGTGCTCACCGAAGGAGCCGCGCACATTGGTGACCATCGCGTGGCGCACCGTGAAGCCGATGCTGCTGTGCGCCGGGTCCAGGGTGTACGTGCCGGTCAGCGCGGCCAGCGCCGGGTCCACCGCGGGGGCTTCGGCGGCGACGGGGGCGGCGGTCGACTTGCGGGTGAACAGAGCCATGGCTCCTCCTCGGGGTGTCCTGCGGGGGCGGGATCGAACGGCTGCCGAAGATGTTGTTTAACCTTCAACGAGAATGACTCTAACGCCATCTAGTTCAAAGTTCAACCTTTATGCCTCCGGGATCTCCGGGATCTCCGGGGCTCACTCTTCGCGCCTAGGACCGGCGGCTGCTGAACCCCGGCGCAGGCGCGGGTGGCCCCCGCCGGGAGCCGACCGCCGGTCTCACGGGATCGGTTCGGCGTCCGGCCCCTCCTGTTCCAGCAGCTCCCGGGCGAAGTCCTCCCACTGCGCGTACCGGTCCGGATGCGCGGACCCCTGGACCGCCTGGCACACGTCGCCCGGGGCCATCGACTCCCAGTCGTCGATCTGGAGCAGCCCCGGATTGGCGCTGGGCGAAGGCAGCCCGTAGAAGGACTTGGACGCGGTCGGCACGTGGGTGATCTGGGCCGGAGTGCCCCAGCCCATGCTGGGACGCTGCTGGAAGACGCCGAGCGAGTCGTGGTCGACCGGGGAGGTGTAGTTGACGAACTTCGACTCCTGCATCGCCGTCATCAGGGCGATCACCTGGGCTTCCGCGGAGAGGGCCGCACCCTTCCCAACGCCGATGACCGTACGGGCATGGGCCAGTTGCTCCCGACCCAGGTCGGACGGGTCCGCGAAGGCCTCCCGCAGCTCGCTGTCCGGGGCCGCCTTGAGCAGATGGGCGGTGACCGTGCCCACCTCGCCGGTCGGAGGCAGCCCGTAACTCTGCTGGAAGTCCCGCAGGCCCTGAGCGCCAGGGGCCTGGGGGGCGGGTGACGGCGGCGGGGCGGGGTCCGCGTGTGCCGGGGCTGCCGCGGTGAGCAGGAATCCGGCGACGGTCACCGCGAGCATGCGGTGGAGGAGTAGGCTCTTCGGCCGATTCGTTCGCGTACGGACCTTTCCCGCACGGACCTCGACCGTACGGCCCCCTCGCGTACGGCCCCTTCCCGCACGGACCTCGCCCGTACGGCGCCCTCCCGCAGGAGCCTCTCCCGCACGGATCTCCCGCATACGGATCATTCGCATACGGAACCGTCCCGAGGTGCCGTCGCGAAGTCAAGAACGTCCCACACCGTGTCAATCAATGAGGTATCGACCAAAGGCCACTGCGACTGGACATGCGAGTGCCCCCGCCCGGACGGACAGGGGCACCGGGCCTGCGGGCCTGCGGGCCCGGCCCGTCAGGACCCCACGCTGAGCGTGAACCGGCGCGGGTTCCCGTCGTGTGCCGCGCCCGAGACGTCCGGCTCGCCGTCCGGGCGGACGTCGTCGTACGGGAAGGCGTAACCGATCGGGCTGTTCGCGTGGACCACCCGGGACCAGTGGTTGGTCACCGCCGCCCTGTAGTAGTCCGCCGTCGACGTGCCGTTCGGCTGGCTCGGGTGGCTCAGCATGATCGAGCGGTTGAATCCCGCCGCCAGCCGGGCCAGGATCGCCTTCTTGTCGTCGGAGTCGCCCGGGTTGTTGGTGAACGGGCCGTGGTTGCAGGTGAAGATGTCCTTCGACTCCGGCTTGGTGAACGTGTGGCCGCCCTCGAACGTGAGGACGTCCCCGCTCACCCGGCCCGCCCGCGAGCCCCGGCCGCCCTGGAGGTCGATGCGTAGGTCCTCGGAGCGGTACTTCGCCCACACCTCGTCGATCTGAGCGGCGAAGAGGTCCCGGAACGGCATCTCGGCCGGGCGGTCGAAGTACGGGGCCATGATGTTCTGCGGCGAGACGACCCGCAGGACGCTGCCGCCGTCGCCCCGGGTGATCAGCCTGTCCCAGGGCTGCCCGTCGGCGGCGGCCTGGGCGGTGAGGTCGTCGGCGATCCGCCGCACCGCGCCGTCCGGGAGCGGGGCCACCGTGTGCGTACCGTCGCCCTCCAGCGTGATGCCGATCGGCAGGGCGGTCACCAGGTCCACGTAGCTGATGTTGGAGTACAGCTGCTCCGTGTTGAACGTGAACTCGCAGAAGGACCAGGTGCGCCCGTGGTTCGGGTCCGAGGGCGTCGCGAAGGCGGGCTCCACCAGCGCGGGGCCCGGGTTGAGGTAGAAGTCCAGCTTGTCGTCGCGGGCGAAGTAGACCCGTGCCCCGTACATCCGCGGCAGGGTCAGCACGACCGGGCCCGCACCCGCGGACTTGAGCGGGATCGCGCAGTCGACGGGCAGGGGGGTCTGCGGGGCGCCGGGGGAGTCGGGTCGGTAGACCTCGCCGTTCGGCCGCAGCAGCAGCCAGCGGCCGGTGCCCAGCTCGTGGCCGGTGACGTACGCGTGCACCGTGCCCGGCAGCGACGTGTTCTCCAGCGCCAGTTCACAGGTCGCTGGGGCCGCGGAGGCGCGCGGGCCGAGAGCGGTTCCCCAGGCGGGGTAGGTCAGCGCCGAGGCCGTGGCGGCGGCGCCGGTCAGGAACATTCTGCGCGAAATCACGAGGGAGCTCCCTGGGTGTGTGGGGGCGCAGGCCGGGCGGTGTGTGGGGGAGAGAGGTGGGAGAGGTGGGGGGTGCCGGACCGTGGGGGTGCCTGCGGTGCGCACCACTCTCGCGAGGCCCGGGGCGAGCGTCAAGACTTGTGACTGAGAGCGCTCTCAGAAATTCAGGGTCTTCACAACTCGACGCCGGGAAGCGGCACTTGCCGGAACCGAGCGGGCGTGAAGCGTGGCCACCCGGAAGTGGCCCGGAACAAGAGGTGAACGAACTCCCGGTCCGGCCCGCCGGCTCCCCGCTCCGGCCCGCTCACCACCCACTTGGACTTACGCACCGGGGTTGTTGGACGGAGTCGGCCCCCGGAGCCGAAGTTCGTTGACGGTGTCCCGACACGGCGGCTACTCAGGGGCCATGTCGCCAAGATGCCCCTCCGTCGGCCTGGTCGCCGTCGCCTCAGCAGCCGTTCTGGCGCTCGTGGGGACCGCCCTCCCCGCCGCAGCCGCCGATCCGTCCCCCGCACCGGCCGGGGCTGCGAAGCCCAGCGGCTCCGCCACCATCGGCTCCCCCCAGCTCTCGGTCGCCGTCGGCGACGACTTCCCGCGCGTCCTCTCGTACACCGACAGGGCAAGTGGCAAGCGGCTCCTGGGCTCCACCCGGCCGGTCACCGCCGTCACCCTCAACGGCACGGCCCACCCGGTGAAGCTCAAGAGCGCGCCGAAGGTCACCGGCTCCGCCGCCCGCTACACCCTCGCCTTCGACGGGCTCCCGGGCGTCGAGATCGACGCCTCGCTGACCGTCTCCGGGCGGGCCGCCACGTTCAAGGTGACCGCCGTCCGGGACACCGCCGCCTTCCGGGTCGGCACGATCGGCATCCCGGGGCACGACCTCATCTCCGTCGGCTCCGCCGAGGCCGGGGCCGCCACCGCGTTCACCACGCTCGACCCGGACTCCACCCGGACCGCCGACCGGTTCGCGAAGGTCACCGGGCAGACACGCCCCGACGCCGCGCCCGTCGGGGCCAGTTACGCGATCCTCAACACCGGCTCGCTGGCCGCCGCGATCGAGTCCAACTCCTCGTACGACAAGCCCTCCGGCCCCACCGGCGGTGACGACGCCCGCTTCTGGCACCAGGCGCGCGCCGAGGAGGGCGGCGGCGTCCGGGTCGGCGTCTGGTCCGGACAGTGGACCTACCGGGGCGAGGGCGCGCCGAAGCCCGAGAGCGGCGAGAACCTGCCATGGGCCAAGGTCGTCATCACCCCGGACGCCAACGGCGACAAGACCGTCGACTGGCAGGACGGGGCCATCGCCTTCCGCTCCATCGGCGTCACCGCGCCCGGCAGCGAGGACACCGCGAAGCGGGTCGTGACCCACATCCCGTTCAACTTCGCCAGCCAGGCCACGCACCCCTTCCTGCGCACCCTCGACGACGTCAAGCGGATCTCCAAGGCCACCGACGGCCTCGGCCAGCTCGCCGTCCTCAAGGGGTACGGCTCCGAGGGCCACGACTCCGCCCACCCGGACTACGGAGGCAACTACAACAAGCGGGCGGGCGGGCTGAAGGACCTCAACACCCTGCTCAGGAAAGGCGAGAAGTGGGGTGCCACCTTCGGCGTCCACGTCAACGCCACCGAGTCCTACCCGGAGGCCAACGCCTTCAGCGAGCAGCTCGTCGACAAGACCAAGCCCGGCTGGAACTGGCTCAACCAGAGCTACTACATCGACCAGCGCCGCGACATCAACAGCGGGGACCTGGAGAAGCGCTTCCAGCAGCTGCGCGACGAGACCGACCGGAACCTCAGCTTCCTCTACATCGACGTCTACTACTCCCACGGCTGGATCGCCGACAAGACCATCCAGTCCGTGCAGAAGCAGGGCTGGACCGTCGGTACCGAGTGGTCCGACAAGTTCGAGCGCGCCTCGCTCTGGTCGCACTGGGCCAACGACCTCAACTACGGCGGGGCCACCAACAAGGGCCTGAACTCGCAGATCATCCGGTTCATCCGCAACGGTGAGAAGGACATCTGGAACGATCACCCGGTCCTCGGCCAGAGCGCCCTGGAGGACTTCGAGGGCTGGACCGGCGAGACCGACTGGAACGCCTTCACCGCCAACATCTGGCAGAAGAACCTGCCCGCGAAGTACCTTCAGCAGCAGAGGATCACCCGCTGGGACGGCGACGACATCACCTTCACCGGCGGGGTGCGCGGCACGGTCGAGGACGGGAAGCGGACCTTCTACGAGCAGGGCCGCAAGGTGCTCAGCGGCACCGGCTACCTGCTGCCGTGGGACGCGGGCAAGAAGCTCTACCACTACAGCGAGACCGGCGGCACCAGCAGCTGGGAGGTGCCCGGCAAGGGGCCGTACACCGTCTATGAACTGAGCGACAACGGCCGCGAGAAGGTCGCCACCGTCCGTCCGGTGAACGGGAAGATCACGCTCACCGCCACCGCCGGGCAGCCGTACGTCCTCTACCACGCCCGTGCCCCGAAGGAAGCCGCCGCCGACTGGGGGCAGGGCACGCACCTGAAGGACCCCGGCTTCAACGACCGTGCCCTGAAAGGCTGGAAGAAGACCGGCACCGCCGTACGGCACACCGACGAGCAGGGGCGCAACAGCGCCGCCCTCTCCGGCCCCGCCCAGGCCGCCCTCTCCCAGACCGTCACAGGCCTCAAGCCCGGCAAGCGCTACACCGCCTCCGCCCTCATCGAGGTCGAGCCGGGCAGGACCCGGCGTACGGTGCTGAGCGCGGGCGGGACGTCGGTCGCCGTCGACCGTTCCACGGTGAAGGACCACGTCGCCGCATCCGACTGGCACGGCACCTACTTCCAGCGCGCCAAGGTCAACTTCACCGCCCCCGCGAACGGCCGCACCACCCTGCGGATCGCGGCGGCCGCGGGCAGCGGGGCGAGGGTCCGCGCCGATGACGTACGGATCGTGCAGAACGCCCCCGCGACCCGGCCCGGCACGGTGGTGTACGAGGACTTCGAGGCGGTCGACCAGGGCTGGGGCCCCTTCCTCAAGGGCGACGCGGGCGGCTCCACCGACCCCCGCACCAGCATCTCCCAGCTCCACGCCCCGTACACCCAGTCCGGCTGGAACGGGAAGCTGATCGACGACGTGCTCGGGGGCGGAGAGTCCCTGAAGTCCCATGAGGAGAACACCGGGCTGGTCCACCGGACCGCCCCCTGGACCGTCCCCATGAAGGACGGCCACCGTTACAAGGTGGAGTTCGCCTACCAGTCCAGCCACGCCGGGGCCTACAGCTGGGTCGACGGCTACGACCGGGTCGCGGGCGGCAGGGCCACCTCCACGGAGACCCGCTCCACCCCCATCGGACAGCAGCGCACCACCGGCCACTTCAGCCGGACGCTCACCGCGGGCTGCGGCGACACCTGGACCGGGCTGCGCAAGAGGGCCGGAGCACCCGAGGGCGCGGACTTCGTGCTCGACGACTTCACCGTCACCGACCTGGGCCCGGCCCCCGCGGGGCAGGAGGCCGTCTGCGGCACGCTCGACGTGGCCGCCGACGCGGAGACCCTGGAGCCGGGGGCCGCGAACACGGTCAAGGCGACCTTCGGCAACGACGAGGCGACGGCCGCCACGGGCGTGCGGCTCGCGCTGACCGTGCCCGAGGGGTGGCGGGCCGAGCCTGCGGGCCCGGTCGCCTTCGACACGGTCGCCCCGGGCGCGAAGGTCACCGGCAGCTGGCGGGTCACCCCGCCGGCCGACGCCCCCTACGCGACGTACCAGCTGGAGGCGAAGGTCACGTACGCCGTCGAGGGCGCCGGGCGCACGCTCGGCGCGGGGACCTCCGTCCGCACCCTCCCGCCGCCGCCCACCGAGGACAGCTGGGCCAGTGACCTCGACTGGACGGCCTCGCGGAACGGCTGGGGGCCCGTCGAGCGCGACCTGTCCAACGGGGAGACCGGCACCGGTGACGGGGGCCCACTGAAGATCGGCGGGGTCGCGTACGCCAAGGGGCTGGGCACCCACGCCCCGGCGAAGATCCGCTACTACCTGGGCGGGAAGTGCGCCTCCTTCACCGCCGAGGTGGGCGTGGACGACGTCCAGGCCACCCGGGGGAGTGTGCGGTTCTCGGTCACCGCCGACGGTACGGAGAGGGTGAAGTCGCCGGTGCTGGGTGCCGCCGATCCGGCCTGGCAGCTCGCCGCCGACATCACCGGCGCGAAGTACGTCGAACTGATCGTCGACGACGCCGGTGACGGCAACGGCAACGACCACGCCGACTGGGGCAACGCCCGTTTCCACTGCGGAAGTTGACGCAGAGGGGCGATACGGGGAGGGGCGGCGCCGGAACCGGAGCCGCCCCTTCGGCCTTTCGCCCCGGAGCGCTGGGCCATACTGGGGGGAGCTCGGCGGCCCCCTCTGTGCCGTGTGGCCCACCGCACACCTTCCCTTTGTGGGGTCTCTACAATGCAAGGCGGCGTTTCGCTGGTGGATCGCCTGCATGGTGCAACGGTTCTGTCCACTCCCACCACGAAACCGGGCGGGAGACTGTACGGAGTCGACGGCACGATTTCTGGGTCCGGGTTCGTAGGGTCAGTACATGACCGTTGTGGACGAAACCCAGGGTGAGCCGAGCGACGCCCGAGGCCGGGTGGCCGAACTGCTGGCCCTGCGCGAGCAGGCACGGCGCGGACCGAGCGAGCGGGCGACCGAGGCGCAGCACGCCAAGGGCAAGCTGACCGCGCGGGAGCGGATCGAGCTGCTGCTGGACCCGGGCTCGTTCAAGGAGGTCGAGCAGCTGCGCAGGCACCGGGCCACCGGGTTCGGCCTGGAGGCCAAGAAGCCGTACACCGACGGTGTCATCACGGGCTGGGGCACGGTCGAGGGCCGCACGGTCTTCGTGTACGCGCACGACTTCCGGATCTTCGGCGGGGCGCTCGGCGAAGCGCACGCCACGAAGATCCACAAGATCATGGACATGGCCATCTCGGCCGGCGCACCGCTGGTCTCCCTCAACGACGGCGCGGGCGCCCGCATCCAGGAGGGCGTCAGCGCGCTCGCCGGGTACGGCGGCATCTTCCAGCGCAACACGCGCGCCTCGGGCGTCATCCCGCAGATCTCGGTGATGCTCGGCCCGTGCGCCGGTGGCGCGGCCTACAGCCCGGCGCTGACCGACTTCGTCTTCATGGTCCGCGAGACCTCCCAGATGTTCATCACCGGACCGGACGTCGTGAAGGCGGTCACCGGCGAGGAGATCACCCAGAACGGCCTCGGCGGCGCGGACGTGCACGCCGAGACCTCGGGCGTCGCGCACTTCGCGTACGACGACGAGGAGACCTGCATCGCGGAGGTCCGCTACCTCATCGGGATGCTCCCCTCCAACAACCGCGAGAACCCGCCGACCGTCGACAGCGACGACCCCGCCGACCGGCGCAGCGACGTCCTGCTGGACCTGGTCCCGGCCGACGGCAACCGCCCGTACGACATGCACCAGGTCATCGAGGAGCTCGTCGACGACGGCGACTACCTGGAGATCCACGAGCGCTGGGCCCGCAACATCATCTGCGCGATGGCCCGCCTCGACGGCCAGGTCGTCGGCATCGTCGCCAACCAGCCGCAGGCGCTGGCGGGGGTCCTGGACATCGAGGCCTCCGAGAAGGCCGCCCGCTTCGTCCAGATGTGCGACGCGTTCAACATCCCGATCATCACCCTTCTGGACGTCCCCGGCTTCCTTCCCGGAGTCGACCAGGAGCACGGTGGGATCATCCGCCACGGCGCGAAGCTGCTCTATGCCTACTGCAACGCCACCGTGCCGCGGATCTCGCTGATCCTGCGGAAGGCCTACGGAGGCGCGTACATCGTCATGGACAGCCAGTCCATCGGGGCCGACCTCACCTACGCCTGGCCCACCAACGAGATCGCGGTGATGGGCGCCGAGGGCGCCGCCAACGTCATCTTCCGCCGGCAGATCGCGGACGCGGAGGACCCCGAGGCCATGCGCGCCCGCATGGTCAAGGAGTACAAGTCCGAGCTGATGCACCCCTATTACGCGGCCGAGCGCGGCCTGGTCGACGACGTCATCGACCCCGCCGAGACCCGCGAGGTGCTCATCGCCTCGCTCGCGATGCTCCGCAACAAGCACGCCGACCTGCCGTCCCGCAAGCACGGCAACCCCCCGCAGTAGTCACCGCCGCCGCGGCGCGATCCGCCGCCCGGTCCACGACCATCTGCCGAGAAGACGGAGACACCCCACCATGAGCCTCACTTCCGCCGAGTCCGTCCTGCGCGTCGAGAAGGGGTACGCCGACCCCGAGGAGCTGGCCGCCATCACCGCCGTCCTGATGGCCCGCGCCGCCGCCCAGCCCGCCGCCCCCGCCCGCCGCGGCCGCGACACCGCGGGCTGGCGCCGCCTGGAGCGCACGCCGGGCTTCCGCGCTCCGCACAGCTGGCAGGGCTGACGCCAGCCGCCCCGGCGTTCCCAGGGTCACGAAGAAGGGCCCCGCACTCCTCTCAGGAGTGCGGGGCCCTTCTCGGTGCCGGAGGGGGCTGCTCAACGCAGGCGTGCCATCAGGGCGTGCTCGACCAGTGTGATGAGCGCGCTCTTGGCGTCGGCGCGGTGCCGGGCGTCCGTCGTCAGGATCGGCGTGTCCGGGCCGATCTGGAGTGCTTCGCGTACCTCGTCGGGAGTGTAGGGCTGGTGTCCGTCGAACCCGTTGAGGGCGATGACGAAGGGCAGGCCGCTGTTCTCGAAGTAGTCGACGGCGGGGAAGCAGTCGGCGAGGCGGCGGGTGTCGACGAGGACGACGGCGCCGATGGCGCCGCGGACCAGGTCGTCCCACATGAACCAGAAACGGTCCTGACCGGGCGTACCGAACAGGTACAGGATCAGGTCCTGGTCCAGGGTGATACGCCCGAAGTCCATGGCCACCGTCGTGGTGGTCTTGTCCCCGGTGTGGGTCAGATCGTCGATGCCCGCCGAGGCGGACGTCATCACGGCTTCGGTGCGCAGCGGGTTGATCTCCGAGACGGCACCGACAAACGTGGTCTTACCCACGCCGAAGCCCCCTGCCACCACGATCTTCGCCGAGGTAGTGGAGCGGGCCGCTCCGCCGCTAGAGCTTGCGAAGTCCACTGAGCACCCTTTCGAGCAGTGTCACATCTGGCTGGCCGCCGGCGGCCTCGTCGCCGCCGGGCTGATGGATAGCGACGAGTCCGGCCTCGGCCAGGTCGGCGACGAGGATCCGGGCAACGCCGAGGGGGATCGAGAGAAGGGCCGAGATCTCGGCGACCGACTTGATCTCGATGCAGAGCCGGCAGATCCGCTGGTGCTCGGGCAACTGCCCTTGCAGCCGGGTCGGATCGGCCGTCGTGCTGACCAGCGCCTCGATGGCGAGCTGGTAACGCGGTCGGGTCCGGCCGCCGGTCATGGCGTACGGGCGGACGAGCGGGTTGTGCGCGGCGGGCTTGGCGGCCTTGGGGGCCTGCCGCTGAACGCGGGGCTGCTGCTGGGGTGCGTCATATCGCTGGGGCTGCTGCGGCTGCTGAGGCCAGCCCGACCCCGGCTGCTGCTGCGGCCACTCGGACCCCTGCGCGCCGTGAGCGCCCTGCGGCTGCTGATATGGCTGATACTGCCCGGGGCCCTGCCCGCCGGGCGCGCCGGGGAAGCCGAAACGGTTGTCACCGTGCTCACCCGGAACCCGCTGCTCACCGTCGTATGGGTGTCCGCCTGTGGGTGCTGCCACGTTTCCTCCTCCGACTGCCGGTCGCCGATCCCAGTGGGGCCGCGCCACCGCACCTTATGGCGCGGTGGCGAGAAACGCACTGCCTGTCTACTAGTTAAGAAGACTTCCCTGGAGCTCGGCACGGAGGTCCGGGGTCAGGACACTGCCCGCGCGGTCGACCAGAAGTGCCATTTCGTACCCAACCAGACCGATATCGGCGTCCGGGTGGGCGAGAACGGCCAGCGAAGATCCGTCGGAGATGGACATGATGAAGAGGAATCCTCGCTCCATCTCCACAACTGTCTGGTTCACGGCGCCGCCCTCGAAGATCCGCGAGGCACCCGCGGTCAGCGACGTCAGACCGGAGGCGACGGCCGCCAGCTGGTCGGCGCGGTCACGCGGGAATCCTTCGGACATCGCCAGCAGGAGTCCGTCGGCGGAGACCACCACCGTGTGGGACACCCCGGGGGTGTTGTCCACGAAGTTGGTGATCAACCAGTTGAGATTCTGCGCCGCCTGGCTCATCGGGCTCACACTAACGCTCCTGGTTGTAGGTATTACTGGTGTCCGACCCCGCGCTGCGTCCCTGCTGGATTCCCCGCCGCAGGTTGCTCAACCTGCCGCGGACGTCCTCGGGTGCGCGGGAGACCTGTGGGCCGCCCTGCTGGGTCTGCTCCGCCGTGCCCTCGACCAGGTTGGCCTTGGGTACGCGCCGGGGGAGACCGGAGGGGGTTATTCCGCCCGCCTTCGGCTCACGGAGCTTCTCGGCTCGCTCCCAGCGCTCGTCGTTCGCCGAGCGCCAGTCGTCGGTGCCGTTCCCGTCCGTCTGCGGTGCCTGCCGCTGTTCCTGCTGCGGAGTCGGAGCGGGCTGGTCGTTGCCACGGCCACCGGGGCCGGGCTGCCAGTGCTGCTGACCGCCGCGGCGCGGCAGACCGGCTTCGGTCAGCTCGGGGCCGACGTTCGGGGTGGATCCCGGACGGTCGAAGCCTACGCGCTCCGAAGGCTCCGCGGGAGCGCTCGGAACAGATTCCGATTCGGCCGGAGCGGTCGGCTCAAAGGTGTTCTGGAAACCGCTCTGAACAGGCCAATCGTCCTGGTGGGACTGGTCTGCCGAAGCGGTGTACGGGTCGGAGTACTGACCCTGGGGGGCGTCCTGCGTGGCATATGCCGATTCCGGATAGCCGTCGTAGCCGTCCTGCTGTCGCGGCTGAGGATGCGGGTGCCCCTGCTGCTGCGGGTAGCCGTCCTCGCCGTCGTGCTGCTGCTCGTAGGGCGCCGGGTAGGCCTCCTGCTGCGGCTGCTGCCCGTACTGGTTCTGCCCGTACTGGTCCTGGCCGTACTGCTCGTCGGCGTAACCCTGCTGACCGCCGTACTGGTCCTGCCCGGCGTACGCCTCCGGCGCGTAACCCTGCTGTTCCTGGGTGTTGTCCCCGAACGCGTCGTTGCCGCCGGCCTGGGCCTCCAGCGCCGCCCTGCGCTCCTCGCGCATCAGCGAGCGCCCGACCGGGTCCAGCTGCGCCGGATCCGCCGGAACCTCGTAGCGCGAGTCGTCGAAGCCCAGCTCCGCGGCGGTACGCATCGGAGCCTGCTGCTGCTGGGACGGCTCGAAGGCGTGCTGCTGCTCGGGGATGATCGAGGAGACGGTGAAGTCGTCCTGGCCGTCGAGGGGTTCGCCACCGCCACCGTGGGTGATGGCGTCCGGCAGCATGACCAGCGAGGTGGTTCCGGCCTGCTCGCCCGAGGGGCGCAGCTGGACCCGGATCCCGTGCCGGTCGGCCAGTCGGCCGACCACGAACAGGCCCATGCGCTGCGACACCGCGGCGTCGACGGTCGGCGGGTTGGCCAGCTTGTGGTTGATGTCGGCGAAGTCCTCGGCGGTGAGGCCGATGCCCTTGTCGTGGATCTCGACCATGACGCGGCCGTCGGGCAGCCGGGTCGCGGTGACCCTGACCTTGGTCTGCGGGGAGGAGAACGTCGTGGCGTTCTCCAGCAGCTCGGCCAGCAGGTGCACGAGGTCGGTGACGGCCTGGCCGTGGATCTCGGCCTCCGGTACCCCGGACAGCTCGATGCGCTCGTAGGACTCCACCTCGGAGGAGGCGGCGCGCAGCACGTCCACCAGCGGAACCGGCTGGTCCCAGCGGCGGCCGGGCTCCTCGCCCGCGAGGATGAGGAGGTTCTCGCCGTTGCGGCGCATACGGGTGGCCAGGTGGTCCAGCTTGAAGAGGCTCTCCAGCTGGTCCGGGTCCGCCTCGTTGTTCTCCAGGTCGGTGATCAGGGTCAGCTGGCCCTCGATCAGGGACTGGCTGCGGCGCGAGAGGTTGGTGAAGATCGCGTTGACGTTCCCCCGCAGCATGGCCTGCTCGGCGGCGAGCCGGACGGCCTCGCGGTGGACCTGGTCGAAGGCGCGGGCGACCTCGCCGATCTCGTCCTGCGTGGTGATCGGGATCGGCTGCACCCGGGTGTCGACCCGGCCCGGGTCGGTGCGCGAGAGCTGGTCGACCAGGGAGGGCAGCCGCTGCTCGGCGATGCCGAAGGCGGCGGTTCGCAGCTGGCGCATCGAGCGGCTCATCTGGCGGGCCATGAGCCCGGCCAGGATGAAGGCGGCCAGCAGCGCGATGACGACGATGAGGCCGTTGACGATGGCGTCGGTCTTGGCGTCGGAGGAGATGTTCGCCGCCTCCCTCACCGCCTTGCCCACGAGCTCGTCCTCGACGGTGGCGTACCCCTCGAACTTGGCGGTGGCGGCGGCCATCCAGGTCTCGGGCGTGATGCCCTTCGCGGCCAGCTCCTCGGGGTCCTGACCCTTGCCGATCTCCTGGGCCATGCCGTCGAAGACCGAGCCGTCGATGCTGGGCGGGGCCACGAACGGCTCGCCCGCGGCCTCGGCCTGATCCTTGGCGGCCTTGATCTGGCGGGCGCCCTCGGCGGCCTTGCCGGACATGACCTGCTTCAGCCGGTCCACGTCGGCCTGGGTGCCGCCGGAGTTGAACTCGCCGAGCGCGATCTGCTCCAGGTAGTTGTACGAGCCGAAGGCCTTGACCTGCTCGTTGTAGGTGCCGGGCTTCTTGCTCGGGCGCACCAGCAGGTGCGTGCCGATCGAGCGCTGAAGCGATTCTGCGGCCTTGGCCAGCTCGATCGCGTAGACGGTACGGCCGTAGCTGGTGACGTTGCCGGTGCCGAGGCCGAGCTCGTTGGCGAACTGCATCAGCGAGTGCTGGACCTGTGTGTAGCCCTCTTCGGTCTTCACGGGGTCCAGGGCCTGCGAGTAGGCGACCTTGCGCAGCTCGGGGAGCTTGGGCTCCTCGGCCTTGAAGAGCTGAAGGCGGCGCTCCAGGCCCGCCTTCGCGGGCATCTGCTCCACCGCCGCGTCGAACTTCTTCGCGGCCTCGTCCGTGGTAGCGCGGGCCTCCTCGACCACTTCGGCGTCCCGGTCGCCCGAGAGCAGCGGCTGGGCGGTGAGGTCACGCTCGTTGAGCAGGGCCTGTCCGTAGCCGGACGCGGCGCGCACGACGACCGCGATCTTCTCGGCCTCCTGCGCCTCGCTCCAGGTGTCGATGGACCCCTTCACCTCGAAGCCGCCCATGACCAGGCCGACCAGCACCGGGATCAGGAGGATGGCGTTCAGCCGGGTGGCCACCCGCCAGTTGCGCGGGGCCATCGGGCTGGTACTGCCACCGGCCGGTTCCGTCGCGGGCACATCGGCAGGTGACGCCCCAGCGCGCGACGGCGGGGTGAAGTTGCCCCGCTCGGGCTGCGCCGCGGAGCCCTCGTTGCTTCGCCTCACTCGACCAACAACCTCTCGGCGTCGGCACCTACGTTGTGCCGGATGATTCGTTCAGGGCCGTACTACTCGGGAGTTCGTCGAATTGCAGCACGGGTACGGGCCCCGTTCCAAACACTCGGAATCGTCGATTCCGAGTGGCCCAGGCCTCAGATAAAACGGGCATAAAGAGCGAGCCCCGTCAAAAGGCGGGGCTCATGTGAGCGCAGTGGCACCGAATGGATGCATCGGGTGGCGGTGCGCAATCAATTCTCTGTCGAAACGTTATGAACGCGGGGGCGGATCGTGTCAAACGACACAGGCCGCCCCCGCGTGACTACGGCAACTTCCGTATGCCGATAACGACTTACGCCTGGTTGACCTGCTACTTCAGGCGTGCCATCAGGGCATGCTCGACCAGCGTGATCAGGCCACTCTTGGCGTCCGCGCGGTGCCGGGCGTCCGTCGTGATGATGGGCGCGTCGGGGCCGATCTGGAGTGCTTCGCGTACTTCGTCGGGGGTGTAGGGCTGGTGTCCGTCGAAGCCGTTGAGGGCGATGACGAAGGGCAGGCCGCTGTTCTCGAAGTAGTCGACGGCGGGGAAGCAGTCGGCGAGGCGGCGGGTGTCGACGAGGACGACGGCGCCGATGGCGCCGCGGACCAGGTCGTCCCACATGAACCAGAAACGGTCCTGACCGGGCGTGCCGAACAGGTACAGGATCAGGTCCTGGTCGAGCGTGATGCGGCCGAAGTCCATGGCGACGGTGGTCGTCGTCTTGTCCCCGGTGTGGGTCAGATCGTCGATGCCCGCCGAGGCGGACGTCATGACGGCTTCGGTGCGCAGCGGGTTGATCTCCGAGACGGCACCGACGAACGTGGTCTTGCCCACGCCGAAGCCGCCCGCCACCACGATCTTCGCCGAGGTGGTGGCGCGGCCCGTACCGCCGCTAGAGCTTGCGAAGTCCACTGAGCACCCTTTCGAGCAGTGTCACATCCGGCGCGCCGCCGGTCTCTCCGTTGCCCGGCTGGTGAATGGCCACCATGCCGGCTTCCGCCAGGTCCGCCACCAGGATCCGGGCGACGCCGAGTGGCATCGACAGCAGCGCCGATACCTCCGCCACCGACTTGACCTCACGGCAGAGGTGGCAGATCCGCTGGTGCTCGGGGAGCAGGGTCCCCAGGTGCGCCGGGTCTGCCGTCGTGCTGACCAGCGCCTCTATCGCGAGCTGGTAGCGCGGCCGGGTGCGGCCGCCGGTCATGGCATAAGGGCGAACCAGCGGCTGGTCGCCTTCCCCGTCGTACGACGCGTGGTGCAGTGCGCCGTACGGATCGGGTGAGGCGGGTGGCGGGGTCATGAATCCTCCGGGCGTGACAGCAGGTTCTCGGCTTGCCGTCTGCAAGGGGCCGGTGGGGGGACTGAAGCGGCCCGTCGGGTGAGGGTTGTGGGCATTACCTGGGGGGATCGTGTCGTGAATCCGCTGGAAGGCTGCCTAGTGGAGCAGACTGCCTTGGAGCTCGGCGCGGAGGTCGGGCGTGAGGACGGTGCCCGCACGGTCGACAAGGAGGGCCATTTCGTACCCGACCAGACCGATGTCGGCGTCCGGGTGGGCGAGAACGGCCAGTGAGGAACCGTCGGAGATGGACATGAGGAAGAGGAATCCCCGCTCCATCTCCACAACTGTCTGACTCACGGCGCCGCCCTCGAAGATCCGGGACGCGCCGGCGGTCAGCGACGTCAGCCCGGACGCCACGGCGGCGAGCTGGTCGGCGCGATCGCGCGGGAATCCTTCGGACATCGCCAGCAGCAGGCCATCGGCGGAGACCACCACCGTGTGGGACACCCCTGGGGTGTTGTCCACGAAGTTGGTGATCAGCCAGTTCAGATTCTGTGCGGCCTGACTCATCGGGCTCAACTAACGCTCCTGCTGGTGAGTGGGGCCGAGATGGATACTGCCGGTCGACGGGCCGTTGTTGGCCTGCCGACCCTGCTGGATGCCCCGGCGGAGATTGGTGAGACGACCGCGTACGTCATCGGGCGCACGCGAGACCTGTGGTCCGGACTGGTGATTCTGCTGCTGAGCCGTCCCCGGAACCAAATTGGCGCGGGGAACCCGGCGGGGCAGCCCGGATGTGGTGACCCCGCCGGCGGCGGGCTTCTTGACCCGCTCGGCCTGTCGTACGAGTTCGTCGTTGGGCGAAGCGCGCCAGGAGCTGGTGACCGGGGCGTCGTCCGCACCGCGCTGAGGAAGCGGCGGAACGGGTGCGCCGGTGGGCTCCGGAGCCGCGGGTGCCTGCGGCTCGGCGGACTGCTGGCCGCCCTGTCCCGGACCGTGGAACCAGTTGGTCTCCAGGGTGTCGTACAGCGGCGTACGGCCGTCCCCGGGACCGGCGGGCGGCAGGGCCTCCGGCTGCTGGGGCTGGACCGGCAGCGCGGGACGGCGCGGCGTCTCGCCCGCCGGACGCGGCGCACCGAAGTCGTTGCCGTCCAGGCCGCGCTGACGCGGCGCGGGCGGCTGCTGACCCTGGTCGTACGCGCCCGGGTTCTGCTGGTCCTGGTTCTGCTGGAGCGGGACGCCGAAGTCGGGCCGCGCGAACTGCGCGGTGCTCGCCGGGTCCTGGCCCTGCGGGCTCTGCTGCGGGTACGGACGACCCTGCGGCGCCGAGAAGTCGGGCCGGGCGAACTCGGAGGTCGCGCCGGGACCCTGGTGGTCGTCCAGCGGCTGCCGCTGGTTCCGCTGGTCGCCCTGGGCGCCGAACCCCTGGTCCTGACCGGGTTCCGCCGGCCGGGCGAACTGCCCCGTCGCGTCGTGCTCGTCGTGACCGCGCGGCGCGTCGGCGCCCCAGCTGGTGGTCGCCGGGCGCTGCGGCTGCGGGTTGCCCCCGGGCAGCTCGGCACGCGGACCGCCGGGCGGCGGCAGCTGACGGCCGGGGCCGCCGGGCTGCTGGAATCCGCCCGGCTCCTGGCGGGGCTGCTGGGCCTGCTGGTTCTGGGGCGCGCCCGGGCCCTGCTGGTTCTGCTGGGCCTGCTGGTTCTGCGGCGCGAACTGGTTCGTACGGCCGTTCTGGCCGGGGGCGGCCGGAGCGCCGTGACCGAACAGGTTCGGCTGGCCCGCGTCGTTACGGCCCTGGGCGTCACCCTGGCCACCCTGAGGACCGCTGTGGGCACCGCCCTGGCCGCCTCGGGCGCCGAGCCGGGCGCTGTTGCCGAAGGCGCCGGAGAGGCCGCCGCCCTGGCGCTGCGGTTCCTGGCCCTGGGCCGGGAAGTCCTGGCCGCGGCCGCCGTTGTTCGGCTGTCCACCGTTCTGCGGGCCCTGCGCCCGGCCCGGTCCGCTGTCGCGGGCGGGCAGGGCCGCCCGCGGACCCGAGCCCGCGCCGACCTGGCCGCGCTGCGCGCCCGGCCCGGAGCCGAGGCCCTTGGACCCCGGTCCGCCGGGGCCGCCGCCGAGGCCCGGACGCTGGCCGTTGCCCGCGCCGTTGCCCGCGAGCAGGCCGCCGGGGGCGCCGCCGGGCTGCTGGCCGGAGCCCTGCTTGGACGGCGGCTGCTTGCCGCCGTGCGCGACGTCGACGGGCAGCATGACGAGTGCCGTCGTACCGCCGGAGTCGGAGGGGCGCAGCTGGATCCGGATGCCGTGACGCAGCGACAGCCGGCCGACCACGAACAGACCCATGCGGCGGGAGACCGAGACGTCCACGGTCGGCGGCTGCGCGAGCCGCTCGTTGATCGCGGCGAGGTCCTCGGGGGAGAGGCCGATGCCGGTGTCGTGGATCTCGACGAGCACGCGGCCGTCGGGCAGCGCGTGACCGGTGACCCGGACCTTCGTCTGCGGCGAGGAGAACGACGTGGCGTTCTCCAGCAGCTCGGCGAGCAGGTGCACGAGGTCGTTGACGACGCGTCCGGCGACCTCGGTGGCGGGCACCGCGGACAGCTCGATGCGCTCGTACTGCTCCACCTCGGAGGCGGCGGCGCGGAGCACGTCGACCAGCGGGACGGGGCGGGTCCACCGGCGGCCCGGCTCCTCGCCCGCGAGGACGAGGAGGTTCTCGCCGTTACGGCGCATACGGGTCGCGAGGTGGTCGAGCTTGAAGAGGGAGGAGAGCTGGTCCGGGTCGGCCTCGCGGGACTCCAGTTCGGAGATGAGTGAGAGCTGACGCTGGATGAGGCCCTGGGAGCGGCGCGAGAGGTTGGTGAACATCGCGTTGACGTTGCCCCGCAGAAGGGCCTGCTCGGCGGCGAGGCGGACGGCCTCGCGGTGCACGTCGTCGAAGGCCGCGGCCACCTGGCCGATCTCGTCCCGGGAGTGCACGCCGACGGACTCGACGGAGGTGTCGACGTCCTGCGGGTCGGTCTCGGAGAGCTGCTTGACGAGCTCGGGCAGCCGGTCCTGGGCGACCCGGGTGGCGGTGTCCTGGAGGCGGCGCAGCGAACGGATCATGGAGCGGGCCACCACGAAGGCGCCGACGAGCGAGACACCGAGCACGATGAGGATGACCGCACCGTTGATGATCGCGTCGCGCTGGGAGGCCTGCCGCAGCTCACGGGCCTTGGCCTCCATGTCGCTGAGGAGGGTGGCCTCGATGGTCTCCATGGCCTTGATCTTGATGGTGCTCTGGTCGTACCAGTCCAGGTACGACCGGACCAGCTTGCCCTCGATGTCGTTCGTGGTGTTGAGGACGCGCTTGGCGTACATGTTCCCGGCGTTGATCTCCGGGTTCCCGTTGTCCAGGGACGTCATGAGCTCTTCGGCGCTCTCGCCGGTCGTCCCGTAGATCGTCTTGAACGAGCGGATCGCCCGGTCTTCCTTGTCGAGCGCGTTCTTTCCGAACTGCCGGTCGTTCGGGTTCATGTGCGGGTCTTTGACCTGGCCGCCCGGGAGCGCCGCGGCGATGATCGCGCGCTGCACCGAGGCGTATTCCTTGGCGGAGGAGAACGCCGCCAGGGCCCGGGTCCGCTTGATCATCTCCGGGTTGCTGGTCGCCTGGGCCATGTCCTGCGAGAGACTCAGCAGCGAGGTGATCAGCTGGCTGTACTGGTCGATGGTGTTGAGGCTCGGCGTGTCCTCTTCGTACGCCGTCTTGCGGATCGTACGGATGTGGCCGAGCTGGGAGGCGATCGCCGAGATGCTCGCGTGGATGCTCTCCAGCGCCTCGTCGCCCTCGGAGTCACCGATCGAGTCGGTCTCGTTCAGGAAGGCGTCGGTGGCCCGGTCGGTCTTGTCCCGGGGGCCGGTGACCTTGTAGTCGGTCGGCTTGGACTTGTTGGACAGCGGACCGGCCGACTGGTCGCGCTCGACCTGGAGCGCCTGGGCGAGCGTGGTCGCCTGCTTGGTCATCTTCGTCAGCAGCTGCATGTGCTCCAGCTGCTGCATGTCGTTCATCGACTCCTGGATCCGCAGACCGCCGAGGCTGGTCGCGGCGACGACCGGGAGGGCGAGGAGCGAGACCAGTCGCGTACTGATGCGCCAGTTACGGAGCGCTATTCGCGAGCCCGTGTCGACCGGGCCGCGGGAGGAGGCGGACGTGTTCGGCTCCGCACCGCCGCCCGTCGTGGAGCCCGGGCGCTGCGCACGGTCGCTGTTGTCGCCGGCACCGGCCGGCCCGGGGTTCTGGGCGTGCTGGGGCGAGGAACCGCGGTCGGTCCCGCCGCGCGGCTCCTGTTCCGCCGGAGCGCTGCCATCCCTCTTGAAACGTCCCTGCACTAGCGTCGCAACCTCTGGACCAGGCGTTCCACCCGCGTAAACGGACAGAACGGTGTCGGCGTCGTGGGGCGCTGGACGCGCCCCCTTGATGGTCGTTGAGTGACCGGCGAACTCCCCCTCCCGCCGCCACTCGGCGCTGCGTTGCGCCCTGCGCGCCGGCACTTGAAACCCGCGGCGGTGCGTGGAATTCCAGCACAGTGCCGGATCTCCAACAAGGCCCATGTACCGGGCTGTGACCTGGGTGACACGTTGTGATGAGTGAGTAACAAGGAGTGGAGAGGGATCGTGAGTAAAGCGGACTATTGGGGACGAGTCCCTTAGGGGTGGGGGGTGTCCCAGTCGCGATGATCAGGAGCGGAATAGTGGATTCAGTGATGCAATGTCCGTTTCCTGTGCCGTGGTCAGCTGTCCGGAATGGGCTAATTGTCGATTAGTTCGTGAGCAAACTCACATGATGATCGTCGCCTCATCCCGGCTTCGGCGGGGAACCGGATGTTTAGCCTGACGCTTTACTGGGATGGCGAATCCGACAAGCCGGCGCCGCCGATGCGGCGCCCGTACCGAACAGGGTCCTGACGGCAGATGAAGACGACGACGATGTTCCGCAACATTGCCAACCCCCGGCGTACCACGCTGGCGCACCTCAAGGACGCCCAAGCGCTGCAGACGCCCCTCCAGCCGGAGCACGCCGCCGACCTGCCCGCCGTGACGGCCAACCCGCGCCGCACCATCCTCATGGACGCCCCGGTCACGGTCGCCCGGTAGCGGCCCCGCGATGGGCGAGGCTGTGCCCCTCATCGGCGCCAGCGCCTCGCCCGGCCCGGATCGCCCCGTCACGCCGCCCCGCAGGCACGCTCGCGGCGTTGGCCAAACGCCCTGGTAGCCCCGCTACAAGGGCCTTCGGCCGCCTTGCGATCGCACGCACTGGACGACACTCCTTTCGGGGCGATCCGCGCCGGGCGAGGCGCTAGCCTGGAGCGTCAGTCTTCAGTCAGCCAGCAAGTGAGGGGCGACAGCATCCCGTGCGCATCGCCAGGTTCTCCATCGACGGCAATGTCGCCTTCGGCGCCGTCGAGGGACAGGGCACCGTGGAATCCGGTGACCTCGTCCTCGACATCATCAAGGGCATTCCGTACGCCGACTTCGAGCTCTCGGGCACCAAGGTCCCGCTGAACAAGGTCCGTCTGCTGCCCCCCGTGCTCCCCAACAAGGTCGTGGCCGTCGGCCGCAACTACGCGGAGCACGCCGCCGAGCTCGGCCACGAGGTTCCCGAGGCGCCGATCACCTTCTTCAAGCCCACCACCTCGGTGATCGGCTCCGGCGACGCGATCGAGTACCCCTCCTTCTCCAGCGAGCTGCACCACGAGGCCGAGCTGGCCGTGGTCATCGGGCGTATGTGCCGCGAGGTCCCCCGCGAGCGCGTCAAGGACGTCGTCTTCGGCTACACCTGCGCCAACGACGTCACCGCCCGCGACGTGCAGAAGCGCGAGAAGCAGTGGGCCCGCGCCAAGGGCTTCGACACCTCCTGCCCGCTGGGCCCCTGGGTGGAGACCGACGCGGACCCCCACGACCTCACTATCCAGGCGACGGTCAACGGCGAGCAGCGACAGCTCGGCCGCACGAGCGACATGGTCCGCTCCGTCGAGGACCTGATCGTCCACATCACGGAGGCCATGACACTCCTCCCGGGCGACGTGATCCTCACCGGGACCCCCGCAGGGGTCGGCCCCCTGCACGTCGGCGACGAGGTCGCCGTCACCATCGAAGGCATCGGCACTCTCACCAACAAGGTGATCAAGCGTGGCTAACGCACCTGTCCGTGTACGTTTCTGTCCCTCCCCGACCGGCAACCCCCACGTCGGCCTGGTCCGCACGGCGCTGTTCAACTGGGCCTTCGCCCGGCACCACCAGGGCACCCTGGTCTTCCGGATCGAGGACACCGACGCGGCGCGCGACTCCGAGGAGTCCTACCAGCAGCTGCTCGACTCGATGCGCTGGCTGGGCCTGGACTGGGACGAGGGCCCCGAGATCGGCGGCCCGCACGCCCCCTACCGCCAGTCGCAGCGGATGGACCTGTACAAGGACGTCGCCGAGAAGCTGCTCGCCGCCGGGTACGCCTACGCCTGCTACTGCACCACCGAGGAGCTGGACACCCGCCGCGACGCCGCCCGCGCCGCGGGCAAGCCGTCCGGTTACGACGGCCACTGCCGCGATCTCACGGCCGAGCAGAAGGCGGCGTACGAGGCCGAGGGCCGCAGCTCGATCGTCCGCTTCCGGATGCCCGACGAGGCCATCACCTTCACGGACCTGGTCCGCGGCGAGATCACCGTCCAGCCGGAGAACGTCCCGGACTACGGCATCGTCCGCGCCAACGGGGCCCCGCTCTACACGCTGGTCAACCCGGTCGACGACGCGCTGATGGAGATCACCCACGTCCTGCGCGGCGAGGACCTGCTCTCCTCCACCCCGCGCCAGATCGCCCTGTACCGGGCGCTCATCGAGCTGGGGATCGCCAAGGACACCCCCGCCTTCGGCCACCTGCCGTACGTCATGGGCGAGGGCAACAAGAAGCTCTCCAAGCGTGACCCGCAGGCCTCCCTCAACCTGTACCGCGAGCGCGGCTTCCTCCCCGAGGGCCTGCTGAACTACCTCTCGCTGCTCGGCTGGTCGATCGCCGAGGACCGTGACATCTTCTCGGTGGACGAGCTGATCGCCGCGTTCGACATCAAGGACGTCAACGCCAACCCGGCCCGCTTCGACCTCAAGAAGTGCGAGCACATCAACGCCGAGCACATCCGCATGCTGGATGTGAAGACCTTCACCGAGGCCTGCGGCCCCTGGCTGAAGGCCCCGTTCGCCCCGTGGGCCCCGGAGGCCTTCGACACGGAGAAGTGGACGCGGATCGCCCCCTACGCCCAGACCCGGGTCACGGTGCTCTCCGACATCACCGACAACGTCGACTTCCTCTTCCTGGACGAGCCGGTCGACGACGAGGCCTCCTGGGCCAAGGCGATGAAGGGCGACCCGGCCGCGCTCCTGACCACGGCCCGCGCCAACCTGGAGGCGGCCGACTGGGGCGACCCGGAGTCGCTGAAGAACGCCGTCCTCACCGCCGGTGAGGCCCACGGCCTCAAGCTCGGCAAGGCCCAGGCCCCGGTCCGCGTCGCCGTCACCGGCCGCACCGTCGGCCTGCCGCTCTTCGAGTCCCTGGAGATCCTGGGCCGCGAGAAGAGCCTGGCCCGGGTTGACGCCGCCCTGGCCAAGCTGGCCGCGTAAAGCGACAGGACAGCCCGGGAAGGGCCGCAGCCGACCGGCTGCGGCCCTTCCCGGCTTTCCGCTCCGAGGCGGCCGCCGGGCGGCTACCGTGACGTACATGCCGATCCGAGCCGTGCTCTGGGACATCGACGACACGATCTTCGACTACACGGGTGCCGACCACGCCGGCATGCGGCTCCACCTGGAGAGCGCGGGACGGCCCGAGGCGTACGCGTCGGTCGACGAGGCCCTCGCCGCCTGGAGGGAGATCACCGCCGTGCACTGGGCGCGCGTCGCCGCCGGGGAGACGGACTTCACCGGCCAGCGCCGGGACCGGGTGCGGGACTTCCTCTCGCGGCCCATGACGGACGCCGAGGCCGACGCCTGGTTCGCCGGCCACCGGGTCCACTACGAGGCCGCCTGGGAGCTCTTCCCGGACGTGCTGCCGGCCCTGGACCGGCTGGCCCCCGACTACCGCCACGCGATCCTCTCCAACTCCAGCGCCCACCACCAGCACCGCAAGCTCACCGCGCTGGGCGTCCGCGACCGGTTCGAGGCGATGGTCTGCGCCGTGGAGCTCGGCATCTCCAAGCCCGAGCCCGGAGCCTTCCACGCGGCCTGCGAGGCACTCGGGCTGGAGCCCCACGAGGTGGCGTACGTGGGGGACGAGCCGGACATCGACGCGAGCGGGGCCGTGGCCGCCGGACTGACCGGCATCTGGCTCGACCGGCGGGGCCGGGGCGGAAGGCCGGATCTCCTGACGATCACCGGACTCGACCGGCTACCCGGGCTGCTGGCAGGCAATACCCGTTTTGGAGCGCCGGACACCTTCGGGTAATGTTCTTTCTGCGCCGCCCGAGCGGGACGGAAGATCCGACCGGGAAGCGCAGACAGAAGTGAAGCCCCCTCCAGGGGTTGCATTTCAGTGGGCTATGGTGTAATTGGCAACACTACGGTTTCTGGTACCGTCATTCTAGGTTCGAGTCCTGGTAGCCCAGCGCAACACCAAGCAGTAACCAGCAGTACGAGCAAGACAAGCCCCCGTTGTGTAGCGGCCTAGCACGCTGCCCTCTCACGGCAGTAGCGCCGGTTCGAATCCGGTCGGGGGTACAGATCCTTCCCGCGGGAACGTCCGGGTCGCACCCACGTTCTCGATGCAGGATCGCTAGGGCCCCCGTTGTGTAGCGGCCTAGCACGCTGCCCTCTCACGGCAGTAGCGCCGGTTCGAATCCGGTCGGGGGTACTTGTCCCACCATGGGCTATGGTGTAATTGGCAACACTACGGTTTCTGGTACCGTCATTCTAGGTTCGAGTCCTGGTAGCCCAGCGCAAGTCAGCAGTAACCACGCCCCCGTTGTGTAGCGGCCTAGCACGCTGCCCTCTCACGGCAGTAGCGCCGGTTCGAATCCGGTCGGGGGTACAACAGAGCAGTACGGAAAGGCCCTTCACCTCGGTGGAGGGCCTTTCCGCTGCCGTCTTCGTCCGTGTCACAGACCGTACCGGCGGGCCGACTCCTCACTCTGCGCCAGCCGCCGCAGCGACGTCAGCAGCGGCTCGTAGAGCACCGCCGACGCGACGGCCTTCTCGACCTGCTCGGCCTCCGAGCCGTACGTCTCCATCTCGTCCAGATCGTGCACGGCGGCCTGCTCCATGATCCGGGCCTGCCGGGTCAAGTAGCCGATGTCACAGGGGTATCCGAGCCGGACCAGCGTGGCCACCGAGGCGACCAGCGACCGGTAGACGGGGGAGAGCTCACCGAGCTCCAGCGTGGTCGACCAGCCCAACTCCGCGAGCAGCGACGCCACATGGCTGCGCGCGACGGCGGTCTCCGGGGCGTCCTCGTCCGGCGCGGGCCCGTGCGGCAGGGCCCACAGAGCCGCTCCCAGGCGGATCGTGCGGCCGAGCGACTCGTCGTCCACGTGCGCGAGCACCTCGCGGGCCGTCGCCACCGGCAGCCGTCCGACCTGGATCAGCGCCCGCACCAGCCGCAGCCGCCGCAGATGCGCCTCGTCGTACTCCGCCTGCGTCGCACTGACCCGCTGCCCGGCGGGCAGCAGCCCCTCGCGCAGGTAGTACTTGATCGTCGCCGTCGAGACGCCGCTCTGCTCGCTCAGTTCCGAGAGTCGCATTCCGTGTGCCTTCCCTTGCGCCACGCCTTGGGCAGTGCGACTATCCCATCATTGGATAGCGTCACTCTCCAACGAAACGGGGTACGACATGTTCGCGAAACCGATACCGGGCCGGACGACGGCGGCGGCCGAGGGCGATGTCGTCGTCCTGCTCATCGGGATGCGCATCAACCACTTCTGGGGCGTGCACCACTGGCTGCCGGTCTTCGCCGCGATGCCGCGCATGCTGCGGGAGTTGACCAGGAGCAAGGATCGGGGACTGCTCGGCTACACGCTGCTCACCGGCTCGCCCCGGACGTACTACGTCGTCCAGTACTGGGAGTCGAAGGAGAAGCTGTACGCGTACGCGGCCGCTCCCGACATGTTCCACCGCAAGGCCTGGGCGATGATCAACCGCAAGGAGAAGAAGTCCCGTCAGCACGTGGGGCTGTGGCACGAGAGCTACATCGTGCCCGAGGGCGGCTACGAGTCCATCTACGCCGATATGCCGGCGTACGGGCTGGCCGCGGCCACCGGCGTACTGCCGATCACGGCCCGGGGCCGCAGGGCGGCGGACCGGCTCGCCCATCGGTCGGCCGCGCAGGAGTCCGGGCCGGAGCCCGGGAAGGGGAAAGCGGCTGCCACGGCGCTGGGGCGGCCTTCCGGAAAAGGGGAGGAGTAGCGGGTCACATCCCCGCGGTACGGAGGTGGGCGGAGCGTCGGCCCGTGCGGGGGCGGCGCGTCGTGCCCCGTACGAAGGGGATGTCAGCCGCTGCGGCGCAGGGCCTCGCTCAGCCGCGCTGCCGAGTCGATGACCGCCTGGGCGTGCATCCGGCCCGGGTGACGGGTCAGCCGCTCGATCGGTCCGGAGACCGAGACTGCGGCGACCACCCGGTTCGAGGGGCCGCGCACCGGCGCCGAGACCGAGGCGACGCCCGGTTCCCGCTCGCCGATCGACTGGGCCCAGCCCCGCCGCCGCACGCCGGAGAGCGCCGTCGCCGTGAATCTGGCGCCCTGGAGGCCCCGGTGCAGGCGCTCCGGCTCCTCCCAGGCCATCAGGATCTGGGCGGAGGAGCCCGCCTTCATCGTGAGCGTGGAGCCGACCGGCACCGTGTCCCGGAGTCCGGACAGCCGTTCCGCCGCTGCCACGCAGATGCGCATGTCGCCCTGCCGGCGGTAGAGCTGTGCGCTCTCACCGGTGATGTCGCGCAGGTGGGTGAGCACCGGTCCGGCCGTGGCCAGCAGGCGGTCCTCGCCCGCCGCGGCCGCCAGTTCCGACAGCCGGGGGCCGAGAATGAACCGGCCCTGCATATCCCTCGCCACCATCCGGTGGTGTTCCAGTGCCACGGCCAGTCGATGGGCCGTGGGCCGTGCGAGCCCTGTCGCCGCGACCAGCCCGGCGAGGGTGGCCGGACCGGACTCCAGGGCGCTCAATACCAGAGCTGCCTTGTCGAGAACGCCGACGCCGCTAGAGTTGTCCATACGACGATACTCCCGTCTCACTCTGTGAAACGCAAGTTCAATTTTCCGTGGAAGTTGCGAACCTTTGGGGGCGGCCGCACAACGGCTCGTAGCCACCGCCCCGCTCGGGGGTGCGGACGGAGGCGCACCGAATCTCTAGTTGGGCCGGCGAAGACGCCGGCCGGAGGGAAAGCGATGGGTAGGACACTCGCGGAGAAGGTCTGGGACGACCATGTTGTCCGGCGCGCGGAGGGCGAGCCCGACCTTCTCTTCATCGATCTGCACCTGCTCCACGAGGTGACCAGCCCGCAGGCCTTCGACGGGCTGCGCCAGGCCGGACGTCCGGTACGGCGCCTCGACCTCACCATCGCCACCGAGGACCACAACACCCCGACCCTCGACATCGACAAGCCGATCGCCGACCCCGTCTCGCGCGCCCAGCTGGAGACCCTGCGCAAGAACTGCGCGGACTTCGGCGTGCGGCTGCACCCGCTGGGCGACGTCGAGCAGGGCGTCGTGCACGTGGTCGGCCCGCAGCTGGGGCTGACCCAGCCCGGCACCACCGTGGTCTGCGGCGACTCCCACACCTCCACGCACGGCGCGTTCGGCGCGCTGGCGTTCGGCATCGGCACCAGCCAGGTGGAGCACGTCCTGGCCACCCAGACGCTGCCGCTGGCCCGCCCGAAGACCATGGCCATCACGGTCGAGGGCGAACTGCCCGACGAGGTCACCGCGAAGGACCTGATCCTGGCGATCATCGCCCGGATCGGCACCGGCGGCGGCCAGGGCTACATCCTCGAATACCGCGGCTCCGCCATCGAGAAGCTCTCGATGGAGGCCCGGATGACCATCTGCAACATGTCGATCGAGGCCGGCGCCCGCGCGGGCATGATCGCCCCCGACGCCACCACCTTCGACTACCTGAAGGGCCGCGACCACGCCCCCGAGGGCGAGGACTGGGACGCCGCCGTCGCGTACTGGAAGACCCTGCGCTCCGACGACGACGCGGTGTTCGACGCCGAGGTCGTCATCGACGCCACGGAACTGGCCCCGTTCGTCACCTGGGGCACCAACCCCGGCCAGGGCGCGCCCCTGTCGGCCAGCGTCCCCGACCCGGCTTCGTACGAGGACGCCTCGGAGCGCAACGCCGCCGAAAAGGCCCTGGAGTACATGGGGTTGACCGCGGGGCAGCCGCTGCGCGAGATCAACGTGGACACCGTCTTCGTAGGTTCGTGCACCAACGGCCGCATCGAGGACCTGCGCAACGCCGCCTCGGTCCTTCAGGGCCGCAAAGTCGCGAAAGGCGTACGGATGCTGGTCGTCCCCGGCTCGGTCCGGGTCGCGCTCCAGGCCGTCTCCGAGGGCCTGGACAAGGTCTTCACCGAGGCGGGCGCCGAATGGCGGCACGCGGGTTGCTCGATGTGCCTCGGTATGAACCCCGACCAGCTGGCCCCCGGCGAGCGCTCCGCCTCCACCTCGAACCGCAACTTCGAGGGCAGGCAGGGCAAGGGCGGCCGCACCCACCTGGTCTCGCCCCAGGTCGCCGCCGCCACCGCGGTGCTGGGCCATCTGGCCTCGCCCGCCGACCTGTCCGACACCCGTACCCCCGCCGGAGTCCGATAGCCATGGAAGCCTTCACCACCCACACCGGCCGGGCCGTTCCGCTGCGCCGCAGCAACGTCGACACCGACCAGATCATCCCCGCCCACTGGCTGAAGAAGGTCACCCGCGACGGGTTCGAGGACGGGCTCTTCGAAGCCTGGCGCAAGGACGAGAACTTCGTCCTCAACCGCCCCGAGCGCCAGGGCGCCTCGGTCCTGGTGGCCGGTCCCGACTTCGGTACGGGGTCCTCCCGCGAACACGCGGTCTGGGCCCTGCAGAACTTCGGCTTCAAGGCCGTCGTCTCCTCCCGCTTCGCCGACATCTTCCGGGGCAACTCCCTGAAGAACGGGCTGCTGACCGTGGTCCTGGAGCAGAAGGTCGTCGACGCCCTCTGGGAGCTGACCGAGGCCGACCCCAGTGCCGAGGTCACCGTCGACCTGGAGGCCCGACAGGTCCGCGCGAAGGGCATCACCGCCGACTTCGAACTCGACGAGAACGCCCGCTGGCGGCTGCTCAACGGCCTCGACGACATCAGCCTCACCCTTCAGAACGAAGCGGACATCGCGGCGTACGAGGCGGCCCGACCCGCCTTCAAACCGCGTACCATTGCCGCCTGAGCAGCGCTTTTCCACGACTGCGCCCCCTGCCTCCCGGCAGGGGGCGCAGTCGCTTGTTGAGACCCCGTCGGGCGACAACTCGCCCCAGATGGCACAATCGGTGCATGGAACGCGACAGCCAACTCAAGCTCTATGGCCAAGTCGCCGACCGATTGAAGGAAGCGCACGCGAAGGTGCGTGCACTGCAAGTCCCGGAGAGCGTACGGATGGCGCTGACCCGGAAGCTGCTGGTCGTCACGGCCGCGGCGAAGCACGATCTCCCGGACGCGGCAAGGCGTCTGGACCGGATGATGAAGGACCTCGATGAGGGCCGATTCCCCGAAGGTGACTGACACGTGGAACTGCGCATCGGTCGACTTCGTTGCGGCACTAGGGTGATTAGCCCGTTTCGTGTTTGATTTGCGGTATATATCTGCCTAACGTGCGAAAAAGCTTGAACACTTTCGTTCTGGCAATGTCTCCGAAGGGGAAGACGTGAACAAGGCGCAGCTCGTAGAAGCGATTGCCGACAAGGTCGGCGGCCGTCAGCAGGCCGCAGACGCCGTCGACGCGGTACTCGACGCGATCGTCCGTGCCGTTGTCGCCGGGGACCGTGTCTCGGTCACCGGCTTCGGCTCGTTCGAGAAGGTCGACCGCCCCGCCCGGTACGCCCGCAACCCGCAGACGGGTGAGCGCGTCCGGGTCAAGAAGACCTCGGTGC
This sequence comes from Streptomyces durocortorensis, assembly GCF_031760065.1. NCBI lineage: Bacteria > Bacillati > Actinomycetota > Actinomycetes > Kitasatosporales > Streptomycetaceae > Streptomyces > Streptomyces sp. C11-1. The sequence continues at coordinate 5,655,676 of NZ_CP134500.1, forward strand.
CCCGCTTCCGCGCGGGCCAGGGGTTCAAGGACCTGGTGAGCGGCTCCAAGAAGCTCCCCAAGAACGACGTGGCCGTCAAGAAGGCCCCCAAGGGCAGCCTCTCGGGCGGATCTTCCGCCGCCCGTACGACGGTGAAGGCCGCCGCCGCCAAGAAGTCGGCCGCCAAGAAGGCCACGGCGAAGAAGACGACCGCCAAGAAGGCGACCCCGGCGAAGAAGACCACCGCCGCCGCCAAGAAGGCCACCGCGAAGAAGACCACGGCCAAGAAGACCACCGCGGCCGCGAAGAAGGCGACCCCGGCGAAGAAGGCCGCGACGACCGCCAAGAAGGCCTCTCCCAGCAAGACCGCGCCCGCCAAGAAGACCACGGCGAAGAAGGCGCCCGCGAAGAAGACCACGGCGCGCAAGACCACGGCCAAGAAGGCCACTGCACGCAAGAAGTGAGACCGGGCACCCGCTCGCTCCTCACACGCGCCGGGCCGGGCTCCCCCTGGGGGAGCCCGGCCCGCGGGCTGTCCGGGCCCCGTCCGGGGTGGCCCTCAGAACGTCTGCGCGGCCCTCAGAACGTCTGCAGCGTCACCAGCGTGATCCGCAGGTCCGAGCCCGTCCCCTCGCCCTCGATCCGCACCCGCTGCCCCGGACGCAGCAGCAGCAGGCCGCCCGCGTCGAAGGCCGGGGCGTCGAAGTCCACCGGCGTGCCGTCGTCCAGCAGCACACTGCCGGTCCGGGTCTCGGGGTCGTACGTGTACGAGGTCGCCTGCATGGGCGGCAGCCTATCGGTCACGGGCCGGCGTCAGCGCGGCCATCAGGCGCGCGGTGTGCGGCCCCGCGCCCAGGGCCAGGGCAACCCGCAGATCCTCGCCCGTATCCACGTCCCTGCGCACCGAGTCGAGACCGGGCAGCGCAATTTCCACCGCCCCCGACGCCAGGTGCCGGGCGCCGGACGGGCCGCCGAAAGCCGGACGGAATTCCGCACCCCGGGTGGCGGACAGAAATGTCGTCCCGATTCCTGCGGCATCCCGAAGAAATGCGCGCGGAAAAGCGGAGGCGAAATCGAGCACCCGCGCCAATTCGTCGCCGCGCAACGCGGGCAGATCCGCGTTCAGCGCGGCCACCGGCGCGGTCGGCCGCGGCCCCCGCACGAAGCGGGCGCCGTGCACCAGCGCCGCGTTGAGCCCGGCACCCGGAGCGTCCGCCACGATCCGCGCCCCGAGCGACGAGAGCGCCGCCGCGGCCGCCGGATCGTCCGTGACGACCACCACATCCCGCACCCGGTCACAGGCCAGCGCCGTGGCCACCGTGTCCTGGGCGAACGCCAGCGCCAACCGGGGGCGCGCCTCCTCGCCCGCCGCCCGCCCCAAGCGGCTCTTGGCCCGTGCGAGCGGCTTCAGCGGAACGACCAGGGACCAGGACCCCGCCGGATCGGTGTTCGTGACGATCTCCCCCTCCGTACGCATCAGGACCCATTCTCGCCTGCCGGTACGACAACCCGGAGGGTCGGTCCCGAAGGTGAGGCGTACGGTGTTCTCGACAGAGCAGGGGCCTGGGGCGAGACTTGACCGTCGGTAGCCAAGCAGCAGGTCAAGTCAGAGAGAAAGGTGTCCTCGTGCCGCGCCGCAGAATCGGCTTCTGGTACCGCCTGGCGGCGGTTATCGCCAAGCCGCCATTGGTGGTTCTGTTCAAGCGCGACTGGCGGGGGATGGAACACATTCCAGCCGACGGCGGCTTCATCACCGCCGTCAATCACAACTCCTATCTGGACCCGCTCTCCTACGGCCACTTCCAGTACAACACCGGGCGGGTGCCGCGGCTCCTGGCGAAGGCAGGCCTCTTCCGCACCCCGTTCGTCGGGATGATGCTCCGCGGCACCGGTCAGATCCCTGTCTACCGCGAGACCACCAACGCCCTGGACGCCTTCCGGGCCGCCGTGGAGGCCATCGAGCGAGGCGAGTGCGTCGCCTTCTACCCCGAGGGCACCCTCACGCGGGACCCCGACATGTGGCCGATGGCGGGCAAGACCGGGGCGGCCCGGGTCGCCCTGATGACCCAGGCGCCCGTCATCCCCGTCGCCCAGTGGGGCGCCAACCTCGCGATGCCGCCCTACGCCAAGGAGAACAAGTTCCGGCTGTTCCCCCGCAAGACGCTCCAGGTGCAGGCCGGACCGCCCGTCGACCTCAGCCGCTTCTACGGTCTGGAGCCGACGCCCGAGGTGCTGCGCCAGGCGACCGAGGTCATCATGGCCGCGATCACCCGCCAGCTGGAGGACCTGCGCGGCGAGAAGGCCCCCGCCGAGCTCTACGATCACCGCAAAGCCCGTGCTGAACAACGGCGCAAGGCCCAGGGAAAGGGATCCACGTGACGCACCCCGTAAAAGCAGCCGTCTTCGGAACCGGCTCATGGGGTACGGCCTTCGCCGTGATCCTCGCCGACGCGGGCTGCGAGGTCACCCTCTGGGGCCGCCGCGCCGAGGTCGCCGAGGCCGTCAACACCACCCGTACGAACCCGGACTACCTCCCGGGCATCACGCTCCCGGAGACGGTCCGCGCCACCACGGACCCCGCCGAGGCCCTGCGCGACGCCGAGTTCGCCTTCCTCGTCGTGCCCTCCCAGACACTGCGAGCCAACCTCGCCGACTGGGCCCCGCACCTGGGCCCCGACACCGTCCTCGTCTCGCTCATGAAGGGCGTCGAGCTGGGCACCGCCAAGCTGATGAGCGAGGTGATCGCGGACGTCACCAAGGTCTCCGCGGACCGCATCGCCGTCGTGTCGGGACCCAACCTCGCCAAGGAGATCGCCGAGCGCCGCCCGGCCGCCGCCGTCGTCGCGTGCGCCGACGAATCCGTCGCCCAGCGCCTCCAGACCGCCTGCCACACCCCGTACTTCCGGCCGTACACCAACACCGACGTCGTCGGCTGCGAGCTCGGCGGCGCCGTCAAGAACGTCATCGGGCTCGCCGTCGGCATCGCGGACGGCATGGGCCTCGGCGACAACACCAAGGGCTCCCTCATCACCCGGGGCCTCGCCGAGACCACCCGCCTGGGCGTGGCCATGGGAGCCGACCCGCTTACCTTCTCCGGACTCGCGGGCCTGGGTGACCTGGTGGCCACCTGCTCCTCGCCGCTCTCGCGCAACCACACCTTCGGCACCAACCTCGGCCGGGGCATGACGCTCCAGGAGACGATCGCCGTCACCAAGCAGACTGCCGAGGGCGTCAAGTCCTGCGAATCGGTCCTCGACCTGGCCCGCCGGCACGGGGTCGACATGCCCATCACCGAGACCGTCGTCTCGATCGTCCACGAGGGCAAGTCGCCGGTCGTCGCCGTCAAGGAGCTGATGTCGCGGAGTGCCAAGGCCGAGCGACGCTGACGTCTCCTTTACCAGCAGGTACGCTCATCGCGATATGAGCAGCGAGAACCTCCCCCAGAGCCCTGAGCGCGCCGAGAGCCCTGAGCAGCAGCGCCGCAAGCCCCGCGTGGCTGTCGTGTTCGGCGGCCGCAGCTCCGAACACGGCATCTCGGTCGTCACGGCCGGCGCCGTCATGAAGGCCATCGACCGGACCAAGTACGACGTCCTGCCGATCGGCATCACGACGGACGGCCGCTGGGCGCTCACCGCGGACGAGCCCGAACGCATGGCCATCACCGAGCGCAAGGTCCCCGACGTGGCCCAGCTCGCCGAGTCCACCGACGGCACCGTCGTGCTCTCCGTGGACCCCGGCAGCCGCGAGGTGCTCTACAGCGAACCCGGCTCCGTGCCCAAGGCGCTCGGCGAGGTCGACGTCGTCTTCCCCGTGCTCCACGGCCCGTACGGGGAGGACGGCACCCTTCAGGGCCTGCTCGAACTCTCCGGTGTGCCCTACGTCGGCGCGGGCGTCCTCGCCTCCGCCGTCGGCCAGGACAAGGAGTACATGAAGCGCGTCTTCCTCTCCTTCGGGCTGCCGGTCGGACCGTACGAGGTCGTCCGCCCCCGCGAGTGGGACCGCGACCCGGGTGCCGTCCGCAAGCGGATCGTGGAGTTCGCCGGTGAGCACGGCTGGCCGCTGTTCATCAAGCCCGCGCGCGGCGGTTCGTCCATGGGCATCACCAAGGTCGACGACCTCTCCGGCCTCGACGAGGCGATCGAGGAGGCCCGCCGCCACGACCCCAAGTTCCTCGTCGAGTCGCTGCTGCGCGGCCGCGAGATCGAGTGCGGGGTGCTGGAGTTCGAGGACGGACCGCGCGCCAGCGTGCCCGCCGAGATCCCCCCGGTCACCGCGCACGATTTCTACGACTTCGAGGCCAAGTACATCGACTCGGCCGCCGGTCTGGTGCCCGCACCGCTCACCGAGGAGCAGACCGCCGAGGTGCAGCGGCTCGCCGTCGCCGCCTTCGACGCCACCTCCTGCGAGGGCCTGGTGCGCGCCGACTTCTTCCTCACCGAGGACGGCACCTTCGTCATCAACGAGATCAACACCCTGCCGGGCTTCACCCCGATCTCGATGTACCCCCGCATGTGGCAGGAGAGCGGCGTCAGCTACCGGGAACTGGTCGACCGGCTGATCCAGGCCGCGCTCACCCGCTCCACGGGACTGCGCTGAGCGACCGCCGGGAACTGTGCGTCAGAGCCGGTCCGGGATCGTCCTTTCGACCGGACCGGCGAACGCGCTGAGCGGGGTGATGTCGTTGGCGTACTCCTGGGAGAACGTGATCTCGACATACGCCTTGCGGTACGTGGTGGTGAACCGGGGCCCGGAGCCCTCGGGCTGCTCCAGCATCCAGTTCACCCCGTCCGCCTCGACCGCCTCTGCCTGGGGGTCGTCCATCTTCGCGGGCCGAGGCACGCCGCAGCGCAGTACGATCGCCCCGTCCCCCCAGCCGGCGGTCAGCTCGGATTCCGGGGAGGGGTCGTTGCGTTCCCGGTCGAGGACGGTCTCCGGCAGCTCTCCGTCCAGGGCCTTGCAGTACGCGGCGGCCTCCGAAGACGGCGTGGGAACCGTGATCGAGGGCTGCGCGTCGCTGAAGGAACAGCCCGCCGCGGCCAGTGCGAGCACGGCGGCGGACGGACCGAGGGTGGATATCGAGCGGGGGGACCGGCGGGCGGATGACGTCACCGGCCCAGCCTAGACGGGGGTCAGAGGTGGACGACCGGGCAGGTCAGGGTTCGTGTGATGCCGTCCACCTGCTGCACCTTGGCGACCACCATGCGGCCGAGTGCATCGACCGTCTCGGCCTGGGCCCGCACGATCACGTCGTACGGACCGGTGACGTCCTCTGCCTGGATGACTCCCGGAATACTGGAAATGGTCTCGGCGACGATCGACGCCTTGCCCACCTCGGTCTGGATGAGGATGTACGCCTGTACCACGGAACCTCCAGGGCGGCCACGAGGATCATGTGGGGGAAAGGGACGCCACGTTATCGCGTTGCCGAGCGCGACGGGGAGACCTACGGGCCGGATGACGTCCACAGCGTGGCGCACAGGACACAGAAGTTGACGTATCTCTTGACGGTACAGACAGCAGTGACGGCTCGCGACCGGGGGCCCGGACGGGTGTCCGGGGCGATAAAGGAGAGGTGAGACTCGGTGAAGGGAACCGTGGGCGAGTTGGGGGAGTTCGGGCTCATCAGAGAGCTCACGTCCCGGCTCACCACCACCCCGGCGGTGCGGCTGGGGCCCGGCGACGACGCCGCGGTCGTGGCAGCTCCCGACCGCAGGGTCGTGGCCAGTACGGACATCCTGCTGGAAGGGCGGCACTTCCGCCGCGACTGGTCGACGGCGTACGACGTCGGCCGCAAGGCGGCCGCCCAGAACCTCGCCGACATCGCGGCGATGGGAGCCGTGCCCACCGCGCTGCTCCTCGGCCTGGTCGTCCCGGCCGACCTGCCCGTCACCTGGGCCGCCGAGCTGATGGACGGCCTGCGCGACGAGTGCCAGGTGGCCGGGGCGGCCGTCGTCGGCGGCGATGTGGTCGGCGGTGACACGATCACCGTCGCCATCACCGCGCTCGGCGACCTGCGCAACCACGAACCGGTCACCCGGGCCGGCGCCTGCCCCGGGGACGTCGTCGCGGTCACCGGCTGGCTCGGCTGGTCCGCCGCCGGGTACGCAGTGCTCTCCCGCGGCTTCCGCTCGCCCCGCGCCTTCGTCGAGGCCCACCGCCGCCCCGAACCGCCGTACCACGCGGGCCCGGCGGCCGCCGGACTCGGCGCCACCGCGATGACCGACGTCAGCGACGGGCTGGTAGCGGACCTCGGGCACATCGCGGAGGCCAGCAAGGTCCGGATCGATCTGCGCTCCGGCCTCATCGACATCCCCTCACAGATGTCCGACATCGGCCAGGCCGTCGGCGTCGACCCGCTCCAGTGGGTGCTGACCGGGGGAGAGGACCACGCGATCGTGGCGACCTTCCCGCCCGACGTGAAACTCCCCGCCCGCTGGAAGGTGATCGGGGAGGTCCTCAACCCCTCCGCCCTGCCCCAGGTCACCGTCGACGGCGCCCCCTGGACCAGCAAGGGCGGCTGGGACCACTTCGGCTCCATCGAGGACACCCACTAGCCGATCGCGGGTCGGGGGCTCCCGCTAGATTGCTGGGTATGCCCATACGTACCGCTGTACCGCCCCGCGTGCTCACCGTCGCCGGATCCGACTCCGGCGGCGGTGCGGGCATCCAGGCCGACCTGAAGACCATGCTGGCCCTCGGCGTGCACGGCATGAGTGTGCTCACCGCCGTCACCGCACAGAACTCCCTCGGCGTCCAGGGCGCGTGGGAGCTTCCGGTGGACGCCGTACGCGCCCAGTACCGCAGCGTCGTCGACGACATCGGCGTCCAGGCCGTGAAGACCGGGATGCTCGCCTCGGCCGTCCTCGTCGAGACCGTCGCCGAACTCCTCGCCACCACCGACGCCCCCGTCGTCGTGGACCCCGTCGGCGTCTCCAAGCACGGGGACGCGCTGCTCGCCGCCGAAGCCCTCGACTCCGTACGGCGGAAGCTGCTGCCCCTCGCCACCGTCGCCACCCCCAACCTCGACGAGGTGGCCCAGCTCACCGGGGTGCAGGTCACCGACGAGAGCGGAATGAGCCGGGCCGCCGAGGAGATCCTCGGCTTCGGGCCGCGCTGGGTGGTCATCAAGGGCGGCCATCTGCCCGGCGAGGCGGTGGACCTGCTCACCGACGGAAGCGCGGAACACTGGCTGCGCGCCCCCCGGCACGACAACCGCCACACCCACGGCACCGGCTGCACCCTGGCCTCAGCCATCGCCTCCGGGCTCGCACTCGGTCAGGACGTGCCCACGGCCGTACGGGGCGCGAAGACGTACGTCACCGGCGCGATCGAGGCCGGGTTCCCGCTGGGCGGCGGCATCGGCCCGGTCGACCACGGCTGGCTGACCCGCCCGGCCTCCTGACCCACCCCGACAAGCCGCCTGAGCACAGCAAAAAGCCGGTCCACCGAGGTGGACCGGCTTTTTGGGCAACCGGAAGGCTGCGCTACGACGGGAACGTCAGCGCGCGACCTTGCCGGCCTTGATGCACGAGGTGCAGACGTTGAGCCGCTTCGGCGTCCGACCGACCACGGCACGCACGCGCTGGATGTTGGGGTTCCAGCGACGGGACGTACGGCGGTGCGAGTGCGAAATGTTGTTGCCGAAGCTCGGCCCCTTGCCGCAAACGTCGCAGTTGGCAGCCACGGGTCACTCCAAAGACTTCAGATGCACTTACAGTGAAATCCGGCGCGCCGGAATCAGTTGACTGAAGTGGCGGTACCGGAGGAATGGCCCGACTCTCATCGGGCAACCGGAGCAGCATACAACGCCTGCTTCGGAGATACGAAACTACCACGGGTTCACCCGCCCCCGCCCCGCCCCCTGTCCCTGCCGGTGCCCGGGCAGGCGGGCTAACCTGCGGTTCAGCCCGTAGCCACGGCCGCTTCAAGGAGGACCATCGGTGCCGCAGCTCCCCGACGACCTGGATGCCGTCGCGGTGCGCACCTGGTGCTCGCTGGCCCTGGAGGCCCTGGGCCGGGAGCGCGCGGAGATCGACGCGATCAACGTCTACCCCGTCGCCGACGGTGACACCGGCACCAACCTCTACCTGACCGTCGAGTCCGCCGCCGCCGCCGTCGAGGCGGTGTTCGCCGCCCACGAGACCGGCACCACCGTGCCCGCCACCGCCGACGCCGTACGCGCCATGGCGCACGGCGCCCTGATCGGCGCCCGCGGGAACTCCGGCACGATCCTGGCCCAGCTGCTGCGCGGCATGGCCGGGGTGCTCGCGGAGGGCGGCGACCCGGACCGGCTGCGCCTCGCCCTGGTCCGGGCCGATGCCGCCGCCCGCCAGGCCGTCGCCCACCCGGTGGAGGGCACCGTGCTCACCGTCGCCTCGGCGGCCGCCGAGGCGGCCCAGGGAGCGGAGCCGGAGCTGTGCGCCGTGGTGAACGCCGCCTACGAGGGGGCGCGCGAGGCGCTCGCTAAGACCCCCGGCCAGCTCGCCGTGCTCGGCCGGGCCGGGGTCGTGGACGCCGGAGGGCGGGGGCTGGTCGCGGTCCTGGGCGCCCTGGTGGAGGCGGTGACCGGGCAGGCTCCCGTACGGGGACCTCGCACCGGAGCCGGCAGGGCGGCCGCTCCCGTGGACGGCGGGTCGGTCGTGGGGCTCCCGGTGGGGGGCGTTCCGGTGGCTTCCGGAGCTGGTCATGTGCCCGACAGCGCCGAGGACTGCCCGCAGGAGGGGGAGGGCGGGCCCGCGTTCGAGGTGATCTACCTCCTGGAGGCCCGAGACGAGCAGGTGGCCCGGCTGCGCACCCGGCTCGACGCCCTCGGCGACTCCCTGGTCGTGGTGGGCGGCGACGGGCTCTGGCACGTCCACGTCCATGTCGACGACGCCGGGGCCGCCGTCGAGGCGGGCGTCGAGGCCGGGCGGCCCTACCGGATCCGGATCACCCACTTCGCCACCGAGAGCGGCCACGACGCGCGCACCCCGACCGAGCCCGCCCAGCGCGCCGTCGTCGTCGTGGTCCCCGGCGACGGACTGGCCGGACTCTGCACCGAGGCCGGCGCCACCACCGTGATCGCCCGCCCCGGCGAACCGCCCGCCAGCGGCGAACTGGTCGACGCCATCCGCCGGGCCCACGCGCGTGAGGTGGTGCTGCTGCCCAACGACGCGGCCCTGCGCCACACCGCGGCCGCCGCCGCCGAGCAGGCCAGGACCGAGGGGGTCCGGGTCGCCCTGGTCCCCACCCGGGCCGCCGTCCAGGGCCTGGCCGCCCTCGCCGTCCACGAGCCGGACCGGGGCTTCGACGAGGACGTGGTCGCCATGACCTCGGCCGCGGGCGCCACCCGCTACGCCGAACTGGCCGTCGCCGAGCGCCAGTCGTGGACCATGGCGGGCGTCTGCCAGGCCGGGGACATCCTCGGGCTGATCGACGGGGACGTGGCAGTGATCGGCGCCGACGTCCCGGCCACCGCCCGCACCGTGCTCGACCGGATGCTGGCGGCGGGCGGCGAGCTGGTCACCCTCGTCCTCGGCGAGGACGTTCCGGACGCGCTCGCCGACGCGCTGGCGGAGCACGTACGCGAGGGCCATCTCGCCGTGGACACGGTCGTCTACCGGGGCGGCCACCAGCGGGCGCCGCTCCTGATCGGCGTCGAGTAGTCCCGTATCCGCTTCGCGGCCGCGCCCGGCGGACAGCTGTCAGTGCCGTGGTGTGCAATGGATCGCGTGTCCTCGTTCGATGAACCCCTCAAGAAGCTGCTCGGCGGAGCCACCGCGAAGGTGATGGCCGAACACCTCGACCTGCACACGGTCGGTGATCTGCTGCACCACTACCCGCGGCGGTACGAGGAGCGCGGCAAGCTGACCGCGCTGGCCGACCTCCCGCTGGACGAGCACGTCACGGTCGTCGCCCAGGTCGCCGACGCCCGCATCCTGATGTTCAACAACGGCCGGGGCAAACGCCTGGAAGTCACCCTGACCGACGGCAGCGGCCGCCTCCAGCTGGTCTTCTTCGGCCACGGCGTCCACAAGCCGCACAAGGAGCTGCTCCCGGGCCGCCAGGCGATGTTCGCGGGCAAGGTCTCCGTCTTCAACCGCAAGATGCAGCTGGCCCACCCCACGTACCAGCTGCTCGACGCCTCCGACGCCGACGAGGCGACCGAGGCCGTGGACGCCTTCGCCGGTCGGCTGCTGCCGATCTACCCCGCCTGCAAGCAGCTCGACTCCTGGCGGATCGCCAAGGCCGTGGACGCCGTGCTGCCCAGCGCGCGGGACGCCGTGGACCCGCTGCCCGACTCCCTGCGCGAGGGCCGTGGCTTCACCCCGCTGCCCGAGGCTCTGCTGAAGGTGCACCGCCCGCAGACCAAGGCGGACATCGAGGACGCCAGGGCCCGCCTCAAATGGGACGAGGCGTTCGTCCTCCAGGTCGCGCTGGCCCGCCGCCGCTACGCCGACACCCAACTCCCCGCCGTCGCCCGCCGCCCCGTCGCGGACGGCCTGCTCGACGCCTTCGACGCCAAGCTGCCCTTCACCCTCACCGAGGGCCAGCAGAAGGTCAGCAAGGAGATCTTCGACGACCTGGCCACCGAACACCCGATGCACCGGCTCCTCCAGGGCGAGGTGGGAAGCGGGAAGACGATGGTGGCCCTGCGCGCCATGCTCACCGTCGTCGACGCGGGCGGCCAGGCCGCGATGCTCGCCCCCACCGAGGTCCTGGCACAGCAGCACCACCGCTCGATCACCGAGATGATGGGCGAGCTGGCCGAGGGGGGAATGCTGGGCGGCTCGGACCGGGGGACCAAGGTCGTCCTGCTCACCGGCTCCATGGGCATGGCCGCCCGCCGGCAGGCCCTGCTCGACCTGGTCACCGGCGAGGCCGGGATCGTCATCGGCACCCACGCCCTGATCGAGGACAAGGTCCAGTTCCACGACCTGGGACTGGTGGTGGTGGACGAACAGCACCGCTTCGGCGTCGAACAGCGGGACGCCCTGCGCTCCAAGGGAAAGCAGCCGCCCCACCTCCTCGTCATGACCGCCACCCCCATCCCCCGTACGGTCGCGATGACGGTCTTCGGCGATCTGGAGACCTCCGTCCTTGACCAGCTCCCGGCCGGACGCTCCCCGATCGCCAGCCATGTCGTCCCCGCCAAGGACAAGCCCCACTTCCTCAGCCGCGCCTGGGAACGCGTCCGCGAGGAGGTGGGACACGGCCACCAGGCGTACGTGGTCTGCCCCCGCATCGGCGACGAAGCCGAGGAGGCGGAGGGGAAGGGCGTGAAGAAGGCGAAGGCCAAGAAGGCGGCGCCCGAGGCGGACGGGGACAAGCGGCCGCCGCTCGCCGTCCTGGAGATCGCCGAGCAGCTGCGCACGGGCGCGCTGGCCGGGCTGGGCGTCGAGGTGCTGCACGGGCGGATGCCGCCCGACGAGAAGGACGACGTCATGCGCCGGTTCGCCGCCGGTGCCGTGGACGTCCTGGTCGCCACCACGGTCATCGAGGTCGGGGTCAACGTCCCCAACGCCACCGCCATGGTGATCATGGATGCCGACCGCTTCGGCGTCTCCCAGCTCCACCAGCTCCGCGGCCGCGTCGGCCGTGGCTCGGCGCCCGGGCTCTGTCTGCTGGTCAGCGAGGCCCACGAGGCGAGCCCCGCCCGCGCCCGCCTCTCGGCCGTCGCCGCCACCCTCGACGGCTTCGAGCTCTCCCGCATCGACCTGGAACAGCGCCGCGAGGGCGATGTGCTGGGCCAGGCCCAGTCCGGGGTGCGCTCCTCGCTGCGGATGCTCACCGTCATCGACGACGAGGAGGTCATCGCCGCCGCCCGTGAGGAGGCCGTCGCGATCGTCGCCGCCGACCCGGAGCTGGAGCGGCTGCCGGAGCTGCGCACCGCCCTGGCCGCCCTCCTGGACAAGGACCGCGAGGAGTATCTCGACAAGGGGTGAGAGCGCGGGGGATGTCCTGCCGACCGGGCCGGTGCGGGCCGTACGCCATATCGTGGACGCACGGCACGCGCCCACCGCGCGCCGTCGGCCCCCGCACCCGCCCACGACCCCGAGGACCCGACACTCATGACCCGCGTGATCGCCGGCTCGGCCGGCGGACGCCGCCTGGCCGTCCCGCCCGGCACCGGCACCCGCCCCACATCCGACCGTGCGCGCGAGGGCCTGTTCTCCACCTGGCAGGCGCTGCTCGGCACCCTGGAGGGGACCAGGGTCGCCGATCTGTACGCCGGATCCGGCGCCGTCGGCCTCGAAGCGCTCTCCCGGGGAGCGGCCCACGCCCTCCTCGTCGAGGCCGACCAGAAGGCGGCCCGCACCGTCCGCGACAACGTCCGCACGCTCGGCCTGCCCGGAGCCGAGGTACGTACCGGCAAAGCCGAACAGATCGTGACAGGACCGGCGCCCGCCGACCCGTACGACATCGTCTTCCTGGACCCGCCGTACGCCGTCACCGATGACGATCTTCGCGAGATCCTGCTCACACTCCGTGCTCAGGGGTGGCTCACCGGCGATGCGCTCGTCACCGTGGAACGCAGCACCCGGGGCGGAGAATTCGGCTGGCCCGCCGGATTCGAGCCACTGCGGGCCCGTCGCTACGGCGAGGGAACGCTTTGGTACGGTCGCGCCGCCGCTACGTGCGAAGACGCACGATGACCGGACCGGAGAGCGAGGGAATCACTGTGCGCCGCGCCGTCTGTCCGGGGTCTTTCGACCCCATCACCAACGGACATCTCGACATCATTGGCCGAGCCTCGAAGCTGTACGACGTGGTGCACGTCGCGGTGATGATCAACCAGTCCAAGAAGGGGCTGTTCACCGTGGACGAGCGGATCGAGCTGATCCGCGAGGTCACCGCCGACTTCGGCAACGTCGAGGTGGAGTCCTTCCACGGCCTGCTGGTCGACTTCTGCAAGCAGCGGGAGATCCCTGCGATCGTGAAGGGCCTGCGGGCCGTCAGCGACTTCGACTACGAGCTCCAGATGGCCCAGATGAACAACGGCCTCTCGGGCGTCGAGACCCTCTTCGTGCCGACCAACCCGACGTACAGCTTCCTGTCGTCCTCGCTGGTCAAGGAGGTCGCGACCTGGGGCGGTGACGTCTCCCACCTGCTGCCGCCCACGGTCCACGAAGCGCTCATGGAGCGCCTGGGCGAACAGTGAATCGCTGACGGCCCGTCACGAGGTGTCGGGCGGCGGCCGACTGGCCTTACAGTCGTCCCGTCCGTCTCCAACAGAACAGCGGCTCCAGCGGAGCGGCAGAGAGTGGCGAGCACACGGTGGACGTGCAGAAGAAGCTCGACGAGATCGTCGAAGCGGTCGGAAACGCCCGCTCCATGCCCATGTCGGCCTCGTGCGTGGTCAACCGCGCCGAGCTGCTCGCCATGCTCGAAGAGGTGCGCGAGGCGCTGCCCGGCTCCCTCGCCCAGGCGCAGGAGCTGATCGGCGGCCACGAACAGTTCGCCGAGCAGGCCCGGCAGGAGGCCGAGCGGATCATCGAGTCCGCCCATGCCCAGCGGGCCTCCCTGATCTCCGACACCGAGATCGCCCGCCAGTCGCAGAGCGAGGCCGACCGGATCCTGTCCGAGGCCCGCCGCGAGGCCGAGGAGGTGCGTGCCGAGGCCGACGACTACGTCGACAGCAAGCTCGCCAACTTCGAGGTCGTCCTCACCAAGACCATCGGCTCCGTGGACCGCGGCCGCGAGAAGCTGCTCGGCCGCGGCCAGGGCCTGGACGAGCAGGGCTATCAGGACCCCGACTTCGCCGAGGCCCCCGAGCGCAGCGCCGACCCGGAGACCCTGCGGCAGCGGGCCGACGCGTACGTCGACGCCAAGTTCGGCGCCTTCGAAGCCGTCCTGGCCAAGACCCTGGAGGCGGTCGGCCGGGGCCGGCAGAAGCTGCACGGCCGGGTCGCCACCGACGACCTCGGCGCGCACATCGCCGCCCAGGACGCCGCGGCCGGCCAGGGCCACACGAGCGACGCCGACTATCTGGCCGGCCTCGCCGAGCTCGCCACCCCGCAACCGCAGCAGGCCCCCCAGGGGCAGCCGCACTACCAGGAGCAGCCGCCTCAGCCCGAGCCGACCTATGCGCAGGCGGCGTACGGCTACCAGGAGCAGCCTCTCCAGCAAGGCGGCGAGGGTGTCCAGGACCCGTACGGCTACCAGCAACAGCCCGACCCGTACGCGGCCTACCAGCAGACCGGCTACGACCCGAACGCGTACCCGCCCCCGCCCCAGGCCCAGCCGGACTACGGCTGGCCCCAGCAGGCTCAGCAGCCCCCGCAGGCGCCCGGCCAGCAGGGCGGCGGGGCGCTGGACGAGACGAGCCTCTTCGACACCAGCATGATCGACCTGGAGCAGCTGCGCCGGTACGAAGAGGGCCGCTGATCCGGGACGGGCTGGTCCGATTGGGTGCTGAGCGGTCCGTCCAGTATCCTGAATCCTCGGTCGCGCGTAGGTCCGCGATCCAGGCTGCCCGTTTCGACTCCGGACCGGGTCGGCCCTCCCCTCTGTAGTACGACCCCCATGATTCGAAAGCAGGAAAAGCCCTGAACGGCCACCTCGACCACCGCAACCCTCTCGTGTTCGATACGCACGAGCTGGGTCGGCGTCCCGGTGCCCTGAAGCGGCTGACCCGCTCGGTGGACGCACCCGGTTCACCGGTTCTCGGTATCGACGGCGTCATCGGTGTGCCGGAAGGCGCACCCGTGGAGCTGGACCTCCGACTCGAATCGGTCATGGAAGGGGTGCTTGTCACAGGCACCGCCCGTGCAACCGCCGAGGGGGAGTGCGTAAGGTGTCTGGAGCCGCTGACCGTCGAGGTCGACGCGGATTTCCAGGAGATGTTCTCGTACCCTGACGCCGATGACCGGGGCCGCAGCACTGCGGACCCGGCCGACGACGCCGAGGACGACGAGGACAGGTTCTTCCTTGAGGACGGCTTGTTCGACCTCGAGTCAGTGCTGCGTGACGCGGTAGTGCTCGCACTGCCCATGCAGCCGGTGTGCAAGGAGACCTGCGCCGGTCTGTGTTCCGAATGCGGAATCAGGCTGGACGAGAACCCGGGCCACCACCACGATGCCGTCGACATTCGTTGGGCGGCACTGCAAGGACTCGCCGAGACCGTTCAGGACGGCGAGAAGGACAACATGGGCGGCGCCGAACCGGGCGTCGACGAGAAGCAGGAGAAGTAGCCGTGGCTGTTCCGAAGCGGAAGATGTCGCGCAGCAACACGCGCCACCGCCGGTCGCAGTGGAAGGCTGCGGTCCCCACCCTGGTTTCGTGCGAGCGTTGCCAGGAGCCCAAGCTCCAGCACATTGCGTGCCCGAGCTGCGGCACCTACAACAAGCGCCAGGTCCTCGAGGTCTGAGCGGCTGGTGAGAGGCCCGATGTCTGAGTTG
The DNA here is from genome assembly GCF_031760065.1 of Streptomyces durocortorensis. Classification (NCBI taxonomy): domain Bacteria; kingdom Bacillati; phylum Actinomycetota; class Actinomycetes; order Kitasatosporales; family Streptomycetaceae; genus Streptomyces; species Streptomyces sp. C11-1. Next base: position 5,671,035 of record NZ_CP134500.1, read on the forward strand.
TCCAACGCCAAGAAGCAGGCAGACAACGTCAACACAGCCTCGTCCCACACGCTTCTGGAAGGGCGGCTCGGGTATCACCTCGAGTCCGCCCTTCTGGTGCGTGCGCTGACCCACCGTTCGTACGCATACGAGAACGGCGGTCTGCCCACCAACGAGCGGCTCGAATTCCTCGGGGATTCGGTGCTCGGCCTGGTGGTCACGGACACGCTGTACCGCACCCACCCCGACCTGCCCGAAGGCCAGCTGGCCAAGTTGCGGGCCGCGGTGGTCAATTCGCGTGCGCTTGCGGAAGTGGGCCGCGGCCTCGAACTCGGCTCCTTCATCCGGCTCGGCCGCGGTGAAGAGGGCACGGGTGGCCGGGACAAGGCTTCCATCCTCGCCGACACACTGGAAGCAGTGATCGGCGCGGTCTATCTCGACCAGGGCCTCAGCGCGGCCTCGGAGCTGGTCCACCGGCTCTTCGACCCGCTGATCGACAGGTCCTCGAACCTCGGTGCCGGCCTGGACTGGAAGACCAGCCTCCAGGAGCTCACCGCGAGCGAGAGCCTCGGAGTCCCCGAGTACCTCGTCACGGAGACCGGCCCGGACCACGAGAAGACCTTCACTGCTGCTGCTCGCGTCGGTGGTGTCTCGTACGGCACCGGCACCGGCCGTAGCAAGAAGGAAGCGGAGCAGCAGGCGGCTGAGTCCGCCTGGCGCGAGATCAGCGCCGCCGCTGAGGCACGGCAGGCCGCGGAGAAGTCCGCGGCCGACGGAGGGGCCGCCGACACCCCTGCCGACCCGTCGCCGAGCACGGACGCCGCTCCGGCCTGAAGCGGAACGAGAACCCCTCGGTGCCCTGCGCACCGGGGGGTTTTCCCTGTCCTGGGGTTCCCCGTCCGGGACGCGGTCTGCGCAAGGCCGCTCCCGTACTACCGTCGTCGTGTCTGGAGTAGTGCATCGTGCCCGAGCTGCCCGAGGTAGAAGTCGTCCGCCGGGGCCTTGAGCGCTGGGTCAGCGGCCGCACCGTCACCGAGGTCGAGGTCCTGCACCCGCGATCGGTCCGCCGGCACCTCGCGGGCGGCGTCGACTTCGCCGCCCGGCTGCGGGGGGCCCGCTTCGGTACGGCGATGCGCCGGGGCAAGTACCTCTGGGTGCCCATCGAGGAGGCCGGCGCCTCGCTGCTGGGCCACCTCGGGATGAGCGGGCAGCTGCTGGTGCAGTCCACGGACGCGCCCGACGAGAAGCACCTTCGAATCCGGATGCGGTTCGACGACACCCTCGGCACCGAACTGCGCTTCGTCGACCAGCGCACCTTCGGCGGGCTCTCGCTCCACGCCACCACCCCCGACGGACTGCCCGACACCATCGCGCACATCGCCCGGGACCCGCTCGACCCGCTCTTCGACGACGCGGCCTTCCACAAGGCGCTGCGCCTGCGCCGTACGACCGTCAAGCGCGCGCTGCTCGACCAGTCACTCATCAGCGGTGTCGGCAACATCTACGCGGACGAGGCGCTCTGGCGCGCCAGGCTGCACTACGACCGGCCGACCGCGACCCTGACCCGCCCGAAGTCGGCCGAGCTGCTCGGCCACGCCCGGGACGTCATGAACGCGGCGCTCGCCCAGGGCGGCACCAGCTTCGACAGCCTGTACGTGAACGTGAACGGCGAGTCCGGCTACTTCGACCGGTCGCTCGACGCGTACGGCCGGGAGGGCGAGCCCTGCCACCGCTGCGGCACGCCGATGCGCCGCCGCGCCTGGATGAACCGGTCCAGCTACTACTGCCCGCGCTGTCAGCGGCCGCCGCGCGCCTCGTCGTAACGGGCCCGGGCGCTCAGCACCTCGTCCATCCGGTCCTCGACGACGCGGATGAGGGCGAGCAGCTGTCCGGCGACCTCGCGGCCGAGCGGGGTCAGTTCGTAGTCCACGCGGGGCGGGTTGACCGGCTGGGCTTCCCGCAGGACGAGACCGTCGCGCTCCAGCGCGTGCAGCGTCTGGGCGAGCATCTTCTCGCTCACCCCGTCCACCCGGCGGCGCAGCTCGTTGAACCGGAAGCCGCCCTCGTACAGCGCGCCGAGCGTCAGGGCGCCCCAGCGGCCGGTGACGTCCTCCAGCGTGGAGCGCGAAGGGCACTGCCGGGAGAAGACGTCGAAGGCGAGGCTGTCCGTATCGCTGGCCATATCACCAGCTTACGGGGGTGCCTGTGGGTCAGAAGCCGAAGTTCTGGGTCCACCAGGGGCCGCCGGAGCCCTCGTGCACACCGATGCCGATGGTCTTGTAGTCGCAGTTGAGAATGTTCGCGCGGTGGCCGTCGCTGTTCATCCAGGCATCCATCACGGCCTTCGCGTCCGCCTGGCCGCGGGCGATGTTCTCCGCTGCGAGCCCCTGCACGCCGGCCTGCGCGGCGCGGTCCCAGGGGGTGTCGCCGTCGGGGTCGGTGTGGTCGAAGAAGCCGCGCGCCGCCATGTCCTCGCTGAAGTTCTGGGCGAGTGAGGTCAACGGGGCCCTGGTGGCCAGCGGGGAGCAGCCGACCTTCGCGCGCTCCTGGTTCACCAGGGCCAGCACCTCGGAGCGGGCGGAGGCGTCGGTGGGCGAGGGGGAGGGCTGCCGGCTCGGCGGCGGGGCGGCGGAGGTCTTCGGGGGCGCCGGGGCCCTGCTCGCCGGGGGAGCGCTCTTCTTCGGGGCCGTGGTGGGCGCCTTCGTCTTCTCGGACGGGGCGGCGGACGGCTTCTCGGAGGGGGCCTTGGACGGCGACGCCGACTTCGAGGGCGTCTTCGACGGGCTCGTGGAGGGCGAGGCGGAAGCGCTCTTGGACGGCGTCTTCGACGGGGTCCTGGCGGACGGGGCCTCCGGGCGCTCGCTGCCCCGGCTGGTGGGGGCGGCGGACCGGTCGGCGGGCGCGGTGGAGCTGCCGCCCTGCGTCAGCAGGTCCGGTACGCCGGTGCGCACCTGGTCGGCGGCGGTGACCTCGCCGGAGGTGGTGGTTCCGCCGCCGGGCAGCAGACCCGAGGCGACGGCGACCGCGCCGGCGGCCACGGCGGCCGAGGCGCCGAGGAGGCCGGTGCGCACCGGGACGGAGGACTTCTTCCGGCGGCGCGCGCCCTTGTGCCGGGAAGCGTCCCGGGCCACGGGTTCTTCAGCGGCGGGGCCTGCGGCGGATCGTCGGTGGCGTCCCATGCGCTGTGCCTTCCTGATGCTCCGGACGTCCCTGCGACGCCGTTCGACTGCTCTGGTGATCGAATGCCGGATGATCGACTATTCGTCGACGTCCATCCGATACTCACCCGATCGAGTGAGGCTATTGCGACCGGACTGTAGCCCATGGGTGAAAGGGGGCGGCGTGCTTCGAGAGCAATTGGCCGGTTAGCGTTCGGGCATGGACAAAGATGCGCGCCTCGTCGTCTGGGTACGCGGCCGAGTACAGCAAGTAGGGTTCCGCTGGTTCACCAGGGCAAATGCTTTGGAGATCGGCGGCCTCGTGGGCTTCGCCCTCAATCTCGACGACGGCAGGGTGCAGATCGTGGCCGAGGGGCCACGTGAGAATTGCCACCGTCTGCTGGACTGGCTGCGCTCCGACGACACACCCGGGCGCGTGGACGGCGTCACTGAGATCTGGGACACGCCGCGCGGCGGATACGACGGGTTCGCCATCCGCTGATCCCGTCGCCGGGGGCCCGTCGATCCGCTCGGTGAACGGGGCGCGCCCAACGGTCACCCGCGGTGCCCACCCGGACCCCCGCACCCGAAATGACCTGCGAAGGGACCCGGCGGCGACCGATGGTTGCCAGATATCGAATGTCATGCAAGGCTGCGGCATTGACGAAGATCTGCACGCCCCTCGGGGTCCCGCAGGAGAGTCGCGCCGCATGATCGTCCAGCCGCGCGCCCCCGGGGCACCCGGGTACACAGGGTGTGATCGTGTTGACCGTCAAACTTTTTGGTGAGACGCTGAAAACCCCGCGCACCTGAGCTGTTCGGTAGAGCTGACAATCAGCAGAACCGCAGTAGTGACAGAGCCCTGCCGAGCACCGCGGGTGCGATCCCCTGACGACCCACACCGCATCGGTCGGTCACTCATTGTGGAGGACCATCCATCATGGCAAAGGCGCTTCTCGGTTACGTCGGCGGTTCCGACCCGCGACTCCTCGCCGAGATGCGACGGCTCCAGCAGCGCGTCCAGGACCTGGAATCCGAGCTCACCCGGATCCAGGGCGAGAACGACGCGCTGAACGCCGCCGCCCAGCACCAGGAGTCACTGCTCGACAGCATCGACATCGACGTACCCCAGGGCGAGCCGGCGCTGACCTGACCGCGGTGGCCCTCACGGGGGCCGGTCGGGTCGGCAACGGCTCAGTAGCCTCGGAACACCTCTGATTCGTCCTGCGTCACGGTAGAGCGATGTGCCGCGCAGGACCGTAGCAAGATCCACAGGGACGCTTCGGCGTCCCTTTTTCTTTGCCGGATCCCCTCCGCCCGACCCCGCCCCGGGCGTACCGGCCTTCGCTTACCGTCTGATGTGCCCTGCACCTTCATCAGTGAAACCGAGAGGGAAAGGTAGAGTCCGGCGGCGTGCACCTCAAGGCCCTGACCCTGCGTGGTTTCAAATCGTTCGCGTCCGCCACCACTCTGCGGTTCGAACCGGGGATCACCTGCGTCGTCGGTCCCAATGGATCGGGAAAGTCCAATGTGGTGGACGCGCTCTCCTGGGTCATGGGGGAACAGGGAGCCAAATCCCTGCGCGGCGGCAAGATGGAAGACGTGATCTTCGCCGGTACCACCGGGCGGCCCCCGCTCGGCCGCGCCGAGGTATCGCTGACCATCGACAATTCCGACGGCGCATTGCCCATCGAGTACGCCGAAGTGACGATCACTCGGATCATGTTCCGCAATGGCGGCAGCGAATACCAGATCAACGGCGACACCTGCCGACTGCTGGACATCCAGGAACTCCTCTCCGACTCCGGCATCGGCCGCGAGATGCACGTCATCGTCGGTCAGGGCCAGTTGGACTCCGTCCTGCACGCCGACCCGATGGGCCGCCGGGCCTTCATCGAGGAGGCCGCGGGCGTCCTCAAGCACCGCAAGCGGAAAGAGAAGGCACTGCGGAAGCTGGACGCGATGGGCGCCAACCTGGCCCGCGTCCAGGACCTCACCGACGAACTGCGCCGCCAGCTCAAGCCGCTCGGCCGCCAGGCCGCCGTCGCCCGCCGCGCCGCCGTCATCCAGGCCGACCTGCGCGACGCCCGGCTCCGGCTCCTCGCGGACGACCTGGTGACCCTGCGGGACGCGCTGCGCGACGAGATCGCCGACGAGGCCGAGCTGAAGAAGCGGAAGGACGCGGCGGAGGCCGAACTGAAAGCGGCGCTCGACCGCGAGGCGGAGCTGGAGGGCGAAGTGCGCCGGCTCGCCCCCCGGCTCCAGCGCGCCCAGCAGACCTGGTACGAGCTCTCGCAGCTGGCCGAGCGGGTACGCGGCACGATCTCGCTGGCCGACGCCCGGGTCCGCAGCGCCACCCAGGCCCCCACCGAGGAACGCCGGGGCCGTGACCCCGAGGACCTGGAGCGCGAGGCCGCCCGCATCCGCGAGCAGGAGGCGGAGCTGACGGCGGCCCTGGAGGCGGCCGAACACGCGCTGGAGGACACCGTCGGCCACCGCGCCGACCTGGAACGCGAACTGGCCGCCGAGGAGCGCCGCCTCAAGGACGCGGCCCGCGCCATCGCCGACCGCCGCGAGGGGCTCGCCCGGTTGAACGGCCAGGTCAACGCGGCCCGCAGCCGGGCCGGTTCGGCGCAGGCGGAGATCGACCGCCTGGCCGCATCCCGAGACGAGGCCCAGGAACGGGCACGAGCCGCCCAGCAGGAGTACGAACAGCTCAAGGCCGAGGTCGACGGCCTGGACGCGGACGACGAGGAGCTCGCCGCCCGCCACGAGGCCGCCAAGAAGGACCTGGCCGAGGCCCAGTCCGCCCACAGCACCGCCCGCGAGGAGGCCACCGCCGCCGAGCGCCGGCGGGCGGCGGTCGCGGCCCGGCACGAGGCACTGGCCCTGGGCCTGCGCCGCAAGGACGGTACGGGGGCGCTGCTCGGGGCCCGGGACCGGCTGACCGGCCTCCTCGGCCCGGCCGCCGAACTGCTGACCGTCTCGCCCGGCTACGAGATCCCGGTCGCCGCAGCCCTCGGCGCGGCGGCGGACGCGGTGGCGGTCACGGGCCCGGCCACGGCCGCCGAGGCGATCAGGCTCCTGCGCGAACGGGACGCGGGGCGCGCGGCGATGCTCCTGGGGGACGGGGCCGGGGGCGTCGCGGAAGCCGGGGCCGGGCACGTACCGGGGCAGTCCGGTCCCCCGGGCGCCGAGCCCTCGCACGTACCCGGTGCCGCCCACCCCGCCCCGCTGCCCGCGCAGAGCGGCGCGCCGGGTGGCGGGGGAGGCCGTACGGAGACCGGGGGCAGCGCTCCAAGCCCTACCGGAAGCGTCGCCGCCCCCACCGCCCCCGCCGTCGCCGACCTGGTCTCCGGCCCCGTCGCCCTGGTGAACGCCGTACGCCGCCTCGCACGGGACACCGTCGTCGTCGCCACCCTGGAGGACGCCGAAGCCCTCGTCGCCGCACACCCCGGGCTGACCGCGGTGACCGGTGAAGGGGACGTGCTCTCCGCCCACTTCGCGCACGGCGGTTCCGCCGGGGCGCCCAGCCTCCTGGAGGTGCAGGCCTCCGTGGACGAGGCCGCCGCCGAGCTGGCCGACCTCGCCGTGCGCTGCGAGGAACTGGCCGAGGCCCAGCGGCTGGCGGGGGAGCGGCGCAAGGAGTCGGCCGCGCTCGTCGAGGAGCTGGGGGAGCGCCGTCGGACGGCCGAGCGGGAGAAGTCCGGGGTCGCCCAGCAGCTCGGGCGGCTCGCCGGGCAGGCCCGGGGCGCGGCGGGCGAGGCCGAGCGGATGACCGCGTCCGCGGCCCGCGCCCAGGAGGCCCTGGAGCGGGCGACCGAGGAGGCCGAGGAGCTGGCCGAACGGCTGCTGGTCGCCGAGGAGGCCCCGGTCGAGGAGGAGCCCGACACCTCCGTACGGGACCGGCTCGCCGCCGACGGGGCCAACGCCCGCCAGACCGAGATGGAGGCCCGGCTCCAGGCCCGTACGCACGAGGAGCGGGTCAAGGCGCTGGCCGGGCGCGCCGACTCGCTGGACCGGGCCGCCCGCGCCGAGCGGCAGGCCCGCGCCCGCGCCGAGCAGCGCCGGGCACGCCTGAGGCACGAGGCGGCCGTGGCCTCCGCCGTGGCCTCGGGCGCCCGTCAGCTGCTGGCCCACGTCGAGGTGTCCCTCGTAAGGGCCGACCAGGAACGCACGTCGGCCGAGGCGGCGAAGGGCGAGCGGGAGCGCGAGCTGGCCGCCGAGCGCGACCGCGGCCGGGGGCTGAAGGGCGAGCTGGACAAGCTCACCGACTCGGTCCACCGGGGCGAGGTGCTGGGCGCGGAGAAACGGCTGCGCATCGAGCAGTTGGAGACGAAGGCCCTGGAGGAGCTGGGCGTCGAACCGGCGGGGCTGGTCACCGAGTACGGCCCGGACCAGCCCGTGCCGCCGTCGCCCGCGGCCGAGGGCGAGGAGCTGCCGGAGGACCCGGAGCACCCGCGCAACCTGCCGAAGCCGTATCTCCGGGTCGAGCAGGAGAAGCGGCTGCGGGCGGCCGAACGGGCGTACCAGCAACTCGGGAAGGTGAATCCGCTCGCCCTGGAGGAGTTCTCGGCACTGGAGGAACGGCACAAGTTCCTCTCCGAGCAGCTCGAAGACCTGAAGAAGACCCGGGCCGATCTGCTCCAGGTGATCAAGGAGGTCGACGAGCGGGTGGAGCAGGTGTTCACCGAGGCGTACCGGGACACGGCCCGTGAGTTCGAGGGGGTCTTCGCCAGGCTCTTCCCCGGCGGTGAGGGGCGGCTCGTCCTGACCGACCCGGACAACATGCTGGCCACCGGTGTGGACGTCGAGGCGCGCCCGCCGGGCAAGAAGGTGAAGCGGCTCTCGCTGCTGTCCGGCGGTGAGCGGTCCCTGACGGCCGTGGCGCTGCTGGTCTCGATCTTCAAGGCCCGGCCCAGCCCGTTCTATGTGATGGACGAGGTCGAGGCGGCGCTCGACGACACCAACCTCCAGCGGCTGATCCGGATCATGGAGGAGCTCCAGGAGAGCTCCCAGCTGATCGTGATCACGCACCAGAAGCGGACGATGGAGGTCGCCGACGCGCTCTACGGCGTGTCCATGCAGGGCGACGGGGTCTCGAAGGTCATCAGCCAGCGGCTGCGCTGACTCCCAACCGAATCATCAGAGGTCCAACGCACGTTTTGTGCACTCCTGGGTACACGGGACCAGACCCGCTGTTTGACTTCGCTTCTTGAACGCATAACCTCTCCAAAGTTGATTTCGCCTTCAAGTGGTGGCGGGCCGGATGTTGTGCCCCACTGGGAAGGCTCACCCCCACGTCTGACTTGCGGCCAGGCATCAGGAGTTCACGTGACCAGCACAGCGAACGGACCGGCGTCCGGAGCCCGAGCGGCCCATCCGGACCACCTCGGCCATGTCATCTTCATCACCGCGGCCGCGGCGATGGGCGGCTTCCTCTTCGGCTACGACAGCTCCGTCATCAACGGGGCGGTCGAGGCGGTCCGTGACCGGTACGACGTCGGCTCCGGGACGCTCGCCCAGGTCATCGCGATCGCGCTGATCGGCTGTGCGATCGGCGCCGCGACCGCCGGACGGATCGCGGACCGGATCGGGCGCATCCGCTGCATGCAGATCGCCTCGGTGCTCTTCACGGCCAGCGCGATCGGCTCCGCCCTGCCGTTCACGCTCTGGGACCTGGCGATGTGGCGCATCATCGGTGGCTTCGCCATCGGCATGGCCTCCGTCATCGGCCCGGCCTACATCGCGGAGGTCTCCCCGCCCGCCTACCGGGGCCGCCTCGGCTCCTTCCAGCAGGCCGCGATCGTCATCGGCATCGCCGTCTCCCAGCTGGTCAACTACACCATCCTCCAGGTCGCCGACGGCGACCAGCGCGGCGACATCCTGGGCCTGGAAGCCTGGCAGTGGATGCTCGGCGTAGAGGTGATCCCGGCCATCCTGTACGGGCTGCTCTCGTTCGCCATCCCCGAGTCCCCGCGCTTCCTCATCTCGGTCGGCAAGAAGGCCGAAGCGCGCAAGATCCTCGAAGACGTCGAGGGCAAGAGCATCGACCTCGACGCCCGGGTGGCCGAGATCGAGACGGCCATGCACAGCGAGCACAAGCCGGTCTTCAAGGACCTGCTCGGCAATCGCTTCTTCTTCCTGCCCATCGTCTGGGTCGGCATCGGCCTCTCGATGTTCCAGCAGTTCGTCGGCATCAACGTGGCCTTCTACTACTCGGCGACGCTGTGGCAGTCCGTGGGTGTCGACCCGACCGACTCGTTCTTCTACTCCTTCACCACCTCGATCATCAACATCATCGGCACGGTGATCGCGATGGTGCTGGTGGACCGGGTGGGGCGCAGGCCGCTCGCCCTCGTCGGCTCCATCGGCATGGCGATCGCGCTCGCCGTCGAGGCGTGGGCCTTCTCCGCCGACCTGGTCGACGGCAAGCTGCCCACCACCGAGGGCGCCGTCGCCCTGATCGCCGCCCACACGTTCGTGCTCTTCTTCGCCCTGTCGTGGGGTGTCGTCGTCTGGGTCTTCCTGGGCGAGATGTTCCCGAACCGCCTGCGCGCCGCGGCCCTCGGCGTGGCCGTCTTCGCGCAGTGGATCGCCAACTGGGCGATCACCGCGAGCTTCCCGAGCCTGGCCGACTGGAACCTGTCGGGCACGTACATCATCTACACCTGCTTCGCCGTGCTCTCGATCCCCTTCGTGCTCAAGTTCGTGAAGGAGACCAAGGGCAAGGCGCTGGAGGAGATGGGCTGAATCCCCGCTGCCCGTCTCCTCACCACCGCGCTGCCCCGGCTCACCGAGCCGGGGCAGTCGGCGTTCCCACCGAATCGCAGAACAGCCGCAGACTCCGCCACCCCTCCTCCACAGGCATCCCGCCGCACAGCGGATGCAGCACCAGACTGTCCGCCTCCAGGGCCTTCAGCTCGTCCGGCGTCACCACCCGGTACACCCCCTCCTCGCGCAGCTCCGCCACGGTGGTCGCCGCCGAGCGCACCGCCGAGCGGATGTCCTTGGACTGCCAGGAGGCGTACGTCCGCGCCTCGTGCAGCAGATGCTCGCCGTGCAGCGCCCACGTCCGCTCCGGGTCCTGCGACACGTGCAGCAGCGGCGTACGCTCCGCGGGCATCATGCAGAAGCCCTCCGTCCCGTGCTCGGCGCACTGCTCCCGGTAGTACGCCTCCAGCTCCGGCAGATGCGCGCTCGGGAACAGCGGCAGCCCCAGCCGGGCCGCCCGCCGCGCCGCCGCCCGCGAACTGCCGCCTACCAGCAGCATCGGGTGCGGCCGCGTGTACGGGCGCGGGGTGACGCGTACCGTACGGCTCCGGTACGCGAACGGCTCCCCGGTCCACGCCGCCAGGAGCGTCTCCAGCAGCTCGTCCTGGAGCCTGCCGCGCCGCCCCCACTCGACGCCGGCCCGCTCGTACTCCTCGGGGCGGTAGCCGATCCCCGCCACCGTCACCAGCCGCCCGGCGCTCAGCAGGTCCAGCACCGCGATGTCCTCCGCCAGGCGCAGCGGATCGTGCAGCGGCCCGATGATCGCCGAGACCGTCACCGCGATCCGGCGGGTGGCGCCGAAGACCGCCCCGGCGAACGTGAACGGGGACGGCAGCCAGGAGTTCGCCGCCCCGTGGTGCTCCTCGGTCTGGACCGTGTCGATCCCGTGCTCGTCCGCGTACGCCGCCATCTCCAGGGCGGCGCGGTAGCGGGCCGAGTGCGATACGGGGGTGGCGTCGGGATCTACGAGATTGAACCGGATCACCGTGAAGGCCATGGGCGTCCCTTTCGCCGGGCGGGCAGGCCGCACCATAACTGACGTAGCGTCAGAAGTGTAGGCCGGGGCGCGTCGGCTTCCCCGTCCGCCTGTGCTGGACGCCCCCGGCGGCTGACGGTGACCTCTTCGAATTCCCCGCGTAGCGCCCGCTGATGCCTCACGCCCGGTGGGCCACCCCCGAGTCTCCGCGGCGCTCCCCCGGCAGGAGGAGGGAGATCGTTCCCGTGGCTGACGTCGGGCCGATGCCGTCGATGCGACGTTGAGGACATGACCGCTGATGTACCGAGGGTGAAGACGTCCTGGCGCGCGTGGTGGCAGCAGTGGCCACGCTGGGTGGGCCGGACGGCGGTGTTCTGGGCGGTGGCGTACGCCGGCTTCGGTCTGGTCTGCGCGCTGAACGAGACCCCGGTGTTTCCCGCCGGGGACACTCTGGGGCCCTCCGCGCCGGGCTGGGCGGTCACGGTGGTGGGGGTGCTGGCGGCGCTGACCTGCGCGGTGGTGTCCCGGTACGGGATGCGGCCCACGCTGCGGGTGCTGCTGTGGACGGTGTGCGGGGTGGCCGGGCTCGCCGCGTTCAGCCTGCTGATGGACGTGATCACGCTGATGTTCGGCCAGGGCGTGGACAGTTGGGCCTCGGCCGCGCACCGCGCCCTGTCGGCGGCCGGGGCGCTCCTGCTCGCAGCGACCGCCCGCTCCGATCGACGCCTGCCCGTCGTGACCTCCATCCGGGCGCCTTCTGCGGCGTCCCGGCCGGTCCAGTTCGCCGCCTGGGCCGGCACGGTGGCCTTCCTCCCGTATGCGGTGATGAAGCTGACCTGGGCCTTCGGCGGCACCTTCGCCGGGATGTCCGGTGCCGAGATGCGCGCGATCTCCGAACGCAACGGAGCCTCGGGGATCTGGCTCACTCTGGAGTCCTGGGGCCTGGACGCCACCGTGCTCCTGGCCGCACTCGGCGTCTTCCTGCTGTGGGGCCTGGTCCGTCCCTGGGGTCAGGTGTTCCCGCGCTGGACGCCGTACCTGCGCGGACGTCGCGTGCCGCGCTGGCTCCCACTGGCTCCCGCCCTGATCGGCGCAGCCACCCTCGCCCCTTACGGGGTGCTCGGCCTCAGCTACGTGGCTCTGGCCACGACGGGCGTGGTCACGATACGGCCCGGCGATTTCCACTCGTCGGGCGACGCGCACCTCGTCGGCTGGATCGGGATGGCCGCATTCGCCGTATACGGACTCGCGCTGACGGTGGCCGCCCGCTCGTACTGGTTCCGGACCCGCCGTGTACCCGCCGCACATTGACGCCGGGGGACCGGCTGAGGCCCTGTGCTGACGGGTGCAAGCACCCTCGGCTCCACAGACGGGCGGCCCGGAGACGGCATGCCGGACGGACTCGGGTGGCCCGTGATCGCTCGTACGCGCATCGTCACGGGTTCGCACCTTCTGCGATTCCCCGCTTCTCGTGGCCGATACTGGACCCGTTATGGAAATCCTGATCCTTGCTGTAGTCATCGCCCTGGTCGCGGTCGGCCTGATCAGCGGGCTCGTGGTCAGCAGCCGCAAGAAGAAGCAGCTGCCGCCCCCTCCGCCGAGCACGCCGACCATCACCCCTCCCGCCGAGCCCCACGTCGGCGAGGAGGCCGAGACGCCGCGCGACGAAGCGCGGCGCACCATCGACGAGGTCGGCCTCCCGGAGGCCGCCGCGCCCGTCGAGGAAGCCCCGGTCACCGAGGAGCCCGAGGCCCCCGCGCCGCCCGCGCTGGAGATCCCCGAGCCCACCGAGGGCCGGCTCGTCCGGCTGCGGGCCCGGCTCGCGCGTTCGCAGAACTCGCTGGGCAAGGGGCTCCTCGCCCTGCTGTCCCGGGACAACCTCGACGAGGACACCTGGGAGGAGATCGAGGACACCCTCCTCACCGCCGACGTCGGCGTCGCCCCCACCCAGGAACTGGTCGAGCGGCTCCGCGAGCGCGTCCGGGTGCTCGGCACCCGTACCCCCGAGGATCTGCGTGCCCTGCTCCGCGAAGAGCTGATCACCCTGCTCGGCCCGGACTTCGACCGCGAGGTCAAGACCGAGGGCGGCGCCGAGACCCCCGGCGTCGTCATGGTCGTCGGCGTCAACGGCACCGGCAAGACCACCACCACCGGCAAGCTCGCCCGGGTGCTCGTCGCCGACGGCCGCAGCGTGGTGCTCGGTGCGGCCGACACCTTCCGCGCCGCCGCCGCCGATCAGCTCCAGACCTGGGGCGAGCGCGTCGGAGCCCGTACGGTCCGCGGGCCCGAGGGCGGCGACCCGGCGTCGATCGCCTACGACGCGGTGAAGGAAGGTATCGCCGAGGGCGCCGACGTCGTCCTCATCGACACCGCGGGTCGGCTGCACACCAAGACCGGTCTCATGGACGAGCTGGGCAAGGTCAAGCGCGTCGTGGAGAAGCACGGCCCGCTGGACGAGGTCCTGCTCGTCCTGGACGCCACCACCGGACAGAACGGCCTCGTTCAGGCCCGGGTCTTCGCGGAGGTCGTGGACATCACCGGCATCGTCCTGACCAAGCTCGACGGCACCGCCAAGGGCGGCATCGTCATCGCGGTCCAGCGCGAGCTGGGCGTACCGGTGAAGCTCATCGGGCTCGGCGAGGGCGCGGACGACCTGGCCCCGTTCGAGGCGGGCGCCTTCGTGGACGCGTTGATCGGCGACTGACGCGCGGTCGTGAACCGCTCCGTACGGCGGACGGGCGGCGGCTCCCACGGGGAGCCTGCCGCCCGTCCGCCGTTTCCGCATCCTCTACGAGCGGTGGCAGACGTACGCCAGCGTCCCCAGCAGCAGCCGCGCCTGCGGGGGAGCGGCCGCCGTGTCCAGCACCGGGGGGCGCAGCCAGCGGACCGGGCCGAGGCCGCCGAGGTCGGAGGGCGGGGCGGTGATGTGGGCGCCCGGCCCCAGGGCGCGCAGATCGAGGTCCGCGTCGTCCCAGCCCATCCGGTAGAGCAGCGCGGGCAGTTCCGCGGCGGCCCCGGGGGCGACGAAGAACTGCGCCCGGCGCGTCGGCGTCACCGCGACCGGGCCCAGCGGCAGCCCCATCCGCTCCATCCGTACCAGCGCCCGCCGCCCGGCCTGCTCCGCGACCTCCAGTACGTCGAAGGAGCGGCCCACCGGCAGCAGCATCGCCGCGCCCGGCGTCTCGGCCCAGGCGTCCGCGGCGCGCTCCAGTCCGGTGCCCGCCGGGACCTCCCGGGCGAAGCCCAGCGGGTGGGCGCCGGGCGCCGGGCACACCGGATCGCCGCACGAGCAGGCACCGGCCTCGGCCCGCGCCCCGGGGGCCACGGCCCAGCCCCACAGCCCTGTGTACTCGGCCACCGCCGTGCCCTCGGTACCGCGGCCGCGCCGCCGCGCACCGGATCGCATCTCCCGGATGCCGCCGATCGTGAAGCCCATACCCCCTCCAACGGGTCCGAGTCATCGGTGGTTACGACCCGCGGTGCTCGGGTAGCCCTCCGTCGCTGAAACTCGATCGAGTGGCGTGCGCGGTGGTGCGCAAGGGAGTGCGGCACGGCGTGCGCGCCCCGCGAGTGCTTCCGTCCGCTCGCTCTCGGTCGTGGTCGCTCAAGTCAAGCGCGCCCGGCGGCAGTCGGGTTCATTCGAAGGGGTGGCGAATGGTGGCGTTTCCGCGATCCCCCTCGCGAGAGGGGTGATCGTAGGATTACCGTCGGTACACGAACCCTGGGAGTATGTGCACCCACGGGTATGCCGCGGGCAACCCGATTTACTGTTCGATGTCGTTGGGAACTCCCGCACGGACAGCACTGATGCACGGCATTCTGATAATGGTTCGCGCGATGAGGTTTCGGCGGGATGGGGGCGTTCCAGTGAGTGGCAGCGGCGCAGGCGACACGGAGGCCGGCAAGCGCCCCAACGGGCAGCTGAGTTCATGGTTCGTGCGCAGCGGCTGGTCCAAGGGCGAGCTGGCGCGACAGGTGAACCGGCGGGCGCGCCAGATGGGCGCCCACCACATCAGCACCGACACCTCCCGGGTGCGGCGCTGGCTCGACGGGGAGCAGCCGCGGGAGCCGATTCCGCGCATCCTGTCCGAACTGTTCTCCGAGCGCTTCGGCGCCGTCGTCGCGGTCGAGGAGCTCGGGCTGCGCACCGCGCACCAGTCACCCTCGGTGTCCGGCGTCGACCTGCCCTGGGCCGGCCCCCAGACCGTCGCCCTGCTCAGTGAGTTCTCCCGCAGCGACCTGATGCTCGCCCGCCGCGGCTTCCTCGGCAGCTCGCTCGCGCTGGCCGCGGGCCCCGCGCTCATCGAGCCCATGCAGCGCTGGCTGGTGCCCGTCCCCGCCCCGGGCCCGGGCGAACCGGAATCCCCGGCCGCCGCCCGCCGTCCCTCCCGGCTCTCCCCGCCCGAGCTGGACCTGCTGGAATCGACCACCGCGATGTTCCGGCAGTGGGACGCCCAGTGCGGCGGCGGACTGCGCCGCAAGGCCGTCGTCGGGCAGCTCCACGAGGTCACCGACCTCCTCCAGGAGCCCCAGCCCGGCCCCACCGCCCAGCGGCTCTTCCGCTGCGCCGCCGAACTGGCCGAGCTCGCGGGCTGGATGAGCTACGACGTGGGCCTCCAGCCCACCGCCCAGAAGTACTTCGTGCTCGCCCTGCACGCCGCCAAGGAGGCCGGGGACAAGCCGCTCGGCAGCTACATCCTGTCCAGCATGAGCCGCCAGATGATCCACCTGGGCCGCCCCGACGACGCCCTGGAGCTGATCCACCTCGCGCAGTACGGCAGCCGCGACTGCGCCACCTCCCGTACGCAGGCCATGCTGTATGCGATGGAGGCCCGCGCCTACGCCAACATGGGGCAGCCCAGCAAGTGCAAGCGGGCCGTCCGGATGGCCGAGGACACCTTCCTGGACGCCGGTCTCGACGGCGAGCCCGAGCCCGACTGGATCCGCTTCTTCTCCGAGGCCGAGCTCAACGGGGAGAACGCCCACTCCTACCGTGACCTGGCCTATGTCGCGGGCCGCAGCCCCACCTACGCCTCCCTCGCCGAGCCCGTCATGGAGAAGGCCGTCGAGCTGTTCGGCGAGGACGACGAGCACCAGCGCTCCTACGCGCTCAACCTCATCGGCATGGCCACCGTCCATCTGCTCCAGCGCGAGCCCGAGGAGTCCACCGTGCTCGCCACCCGCGCCCTGAAGATCGCCAAGAAGGTCCGCTCCGAACGGGTCAACACCCGTCTGCGCAAGACCGTCGACACCGCTGCCAGGGACTTCGGCGATGTCGCCGACGTCGCCCGGCTCACCGAGCTGCTCCACGAACAGTTGCCGGAGACCGCCGAAGCGGTCTGACCGGCACCACCGGCCCCGGCCGCGGCGCCCCTTCCGAACAGCCCGACCCGGCTCCCCCATCGCCTGGTCACACGGAGGGGTGCCGTGGCCGGTTTCGTGTTTTTCCGGCCCTTGGGCGTTTCAACCGCACCGTATGCGGCGTGCGCCGCATGGTAGCCAGGGCACCGGGCGCGCCACCCCGGATTCATTCGGCCGTAACACGCGATCCCTCTTCGTCACGCTCGCGAAACATCGTGCGGCATCTCCGGAAACGGTGCTCGGCCAATCTCATGGCGCACAGGGGGTGTCCGGCGGACGCCCTCCGACCGGCCCGCACCTTCCAGTGGTCCCGCAGCATTCCCCCGCACGCCGCGGCCGCACCGACGACGAGGAGACGCCGATGCCCCCAGGCATCACGACGCTTGCCGCAGACGCCCCTGAGCTGTCTGCCGCCAACACCGGGTTCATGCTCATCTGCACGGCCCTGGTGATGCTCATGACCCCCGGCCTGGCCTTCTTCTACGGAGGCATGGTCCGCGTCAAGAGCACCCTCAACATGCTGATGATGAGCTTCATCAGCCTCGGGATCGTCACGATCCTGTGGGTGCTCTACGGATTCAGCCTCGCCTTCGGCTCCGACATCGGCTCGGTCGTCGGATGGAGCTCCGACTACGTAGGCCTGAGCGGCATCGGACTCAACGAGCTGTGGGACGGCACCACCATCCCGGTGTACGTCTTCGCCGCCTTCCAGCTGATGTTCGCCGTCCTCACCCCGGCCCTGATCAGCGGTGCGCTCGCCGACCGCGTGAAGTTCACCGCGTGGGCGCTCTTCATCGTCCTGTGGGTCACCATCGTCTACTTCCCCGTCGCCCACTGGGTCTGGGGCTCGGGCGGCTGGCTCTTCGAGATGGGCGTCATCGACTTCGCCGGCGGCACGGCCGTCCACATCAACGCCGGTGCCGCGGCCCTCGGCGTGATCTTCGTCATCGGCAAGCGCGTCGGCTTCAAGAAGGACCCGATGCGGCCGCACAGCCTGCCGCTCGTCATGCTCGGCGCGGCCCTCCTGTGGTTCGGCTGGTTCGGCTTCAACGCCGGATCCTGGCTCGGCAACGACGACGGCGTCGGCGCGGTCATGTTCCTGAACACCCAGGTCGCCACCGCCGCCGCCGTCCTCGGCTGGCTGATCTACGAGAAGCTGCGCCACGGCTCCTTCACCACGCTGGGCGCCGCCTCCGGCGCGGTCGCGGGCCTCGTCGCCATCACCCCCGCGGGTGGCTCCGTCAGCCCGCTCGGCGCCATCGCGATCGGCGCCATCGCCGGTGTCCTGTGCGCCATGGCGGTCGGCCTGAAGTACAAGTTCGGCTACGACGACTCCCTGGACGTCGTCGGCGTCCACCTCGTCGGCGGCATCATCGGCTCCGTCCTGGTCGGCTTCTTCGCCACCGGCGGTGTCCAGTCCGACGCCAAGGGCCTCTTCTACGGCGGCGGTGTCGAACAGCTCGGCAAGCAGGTCATCGGCGTCGTCGCGGTCCTCGCGTACTCTCTGGTCGTCTCCGGCCTCATCGCCCTGGTGCTCCACAAGACCATCGGGATGCGGGTCTCCGAGGACGACGAGATCTCCGGCATCGACCAGGTCGAGCACGCCGAGACGGCGTACGACTTCAGCGGAGCCGGCGGCGGCACGGTCTCCCGCACCACCGCCCCCGCGACGGACCCGACGGCAGCACCGAAGGCAAAGAAGGTGGACGCATGAAGCTCATCACCGCGGTCGTGAAGCCCCACCGGCTGGACGAGATCAAGGAGGCCCTCCAGGCCTTCGGCGTCCAGGGCCTCACCGTCACCGAAGCCAGCGGTTACGGGCGTCAGCGCGGCCACACCGAGGTCTACCGGGGCGCCGAGTACACCGTCGACCTGGTCCCCAAGATCCGCATCGAGGTCCTTGTCGAGGACGAGGACGCCGAACAGCTCATCGAGGTCGTCGTCAAGGCCGCCCGCACCGGCAAGATCGGAGACGGCAAGGTCTGGAGCGTCCCGGTCGAGACCGCCGTCCGCGTGCGGACCGGCGAACGCGGCCCGGACGCCCTCTGACCGACGGCCCGCAAACGGAAGGCAGCCGGGTGACGAGTACCGAAGTGACCACCGAAACCGAAGGCTCGGGACCCAGCGGCTACGCGGCGGCCCGGCTGCGCCTCCTCCAGCAGGAGGCGCAGTCCGGGCCGCCGCGCCGTGCGGCCCTCGCCCGCCTCACCGACGACTGGCTCACGGGCCTGTTCACCGCGGCCGCCGAACGCGCCGGAGTCCGGGGCGCCGCGCTCGTCGCCGTGGGCGGCTACGGCCGCGGCGAGCTCTCCCCGCGCAGCGACCTCGACCTGCTCCTCCTGCACGACGGCAGCGCCGACGCGGCGGCCCTCGCCGCCCTCGCCGACAGCATCTGGTACCCGGTCTGGGACCTGGGCCTGGCCCTCGACCACTCCGTACGCACCCCCGGCGAGGCCAGGAAGACGGCCGGAGAAGACCTCAAGGTCCAGCTCGGCCTGCTGGACGCCCGCCCGGTCGCGGGCGACCTCGGCCTCGTCGCCTCCCTGCGCACCGCGATCCTCGCCGACTGGCGCAACCAGGCCCCCAAGCGCCTCCCCGCCCTCCACGAGCTCTGCCAGGAACGCGCGGAGCGGGCGGGCGAGCTCCAGTTCCTCCTGGAGCCCGACCTCAAGGAGGCCCGCGGCGGCCTCCGCGACGCCACCGCCCTGCGCGCGGTCGCCGCGTCCTGGCTCGCCGACGCCCCCCGCGAAGGGCTCGACCAGGCCCGCCGGACCCTCCTGGACGCCCGCGACGCCCTCCACCTCACCACCGGGCGCGCCACCGACCGCCTCGCCCTCCAGGAACAGGACCAGGTCGCCGAGGCACTCGGCCTGCTCGACGCCGACACCCTGCTGCGCCAGGTCTACGAGGCCGCGCGGACGGTCTCGTACGCCACCGACGTCACCTGGCGCGAGGTCAACCGGGTCCTGCGCGCCCGCTCGGCCCGTCCCAAGCTCCGTGCCATGCTCAGCGGAGGCCGCGGCTCCAAGGCCGTCCCCGAGCGCGCCCCGCTGGCCGACGGCGTCGTCGAGGCCGACGGCGAGGTGGTCCTCGCCCGCGCCGCCCGCCCCGACCGCGACCCGGTCCTCACCCTGCGCGCCGCGGCGGCGGCCGCCGAGGCCGGTCTGCCGCTCTCCCGCCATCTCGTACGCCACCTGGCGACCACCGCCCAGCCGCTGCCGGTGCCCTGGCCCGCCGAGGCCCGCGAAGAGCTCGTCACTCTGCTCGGCGCGGGGGAGGCCGCCGTCGCCGTCTGGGAGGCGCTCGAAGCGGAAGGGATCATCACCCGGCTGCTGCCCGACTGGGAACGCGTCCACTGCCGTCCCCAGCGCAACCCCGTGCACACCTGGACCGTCGACCGGCACCTGGTGGAGACCGCCGTCCGCGCCGCCTCCCTCACCCGCCGGGTCCACCGCCCCGACCTCCTGCTGGTCGCCGCCCTCCTCCACGACATCGGCAAGGGCTGGCCCGGGGACCACTCGGTGGCCGGGGAGGTCATCGCCCGCGACATGGCCACCCGCATCGGCTTCGACAAGCACGACGTGGGCGTCATCGCCACCCTCGTACGCCACCATCTGCTGCTCGTCGAGACCGCCACCCGGCGCGACCTCGACGACCCCGCCACCGTGCAGTCCGTCGCCGCCGCCGTCTCCGACGCCTCCACCCTGGAGCTGCTGCACGCCCTCACCGAGGCCGACGCGCTCGCCACCGGGCCCGCCGCCTGGTCCACCTGGCGTGCCTCCCTCGTCACCGGCCTCGTCGAACGCGTCGCGGCCGTCCTGGCGGGGGAGTTCCCCGGAGAGCCGGACGAACCCGCGCCCAGCGCCGAGCACGAACGCCTCGCCGTCGAAGCCCTGCGAACCGGCGAACCCGTCCTCGCCCTGCACACCCAGCCCGAGGAGCCCGCCGGGGACGGCGAGGTGGAACCGGTCGGCGTAGAGCTCCTCATCGCCCTGCCCGACCGCCCCGGAGTGCTGCCCGCCGCCGCCGGAGTCCTCGCCCTGCACCGGCTCACCGTGCGCGCCGCCGACCTGCGGGCGGTGGAGCTCCCCAACGAGCTGGGTGAGTCGGCGGACCTGCTGCTGCTCAGCTGGCGGGTCGCGGCCGAGTACGGGTCCCTCCCGCAGGCCGCCCGGCTCCGCGCCGACCTCGTACGAGCCCTGGACGGCTCCCTGGACATCCGGGCCCGGATCGCGGAGCGGGAGGCCGCCTACCCGCGCAGGCGTGGTGTGAAAGCACCGCCGCCCCGGGTGACCGTCGCCGCCGCGGGCTCCCGCCGTGCCACCGTCATCGAGGTCCGCGCCCAGGACGCCCCGGGGCTGCTGCACCGGATCGGCAACGCCCTGGAGGGAAGCGCGGTACAGGTGCGCAGCGCGCATGTCTCCACCCTCGGCGCCAACGCCGTGGACGCCTTCTACGTCACCGGCACCGACGGCGAACCACTGCCTCCGGTCCGGGCCGCCGAGGTGGCCCGGGAGGTCGAGAAGGCCCTCGGCTGACCTGCCCGGCCCCCGCTGTCCGCCTTCGTATCCGGGCGAGGGCTTGGTGTTCTCCGGGGGACGGATACCCTGGAGGGCGATTGACCTGCCCCGCCCCCGACCCTGAGGACCGACGAGCGCCGTGTTCGATACTCTCTCCGACCGCCTTAGCGCGACTTTCAAGAACCTCAGGGGCAAGGGTCGCTTGTCCGAGGCCGACATCGACGCCACGGCACGCGAGATCCGTATCGCCCTGCTGGAAGCCGATGTCGCCCTGCCCGTGGTGCGGGCCTTCATCGGCAAGGTGAAGGAGCGGGCGCGCGGCGCCGAGGTCTCCCAGGCGCTGAACCCCGCCCAGCAGGTCGTCAAGATCGTCAACGAGGAGCTCGTCGCCATCCTCGGCGGTGAGACCCGGCGGCTGCGGTTCGCCAAGACCGCGCCCACCGTGATCATGCTCGCCGGTCTCCAGGGCGCCGGTAAGACGACGCTGGCCGGAAAGCTCGGCCTCTGGCTCAAGGGCCAGGGCCACTCCCCGCTGCTCGTCGCCTGCGACCTCCAGCGCCCCAACGCCGTCAACCAGCTGAGCGTCGTCGCCGAGCGCGCCGGGGTCGCGGTCTACGCCCCCGAGCCGGGCAACGGTGTCGGCGACCCGGTCCAGGTCGCCAAGGACTCCATCGAGTTCGCCCGGGCCAAGGTCCACGACATCGTGATCGTCGACACCGCCGGCCGTCTCGGTATCGACCAGGAGCTGATGCAGCAGGCCGCGGACATCCGCGACGCCGTCAGCCCCGACGAGATCCTCTTCGTCGTCGACGCGATGATCGGTCAGGACGCGGTCAACACCGCGGAGGCCTTCCGCGATGGTGTCGGCTTCGACGGCGTGGTGCTCTCCAAGCTCGACGGCGACGCCCGCGGTGGTGCGGCCCTGTCGATCGCCCACGTCACGGGCAAGCAGGTCATGTTCGCGTCGAACGGCGAGAAGCTGGAGGACTTCGACGCGTTCCACCCGGACCGGATGGCCTCCCGCATCCTCGACATGGGTGACCTGCTCACCCTGATCGAGCAGGCCGAGAAGACGTTCAGCCAGGAAGAGGCCGCCAAAATGGCCTCCAAGCTGTCGTCGAGCAAGGGCAAGGACTTCACGCTCGACGACTTCCTGGCCCAGATGGAGCAGGTCCGCAAGATGGGCTCCATCTCCAAGCTGCTCGGGATGCTGCCCGGCATGGGGCAGATCAAGGACCAGATCAACAACATCGACGAGCGCGACATCGACCGCACCGCCGCGATCATCAAGTCGATGACCCCCAAGGAGCGCGCCGAGCCGACGATCATCAACGGCTCGCGCCGGGCCCGTATCGCCAAGGGTTCGGGTGTCGAGGTCTCCGCGGTCAAGGGCCTGGTGGAGCGCTTCTTCGAGGCCCGCAAGATGATGTCGAAGATGGCCCAGGGCGGCGGCATGCCCGGGATGCCGGGGATGCCCGGCATGGGTGGCGGCCCCGGCCGTCAGAAGAAGCAGGTCAAGCAGGCCAAGGGCAAGCGCAAGAGCGGCAACCCGATGAAGCGCAAGGCCGAGGAGGCCGCCGCCGCGGAGCGCCGCGAGCAGGCGGCCGCCCAGGGCGGCGCGTTCGGCCTGCCCGCCCAGGACAGCAAGAACTTCGAGCTGCCGGACGAGTTCAAGAAGTTCATGTAGGACAAGGCACGGCATGTGTAAGGGGCGCCCTTGAGAGAGGGCGCCCCTTACGTATGTCCTGAAGCCCCATGCCCCGAAGAGGCCCGCTCAGGTCACGCAGACCAGGTAGCGGAACACGTTCGGCATCCACACCGTGCCGTCCGGCCGCCGGTACGGATGCAGGGCCTCCGCGACCTCCTTCTCCACCTGTGAGCGGTCCGTGGCCCGTACGGCGGCGTCGAAGAGACCGGTCGACAGCAGCCCGCGCACCGCGCTGCCCACGTCCGCGTAGCCGAACGGACAGGACACCCGCCCCGAACCGTCCGGTTTCAACCCGGCCCGGGACGCCACCTCCTCCAGATCGTCCCGCAGGGTGGGCCGCCAGCCGCCCGATGCCGTACGCGGCGGGCGCGCGGACTCCGCCAGCCGGGCGGCTACCCGCAGCACCGCCGCCGTGGCACACCGCTCCGGCGGACCCCAGCCCGTCAGCACCACCGTCGCCCCCCGGGCGGCCAGCGGCACGGCCGACTCCAGCGCGGGCACCAGCCCCTCGGAATCGCCCGCGGCGCAGCCGATCGGCTCGAAGACCGTGATCAGGTCGTACGGAGCCCCGTCCGCACCGGATGCCGCGGCTCCGCCGTCCTCCAGCAGCCGGGCCCGACGGCGCGCCGGTTGCGCGGAGTGCGCGGGCGCGTCGTCCCAGCCCGCGCCGGGCAGCAGCCGGGCGCGGGCCAGGGCCAGGCGCTCCCGGTCGGAGTCCACACCCGTGACGTGCGCCCCCCGGGCCGCGGCGACGAGCATCGCGAGGCCGGAGCCGCAGCCGAGCGACAGCATCCGGGTGGCTGCCCCGACTTCCAGCCGGTCGTACACCGCCTCGTACAGCGGTGCCAGCATGCGCTCCTGGATCTCGGCCCAGTCACGTGCGCGGGTACCGGCGTCCGCCGGCGCGGACGGATCCGCGCCCCGGTGGTGCCGGACGAGCGTTGGTGTCATGGAAAGCGCCCCAATCCGCCAAGAGGTCGATCGTGCCCGAATGGACGGCCCCCGCGTGCGTATGTCCGCACCCCCCGTATGCCAGAGAACTGCGCATCCGCCGTTCCGTCCAGGGGTTGTGGAGCAATGTTTGCGTGCTCCGGTCGTGCGCCCCGCCCCCGCGTCCGCTCTCCGAACAGTCTGACCCGACACCCCGCCCCGGGCACGTCGAGCCGCGCGGAAGGTAGTCTCACGGGGCGGATCCGTAAGGGCCGACGTGCGCCGGCACACCGCACAACCGCTGCGCCGGGCGTACGGACGCTACGCACCACCTTGGTGTGAGCTGTGTGTCTTCTCCGCAGTTCTGCGCACGCGCCCTCGTCCGGACGCATCAAGGGCAACTGACTGGTACGTGCAAATTATTTGGGATGCCCCGGAATAGGAACACCGGAGCACTCGGGCTCGTTATCACGACGTGAGCACGACACCACCTGTACTTGCCGCAGAGCTGGCACAGGCGTGGGCCGACATTCAGCGGCACCACCCCGAGCTGCCCGATCTTGCCGCGCCCGAGTCCCTGATCGGAGAGTCCTCGTCCGCCTGTGGCGCCGAGCTCTCCTTCGAACGACTGCTCCACGAGGCAGTCCACGGCATCGCCGCCGCGAGAGGAGTCCGTGACACCTCCCGCGCCGGCCGCTACCACAACAGACGCTTCCTCGCGATCGCCGAGGAGCTGGGCCTCGACCATGCCGAGGAACCCCACCCCAGCAGCGGATTCTCGCTGGTCACGCTGAATCCGGAAGCCAAGCGCCGGTATCGTCCGACCACCGAACGGCTACAGCGCGCCCTCAAGGCGCACACGGTCGCCACCGCCGCCGACACCAAGCGCTCCTTCCGCGGACCTGCCGCCCGGCACGGTTCCTCCGGGGGCGGTGTGCGGGTCAAGGCCGTCTGCGACTGCGGACGCAACGTCCGGGTCGTCCCGTCGGTCCTGGCACAGGCGCCGATCGTCTGCGGTGGCTGCGGAAAGCCGTTCCGGATCCCGGAAGCGGCGGTCGCGGTGGGGTGAGCCTTCGTGGTGTGGCACAATGGCTAGCTGTACTCGACAGTCGCATAGGACCCCTCTCTCCTCCGGCTGACGCGTCCATCGGGCACCCGAGTACCGCAACCCCACGTGGCATCTTCGTTGTGCCCAACCACGTCATAGACCAGGAGACACCACTTCCGTGGCAGTCAAGATCAAGCTGAAGCGTCTGGGCAAGATCCGTTCGCCTCACTACCGCATCGTCGTCGCCGACTCCCGTACCCGCCGTGACGGCCGGGCCATCGAGGAGATCGGCCTGTACCACCCGGTGCAGAACCCCTCGCGCATCGAGGTCAACTCGGAGCGCGCGCAGTACTGGCTGTCCGTCGGCGCCCAGCCGACCGAGCCGGTCCTCGCGATCCTGAAGCTCACCGGTGACTGGCAGGCCCACAAGGGTCTCCCGGCCCCCGCGCCGCTGCTTCAGCCGGAGCCCAAGGCTGACAAGCGCGCACTGTTCGAGGCGCTGTCCGCGGACGGCGACGAGGCCAAGGGTGAGGCCATCACCCCCAAGGCCAAGAAGTCCGACAAGAAGGCGGACGAGGCGGCTGACGCTGCTGCGTCCACCGAGTCCACCGAGGCCTGAGCATGCTCGAGGAGGCTCTCGAGCACCTCGTGAAGGGCATCGTCGACAACCCCGACGACGTGCAGGTGGCCTCGCGCACCCTGCGCCGCGGGCGCGTGCTGGAGGTTCGGGTTCACCCCGAGGACCTCGGCAAGGTGATCGGCCGCAACGGCCGCACCGCTCGCGCCCTGCGTACGGTCGTGGGTGCCATCGGCGGCCGTGGGATCCGCGTCGACCTCGTCGATGTGGACCAGGTTCGCTGAGAGAAGTTGAACACCGGCCAGGGCCGGGGAGGGCCTTCGGGCCGTCCCCGGCCTTTGTCGTCGGCCACCCGGGGCGCCCAGGCGTCCGTCCCCACCAATCGGAGAACAGCGTGCAGTTGGTAGTCGCGCGGATCGGCCGCGCCCACGGCATCAAGGGCGAGGTCACCGTCGAGGTACGAACGGACGAGCCGGAACTGCGGCTCGGGCCCGGCGCCGTCCTGGCCACCGAACCGGCGGCGACGGGCCCGCTGACGGTCGAGTCCGGCCGGGTCCACAGCGGCAGGCTGCTGCTGCGCTTCGAGGGCGTGCGCGACCGCACCGCCGCCGAGGCACTGCGCAACACCCTGCTGATCGCCGAGGTGGACCCGGAAGAACTTCCCGAGGACGAGGACGAGTTCTACGACCACCAGCTGATCGACCTCGACGTGGTGCTCGCCGACGGCACCGAGATCGGCCGGATCACCGAGATCTCCCACCTGCCCTCGCAGGACCTCTTCATCGTGGAGCGCCCCGACGGCAGCGAGGTGATGATCCCCTTCGTGGAGGAGATCGTCGCCGGGATCGACCTGGAGGAGCAGCGCGCGGTCATCACCCCGCCGCCCGGCCTGATCGACGCGAGCGAGGCCGTGGTGGCCTCCTCCCGCGACGAGGAGGAGGCCCCCGGGGACGCGGGCGAGGCGCCGAAGGGCGAAGCCTGATGCGGCTCGACGTCGTCACGATCTTCCCGGAGTACCTGGACCCGCTGAACGTCTCCCTCGTCGGCAAGGCCCGCGCCCGTGGCGTACTGGACGTCCATGTGCACGACCTGCGGGAGTGGACGTACGACCGGCACAACACGGTCGACGACACCCCCTACGGCGGCGGCCCCGGCATGGTCATGAAGACCGAGCCCTGGGGCGAGGCGCTGGACCAGACACTCGCCGACGGCTACGAGTCCGGGGCGCACTCCCCGGTGCTCGTCGTGCCCACGCCCAGCGGCCGCCCGTTCACGCAGGAGCTGGCCGTCGAGCTCTCCGCGCAGCCCTGGCTGGTCTTCACCCCGGCCCGCTACGAGGGCATCGACCGCCGCGTGATCGACGAGTACGCCTCCCGGCTGAGGGTCGTCGAGGTCTCCATCGGGGACTACGTGCTGGCGGGCGGGGAAGCGGCCGTCCTGGTGATCACGGAGGCCGTCGCCCGGCTGCTGCCCGGCGTCCTCGGCAACGCCGAGTCCCATCGGGACGACTCCTTCGCCCCGGGCGCGATGGCGAACCTGCTGGAGGGCCCCGTCTACACCAAGCCGCCCGAGTGGCGCGGCCGGTCCATCCCGGACGTCCTGCTCAGCGGCCACCACGGGAAGATCGCGCGCTGGCGCCGTGACCAGGCCTTCGCCCGCACCGCACTGAACCGGCCGGACCTGATCGAGCGGTGCGAGGCGAGCGCCTTCGACAAGAAGGACCGCGAGATCCTGTCCATCCTGGGCTTCGCGCCGGAGCCCGGCGGCCGATTTTGGCGCAGGCCCTCCGACGTGGAACAATAGGCCGCTGCTGTCCGTCCGGTGTGCGCCCCTGCCACAGGGGGAAAGACGCCCGCCCGACGTGATCAGCACCCCGAACTCTTCAACGACCTTCCCGTCGATGACCTGTGGCATCGGCGAAGAAAGCAGAAACCATGGCTTCCCTGCTCGATGGCGTCAACGCCGCCTCCCTCCGTACGGACGTCCCGGCGTTCCGCCCCGGTGACACCGTCAACGTCCACGTGCGCGTGATCGAGGGCAACCGCTCCCGTATCCAGCAGTTCAAGGGTGTTGTCATCCGCCGCCAGGGCTCGGGCGTCAGCGAGACCTTCACGGTCCGCAAGGTCTCCTTCAGCGTCGGCGTCGAGCGCACCTTCCCGGTGCACAGCCCGATCTTCGAGAAGATCGAGCTCGTCACCCGCGGTGACGTCCGCCGCGCCAAGCTGTACTTCCTCCGTGAGCTCCGCGGCAAGGCCGCGAAGATCAAGGAGAAGCGCGACAACTGAGCTGAGTCCCGCGTCCCCAGGGCGGCCGGATAAGCTTCGGCCGCGATGGACACGCAAGCACAGCACTCGAAGCGCGACCGCTCCCGGAACCCGATGCGGGTCCTGGGGAGCGGTCGCGCTTCTCGCGTACCCGGGACCGTATCGTCGCCGTGGTCTCCTGGCGGCGGGTGCTCGCCGGGGCGGTCGCGGGCGCCCTCGCCCTGCTGTTGTTCAGCGCCTATGTGGTCCAGCCCTTCCTGATCCCCAGCGGCTCGATGGAGCCCACGCTCCAGGTCGGTGACCGGGTCCTCGTCAACAAGCTGGCGTACCGTTTCGGCGCCGAGCCCCGGCGTGGCGACGTGGTGGTGTTCGACGGGACCGGCTCCTTCGTAAGGGAAGACCTCGACGCGAACCCGGTGGCCGGGCTGCTGCGCGGTGCGGCGGCGTCCCTGGGCCTCGCGGAGCCCGCCGACACCGACTTCGTGAAGCGGGTGGTGGGCGTGGGCGGTGACCGTGTCGTCTGCTGCGACGCGGGGGGGAGGGTCCAGGTGAACGACGTCGCCGTGGACGAGCCGTATCTGTACCCCGGTGACACCGCGTCCCGGGTGCCGTTCGACATCGTCGTGCCCACGGGGACCCTGTGGATGATGGGCGACCACCGCAGCCGCTCCAGCGACTCCCGGGACCACCTCGGATCGCCCGGCGGCGGGATGGTCCCCGTCGAGCGTGTCATCGGCCGGGTGGACTGGCTGGGCTGGCCGCCGGCCCGGATCGGCCCGCTGGAGGGGACCGGCGCCTTCGGGGGCGTACGGAAGCCCGGCGGGGCGCATGGGTAACCGCGGGCGCCCGCGCGGCGCTCATGACCCCGACGCGTCCCTGCCGACCGGCAGCAGGCCCACCGGACCGCGCTCGCTGCCCAACCGGGCGGAGCGCCGCAGGCTCGCCAGGAAGGTCCGGCGCAAGCGCCGCAGGTCCGCGGTGAAGGAGATACCCGTCCTCGTCGTCGTGGCGCTGCTCATCGCGCTCGTCCTGAAGACCTTCCTGGTCCAGGCGTTCGTCATCCCGTCCGGATCGATGGAGCAGACCATCCGGATCGGCGACCGGGTGCTGGTGGACAAACTGACCCCGTGGTTCGGGTCGAAGCCGCAGCGCGGTGACGTCGTGGTGTTCAAGGACCCCGGCGGCTGGCTCCAGCAGGAGAACCCCGGGCAGCAGAAGGACCCGCCGATCGGCGTCAAGCAGGTCACCGAGCTGCTGACCTTCATCGGGCTGCTGCCGTCCGACGACGAGCAGGACCTGATCAAGCGCGTCATCGCGGTCGGCGGCGACACCGTGAAGTGCTGCGGCGAGGACGGCCGGGTCACCGTCAACGGCGTACCCCTGGCGGAGACGTATCTCCACCCCGACGACCGCCCGTCGGCCATCCAGTTCGAGGTGGAGGTCCCCCCGGGGCGGCTCTTCGTCATGGGCGACCACCGGTCCGACTCCGCCGACTCCCGCTTCCACCTCGACGAGCCCGACCGGGGCACGGTCTCCGAGGAGGAGGTCGTGGGGCGGGCCGTCGTGATCGCCTGGCCCTTCGGGCACTGGAGCACGCTCGAACAACGCGACGCCTTCAGGGCGGTCCCGGACGCGCGCGGCTCCGGGGCGGCTGTGTCGGCCCCGTCGAATAGTGTGGCACCTCCGGATCGATACGGAATGGTCCGGCTCCCGACCCCTGCGGAACTCCCGCTCGTTATGGGAGTGGTGGGCCTGCACCGGATCGGGCGCGGGCAGTGGCACGTATTGAGGAGTGGATGTGGGGGATTTGGCGGTCGGCGCACGATCCGGACACGACGAACCCGAGGACCGGCCGGGGCGCGACGAGTCCCCCGCTGCAGGAGGGGCGGACGGGGCGACGGGTGAGTCCGGCCCGGCGGACAGCGGTGGTGCCGCACCCAAGAAGCACCGTTCCTTCTGGGTCGAGCTGCCGCTGCTGGTCGGTATCGCCCTGGTTCTGGCGCTGCTGATCAAGACGTTCCTGGTCCAGGCGTTCTCGATCCCCTCGGACTCGATGCAGAACACCCTGCAGCGGGGCGACCGGGTGCTGGTCGACAAGCTGACCCCCTGGTTCGGCTCCGAGCCGGAGCGCGGCGAGGTCGTGGTCTTCCACGACCCGGGCGGCTGGCTGGAGGACACCGAGACCCCGGACCCCAACGTGGCGCAGAAGTTCCTGAGCTTCATCGGCCTGATGCCGTCCGCCGAGGAGAAGGACCTGATCAAGCGGGTCATCGCGGTCGGCGGCGACACCGTGGAGTGCAAGGAGAACGGGCCGGTCACGGTCAACGGCAAGGCGCTCGACGAGAAGTCGTTCATCTTCCCGGGCAACACCCCGTGCAACGACAGGCCCTTCGGCCCGATCAAGGTGGAGGAGGGCCGGATCTTCGTCATGGGCGACCACCGGCAGAACTCCCTGGACTCCCGCTACCACCAAGAGCTCCCGGGCCAGGGCACCGTCTCCAACGACGAGGTCGTCGGCCGCGCCGTGGTCATCGCCTGGCCCCTGGGCCGCTGGGCGACCCTGCCCATCCCCGACACCTTCGACCAGCCCGGTCTGAACGCGGCCGCCGCGATGGCCCCGGCGGCACTGGGCGTAGCCGGAGCGGTGCCCCTCGTGTTGTGGCGGCGCAGGAGGCTGACCGGCGGGCGTACCGCCGGGTAGGGTGCCGACTCGGATCAGCGATTGTCGATCTCCGACGGGGGAGCGCTGGGATGAGCGGTACAGGACGCAACAACGACGGCCGCGGCCGGGCCGGCACCATGGTGTCGGGCTTGGCGGTGGCCGTCGGCTGTGTGCTCTTCCTCGGCGGTTTCGTCTGGGCCGCGGTGGTCTACCAGCCCTATACGGTCCCGACCGCCTCGATGTCCCCCACGGTCAAGCCCGGCGACCGGGTGCTCGCCGAGCGGATAGAGGGCGCCGATGTCCGGCGCGGTGACGTGGTGGTCTTCACCGACGAGGTCTGGGGGGCCGCCCCCATGGTGAAGCGCGTCGTCGGCGTCGGCGGCGACAAGGTGGTCTGCTGCGACAAGGAGGGGCGGCTCACCGTCAACGGCACCCCCGTCGACGAGCCCTATCTCAGCCGGGGCCCGGCCGCCCCGGGCAAGCAGGCGCCCGCCTCACCCCAGGACTTCACCGCCGAGGTGCCCCGGGGCCAGATCTTTCTGCTGGGCGACGAACGGGCCACCTCCCTGGATTCCCGGGTCCATCTGGAGGACGCGGGTCAGGGTTCGGTGCCGCTGAGCGCCGTACGGGCCCGGGTGGACGCCGTGGCCTGGCCGATGAACGGCATGATCGGCCGCCCCGCGTCCTTCGCGGCGCTGCCCGGCGGGGTCTCCGCCGAGGGCCCGCTGCCGCTCCAGCTGGGCGCGACCGCGGTCGGGGCCGCGCTGATCCTGGGCGGAGCGGTGTACGGGCCGTTGGCCGCCCGTCTCGCCCGCCGCAGGCCGCCCGTGGGAGGGGCCCGGTGACCTCCGAGGCCCGCAAGGTCGCCCGGGTGGTCCTCCTGGACCCCGACGACCGCGTACTGCTGCTCCACGGGCACGAGCCGGACGACCCGGCCGACACCTGGTGGTTCACCCCGGGCGGCGGTCTGGAGGGCGACGAGACCCGGGAGCAGGCGGCCCGCCGCGAGCTGGCCGAGGAGACCGGTATCACGGACATCGAGCTGGGCCCGCTGATCTGGACCCGGACCTGCTCCTTCCCGTTCGCCGGACGGCGGTGGGACCAGGACGAGTGGTACTACCTGGCCCGTACGGTGCAGACCGCCACGGCCCCGCAGGGCTTCACGGACCTGGAGCTGCGCAGCGTCGCCGGTCTGAGGTGGTGGACCTCCGCCGAACTGCTCGCGACGCGTGAGACGGTGTACCCGACCAGACTCGCCGAGCTGCTGCTCACGCTCCTCGACGAGGGTCCTCCACGTGATCCGTTGGTTCTGGCCCCCGAAATCGTCTAATCGTCCAGGGGCGTCCGAGGCTGACGCACAATGGGGGAACGCACGGCTGAAGGGGAAACATG
This sequence comes from Streptomyces durocortorensis, assembly GCF_031760065.1. Classification (NCBI taxonomy): domain Bacteria; kingdom Bacillati; phylum Actinomycetota; class Actinomycetes; order Kitasatosporales; family Streptomycetaceae; genus Streptomyces; species Streptomyces sp. C11-1. The sequence goes on from NZ_CP134500.1 coordinate 5,702,384, forward strand.
CCATGAGCGCCGAGGACCTCGAAAAGTACGAGACCGAGATGGAGCTGAAGCTCTACCGGGAGTACCGCGATGTCGTCGGTCTGTTCAAATATGTGATCGAGACCGAACGGCGCTTCTACCTCACCAACGACTACGAGATGCAGGTGCACTCCGTCCAGGGTGAGGTTTTCTTCGAGGTGTCCATGGCGGACGCCTGGGTCTGGGACATGTACCGGCCCGCGAGATTCGTCAAGCAGGTCCGCGTGCTGACCTTCAAGGACGTCAATATCGAAGAGCTCAACAAGAGCGATCTGGAACTTCCGGGAGGCTGACCCCGCGCGGCCCGCAACCAGGGGCCGCCGGTACGTGCGAGACGTGGGACGAAGACCCGGTCACCCGTGTGGGTGACCGGGTTTTCCACATCCGCAGGGTTATCCACCAAGATCCACATTTTCTGGCGTGCCGGGTCAGAGTCGGTGCCGGAGGTGGTGCCGATATGAACGCACGGGGGGCACTCGGGCGGTACGGCGAGGATCTGGCGGCACGGCTGCTGACCGGAGCCGGGATGACCGTGGTGGAGCGCAACTGGCGCTGTCGTGCCGGAGAGATCGACATCGTGGCCAGGGACGGAGACGCTCTGGTCTTCTGCGAGGTGAAAACCCGCAGGTCGGAAGCTTTTGAACATCCCATGGCGGCGGTCGGCCCGGAGAAGGCGGACCGGCTGCGGCGGCTCGCCGAGATCTGGCTCGACCGGCACGGCGGGGCCCCGCCCGGCGGGGTGCGCATCGATCTGGTCGGGGTGATCGTGCCCAGGCGTGGCGCCCCGGTCACCGAGCACGCGCGGGGGGTCTCCTGATGGGCTACGCACGAGCGTGTTCCGTGGCGCTGGTCGGCGTCGAGGGAGTGGTGGTCGAGGTCCAGGCCGACCTGGAGCCCGGGGTCGCGGCGTTCACCCTGGTAGGGCTGCCGGACAAGAGCCTGGTGGAGAGCCGGGACCGAGTGCGGGCCGCCGTGGTCAATTCCGGCGCCGAGTGGCCGCAGAAGAAGCTCACGGTCGGACTCTCCCCGGCCTCGGTCCCCAAGAGCGGCTCGGGCTTCGACCTCGCCGTCGCCTGTGCGGTGCTCGGCGCGGCGGAACGGATCGACCCCGCCTCCATCGCCGATGTGGTGATGATCGGCGAGCTGGGCCTGGACGGCCGCGTGCGCCCCGTACGCGGTGTGCTCCCCGCCGTTCTCGCGGCAGCGGAGGCGGGTTACGAACAGGTCGTCGTCCCCGAGCAGACGGCCGGGGAGGCGGCGCTGGTGCCGGGGGTCTCGGTCCTCGGCGTCCGGAGCCTGCGCCAGCTCATCGCCGTCCTCTGCGACGAACCGGTGCCCGAGGAGCCCGTCGCCGACCAGGGACGCCCCGACGCCATGCTCGCTGGTCTCATGATCCCCGGCACCGGCCTCGGTACGGGGCTCGCCCCGGCCGCCATGAGGGGCGAGGGACACCGGCCGGACCTGGCGGATGTCGCGGGCCAGCCCCGCCCCCGTCAGGCTCTGGAGGTGGCGGCGGCCGGAGGACACCATCTGCTCTTCTCGGGACCGCCCGGCGCGGGCAAGACCATGCTGGCCGAACGGCTGTCGGCGGTCCTGCCGCCGCTGACCCGGCAGGAATCCCTCGAAGTGACGGCGGTCCACTCCGTGGCGGGCATCCTCCCCCCGGGTGAACCGCTCGTCTCCCGGGCGCCCTACTGCGCCCCGCACCACTCGGCGACCATGCAGTCCCTGGTCGGCGGGGGCAACGGGATGCCGAGGCCCGGAGCGGTCTCGCTGGCCCACCGAGGGGTGCTGTTCCTCGACGAGGCTCCCGAGTTCCCGGGCAAGGCCCTGGACGCACTGCGCCAGCCCTTGGAGTCGGGCCATGTCGTGGTCGCGCGGGCGGCCGGGGTGGTGCGGCTGCCCGCCAGGTTCCTGATGGTCCTGGCGGCGAACCCGTGCCCCTGCGGCCGCCACACGCTGACCGGCGCGGGCTGCGAGTGTCCGCCCTCCGTGGTCCGCCGCTACCAGGCACGCCTGTCCGGGCCGCTGCTGGACCGGGTGGACCTGCGGGTCGAGGTGGAGCCGGTCGACCGCGCCGGCCTCCTCGGGCAGGGCGGCCGGGGCGAATCGACGGCCACGGTCGCCGCCCGGGTGCGGGCGGCGAGGACGCGCGCGGCCGAGCGGCTGGCCGGCACCCCGTGGACCACGAACAGCGAGGTCCCCGGCCATGAGCTGAGGACCCGGCTGCTGGCGGCCCCGGGGGCGCTGGCAGCGGCGGAACGGGACCTGGAATGCGGCATCCTCACGGCCCGGGGCCTGGACCGGGTGCTGAGGGTCGCCTGGACGGTGGCGGACCTGCGGGGCGCCGACCGCCCGGACGCCTCCGACGTGGCGGTGGCCCTGGAGCTGCGGACGGGCATCCAGCGCGGGGTACCGATGGGGGCGGGTGAGCGGTGAGCGGACTGACGGGGGAGCGCCGGGATACGGGCGGGGACGGGGGATGCGGGATGCCTGGCCAGCGGGAGGAGGAACGGGTGCGGGAGTACGCGCGGCAGCCCGGTTGGGGAGAGGTTCGGGCAGGGGCAGGGGCCCGGGACGGGGAGTGCGACAGGGAGGCGTATGGGGATCGGGAGCCCGATCGGAGCGGGGCTCGGGCGCGGGGGTCTGACCGCGAAGGAAGCCGGGTGCGGGATCGGGAGCCCAACCAGGAAGCCTATGGGGATCGGGAGCCCGACAGAGGTGGCGCTCGGGCGGGAGAGCTGGAGCCGGAGCCTGATCTGGAGCGGGTGGCGCGGGCTGCGTTGACGCGGGTGCTGGAGCCGGGGGACGAGCGTGCCGGGCGGTGGCTCCGGGAGACCGGACCTGTCGAGCTGATGCGTCGGCTCACCGTTGAGGACGGTTCCGCCGAGGGGCTGCCCGGGATGACCGCTCTGCGGCTCGGCGGCTACCGGCTGCGCGCGGCCGCCGCCGAGCCGGAGCGGGACCTGGCGGCGGTGGCCGCGGTGGGCGGACGCTTCGTCTGCCCGGGGGACCGGGAGTGGCCGAGCCAGCTCGACGACCTGGGCGACGGTCGGCCCGTCGGGCTCTGGGTGCGAGGGCGGCCGGACCTGCGGCTGTGGTCCCTGCGGTCGGTCGCGGTGGTCGGTGCGCGGGCGTGCACCCCGTACGGGGCCCGCATGGCGGCGACCCTCGGCTCCGGGCTGGCGGAGCGGGGCTGGGTCGTGGTGTCGGGCGCGGCGTTCGGCGTGGACGGAGCGGCGCACCGCGGGGCGCTGGCCGCGGGCGGGGCGACGACGGCGGTGCTGGCCTGCGGGGTGGACGTGCCCTACCCGCGCGGGCACGCCGAGTTGCTCGGGCGGCTGGCCCGACAGGGGCTCATCGTGGCCGAGTTGCCCCCGTCCGCTCACCCCACCCGCAGCCGGTTCATCCTGCGCAACCGCGTCATCGCCGCCTTGACCAGGGGAACGGTCGTGGTCGAGGCGGAGTACCGCAGTGGCTCGCTGGTGACCGCCCGTCAGGCACAGCGGCTCGGCCGTTTCGCGATGGGGGTGCCCGGCCCGGCCACCAGCGGACTGTCGGCCGGGGTCCACGAGTTGCTGCGCGGGGAGGGCGTGCTGGTCACCGACGCGGCCGAAGTCGTCGAACTGGTGGGTGACATCGGCGATCTCGCGCCGTGCAGGCGCGGCCCGGTCCTGCCCCGGGACCGGCTGGACGCGGTCGCCGCGCGGGTCCTCGACGCCCTTCCGTACCACGGCGTCACCCACCCCCGTGACCTCGCCCGCAGCGCGGGGATCTCCGCCGACGAAACGCTCGGGCGGCTGTACGAACTGCACTCACTGGGGTTCGTCGAACGCGAGGGCGACGGCTGGCGATTGACGAACCCGTCGGCACGCAACGACGACGCGCGGCGAGGCGGTACTTGACCTGGAGCATTCGGGTGAAAAGGTAAGGCCGATGACCCCGCACGATCGATCGGTGACCTGCTCAGGGCCGGTGCCCATGGCGACTGCACCGCCCCCGGGCAGGCGCGGACAGCGTGAACGGCAGAACGCAATCACGCGTCATGGAACTGTCGTCCTGCGCGGACTGCGACGCCGCAGTCACGCTACGCTCACAAGGATTCCGCCCCAGACAAAAGTCCCCCAGCACTTCACGGCAGAACGGCTCAAGGCACCACATGCCCCAGCACACCTCCGGGTCTGACCGCGCGGCAGTACCACCCGTTGCGCGTGGCACTGTGCGCCCTCCCGCCCCCTCCTCGCTCGACGAACTGTGGCGTTCGTACAAGACCACGGGCGACGAGCGGCTGCGGGAGCAGTTGATCCTGCACTACTCGCCGCTCGTCAAGTACGTCGCGGGCCGGGTGAGCGTGGGGCTGCCGTCCAATGTCGAGCAGGCCGACTTCGTCTCCTCCGGAGTCTTCGGACTGATCGACGCCATCGAGAAGTTCGACATCGAGCGGGCCATCAAGTTCGAGACGTACGCGATCACCAGGATTCGCGGCGCGATGATCGATGAACTGCGGGCCCTGGACTGGATCCCCCGGTCCGTCCGGCAGAAGGCGCGCAACGTGGAGCGCGCCTACGCCACGCTGGAGGCGCAGCTGAGGCGTACGCCCTCGGAGGCCGAGGTCGCCTCGGAGATGGGCATCGCACTGGAGGAACTGCACGCTGTTTTCAGCCAGTTGTCCCTGGCGAACGTGGTCGCGCTGGAGGAGTTGCTGCACGTCGGCGGGGAGGGCGGCGACCGGCTGAGCCTGATGGACACCCTGGAGGACACCGCCGCCGACAATCCGGTGGAGGTCGCCGAGGACCGCGAGCTGAGACGGCTGCTCGCACGCGCGATCAACACCCTCCCCGACCGGGAGAAGACCGTGGTGACCCTCTACTACTACGAGGGCCTGACTCTCGCGGAGATCGGCAACGTCCTCGGGGTGACGGAGAGCCGTGTCAGCCAGATCCACACCAAGTCCGTCCTCCAGCTCCGGGCGAAACTGGCCGACGCGGGCCGCTGACGCTCCCTCCCCGGCCTTCTTCCCGATCCCTCCCGGCCACTCGGTCAGAGGCCGTGCCCTTCCCTCGGACCCCTGCCGCCGTAGAGTGGATGCGTGCCCAGGATTCGAGCGGCCTCCGTGGCCGAGCACCGGACCATGCAGCGCGGCGCCCTCCTGGACGCCGCGCGCTCCCTGCTGTCCGAGGGCGGTACGGAGGCGCTGACCTTCCCCGCACTCGCCGAGCGCACGGGCCTCGCCCGGTCCTCCGTGTACGAGTACTTCCGCTCCCGAGCCGCGGTCGTCGAGGAGCTGTGCGCCGTCGACTTCCCCGTCTGGGCGGCCGAGGTCGAGAACGCCATGCAGCGCGCCGAGACGCCCGAGGCGAAGATCGAGGCGTATGTGCGCCGGCAGCTGGACCTCGTCGGCGACCGCCGTCACCGCGCCGTCGTCGCGATCTCCGCGAGCGAGCTCGACGCCGGTGCCCGGGAGAAGATCCGGGCCGCGCACGGTGCGCTGATCGCCATGATCGTCGAGGCCCTCGGCGACCTCGGTCACACCGAGCCGAGGCTGGCCGCCATGCTCCTCCAGGGCTCGGTGGACGCCGCCGTGCGCCGTATCGAGCTCGGTGTCGCGGAGGAGCCGGGCGTCATCGCCGACACCGCCGTCGCGATGGTCCTGCGTGGTGTGCGCGGCTGACCCGGCCCCGCACCCCGCGGAACGCCCTCGCGCTTCCCGGCTCCGGCACCCCGAACACCGGCAGCAGTCGCGAAGGGCCTCTCCGCAGTAGTGAGGGCGGCAGCAGTGAGAGCGGGTCCAGGTAGGCGTCCCCGCGTCGCAGCCCCCAGTGCAGGCAGCCCGCCGCGCAGTGGAAGGGCCCTTCCTCCAGCGCTCCGACCGGCTGTCCGGCCCGCACGCTCGCGCCCTCCTCGACCAGCGCCCGCACCGGCTCGTACGTCGTGCGCAGCGGAGGCGACCCGCTGCCGCCCACCTCGATGGCCAGCACCCCGCGTCCCGCCACCCGCCCCGCGAACGACACCCGGCCCCCGGCAGCCGCCAGCACCGGGGCGCCCGGCCCCGCCGCGAGGTCGACGCCGCGATGGCCGGGCCCGTAGGGGCCGGTGGGCGGCTGCCACCCCCGTAACACCGTGGGTCTCCCCGTCAGCGGCCAGCTCCGGTCGCCGCCATCGGCGTCAGGGTCGGCATCGGCATCTGCGCCCGCCCCTGCCAGAGACGCCTCGGCCCCGGTCGGCATGACGGCTCTGCCCGGCGTGCTGCTCCCGGCCGGGAGCAGCACGTACAGCAGGAACACCGGCAGGAGCGGGAACAGGAGCAGGGCGCGGAGAGCGGGGGAGCGGCGTCGGCCGGGGTGGGTGCACATGTCCGCCACCATCGCCCGGAGGCCGGGATTCCGGTGATCATGGACCGTTCCTGTGGACTACTCGCCGGTTGTGGACATCGCCGTCACCCGGCACCCGGCGGGTCCCGTACACTTCTTACGGCGATCCGGGTCACCGGGTCGACTTCGCACGCCCCGCCACCTCCCTCTTCGAGGAGGTGGCCGCGCTCCTCGGTCCCTCGTGGCACGGCGCGTCGGGGCGTCAGGCGCGACAGCAATCCTGCGGTCGCGACAACCGAGCACCTCAAGGAGTACGGCCATGGCCGTCGTCACGATGCGGGAGCTGCTGGAAAGCGGCGTCCACTTCGGTCACCAGACCCGTCGCTGGAACCCGAAGATGAAGCGCTTCATCTTCACCGAGCGCAACGGCATCTACATCATCGACCTGCTCCAGTCGCTGTCGTACATCGACCGCGCCTACGAGTTCGTCAAGGAGACCGTCGCCCACGGCGGCTCCATCATGTTCGTGGGTACGAAGAAGCAGGCCCAGGAGGCCATCGCCGAGCAGGCGACGCGCGTCGGCATGCCGTACGTCAACCAGCGTTGGCTCGGTGGCATGCTCACCAACTTCTCCACCGTCTACAAGCGCCTTCAGCGTCTGAAGGAGCTTGAGCTCATCGACTTCGAGGACGTGGCCGCCTCCGGCCTCACCAAGAAGGAGCTCCTGGTCCTCTCGCGCGAGAAGGCCAAGCTGGAGAAGACCCTCGGTGGTATCCGCGAGATGCAGAAGGTGCCCAGCGCCGTCTGGATCGTCGACACCAAGAAGGAGCACATCGCCGTCGGTGAGGCGCGCAAGCTCCACATCCCGGTCGTCGCGATCCTCGACACCAACTGCGACCCCGACGAGGTCGACTACAAGATTCCGGGCAACGACGACGCGATCCGCTCCGTCACCCTGCTCACCCGCGTGATCGCCGACGCCGTCGCCGAGGGCCTCATCGCCCGCTCCGGCGCCGCCACCGGCGACTCGAAGCCGGGCGAGAAGGCCGCCGGCGAGCCGCTGGCCGAGTGGGAGCGCGACCTGCTGGAGGGCGACAAGAAGGACGAGACCGCGGCTGCCGCCGAGCAGGCCGACGAGACCGCGGCTGCCGCCGAGGTCCAGTCCTCCGCCGAGACCGAGAAGGTCGCCGACGCCGAGAAGCCGGCCGAGGCCGTCGCCGAGGCCGAGGCTCCGGCCGCGGACGCCGAGCAGGCCTGACACCCGTCACGGCTACTGACGGCGGGGGCTGACGCCACAAGCGTCGCCCCCGCCGTTCACCCGTAGATCTTTCAGACTTCGAGAGAGACATACAGACTCATGGCGAACTACACCGCCGCTGACGTCAAGAAGCTCCGCGAGCTCACCGGCGCCGGCATGATGGACTGCAAGAAGGCGCTCGACGAGGCCGACGGCAACGTCGACAAGGCCGTCGAGGCGCTCCGTATCAAGGGCCAGAAGGGCGTCGCCAAGCGCGAGGGCCGCTCTGCCGAGAACGGTGCCGTCGTCTCCCTCATCTCCGAGGACCAGACGTCCGGCGTTCTCCTGGAGCTGAAGTGCGAGACGGACTTCGTCGCCAAGGGTGAGAAGTTCCAGGCCGTCGCCAACACCCTCGCCGCCCACGTCGCCGCGACCTCCCCGGCCGACCTCCAGGCGCTGCTCGCCTCCGAGATCGAGGCCGGCAAGACCGTCCAGGCGTACGTCGACGAGGCCAACGCCAACCTTGGCGAGAAGATCGTCCTGGACCGCTTCGCGCAGTTCACCGGCGAGTACGTCTCCGTGTACATGCACCGCACCATGCCCGACCTGCCCCCGCAGATCGGTGTTCTGGTCGAGCTGGACAAGGCCGACGCCGAGCTGGCCAAGGGCATCGCGCAGCACATCGCCGCCTTCGCCCCGAAGTACCTGTCCCGCGAGGACGTCCCGGCCGAGGTCGTCGAGGCCGAGCGCCGCGTCGCCGAGGAGACCACCCGCGCCGAGGGCAAGCCCGAGGCCGCGCTCCCGAAGATCGTCGAGGGTCGCGTCAACGGTTTCTTCAAGGAGGCCACCCTCCTCGGCCAGCCGTACGCGCTGGACGCCAAGAAGTCCGTCCAGAAGGTCCTGGACGAGGCCGGAGTCACCCTGAAGCGCTTCTCGCGCATCAAGGTCGGCATCTGAGTCCGTCCGGGCGAACAGCACCGGACCCGATAGGGTCTGGTGCAGTCGACGGCCGCACCCACGCCGGACGACCGCAGATCTGACGAGGAGGCCATTGCCGCTGTAGGGACACCAGACCCACCGGCAATGGCCTTCTTCGTATGTGCACGAGGAGAATTTCCATGGACAAGGGCGCGGACGCCATTCAGGCTGACGAGAAGCGCGACGACGACAAGGGTTCCGGGCGCTTCATGCTGAAGCTCTCCGGTGAGGCATTCGCCGGTGGCGGCGGCCTCGGCGTCGACCCCGACGTCGTGCACACCATCGCCCGCGAGATCGCCGCCGTCGTACGCGACGGCGCCCAGATCGCGGTGGTCATCGGGGGAGGCAACTTCTTCCGTGGTGCCGAGCTCCAGCAGCGCGGCATGGACCGGGCCCGGTCCGACTACATGGGCATGCTCGGCACCGTCATGAACTGCCTGGCGCTCCAGGACTTCCTGGAGAAGGAAGGCATCGACTCGCGCGTCCAGACGGCCATCACCATGGGCCAGGTCGCCGAGCCGTACATCCCGCTCCGTGCCGTACGGCACCTGGAGAAGGGGCGCGTCGTCATCTTCGGTGCCGGTATGGGCATGCCGTACTTCTCCACCGACACCACCGCCGCCCAGCGTGCCCTGGAGATCGACGCCGAGGCGCTGCTCATGGGGAAGAACGGTGTGGACGGTGTCTACGACTCCGACCCGAAGACCAACCCCGCCGCGGTGAAGTTCGACGCGCTGGAGTACGGCGAGGTGATCTCCCGCGATCTGAAGGTCGCCGACGCCACCGCCATCACGCTCTGCCGTGACAACCAGCTCCCGATCCTCGTCTTCGAGCTGACCGCCGAGGGCAATATCGCTCGTGCGGTCAAGGGTGAGAAGATCGGCACGCTCGTGAGCGACGCGAGCACCCGGGCCTGACGGCCCCCCAGGATGGACAACGGCCTGCCGGTCGGACACCGCGCAGGTGAGGACGCGACGCAGGACCCGCAGGGCCCGACGATGACGATGCCGGGCCCACCCAAGACACGCAGGAGCACGTGGTGATCGAAGAAATCCTCCTTGAGGCCGAGGAGAAGATGGAGAAGGCCGTCGTCGTCGCGAAAGAGGACTTCGCCGCGATCCGTACCGGCCGTGCGCACCCGGCGATGTTCAACAAGATCGTCGCCGACTACTACGGCGCGCTGACCCCGATCAACCAGCTGGCCTCGTTCTCGGTTCCCGAACCGCGGATGGCCGTCGTGACGCCGTTCGACAAGACGGCGCTGCGCAACATCGAGCAGGCGATCCGCGACTCCGACCTCGGCGTCAACCCGAGCAACGACGGCAACATCATCCGGGTGACCTTCCCCGAGCTCACCCAGGACCGCCGCAAGGAGTACATCAAGGTCGCCAAGAGCAAGGCCGAGGACTCCAAGATCTCGATCCGCTCCATCCGACGCAAGGCCAAGGAAGCCCTCGACAAGCTCGTCAAGGACAAGGAGTCCGGCGAGGACGAGGTGCGCCGCGCCGAGAAGGAGCTCGACGACACCACCGCGAAGTACGTCGCGCAGGTGGACGAGCTGCTCAAGCACAAGGAAGCCGAGCTGCTCGAAGTCTGATGAACGACTCTTCCTGGGGCGCCCCGCAAGGAGCGGGTTACTGGGGCACGCCCGAGATGAGGGCTGCCCCGGCGGGTCCTGCCCACGATGTGCATGACGCCCAGCAGACTCGGCCCATGCCCAACGTGCCGGACGTTCCCGACGCAGGTAGAGACGCAGCCGACCGCGCCGACCGGGACAGGGATGCCGCTCACGTCAGCGGCCCCCTGTTCCGTGACGAGATGCCGCAGGAGCCCATGTCCACCCCGCTGCCGCCCCCGCCGCAGAAGAAGCGCGCGGGGCGTGATCTGCGCGCCGCCATAGGAGTGGGCGTGGGTCTCGGTGCCGTCATCGTCGCCTCGCTGTTCATCGTGAAGGCCGTCTTCATCGGCGTGATAGCGGTCGCCGTCGTCGTCGGCCTCTGGGAGCTCACCTCCCGTCTCCAGGAGCGCAAAGGCATCAAGGCGCCCCTGGTTCCGCTGGCCGTCGGCGGCGCCGCGATGGTCATCGCCGGTTATGTCCGGGGCCCTGAGGGGGCCTGGGTCGCCATGGCCCTCACCGCCCTCGCGGTGCTGGTCTGGCGGATGACCGAACCGCCGGAGGGATATCTCAAGGACGTCACCGCCGGGGTCTTCGCGGCGTTCTACGTCCCCTTCCTGGCCACCTTCGTCGCCCTGCTGCTGACGGCGGACGACGGGCCGTGGCGGGTCCTCACCTTCCTCGTCCTCACCGTGGTCAGCGACACCGGGGCGTACGCCGTCGGCTGGCGCTTCGGCAAGCACAAGCTCGCCCCCCGCATCAGCCCCGGCAAGACCCGCGAGGGCCTGCTCGGCGCGGTCGCCTTCGCGATGGCCGCCGGTGCGCTGTGCATGGAGTTCCTGATCGACGGCGGCGCCTGGTGGCAGGGGCTGCTGCTCGGCCTCGCGGTCGCGGCCAGCGCCACCCTCGGTGACCTGGGCGAATCCATGATCAAGCGGGACCTCGGCATCAAGGACATGGGTACCCTGCTCCCCGGCCACGGCGGCATCATGGACCGGCTGGACTCGCTGCTGCCCACCGCGCCGGTGGTGTGGCTGCTGATGGTGCTGTTCGTCGGCTCCGGCTGAGCCACCGCACACCCCGTCCCACCTGCAATTCTTTACGGTGAGGGCTCGTTGTCCACAGGGCGGCGGGCCCTCACCCGTCTGTCTGCGACACTGGATGAACCATGCCTAAGCCCGGAGAACTCACTTTCGTCGCGCCCCGCGGAGCCAAGAAGCCCCCGCGGCACCTCGCCGACCTCACGCCCGCCGAGCGCAAGGAAGCGGTCGCCGAGACCGGCGAGAAGCCGTTCCGCGCCCAGCAGCTCTCGCAGCACTACTTCGCGCGGTATGCGCACGACCCGGCCCAGTGGACCAACATTCCCGCCGGGTCCCGGGAGAAGCTCGCCGAGGCGCTGTTCCCCGAGCTGATGTCCGTGGTCCGCCACATCAGCTGCGACGACGACACCACCCGCAAGACCCTGTGGAAGCTGCACGACGGCACGCTCGTCGAGTCCGTCCTGATGCGCTACCCGGAGCGCGTCACGATGTGCATCTCCTCGCAGGCGGGCTGCGGGATGAACTGCCCCTTCTGCGCCACCGGGCAGGCCGGGCTCGACCGCAATCTGTCCACCGCCGAGATCGTGCACCAGATCGTCGACGGCATGCGCGCCCTGCGCGACGGCGAGGTGCCGGGCGGCCCCGCCCGGCTGTCCAACATCGTCTTCATGGGCATGGGCGAGCCGCTCGCCAACTACAAGCGGGTCGTCGGTGCCATCCGCCGGCTCACCGACCCCGAGCCGGACGGCCTCGGCCTCTCGCAGCGCGGGATCACCGTCTCCACCGTGGGCCTCGTCCCGGCGATGCTGCGCTTCGCCGACGAGGGCTTCAAGTGCCGCCTGGCCGTCTCGCTGCACGCCCCGGACGACGAGCTGCGCGACACCCTGGTCCCCGTCAACACCCGGTGGAAGGTCCGCGAGGTCCTGGACGCCGCGTGGGAGTACGCGGAGAAGTCGGGCCGCCGCATCTCCATCGAGTACGCCCTGATCCGGGACATCAACGACCAGGCCTGGCGCGGTGACCTGCTCGGCAGGCTCCTCAAGGGCAAGCGGGTCCACGTCAACCTCATCCCGCTCAACCCCACGCCCGGCTCCAAGTGGACCGCCTCGCGCCCCGAGGACGAGAAGGCGTTCGTCGAGGCCATCGCGGCCCACGGTGTGCCCGTCACCGTCCGGGACACCCGGGGCCAGGAGATCGACGGGGCCTGCGGGCAGCTGGCGGCCTCCGAGCGCTGACAGCGGCCACCTCTCCGGGGCCGGACGAAACCGCCGGTGTAGCCTGGGCCCGCAATCAACTGCATATTCCGACAGGGGAGCGCCACAGCGCTGAGAGTGCGGCACCAAGGACAGGTTGGCCGCAGACCCTCTGAACCTCGCCCGGGTCATTCCGGGTAGGAAGTTCGGACCTTACTCAAGCTGTTGCGCCCTGCCCGCTTCCGGTTACGGCTCCGGCGGCGGGCGGGGCCGCGTCTCTTCCTGGTCACCTCCAGGAGGACCACATGAACACCACCACGAAGTACGCGGCGACCGCGCTCGCCGCCGCGCTCGGCGTCACCGTGCTCGCGGGCTGCGGCAGCGACGACGGTACGGCGGGCTCCGGCGCCTCCAAGGGCAGCGGTTCCAAGACCGTGACCCTGGTCAGCCATGACTCCTTCACCGTCTCGGACGAGGTGCTGAAGGCGTTCACCAAGGAGACCGGCTACACCGTCGAGATCCTCAAGAGCGGCGACGCAGGGGCCGCGCTCAACCAGGAGATCCTGACCAAGGGCTCCCCGCGCGGTGACGTCTTCTTCGGAGTCGACAACACCCTGCTCTCCCGCGCCCTCGACAACGGTCTCTTCACCGCGTATGAGGCCAAGGGCCTGGACCGGGTCGCCAAGGGCACCCAGCAGGACGAGAAGCACCGGGTGACGCCGGTTGATACCGGTGACATCTGCGTCAACTATGACAAGCAGTACTTCACGGACAAGAAGCTCGCGCCGCCGGAGACCTTCGAGGACCTGCTGAAGCCCGCGTACAAGAACCTCCTGGTGACCGAGAACGCGGCCAGTTCCTCGCCCGGTCTCGGCTTCCTCCTCGGCACCATCGCCAGCCAGGGCGAGGACGGCTATGAGGCGTACTGGAAGAAGCTCAAGGCCAACGGCGTCAAGGTCGTCGACGGCTGGGAGCAGGCGTACAACGAGGAGTTCTCCGGCTCCGCGGGCGGCAAGAAGACCAAGGCGGACCGGCCGCTCGTCGTCTCCTACGCCTCCAGCCCGCCCGTCGAGGTCCTCTACGCCGACCCGCAGCCGAAGGAGGCCCCCACCGGGGTCGCGACCGGCACCTGCTTCCGGCAGACCGAGTACGCCGGGCTGCTGACCGGGGCGAAGAACGAGGAGGGCGGCAAGGCGCTGCTGGACTTCATGATCAGCAAGACGTTCCAGGAGGACATGCCGCTGAACATGTTCGTGAACCCCGTCGTGACGGACGCGGAGCTGCCCGAGCTGTTCACGGAGTTCGGCGAGACCGTCGAAGCGCCCCCCACCGTCACGCCCGAGAAGATCGCCGCCAACCGTGAGCAGTGGATCAAGTCGTGGCAGTCGCTCGTCCTGAGGTAGGGCCCGAAGCGGAGCCCGAAGCGGAAGCCGCGCCGCCCGGCCGTGGGTCCGGGCGGCGCGGTGCCGCGGTGCGGCTCGGCCTGATGGCCGTGCCCGTCGCGTTCTTCGCCGTCTTCTTCGCCTACCCCGTGTCCGCGATCGTCGGCCGCGGGGTGAAGACGGACGGCGTCTGGCAGTTCGGGCGGATCGGTGAGGTGCTGGCCCGCCCGGACATCCTCGACGTCCTCTGGTTCACCACCTGGCAGGCCCTCGCCTCGACCGCGCTCACGCTGCTGATCGCCCTGCCCGGGGCGTATGTCTTCGCCCGCTTCGACTTCCCGGGCAAACAGGTGCTGCGGGCGGTCGTCACCGTGCCGTTCGTGCTGCCGACCGTCGTCGTCGGCACCGCCTTCCTGGCGCTGCTGGGGCGCGGTGGGCTCCTCGACGAGCTGTGGGGCCTCCGCCTCGACACCACCGTATGGGCGATCCTGCTCGCCCACGTCTTCTTCAACTACGCCGTGGTCGTCCGGACGGTCGGCGGGCTCTGGTCCCAGCTGGACCCGCGTCAGGAGGAGGCCGCCCGGGTGCTCGGTGCGGGACGGTTCGCCGCCTTCCGCCGGGTGACCCTGCCCGCACTCGCCCCCGCCGTCGCCGCCGCCGCGCTGATGGTCTTCCTCTTCACGTTCACCTCCTTCGGCGTCGTGCAGATCCTCGGCGGACCGGCGTACTCCACCCTGGAGGTGGAGATCTACCGGCAGACCGCGCAACTGCTCGACCTGCCGACCGCCGCCGTGCTGACCATGGTCCAGTTCGTGGCCGTCGGCGCGATCCTCGCCGTGCACGCCGTGACCGTACGCCGCCGGGAGCGGGCGCTGAAGCTCGTCGACCCGGCGCAGACGTCCCGCAGGCCGCGCGGCGCCGGACAGTGGGCGCTGCTCGGCGGCGTCCTGCTCACCGCACTGCTGCTGATCCTGATGCCGCTCGGAGTGCTGGTGGAGCGTTCCTTCGACGGAGCGGACGGAGCCGACGGGCCGGGCGGTTACGGCTTCGGCTACTACCGGGCCCTCCAGTCGGCCGGGTCGGGCGGCTCCTCCACCTTCCTGGTGCCGCCGCTGGAGGCCGTCGGGAACTCCCTGCGGTACGCGCTCGTCGCCACGCTCATCGCCCTCGTCGTCGGCGGGCTCGCGGCCGCGGCCCTGACCCGCCGGGCGGGACGGCTCGTGCGGGGCTTCGACGCGCTGCTGATGCTGCCCCTGGGAGTCTCCGCCGTCACCGTCGGTTTCGGCTTCCTCATCACCCTCGACAAGCCGCCGCTCGACCTGCGAACCTCCTGGATCCTGGTCCCGCTGGCCCAGGCGCTGGTCGGTGTCCCCTTCGTCGTACGGACCATGCTGCCCGTGCTGCGCGCGGTCGACGACCGGCTGCGGGAGGCCGCCGCCGTGCTCGGGGCCTCGCCGCTGCGGGCGTGGCGTGAGGTCGATCTGCCGCTGGTGCGGCGGGCGCTCCTGGTCGCGGCGGGGTTCGCGTTCGCCGTGTCGCTCGGGGAGTTCGGCGCCACCGTCTTCATCGCGCGGCCGGACAACCCGACCCTGCCGGTCGCCGTGGCCCGGCTGCTGGGCCGGTCCGGGGAGCTCAACTACGGGCAGGCGATGGCCCTCAGCACGATTCTGATGCTGGTGTGCGCGGTGTCGCTGCTGCTCCTCGAACGCATCCGCACCGACCGATCCGGGGAGTTCTGAACGACATGCTGAGCTTGCAGGCGGCCACCGTACGGTTCGGGAAGCGGGCCGCGCTCGACGCCGTCGACCTGGAGGTCGCCGACCACCGGATCGTCTGCGTCCTCGGGCCCAGCGGCAGCGGGAAGTCCACCCTGCTGCGCGCCGTCGCCGGGCTTCAGCCCATGGACGGCGGACGGGTGCTGCTGGCCGGGCAGGACCAGGCGGGCGTCCCGGTGCACCGGCGCGGCCTCGGCCTGATGTTCCAGGACCACCAGCTCTTCCCGCACCGGGACGTCGGCGCCAACGTCGCCTTCGGGCTGCGCATGCACGGCACCGGGCGTGCCGAGTCCGAGCGCCGGGTCCGGGAGCTGCTGGAGATGGTGGGCCTGCCGGGAGCCGAACGCCGCGCGGTCGCCGCGCTCTCCGGCGGCGAGCAGCAGCGTGTCGCCCTGGCCCGGGCGCTGGCCCCGCGCCCCAGGCTCCTGATGCTGGACGAGCCGCTCGGCCAGCTCGACCGCAGCCTGCGCGAACGGCTCGTCGTCGAACTGCGCACCTTGTTCAGGGAGCTGGGTACGACGGTGCTCGCCGTCACCCATGACCAGGGCGAGGCGTTCGCGCTCGCCGACCGGGTCGTCGTGATGCGGGACGGCAGGATCGCCCAGGAGGGCAGCCCGCTGGAGGTCTGGCAGCGTCCCGCCTCCGCGTTCGTCGCCCGCTTCCTCGGCTTCGACAACGTCACCGCGGCCACGGTCACCGGACAGGCCGCCGCCACCGTCTGGGGCAAGGTCCCGGTGCCCGAGGGTTCCCCGCAGGGCGAGGCCGATCTGCTGGTCCGCCCCGCCGGGGTCCTGATCGGCGCCCCCGATGAGGGCCTGCGCTGCACGGTCGGCGTCCGTACCTTCCGCGGCAACCATGTGACCGTGCGCCTGACGCCCGAGAACGCGCCGGTGCTGGAGGCCGAATGCGCCCTGCGCGACACCCCGGACGAGGGTGCGGTCGTGGGCGTCCGCTTCGACGCGGCGGAGACGGTGGTGCTGGCGGATTCCGGGCAGCCGTCAGGGGCGTGAGGGGCGGCCGTCAGGAGCCGCAGGTCCCCGCCACCACCAGCCCCAGCTCGTACGCCAGGATCACCGCCTGCGCCCGGTCCCGCAGCCCCATCTTCGCGAACAGCCGGTTGATGTGGGTCTTCACCGTGTGATCGGTGATGGTCAGCCGGTCCGCGATGTCCGCGTTGGACAGGCCCTGGGCGATCAGGACGAGTACCTCGGCCTCGCGCGCGGTCAGCCCCTCGACGGAGCGCGGCGGGCGAGCGCCGGCCCGCTGCCGGGTGAACTCGGAGATGAGCCGCCCGGTGATCTCGGGGGCCAGCAGGGCGTGCCCGTCGGCCACCACCCGGACCGCGTGGAGCAGTTCGGGAAAGGTCGCGTCCTTCAGGAGGAAGCCGCTGGCCCCGGCGGTGAGCGCGTCGTACACGTACTCGTCCAGGCCGAAGGTCGTGAGCATCAGCGCCCTCGTCGCCCCGCCGGACGCGGCGACGATCTCCCGGGCCGCGTCGATGCCGCCGAGCCGGGGCATCCGGATGTCCAGCAGCGCCACGTCGGGCCGCAGTGCGGCGGCGGCGCGGATCGCCTGCTCGCCGTCCTCCGCCTCCCCGACCACCTCGATGTCGTCCTGGGTGTCCAGCAGGCTGGAGAACGCCGTCCGTACGACCGCC
Source organism: Streptomyces durocortorensis (assembly GCF_031760065.1). NCBI lineage: Bacteria > Bacillati > Actinomycetota > Actinomycetes > Kitasatosporales > Streptomycetaceae > Streptomyces > Streptomyces sp. C11-1. Next base: position 5,719,590 of record NZ_CP134500.1, read on the forward strand.
TGGTCGTCGGCCACCAGTACCCGGATCACCACGGAAGTTCCGCCTCCACCAGAAAGCCACCGGCCGCACCTCGGCCGGTGGTGAGTCTGCCACCGAGCAGGGTGGCCCGTTCGGCCATCCCCACCAGGCCGTGTCCCGCGCGGTCGGGGGTGTCGCCGGACGCGCCGGGCCCCGGCCCGTCGTCGGATGCTCGGACCGTCAACAGGCCCGGCCGGTAGTTCAGTTCCACGACCGTGCGGGCGCCCGGGGCGTGCCGCCGGGCGTTGGTCAGGGCCTCCTGGACGATCCGGTACGCCGACAGCTCCCAGGACGCGGGCAGGGGGACGCGTTCGCCGGTGACGCGCAGTTCGGCCGTACCGCCCGCCGCCCGGTGCTGGTCGAGCAGATCGTCGAGACCGGCCAGCGACGGCTGCGGGGCGGTGAGCGGGACCGGTTCGGCGCCCTCGCCCGTCCGCAGCACCCCGAGCAGCCGCCGCAGCTCCGCCATCGAGGAGCGTGCCGTGCCCGCGATCTCCTGGAAGGCGTCCCGTGCCGGGGGCGAGAGATCGGGTGTCGTGTACGTGGCGCTCTCGGCCCGCACCGCGATCACCGAGACCGAGTGCGCGATCATGTCATGCAACTCCCTTGCTATCGCAGCCCGTTCCGCCTCGGCCGCCTGCCGCCGCTCCATCGCCAGCAGCCGGGACTGGGCGGCGGCCCGCGTGTGCCGGCTCTCCTCGCGCGCCCGCACCGCGTCCCCCGTGCTCACCGCACCGAGGATCATCACCGTCAGCACCAGTGTCTCGGCGTAGAGGCCGAGGCTGAAGCGGTCGGTGCCCTGGAGCGCGGGCAGCCCGGGGGAGCCGTCCCGCGCCCACCGGTCGATGTGCACCAGGTTGACGGTCAGCGCCGTCAGCGAACCGGCCAGCACGAGGACCGCCGGATGCTGCACCCGGTGCCGCCCCAGGGTGTAGCAGCCGATCAGGGCCCCGGCGATGGTCGCGTACGCCATGTTGCCGTCGGTGGCGAAGCTGAGCAGGGCCGCACCCACGGTCAGGAACCCCACGGCGGGCCACGCCGCCCGCAGCGCGAGCGAGGCCGTGCAGGCCAGCACCCCGAACGCCGTGACCGCCGAACCCGGCACGACGGCCAGCTCCACGACCGCGAAGAGCGTCAGCGCCGCCCCGGTCAGCCAGGCGTACGAGGGTGCCGCCGCCCAGCGCCGCAGCCGTTGCCGTACGCCGTCGGCCGGCGGCGGAGCGGTCGCCGTGGCGGCGGTGGCGGCGGCCGGGCGGTCCGGCGTGATGGTGCGCGTCATACGGCGATTCTTCGTCACCGCCGGGGGCGGACGCATCGGAGCACGGGTGGAGTTCGGTGTGCCGTGTCATGCCACGGGTTGATCCGGAGGACCGGAGGGTGGTGTGACGATCGGTGAGCGGCCCGTTCCTAGCCTCGGATCCATGGCCACCATCGCGTCCTTCACCCCTTCTGACCAGCACCGAAAGCGTCCACCGCTGCCCGGCGGCACCGCCTGGTGGGTGTTCTGCGCGGCCACTGCCTCGGCGCTCGCCGTCTTCTCCTCGCTCGGCCCGCACCGCGTCTGGGGAACCGCCGCCGCACTCGGCTACACGGCCGCCGCGCTGCTCGCCGTACGCGGGCGGAGCCCCCGTACGGCCGGTGCGGTCGCCGTCACCGGGGCGGTGCTGCTGCCCCTGCTGGTATTGCTCGCCGTGGACCGGGCGCAGTTGGAGGTGCGGGTGGTGGCACGCTCGGCCGGGCTGCTGCTCACCGACGGGACGCCGTACCTCCGACATCCCCTGGTGCCCGCGGACTTCAACCCGTACCTCCCGGGCATGGCGGTCTTCGGGCTGCCGGAGGCCGTCGCCGGACCAGGGCCGCTCACCGACCCCCGGCTGTGGATGGGAACGGCGTTCCTGGGGGCGCTCGCGCTCGCCCTCCCGGCGGGTTCCCGGCGCGAGCCGCTGCGCTGGATCGCCGCCTGCCCGCTGGTGGCCCTGCCGCTCGCGGTCGGGGGCGTCGATCTGCCCGTGGCCGGACTGATGTGCCTCGGGCTCGCGTTGGCCGGGCGGGGGAGAGCGGACGCGGCCGGACTGGCGCTCGGTCTGGCCGCCGCCCTCAAGTGGACGGCCTGGCCCGCGATTCCGGTGGCCCTCGCACTGCTGGCCGCGGCCTCCCGGGGCGAGGGCCGCCCGGGAAACCGCACCGCCCCGCGCTGCGGGCTCGTCGCCCTCCTCACCACGGCCGCACTGGTCCTGCCCGTCGCCCTGCGCGACCCGGGTGCCTTCCGCGCCCATGTCGTCGACTTCCCGCTCGGGATGACCGACGCGGTCTCCTCCGCCGCCAGCCCGCTCCCCGGCCACCTGATCGCCGCCCATGTCCCCGGCGGCAGGACCCTGGCGCTGCTCCTGCTCGGGGCGAGCGCTCTCCTCCTGGCCCTCTCCCTGCTCGTCCGGCCCCCGGAGACGGCGACAGCCGCGGCGGGGAGGCTCGCGCTCGGGCTGCTCCTGGCCATCGCGTTCATGCCCGCGACCCGGTTCGGCTACCTGGTGCACCCGCTGGTCCTCGCGGCGTGGGCGGCCGCCCGGCACGCACCCGTCCACCCCCTTCTCGTACGGGTACAGAAGCAGGCCTCCCGATGACGCGTCGCCGCACCCTCGTGGTCACCAACGACTTCCCGCCGCGCCAGGGCGGTATCGAGACCTTCGTCCACGCCATGACCAGCCGGTTCCCCGCGGACTCCGTCGTCGTGTACACCTCCGCCGAACCGGGGGCGGCCGCCCACGACGCCGGTCTGCCGTACCCCGTGATCCGCGACCCCGCCCGGATGCTGCTGCCGACCCCGCGCGTCACCGCCCGCGCCGCGGACCTCGCCCGCCGCCACGGCTGCGACAGTGTCTGGTTCGGGGCCGCCGCACCGCTAGGGCTGATGGCGGACCGGCTGCGGCGGGAGGCCGGGGTGCGGCGGGCCGTCGCCACGACGCACGGGCACGAGGTGTGGTGGGCCCGCACTCCCGGTGCCCGGGCGCTGCTCGGGCGGATCGGCGAGCGGACCGACGCGGTGACCTACCTCGGCGCGGCCACCCGCGCGCCCATCGCCGCCGCGCTCGGCCCGGCCGCCGCCCGCCGCATGGTGCGCCTGGCGCCCGGGGTGGACGCGGCGGCGTTCCGGGTACGGCCCGGGGCGCGGGAGGCCCCGGGGGCTCCGGCCCGCGGGGTCCGGCAACGGTACGGGCTCGGCTCGCGGCCGGTGATCCTGTGTGCGGCGCGGCTCGTCCCGCGCAAGGGCCAGGACACCCTGATCCGTGCCCTGCCCGCCGTGCGGCGCGCGGTGCCCGGTGCCGTACTCCTGCTGACCGGGGACGGGCCGTACGCCCGCACCCTGCGCCGGCTCGCGGCGGACACCGGGGTCGCGGACGCGGTGGTCCTGGCGGGCGGGCAGCCCCACACGGCCATGCCCGGGCACTACGCGGCCGCCGACGTCTTCGCCATGCCGTGCCGCACCCGCAGGCGCGGCCTGGAGGTGGAGGGGCTCGGCATCGTCTTCCTGGAGGCCGCCGCCGCCGGGCTGCCGGTCCTCGTCGGCGACTCCGGCGGCGCGCCCGACACCGTACGGGACGGGGAGACCGGTCATGTGGTCGACGGGCGGGACGTGGCCGCCGTCGCGGACCGGCTCGTCGCGCTGCTGCTCGACCGGGCGGCGGCCACGGAGATGGGGGAGAAGGGCCGGGCCTGGGTGCGCGAGGCGTGGGGGTGGGAGAGCGCGTACGACACCCTCGCGGGGCTGCTGCGGCCCTGACCCTCCGCAGTGTCGTCCGCTCTCGGCCGTACGCCGCGACAGCGCGCCCCCGGCCCGGCAAGCTGGAGGTCCGGACCCCGTACGCCGCACGCCGTACGGCACCGACGTCGACAAGGACCGTGACCATGACCGGCGCCACCCGCGAGGGCATCGACCTCACCCGCGTCCTGCACGCCCCGCAGCAGCGGGTCTTCGCGGCCTGGACGTCACCGGAGGACTTCGCCGCCTGGTACGGGGGAGAGGCGGAGGTCCCCCTGGACCGGGTGGCGATGGACGTGCGGCCCGGTGGCTCGTGGAGCCTGGTCATCGTGATGCCGGGCGTCGAGATGCCGTTCCGCGGGGTCTACCGCGAGGTCAGCGAGCCCGACGGACTGGTCTTCACACTGAAGGACGGCTCAGCCCCCGAGGACTCCGAGGGCGAGGTCGTGACGGTCACCTTCAGCGACCTCGGCGGCGGCCGGACCGAGCTGGCCTTCCAGCAGCGCGGCGGCCACCTCACCCCCGAGCAGTACGCGGCAGCCGAGGACGGCTGGGAGGCCTTCTTCGACGCCCTCGCCGACCGCCTCGCCACCCACCCCTGAGCCCGTCGGCCCCAAGGGCGCTCACTTCGCCAGCGGAAGCGCCGCCAGCTGGGCGATCACCCAGGTCAGCGGGGCGAACAGCGCCAGCAGAGCCCCCGCCCGCAGGGCCGTCGCCGACCGCAGCGTCGAGGCCGGGGCGCCCATCCTCAGCAGCGCCTGCGCGGTGTGCGCGCGGGCGTGCTTGGCCTCCAGGGCGGTCGTCAGCAGCGTCGCCGTCGTACAGCCGAGGACCAGCACCGCGCCGAGTGCCGTGAGCGGGCCGTAGGGGCGTTCGTCGCCCCCGTACAGCGCGGCCGCGGCGATCGCCGCGGCCAGCACCGCGCAGACGACTCCGAGCGGGCGGCCGATCCGGCGCGCCTCGTCCATCAGGACCCGCCCCGCCAGCAGCCGCACGGCACCGGGGCGCACCGCTTGGAGCGCCTTGCCGCACAGATGGGTCAGCCCCGGTCCGGCCATGGCCAGGCCGATCGCGGTGAGCGTCCACCCGATGAGCACCGCCACCGGGGTGGCGTCGAAACGGCCGGGCAGCGGGAACGGGTTTCCCGCCGCCTCCCGTGACGCGTACGCCTCGACCGCGAGCCCGGCGGCCGTCAGCGCCACGCCCCAGGGCAGCCCGGTCGGGGCGGGCGCGGGAGCGGGCAGTTCCTCGGAACCGAAGGTGTCCCGCGCCGGGTCGGGCCGGGACCGCAGCGCCAGCGCGCTCGCCGTCGCCGAGGCGAGCGGTACGAGGGCCAGCAGCATCAGCGCGGCGGCCGGCGGCAGCGGGGTGCCCGCCCCGAGGAACTCCGCAGCACCGCCGTCGAACGGCATCCCGGTCAGATCGCCGCGCAGATGCAGGAAGAACAGCAGGGCCGCCATCGAGCCCAGCGTGGTGGAGACGGCGGTGGAGACCGCTGCCAGCACCGAGAGCCGCACCGGTCCGAGGCCCACCGAGGAGAGGCCCGGCCGGGGCCGGGTGCTCGGGTCCGTACGGGCCACCGCCACGGCGAACTGCACGGTCGCGGCCAGCGGGACGAAGCACCACAGCAGCCGCAGCACCGAACCGGAGGACGCGGGGTGGGCCGAGGCGTATCCGAGGGCGGCCAGGAGGAGGAAGCCGACGCCCGCCGACGCGGCGGCGACCAGCAGCCGCCGGACCAGGACGAGGGGGTGGGAACCGCGGGCTAGACGGAGAGCGAGCACGCCGCGCGGCCCTCCGCTTCCGGTTCCGCGGGCAGGGAGACGGTGGCCACGCGGCGGCCGTCCAGCAGCGGGACGTTCCGGTCGGCGAGGGCGGCGACCTCGGCGTCATGGGTGGCCAGGATGACGGTGATGCCGTGCGAGCGGGCCGCGGTGGTCAGGGTGCGCAGGACCTGGGTGCGGTCGGCGCGGTGCAGCGTCGCGGTCGGCTCGTCGGCGAAGATCACGGTCGGTGAGGCGCACAGGGCACGGGCCACCGAGATCCGCTGGCGCTGTGCCTGGAGCAGGGCGTGCGGCCGCTCCCTGGCGAAGGCGGCGATGTCGAGGCGCTCCAGCCACTCGGTGGCGGCCTTCCTCGCACCGCGGTGCGAGGTTCCGCGCAGCAGCAGCGGCAGGGCGGTGTTCTCCCAGACGGTCAGCTCCGGGACCAGTTCCGGATCGGCGGCGATCCAGCCGAAGCGTTCCCGCCGCAGCCGCTCGCGGACCCGTGGAGTCATGGTGTGGACGGGGACGCTGTTGAACCAGACCTCGCCCTGGTCGGGCACGAGCCGGCCCGACAGGCAGTGCAGCAGGGTGGTCTTCCCGCTGCCGCGCGGGCCGGTCACGGCCAGGATCTCGGCGTCCCGGACACCGATGGAGACACCGCCCAGACCGGGCGAGCCGTTGTGGGAGTGGTGCAGGGAACGCGCCCAGATCACGTCGTTGTCCGGCGGGGCCACCATGGCGTACACCTCGGTTCAGGTCGGATTTCCTGTTCCCCCGTACGGGGGAACGAAGACGCGGCCGATCGGTCACTCGGCACCGTAGATAGTCGGACCGGCGTGGGCGCACAGCACGCGGCCCGGATACGCCCCTTCTCACTCGAACGGGCGTATCCGGGCCGATGAACCGTATGAAATGACCCCTGGATGATGATCATCCAGGGGTCATGGCAGGGGTCAGAGCTTCGTCCAGGCCTCCGTCAGCACGGCCCGCAGGATGCCCTCGATCTCGTCGAACGTCGACTGGTCGGAGATCAGCGGCGGGGCGAGCTGGACGACCGGGTCGCCGCGGTCGTCGGCCCGGCAGTACAGCCCGTTCTCGTACAGCGCCTTGGAGAGGAAGCCGTACAGGACGCGCTCGGTCTCCTCGTCGGTGAACGTCTCCTTGGTGGCCTTGTCCTTCACCAGCTCGATGCCGTAGAAGTACCCGTTGCCGCGGACGTCGCCGACGATCGGCAGGTCGTGCAGCTTCTGGAGCGTCGTCAGGAAGGCGTTCTCGTTGTCGAGGACGTGCTGGTTGAGGTTCTCGCGCTCGAAGATGTCGAGGTTGGCGAGGCCCACCGCGGCGGAGACCGGGTGACCGCCGAAGGTGTAGCCGTGCAGGAAGGTGTTGCCGCCCTGGTAGAACGGCTCCGCGATCCTGTCCGAGACGATGCAGGCGCCGATCGGGGAGTAGCCCGAGGTCATGCCCTTCGCGCAGGTGATCATGTCCGGTACGTAGCCGAACTTGTCGCAGGCGAAGATCGTGCCGAGGCGGCCGAAGGCGCAGATGACCTCGTCGGACACGAGCAGCACGTCGTACCGGTCGCAGATCTCGCGGACCCGCTGGAAGTAGCCGGGCGGCGGGGGGAAACAGCCACCGGCGTTCTGCACGGGCTCCAGGAAGACGGCCGCGACGGTCTCCGGGCCCTCGAAGAGGATCTCCTGCTCGATCTGGTCGGCGGCCCAGCGGCCGAAGGCCTCGGGGTCGTCGCCGAAGAGCGGGGCGCGGTAGATGTTGGTGTTCGGCACCTTGTGCGCGCCGGGGACCAGCGGCTCGAAGGGGGCCTTCAGGGCCGGGAGACCGGTGATGGACAGGGCGCCCTGCGGGGTGCCGTGGTAGGCGACGGCGCGCGAGATGACCTTGTACTTGGTCGGCTGGCCCTTGAGCTTGAAGTACTGCTTGGCCAGCTTCCAGGCCGTCTCGACGGCCTCGCCGCCACCGGTGGTGAAGAAGACCTTGTTGAGGTCGCCCGGGGCGTAGTCGGCGAGGCGCTCGGCCAGCTCGACCGCCTTGGGGTGGGCGTAGGACCACACCGGGAAGAAGCCCAGCTCCTGGCCCTGCTTGTACGCCGTCTCGGCGAGCTCGTGACGACCGTGACCGGCGTTGACCACGAACAGGCCGGAGAGACCGTCCAGGTAGCGCTTGCCCTTGTCGTCGAAGATGTACGTTCCCTCGCCACGCACGATGGTGGGAACGGGCGCGTTCTCGTAGTCCGACATGCGGGTGAAGTGCATCCACAGGTGGTCGTACGCGGTTCGGCTGAGGTCCTTGCTCACGGCTATCGGGTTCCCCACATATAGGTCTGCTTCTTGAGCTTGAGGTAAACAAAGCTCTCGGTGGAGCGCACGCCGGGAAGGGTCCGGATGCGTTTGTTGATCGTCTCCAGCAGGTGGTCGTCGTCCTCGCAGACGATCTCCACCATCAGGTCGAAGGAGCCCGCGGTCATGACCACGTACTCGCATTCGGCCATGGCCGACAGGGCCTCGGCCACCGGGTCGAGGTCGCCCTCGATATTGATGCCGACCATCGCCTGCCGCCGGAGTCCCACGGTGAGCGGGTCCGTGACGGCGACGATCTGCATCACGCCTTGGTCGAGCAGCTTCTGGACGCGCTGGCGCACAGCCGCTTCGGAGAGGCCGACGGCCTTGCCGATCGCGGCGTACGGACGGCGTCCGTCCTCCTGGAGCTGCTCGATGATTGCGAGGGAGACGGCATCGACCGCTGGCGGTGATCCGTTCCCGTTCCTGGAGTCTGCGCTGCGACTGGCCACAGACCCACTGTGCACCGCTCCTCGTCCGTCTCGCAACCCCAGATCGATGAAATTCGTTGTTCAGGTGCTCAGATCTCACTGAATCCGAAGTTTGGGGTGGGCGGGTATGTCGAAAGCGTCGCCGAAGCGATTAGGGTGGACGTCTCACCCATCGGACAGCCGACAGGAGGGGTGGTTGTGACCACCGAGGTGCGCCGTCTGCGCAACTACATCAACGGAGAGTTCCGGGACGCCGCGGACGGGCGGACCATCGATGTGGTCAGCCCGGTGACGGAAGAGGTCTACGCGACCTCGCCGCTCTCCGGCCAGGCCGATGTCGATGCCGCCATGGAAGCCGCCGCGGCCGCGTTCCCGGCCTGGCGCGACACGACGCCCGCCGAGCGTCAGAAGGCGCTGCTGAAGATCGCGGACGCCTTCGAGGAGCGGGCCGAGGACCTGATCGCCGCCGAGTCGGAGAACACCGGCAAGCCGCTGGGCCTCACACGCAGCGAAGAGATCCCGCCGATGGTGGACCAGATCCGCTTCTTCGCGGGTGCCGCCCGGCTCCTTGAGGGCCGCTCGGCCGGCGAGTACATGGAGGGCCTGACCTCCATCATCCGCCGCGAGCCGGTCGGTGTCTGCGCCCAGGTCGCGCCGTGGAACTACCCGATGATGATGGCCGTGTGGAAGTTCGCCCCGGCCCTCGCCGCGGGCAACACGGTCGTCATCAAGCCGTCTGACACCACCCCGGCGTCGACGGTCCTGATGGCCGAGATCATCGGGCAGATCCTCCCCAAGGGCGTCTTCAACGTCCTGTGCGGCGACCGGGACACCGGCCGCGCCATGGTCGAGCACCCGACCCCGGCGATGGCCTCCATCACCGGTTCCGTACGGGCGGGCATGCAGGTCGCCGAGTCCGCGGCCAAGGACGTCAAGCGGGTCCACCTGGAGCTCGGCGGCAAGGCGCCCGTCGTGGTCTTCGAGGACACCGACATCGCGGGCGCCGTCGCGGGCATCTCCGAGGCGGGCTTCTTCAACGCGGGCCAGGACTGTACGGCCGCCACCCGCGTGCTGGTCCACGAGTCCATCCACGACGAGTTCGTCACGGCGCTCGCCAAGGCCGCCGCCGACACGAAGACCGGGCAGCCGGACGACGAGGACGTGGCGTACGGCCCGCTCAACAACGCCAACCAGCTGAAGCAGGTCAGCGGCTTCATCGAGCGGCTCCCCGCCCACGCCAAGGTCGAGGCGGGCGGCCACCGGGTCGGCGACAAGGGCTACTTCTACGCCCCGACCGTCGTCTCCGGCCTCAAGCAGGACGACGAGATCATCCAGAACGAGGTCTTCGGCCCCGTCATCACCGTCCAGTCCTTCACCGACGAGAAGCAGGCCGTCGAGTACGCCAACGGCGTCGAGTACGCGCTCGCCTCCTCCGTGTGGACCAAGGACCACGCCCGCGCCATGCGGCTGTCCAAGAACCTCGACTTCGGCTGCGTGTGGATCAACACCCACATCCCGCTGGTCGCCGAGATGCCGCACGGCGGGTTCAAGAAGTCCGGCTACGGCAAGGACCTCTCCGCGTACGGCTTCGAGGACTACACGCGCATCAAGCACGTGATGACGTCCATCGAGGGCTGACCGACCTCTCCGGCTGTACGAGGACGGCCCCGGGCTCCCCGCCCGGGGCCGTTCCCGTGCGCGCGGCGCCCCGCCCTGTACAGGGTGTGCGGAACAGGCCCGCCCCGCTGGACGGTTGGTCCATTGCCCGCCCCGCCGCCCGACCGGCATCCTGCGCGGGTGCGAGCGATCAGGAACAACCCCATGTCCCGTCGTTCCCTGCTGCGCGCCCTCGGGGCGTCGGCGGCCGGGACCGCCCTGGCCGGCTGCGGGGTCCCCGCCGCCTTCGTCGAGCCGGGCGACCGGGCCGGGCACGACAGCTCGGAGACCGACCCCACCCTGCACTTCGCCAACTGGCCGCTCTACATCGACACCGACGACGAGGACGAGTCGAAGAGGCCCACCCTGGACGCCTTCACGGAGCGGACCGGGATCTCCGTCGCGTACACCGAGGAGATCAACGACAACGACGAGTTCTTCGGGAAGATCAGCCCCGCGCTGATGAACCGCCAGCAGACCGGCCGGGACCTCATCGTCATCAGCGACTGGATGGCCGCCCGCTTCGTCCGGCTCGGCTGGGTCCAGGAGATGGACCGGGCGAGGCAGCCCAACGTCGCCAAGTACCTCGACCCGCAGCTGCGGACCCCCGCCTTCGACGAGGGGCGCCGCCACAGCGTCCCCTGGCAGTCCGGGATCACCGGCATCGCCTACAACCGCAGGAAGCTCGGCCGTGAGATCCGGTCCACCGGCGACCTGTGGGCGGACGACCTGCGCGGCCGGGTCACCCTGCTCTCCGGGCTCGACGAGTCGTTCGCGCTGCTGATGCAGGGCAACGGCGTCGACATCACCCGGTGGACCGCCGACGACTTCCACGAGATCTGCGAGCAGACGCGGAAGCGGGTCCGCTCCCAGCACATCCGCCGCTTCACCGGTAACGACTACATCAAGGACCTCGCCACCGGCGACGTGCTCGCCTGCCAGGCGTACTCCGGCGACGTCATCCAGCTCCAGGCCGACAACCCGGACATCGAGTTCGTCGTCCCCGAGGAAGGCGCCGAACTGTGGGCGGAGTCCCTGATGATCCCCAACCTCGCCCGCCACAAGCGCAACGCGGAGCGGCTGGTGGACCACTACTACGACCCCGAGGTCGCCGCCGAACTGGCCACCTGGGTCAACTACGTCTGCCCCGTCCCCGCCGCCCGCGACGTCCTGGCCTCGGCCAAGGACGAGGAGACCGCCGCACTCGCCGAGGACCCGCTGATCTTCCCCGACGACGCGATGCGGAAGCGGCTCGCCATCGCGCGCGACATCACCTCCGAGGAACGGATGGACTTCGCCAGGAAGTGGAACACCATCGTCGGCTTGTGAAGCCCTAGCAGGGGTGCCGTAAAGAGGCGGTAAATGCGGGCGTACGCTGCGGATATGAGCGAGCGACACGCCCTCACGCGGCGTATACGCAGGTGGTTGGTGTTCTTCATGGTGTGCCTGGTGCTGAGCGGGCTCACGGCCTTCCCGCTCGTCACCGAACTCCGCTGGGCCGAGGACCTGCTGAGCGCCTCGGCCTCCCCGGTCCCCGAGCACCTTCCCGGCCTGATGGAGTGGATCACCCGGGTCCGCGAAGGGCTCGACACCGTCGACCGCGACCAGCCCTTCATGCTGTACGGCACCGACTGGCTGGCCTTCGCCCACCTGGTCATCGCGGTCGCCTTCTACGGCCCCTACCGCGACCCGGTCCGCAACATCTGGGTCATCGAGTTCGGCATGATCGCCTGCGCCGGGATCATCCCGCTCGCCCTGATCTGCGGCCCGATCCGCGGCATCCCGTTCTGGTGGAGCGTGATCGACATGTCCTTCGGGGTCTTCGGCGTCATCCCGCTGCTGATCGTCCGCCGCATGATCAAGCGCCTCGAAGGGCTGGAGCAGGCGGCCCCCGAACCCCTTCCGGCGGCCGCCTGAGTCAGGGCTTCCGGGCCACCCCGAACCGGGCGACCTCCGGCCCCCGCGGGTTCGTACGCCGGCGGGAGCAGGAGGCAGCCCGGTGCCGGGGGCCGGGAACCGGTCCACGCCCGAGGAACCGCGCGTCGTGCCCGATGCCGGAACGCATCCGGGCGGGGGCTTCCCGCGGGCGGCGGTCCATCACGTCCGCTCCTCGGTACAGGGGCCCGGCGGCGGGCGGTACGGGGCCCTCCGCCACGCCGGACCGGTTCAAGAGCCGCCGCGCCCGGGCGAGACGGCCAGCAGGCCGTGCAGGGCGTCGATCCGGTTGGTGGTGATCGAGTCGACGCCCCGCTCGATCAGCCGGCGCATGGTGCGCTTCGTGTCGGCCGTCCAGGCGGAGACCAGCAGCCCGTCCCGGTGCGCCCGGTCCGTCAGCTCCCGGCTCACCAGGCCGAACCGGTAGTTCAGCCAGCGCGGCTTCACCGCGGCCAGCAGCTCCGGGCGCGGCGGGGCCAACGTCGTCCAGGTCAGGGCGATCTCGGCGGAGGGGTCGGCGGCCCGCACTCGCAGCATCGCGTCCGCGCTCGCGCAGTAGTAGGCCCGCTCGCCCGCCCCGCACTCCCGGACCGTTCCGACGACCTTCTTCACCGAGGCGTCCGTGGAGCCGGGCAGGTCCACCATCACCCGGTGCGCCCCGACGGCGAGCAGCGCCTCGCGGAGCGTGGGCACCCCGCCGCCGGTCAGCTCCTTCAACTCCGTGTGGTCCAGCCGGTCCAGGCGCAGGTCATGGCCCCACAGCCGCTCCAGCGTCGCGTCGTGCAGCAGGACGGGCACGCCGTCACGGGTGACCCGCACATCGATCTCGACCGCGTCCGCCCCCCGGTCGAGGGCGGAGCGGATCGAGGGCAGGGTGTTCTCGCGGGCGCGGTACGGGTCGCCGCGGTGCGCGACGGCGGTGACGCGGGAGACGGTGTCGGCCATGGGTCCATTGTGACGACCGGGGTCAGCGGCCGGGGGCCCGGAGCCAGTTCGCCGTGTACGTGTCGATCTCCTCGGCCAGCTTCCGCTTGCCCGCCGGGTCGAGGAACGAGGCCTCCACGGCGTTCTTCGCGAGGTCCGCGATCCCGCGCTCGTCGAGCTCCAGCAGCCGGGCGGCCACCGCGTACTCGTTGTTGAGGTCGGTGCCGAACATCGGCGGGTCGTCGCTGTTGACGGTGACCAGGACGCCCGCCTGCACCATCTCCCGGATGGGGTGGAGTTCGATGTCGGTGACCGCGCGGGTGGCGATGTTCGACGTCGGGCAGACCTCCAGCGCGATGCGGTGCTCGGCGAGGTGCTCCAGCAGCTCGGGGTCCTGTACGGAGCTGGTGCCGTGCCCGATGCGCTCGGCGCGCAGCGCGGTCAACGCGTCCCAGACAGTCCCCGGCCCGGTGGTCTCCCCGGCGTGCGGGACCGAGTGCAGGCCCTCGGCGATGGCCCGGTCGAAGTAGGGCTTGAACTGGGGGCGGTCCACCCCGATCTCCGGGCCGCCGAGCCCGAAGGAGACGAGCCCGTCCGGCCGCCGCTCCACCGCGAGCCGCGTGGTCTCCTCGGCCGCCTGGAGCCCGGCCTCGCCCGGGATGTCGAAGCACCAGCGGAGCACGACGCCCAGCTCGGCCTCGGCCGCCTTGCGGGCGTCCTCCAGGGCCTCCATGAAGCCGACCTCGGGGATGCCCCGGCGGGTCGAGCTGAAGGGGGTCACGGTCAGCTCCGCGTACCGGATGTTCTGCCGGGCCATGTCCCGTGCCACCTCGAAGGTGAGCAACCGGACGTCCTCGGGGGTGCGGATCAGGTCGACCACCGAGAGGTACACCTCGATGAAGTGCGCGAAGTCGGTGAAGGTGAAGTAGTCGGCCAGCGCCTCCGGGTCCGTGGGGACCTTGGAGTCCGGGTGGTGGGAGGCCAGCTCGGCGACGATGCGGGGCGAGGCCGAACCGACGTGGTGGACGTGCAGTTCGGCCTTGGGCAGCCCGGCGATGAAGGGGTGCGGATCGGTCATCGGAAATCTCCCGGTTCGTCGTGACGTCGGCCGGGCGCACCGGCTGCACCGATCATCGTAGGCGGGGTCCGGGACCGGAGAGCCGGGCCGTAGCATGCAGGGACCACGATGGGGGAGGCCCATGTCAGACAACACAGAGCAGCCCGCGGGCGGGGCCGCACCGCGCGATCCGTGGGCGCCGCCGGACAGCAGGGTGGAGCTGAACAAGCAGGGCCCGAACACTCCGCCGCCCGCGGTCCACGACCAGCAGACGGTGACGTCGATGCCGAGCGCCGGACCGGCCGCCGGGGAGAGCACCGGGCCGATACCGACGCCCGGCGGCTTCGGCCCGGCGCCCTCCGTACCGCCACCGCCGATCGGGCCGAACGGCCCCGGCCCCGGTCCCGGTCCAGGCCATGCGACGCCGCCCACGGCCGGGCACTACGGCTACCCGGCGCCGCCCGCGCAGCCCTACGGCGGCTATCCGGGCCACGGGGCCTACGGCGCCGGTCCGGCCGGCTGGGCACCCGCGCCCTCGAACGGGCTCGGTACGGCCGCCATGGTGCTCGGCATCGTCTCGGTGGTCGGCTTCTGCCTCTACGGCATCAACATCATCCTCGGCATCCTCGCCCTGATCTTCGGCATCATCGGCCTCGGCCGGGCCAAGCGCGGCGAGGCCACCAACCGGGGTATGGCGATCGCGGGGATCATCCTCGGCTCCATCGGCATGGTCCTGGGCTCCGTGATCCTCGGGGTCATCATCTGGGCCGGTGTGAACGCCGAGTCCGACGACGGCTCCGACGAGGACACCTACGACGACCCGTTCGCCACGTCGCTGGTCGTCGAGGGCCGCAGCTGAGGCCCTGCGCGGTAACCGCAGCCCGGGGCGCGGAAGATCCTCTTCCCGCGCCCCGGGCGGCCTCGCGCTCCCGGGCGTCGGCCCAGGACCTCCGGGCGCCGGCCCGTAGCTCTCGGCCGTCGGCCTGGAACTCTGACGGTTGTCCCGTTAGTTCTCGGGCGCCGGCTCGGGACCCGCGGGCGTCGCGCCGGGGCCCTCGGGCGCCGGCCCGAACCCCCGGGCATCGCCCCGACCCCTTCGCCGTCAGCCCACAACCCCCGCGCGCAGCGCCGCCCGCGCCTCCATCAGTGCGAAGCCCAGCAGATTCAGCCCCCGCCACTGCTGCGGCCGCTCCACCCGCTCGTCGTCCGCGGCCAGCCCGACGCCCCAGATCCGGTCCAGCGGGGACGCCTCCACCAGCACCCGGTCGCCCGTGCCGAGGAGATAGCCGCCCAGCTCCGGGTCCTGCCCGAACTTGTGGGTGCTGCCCGCCACCACCAGGGCGAACCGCTCCCGTATCCACACGTCCTCGTCGAAGCCGCGCACCAGCCGCCCCGCCTTCTTGGCCGCCGCCGGGCTCTTCGCGGACACCGCCGCCCGCTCCGCCTCGGCGTCGCCGAAGATCCGCGCCTTCCCGGCCATCATCCAGTGCTCGGCGCTCGCGTACGTCACCCCGTCCACGGTGAACGGCGACGGCCACCACTGACTGAGGCAACTGGCCCCCAGCCGCCCGTCCGGGCGCGGCCGGTGGCCCCAGAACGGCAGATACTTCACCCGCTTGCCCCGCGCCACGTCCGCCAGAAGCTCATCGATCGGTCCCATGGCATGTGAGTGTGGCATCCGCCACTGACACTCCGTACGGGGATTTCCGTACCGACACGACACATGGTCGACAGATTCCGTCGCGTAACCAAAAGGCAACAACGGAATCACTTGTTGGGCTTGGGCCCCTCTGTCAGGATCGGCACTCAATTCACGAAGAAGCTACGCCGACCCCGCCCAGCGGGCACAGCGGCGGAGGAGAGCGTCATGAGCAAGGGCTTCGAAGTTCAGGACCGCTTCGCGGAAGGTGCGCAGTACATCGGCGGCAAGCTGCTCCCCGGCACGTCCGGCCGCCACCACGAGGTGGTGAACCCCGCGACCGGCGAGAGCGTGCTCCGCTACGAGCTCGCGGGCACCGAGGACGTGGACGCGGCGGTCGCCGCCGCCCGGGCCGCCTTCCCCGGCTGGTCGGGCGCGACCCCCGGCGAACGCTCCGAGGCGATGCACCGGTTCGCCGCCGTACTCGCCGAGCAGGCCGACGACTTCGCGTACGCCGAGTCCCTCCAGTGCGGCAAGCCGGTCAAACTCTCCACCGAGTTCGACGTTCCCGGCACCGTCGACAACGCCGCCTTCTTCGCCGGGGCCGCCCGCCACCTGGAGGGCAAGGCCGCGGCCGAGTACGACGGCGACCACACCTCGTACGTACGGCGTGAGGCCATCGGGGTCGTCGGCTCCATCGCCCCCTGGAACTACCCCCTCCAGATGGCCGCCTGGAAGGTCCTCCCGGCCGTCGCCGCGGGCAACACCATCGTCCTCAAGCCCGCCGAACTCACCCCGCTGACCTCGCTGATGTTCGCCCAGGCGGCCACCGAGGCGGGCATCCCCGACGGCGTCATCAACATCGTCACGGGTACGGGCAAGGACGCGGGCGAGCACCTCGTCGGCCACCCCGACGTCGTGATGACCTCCTTCACCGGCTCCACCGCCGTCGGCAAGCGGGTCGCGGAGATCGCCACCGCCACCGTCAAGCGCCTCCATCTGGAGCTCGGCGGCAAGGCCCCCTTCGTGGTCTTCGACGACGCCGACCTGGAGGCCGCCGTCCACGGCGCGGTCGCCGGCTCGCTCATCAACACCGGCCAGGACTGCACGGCCGCCACCCGCGCCTACGTCCAGCGCCCGCTCTACGACGCCTTCGTCCGGGACGTCGCCGCCCTCATGGAGACCGTCCGGCTCGGCGACCCCTTCGACGCGTCGACGGACCTCGGCCCCCTCATCAGCCACGCCCAGCGCGACCGCGTCGCCGCCTTCGTCGAGCGGGCCCGCGGCTACGCCCGGGTCGTCACCGGCGGCGAGGCTCCCGGCGGCGACCTCGCCGAAGGCGCGTACTACCGGCCGACCCTCATCGCGGACGCCGCCCAGGACAGCGAGGTCGTCCAGTCGGAGATCTTCGGCCCGGTCCTGGTCGTCCTGCCCTTCGACACCGACGACGAGGGCATCGCGCTCGCCAACGACACCCCCTACGGACTGGCCGCCTCCGCCTGGACCCGCGACCTGTACCGCGCGAACCGCGCCACCCGCGAGATCCAGGCGGGCTGTGTGTGGGTGAACGACCACATCCCGATCCTCTCCGAGATGCCGCACGGCGGATACAAGGCCAGCGGCTTCGGCAAGGACATGTCGGCGTACTCCTTCGAGGAGTACACGCAGGTCAAGCACGTCATGTACGACAACACCGCGGTCGCCCGCAAGGACTGGCACCGCACGATCTTCGGGGACCGATAGCAGCTGCCGCACCAGCAGGGCCGAGCGGCCCTGGCGGCCTTCCACCCGAAAGGGCAAACGCGTATGGAGAGTTACGAGCCCGAGCGCCTCTCGTCCGCCCAGCTGGCGGCCATGAGGCGTTCCCTCACCAACGGCAGGGGCGCCCTCACCCGCCGTTCCCTGCTGCGCGCCTCCGGCATGGGCGCCCTCGCGCTGGGCGGCATAGCCACCCTCGGCGCGTGCGGCATCCCGCCCGCCGGACGCGCCGAGGGCGCCGCGGCCGCCGACGACCATTCGGCGAAGGAGAAGGTGCTGAACTTCTCCAACTGGACCGAGTACATGGACGTCGGCGAGGACGAGAAGAGCCGCCCCACCCTCGCGGCGTTCACCGAGCGGACCGGGATCAGGGTCAAGTACACCGAGGACATCAACGACAACGTCGAGTTCTTCGGGAAGATCAAGCCGCAGCTGGCGGCCGGGCAGGACACCGGGCGCGACCTCATCTGCGTCACCGACTGGCTCGCCGCCCGCATCATCCGGCTCGGCTGGGCCCAGAAGCTCGACCCGTCGAACCTCCCGCACGCCTTCGCCAACGTCTCCGCCCAGTTCCGCAGCCCCGACTGGGACCCCGGCCGGGCCTACTCCTACCCCTGGACCGGCATCCCGACGGTGATCGCGTACAACGCGAAGGCGACCGGCGGCCGCAAGGTCGACTCCGTCACCCAGCTGCTCGACGACCCGAAGCTCAAGGGCCGCGTCTCCTTCCTCTCCGAGATGCGCGACACCATCGGCATGACCCTCCTCGACCAGGGCAAGGACCCGGGGAAGTTCACCGACGCCGACTTCGACGGCGCGATCGGCCGCCTCCAGAAGGCCGTCGACAAGCGGCAGATCCGCCGCTTCACCGGCAACGACTACACCGCCGACCTCAGCAAGGGCGACATCGCCGCCTGCATCGGCTGGGCCGGGGACATCATCCAGCTCCAGGCCGACAACCCGGACATCAAGTTCGCCATCCCGGCCGCCGGATACATCACCTCCAGCGACAGCCTCCTGGTCCCCGCCCAGGCCCGGCACAAGACCAACGCCGAGAAGCTCATCGACTACTACTACGAGCCGCCGGTCGCCGCCCAGCTCGCCGCGTACATCAACTACGTCTGCCCGGTCGACGGCGTACGCGAGGAACTGGCGAAGATCGACGAGTCGATGGCCTCCAACACCCTGATCCTCCCCGACAAGGAGATGGCGGCGAAGTCCCGCTCCTTCCGCTCCCTGAGCACGGAGGAAGAGACGGCGTACGAAGAGAAGTTCGCCAAACTCATCGGCGTCTGACCAGGCACCTCACCGGTGGCCCAGGCACCTCACCGGTAACCCGACCCGGTCACCCCTTCCCCGTACCCCCCCGAACACACTGGGACTGCGACCCATGACACAGCAGCAGACCGCGGGCGGCGATGTCCGCCTCGCCGGGATCAGCAAGACCTACGGCTCCTTCACGGCCGTGCACCCGCTCGACCTGACCGTCCCCCAGGGCTCCTTCTTCGCCCTGCTCGGCGCGTCCGGCTGCGGCAAGACCACCACCCTGCGGATGATCGCGGGCCTGGAGGAGGCCACCACCGGTACGGTCTTCCTCGGGGACGAGGACATCACCGACCTGCCCCCGTACAAGCGGCCCGTCAACACCGTCTTCCAGAGCTACGCGCTCTTCCCGCACCTGGACATCACCGAGAACATCGCCTTCGGCCTGCGCCGGCGCGGCATCAAGTCGGTGAAGAAGCAGGTCGACGAGATGCTGGAGCTGGTCGAGCTCGGCGACTTCGCCCGCCGCAAACCGCACCAGCTCTCCGGCGGCCAGCAGCAGCGCGTCGCCGTGGCCCGCGCCCTCATCAACCACCCGCAGGTCCTGCTGCTCGACGAACCGCTCGGCGCCCTCGACCTCAAGCT
Organism: Streptomyces durocortorensis; assembly: GCF_031760065.1. Taxonomy (NCBI): domain Bacteria; kingdom Bacillati; phylum Actinomycetota; class Actinomycetes; order Kitasatosporales; family Streptomycetaceae; genus Streptomyces; species Streptomyces sp. C11-1. The sequence continues at coordinate 5,738,796 of NZ_CP134500.1, forward strand.
GCGCCGCCAGATGCAGCTGGAGCTCAAGCGCATCCAGACCGAGGTCGGCATCACCTTCGTCCACGTCACCCACGACCAGGAGGAGGCCATGACCATGGCCGACACCGTCGCGGTGATGAACGGAGGCCGCGTCGAACAGCTCGGCGCCCCCGCCGACCTCTACGAGAACCCGCGCACCACGTTCGTCGCCAACTTCCTGGGCACCTCCAACCTCATCGAGGGCGAGATCGTTTCCACCGGCGACGATCTCGTCGTGGCGGCGGGCGGCGGCAAGCTCACCCTGCCCCGCGAACGGTGTTCGGCCCCCACCACCAGCGGCGGCCGCCTCCTGCTCGGCATCCGGCCCGAGAAGATATCCCTGGCCCACGCGGACGACGCCGATGACATCGCCGCGGGCCGCAACCGTGTCACCGGACGCATCACGGACTCCAGCTTCATCGGCGTCTCCACCCAGTACGTGGTCGAGAGCCCGGCCGGAACGGCCCTCCAGGTGTACGAGCAGAACGTCGACAGGCGCGCCGGACTCCTCCCCGGCGCCGAGGTCGTCCTGCACTGGAACCCCGCCCACACCTTCGGCCTCGACGCCGCCCAGGACATCGACGCGGGCGCGACGAGTGTGGAGGACGCGGAGTGAGCGTCACCGAGGCGCCGCCCGCGCCCCCTTCACACCCCGAGGAGCCCAAGCTCCGCAAGCCCTCCACCCGCAAACGGCTGATCCCTTACTGGCTGCTGCTTCCCGGCATCCTCTGGCTGGTCGTCTTCTTCGCGCTGCCGCTCGTCTACCAGGCCTCCACCTCCGTACAGACCGGCTCCCTGGAGGAGGGCTTCGAGGTCACCTGGCACTTCCAGACGTACGTGGACGCGCTGCGCGACTACTACCCGCAGTTCATCCGGTCCCTGCTCTACGCGGGCACCGCCACGATCCTCTGCCTGCTGCTGGGCTACCCGCTCGCCTACCTCATCGCCTTCAAGGCGGGCCGCTGGCGCAACCTGGTGCTGGTGCTGGTCATCGCCCCGTTCTTCACCAGCTTCCTCATCCGTACGCTGGCCTGGAAGACGATCCTGGCCGACGGCGGCGCGGTCGTGGACGTGCTCAACACCCTGCACGTCCTGGACGTCACCAGCTGGCTCGGCTGGACCGAGTCCAACCGGGTCCTCGCCACGCCGATGGCCGTCGTCTGCGGCCTCACGTACAACTTCCTGCCGTTCATGATCCTGCCGCTCTACACCTCGCTGGAGCGGATCGACGGCCGGCTGCACGAGGCGGCGGGCGACCTCTACGCCACCCCCGCCACCACCTTCCGCAAGGTGACGTTCCCGCTCTCCATGCCGGGCGTCGTCGCCGGGACCCTGCTGACCTTCATCCCGGCCAGCGGCGACTACGTCAACGCCGAGCTGCTGGGATCCACGGACACCAAGATGGTCGGCAGCGTCATCCAGAGCCAGTTCCTGCGGGTCCTGGACTATCCGACGGCCGCCGCGCTCTCGTTCATCCTCATGGCGGTCGTCCTGCTGATGGTCACCTTCTACATCCGCCGCTCCGGGACGGAGGACCTGGTCTGATGCCCGCACTGCGCTGGATACGCCGGAACCTGGTCGTCATCGCGGGTCTGCTGACCCTCGCGTACATGATCCTTCCGAACATCGTCGTGATGGTGTTCTCGTTCAACAAGCCGAACGGGCGCTTCAACTACTCCTGGCAGCGGTTCTCGCTGGACGCCTGGAAGGACCCCTGCGGCGTCGCCGACCTCTGCGGCTCGCTCTCGCTCTCCCTCCAGATAGCCTTCTGGGCGACCCTGGGGGCCACCGCGCTCGGCACGATGGTCGCCTTCGCGCTGGTCCGCTACCGCTTCCGGGCGCGCGGCGCGATCAGCTCGCTGATCTTCCTGCCGATGGCGATGCCCGAGGTCGTCATGGCCGCCTCCCTGCTCACGCTCTTCCTGAACATGGGCGCCCAGCTCGGCTTCTGGACCGTGCTGATCGCCCACATCATGTTCTGCCTCAGCTTCGTGGTGACGGCCGTCAAGGCGCGCGTGATGTCGATGGACCCGAGGCTGGAGGAAGCCGCCCGCGACCTGTACGCGGGCCCTGTGCAGACCTTCGTACGGGTGACCCTTCCCATCGCCGCCCCGGGGATCGCGGCGGGAGCCCTGCTCGCCTTCGCGCTCTCGTTCGACGATTTCATCATCACGAATTTCAACGCGGGCTCCAGCGTCACCTTCCCCATGTTCGTCTGGGGATCGGCACAGCGCGGCACACCCGTGCAGATCAATGTCATCGGCACCGCCATGTTCATCATTGCGGTACTGATGGTTCTCGTCGGCCAGCTCATCGCGAACCGGCGAAAGAGCAACGCTCGATCCTGAAAGTCCTGAAGGAGTTGGAAACCATGGCCCCAGCTGCCATGCGTATTGCTGCACAATCGCTCTCCGGTGCCAAGCCGGTCTCCTACTGGCTCGACGACCCGGCCAGGCCCGACGCGCTCCCCGCCCTCACCGGCGACGAGCACACCGACCTCCTGGTCATCGGCGGCGGCTACAGCGGCCTGTGGACCGCGCTCATCGCCAAGGAGCGCGACCCCGAGCGGGACGTCGTCCTCATCGAGGGGCACGAGGTGGGCTGGGCCGCCTCGGGCCGCAACGGCGGCTTCTGCGCCGCCTCCCTCACCCACGGCCTGGCCAACGGCGTCGAGCGCTGGCCCGACGAGATCGCGAAGCTGGAGGAGCTGGGGGAGCGGAACCTCGACGCCATCGAGGCCGCCGTCACCCGCTACGGGATCGACTGCGAGTTCGAGCGGACCGGCGAGATCGATGTCGCCACCGAGCCCCACCAGCTCGAAGAGCTGCGGGAATGGCACGAGGAGATCCTGCGGCTCGGCATCACCGGGGTGGACTTCCTGGACCGTGAGGCCCTGCGCGCCGAGGTCGACTCGCCCACGTTCCTCGGCGGCCTCTGGGACCGCCGGGGCGTGGCGATGCTGCACCCGGCCAAGCTCGCCTGGGGCCTGAAGCGGGCCTGCCTGGAGCTGGGCGTACGGATCTACGAGCACACCCGGGGTCTCGACCTCGTGCGCTCCGGCCCCGGGATGGCGGTGCGCACGCCGTACGGGCGGGTCCTCGCCCGCCGGGTCGCGCTCGGTACCAACATCTTCCCCTCACTCGTCAAGCGGGTCCGCCCGTACACCGTGCCGGTCTACGACTACGCGCTGATGACCGAGCCGCTCACGCCCGAACAGCTCGAATCCATCGGCTGGAAGGGGCGCCAGGGACTCGGCGACAGCGCCAATCAGTTCCATTACTTCCGGCTTTCCGCGGACAATCGGATCCTGTGGGGCGGATACGATGCGATCTATCCGTACGGGGGAAAGCTGAGCGCCGATCTCGACCAGCGTCCGGAGACGTTCCTGAAACTCGCAGGACAGTTTTTCGACTGTTTTCCCCAGCTTTCCGGACTGGGTTTCTCCCACGCCTGGGGCGGTGCGATCGACACCTGCTCCCGGTTCACCGCGTTCTTCGGAACGGCTCATCAGGGGCGGGTCGCCTACGCCGCCGGATTCACCGGTCTCGGTGTCGGCTCCACCCGTTTCGGGGCGGACGTGATGCTGGATCTGCTCGCGGGCCAGGAGACCGAGCGGACCCGCCTCGAAATGGTCCGTTCCAAGCCGATGCCGTTCCCGCCCGAGCCGTTCGCCTGGGCCGGGATCGAGATCACCAAGCGCTCCCTCGCCCGCGCCGACAGTAACGGCGGACACCGCAATCTGTGGTTGAAGACCATGGACAAGCTGGGCCTCGGCTTCGACAGCTGACAGTCAGCCCAACAGTGTGACCCACGTCACCGCTGCTGGTGGCCCAACCCGCGTCATAGTCGGCGCCCAACCCTCTCTCGCACGTGAGCACCGGCGGAACCCCGCCGGTGCTCACGTCAACGGGAGGCAGGTCATGACGGGACCGGAGACGAAAGCCGCGGTCGAGTGGCTCACATCGGTGGCGCCGGATCCCGGCGCCTGCCGGTGGGAATGGGCGCGCAACCCGCAGGGGGTCGTGCTCCTTCCCGCCGGCCGGCGCTGGGACGTTCTGATCCTCCCCGGCGGGCTGGGCTGTCCGACGCTCGACATCCTCACCCGTCTCATCGACCGCCCGGGCCCCGTCCTCGCCGACTTCGGTGAGGCCCGACTGGGCTTCTTCGTGCCGCCGGGCACCGTCTCCCGCTGGATCGGCACCGGGATCAGGGGCTGCGGTCAGGGCACCTGGATCGTCGTCCCCTACCCGGGGCGGGCCGCCGGGGGTGTGCGCTGGCTGATCCCGCCGGACGGCTCGGGCACCCTCACCGACGCCGGGCTGCTGGAGCTGGCGATGCACGAGGCGGCGGGCGCCGCCGCCCGGGACGCCCGCGGGAAACACCGCCCGGAGGGCTGAGAAAGGCCGCCAGAGGTCTTGACAACCCCATTGGTCTGGACCATGTTGTGCGCACGCCACTCCCCGAATTCCCCCCTGCGCGGAGGCTGTTGTGGAACGCACCGGACCAACCGTCAGACTTTCCCGGCTTCTGGCCGTCGGCTCGGCCGCTCTGCTCGCTGCCGGTGCCCTGGTCGCCTCGGCCCCGGCGGCAGGCGCGGCCGATGCGGACCTGGTGCGCAACGGCGGCTTCGAAGCGGGACTCGACGGCTGGAGCTGTACGGCCTCCAGCGGCTCGGTCGTCGCCACCCCCACGCACAGCGGCACCGCGGCGCTCAAGGCGACCCCGGTCGGCGGTGACCACGCGAAGTGCTCGCAGAAGATCACGGTCAAGCCCGACTCCACGTACACGCTGAGCGCCTGGGTGCAGGGCGGGTACGTCCACCTCGGCGCATCCGGCACCGGCACGACCGACGTCACCACCTGGACGCAGTCCCCCGGGACGTGGGAGCGGCTCACCACCGGCTTCACCACCGGCCCCGCCACCACCTCCGTGACCGTCTACACCCACGGCTGGTACGGCACCCCGGCCTACTACGCCGACGACCTCACCCTCATCGGCCCCGGCGGCGACCCCGTCCAGATCCCCGCCGTGCCCGGGGGCCTGAAGCCGACGGCGACCACGGCCTCCTCGGTCTCCCTCTCCTGGAACGCCGTCTCCGGCGCGAGCGGCTACAACGTCTACCGGGGCGGTACGAAGGTCGACTCGGTCACCGCGACCTCCGCCACCGTGACGGGCCTGGCAGCCTCCACCGCGTACAGCTTCCAGGTCGCGGCCACCAACGAGGCCGGTGAGTCCGCGAAGTCGGCGGCGGTCAGCGCGACCACCGCGGAGAGCGGAGACGGCGGGGCCGAGCTCCCGGCCCGCGCACTCGTCGGCTATCTGCACTCCAGCTTCGCCAACGGCTCCGGCTACACGCGGATGGCGGACGTGCCCGACTCCTGGGACGTCATCAACCTCGCCTTCGGCGAGCCCACCTCCGTCACCTCCGGCGACATCCGCTTCGCGCTCTGCCCGGTCGCGGAGTGCCCGAACGTCGAGTCCGAGGCGGAGTTCAAGGCCGCGATCAAGGCCAAGCAGGCCGCGGGCAAGAAGGTGCTGATCTCCATCGGCGGCCAGAACGGCCAGGTGCAGCTCGCCTCCACCGCGGCCCGCGACGCCTTCGTCACCTCGGTCTCCAAGATCATCGACACCTACGGCCTGGACGGCCTGGACATCGACTTCGAGGGCCACTCCCTCTCGCTGAACACGGGCGACACCGACTTCCGCAGCCCCACCTCACCGGTGATCGTCAACCTGATCTCCGCCGTCAAGACCCTCAAGGCGAAGTACGGCTCCGACTTCGTCCTCACGATGGCCCCCGAGACCTTCTTCGTACAGCTGGGCTACCAGTTCTACGGCTCCGGTCCCTGGGGCGGCCAGGACCCGCGCGCCGGCGCCTACCTCCCGGTCATCCACGCCCTGCGCGACGACCTGACCCTGCTCCACGTCCAGGACTACAACTCCGGCCCGATCATGGGACTCGACGATCAGTACCACACGATGGGCGGCGCGGACTTCCACATCGCGATGACCGACATGCTGCTCGCGGGCTTCCCGGTGGCGGGAGACCAGAGCAAGGTCTTCCCGGGCCTGCGCCCCGACCAGGTCGCCATCGGCCTTCCGGCCTCCACCCACGCGGGCAACGGCCACACCGCGCCGGCCGAGGTCAACAAGGCGCTCAACTGCCTGATCAAGAAGACCGACTGCGGCTCCTACCAGACCCACGGCACCTGGTCCGACCTGCGCGGCCTCATGACCTGGTCCATCAACTGGGACCGCTTCAACAACGAGGAGTTCTCCCGGAACTTCGACTCCTACTTCGGCGACTGACCCATCCGGGAGCGGACCTGAGGCCGTCCCCCACCGAACCGATGCCCGTCGCCGGGGTGAAGAGGACTGCGGCGACGGGCATCACCCATGCCGCCCTCCGGGCTCTCCTGGAGTGGGCGCGAGGCCGGAGGCAGTGCCCGGAGCAGTGCCCGCCGACGGACCGCTGGGCATCCACTTCGCGATGATCAGCCACGACAGCCCGGAGCTCACCGAGTGGCTCACGGCGCTTTTCACCGCCGCCGAGCGACCCACCACAGGGGCGCGAGCAGCAGCGGCCCCAGGCACCAACTGGCCAGCACATCCAACGGCCAGTGGTAACCGTGCAGCACCAGACCGAAGCCCGTCGCCGCGGTCAGCAGCACCGCGGCGAGGGGCGGGAGCCAGGCCCGCAGCCACGACGGGCGGGGCAGCGCCAGGAGCAGCAGGGCCGAGGCCCCGTACGCCACGGCCGCCGTCGCCGTATGCCCGGACGGGTAGTAGTTGACCGCCTCGGTCAGGGGCCCCTGCCGGGCGGTGGCCACCTTCAGCGGAATCACCAGCGCGGGTACCGCCGCCATGGTGAGGGCCGCGTACACGGGCAGCCGCCGGGCGCCGCGCCACAGTGCGTACGCGATCGCGCAGACGAGCACGGGAAGCGCGACCGGCATACCGCCCAGGTCGGAGAAGAGCTGGGTCAGCCGGGCCGGGCCGCGTCCGAACAGCTCGCCGCCGAGCCGCTCGTCCAGCCGGAAGAGGGGGCCCTCGGCCGCGACCTGCCAGGTGATCAGGGCGAAGAGCACCGCGAGGGAGCAGAGGACACCGGAAACGAGAGGTGCCGGCCACCCGGGAACAGGGGGGGTTGTTCCGGGATGGCCGGCGGGATCGGTTCGCCGCGCGCCCCGGGGGGTGTGGGGCGGGCGGCCGTCCGACCGGTGAGGAGTCCCGGAGCCGGAGGCTCCGGTGGCGTGCGCGGAGGCACGCCCGGGACGGTGCTGGGGAAGCCCCGGCCCGGAACCGCCCGCGGTCTCCCGCGGGCGATGTGTTTCTCTCATCTGCACAAACCGTACGGCAGGGGAGGCGCGGCCGAAAGCCGCCGCCGCGACCCGTCATCGCCCCCGCACACGTTCTTCACAGGCCCTCACCCGGATGCGGGAGCGACGCGTCGAAACGGCCCGCCGCCCGCATCCCGGTTCGATGGAATCTTCGATGGATTCAGAGGGTGCCGAACGCCTGCTCGATGAGGTCGAGGCCCTCGTTCAGCAGGTCCTCGCCGATCACCAGCGGCGGCAGGAAGCGCAGGACGTTGCCGTAGGTGCCGCAGGTGAGGACGAGCAGCCCCTCGGCGTGACAGGCCTTCGCGAGCGCGCCCGCCGCCTCCGGGTTCGGGTCCTTCGTGCCGGACTTCACCAGCTCGATCGCGATCATGGCGCCGCGGCCGCGGATGTCGCCGATGATGTCGCCGTTGGGCAGCTTGGCCCGCATCTCGGCGAGGCGGCCCTTCATGACCTCCTCGATCCGCTTGGCCTTCGCGTTGAGGTCCAGCTCGCGCATGGTCTCGATGGACCCGAGCGCACCGGCGCAGGCGACCGGGTTGCCGCCGTACGTACCGCCCAGGCCACCGGCGTGCGCGGCGTCCATGATCTCGGCGCGGCCGGTCACGGCGGACAGCGGCAGACCGCCCGCGATGCCCTTGGCGGTGGTGATCAGGTCCGGGACGATGCCCTCGTCCTCGCAGGCGAACCACTGGCCGGTACGGCAGAAGCCGGACTGGATCTCGTCCGCGACGAAGACGATGCCGTTGTCCTTGGCGAACTGCGCGATCGCCGGGAGGAAGCCCTTGGCCGGCTCGATGAAGCCGCCCTCGCCGAGCACCGGCTCGATGATGATCGCGGCGACGTTCTCCGCACCGATCTGCTTGGTGATCTCGTCGATCGCCTGGGCCGACGCCTCGGCACCGGCGTTCTCGGCGCCGGTCGGCCAGCGGTAGCCGTAGGCGACCGGGACACGGTAGACCTCGGGCGCGAACGGGCCGAAGCCCTGCTTGTACGGCATGTTCTTCGCCGTCAGCGCCATCGTGAGGTTGGTCCGGCCGTGGTAGCCGTGGTCGAAGACGACGACGGCGGTGCGCTTGGTGTAGGCGCGGGCGATCTTCACCGCGTTCTCGACGGCCTCGGCGCCCGAGTTGAACAGCGCCGACTTCTTCGCGTGGTCGCCCGGCGTCAGCTCGGCCAGCTGCTCGCAGACCTCGACGTACCCCTCGTACGGCGTGACCATGAAACAGGTGTGGGTGAAGTCCGCGAGCTGCGCGGAGGCGCGGCGCACGACGGCCTCGGCGGAGGCGCCCACGGAGGTCACGGCGATCCCGGACCCGAAGTCGATCAGCCGGTTGCCGTCCACGTCCTCGATGATCCCGCCGCCCGCACGGGCGGTGAACACCGGCAGGGTGGAGCCCACACCTGCGGCGACGGCCGCGGTACGGCGAGCCTGAAGCTCGGCCGACTTCGGGCCGGGGATGGCAGTGACGACGCGGCGCTCCTGCGGGATTGCGGTCATGAGGGGCTCCTGGGGGTGTTTCGGACGCTCTTCTTTCTGCAGGCTAGGGGCGGGGGAGGGGTGCGGGCATGCTCCGATCGGGAGTGGTGGGGGCGTGTCGTTGTCCTTGGCGGACAGGTGGCGAACAGGTGGCGGAGGGGCCCCTGCCGGGCCGGTGCGGCAGGGGTCCTGGGCGATCCCGGACGGTCACTATCCGGGCGCGTTGCTGAACTCACCGTGTGCGCGCACTAGATTGACCGGGGCAGCGGACGGACCGGCAGGTCAAGGGGGCAGTGGTTCATGGACGACGACACGCGGGGCGTACGGGGCACGAGCGCGGACAGGGTCCCCGGACCGGCCGTCCCGCCACCGCCCACGGCCCCGCCCCGGGTACCTCCCCCCGCCGCAGCGCCCGCGCCCTCCGTATCCGGCCTCGGTGCTCCGGCCCCGTACCCGGCCCCGCCGACCGGACGAGCGCCGGCTCCGCCCCCCACCGCAACCCCGGTCGAGCAGCCGTCCCCCGAGGCCCCGGTCGACGCCTGGCTGCGCACTCCCCGCCCGCCCCAGGGGCCCGGCGTCTGGCGGTTCGGATACACCCCGCCCCCGCCCGAGGAGGCCGAGGGCGTATCCGACCGGTCGCTGCTGGTCGGCGCCCTGATCTCGCTGCTCTCCGCACTGCTGCTGTGGTCGCTGTGGCGCAACGGCTACCTCCCCTACCGCCTCGTCCCGCTGAAGCTCTTCACCCCAGGGGAATGGTGGAACCCGGGAACGTCCGGCGGCCCCCGCACCATCGAGGGCAGTGACGCCCTCACGGTGTACGAGGCGATCCTGTTCGGGCTGCTGGCCTACGGCTGCGGCCGCATCGGCAACTTCTCCGAGCTCTTCCGCCGCCATGTCGCGGGCCGGGGGCAGCCCTTCCTCGCCGTCGCCGCCGCTGTCGCCGCAGGGTTCACGCAGCTCCTCGTCTGGAAGGAGACCCTGCCGGTCGTCCGCCCGGTCCTCGTCCTGGTCGCCTCCGTCGCGGGCGGCGAGATCTACCAGAGCCAGACCGTCGTCAACGTGATCTACGGACTCATCGCCGCCGCCGTGCTCTGGCCCTTCGCCCGCCTCGGCCGCTGGCGCGAACTGATCGCCGCCCGCCGGGTCAGCCCCGCCCCCGCCCCCGGCAGCCCGCCCGCCCCCGCCACGGCCGCCTCCCCCGACCAGTGGCCCGAGCTGCGCGCAGCGGGCTGGACCGACGCGGCGGACACCCTCACCGCCGAGGTTCGCACCGGCCGCATGAACGACGTGGACGTGGCCCGGCTCCGCCACGCGTGGACGCTCGCCACCCGGCGGCCCGACCGGCTCGCCCCCTTCGCCGAGGCCGTCCTGCGTACCGGGGGAGCCGCTGCCCTGCACCCTTCGGGCCACCGAGACCTGCCCCGCCGCACCGCCCGCCACGACGTCCTCACCGGACAGGTCAGGATCGGCCGGTGCGCCCAGGACCAGCACAACCCCTACGTCCGCCGGGGTACGGGCCTCGCCCTGGACCCCACACTGCTGGGCACCTCACTGCTCGCCGTGGGCCCGCCGGGGGCGGGGAAGTCCGCGCGTCTGATCCGGCCGGTCGTCGAAGCCCTCGCGCTGCGCGCGCTCGCCGGGCAGGCCGCGGTCCTCGCCGTCGGCGCGGCGGGTGCGCCGCTGGGCCCGGACGAGGCCTTCGACGTCGTCGTACGCGTCGGCAACCCTGCCTCCGCCCATGACCTCGACCTGTACGGGGGGACCACCGACCCCGACGAGGCCGCAGCCGTCCTGGCGGAGGGGCTCGTCGGTGATGTCGGCAGCCTCGACAGCCGCCGCTCCGCCACTGTCCTCGCCCAGCTCCTCGGTCCCTACCGGGCAGCCCACGACCACTTCCCCTCCGTGCCCGAGCTGCGTGAGCTCCTCGACGGCACCCCGGCCGCGATCGCCGGGCTCCGCGCCGCCCTGGAAGCCGCCGGGCACCACGCGATGCTTCGCGAGCTGGACGCCCGGGCCCGGCAGGCGGGCGGCCCCGGCGACCCCGCGCCGGTCCTCGCCGACCGGGTCGCCCTGCTCGACCGTCCCGCGTTCGCCGGATTCTTCGCCACCGGACCGGACGCCCGCCCCTTCGCCCTGCGCTCTCTCGGTCAGCACCCGCTCCGGGTCCGCATCGACCTGCCGGAGCGCGGCCACGCGGAGGCGTCCCGACTGCTCACCCGACTCCTCCTCGCCCAGTTCACCGCGATCACCGCGGCGCGCACCGACACCGCGCTCTTCGCCTGCCTCGTCCTGGACGACGCCACTCACGCGGTGACCGCCGAGACCGTCCGGGGCATCCGCCGCCTCCGCTCGGTCAACGCGGGAGCCGTACTCGCCCTGCGTACCGTGGACGACGTGCCCGAGGCCCTGCACACCCCGCTGCTCGGCGCGGTCGGCTGCACGGCGGCCTTCTCCGGCATCACCACCTGGGACGGCAAGCGCTTCGCCGAGGCCTGGGGCAAGGAGTGGGTCGAGACCCGCGAGGTCGCCCAGCACACCGTCTTCGCCGACCAGCCCTTCACCCGCGCCCTGCACGCCCTGCGCAAGCTCGTCACCGGCAAGGCCGTGACCACGGACGCGGTGACCGTACGGCAGGTGGAGCGGGAGCGGTGGTCGGCCTCCGAGCTCGCTTACTCCGTCCCGGCCGGGCACGCGGTCATCCGGCTGGCCACCGTCGAAGGCGAGCATGCGCCGCCGCTCCTCGTGCAGCTGGACGCCTGACTTCCCCTACCGGCCAGTAGGGGACTCACCCCCCCTGAGAGCGGTTAACCGGCACCCTGCCGCCCTGGCAGAATCAGAGGCAGCCGTTCATACGGGACGGCGAAATCGACGGCATCCGCCAAGCGATGGCGGTCCGCCGAACTTGTCCCCGACCCCGAGGGTTCCCGGCCCATGCCCCCCACGCTCGCCTCGCTCGTCCAGCACTCGGCGCTCAAGCTCACCGTGCGGGCGGGCGCGGACCGGCTCGACACCGCCGTGCGCTGGGCCCACGCCAGCGAGCTCGCCGACCCCGTGCCCTACATGGACGGCGGCGAACTGCTCCTCGTCACCGCCACCAACCTCGACGCCGAGAACGCCGAGTCCATGCGGCGGTACGTGCGGCGGCTCGCCGGGGCCGGGGTCGCCGGGCTCGGGTTCGCCGTCGGGGTCAACTACGACGACATCCCGGCCGCTCTCGTCGACGCCGCCGAGGAAGCGGGCCTTCCGCTCCTCGAAGTCCCCCGCCGCACCCCGTTCCTCGCCATCAGCAAGGCCGTCTCCGCCGCCATCGCCGCCGACCAGTACCGCGCGGTCACCGCGGGGTTCGAGGCCCAGCGCGAGTTGACGAAGGCCGCGCTCGCCGGGGACGGCCCCGCCGACCTGCTCGCCCGGCTCGCCGCCCATATCAACGGCTGGGCCGCCCTGTACGACACCTCCGGCGCGGTGCTGGCCGCCGCCCCCGACTGGGCCGCCCGCCGCGCCGCCCGGCTCACCCCGGACGTCCAGCGACTGCGCGACCGGCCCGCCCCCGCCAGCGTCGTCGTCGGCGACAGTGAGGACCGGGTCGAGCTCCAGTCGCTCGGCACCGGCCGCCGGGCCCGCGGCGCGCTGGCCGTCGGTACGGGAGCGGCCCTGGGTACCGCCGAGCGGTACGCCGTGCACTCCGCCGTCGCCCTGCTCACCCTCACCACCGCCCGCTCCCGCTCCCTCCAGGGCGCCGAACAGCGCCTGGGCGCCGCGGTCCTGCGGATGCTGCTCGCCGGGCAGCCCGACCACGCGCGGGCGGTCGCCGGAGACCTCTACGGCGGCCTGCTGGACGCGCCCTTCCGGCTGCTCATCGCCGAGGCCCCCGCGCCGGCCGGACCCGACCTGCTCACCGAGACGATGGAGGCCGCCGCCGCCCGTTCCGGCGAGGCGCTGCTCCTGGTTCCCGAGGGTGAGCGCGTGGTCGTGCTCGCCGCGGACGGCGGGGCCGCCGTCGCCGCCTGCGCGTCCTACGCCGAGGCCCAGGACGAACGTGCGCCGCGCGAAGGAGGCGCCGAGGACAGCGAGGTCGTGGTCGGCCTCTCCGCCCCCGCCGGCCCGGTCGCCGTCTCCGCCGCGTACAAGCAGGCCGAGCAGGCCTTGTCCGTCGCCCGCCGCCGGGGCAGGGCGCTGGTCGAGCACGAGGAGCTGGCGGCCGGTTCGGTGCTCCCCCTGCTCGCCGACGACGCGGTACGGGCCTTCGCCGACGGCATGCTCCGCGCGCTCCACGAGCACGACGCCAAGGGCCGCGGCGACCTCGTGGCCTCCCTGCGCGCCTGGCTCTCCCGGCACGGGCAGTGGGACGCCGCCGCCGCCGACCTGGGCGTGCACCGGCACACCCTGCGCTACCGGATGCGCCGCGTGGAGGAGATCCTGGGCCGCTCGCTGGACGACCCGGACGTCCGCATGGAGCTGTGGCTCGCACTCAAGGCGACGGCGGCGACGGGAGCGGAGGGGACGGCCGCAGCGACGGGAGCAACGGCAGCGACGGCAGCGACGGGTCCAATGGCGACGGCAACCGCGACCGCTGAGACTGCTGAGGCCACCAGGACCACCAGGGCCACCGGGACCGCCGGGATTCCCGGGCCGCCCGAGCCCGCCGAGCCCGCCGAGCCCGCCGGGGAATGAGCGGAACGGCCCCGACCGGCCGCCCCCGTCCCACCACGCACCAGCCGCCCCACCCGCCACCCGCTCCGCCAATTCGGAGCACCCGACACCCGCTCCGCTCCACGCCGGACAAACGCCCTCAGCCCCCTGCCGCCCTACCGTGGGACCACAGCGGTGAGCCTTCCGGGCGCCCGCCACCCCCGTCACGACCTCCGAAGGGCCGGAACCTCCATGACTTCCACCCACGCCTTCTGGCTGGCCGGCCGCCAGGCCACCGGTGCGGACAGCTTCGACGTCACCAACCCGTACGACGGACGTCTCGTCGGCACCGTCAGCGTGCCGACCGACGCCCAGGTCGAGGAGGCCGTCGCCGCCGCGCACGCCGTGCGCGACGAGTTCGCCGCGACCCCGGCGCACGTACGGGCCGCGGCCCTCGACCACGTCGTACGGCGGCTGACGGAGCGTACCGAGGAGATCGCCCAGCTGATCTCGGCGGAGAACGGCAAGCCGATCAAGTGGGCCCGCGGCGAGGTCGGCCGGGCCGTGTCCGTGTTCCGGTTCGCGGCCGAGGAGGCCCGCCGGTTCAACGGCGGCGAGGCCCAGCGGCTCGACACCGACCTCGGCGGCACCGGCCGGCTCGGGCTGGTCCGGCGCTTCCCGCGCGGGGCCGTCCTCGGCATCGCGCCCTTCAACTTCCCGCTGAACCTCAGCGCCCACAAGGTCGCCCCGGCCATCGCCGTCGGCGCTCCGATCATCCTCAAGCCCGCCCCGGCCACCCCGATCTCCGCCCTGATCCTCGGTGAGCTGCTGGCCGAGACGGACCTCCCGGCCGGTTCCTGGTCCGTCCTGACGGTCCCGAACGACAAGATGCCCGCCCTGGTCCAGGACGAGCGGCTGCCGGTCATCTCCTTCACCGGCTCCGGCCCCGTCGGCTACGCGATCATGGAGTCGGTGCCCCGCAAGCACTGCACCCTGGAGCTCGGCGGCAACGGCGCGGCGGTCGTCCTCGGCGACTACGCCTCCGACGAGGACCTCGACTGGGCCGCGACCCGGATCGCCACCTTCTCCAACTACCAGGGCGGCCAGTCCTGCATCTCGGTGCAGCGCGTCATCGCCGACGCCTCGGTCTACGACCGGCTCGTCCCGAAGATCGTCGCCGCCGTCGAGGCGCTGGTGACCGGCGACCCGGCCGACGCCACCACCGACGTGGGCCCGCTCGTCAGCGAGGACGCGGCCAAGCGCGTCGAGTCCTGGGTCGACGAGGCCGTCCAGGGCGGCGCCGAGCTGCTCACCGGCGGCAAGCGCGACGGGGCCACCTACGCCCCGACCGTGCTCGCCGGTCTCCCCGACGACGTGACGCTCTCCTGCGAAGAGGTCTTCGGGCCGGTCATGTCCCTCCAGAAGGTCGACGGCGAGGGCGAGGCGTTCGCCGCCGTCAACTCCTCCAAGTACGGCCTCCAGGCCGGGGTCTTCACCCACGACCTCCAGACCGCCTTCCGCGCCCACCGCGCCCTGGAGGTCGGCGGCGTGATCATCGGCGACGTCCCCTCGTACCGCGCCGACCAGATGCCGTACGGCGGCGCCAAGCAGTCCGGCGTCGGCCGCGAGGGCGTGCGCTACGCCATGGACGACTACACCTACGAGCGCGTCCTGGTCCTCACCGGCCTCGCCCTGTAACACCCCCGGACGGTCCCGCCCGCGCCCCGCCCGGACAGCGAGCGCGGGCGGGGCCCGCCGACCACACCCCTGCGGACGCCGCGGCCGCACTCCGCACGGACCGGGTCAGGACTTGCGGATGGTCATGGTGTTGTCGTTGGAGGGATATCCGTACTTGTACTGCTGGCAGTCGACGGACTTGGACCGGCTGTGCACGGTCCACCCGGCCGGCACCTCGAACAGGCCGCAGATGGTCTTGGTGGTGCCCTTCGGGAGACCGGCGAGATTCACCAGCCCGACCCGGTTGTGGTAATCGCTGGTGCCGCGGCTCCGGTTGCAGTCGGAGACCGACGAGTACCTGGTGATGTGGAACCCGGACGGGATCGGGCTGTAGGTGCACGCCGACACGGTTCCGCCGGCGGCCACGTCGCTGGTGTCCGTGATCCGCTTCGTGTTGTACATGCCCCCGCCGGTCGAGCCGCACCGGGAACTGTCCCAGTACTTCACCTCGACCCACCCCACGGGCGTGCTCGTCCAGCCGCACACGTCCTTCGGTGTCGCGGCGCCGGCCGTGCCCGAGGCCATCAGCCCACCCAGCAGCGATGCGGTCAGCGCAACTCCCACACGTCTGTACCAGTTCATCCTCATACCCCCAGGTATCGGACCTCGTGCCCTTCGTGGCTGCGCAGGAGTCTGTCACTTCTGACATGCACCTGGCCAGGAGTGCTGCTTATCGGCTGGTCCGGCGCGATCGTCAACGGGGTGCCCTTGCTCCAGGTGGTGACGATGCCTTGCCCGACCCGGGTGCGCGTACGAAGTGGTCGATGCCCGGATCAGCGGGCCCCGAGTCCCCGGACCGCGCCCCGACGCTCCTGGCGCCCGGCCCGCTCGGCTGAAGGAGGCCGGTGTCCCGCCTCGTGCGCGGGGGCTGGTGCGGGTGCCGATCAGCGGGTACACGGGTTACATACGGACCAGAAGCAGCCCAGTAGCAGCAGCGACGAGCGGCGAGGTGAGGTCCCTCATGTCCGCACCACACAACACACCCCAGGTCCCCAAGGCCCCCAAGGTCACCGAACGCGAAGCGCGGCGGGTCGCCGAGGCCGCCCGTGAGCAGGACTGGCGCAAGCCCAGCTTCGCCAAGGAGCTGTTCCTGGGGCGGCTCAGGCTCGACCTGATCCACCCGCATCCCATGCCGCCGCCCGACGACATCAGGCGCGGCGAGGAGTTCCTGGCGCGGCTGCGGGCGTTCTGCGAGACGAAGGTCGACAGCGCCCGGATCGAGCGCGATGCGAAGATCCCCGACGAGGTGATCGACGGACTCAAGCGGCTCGGCGCCCTCGGGATGAAGATCGAGACCAAGTACGGCGGCCTCGGCCTCACCCAGGTGTACTACAACAAGGCGCTCGCTCTCGTCGGCTCCGCCAGCCCCGCGATCGGCGCCCTGCTCTCCGCGCATCAGTCGATCGGCGTACCGCAGCCGCTGAAGATCTTCGGCACCCAGGAGCAGAAGGACGTCTTCCTGCCCCGGCTGGCCACCACCGACATCTCCGCCTTCCTCCTCACCGAGCCCGACGTCGGCTCCGACCCCGCCCGCCTCGCCACCTCCGCCGTGCCCGACGGGCCCGACTACCTCCTCGACGGCGTGAAGCTGTGGACCACCAACGGCGTCGTCGCCGACCTGCTCGTCGTCATGGCCCGGGTCCCCGCGTCCGAGGGCCACCCCGGAGGCATCACCGCCTTCGTCGTCGAGGCGGACGCCCCCGGCGTCACCGTGGAGCACCGCAACGCCTTCATGGGGCTGCGCGGCATCGAGAACGGCGTCACCCGCTTCCACCAGGTGCGGGTGCCCGGCGCGCACCGGATCGGGCCCGAGGGCGCCGGGCTGAAGATCGCCCTCACCACCCTCAACACCGGCCGCCTCTCGCTGCCCGCGATGTGCGTCGGCGTGGGCAAGTGGTCGCTGAAGATCGCCCGCGAATGGTCCGCCGTACGGGAGCAGTGGGGCCGGCCCGTCGCCCAGCACGAGGCGGTCGGCAAGAAGATCTCGTTCATCGCGGCCACCACCTTCGCCCTGGAGGCCATCGTCGACCTCTCCTCGCAGATGGCCGACGAGGACCGCAACGACATCCGTATCGAGGCCGCCCTCGCCAAGCTGTACGGCTCCGAGACGGGCTGGCTGATCGCCGACGAACTGGTCCAGATCCGCGGCGGCCGAGGCTTCGAGACCGCCGAGTCCCTGGCCGCCCGTGGGGAGCGGGCCGTTCCGGCCGAGCAGATGCTCCGGGACATGCGCATCAACCGGATCTTCGAGGGCTCCACCGAGATCATGCATCTGCTGATCGCCCGCGAGGCCGTCGACGCCCACCTCAAGGTCGCGGGCGACATCATCGACCCCGACAAGCCGCTCTCCGCCAAGGCGAGGGCGGGCGCGAACGCCGCCGGGTTCTACGCCCGCTGGCTGCCCAAGCTGGTCGCCGGACCGGGCCAGCTCCCGCGTACGTACGCCGACTTCCACCCCGCGGGGCACCGCGACCTCTCCGGCCACCTCCGGTACGTCGAGCGCTCCTCCCGCAAGCTTGCCCGCTCCACCTTCTACGCCATGTCCCGCTGGCAGGGCCGGATGGAGACCAAGCAGGGCTTCCTCGGCCGGATCGTCGACATCGGCGCCGAACTCTTCGCCATGAGCGCCGCCTGTGTCCGCGCCGAGCATCTGCGCGGTGCGGGCGAGCACGGCCGCGAGGCTTACCAGCTCGCGGACGCCTTCTGCGAGCAGGCCCGCATCCGGGTGGAGGAGCTGTTCACCCGCCTGTGGTCCAACACCGACGACCTCGACCGGCGCGTGGTCGACGGTGTCCTGTCCGGTATGTACACCTGGCTGGAGGAGGGCGTCGTCGACCCCAGCGGCGAAGGCCCCTGGATCGCGGATGCCACACCCGGCCCCTCCGTCCGGGAGAACCAGCACCGCCCGGTGCGCTGAGGCCTGTCCCCCGAGGCCGACCGGGGTGCGTCCACCCCGTCCACACACCGGACGCACCCCCTCGCCCCGCCCGCCGCCCGGCAGGATGGGCGCCGTGACCCTCATCGACCTTCCCGGCTCCAAGTCCGTCACCGCCCGCGCCCTCTTCCTGGCCGCCGCGGCCGACGGCACCACTACTCTCCTGCGCCCGTTGCACTCGGACGACACCGAGGGGTTCGCCGAAGGCCTCCGGAGCCTCGGGTACCGGGTCACCCAGGAGGCCGACCGCTGGCACATCGAGGGCCGCCCGGCCGGGCCCGCCGCCCCCGAGGCCGACGTCTACTGCCGTGACGGCGCGACCACCGCCCGCTTCCTGCCCGCCCTCGTCGCGGCCGCCGCCTCCGGCACGTACCGCTTCGACGCCTCCGCCCAGATGCGCCGCCGCCCGCTGGCCCCGCTCACCCGGGCCCTCACCGGCCTCGGTGTCGACCTGCGCCACGAGGGAGCCGAGGGGCACCACCCGCTGACCGTCCGGGCCACCGGCATCACGGGCGGCGAACTCACCCTGGACGCGGGGGAGTCGTCCCAGTACCTCACCGCCCTGCTGATGCTCGGACCGCTCACCGCGAAGGGGCTGCGGATCAAGGTGACCGAGCTGGTCTCCGCCCCCTACGTCGAGATCACCCTCGCGATGATGCGGAGCTTCGGCGTGGACGTGCTGCGCGAGGGCGACACCTTCACCGTCCTGCCCGGCCGCTACCGGGCCACCTCCTACGCCGTCGAGCCCGACGCCTCCACCGCGAGCTACTTCTTCGCCGCGGCCGCCCTCACCGGCCGCGAGGTCACCGTCCCCGGCCTCGGCGCCGGCGCGCTCCAGGGCGACCTGCGCTTCGTCGACGTCCTGCGCGCGATGGGCGCCGAAGTGGCGGTCGGCGCCGACGCCACCACCGTCCGCTCCACCGGCCCGCTGCGCGGGCTCACCGTCAACATGCGCGACATCTCCGACACCATGCCCACCCTCGCCGCCATCGCGCCCCACGCGGACGGGCCCGTACGGATCGAGGACGTCGCCAACACCCGGGTCAAGGAGTGCGACCGGCTGGAGGCGTGCGCCGAGAACCTGCGCCGCATGGGCATCACCGTGCACACCGGCCCCGACTGGATCGAGATCCACCCCGGTATGCCGAAGCCCGCCGGGATCGCGACCCACGGCGACCACCGCATCGCCATGTCCTTCGCCGTCGCCGGACTGCGCACCCCCGGTCTGACGTACGACGACCCCGGCTGCGTACGCAAGACCTTCCCGCGCTTCCACGAGGTGTTCGCGGACTTCGCGAACGCCCTCGAAGGGCGCTGAAAGGCGCCGACCGCGCGCCCCACCGGGACGCGCTGTCCGCGCACACAGCGGGAGCGGCAACAATGGGAGGCATGAGCGACAGCCCCGCACCCCTCGCCGATCCGCATCTCGTCTTCGATGCCGCGGACGGCCGCCGGGATCTTGTGATCCTCGGCTCCACCGGGTCCATCGGCACTCAGGCCATCGACCTGGTCCTGCGCAACCCCGACCGCTTCCGGGTCACCGCGCTCTCGGCCGCAGGCGGCCGGGTCGCCCTGCTGGCCGAGCAGGCCCGCCTGCTGCGGGTGGACACGGTCGCGGTCGCCGCCGAGGACGCGGTCCCCGCCCTGCGCGAGGCGCTGCGGGAACAGTACGGGGCCGGCGAGCCGCTGCCCGAGATCCTGGCCGGACCTGACGCGGCCACCACCCTCGCCGCGAGCGCCTGCCACACCGTGCTCAACGGCATCACCGGCTCCATCGGGCTCGCCCCGACCCTGGCCGCCCTGAAGGCGGGCCGCACGCTCGCCCTCGCCAACAAGGAGTCGCTGATCGTCGGCGGCCCGCTGGTGAAGGCGCTCGCCGCCCCCGGCCAGATCATCCCGGTCGACTCCGAGCACGCTGCCCTCTTCCAGGCGCTGGCCGCGGGCACCCGCGCCGACGTCCGCAGGCTCGTCGTCACCGCCTCCGGCGGACCCTTCCGGGGCCGTACGCGCGAGGAGCTGGCCGACGTCACCCGGGAGCAGGCCCTCGCCCATCCCACCTGGGCGATGGGCCCGGTCATCACGATCAACTCCGCGACCCTGGTCAACAAGGGTCTTGAGGTCATCGAGGCGCACCTCCTCTACGACATCCCCTTCGACCGGATCGAGGTCGTGGTCCACCCGCAGTCCTACGTCCACTCCATGGTCGAGTTCAGCGACGGCTCCACGCTCGCCCAGGCCACCCCGCCCGACATGCGCGGACCCATCGCCATCGGCCTCGGCTGGCCCGAGCGCATCCCGGACGCCGCCCCCGCCTTCGACTGGACGAAGGCCTCCAGCTGGGAGTTCTTCCCGCTGGACACCGAGGCCTTCCCGTCCGTCGGTCTCGCCCGGCACGTCGGCGGGCTCGGCGGCACCGCGCCCGCCGTTTTCAACGCGGCGAACGAGGAGTGCGTCGACGCTTTCCTCGCCGGACAGCTGCCCTTCAACGGAATCATGGATACGGTCACCGCTGTGGTGTCCGAACACGGCACCCCCGCCCCGGGAACCTCGCTCAGCGTCGCGGACGTCCTCGAAGCGGAAACGTGGGCCCGCGCACGGGCCCGGGAACTCTCGGCGAAAGCGACAGCGGAGGCGCGCGCATGAGTCTGACCTCGATCCTGCTGACGGTCCTGGGGATCGCCGTCTTCGTCGTGGGCCTGCTCTTCTCCATCGCCTGGCACGAGCTGGGCCACCTCTCCACGGCCAAGATGTTCGGCATCCGGGTCCCGCAGTACATGGTCGGATTCGGCCCGACCCTCTGGTCGAAGAAGAAGGGCGACACCGAGTACGGCATCAAGGCCATCCCGGCGGGCGGCTACATCCGCATGATCGGGATGTTCCCGCCCGGCGCCGACGGCCGCCTTGAGGCCCGCTCCACCTCACCGTGGCGCGGCATGATCGAGGACGCCCGCTCCGCCGCGTACGAGGAGCTCGAACCGGGCGACGAGAAGCGGCTCTTCTACACGCGCAAGCCGTGGAAGCGCGTCATCGTGATGTTCGCCGGGCCGTTCATGAACCTGGTCCTCGCGGTCGCGATCTTCATGGGCGTCGCGATGACCTTCGGCTTCCAGACCCAGACCACCGAGGTCGCGGGCGTCCAGCAGTGCGTCATCTCGCAGAGCGACAAGCGCGACACCTGCAAGGACAGCGACCCGGTCTCCCCGGCCAAGGCCGCGGGCCTGAAGGAGGGCGACAAGATCGTCGCCTTCGACGGGCAGCGGGTCGACGACTGGGCGACGCTCTCGGACCGCATCCGCGGGACCATCGGCCCCGCCACGATCACCGTCGAGCGCGGCGGCCAGGAGGTCACCCTCAACGCCGTCCTGCGCGAGAACGCCGTCGCGAAGAAGGACGCCGATGGCGAGGTCATCCCCGACCAGTACATCAAGGCGGGCTACCTGGGCTTCGCCGCCCAGACCGAGATCGTGCCGCTCTCCTTCGGCGACTCCGTCGTCCGTATGGGCGACATGATCGAGAACGGCGTCGACGCGATCATCGCCCTGCCCTCCAAGATCCCGGCCCTGTGGGACGCCGCCTTCAGCGACGGCCAGCGCGCCGACGACTCACCGGTCGGCGTGGTGGGCGCGGCCCGGATCGGCGGCGAGGTGATGAACCTCGACATCCCGGCCCAGAACCAGGTCGCGATGATGCTGTTCCTGCTGGCGGGCTTCAACCTGTCGCTGTTCCTGTTCAACATGTTGCCGCTGCTCCCACTGGACGGCGGGCATATCGCGGGCGCCCTGTGGGAGTCGTTGCGGCGCAATGTGGCCAGGGTCTTCCGGCGCCCGGACCCGGGTCCGTTCGACGTGGCCAAGCTGATGCCGGTCGCCTACGTGGTCGCCGGACTCTTCATCTGCTTCACGCTGCTGGTCCTGGTGGCCGACATCGTGAACCCGGTCAGGATCAGCTGACCGCCCCGGTGGAGATCAGCTGATCGTCCCATTCGCCCCACAGGTGACGGCCGGGCACACATGTCGTGTCCGGCCGCTCACGAAGGGGTGGACATGTCGACATGGTGCGTGTGCCCGGGCTCCGGTGCCGTAACCTCGAAGGCTGGAGCCCGCCGAAATCGGGACCTTGATCCACACCTTGGGGATGCACAGCGCATGACTGCGATTTCTCTCGGAATGCCGGCCGTTCCGACCAAGCTCGCCGACCGAAGGGTCAGCCGACAGATCCAGGTCGGCTCGGTCGCGGTCGGCGGTGACGCGCCCGTCTCGGTGCAGTCGATGACGACGACGCGCACCTCGGACATCGGCGCCACGCTCCAGCAGATCGCCGAGCTGACGGCGTCCGGCTGCCAGATCGTGCGCGTGGCCTGCCCCACGCAGGACGACGCCGACGCCCTCGCCACGATCGCGAAGAAGTCCCAGATCCCGGTGATCGCGGACATCCACTTCCAGCCGAAGTACGTCTTCGCGGCCATTGACGCGGGCTGCGCGGCGGTCCGGGTGAACCCGGGCAACATCAAGCAGTTCGACGACAAGGTCAAGGAGATCGCGAAGGCGGCGGGCGAGACCCGCACGCCGATCCGGATCGGCGTCAACGCCGGCTCCCTGGACGCGCGGCTCCTGAAGAAGTACGGCAAGGCCACGCCCGAGGCCCTCGTCGAGTCGGCCCTCTGGGAGGCGTCCCTCTTCGAGGAGCACGGCTTCGGCGACATCAAGATCTCGGTCAAGCACAACGACCCGGTCGTGATGGTCAACGCCTACCGCCAGCTCGCCGCCCAGAGCGACTACCCCCTGCACCTCGGCGTCACCGAGGCCGGGCCGGCGTTCCAGGGCACCATCAAGTCGGCCGTCGCGTTCGGCGCGCTGCTCTCCGAGGGCATCGGCGACACCATCCGCGTCTCCCTCTCGGCCCCGCCGGCCGAGGAGGTCAAGGTCGGACTCCAGATCCTGGAGGCGCTGAACCTGAAGCAGCGCCGCCTGGAGATCGTCTCCTGCCCCTCCTGCGGCCGCGCCCAGGTCGACGTCTACAAGCTCGCCGACCAGGTCAGCGCCGGGCTCGACGGCATGGAGGTCCCGCTCCGCGTCGCGGTGATGGGCTGCGTCGTCAACGGCCCCGGCGAGGCCCGCGAGGCCGACCTCGGCGTCGCCTCCGGCAACGGCAAGGGCCAGATCTTCGTCAAGGGCGAGGTCATCAAGACCGTCCCCGAGTCGAAGATCGTCGAGACCCTGATCGAAGAGGCCATGAAGATCGCCGAGCAGATGGAGAAGGACGGCATCCCGTCCGGCGAACCCGAGGTCTCCATCAGCTGACCTCGGCTTTCCCTCGTCCTCACCGCCCCGCCGGGCCCCGCGCCCGGCGGGGCGGCGGTGTGGTGAGAGGCCCTCTCGCGGACCCGGGCGGCGTTCAAGGGGCTTGTTGGGTACAGTGCGGAAATCAGCAGACCGCATGGTGAGGCCCCCTCGTGTTGACGCAGACCACCACCCGGGTCCTCGAACCCAGCGACCTCGGCGCAGCGCTCGCCATCCTGGAGAGCGAGCCCGTGGCCAACGCCTTTGTGACGTCCCGCGTCCAGGTCGCGGGGCTAGACGCCTGGCGCCTCGGCGGGGAGATGTGGGGCTGGTACGCCGACGGCAGGCTCCGCTCCCTGTGCTACTCCGGCGCCAACCTCGTCCCCATCTGCGCCGGACCCGAGGCCGTCCGGGCCTTCGCCGACCGGGCCCGCCGGGCCGGGCGCCGCTGCTCCTCCATCGTCGGACCCGCCGAACCCACCGCCCTGCTGTGGCGGCACCTCGAACCGAGCTGGGGCCCCGCCCGCGAGGTCCGCGCCAACCAGCCGCTCATGGTCACCGAAAGCCCTTCCGCCGACATCACCCCCGACCCGCTCGTCCGCCGCATCCGCAAGGACGAGACGGAGGTCCTCATGCCGGCCTGCGTCGCCATGTTCACCGAGGAGGTCGGCATCTCGCCGCTCGCCGGGGACGGCGGACTCCTCTACCAGGCCCGCGTCGCCGAACTCGTCGGCGCCGGACGCTCCTTCGCCCGCATCGACGACGGCAAGGTCGTCTTCAAGGCGGAGATCGGCGCCGCCACCCCCCAGGCCTGCCAGATCCAGGGTGTCTGGGTCGCCCCGGAACACCGGGGCAAGGGCCTCTCCGAGACCGGCATGGCCGCCGTCCTGCGCTACGCCCTGGCCGACGTCGCCCCCGTCGTCAGCCTGTACGTGAACGACTACAACACCCCCGCCCGCAGGGCCTACCGCCGCGTCGGCTT
This sequence comes from Streptomyces durocortorensis, assembly GCF_031760065.1. Lineage (NCBI taxonomy): Bacteria > Bacillati > Actinomycetota > Actinomycetes > Kitasatosporales > Streptomycetaceae > Streptomyces > Streptomyces sp. C11-1. The sequence continues at coordinate 5,763,196 of NZ_CP134500.1, forward strand.
CCGTGAGACCGGCGCGTTCATGAGCGTCCTGTTCTGATCCGCCGGACAACCCCTGGGCCAGTAGGGTTCCCGCATGGCAGTCCCCGGAGAAGGCTCCGCAGCACCCGACGTCGAGATCGGCCCCGTCGACCTGGCCGCCCGTGTCGACGAAGCCCTGCTCGTCCAGGCGGCCGCCTTCGGGCTCACCCAGGACGAGATCGACGTACGCCGCCACATCGTCCTCAGGCACCTGGAGCACCCCCACGCCCGCGCCCTCGGCGCCCTCACCCCCGAGGGACGGCTCGTCGGCTTCGTCTACGGGCTGCCCAACGACCGCGCCCAGTGGTGGTCCACCGTCGTCGAGCCCTATCTGCGGGCCACCGGCTCCGACGGCTGGCTCGACGACTCCTTCGTCATCACCGAGCTGCACGTCCACCCCGGCCATCAGCAGCGCGGTATCGGCCGCACGCTGATCACCACGATCACCGACGCCGTGGACCACCCCCGGTCGATCCTCTCCGCCATCGACAAGGACAGCCCGGCCCGTGCCCTGTACCGCGCCCTCGGCTACCGCGACCTGGCCCGCCAGGTGGTCTTCCCGAGCGCCCCGCAGCCGTACGCGGTCATGGGCGCCCCCCTGCCGCTGTTGCGGTAGGGCGTTATGGATTTCCGCCTGCCCGCACCGCCCGGTTAACCTCGGGCTCACCACCCTTGCGAGCAGGAGTTCACCATGGCCCAGGTCCAGCGCATGTCCCGATTGATGATCAAGACACTGCGCGACGACCCGGCGGACGCCGAGACGCTCAGCCACAAGCTGCTGGTCCGCGCCGGGTACGTGCGCCGCAACGCGGCCGGCATCTGGACCTGGCTGCCGCTCGGCAAGAAGGTCCTGGACAACATCTCGAACGTGGTCCGCGAGGAGATGGACGCCATCGGCGCCCAGGAAGTCCTGCTGCCCGCCCTGCTGCCCAAGGAGCCCTACGAGGCGTCGGGCCGCTGGGAGGAGTACGGCGACCTCCTCTTCCGCCTCAAGGACCGCAAGGGCGGCGACTACCTCCTCGGCCCGACCCACGAGGAGATCTTCACGCAGACGGTCAAGGACCAGTGCACGTCCTACAAGGACCTGCCGGTGATGCTCTACCAGATCCAGACGAAGTACCGCGACGAGGCCCGCCCCCGCTCCGGCGTGCTCCGCGGCCGCGAGTTCCAGATGAAGGACTCGTACAGCTTCGACACCACCGACGAGGGCCTCGCGCACTCCTACGCGCTGCACCGGGCCGCGTACATCAAGATCTTCGAGCGCCTGGGTCTGGACCACCGCATCGTCTCGGCCGTCTCCGGCGCCATGGGCGGCTCCGCCTCCGAGGAGTTCCTCGCCCCCGCGGCCGCCGGTGAGGACACCTTCGCGGACTGCCCGAACTGCGACTACGCCGCCAACACCGAGGCCGTGACCTTCGCGCTCGCCCCGGTCGACGGCTCGGCGCACGGCGCGGTCGAGGAGCTGGACACCCCCGACACCCCGACCATCGAGACCCTCGCCGAGCACCTGGGCGTCCCCGCCTCGGCCACCCTGAAGAACCTGCTGGTCAAGGTGGACGGCGAGATCGTCGCCGTCGGCGTCCCCGGCCACCGCGAGGTCGACCTCGGCAAGCTCGGCGAGCACCTGGCGCCCGCCGTCGTCGAGCTGGTCACCGCCGAGGACTTCGTCGGCCGCGACGACCTCGTACGCGGCTACGTCGGCCCCCAGGGCCTGGAGAAGGTCCGCTACCTCGCGGACCCCCGCGTCGCCCCCGGCACCGCCTGGATCACCGGCGCCAACGAGGAGGGCAAGCACGCCAGGAACGTCGTCGCGGGCCGTGACTTCGAGGTCGACGAGTATCTGGACGTCGTCGTGGTCGAGGAGGGCGACCCCTGCCCCGCCTGCGGCACCGGCCTCACCCTGGACCGCGCCATCGAGATCGGCCACATCTTCCAGCTGGGCCGCAAGTACGCCGACACCTTCCAGCTCGACGTGCTCGGCCAGCAGGGCAAGCCCGTCCGCGTCACGATGGGCTCGTACGGCATCGGCGTCTCCCGTGCCGTGGCCGCCCTCACCGAGCAGACCGCCGACGACAAGGGCCTGTGCTGGCCCCGCGAGATCGCCCCGGCCGACGTCCACGTCGTGGCCGCGGGCAAGGCCCTCCAGACGGAACTGGCCCTGGAGGTCTCGGAGAAGCTCAACGCGGCGGGCCTGCGCGTCCTGGTCGACGACCGCCCCGGTGTCTCGCCCGGCGTGAAGTTCACCGACTCCGAGCTCATCGGCGTGCCCAAGATCCTCGTCGCGGGCCGCCGCTCGGCCGACGGCGTCCTGGAGCTGAAGGACCGTCGCACCGGCGAGCGCGAGGAGCTGACGGTGGACGAGGCGATCGCCCGCCTCACCGCCGACCTCGGCTGAGCACACACGAAGAAGGCCCCCGCGCACCGTGCGCGGGGGCCTTCGCCGTAGGGGGAGGGGCTACAGCCAGCCCGCGAACTCCAGGGTCAGTTCGCCGATCTGCCGCCGCCCCTCGGCCAGCGCCCGGGTTCCCGACTCCACCGCCCGGAACAGCGTCCAGCCGTGCAGCCGGGCCTGCTCCACCTCCAGCGACTCCGCCAGCTTCTTGACCCGCCGCCGCGCTGTCGCCGGGCCGCCGGGAGAGGCGATCAGATCCTCCACCCGGTCCCGCACCAGCCGCGCCAGGTCATAGGCGCGCTCGCCCACCAACGGCTCCGGACCCACCGTCAGCCACGGCGCACGCTCCCCGGCCAGGACCTTGCTCTGCCGGAAGTTGCCGTGCAGCAGCAGGAGTTCGGGGGACGCCCCGACCAGCTCGGCCCGCGCCGCGAGCGCCGCGCCGACCAGCGGGGCCAGCTCCGGATCGGCCTCGGCGGCCGCCCGCATCCCGGCGCTCTGGCGCACGGTCCGCTCGGCCACGCTCTCGAAGGAATGCCCTGCCGGGGGCTCCACCCACAGCCGCCGCAGCGTGCCCGCCGCCTCCAGCTGGGCCTTCGCCTCCGGCAGCGAACGCAGTGACACCTCGTGGTGCAGCCGCTCCAGCAGCAGCGCGCCGTGTGCGTCGAGTGCTCCGGCCGGGGCGTCCAGCAGCCGCACCGCACCCCAGCCGCCCCAGTGCTCCAGCGCCGCCCGCTCCAGCTCCGGCCCGGCGACCGGAGGGGCCAGCTTCAGCGCGGCCGCGGTCCCGTCGGCGCGGTGCACCAGGACCACCAGGGAGCTGCGCCCGCCCGGGGCGGCCACCCGTTCGACGGTGAGGTCCCCTCCGGCGGTGTCCAGCACCCGTTCGGCCAGTGCGGGGAGCCGGTTCAGCCAGTCGGCCGTCGCCTCGTCCCCGTACATCTCGCCGAGCGCGCGCACCAGGCGCTGCGGCGGTTCAAAACCCATACGTCGTGTGTTCCCTTTCCGGTCCTTCGGATCAGCGCGTCCCGTCCGCGCCCGCGGCCTCCACCGGGCCCGTCGCGGCCGGATCCGCACCGGCGGCCCGCTCGGCGAGCCCCGGAAAGGCTACGTTGCCGCCCCGCCAGCGGGCCGACCGCACCGCGGCCTCGCGGAGCGCGCCCGCGGCCTCCTTGCGCAGCGGGCCCTCGGAAGCCCGTACGAGATCGGCGTAGACGCCTGCGACCCGGTCCTCCAGCACCGCGGCGAGCCGCTCCGCCGCCGGGGCGTCAGCGACCGCGAACGGCAGAGCGTACGCGGCCTCGGCCGCCACCGGCGTACCGCCCAGGTCCCGCACGGTGCGGGACAGTGCGTCCCGGCGCGCGCGGTGCCCGTCGTACGCCGCGTCCGCCTCCGAGCGCCGCTTCCCGTCGAGGAGGCCGCCCAGCGTGCTGTAGCCGTAGACGGAGGCGTGCTCGGCGGCCAGGGCCGCCTGGGCGGCGGTCAGCTCGGGGGAGGCGGAGTCGCCCTTCGACGGCCGGGCGGTACGGGTGCTCATGCGGCGGTCTCCTTGCCCAGCTCGGTCAGCAGATACGCGTGTGCCGCGGCGGCCGCCGCCACCGAGGCCAGCAGCCGGGCCAGCTCCGGCTCCGCGGTGAGCAGGGCCTCGGTGTGCGCGTCGGCCCTGCGGCGTTCGGCGGCGGCCAGCTCCTTCACCGCTGTCCCGGGGTCGGTGGACACCGGGCCGGGGGCGGGCGGAGCGGCCTCGTCCGGCGCGCCTTTCGCGCGCGGTGGGGCCAGCGCCTTCCCGTGCTCCCGTACGGCCGCCCGCAGGGGCGCCAGGCCCGCCGCGGTCGCCGGATGGGCCTCGGCCACCAGGTCGTAGTGGGCGATCAGTCGTGCGCCGTCGCGCACCGCCTTCTCGCGCAGGGCCCGCTCGGCCCGGACCGCGTCGGCCCGGGCGCCGGAGCGCGTGGGCCTCCTGCCGTCCGCCGCCTCACCGTCGCCCCCGCAGCCGGTCAGCACCGCACCCAGGGCGAGAGCTCCCGTGGCGGTGAGCGCCCCCCTGCGCGTCGTCCCCGTGCGCTGCACGTTTCTCCTTCGAGCCTGGACCGGTCCTGACAGGATCTGTCCTGATGTGATCACCGCAGGCGAGCGTACCCGCGCCGACGGGGCAGGCGGACGGCAACACCCCTGGCGACCGGATACCCTTTGACCTGACGCACGACGATCCCCACAACAGCACACGCGGCCGAGGAGTCACCCGGATGAGCACCACCCAGAGCGAGAGGCTGCGCGGGCTGCTTGAACCGCTCGTCAGCGCGCAGCAGCTGGACCTCGAAGAGATCGAGGTGTCCCGGGCGGGCCGCCGCGGAGTGCTCCGGATCATCGTGGACTCCGAGGAGGGCGTGGAGCTGGACGCCTGCGCGGAGCTGAGCCGCGCGATCTCCCAGAAGCTGGACGAGACCGACGCGATGGGCGAGGGCGAGTACGTCCTCGAAGTCAGCTCCCCCGGCGCGGACCGCCCGCTGACCGAGCACCGCCACTACGTACGCGCCACCGGCCGGCTGGCCCGGTTCCAGCTGGCCGCCGACGGCTCCGGCGAGCTGGTCGCCCGCATCCTCGCCGTGGACGAGGACGGGCTCGACCTCGAAGTGCCCGGGGTCAAGGGCCGCAAGCCCACGTCCCGCCGCCTCGCCTTCGACGAGATCGCCAAGGCGCGCGTGGAGATCGAATTCAACCGCAAGGACAAGAAGGAAGAGGAGGCGTAGCCGTGGACATCGATGTGAAGCTTCTGAAGGGCTTGGCGCAGGACAAGGAGATCCCCTTCGACGTGCTCGTCGGGGCGATCGAGTCGGCCCTCCTCATCGCGTACCACCGCACCGACGGCAGCCACCGCCGGGCGCGCGTGAAGATCGACGAGCGCGGCCATGTGACGGTGTGGGCCAAGGAGGACCCGGCCGACCTCGAAGAGGGCCAGGAGCCCAAGGAGTTCGACGACACCCCCTCCGGTTTCGGCCGGATCGCGGCGACCACCGCCAAGCAGGTCATCCTCCAGCGGCTGCGCGACGCGGAGGACGACCGGACCTTCGGGGAGTACGCGGGCCACGAGGGCGACGTCGTCACCGGCGTCGTCCAGCAGGGCAAGGACCCCAAGAACGTCCTGGTCGACATCGGCAAGCTGGAAGCCATCCTTCCGGTGCAGGAGCAGGTCCCGGGCGAGGAGTACACCCACGGTCTGCGCCTGCGTACGTATGTCGTACGGGTCGCCAAGGGCGTGCGCGGTCCGTCGGTGACGCTCTCGCGCACCCACCCCAACCTGGTGAAGAAGCTCTTCGCGCTGGAGGTCCCCGAGATCGCCGACGGCTCCGTCGAGATCTCGGCGATCGCCCGCGAGGCAGGCCACCGCACCAAGATCGCGGTCCGCTCCACCCGTTCGGGCCTGAACGCCAAGGGCGCCTGCATCGGCCCGATGGGCGGCCGGGTGCGCAACGTCATGGCCGAGCTGCACGGCGAGAAGATCGACATCGTGGACTGGTCGGACGACCCGGCCGAGATGGTCGCCAACGCCCTGTCGCCCGCCCGGGTGAGCAAGGTCGAGGTCGTCGACCTCGGCGCCCGCTCCGCCCGGGTCACCGTGCCGGACTACCAGCTGTCGCTGGCCATCGGCAAGGAGGGCCAGAACGCCCGCCTCGCCGCCCGCCTCACCGGCTGGCGCATCGACATCCGGCCCGACACCGAGACCGACGCCGAGCGCGAGACCGCCGACCGCGAGCGGGCCGATCGGGCCCGGGAGCGCTCGGAAAGGCGTTGACCCGGAGCGGGTCCAGGGAATAGATCTGGGCCGTAGGGCGCTGAGATCACGACAACATCCGTTCGATTTTTGCCCCAAAGGGGTGAGGTCGGTACGGGGAGGTAGACTTAAACGTGTCTGGCCGGACGCAAGCCCGCGCTTGCCCCGAGCGAACCTGTGTGGGATGCCGGGAGCGAGCGGCCAAGAGCGAGCTGCTGCGCATCGTGGTGGACGAGGGCGCCTGCGCCCCTGATCCACGCGGTACGCTGCCCGGCCGGGGTGCTTATGTGCACCCCACCTCTGTCTGTCTCGACCTGGCGGTTCGCCGCCGGGCATTCCCCCGGGCCTTCAAGGCCAAGGGGCCGTTCGACACCGCGGCACTCACGCGGTTCGTCGAGCGGGTGACACCGTAAGAAGTGAACGGCACGGGACCCCGTGCGGTCAGGTACCTCGCGAGTTGGAAGTAGGTCGAGATTGCGATGAGCACTCGATGAGTACGCGATGAGTACGCCCATGAAGTAGCGACGGTCCGGCGGTAACCCGGACCTAAAAGGAGCGATGTGGCTAAGGTCCGGGTATACGAACTCGCCAAGGAGTTCGGCGTCGAGAGCAAGGTCGTCATGGCCAAGCTCCAAGAACTCGGTGAATTCGTCCGTTCGGCGTCCTCGACGATCGAGGCGCCGGTTGTACGTAAGTTGACCGACGCACTGCAGGGGCCCGGCGGCAACGCCGGCAAGTCCGCTGCCAAGCCTGGCGCGCCCCGTAAGGCGACGCCCGCGAAGCCCGCAGCGCCCTCCCCGGCCGCTGCGGCACGTCCCGCTGCCCCGAAGCCCGGCGCACCGGCTCCCAAGCCGGCCGCGGCCGAGACCCCGAGCAGCACCCCGGCAGCGCCTTCCGCGCCGTCGGCGGGCCCCCGTCCGGGCCCGAAGCCCGCGCCGGCCAAGCCGGCCCCGGTGACCCCGGTCCCGGCCGCCGAGTTCTCGGCCCCGGCTCCGGCTCAGCCGGCCGCCCCCCAGCAGCCCCAGGCCCCGCGTCCCGCGGGTGCCACCCCGGGGCCGCGCCCGGCCCGTCCGGCCCCGGCCGGCGGTCAGCGCGACGGCGGAGCCCGCGACGGCGGTCAGCGTGACGGCGGCCGTGGCGGCGAGCGTGGCGGCGACCGCCCCGCACGTCCCGCGGGCCAGGGCGCCCCGCGCCCCGGCGGCGCCCGTCCGGCCGGTCCCCGTCCGGGCAACAACCCCTTCACCTCCGGCGGCTCCACCGGCATGGCGCGCCCCGGCGCGCCCCGTCCCGGCGGTGCCCCGCGCCCCGGCGGCGGCCAGGAGCGCCCCGGCGCCCCGCGCCCCCAGGGCAGCGGCCCCGGCGGCGCCCCGCGTCCGCAGGGTGGTCAGGGACAGGGCGGTGCCCGTCCCACTCCGGGCGGCATGCCCCGTCCGCAGGCTCCGCGTCCCGGCGGCGGTCCCGCCGGTAACCGCCCCAACCCCGGCATGATGCCGCAGCGTCCCGCTGCGGGCCCGCGTCCCGGTGGTGGCCCCGGCGGTGGCCGTGGTCCCGGCGGCGGCGGTCGTCCCGGTGGCGGCGGCGGTCGTCCCGGCGGTGGCGGTGGCGGCTTCGCCGGCCGTCCCGGTGGCGGCGGTGGCGGCGGCTTCGCCGGTCGTCCGGCCGGTCCCGGCGGTGGCGGCGGTGCCGGTCGTCCCGGCGGTGGCGGCGGCTTCGGGGGTCGTCCCGGCTTCGGCGGTCGTCCGGGTGGTCCCGGTGGCCGTGGTGGCACGCAGGGTGCGTTCGGCCGTCCCGGCGGTCCGGCGCGTCGTGGCCGTAAGTCGAAGCGGCAGAGGCGCCAGGAGTACGAGGCCATGCAGGCCCCGTCCGTCGGCGGCGTCATGCTGCCCCGCGGCAACGGACAGGCCGTCCGGCTGTCGCGCGGTGCCTCCCTCACCGACTTCGCGGAGAAGATCAACGCCAACCCGGCGTCGCTCGTCGCCGTGATGATGAACCTCGGCGAGATGGTCACCGCCACGCAGTCCGTTTCCGACGAGACGCTCCGGCTTCTCGCCGAGGAGATGAACTACGTCCTGGAGATCGTCAGCCCGGAGGAGGAGGACCGCGAGCTGCTCGAGTCCTTCGACATCGAGTTCGGCGAGGACGAGGGCGGCGAAGAGGCCCTGGTCTCCCGTCCGCCGGTCGTGACCGTCATGGGTCACGTCGACCACGGTAAGACCCGACTCCTGGACGCGATCCGCAAGACCAACGTGGTCGCGGGCGAGGCCGGTGGCATCACCCAGCACATCGGTGCCTACCAGGTCTCCTCCGAGGTCAACGGCGAGGACCGCAAGATCACCTTCATCGACACCCCGGGTCACGAGGCGTTCACCGCCATGCGTGCCCGTGGTGCGAAGTCGACCGACATCGCGATCCTCGTGGTGGCGGCCAACGACGGTGTGATGCCCCAGACGATCGAGGCGCTGAACCACGCCAAGGCGGCCGAGGTGCCGATCGTGGTCGCGGTCAACAAGATCGACGTCGAGGGCGCCGACCCGACCAAGGTGCGCGGTCAGCTCACCGAGTTCGGTCTGGTGGCCGAGGAGTACGGCGGCGACACCATGTTCGTCGACATCTCCGCCAAGCAGGGCCTCAACATCGAGTCCCTCCTGGAGGCCGTCGTCCTCACCGCCGACGCCTCGCTCGACCTGCGGGCCAACCCGGAGCAGGACGCGCAGGGCATCGCGATCGAGTCCCACCTCGACCGCGGCCGCGGTGCCGTCTCGACCGTCCTGGTCCAGCGCGGAACGCTGCGCATCGGTGACACGGTGGTCGTGGGCGACGCGTACGGCCGGGTCCGGGCGATGCTCGACGACAACGGTCAGAACGTCCAGGAAGCGGGTCCGTCGACCCCCGTCCTGGTGCTCGGTCTCACCAACGTCCCGGGTGCCGGCGACAACCTCCTGGTGGTCGACGAGGACCGTACGGCCCGTCAGATCGCCGAGAAGCGTGCCGCCCGTGAGCGCAACGCCAACTTCGCCCGTAAGGGTGTCCGGTTCTCCCTGGAGAACCTGGACGAGGCGCTCAAGGCCGGTCTGGTCCAGGAGCTCAACCTCATCATCAAGGGCGACGCGTCCGGTTCGGTGGAGGCTCTCGAGTCCTCGCTGCTCCAGCTCGACGTCGGTGAAGAGGTCGACATCCGGATCCTGCACCGCGGTGTGGGTGCGGTCACCGAGTCGGACATCAACCTGGCGACCGGCTCCGACGCCATCGTGATCGGCTTCAACGTGCGCGCCGCAGGGCGTGCCGAGCAGATGGCCGAGCGCGAGGGCGTGGACGTCCGGTACTACTCGGTCATCTACCAGGCGATCGAAGAGATCGAAGCGGCCCTCAAGGGCCTGCTCAAGCCGGAGTACGAAGAGGTCGAGCTCGGCACGGCGGAGATCCGCGAGATCTTCCGCTCGTCCAAGCTGGGCAACATCGCCGGTGTGCTGGTCCGCTCCGGCGAGGTCAAGCGCAACACCAAGGCGCGCCTGCTGCGCGATGGCAAGGTCATCGCGGAGAACCTCAACATCTCCGGTCTGCGCCGCTTCAAGGACGACGTCACCGAGATCCGCGAAGGCTTCGAGGGCGGTATCAACCTCGGAAACTTCAACGACATCAAGATCGACGACGTCATCGCGACGTACGAGATGCGCGAGAAGCCGCGGGGCTGATCCGCAGAGGGAAGGGTCCCGGGCCTCGCCCCGGGCCCCTTCCACCACGGTCGGAGCCGGTCGACGGGTCGTATTTCCGTCGATCGGCTCCGGCCGTTCCGGTACGGTTCTGGTGTCCCCGGCAAGCTCTGGCGGGGCACGAACCCGAACCGGCGGGACATCCGGACACACATGTATGTGGGGACCCTGTCCTTCGATCTGCTCCTCGGCGACGTACGGTCGTTGAAGGAGAAGCGTTCCGTCGTCCGCCCGATCGTGGCCGAGCTCCAGCGCAAGTACGCGGTGAGCGCGGCCGAGACCGGCGGACAGAATCTCCATCGCAGGGCCGAGATCGGCCTTGCCGTGGTCTCCGGGGACACCGGACACCTCACGGACGTACTGGACCGGTGCGAGCGGCTGGTCGCCGCGCGTCCCGAGGTGGAGCTGCTGTCGGTGAGACGGCGGCTGCACAGTGACGAAGACTGACAGTCGAGTGAAATCAGAAGGAAGAGTGACGGACCGGTGACCGACAACGCGCGGGCCCGCAAGCTGGCCGATCGCATCCAGGTCGTGGTCGCGGAGACCCTGGACCGGCGAATCAAGGATCCGCGGCTGGGATTCGTGACGATCACGGACGCCCGGGTCACCGGAGACCTGCGGGAGGCCACGGTCTTCTACACGGTCTACGGCGACGACGAAGAGCGCGCGGCCTCCGCCGCGGCGCTGGAGAGCGCCAAGGGCGTCCTCCGCTCCGAGGTCGGCCGGCAGACCGGGGTCCGCTTCACGCCGACCCTGGCCTTCGTGCCGGACGCCCTCCCGGACAACGCCCGCACCATCGAGGACCTCCTCGACAAGGCGCGGGCCAGGGACGCGGAGGTGCGCCAGGTGTCCACGGGTGCGAGTTACGCCGGCGACGCCGATCCGTACCGCAAGCCCGAGGACGAGGACGACGAGGCAGAGACCTCCGGCTCCGCCGACAAGAACGAGGGCCCGACCTCCGCATGACCGAGCAGCAGACCACCACGCCGGACGGCCTTGTCATCGTCGACAAGCCGTCCGGCTTCACTTCGCACGATGTCGTCGCCAAGATGCGCGGCATCGCCCGCACCCGCCGCGTCGGCCACGCGGGCACGCTCGACCCGATGGCGACCGGAGTCCTCGTGCTCGGCGTCCAGCGGGCCACCAAGCTGCTCGGCCACCTCGCGCTGACCGAGAAGGAGTACCTGGGCACGATCAGGCTCGGCCAGGACACCGTCACCGACGACGCCGAGGGCGAGATCACCTCCTCCACCGACGCGTCCGGCGTGACCCGGGAGGGGATCGACGCCGGAGTGGCGGCCCTGACCGGCGCGATCATGCAGGTCCCGTCCAAGGTCAGCGCCATCAAGATCGACGGCAAGCGGTCCTACGCGCGGGTGCGCGGCGGTGAGGAGTTCGAGATCCCGGCCCGCCCGGTGACCGTCTCCTCCTTCCGCGTCTACGACGTCCGCGAGGCCGTCGCCGAGGACGGCACCCCCGTCCTGGACCTGGTCGTCTCCGTGGTCTGCTCCTCGGGGACGTACATCCGCGCCCTCGCCCGGGACCTGGGCGCCGGACTCGGCGTCGGCGGACACCTCACCGCGCTGCGCCGCACCCGGGTCGGCCCGTACGGACTGGACGCCGCCCGGACGCTGGACCAGCACCAGGAGGAGCTGACGGTGATGCCGGTCGCCGAGGCGGCCGCCGCCGCGTTCCCCCGCTGGGACGTGGACGAGAAGCGCGCCAAGCTGCTCCTGAACGGGGTACGGCTGGACATGCCCACGTACCCGCCGGGGCCGGTCGCGGTGTTCGGACCGGACGGGGCGTTCCTGGTGCTCGTGGAGGAGGAGAAGGGCAAGGCCAAGAGCCTCGCCGTCTTCGCCTGACCCGGCTCTCGTACGTCATGCGTCTCTCGTACGTCATGTGTGGAGCGGGCACCCACCCCCCACCCGGTGCCCGCTCCACGTTCCCCCCCGGCACCATCCCTGCTCCCGGGGGGACACGCTTATTCACCCCATTGGACGGGCGCTCGGAGTGAATGCCGGGGGCGCGGGGGGCGCTTTCCCCGTCCTCGTTCCTGCCGAGATCACCGGCGTCCTAACGTCGGACCATGGGCAGCGGGGACCGGTCGAAGCTGGTAAGAATCTGCGATCAGGCCGGCCGGCCGCGAGGAGCGGGATTCGTCGCGGACGACCGAGGCACCGTCGTCACCGCCCATCAGGCCGTCGCCTCCCCGGCGCCCTTCCTCCTCCACGGCACCGACGGCCGCACCTGCACCGTCGGCCCCGACGACATCACCGCACTGCCCGCCCTGGGCCTGGCCCTGCTGCGCACCGGTGGTCCCGACGCGCTCGACGCGGAACCCCTGCCCATCGCCGTGCGGGACCGGGCCGAGCCCGGCGGCTATGTGGACATCGCCGCCCACGGACGGCGTGAGGCCCGGGTCCTCGGCACCACCCCCGCCACCTACACCGCCCCGGACGGCGCGCACCCGGTGGCCGCCGCCCTGGAGCTGGCGCTCGGCACCGACGGCCGTGACGCCCTGCGCTCCGGGGGCGCGGCCATCGGGGGGCCGGTGACCGACCCGGTCACCGGCGTGGTCCTCGGCGTCCTGTGCACAGCCCTGGCCACCCCGCACGAGGCGGCCGGGCTCGCCCTGCCGATCGCCCGGGGCGCCGACGGCACGCTGGACGCCCTGCTGCGCCGCAACGCCCTCGCCGCCCCCGGCTACGGCCCCGACCTCAACCTCGCCGGTGCCCTCCAGCTCACCGCCACATCGGTCGGCTCGGCGGACGGCCCGAAGGCCCGCACCGCCCCGGTCGAGCGCGACGACGTCAGCGCGGAGTTCACCGCCTTCGAAGCCGGTACGGGCCTGGTGCTGGGCCTCGTCGGCGCGCCCGGCACCGGCCGCACCACCGAGCTGGCCGCCCTCGCCGCCCGCCGCGCCGAGGGCCGGGCGCCCGCCCCCACGCTCTGGCTCCGCGGCGCGGACCTGCTGGCCGACGACAGCTCGATCGCCGACGCCGCGCGCCGCACGCTCGCCCGCGCCGCCCGCATCGTCACCGCCGCCGGGGCCCGCGGCGACATGGCCACGGCCACCCCGGAGCGCATCGCCCGCCTGGCCGCCGACGCGGGCCACCCGCTCCTCGTGGTCCTGGACGGCCCCGAGGAGATGCCACCGCTGCTGGCCCACCACCTCGCCGACTGGACGGCCGGCACCGCCGCCTGGCTCCGGGAGCACCGGGTCCGCCTCGTCGTCGCCTGCCGCCCCGAACACTGGGAGACCGCGGGCGCCCTCTACCCGCCGGGGGCCCTGCACCGCCCCCGCCGCCCCGCCCGCAGACTGCCGCCCGCCCTCCGTCTCGGCGACCTCACCCCTGACCAGGCCGACAAGGCCAAGGAGCGCTACGGCATCCCGCCGACCGCCCTCGCCCCCGGCCACGACCGGCACCCGCTCACCCTGCGGCTGCTCGCCGAGGTCCGCGCCGCGCTGCCCCCCGGCGTCCCCGGCCGCCCCGACACCGAGGACGTCTTCGGCGCGCACCTCGACCTGATGTGCGTGCGCATCGCGGTCCGGATCGCGGCCGCCGCCGACGAGCACCCCCGGGGCACCGCCGTGCGCCGCCTGGCGGCCCGGGTGGCGGGCCAGGCCCACGAGGCGGCCCGCCGCTGCCTGGGACCGGGCCAGGGCGAGCTGGACCGGGCCGCCTTCGAGGAGATCTTCCCCTGGCGCACCGGCTGGGCCTCCGCCGTGCTCACCGAAGGTCTCCTCGTCCCCGCGGGCGCGGGCTACCGCTTCGCCCACGAGGAGCTCGGCGACTGGGTCCAGGGCGCCCACCTCGACCTGGACGCGGCCCTGCGGTCCCTGGTGCACCGCTGGCACCGGGGGAGCGGCGGGCGGGAGGGAGCCCCGCGGCGCGGGAGCGGCGGCCTGGACGGGGACCCGTACCGGGAGAGCGTCGGGGCGGACCCGGGGGCGGGCCCCGACACCGGCCGTGAGCCCCGCAGCCTTCCCGTGCCCCGGCACCGGATCGGGCCGGTCATCCAGGCCATGGTGCTCCTCGGCCGGCGCCAGGGCACGGCCGCGCTGGCGCACCGGATGGCCGACCTCATCGAGGCGCTGGACCGGCTGTGGACCGACGACGGGCCCCGGGACGAGGACGCTGCCTGGTGGGCGGCCCACCTGCTCGGCGGCAGTCTGCTCAGGGTGCCCGACGCCCGCCCGTATCTCGGCGTTCTGCGGGTTCTCGCCGGGCGCATCACCCGGCGCTCCGCGGCCCGAGGATCGGAAGGCCCAGGTGCGTACGGGGAGTTCGGGCCCTGGTTCTGGCGGCGGCTGCGGCTGCCCGAGGAGGACCGGATCGACTTGCTCCGCCGCCTCGTGCCCGCCGACGGGGTTCCCCGCACCGACGGCGACGAACGGTATCTCGACGCCGTGGCCCGGCGCCTCACGCTCGACGCGCCCGCCGTGCAGCCGCTGCTGTGCCGCTGGTTCACCGACGAACGCCCGCTGATGGTGGGCCCCGACGCGCCGCCGGACGTGCCGCTGCGTCCCACGGTCGCCGACGCCGCGCAGGCCCTGCTGTACGCCCGTCGGGATCTCGCCGTCGACGAGCTGACGGACGCGCTGATCGCCACCCCGCACCAGCGGGCGGGCGAGCTGCTCGCCGCCCTCGCGGAGGACGAGCCCACCGCGCTCTGCCGGGCCGTGGAGCGCTGGGCCCGCGACGAGGACCGCCCGGCCCGCCGCTCCGCCGCCGCCCGGTACGCCGGACTGCTCCAGCAGCGGGTCACCGCCGAGGGCGACCTGGCCCTGCTCCGCTCCGCCGCCGAGATCCTGCTCGCCCGCCCGGAGGACGGCGACCTGCACGCGGCCGCCCTCACCCTCCTCGTCCGGGACCCCGGGACCAGGAACCGCCACCTACCGGCGGCCCTGCGCGTGTTCGCCGCCGGGGACCCCCGGCTCCCCGTCGAGCTGCTCGCCGAGGTCTTCCCGGCCCACCCCGAGCCGGTCCTCGCCGCGCTCCGCGCCCGCCTGGCCCGCCCCGGCGACGGCGGGGGAGCGGTGCTGCGGGCCCTGGCCGGGCTCGACACGCCCGCCCTCGCGCTGCACGTGGCCGGGCTCGTACGGGAGTACATCGACGCCCACCCCGAGGACGGTACGCACACGGCGGAGTACGTGGACCTCCGGCTGGAGCACGGCCCGGCCGCCCGCGCCCTGCTGCTGCCGCTGGTGACCGGGCTGCTGCGGGACCGCCCCGCGCCGCCGCCGGTGCGCGCCGCGCTCGCCCGGGTGCTCGCCGGGTCCGGGAGCACCGCGTCCCGGCCGCTGCGGGCCGAGCTTCTGGAGGTCCTGCTGGAGTTCGAGCAGGTCACCGGCCGGGACCCGGATGTGCTGGAGGCCCTGCTCCGGGCCGCCGCCGACGGCTCGGGGCACCGCCCGGAGATCCGTACGAGAGCACTCGTCCACCGCACCGGGATGCTGCTCGTCCGTACCCCCGAGGGCGCCGCCCGCTTCGACCGCGGCCTGGTCGAAGCGGCCCGGGACGTGCCCGGGTTCGCCGCCCTCGTCACGCGCTGGCTGGCCGACGCCCCTCAGGAGTGGGCGGCGGTCGTGGGACCGAGCGCCCGGCGCACGGTGGAGGCGTTGGAGACATCACGTCCGTCGATGCCGATGCCGATGCAGGCGGCGGGACGTGAGCATGGCAGTCTTAGACCTGCGTAATCGACAGACACACGTACACAGGTTCGGGCGAGGAGCGGTCACAGTGCAGCGCTGGCGTGGCTTGGAGGACATCCCCCAGGACTGGGGACGCAGCGTCGTCACCATCGGCTCCTACGACGGCGTGCACCGCGGACACCAGCTGATCATCGGCCGGGCCGTCGAGCGCGCCCGTGAGCTGGGCATCCCGTCGGTCGTCGTGACCTTCGACCCGCACCCCAGCGAGGTCGTCCGCCCCGGCAGCCACCCGCCGCTGCTCGCCCCGCACCACCGCCGCGCCGAACTGATGGCGGAGCTGGGCGTGGACGCGGTGCTGATCCTGCCGTTCACCACCGAGTTCTCCAAGCTGTCGCCCGCCGACTTCATCGCGAAGGTGCTGGTCGACCGGCTCCACGCGAAGACCGTCATCGAGGGCCCGAACTTCCGCTTCGGCCACCGGGCCGCCGGGAACGTCGCCTTCCTGACCGAGCTGGGCGCCACCTACGACTACACCGTCGAGGTCATCGACCTGTACGTCACCGGCGAGGCGGGCGGCGGACAGCCCTTCTCCTCCACCCTCACCCGCCGGCTGATCGCCGAGGGCGACGTCACCGGAGCCGCCGAGATCCTGGGCCGCCCGCACCGGGTCGAGGGCATCGTGGTGCGCGGTGCGCAGCGCGGCCGCGAGCTGGGCTTCCCCACGGCCAACGTCGAGACCCTGCCGCACACCGCGATCCCCGCCGACGGCGTCTACGCGGGCTGGCTGGAGGTGGACGGCGAGTCGATGCCCGCCGCGATCTCGGTTGGCACGAATCCGCAGTTCGACGGCACCGAGCGGACCGTCGAGGCGTACGCCATCGACCGCGTCGACCTCGACCTGTACGGGCTGCACGTGGCCGTCGACTTCCTCGCGTACGTACGCGGCATGCTGAAGTTCGACTCGATCGACGAGCTGCTGGTGGCGATGGCCGCCGACGTGAAGCGTTCCAGCGAGCTGACCGCCGCCTACGCCCGCACGCACTGACGCCGTCCCTCCCCGTGCGGTCCGCCCGCGGACGGCGGATGCTGACAGGGTGCGCGACATCCTGCCCGACCTCCGTGCCCGGTGCGCCGACGGCGTCCCCTTCGCCCTGGCGACCGTCGTCGCCGTGCACGGCAGCGCACCCCGCGACCCGGGTGCGGTGCTGGCGGTCGACGCGGCGGGCACCGTGGTCGGCAGCGTCTCCGGGGGCTGCGTCGAGGGAGATGTGTACGAGGTGGCCCGCGAGGTGCTCGCCGGGGCGGGGCCGCGCGTGGTGTCGTACGGGATCAGCGACGACGAGGCGTTCGGCGTCGGGCTGACGTGCGGCGGCACGATCGAGGTGCTGGTACGCGCCTACGCGACCGCCGCCGAACGGACCGGCCTCTCGGCCGTCCTGGACCTGATCGCCGCCGATCTGCCGGTCGCCGAGGCCACGGTCCTGTCCGGGCAGGCGGAGACCGGGGCCCGCCTGGTCGTCCGCCCCTCGGGCCAGGGGCCCGCGACCGCACCCCTCGGCACGCTCGGCACCGAGGGGCTGGACGCGGCCGTCACCGACGACGCCCGCGGGCTGCTGGCCCAGGGACTCACCGGCATCCAGTGGTACGGGGCGCACGGCCAGCGCCGGATGCAGGAGGTCGCCGTCTTCGTCCGGACGTACGCCCCACCGCCCCGCATGCTCGTCTTCGGCGCCATCGACCACGCGGCGGCCACCGCCCGCATCGGCTCCTTCCTCGGCTACCGGGTCACCGTCTGCGACGCCCGCCCCGCCTTCGCCACCCGGGAGCGCTTCCCCACCGCCGACGCGGTCGTGTGCGCCTGGCCGCACACCTACCTTGAGTCCACCGAGGTCGACGCCCGCACCGTGATCTGCGTGCTCACCCACGACCCCAAGTTCGACGTCCCCCTGCTCACCACGGCCCTGCGCACGCCCGCCGCGTACATCGGGGTGATGGGCAGCCGCCGCACCCACCGCGACCGCCTGGCCCGGCTGCGCGCGGCGGGCGTGGACGAGGCCCACCTCGCGCGCCTCGCCTCCCCCGTGGGCCTCGACCTCGGAGCCCGTACGCCGGAGGAGACGGCGGTCTCCATCGCCGCCGAGATCATCCAGCACCGCTGGGGCGGCACGGGCCGCCCGCTCGGCGAGCTGTCGGGGGCGATCCACCACAGGGGGCCGGGGTGCTGACAGGGAACCCCGGGCCGACGGGGGCGTCAGGGTCCGGCCTTCGTACCGTCCGCCACGGGATGCTCCCCGGCACGCGGCCGCGGGACACGCCGTCCACCCGGGCGGTCCATCTCGCGCCACTCAGGCCGCAGCCCG
Organism: Streptomyces durocortorensis; assembly: GCF_031760065.1. NCBI lineage: Bacteria > Bacillati > Actinomycetota > Actinomycetes > Kitasatosporales > Streptomycetaceae > Streptomyces > Streptomyces sp. C11-1. Next base: position 5,781,107 of record NZ_CP134500.1, read on the forward strand.
GCCAGATGGGTGGTGAGGAAGTACGCCGCCCCGCAGGCGAGCAGCACCGGCGTGAGCCCGACGGCGGTCACCGCCGCACCGGCGACCAGCCCGCCGAGCGGGATACCGGACCAGGACAGCGAGTTGCTGAGCGCCTTGACCCGGCCCAGCATCCGGCGCGGCACCCGTTCGACGAGGACGGCCCCCACCACGGGGTTGATGAACCCGGCCCCGAACCCGCTGACGGCGAAGACGGCCAGCACCGCCCCCAGTGGGGCGTCGGCGGCGAGGACCAGGAATCTCGGCGCCCCGGCCAGCAGGAATCCGCCGAGGAACACCACCCTGCGCCGCAGCCGGTGCGCGGCCATCGCGGCGATCAGGCTCCCGGCGACCGCGGCGGCTCCCATCACACTGCCGATCAGGCCGATCGACGTCGGGCCGTTCCCGGACTCCCTGGCCCAGACGGGCAGCAGCAGGGTGGCCATCGCCGCGTCCAGGAAGTTGGTGATCGCGACCATGACGATGACGGCGAGCAGTAACGGCTCGCCCCGCAGGAAGGCGAAGCCCTCGCCGAACCGGCGCCAATAGCCCGGTTCCGTCCCGTTGGCCGTTGCTGAGGTATCCACGGCCGGACGCCCCATACCGCGAGGCAGCACGACGGCGACGATCACCGAGCCGAGGGCGAAGCAGCCCGCGTTGAGGACCAGGCCGGGCAAGGGGCCGAGCAGCGCCACCAGGGCGCCGCCCGCCACCGGGCCGACGGTGGAGGCCAGCCGCTCGACCACACCGGACAGTCCGGTGGCCCGCTCCAGCGGTATCCCGCCGCGCTCGGCCGCTTCCGGCACCATGACTTCCTTGGCCAGATCGCCCGGGCCACGGGCCGCGCCGATCACCGCGACCAGGCCCAGCAGGACCGGGAAGGACAGCAGGTCCAGGGCGTGGAGCAGGGGGATCGACGCGGCGGCGGCCGCGCTGGCCAGATCCGTGGTCCAGGAGACGGCCCGCGGGCCGATCCGGTCCACCAGGGGGCCGCTGAACGCCTTGACCAGCACGTAGGGCGTCATCTCGCAGAAGGCGACAAGACCGGTCCGGGTCGCGCTGCCGGTCGTGACGAGCACGAACCAGGGCAGGGCCACCAAGGAGATCCGCGTACCGGTCAGGGACACGGCGACGGCCGCGAGCACCCCGCCCAGCGGCCGTAAGGACCGCTTGCCGGAAACGGTCGGCGCTTTCGGTGTCACGGTGTCTCCGCAGACGTGTCCAGCTCGGGCAGGATGTGCGTGATGACGCCGACCCGCTCGGCACCCTCGGGGGCACTCGCGGCCGCCTCGGGGGTGTCCCGCCGGTAGCGCGAGATGACGTCCGTCAACTCCCGGTACAGGGCGGCGGTTTCCTCGGGGGTGAGCCGCAGGGCCCAGTCGCTCATGTCGAAGGTGTTCCGCCAGGCGCGGGGCATCGTCCCGAGCCCGCTCAGGGTCTGCTGCGTGCGCAGGGTGTAGATGGCGGCGACGGACTGCTGGTAGGCCAGTGCGGCCTCCGGCTCCTGCTCGGCCAGCCCCGGATCGTTGAACCAGGTCGTCCGGTGCACCGAGCGCCACCAGCGCTCACGCGCGTTGCCGCGTTCCGTGTCCTCCTCGACGAAGCCCGCCGCGCCGAGTTGACGCAGGTGGTAACTGGCCGTCCCGGAGTTCACCCCCAGTCGTTCCGCGAGGCGGGTGGCCGTCGACGGGCCGTACTTCCGCAGCAGTCCGACCAGCTGCACGCGTACCGGATGTGCCAGGGCACGCAGCCCCTTGGCGTCCAGAACGACGGATTCCTCATCGGCGGCAGTGCTGTCCGGCCTCTCCAGCGCATCTGTCATACGGCACAGCGTAGACCGCAAAGAGTTCTTCGCGAAGGGTCGTTCGCGAAGAACTCTTTGCCGTTGTGCGGCAGTTGATGGTGACGGGTGAAAAACTCGCTACGTCCCCTGGCCGCACGCCGTCGCCCAGTGGCACGCCACCTGCGTGTCCGCCCCGCCGTTCAGCACCGGCAGGTCCACCGTGCGGCAGGCCTCCGCCACCCCGGCGCGCTCCGCATCGCCCGAGGCGAGCACCTGGCACCGGACGTGGAAACGGCAGCCGGAGGGCACCTTCGAGGGGTCCGGCGGCTCGCCGGCCAGCACCACCGGTTCGCCCTCCGCCTCGGGCAGGACCGACAACAAGGCCTGGGTGTACGGGTGCTGAGGGGCGGTGAGCAGCTGCTCGACCGGGCCCGTCTCGACGATCCGGCCCAGATACATCACCGCCACCCGGTCCGCGATGTTCCAGGCGAGCCCCAGGTCGTGCGTGACCACCAGCGCCGAGAGCCCCAGCTCGTCCCGGAGCCGCAGCAGGAGCGCCAGGATCTCGCCCCGGACCGACGCGTCCAGCGAGGCCACCGGCTCGTCGGCCACGATCAGCTCCGGTTCCAGCACCAGCGCCCCGGCGATCACGACGCGCTGGCGCTGACCGCCCGACAGCTCGTGCGGAAAGCGCAGGAAGAACCGCTCCGGAGGCCGCAGCCCCGCCCGGGACAGGGCTTCCTGGACGGCGGCCCGCTCGTCCCCCGCGTACCCGTGGATGCGCAGCCCCTCGGCCACCGCGTCGTACACCGTGTGCCGGGGGTTGAGCGAGCCACTGGGGTCCTGGAGGACCAGCTGCACGCGTTTGCGGTACGCCTTCAGCGCGCGGCCCGTGTAGTCGAGGGGGGCGCCGCCGAAGGTGACCCGGCCCGCGGTCGGCGGGACCAGGCCGAGCAGGGACCGGGCCAGCGTCGTCTTGCCGCAGCCGGACTCGCCGACCAGGGCGACGATCTCGCCGGGCCGGATGTCGAGGTCGACGCCGTCGACGGCCCGGGCGGTGGCGGCCCCGCGCCGGCCGGGGAAGGCGACCTTCAGGGCCTCGGCGCTGAGCAGGGGAGCGGTGGCGACCGGAGGGGCGGTGCTCATGTCGTACTCCTCGTGTCGTCGGCCCTGGTTGTTCCGTCGGCTCCGGGGGAGGCCTGGGAGGCCGGAGGGGGTGCGGTGGGGGTGTCGTCCACCCGCACGCAGGCCGCCCGGCGGTCACCCCCCGCCTCCCGCAGCTCCTGGTCCTCCGTCGCGCAGGTGTCCAGCGGCACCGGACAGCGGGGGTGGAACGTACAGCCGCCCGGCAGCGCCGCCGGATCCGGCGGATCGCCCGGCAGCCCGCGCGGGGCGCGCCGGGAGGAGAGGTCCCCGATCCTGGGGAAGGCGGCGGAGAGCGCCTTGCCGTACGGGTGGCGGGCGTCCGTGTACACCTGCCGGGCGGGGCCCTCCTCGACGACCCGGCCCGCGTACATCACCGAGAGCCGGTCGCAGGTGTCCGCTAGCACCGCGAGGTCGTGGCTGATCATGATGAGCCCGACCTTCTGGTCCGTGACCAGCTGCTGGATCAGGCGCAGGATCTGCGCCTGGATCATCACGTCCAGCGCGGTCGTCGGCTCGTCCGCCACGATCAGGCGCGGATCGCAGGCCAGCGCCATCGCGATCATCACGCGCTGACGCTGCCCCCCGGACAGCTCGTGGGGGTACGCCTGGGCCCGGGCCGCGGGCAGACCCACCTGTTCCAGCAGCTCACCGGCGCGCCTGCGGGCGGCGGCCGGGGTGGCCTTGCTGTGCAGCAGGATCGGCTCGGCGATCTGGTCGCCCACCCGGTGCACCGCGTTCAGTGAGTGCATCGCGCCCTGGAAGACGATCGACGCGCCCGCCCAGCGGACCGCCCGCAGCCGCCCCCACTTCATGGTCAGGACGTCCTCGCCGTCCAGCAGGATCTCGCCGGTCAGCCTGGCCGTCGCGGGCAGCAGCCGCAGCAGCGCGAGGGCCAGCGTCGACTTCCCGCAGCCGGACTCCCCGGCGATGCCGAGCTTCTGCCCGGCCTCCACCCGCAGATCGACACCCCGTACGGCGGGGACGGCGTCGCTGCCGCTGCCGTAGGTGACGGTGAGGTCCCGCAGCTCCAGGAGCGGGGGATCGCCGACCGGCTTCGACAGGCCGGGCGAGGCGGACGGGTCCGGATTCGGAGTGGTCGTCGTGGTCGTGGCCGTCAACGGGGCACCCCCAGCTTCGGGTTGAGCACGGACTCGATGGCGCGGCCGCACAGCGTGAAGGCGAGGGCGACGACGGCGATGGCGAGTCCGGGCGGAGCGAGATACCACCAGTTGCCGGAGCTGACCGCTCCCGCCTCGCGGGCGTCCTGGAGCAGCCCGCCCCAGGAGACGATCGTGGGATCGCTGAGCCCGAGGAAGGCGAGGGTCGCCTCGGTGAGGATGGCGGTGGAGATGACGAGTGTGGTCTGGGCGAGCACCAGCGGCATGACGTTGGGCAGGACATGACGCGACATGATGTGGCCGTGCCCGCCGCCGAGCGCCCGCGAGCGTTCGATGTACGGGCGGGATTCGACGGAGAGCGTCTGGGCCCGGACCAGACGGGCGGTCGTCGGCCAGGTCGTCACACCGATCGCAAGGATCGTCGTCCAGATCGACCGGGACAGGACCGTGGCCAGCGCGATGGCCAGCACCAGGGTCGGCATCACCAGGAACCAGTCGGTGATCCGCATGGCGACAGTGGCGTACCAGCCCTTGAAGTGGCCGGCGGTGATCCCGATCAGGGTGCCGATCGCCACGGAGAGGAACGCGGCCAGCAGTCCGACGGTCAGCGAGACCCGGGTCCCCCAGAGCATCAGGGCCAGCAGGCTGCGCCCGAACTGGTCCGTCCCGAGGGGGAATTCGCCGCTCGGTGCCTCCATCGGGCCGCCGGGCGCGCCGGTCACGCTCCTGGAGTCGGCGCCCACCAGCAGGGGAGCGGCCAGCGCCAGCAGGGCGATGACCACGAGCACGCCGAGGCCGACGAGCCCGGCCCGGTGCGCGCGGTACTGCCGCCAGAAGCGGAGGGCGGCCTGCCGCCGCCGGGCCCGGGCGAGCGCGCGCGGGCCCGCCACCGGCACGGCTTCGGGTTCGTCGGTCGAGACAGTCATCGGCCCACCCGGGGATCGAGCAGCGGATAGATCACATCGGCCAGCGTGTTCATGAGGATCACCGCGGCGGCGAATACGAAGAACAGCGCCTGCACCAACGGCAGGTCGGGCACGCTCAGCGCCTGGTAGAAGAGCCCGCCGAGCCCCGGCCAGGAGAACACCGTCTCCACCAGGATCGCCCCCGCCACCGTCGTACCGAGGTTCACGAAGAGCAGGGTCACGGTCGGCAGCATCGCGTTCGGCACGGCATGCCTGCGGCGTACGAGATCGTCGCGCAGCCCCTTGGCACGGGCGGTGGTCAGATAGTCGCTGCCCATCTCGTCCAGCAGCGAGGAGCGCATCACCAGCAGGGTGCGCGCGTACTCCACGGCGACCAGGGTGAGGACCGGCAGCACCATGTGGTGCGCGATATCCAGCACCCGGTCGAAGCCCTCGGTGTTGCCGGACTCCATGCCTCCGGTCGGGAAGAGCCCGGGGACCGGGCCGATGCCCACCGACAGCGTGATGATGAGGAGCAGCCCGAGCCAGAACGAGGGCACCGAGTACAGCGTCAGGGCGAAGGCGGTGTTGGCCCGGTCCCCGGCGCTGCCGTTGCGCCAGGCGGACCGGGCGCCCAGCCAGATGCCGAGCAGGGTGTAGATCGCGAAGGCGGTGCCGGTGAGCAGCAGGGTGGCGGGCAGCGCCTCGGTGATCTTGTCGATGACGGGGGCACGGAACTGGTACGACGTACCGAAGTCGCCGGTCAGCGCCTTGCCGCAGTACTGCGTGAACTGCTGCCACAGCGGCAGGTCGAGGCCGAACTCGCGGCGCATCGACGCGATCTGTTCCGTCGACACCTGACGGCCGCCGGTCATCTGCTTGACCGGGTCGCCGGGGATCAGCCGGAAGAGGAAGAAGCTGGTGACGAGGACGGCGAAGAGGGAGACGGCCGCACCGGCCAGCTTGCCCGCCGCGTAGCGGGCGTAGGCGGCGGTCGTACGGGAACGTGGGCCGCGGGCCGACGGCCCGGCCGGAGCCGGGCCGTCGGATTCCGTGCTCTCCACGCCCGCCGCGCCCTGGCGCAGCGCGGGAGTGCTTTCTGTGCTCATGGACTATTCACGGTCTTCCGCGGTGGAGCGGCGACGCATGGCGAACAGGAGTCCGCCACCGGCGAGGACGACGACGGCGATCCCGACCCCGACGAGCACCCCGGTGGAGCTGCCACCGGAGTCGGAGGACGACGAGGAGGCCCCGGCGGCCGGGACGGCCGACCACCAGCTCCAGTAGCCGTCCTGGCCGTAGATGTTGCCCGCGTCCGACGGCATGGTGGTGATGGACTTGATGTGGTCGGTGCGGTACGCCTCGACGGCATTCGGGTACGCCATGACGTTCATGTACCCGGTGTCGTACAGCCGCGACTCCAGTTGCTTGACCAGATCCGCCCGCTTGGCGGGATCGTACTCGGCCAGTTGCTTCGTGTAGAGCTCGTCGTACTGCTTGTCGCAGATGAAGTTGTCGGTCGCCGCCGACTGCTTCGCCTTGGACGGCAGCGCGGCACAGGTGTGGATCGACAGGACGAAGTCGGGGTCGGGGTTGACGGACCAGCCGTCGAACGCCAGGTCGTATTCCCCCGCGTACCAGGGGTCGGAAACGTTGTCGAGGCAGTCGACCTTCAGTCCGATGCCCTGCTCGCCCCACCACTCCTGGAGGTACTTGCCGATCGCCTTGTCGTTGGGGTCGGTGGCGTGGCACAGGATGCGGAAGTCGAGCGGCCTGCCGTCCTTGCCGACGCGTTTGCCCTGGCCGTTCTTCTCGTACCCGGCCTCGTCGAGGAGGGTGGCCGCCCTCTGCGGGTCGTAGGCGAGCTTCTGGCCGTCCGCGGGCTTCCAGAAGTAGTCGCCGAAGCGCGGCGGGATGTAGCCCTCGCCCTCGACGGCGTGGCCTTGGAAGACCTTGTCGATGATGGTCTTGCGGTCGACCGACATGAACAGCGCGTGCCGCACCTTCTGGTCCAGCAGCGCCGGGTGCCCGTCACCGAATCTCGTACCGTCCTTCGTACGGGCTCCGGGGTTGACGGCGAGCGCGAAGAAGCGGCGGCCCGGGGCGTCGTTCACCTTGATGTCCGGGGCGGTCTCCAGTGAGGCGGACTGGGCGGGAGTGAGGCTGGGGCTGCCCGCGACGAAGGACACCTCGCCCTTGCGCAGGGCGGCCACGGCCGCGTCCTGGTCCTTGTAGTAACGGAAGACCAGCTCGTCGAACTTGGGGGAGCCGCGCCAGAAGTCCTTGTTGGCCTTGAGCTTCACATAGCTGTCGACCTTGTAGTCCGTCAGGATGAACGGACCGTTCCCCACGACGGGGAAGTTCTTGTCGTTGTTGAACTTCGAGAAGTCGCCGACCTTCTCCCAGATGTGCTTCGGGACGATCGGGACGTCGAGCGCGGCCATCGTGGCCTGCGGCTCCTTCAGCTTGATGACCAGCTTGTCCTTGCCGGTCGCGGTCACCTTCTCGAAGTTGCCGACGAAGCTGCCGTTGGAGGTGGCCGCACCCTCGTCGGTCATCATCTTGTTGAACGTCCAGGCCGCGTCCTCGGCGGTGGCCTGCTGCCCGTCGGACCACTTCGAGTCCGAGCGGATCGTGTACGTCCACGTCAGCTTGTCCGCGGAGGGCTCCCACTCGGTGGCCAGGCCCGGGATCGCCTTGTTGTCCTTGGGGTCGTAGTTGGTGAGGTAGTCGTACATGAGCCGGTGGATGCTCGTGCTGACCAGCCGCTGCGCGAGGAACGGGCTGAGCGAGTCGACGCTCTGCGCGACGGCGACGGTGAGTGTCGTCTTCCCGTCGTCGGCACGGGCCTCGGAGGGCGCGGGCGCGAGCGGGTTTCCCGGTACGACGGAGCCGGCGGCGAGCGCCAGGGCGACCGCGCCCGAGCCCGCCAGGAGGCGCAGGTGTCGGCGTGGCCGAAAGGAGCGGGCGGGAACTCTTGTGACCATGGACGGGGACCTCGCGTCATCACTCGCTGGGAGAAGGCGGGCAGATCTCTGGTTCGCCAGTTGGTGAAGCGAGGTCTATCAGCGCTGTCGGGCCTCGTCAACGGTGTGTCAAACCGTGTGTGGGCTGCGGGAATAGCACAAGGGCCCGCACCGCGTGAGCGGTGCGGGCCCTCATTGGTCTCAACCTTTTGGCCCCTACTGCTGAGGTGCCTGCGGCGGCTGCGGCGGCGACTGCTGCCACCCGGCCGGCGGCACTTGACCCTGAAGATCGGGCTGGCCTGCCGGGTTGGCCTGCCCGCCCTGCTGCTCCGGCTGCCCCGGCTGCGGCGCACCGCCCCCGGGCGCACCCGGCAGGTCCGGCGGGGGCGGCGACTGCTGCCACCCGTTCTGCGGTCCGCCCGGTGCGGGCTGCGAGGGGTAGGGCCCCTGCGGCGCGCCCGGCTGACCGGCCGCCTGGTATCCCCCGTACGGGGGCTGTCCGCCGTAGGGCTGCTGGGGGTGGGGCTGCTGTCCCGGCTGGGGCTGCGGCTGCCCGGAGTACTGCTGCGGGTGCGGCCGGCCGGGACCGGGCTGCTGAGGTGCGTACGGCTGCTGACCGGGGGCGAACTGACCGGGCATCGGCTGACCGGGAACCTGGCCGGGGCCATGCTGTCCGGGAGCCTGGCCCGGAGCTTGCTGGCCCGTTCCGGGCTGTGCGGGCAGGCCGTGCTGCGAGGGCTGTGCGGGCTGTCCCGGCTGGGGCTGGCCGGGCATGGGCTGACCCGGTGCCGGGTAGCCCTGCTGGCCGGGCATCGGCGGTGCGTACTGCGGCGGCGGGTTCTGGCCGTCCGCCGTCCACAGCCCCTGCTGCTGCTGGGCCCGCGCGAAGTCCTCGGCCACCAGCGCCGAGAGGTGGAAGTACGCCTCACGGGTCTTGGGCCGCATCATGTCGAGGTCGACCTCGGCGCCCGCCGCCAGGTGCTCGTCGAACGGCACGACGACGACGCCCCGGCAGCGCGTCTCGAAGTGCTGCACGATGTCGTCGACCTTGATCATCTTTCCGGTCTCGCGGACCCCCGAGATGACGGTGAGCGAACGCTGCACCAGGTCCGCGTACCCGTGCGCCGAGAGCCAGTCCAGCGTGGTGGAGGCGCTGGACGCGCCGTCGACCGAGGGGGTCGAGATGATGATCAGCTGGTCGGCGAGGTCCAGCACCCCGCGCATCGCGCTGTAGAGGAGCCCGGTGCCCGAGTCGGTGAGGATGACCGGGTACTGCTTGCCGAGCACCTCGATCGCGCGCCGGTAGTCCTCGTCGTTGAACGTCGTGGAGACCGCCGGGTCCACGTCGTTGGCGATGATCTCCAGACCGGAGGGCGCCTGCGAGGTGAACCGGCGGATGTCCATGTACGAGTTGAGGTACGGGATCGCCTGGACCAGGTCGCGGATGGTCGCCCCGGTCTCGCGGCGCACCCGCCGTCCCAGCGTGCCCGCGTCCGGGTTGGCGTCGATGGCGAGGATCTTGTCCTGCCGCTCGGTGGCCAGCGTCGAGCCCAGCGCGGTGGTCGTGGTGGTCTTGCCGACGCCGCCCTTGAGGCTGATGACGGCGATCCGGTAGCAGGACAGAACCGGGGTACGGATCAGATCCAGCTTGCGCTGCCGCTCGGCCTCCTCCTTCTTCCCGCCCAGCCTGAACCGGGAGGTGGCGGAGGGGTTACGGCTGCTCTTGGCCTTCTGCTTGCCCCGCACCAGCCGGTCGGAGGAGAGCTCGACGGCCGCGGTGTACCCGAGCGGGGCACCCGGCACCGAACGCTCACGCTGGTCGTGCGCGACCGGGGTGGGCCAGGCCCCGCCCGTACGGGGGTCGACGGCCCCGGGCTGCTGCTGGGCCGGGAGGTGGGGCGGCTGGGGCTGCCCCGGGTGCGGCTGCTGATACGGCTCCGGCTGCTGCGGGCCGGTGGGGGCCGCGGGCGGATTCGGTGCGGCCTGGGCGGGGACGGGGGGCTGGGCCTGGGCCGGTCCTTGACCTGGTCCCGGTCCCTGTGCCGGGAAGGGTGCGTGCGGGGGCTGGGGTGCCTGGCCGGGCTGAGACTGAGGCTGCGGTTGGGGGAAGCCGTAGCCGCCCTGGGCTCCCTGGGGCGGGAAGCCGTAACCGCCCGGTCCCTGAGCGGCCTGAGGGTGGGCCTGCGGCGGCAGAGGCTGGGGGGCCTGAGGTGCCTGAGGTGCTTGGGCCGCCTGTGGGAAGCCGTAGCCGCCGGGCACCTCGTTCGTCGGCGCGGGTGCGGGCCACTGCGCCGCGGGCTGCGGGGCGGAGGGCGCCGGGGCGGCGGGCTGGAAGGCGGGCGGCAGCGGCGGCAGCGCGCCGCCCTGCGCGGGCGGTGACCACGGCACCGGCGCGGCGGAGGGCTGCGGGGCGTCCGCGCTGGGAACAGGAGCGTCCTGCGGCACGGAGTCCTGCGGGACAGCGTCCTGGGGGGCGGCGTCCGCCGCGGCGGCGGGTGCGTCGTCGGAATCCGAGGCATCCGGGGCGACAGAGGCGTCCGTCGAGCCCGTCTCCGGGTCCGTACGCGAGAGAGCCGCGGAGCCCGTGTCCGTACCGGAGGCAGAGACATGGGAGTCCGTGCCGGAGACAGAGGCTTCGGAGTCCGTACCGGAGACAGAGGCAGAGTCCCCGGCACCGGCCTTCGCCCCGGTCTCGACTGCGTCGGCGGCATCGGCGTCGGTCTCGGCGTCGGTCTTCGCCTTCGCCCCGGCCCCGCCCTCGGCGGCGGCCTTGGCGTCGCGCTCCGCGATCTCCCGCCTGAGCGCCGCCGACGAGAACCGCATCGTCGCGCCGCTCTCCACGTCACCGCCACCGAACGTACCGGGATCGCCGGGATCGCCGGACTCCTCGGCCGAGGCGGCCGGACCCACGGAGCTCGCCTGCGCGGGGGGCGTCTCCGGTGCTACGGGGGCAGCCGGGGCGGCGGGCTCGACGGGGGCCGGGGGCGCGGCCGCCCAGTTGGGGTCGAAGCCGCCGTGGGGAGGCAGGCCGGGCGCCGACACGGGTGCCCCGTTCGGCGGCGGAGGCGGCGCCAGGTGCGATCCCGCTCCCCCCGACGAGTCCCCCGCCGCGTTCTGCGTGTACCAGGCGGGAGGGGTGTAGTCGATGGTGAACTCACCCGTCATCTCGGCGGGATCCGCGTCGGACGACTCGTCGACGGGCGTGTTCCATCCGCCGCGGATCTCGTCCCGATCGCCGTTCACTTTGCCTCCTGATGTGGTCGAGCACCCTTGTGCCGTGGTGGGTGGGGGCGACCGTTCCCGATGTCCGGTCCGCCCGGCTCTCCCCCTTGCGACGCGCATCACCTGCTCGCAGGTTCTCTGCCGCGCCCCCACCCACCCTAATCGCCATCGGGGGAACTCAGGCAGGGCGTATCGCACGTCAAAGGCCGCCCCGAAGACCAGGTGTCGCTTCTCGGCTGAACCAAGTGCGACAGGAGGAGTGTCGGCGAGGCGGTCAATTCAGTTCATGTGCGGACATCGTCCGTCCGTTGTGTGTCCGTTGTGTGCCCGTATGAAGGGGGGCGCGTTACGGCAGCCCGTTGCGGCGGCCCGTGCGGCGCCCCCTTCGTGGGCGTCGTGCGCCTACGGTGCGCCTACGTGAGGTCGAACTCACCGTCGCGCGCACCCAGGACGAACGCCGTCCACTCCGCCTCCGTGTACCGCAGAACGGTGTCCGGGTCCAGGGAGGAGCGCATGGCGACCGCACCGCCCGGCAGATGCGCGATCTCGACCCGCTCCTCGGCGTCCTCGGTGCCGGGTGCGCTGAGCCACTTCACATCCGAGATGTCGAGAGCGTAGAGCTCGTCCTTTTCCTGCTGAGTGCCCATGACGACGTCCCTTCGGTCGAACGGTTTCCTTGCGTGATCCATGGTCCCTGGCGAGAGGAGCGTCCGTGGCCCGAACGGGCCAGGAATCAGTCCATCCGGCGAGCGTTGCCCAGCAGACCCGTCTCGGCGTCCGTACCGCTCGTCATCACCCAGTGGCGCTCGCGGCCCGCCACCCAGAGCGTGACGCCGTCCGCGAGGGTGGGGAGCGCCTCGTACTCGGCCCGCGCGAGCCCCAGGATCCGGCCGATCTGCTCGGCCTCGGCGGGCGACACCCGCTGGATGCCCACCAAGGCCGACGCACGCATCAACCGCGGTGCGACGGGGCTCAGATAGGGGAGCAGGGTCAGCACGGACTGCCAGGGCGAGGACACCACCCGGCCGCGCGGTGGCCGCATGCCGCAGTCCCGCACCACGACCACCGGGCTGCCCACGGTCGCGCCCGTCGGCGGAACGCGGCCCACGTCGTACAGGGACACGCACTCCAGCCCGGCGCCCGCCGCCTGGGCGAGCGTCGTCCAGGCCTGGACCCGCCCGGTCTCGACCGCCACCCGCGCACCGGTGCCCGCCGCGCGCAACGCCAGCACCTGCGCGGTCCACAGGCCGCCGATCAGCGTGACGTCGTACGGAACGGGGCGGTGGAAGCCGATCAGCTGCGGGCGCCCGTCCGCGTCGTTGCCGATGATCACGCCGTCGTCACCGACCGGCAGGGACAGCGCGCCGAGGTGGTCGGCGGCCACGGTGTGGCCCGCATGGCGGGGGCCGCGCAGCCCGCGCCGGGGCTCGGTCCTTCTGCTCACTGCGCGCCTCCCAGCGGGAGCGTGGCCAGGGCGCCCGGCAGCTGCTCGCGGTCCAGCCGTGCCAGGCCCACCTTGGCGTGCCGGGCGGCCTGCTCCAAAGTCCTTCGCACGCTCACCAGTTCCGTGTCCGAACCACCGGTGACCCGCACATGACCGGCCACGCTCGTCGAGCCCTGCCGCGCCCCGCGCCGCACGGTCAGACTGAACGTCGTCGCGTAGGCGGGCACCGAGGTCAGCAGCGCGACCAGCTGCGGCAGCGGCGTCGCACCACGGCCCAGCTCGGGCCAGCGGTCCACCGCGTACGTGGTGTGCCACCGGTCGTCGCACCGCCAGACCCGAGAGGTCTCCGTCGTACGGCGCTGCGGCGCGGCGTCAGGCCGGCCCGCCCGGCCCGACAGGATGGGGTTGGCGCATGCGGAGGTGGCCACGGCGGAGTTCAGCTCGTCCTGGTCGAGTACCGCGGCCCGGAAGCCGGCGCCCGTGATCCGGCTCGCCACATGGTCCGCGACCCGCACCAGACAGCGCTGCGCGCCGTCCATCCCGCCGCCGCGCGCCTCGATCGCCTCGCGGCACAGCTCCGGATCCAGCTTCACCGCCACCCACGTCAGGCGCAGAGCGGGCGCACCGGTCTGGTCCTGAAGCGGCGCGTACGAGAGCCGGGCCACCGACTGCCGCGGCAGATGCGGGGCCGGTGCGCACCGCACCTGCTGCACCAACTGGGCGGACTCCAGGACGATGTCGTCCACCTGGAGCGCGTCGCCCAGCAGCGACAGCGGGAGCGACCGTGCGCCGAACGCGGGCCGGAGCGACTCGCCGCTCGCCTGCACGCGCACCACGGCGGTCAGGAACGTACCGTCACCGAGCATGCCCACCGTCCGGTGGGCGCGGTCCACATGGACCTGCGGGCCGAATCCGGGAACGTTCTCCGCCACCGGGGCGAGCATCGGCTCCCCGTCCGAGGGCGGCGCGGCGGCGGCCCGCCGCCGGGCCCGGAGCGCGAGAGCGGTCGACAGCCAGTCCTGGAGCGCGCGGCCCCGACGGCGTACCACCGCGAGGGCGAACAGCAGACAGACAAGCACGAGAGCGGGCACCAGCCACGCCCCGCCGAGCGCCGCGCCCACGGCGGCCACCCCGAGAGCCGCCTCGATGATGACCAGCTGCCGCAGCACGGGACGTACCCGGCCGGTCCGCGAGATCGAGCGGAGCGTCGTCGCGGCGGGCGCGTTCTGCGCGGGGGCGGCGGAGGGCGGGGCGGCGGGCGTCGGGGAGGGTTCGTTGCGGCGTTGCCTCCGGGAACTGCCGGAGGCTCTACGGCTGGCTCGCCCGGCACGCTCGCGCGTAGCTGCACCCATTGCCGCGTTGCCCCCCTCGTGTCCGTATTCACCGTTTTCTGCACGGGTGTTGATCGGGTCGTCACCCTACCTGAGCACTGGCGGCGGAGCTCCAGCAGGCATAGTAGGGCCCGGTACGGCATCGGGGGCCGACGGCGCGTGTGGGACCCTGGTCGATCACTGGGGAGAAGAGGCAGCGGACACATGGCATCACGGCGGGATGAGCTCAACGCCTACACCTTCGCGAAGCGGAGGTTGATCGCACAGTTCCTGCAACCCAACCCGACCGGTTCCGAGGAAGGCGCCCCGAAGCCGCTGCGCGCGGTGCTGCCCGGAGCCATCATCGCCGTCGTGATTCTCGCCGCCTTCGGCGCCTGGGGCATGTTCAAGCCGGTGGCCCCCCAGAAGTGGGACACCCCCAAGGAACACGTCATCATCGCCAGCAAGTCCACCACCCGGTATGTGGTGTTGACGACCGACGGCAAGAAGCAGCTGCACCCCGTACTGAACATGGCCTCCGCCAAGCTTCTCCTCGCCCCGGACAAGGGCACGGTCATCAACGTCGACGAGTCGGTCCTGGACAGCGGCGAGATCCCGCACGGTGCGACCCTCGGCATCCCGTACGCCCCCGACCGGCTGCCCGACTCCAAGGTGGCGGGCGCGGCCAAGCGCTGGGCGGTCTGCGAACGGCCCGGTGAGGGCGGCCGGGCCATCCAGAAGGCGGCCTTCATCTTCGCCGAGCGCGAGGAGAACAAGACCGAGGGGAAGAACCGCCTGCGTGGTGGTGAACTGATGTACGTCGAGGGACCGGACCGGACCCGCTACATCGTGGACGCCGAGGGCAAGGCCTACCCCGTCAAGAAGGACGAACTGCTCCTGCGCACCCTGGTCGGCCAGAACGCCAAGCCCCAGCGGGTCTCGGCCTCCTGGCTGGCAACGCTCCACACCGGCGACCCGATCACCTTCCCGACCGTGGACGGACGGCCGGGCGACCCCGCCGACGCCCCCGGGAGCCTGGGCACGCGGACGAACCGGGTCGGCATGGTCCTGGCCGCCACGGCGGGAACCAGGACCCAGCAGTACGTCGTCCTGCCGGGCAGGGTCGCGCCGGTCTCGGACTTCACCGCCAAGCTCCTGCTCAGCAGCCGCCAACTGGTCTCCCTCAAGCAGGCGGGCAACGCGCAGCCGGTGAGCGCCGCCGAGCTCGAACCGGGCGCCCCGTTCGGCCAGGGCAAGGACTGGCCGGTCAGCGAGCCCGAACCCGTCAACTCCCCGAACGTCAAGAAGGGCAGCCGTAACACGGTGTGCAACGTTCTGCGCGGAGTCGACGCGGACAACGGCGCCACCACGCTCAGCACCTGGGTGGGTACGAGCTTCCCCGCGACGCTCCCCACCGGTTCCAGCAGCGCCTACGTCACCCCCGGATCGGGCGAGTTCTTCCGGCAGTTCAAGGGGTCGACGACGGACGCTGGTTTCCTGTTCCTGGTCACCGACACCGGGCTGCGCTACGCGATGCAGTCCAACAGCGACAGCGGCCAGGACGCCTCCGGCATCGGTGAACCCAGCTCGAAGGAGGAGCGGGAGGAGCAGCAGGCGGAGGCTCAGAGGGCCCAGAACCGGCTCGGCTACAAGGACGTCGACCCGACCCCTGTACCGGCGGCCTGGTCCGAACTCCTGCCGACCGGACCCCGCCTCTCCACCGGCGCCGCCAGCCAGCCGCAGGGTTCGTGAGGAGGGGCACGGACATGGAGACGCACCTCGTACACACGGAGACGCCTGCCGTGCTCCAGGAGACGCCTGCCGTGCCCGAGGAGACGCACCCCGCGAGGAGGGAGACGCTTCCCGCGCCAAGGGAGACGTTCCCCGCCCGCCGCATCCTGACAGCCGTGGCGGCCGCAGCGGTCCTCCTCGTCACCCTGCCGGTGGTTCCGGCGGCCGCGGCCGACACGACCCGGTGCACCTTCCCCTCGAAGAAGTACCCGGGCCGCCCCTGGGCGCTGCAACGCGTCCTGCTGGACGAGCTGTGGAAGCAGTCCACCGGCAAGGGCGTTCGCGTCGCGGTCATCGACACCGGCGTCGACGTCAAGAACGAACAGCTCAAGCCCGCCGTGGACATCCGGGCGGGCCGCAACTTCCTACCGAAGAACCTCAAGGACGAGGACGGCAGGAAGATCGAACGCGGCAAGGAGAACGGCACCACGGACAGGGTCGGCCACGGCACCAAGGTCGCCGGCATCATCGCCGCGCGCCAGGTGAAGGGCACGGGCTTCACCGGCCTGGCCCCCGACGCGGTCATCATCCCGCTCCAGCAGAACGACGCCGAGGGCAACGGCACGACCAAGACCCTTGCCGACGCCATCCGCTATGCCACCGGGACGGCGAAGGCGGACATCATCAACATCTCGCAGGACACCGCCGACGCCGTGAAGCCGTCGGAAGACCTGAGGCAGGCGGTGAACGCCGCCCTCGCCCAGGACATCGTGGTCGTCGCCTCGGCGGGCAACGACGGACTCGGCGGCAAGGTGAAGGAGACCTACCCGGCGTCCTTCGACGGTGTTCTCGCCGTGGCCTCCTCGGACCGGAACAACGAACGGGCACCCTTCTCCCAGTCCGGCGAATTCGTGGGCGTCGCCGCGCCCGGCGTGGACATGGTCTCCACGGTCCCCGGCGGCGGACACTGCGCCGACCACGGCACCAGCTTCTCCGCCCCCTACGTCGCCGGAGTCGCCGCGTTGATCAGGGCGAAGCACCCCGACTGGACGCAGAAGCAGATCGTCGCGCAGATCCAGCAGACGGCGGAACGCTCGGTCGCGGGCCACGACCGGCTGGTCGGCTGGGGTGTGGTCGACCCGGTTCGCGCGCTGACCGAGGACGACAAGCCGATCGACCGCCCGGTGGCACACGAGGGCATGAGCAAGGGCAAAGCCCCCACACCCGCCGAACTCCACCTGGGCGAAACGGCCGACGAACGAAACGCGCGTCTGGCGACGTACGTGGTGGTCGGCGGAGGCGTCCTGGTCGCCGCCATCGCGGGGGCGGCTGTGGCGGTACGCGACAGGCGGCGACGCATGATGCGCCTTCCGGCCAACACGTAGTGACGGGACGGGGGGAAGGCGCCGCCATGACACAAGTCACGTGGCCCCCAACTCGATTGGCGCTGTCCTACGCAGTGACTACAGTTGTCGGGATGAGATCAGACCGGATCACGCAAGTGCGATAGCAACGCGGGGCCATCTGAGCAAACGGGGATGCGGAACGGGGAGGACGGCATTGTGACCGATCCAGGTGGCGGTGGCGGAACGGGTGACCTCAGGCGCGGAGTGGGCGCGCTGGAGAAGTTCAAGAAGCGCGTCGACGCCCTGCTGGCGGACTTCGAGGGTTCCGCGGCCAGCAAGTCGAAGGTGGCCGACCAGAAGGTGACACGCGCCTCCCTGAGCGGCCAGAACGCCCGCTTCGCCGAGGCGGACGGCCTCTACACCCAGTACAACCGGGTCCACTCCTCCCTCGTCTCGCTCTCCAAGTCGCTCGGCGACCAGATCGAGTACCTGAGCCTGGGCGTACACGCGGCGGCCGTGGGCTTCGACAACGTCGAGGACGACATCAGGCGGCGCTTCTACGAGATCCAGGCGCGTATGGACCAGGAGCGCGAGAAGGCCGCCAAGCCGGAACCGACACCGACCAACAACGACAAGCAGTCGGACGCCGGGTGGGCAGCGGAATGAGCGACAAGAAGCAGCAGAACCTGACGCCTGCGGAGCAGCAGAAGCAGGACGAGGGACGCGTCCAGGCCCAACTGACCGTCACGGACATGTCCGAGACGGCCGGCCGGATCATGGAGTCCTTCGGCTTCGGCAACCCCCGCAGCGGAGGCCGTACCTCCTTCGAGGGACACGAGCTCAACGCCATGATCGACCTGGTGGAGAACTCCAACCCGGAACACCTGGAGAGCGCGGGCGAGGCCCTCTGGAAGGCCAGGGACGCCATCCGGGGCGCGGCGAAGGAACTGGGCGACCACATCGACGCGGTCGACTGGCAGGGCGAGTCCGGCGACGCCTTCCGCAAATGGGGCAAGGGCCTGGTCGCCCACGCCACCAGGCTGAGCGACTTCGCGGAAGCCGCCGGCACCCAGATCACCGTCGCAGGCACCGGCCTGGCCTCCGTCCGCAGCGCCATGCCCCCGCGCGACGGCCGCCTGGTACGCAAGCGTCCGGACGACATCGAGTTCCCGGCTCGCATCGAGGGCAACCCGGAGTACGAGGCTGCGCTCAAGGTGGAGAAGAACCGCCAGGAGGCGATCAACCAGGTCAACCGGCTGGCGTCGTACTACTCGGTCTCTGAGGAGGTGCTGGCGGGGCAGGAGCCGCCGCGGTTCGAGGAGACGCTCAAGGTCGCCATGCCGAGGCCTGACGCGGGCAGGGGCCCCAGCCCCTCTCCTGAGCCATCGCCCCAGCGCACCGAGATCTCAGGCAGCAGCACGGCACCTACCGCTTCGGGGCGTGCCGTCCCGGGAGAAGCTGAAGCCGTGGCCGCTGGAGATCGCCGCACTCCGGTCGGAGCCGTCGGGTCTGCGTCTGTGCCTGAGAAGAGCATTTCGACAGAGATCAACAGTGTCGTAACCCCGCCAGCCCCGACGACCATTACTAGTGTGGCACCAACGCCCATGCCTACGAGTACGGCAGGGCCGGTCGGAGGGCCAACGCCGCCTCCAATGACAGCCTTCGCGAGTCCTGTTCAGGCGAGCTCGCCACGGCCGACTGGGCCCCCAGGCATACCGCGTTCTGCCAGCCAGCCGGGCCCAGGCAAGGCCCAGGCCATCGGAGGAGTTCCTACCGCGAACGGCCCGGCTGGTAGTGCGGTTGGTCGCCCTGGGCCCATGGGAGGTGCGGCTGGGCACCCGGGGGTGGCCGGTGGCCGACCGACAGGCGGTCCGGGCGGCACGTCCGCGGTTGGCGCTCCTCGCACCGTAAGCGGCAACGGCATCGTGGGCGGAACCCCCCAACGAGCTACGTCTGGGCAGGTGCCCGGAGCTGCTGCGGCTCGAGGAGTGTCGCGCGGAACGGTGATCGGTGCTCCAGGAGCGCCTCAAGGTAGGGCCGGTGTATCCGGTGGGCGAGCCGTTCCTGCCACAGGTGCCAATGGAGTCGTCGGTGCTCCCCGCAACGCTTCAGGGCCCGGCGCGAACGCCAAGGGCTTCACGACCGGTGGCGCAGGGCTCGTCCGTGGTCCGGCGGGCGGGCGGAACTCCAGCCGGGACAACGAGGAGGACAAGGGCTCGTCCCGTCCTGGCTACCTCACAGAAGACGAAGAAACATGGAACGTCGGTCGGCGCGGAGCAGTGCCGCCGGTGGTCGAGCAGTAGTCCCCCAGGGAAGGTTCGGAAGTCGGGATGACAGCAGGAACGGGCCGGGCCCGGTTGCGTGTGCGCGGCGCACTGGCTCTCGCTGCCTCGTTGAGTGTGGTCCTCGTCGGTACGGCACAGCCTGCCGCAGCTGCGGATGTGCAGTCGAAGCAGTGGTACCTCGGTGCGATGCAGGCTGAGGAAATGTGGAAGGTCACGACAGGTGAAGGCATTAAAGTCGCTGTCATTGACACAGGTGTGAACTCGTCCACCCCGTCGCTACAAGGACAAGTTCTCGCGGGGGTCGATGCCACTGGTGCTCCGGGGGACGAGACTGACGACTACAACGGGCACGGCACGACCATGGCTGAGTTGATCGCTGGCACGGGGAAGGGCGGCGGTCTGAAGGGCCTTGCCCCAGGAGCCCGGATCGTTCCCATGAGGGTCTCGGACACCGATTTCAGGAACAAGCACTCGTCCACTGTGTATAGCTCTGCCGATGCCATCCGTGCCGCCGCAGACAGTGACGCGAAGATCATCAGCATGTCGTTCGGCAGTGAGTTCCCCATGGAGCGCGAGCGTGCGGCCGTTGAATACGCTGGCAGCAAGGGGAAGCTGTTCTTTGCTGCTGTGGGCAACGAGGCGAAAAGGGGAAAGAAGGAGGACTACCCTGCTGCATACCCTGAGGTTGTAGGCGTTGCCTCGGCGGACCGCGCAGGCAAGGTTGCTGAGTACTCTCAATATGGTGCCACCGTGGACATCGCCTCCCCCGGCAACGACATCCCGCGCTGGTGCGACAACTCCTTCCAGCGCTACTGCGACGGCGACGGCGGCACCAGCGCAGCCACCGCCATCGCCTCCGCCTCCGCAGCCCTCGTCTGGTCCGCCAACCCCGACTGGACCGCCAACCAAGTGCTCAACGTCCTCTTCGACACCGCCAGCCGGGACTGGAAGAAGGGCGAGCGCAGCAAGTACCTCGGTCACGGTCTGATCCGCCCCTCGATGAACATCCTCAAGGGCAAGGGTGACCCCGGCGCCCCGGACATCAGCCCGCTCACCAAGAAGAAGACGACCGGCCCTGCCGACTCGTCCGCGCCCGGTGATTCGTCCGCGCCCGACGCCTCCGCCACACCGCAGCCCGCCAAGAACGACGGCAAGAGCGATGAGCAGGTCGCAGCGGCGGAGGAGACCAAGTCCTCCGGCTCCTCGGGCGGCGAAAGCCAGTTGGGCCTGATCATCGGCGTGTCAGCAGGGGCGGCCGTGCTCGCAGGTGTTGCCTACGCCGTGATGCGCAGGCGTCGCGCCGCCTGACCGTACGTTCCGCGTGCCCCCGGTCGGCCAACCCCGCCGGGACCGTACAGAACCAACCGAAAAGGAAAGAGAATCATGGCGGATCAGAAGATCTCCGATGCCACACTCCTGAAGCTGGAGGGCGACCTCACCCTGAAGTTCAACTCGGTGAAGGGGCAGCTCAAGCAGCTCCACGGGACCATCGACAGCCTCGAAGGCAAGTGGAAGGGCATCGGGGCCAACCAGTTCAACGCCAAGCAGGAACAGATCAACCAGCGCATGGTCAGCCTGGCCAAGCAGCTTCTCCGGTTCCAGGAGGCCATCAAGGCCGCACGTACGATCTCGGGCAACACCGAGGACGAGATTCGACAGGCCCTCCAGGGCGTGGACGTCGTCGATGGCTACTCCAGCAAGGAGACCGAAAGGGCGTCCAGCCTGAACAGCTTCTGACCCTCACTTCTCAAACGACTACAGCGGAGGACCACATGGCGAACAACAACGACGGTACGACGGTTGTCACTTATGCGAGCCTGGATCTCGCGGCCGGTGAGATCGAGCGGCAGAGCAAGCAGCTCGCCCAGGACCTGGACGAGATCAAGACCATGGTCGCGTCGGTCTCGGAGCTGTGGGAGGGCGAGGCGAAGGAGGCGTACCGCTTGTCCCAGGTGAAGTGGAACGAGGACGCGGGGTTCATCCGGGACAACCTCAAGGACATCGCGCAGAAGGTCCGTGAGGCGGCCCCTCTGTACCGCAGCGGCGACAAGCGCTCCGCAGCGAACTTCTGATCTCTGGCAGAGGTCAACGAACAGCACATACACACGTCAGGGTGGGCACGCGCGGGAGGTGCCCACCCTGACGTGTGTCGTGTAAGCGGATGCGGACGCAGGTACGGAAGCGCAACGGGTACGCAAGCGGATGCGGATGCAGGTACGGAGACGGAAGGGCAAACAGGTACGGAGACGGAAGGGCAAACAGGTACGGAGACGGAAGGGCAAACAGGCACGGAGACGGAGAGGTAAACAGGTACCGAAGCGCAAACAGGTTCGGAAACGGGGAAGCGCACCAACCCCTGCCGCCCTGCCGCTCCGCCGCGCCGCCGCCCTCGCCCTACCTCTCCCCGCCGACAAGCCCCGTCTGCACCAACGGGTTCCCCCGCCGCCGCGTCACGAAGATGCCCCGGCCCGTAGGCATCGGCCGCGCCCGTACGTTGCCGATGATGTCGCCCTCGTTCGGGTCGCCCGACAGCACCACGCCCTGCGCGCCCAGCTCGATCATGCGCTGGAGGAAGGGCTCGTACAGCGCGCGGCTCGCGCCCGCCGTGCTGCGGGCGATGATGAAGCGGACACCCACATCGCGGGCGAACGGCAGCATCTCCGTGATCGGCGCCAGTGGGTTGCCGCTCGACGTGGAGACCAGGTCGAAGTCGTCGATCACGACGTACACCTTGGGGCCCTGCCACCAGCTCTGGTCACGCAGTTCCTGTGCCGTGACATCGGCGGAGGGCGTGCGGCGCTTCATCAGGTCGTGCAGGGCCACCATGTGATGGTCCATGTTGTTGGACATCGGGATGTACTCCGCCAGGTGCGAGGGCGGGGTCACATCCAGCAGCGAACGCCGGTTGTCGATGACGAAGAGCTTGCAGGAGTCCCCGTCGTAGCGCTCGGTCAGCTGCTTGATGATCAACCGCAGCAGGTTGGACTTGCCGGACTCGCTCTCGCCGAACGCCAGGAAGAACGGGTCCTGCTCGAAGTTGAGGAAGACCGGCTCCAGGTTGTTCTCGTCGATGCCGAACGCGATGCCCCGCTCCGGAACCGCGTACCCCGCCGGAAGCTCGCTCGCCGGGAGCGAACGGGGCAGCAGACGCACCGCAGGTGCGGGCGCCGCCGTCCAGTGCCGGGTGACCTCCAGGTTCATCGCCGCGGTGGCCTCGGAGAGGTCGCTGTCGGAGTTGATGCCGTCGATCCGCGGTACCGCCGCCATGAAGTGCAGCTTCTCCGGGGTCAGGCCGCGGCCCGGTACCCCGGCGGGTACGTTCGCCGCCACCTTGCGGTCCAGTTCGGAGTCCATCACATCGCCGAGCCGCAGCTCCAGGCGGTTCATGAGGTGGTCCTTGAGGCTGGCCCGGACCTCCATGGAACGCGACGCCGTGACGATCAGGTGGATGCCGTAGCCGAGTCCGCGGGCCGCGATGTCGGTGGCCGCCGTCTCCAGCCCCTCGTAGTCCGTCCGGAAGCTGCCCCACCCGTCGATGACCAGGAAGACATCACCCCACGGCTGGTCGGTCACCGAGATCTCACCGCGCGCCCGCATCCGGCGGAAGGTGGCGATGGAGTCGATCCCGGCGCTGCGGAAGTACTCCTCGCGTCGCGCCATGATGCCGTACACCTCGGCGACCGTACGGCGCACCCGCTCGGGGTCCAGGCGGGACGCGACGCCGCCGACATGCGGCAGACCCGCGATAGAGGACATACCGCCACCACCGAAGTCGAGTCCGTAGAACTGGACTTCCTCCGGGGTGTGGGTCAGGGCGAAACCGGCGATGAGTGTCCGCAGCAGCGTCGACTTGCCGGACTGCGGCCCTCCGGTGATCTGCATGTGACCGGCGGCGCCGGAGAAGTCCCGGTAGAGGGTGTCGCGCCGCTGCTCGAACGGCTTGTCGATCACCCCCAGGGGGACGACCAGCCGGCCCGAGCCCTCGAAACCGGGCTGCGTCAGCCCCCGGCCCCGCACCGGAGAGAGCCCCGGCAGCAGCTCGTCCAGCGACGGCGGATTGTCCAGCGGCGGCAGCCACACCTGATGGGCCGAGGCACCGCGCCCCTCCAGCCGGCGCACGATCACATCGAGCACCGTGTCCGCCAGCGCGTCGTCCTCCGCCGCACGCTGCTCCGGTACGCCACCGGGCTGCGGCACGGGCTGAACGTACTGAACCGGCACCGGGGCGGCCGTGAACGGAACGGGCCTGCGGTCCACCGGAAGCGGAGCACCCGGCGTAGCGGCCCGGTTGGCGCCCGAGCGGTACACCCCGGAGACGTACGCGGCCTTGAACCGGACCATCTCCTCCGTACCGAACTTCAGCAGCCCGGAGCCGGGAACATTCGGAAGGTGGTACGCGTCGGGCACGCCCAGCGCCGCCCGGGACTCGGCGGCCGAGAAGGTCCGCAGGCCGACCCGGTAGGAGAGATACGTTTCCAGACCGCGCAGCCGCCCCTCTTCCAGGCGCTGCGAGGCCAGCAGCAGATGTACACCCAGGGAACGGCCGATACGGCCGATCTGGACGAACATCTCGATGAAGTCGGGCTTGGCGGTGAGGAGTTCGCTGAACTCGTCGATGACCAGAACGAGCGAGGGGATCGGCTGCAACGGCGCACCCGCCGCGCGTGCCTTCTCGTAGTCGTGGATGTTGGCGTAGTTGCCCGCGTCGCGCAGCATCTCCTGGCGCCGGTTGAGCTCACCGCGGATGGAGTCACCCATACGGTCGACCAGGGTCAGGTCGTCCGCGAGGTTGGTGATCACGGCCGCGACGTGGGGCATCTGCGCCATACCGGCGAAGGTGGCACCACCCTTGAAGTCGGCGAGGACGAAGTTGAGCGTCTCCGACGTATGGGTGACGGCGAGGCCGAGCACGAGCGTGCGCAGCAGCTCGGACTTGCCGGAGCCGGTGGCGCCCACGCAGAGGCCGTGCGGGCCCATGCCTTCCTGCGCCGCCTCCTTCAGGTCCAGCATCACCGGGGCGCCGCCCTCGCCCACGCCGATCGGCACCCGCAGCCGTTCGGCCTGGGAGCGCGGGCGCCAGGTCCGGCCGACGTCGATGGAGGCCGCGTCCCCCAGGTTCAGCAGATCGGTGAACTCCAGGTTGGCCAGCAGGGGCTCGTCGTCGTCCCCGCCCGTCGCCATGTGCAGCGGGGCCAGCTGCCGGGCCAGCGCCTCGGCGGCCTCGTAACTCAGCAGGTCGGGAACCCCGTCGTAGACCAGCCCCTGCCCCGACTCCAGCTGCAACGACTTCGGCTGCACCACGATGGACAGGCCCCCGCGGGCCCCGGTGACCTCGCCCGGTACGACCTCGATGACCGTCACACCCTGAAGGCCCTCGGCCGAGGCGAGCACCGACATGGGCGGCACCGACTCCCCGTCCAGGACCACCACGATGTGCGGCTGGTCCACGAGCGGCTGCCCGCCGGGCTGGAAGCGGGGCCTGCCCTCCAGCCGGCCCGCCAACAGCTCCTCCAGGGCCAGGGAACTCGTCGTGATGAGCCGCCGGCTCCCGGCGCCGTCCCCCGGCCCGGAGGCCTGCGCGTGCGGGAGCCACTTCGCCCACTCCCACTGCGGTGCCGCCTCCGCGCCCGTCGCGACCGCGATCACCAGGTCCTCGGGGGAGTGCAGGGAGGCCAGCCCGCCGACCACGGCACGCGCCGCCGAGCGCGCCGAATCCGCGTGACCGCTGATCGTCAGGTGGTAGAACGCCCGCAACGAGACGGCCATCGGCAGGCCGTCCACCGTGGAGTGTGTCGCCAGGAACTGCTGCATCGCACCGGCGGCCAGCGGTTCCAGCTCGTCGACGGGCGCCGTCTCGGGGGCGATGAGCGGCGTGGCCAGTTCCTGACCGCCCAGACCGATACGCACCTGCGCGAAGTCCGCGTCACCGGCCCGCCGTTCCCACACCCGGCTGCCCTCGGCCACGAGCGCCCACAGCTGCTCGGGAGAGGGGTGGAGGTAGAACTGCGCGTCGCGCTGCTTGCGCGCGGTCTTGAGCACGGTGCGCCTGGTCTGCGTCAGGTACTTCAGATAGTCGCGGCGCAGATCGGCGAGCTGCCCCTGGGTGCCCCGCCTGTACCGTACGAGCATCGCGATGGCCATGGCGACCGTCGAGGCGATCATGATCATGCCCATGATGCGCATGATCGGGTTCGGCGTCATGAAGAAGAAGACGACCGAACCGCCCATGCCCAGCATCGGCAGGAGCTGCATCAGAG
Source organism: Streptomyces durocortorensis (assembly GCF_031760065.1). NCBI lineage: Bacteria > Bacillati > Actinomycetota > Actinomycetes > Kitasatosporales > Streptomycetaceae > Streptomyces > Streptomyces sp. C11-1. Next base: position 5,806,638 of record NZ_CP134500.1, read on the forward strand.
CGCCCTCCTGCTGGCCTCGGGGGAGCTCCGGCGGAGGTTGCAACTGCACCTGTTCGACCGGCACTTCGGTGGGCAGGGCCCGCGGTGGGCGCTTGACGACGATCTGGCTCACAGCTCACCAATTCCCTTGCCGGACGGAAGTGTTCCTATCGGCGCCCCCGTGGCGACGGGCCCCATCCGCGGGATGGATCCTACTGGCGTGGCGAGCACCCCATGGCGGTAGGGTGTCGCGGTGCGTGTACGCATCCGCTAACTGTCGCGTGAACACGGTCATTCGGGACCGACGGAAGCGCGCGCGGCAGCAGGCTGGGGCACGCGCGGGCGCGGCAGAAGCCAAGGCAGCAGAAGAAGCGCGGCAGAAGCAGCAGGAACAAGCAGGGGGAGCAGCAGGTGACGATGACGGCCCAAGCGGCAGCCACCGGACCCGGTGGGCAGAGTCACGGGACGCCGTCCGGCGGCGGAACCGGATTCTGCCGGGTCACGGTCGTCGCACCGGACAGCCGTGTCGACGTGGCCCTGCCCGAGGACATCCCCGTAGCCGATCTGTACCCCGAGATCCTCCGGCTGTCCGGACAGAGCCCCGCCCCCGGTGCCCCGGTCGGCTACCACCTGGTGCGCCGCGACGGCACCGTCCTCGACAGCGCCCGTACGCTGGCGGGCCACCGCATCCTCGACGGCGAGCTGCTCTCGATGCGGCCGTTCTCCGAGTCGCTGCCCCCCGCGGTCTTCGACGACGTCTCCGACGCCGTCGCCACCGCCGTGGCCAAGGACCGCACGCTCTGGGGCGACGCGCTCATGCGCGGAGCCGGCCTCTTCGGCGGCTCCGTCCTGCTCGCCCTGCTCGGCTTCGTGCTGTGGACTGCCGACCCGCGCCACGACATGCACGGTCTGCCGGGCATCCTCGCGGCGGTCGTCGCCCTGCTCCTCCTCGCCTTCGCCTGCGTCCGCGCCCGGGTGTACGACGACCGGGGCTCGGCCATCGCGCTGGGCACCGGTGCCCTGGTGAACGCTGCGGTGGCCGGCTCCGGTCTGCTGCCCCTGAGCAGCGGGCAGGGCGTCGGGCGGCTGCAGTTCCTGCTCGGCTGCGCCGCGGTCCTGGTGGTCGCCGTGATCCTGATGATCGTCGCGCCCGGCGGCGACGCTCCGTTCGTCGCGTTCGTCTTCGCGAGCACCATCGGCCTCCTGGTGACGTTCACCGCGATCCTGACCGGCATCGAGCCGATCGAGGCCGCCGCCGTGTGCTCCCCGCTCGCTGTGGGCGTCCTGGCCTTCCTGCCCGGGCTCTCGACCCGCTTCGCCCGCCTCCCCATCGGATTCGAGCCGCCCCGCACCACGGTCGGCGACTACGGGACGTCCGAACCGGCGCCCCAGGGCCCGGTGGACGCCGAGCGCATCGCCGCCCAGGCGCGGCGCGGCCACGAACTGCTCCTCGGCCTGGTCGGCGGATGCGCGCTGGTCGCCGTGGCGGCCGCCGCGGTGCTGGGATTCTCGGACAACGTCTGGGGCCAGCTGCTCGCCCTGGCCACGGGTGTCGCCATGCTGATGCGCGCCCACCTCTTCCGCTACACGGCCCAGGTCGGCTGCGCGCTCGCGGCGGGCCTCGGCGCCCTTGTCCTCCTCGGCCTAGGGCTGTCCCTCAACCCGCCCACCGCCCTGATGCAGGACGCGCTGAAGGGGGACGGTGCCGCCCTGGACATCCGTACGGTGTGGCTCGCCGCCGCCGTCGCGGGCGTCGCCGCCCTGATCACCGCCATCGGCCTGATCGTGCCGCGCAAGGGAGTGACCCCCTTCTGGGGCCGCTTCCTGGAGATCGCCGAGGCGGTCGTTCTGCTGACCCTGCTCCCGCTCTGCCTCGCAGTCTTCGACGTCTACCACTCGATCCGGGCCCTCACCAGCTGATCAGCGGCGGGGCGTGACCCGAACGGCTGGTACTCTGACCAGTGGCCGTTTGTGTACGCGTCCTCGGATCATCCTGGGGACTGCGCTCATCGGACCTTCGCCTCCGAGTCACGGAAGCTCCCCTGAGATCAAGACCAGGGGCACTCGTGGGCGCTTCGAACATCAAGAGGAGTACGCGTGCCGCTCGACGCCGCTACGAAGAAGCAGATCATGTCCGAGTTCGCCCAGAAGGAGGGTGACACCGGATCCCCCGAGGTCCAGGTCGCCATGCTCTCCCGCCGGATCTCGGACCTGACGGAGCACCTCAAGACGCACAAGCACGACCACCACTCCCGTCGTGGTCTGCTGATCCTGGTCGGCCAGCGTCGCCGCCTCCTGCAGTACCTGGCCAAGAAGGACATCCAGCGCTTCCGTGCGCTGGTCGACCGCCTCGGCATCCGCCGCGGTGCGGCCGGCGGCGCCAAGTAAGGACGCTGTGGAGAGGGAGCGGTTCCCGCGGTTCAGGGGACCGCTCCCTTTGCCGTACGTGCACGACCGGTGTCAAGCTCAGTAACCTGGGCGTACGACACCAGAGCAAGTAGGGAGAGGCGCAGCGACGCCGCCGCCGGTCCTCGGTAGTGGCCCCCGGGAAAACGCCCGGGAGCTTCGATCGAAGACCGGCCCGCATCCACGGTGCGCTTCTCCCGCACCGTCCTCCGCCACACGGGCGGCAGGACGAAAGACGACGAGTATGGAGAAATCACTAGTGGAGAACGAGACCCACTACGCCGAGGCCGTTATCGACAACGGAACCTTCGGCACCCGCACCATCCGCTTCGAGACGGGCCGCCTGGCCAAGCAGGCCGCAGGCTCCGCCGTCGCGTACCTGGACGACGACACCATGGTGCTGTCGGCCACCACCGCTTCCAAGCGGCCCAAGGACAACCTCGACTTCTTCCCCCTCACTGTGGACGTCGAGGAGCGGCAGTACGCGGCCGGAAAGATCCCCGGATCCTTCTTCCGCCGCGAGGGCCGCCCCTCCGAGGACGCGATCCTCACCTGCCGTCTGATCGACCGGCCGCTGCGCCCCTCCTTCAAGAAGGGCCTGCGCAACGAGATCCAGATCGTCGAGACGATCATGGCGCTCAACCCCGACCACCTCTACGACGTGGTCGCGATCAACGCCGCCTCCTGCTCCACGCAGCTCGCGGGCCTGCCCTTCTCCGGCCCGATCGGCGCCACCCGCGTCGCCCTGATCAAGGGCCAGTGGGTCGCGTTCCCGACGCACACCGAGCTTGAGGACGCCGTCTTCGACATGGTCGTCGCCGGTCGCGTCCTGGAGGACGGCGACGTCGCGATCATGATGGTCGAGGCCGAGGCCACCGAGAAGACCATCCAGCTCGTCAAGGACGGCGCCGAGGCTCCCACCGAGGAGATCGTCGCCGCCGGTCTGGACGCCGCGAAGCCCTTCATCAAGGCGCTCTGCAAGGCCCAGTCCGACCTGGCCTCCAAGGCCGCCAAGCCGGTCGGCGAGTTCCCGGTCTTCCTGGACTACCAGGACGACGTCTTCGAGGCGCTCGCCACCGCCGTCACCTCCGAGCTGGCCCAGGCGCTCACCATCGCGGGCAAGCAGGAGCGCGAGGCCGAGCTGGACCGCGTCAAGGAGATCGCCGCGGAGAAGCTGCTCCCGGCCTTCGAGGGCCGCGAGAAGGAGATCTCCGCCGCGTACCGCGCGCTGACCAAGAAGCTGGTCCGCGAGCGCGTCATCAAGGACAAGGTCCGCATCGACGGCCGTGGCGTCACGGACATCCGTACGCTCGCCGCCGAGGTCGAGGCCATCCCGCGCGTGCACGGCTCGGCGCTGTTCGAGCGTGGCGAGACCCAGATCCTGGGCGTCACCACCCTCAACATGCTCCGGATGGAGCAGCAGCTGGACACCCTTTCTCCGGTGACCCGCAAGCGCTACATGCACAACTACAACTTCCCGCCGTACTCCGTCGGCGAGACCGGCCGCGTGGGCTCGCCCAAGCGCCGCGAGATCGGCCACGGAGCGCTCGCCGAGCGCGCCATCGTGCCGGTCCTCCCGACGCGCGAGGAGTTCCCCTACGCGATCCGCCAGGTCTCCGAGGCGCTGGGCTCCAACGGCTCGACGTCCATGGGCTCGGTCTGCGCCTCCACCATGTCGCTGCTGAACGCCGGTGTGCCCCTCAAGGCCGCCGTCGCCGGTATCGCCATGGGCCTGATCTCGCAGGAGATCGACGGCAAGACCCACTACGTCGCCCTCACCGACATCCTCGGTGCGGAGGACGCCTTCGGCGACATGGACTTCAAGGTCGCCGGTACGAAGCAGTTCGTGACCGCGCTCCAGCTCGACACCAAGCTCGACGGCATCCCCGCCTCGGTCCTGGCAGCCGCGCTGAAGCAGGCCCGTGACGCGCGTCTGCACATCCTGGACGTCATGAACGAGGCCATCGACGTCCCGGACGAGATGTCCCCGAACGCCCCCCGGATCATCACCGTCAAGATCCCGGTGGACAAGATCGGTGAGGTCATCGGCCCCAAGGGCAAGATGATCAACCAGATCCAGGAGGACACCGGCGCCGACATCACGATCGAGGACGACGGCACCATCTACATCGGTGCCCAGCAGGGTTCGCAGGCCGAGGCCGCCCGCGCCACGATCAACGCGATCGCCAACCCGACCATGCCGGAGGTCGGCGAGCGCTACCTGGGCACGGTCGTCAAGACGACCACCTTCGGTGCGTTCGTCTCGCTCATGCCGGGCAAGGACGGTCTGCTGCACATCTCGCAGATCCGCAAGCTCGCCGGCGGCAAGCGCGTGGAGAACGTCGAGGACGTGCTCGGCGTCGGCGCCAAGGTCCAGGTCGAGATCGCCGAGATCGACTCCCGCGGCAAGCTCTCCCTCATCCCGGTCGTCGAGGGCGAAGAGGCCGACGAGAAGAAGGACGACACCGACAAGTGACGTCCCGTAGTTCCGCGACGACGGCCCGTGCCTCCTTCGAGGCGCGGGCCGTCGCCCGTACCCAAACGCTTCTCAAGGGCAAGGACGGCATCGGCACCGTCCGCCGCACCGTCCTCCCCGGCGGTCTGCGGATCGTCACCGAGACCCTGCCCTCCGTCCGGTCCGCCACCTTCGGCATCTGGGCCAACGTCGGATCACGCGACGAGACGCCCACCCTGAACGGCGCGACCCACTACCTCGAACACCTCCTCTTCAAGGGCACCGCCAAGCGCACCGCCCTCGACATCTCCTCGGCGATCGACGCGGTCGGCGGCGAGATGAACGCCTTCACGGCGAAGGAGTACACCTGTTACTACGCGCGGGTCCTGGACACCGATCTGCCGCTGGCCATCGACGTCGTCTGCGACATGCTGACCGGCTCGCTGATCGCCCCCGAGGACGTCGACGCCGAGCGCGGCGTCATCCTCGAAGAGATCGCGATGACCGAGGACGACCCGGGCGACTGCGTGCACGACCTGTTCGCGCACACCATGCTCGGCGACACCCCCCTCGGCCGCCCGGTCCTCGGCACCGTCGACACGATCAACGCGCTCAGCCGCGGCCAGATCGCCCGCTTCTACAAGAAGCACTACGACCCCACGCACCTGGTCGTCGCCGCCGCCGGCAACGTCGACCACGCCACGGTCGTACGCCAGGTCCGCCGCGCCTTCGAGCGCGCCGGGGCCCTCTCCCGTACCGATGCCGTCCCGATGGCGCCCCGCGAGGGCTCCCGCACCCTGCGCACCGCGGGCAAGGTGGAGCTGCTGAACCGCAAGACCGAGCAGGCCCACGTGGTCCTCGGGATGCCCGGCCTCGCCCGCACCGACGACCGTCGCTGGGCACTCGGCGTCCTCAACACCGCCCTCGGCGGCGGTATGAGCTCGCGACTCTTCCAGGAGGTCCGGGAGAAGCGCGGCCTGGCCTACAGCGTGTACTCGTACACCTCGGGCTTCGCCGACTGCGGCCTCTTCGGCGTCTACGCGGGGTGCCGGCCCAGCCAGGTCCACGACGTCCTGAAGATCTGCCGCGACGAACTGGACCGGGTCGCCACCCACGGCCTGGACGACGACGAGATCGCCCGCGCCATCGGCCAGCTCTCCGGCTCCACCGTCCTCGGCCTGGAGGACACCGGCGCGCTGATGAACCGTATCGGCAAGAGCGAGCTGTGCTGGGGCGAGCAGATGTCCGTCGACGACATGCTCGCGCGCATCGCGGAGGTCACCCCCGACGACGTACGGGAGGTGGCGGGCGAGCTCCTCACCCGGCGCCCCTCGCTCTCGGTCATCGGCCCGCTCAAGGACAAGCAGGCGGACCGCCTCCACGAAGCGGTCTCCTAACCCCTTAAGGAAGACAAGATGAGCAAGCTGCGCGTAGCCGTTCTCGGTGCTCGGGGCCGCATCGGCGCCGAGGCCGTACGGGCCGTCGAGGCCGCCGACGATCTGGAGCTGGTGGCGGCCCTGGGCCGGGGCGACAAGCTGGAGACCCTCACCGACGCGGGCGCCCAGGTCGCCGTCGAGCTGACCACCCCCGCATCGGTGATGGACAACCTCGACTTCTGCGTCCGGCACGGTGTCCACGCCGTCGTCGGCACCACGGGCTGGACCGACGAACGGCTCGCGCAGCTGACCACCTGGCTGGAGAAATCCCCGGGGACGGGCGTCCTGATCGCCCCGAACTTCTCCATCGGCGCGGTCCTGACCATGAAGTTCGCGGAGCAGGCCGCCCGCTACTTCGAGTCCGTCGAGGTCGTCGAACTGCACCACCCGAACAAGGTCGACGCCCCCTCCGGCACCGCCACCCGCACCGCCCAGCTCATCGCGGCGGCCCGCGCCAAGGCGGGCAGCGCCCCCCAGCCGGACGCCACCACGACCGCCCTGGACGGCGCCCGCGGCGCGGACGTCGACGGCGTCCCGGTCCACGCGATCCGACTCCGCGGACTGCTCGCCCACCAGGAAGTGCTCCTCGGCGGCGAGGGCGAGACCCTCACCATCCGCCACGACTCCCTCCACCACAGCAGCTTCATGCCGGGCATCCTGCTCGGCGCCCGCCGCGTGGTGACCACTCCCGGCCTCACGTTCGGCCTGGAACACTTCCTCGACCTGAACTGACTGAGCCCACCATGCGCGCAAAGATCACCTACATCGCCACGGCAGCCGTCCTGGTCTTCTACTTCTTCCTGGTCGGCAGCCGTGGCCTGATGCTCATCCGGCACGGCACGCTGCTCACGATCACGTTCGGCGTCGCCGTCCTGATCCTGCCGGTGATCGGCGTCTGGTTCCTCTGGAAGAACACCCAGTTCGTCCGCCGGGCCAACGCGCTCGCCGCCGAACTGGAAGCGGAGGGCGGCCTCCCGGTCGACGACCTGGCCCGTACCCCGTCCGGCCGCATCGACCGGGACGCCGCAGACGCGGTCTTCACCAAGCGCCGCGAGGAGACCGAGGACGCCCCGGACGACTGGCGCGCCTGGTTCCGGCTGGCGGTCGCCTACCAGGACGCGAGGGACACCCCCAGGGCCCGCAAGGCCATGCAGCGGGCCATCGCGCTCCGCGCCTCCAGCCAGGCCGCCCCCTCAAGCCCGCCCGCGGTCTCCAGCCCGTCCGGCGACTGAGGAGATCTTCCAGCCGTACGCAGGTGAGCCCGGGACCCGCATGGGCCCCGGGCTCACCCGTACAACCGATGGTTCACGCGAGCCGATACTCATCCGCCCAAGCCTCGACCGCGTCGGTCGCCCGCTCGAACGCCTCCTCGCGCCCGAGGAAGTCCGCGTTGTGATCGGTGACCAGCGGCGGCAGCGCCTCACCGTTCTGCCGGACCACGACGAGCGCCTGACCCTGGACCGTACGGGGAAGGCCCATCCACTTCACGGGCTGCTGGACCGTACGCACCGTCGACGTGCCGCTCCACGCCACCGTGGAGGTCCGGAAGAACCCGACGCGCCGGACACCGTGACGGCTGACCCACGCGCCGACACGCAGCAGACGCAGCGCGGCGGCGATCACCGCACCGGCCAGCGCCAGACAGACGGCGGCTCCCGAAAGCGCTCCGGCCGCACCGGTGATCAGGGCCGCGAGCAGCACGAACGAGGCCAGCAGCAGGAGGGTGGCCGCCGCCGCGACCCGCCAGGGGCCGGGGCGGTAGGGCCGACGCCAACTGTCGTGGTCGTCGAACGGCAGCGCAACGTCCTCCGCGCTCGCGTCGAATGCGCGGTCGGCCGTCAGAAAGGGCAGGGGCACGACTCATCCTCACTCACAAGCACGCTCGATTGCTGTGCCCGGTGAGGCTACCGAGGGTGCCACCGGCCCGACCACCCCAGGGGGGCCGTACGAGTCAGCGGCCCTGGGACGCCTCGGACTGCTTGCCGTGGGCCGGGGCCTGGCCGGAGTCGAGCGCCGGGAGCCCCAGCAGCAGTGACCCCACGAGACCGGCGACCACGGTCAGCCCGATGAGGGACCGCCCCAGCAGCTCGGGAACGGTGGCGCGGGGGGCGGGCGGAGGAGTGACATTGCTGCGGAACCGGTCGGCCTCGGCGACGAACGAGAACGGGACGGATTCACGCCGGCGGAACATGAGGAAGCTCTCCTTGCTCTGAGTGACGGGTGCTGCTATTGAGTCAGACGTACGACGGGCCGAATCGGTGCCCGAATCGCCGTACTTGTTGGGGGAACTCCACGAACGGCTGCCCGAGGCGGCCGGATGCATGCCCCGGCGCACCCGGCCCACGGAGCCCCGTAAAGTGGTCGCCGCCCGAGCGACGCCGTCGGGCCTCCCGCACCGCCCCTGGAAGGACCCCTGTCGGTGACCGACACCCCCGAACCCGCAAAGCCCCACTTCCGCAGCGATGTCACCGTCGAGCTGGTGAAGAGCGACGCGCACGACGCGGACGTGCTGTTCGCCGCCCGGGTCTCCACCGCAGGTGAGCAGTCGCTGGAAGAGGTCACCAAGGATCCCGAGCGCTCCAAGGGGCTCATCAACTACCTCATGCGGGACCGGCACGGCAGCCCGTTCGAGCACAACTCGATGACCTTCTTCATCAGCGCCCCGATCTTCGTCTTCCGCGAGTTCATGCGGCACCGCGTCGGCTGGTCCTACAACGAGGAATCGGGCCGCTACAGGGAGCTGGATCCGGTCTTCTACGTCCCCGGAACCTCCCGCAAGCTGGTCCAGCAGGGCCGCCCGGGCAAGTACGAGTTCGTCGAGGGCACCCAGGGGCAGTACGACCTCACCACCCGCACCATGGAGGAGACCTACCGGGCCTCCTACGAGGCGTACCAGAAGATGCTGGCGGAGGGCGTGGCCCGTGAGGTCGCCCGCGCGGTGCTCCCGGTCGGCCTCTTCTCCTCGATGTACGCCACGTGCAACGCGCGCTCGCTGATGCACTTCCTCGGCCTGCGCACCCAGCACGAGCTGGCGAAGGTCCCGTCCTTCCCGCAGCGCGAGATCGAGATGGTCGGCGAACAGATGGAAGCCCACTGGGAGCAGCTCATGCCGCTCACTCATGCGGCCTTCAACAAAAATGGACGCGTCGCCCCATAGGCGGTGTCCGTATTGCGGCGTTTCGAGAAGTTCATCTAGGCTGATCAAACGGACCCGGCACTGCTTGAACCCCCGAGCAGGCAGTGCCGGGCTCCTCTTCCCCGTCCCCCCGAGGGGACCCCGCGCGCTGAGCAGCGAGTAGCGTGTTACCCATGGCTCCGATCTCCACTCCGCAGACCCCCTTCGGGCGGGTCCTCACCGCTATGGTCACGCCCTTCACGGCGGACGGCGCTCTCGATCTCGACGGCGCCCAGCGGCTCGCCGCCCACCTGGTGGACGCAGGCAATGACGGCCTGATCATCAACGGCACCACCGGTGAGTCCCCGACCACCAGTGATGCGGAGAAGGACCAGCTCGTACGGGCGGTGCTCGAAGCCGTCGGCGACCGAGCCCACGTCGTCGCGGGCATCGGGACCAACGACACCCGCCACAGCGTCGAGCTCGCCCGGACGGCCGAGCGCACCGGCGCCCACGGCCTCCTCGCGGTCACGCCGTACTACAACAAGCCCCCGCAGGAGGGCCTGCTGCGGCACTTCACGGCCATCGCCGACTCCACCGGCCTGCCCGTGATGCTGTACGACATCCCCGGTCGCAGCGGCGTTCCGATCGACACGGAGACCCTCGTACGGCTGGCCGAGCACCCCCGGATCGTCGCGAACAAGGACGCCAAGGGCGACCTGGGCCGCGCCAGCTGGGCCATCGCCGAGTCCGGGCTCGCCTGGTACTCGGGCGACGACATGCTCAACCTGCCGCTCCTCTCGGTCGGCGCCGTCGGCTTCGTCTCCGTGGTCGGCCACGTGGTCACCCCGGACCTGCGGGCCCTGATCGAGGCCCACCTGAGCGGCGACGTCCAGAAGGCCACCGAGATCCACCAGAAGCTGCTCCCGGTCTTCACGGGAATGTTCCGCACCCAGGGCGTGATCACCACGAAGGCGGCCCTCACCCTTCAGGGCCTCCCGGCGGGCCCCCTGCGCCTGCCCCTCGTCGAACTCACCGCCCAGGAGACAGCCCAGCTCAAGATCGATCTCGCCGCCGGCGGGGTACAGCTGTAACCAAGGACTTCACAACTGAACAGCCGAACAGGCGAGGCGACTCGCCCGAGCACCACCCAAGACAACAGCAAGTGCACGAATGACATGCGCGCCACGTGCCTCAGCGGTACGTGGCGTGCGTGGTAAGGAGAGTCTTTTGAGTCATCCGCACCCTGAACTCGGTACGCCGCCGAAGCTCCCGAAGGGCGCGCTGCGGGTCACCCCGCTCGGCGGCCTGGGCGAGATCGGCCGCAATATGACGGTCTTCGAGTACGGCGGCCGCCTGCTCATCGTCGACTGCGGCGTGCTCTTCCCCGAGGAGGAGCAGCCGGGCATCGACCTGATCCTCCCGGACTTCACCACGATCCGGGACCGCCTGGACGACATCGAGGGCATCGTCCTCACGCACGGCCACGAGGACCACATCGGCGGCGTCCCCTACCTGCTGCGCCTCAAGCCGGACATCCCCCTCATCGGCTCCAAGCTCACCCTCGCGCTGATCGAGGCGAAGCTCCAGGAGCACCGCATCCGCCCCTACACCCTTGAGGTGCAGGAGGGGCAGCGCGAGCGCATCGGCGCCTTCGACTGCGAGTTCATCGCGGTCAACCACTCCATCCCGGACGCCCTGGCCGTCGCCATCCGCACCCCCGCGGGCCTGGCCGTCGCCACCGGTGACTTCAAGATGGACCAGCTCCCGCTGGACGGCCGCCTCACCGACCTGCACGCGTTCGCACGGCTCAGCGAGGAGGGCATCGACCTCCTCCTCTCCGACTCCACGAACGCCGAGGTCCCCGGCTTCGTGCCGCCGGAGCGGGACATCTCCAATGTCCTGCGCACGGTCTTCGCGAACGCCCAGAAGCGCATCATCGTGGCGAGCTTCGCCAGCCATGTGCACCGCATCCAGCAGATCCTGGACGCCGCCCACGAGTACGGCCGCAGGGTCGCCTTCGTCGGCCGCTCGATGGTCCGCAACATGGGCATCGCCCGCGACCTCGGCTACCTCAAGGTCCCCGGGGGCCTGGTCGTCGACGTCAAGACCCTCGACGACCTTCCGGACGACGAGGTCGTGCTGGTCTGCACGGGCTCGCAGGGCGAGCCGATGGCGGCCCTCTCCCGGATGGCCAACCGGGATCACCAGATCCGGATCGTCCCCGGCGACACGGTGATCCTGGCGTCGTCCCTGATCCCCGGCAACGAGAACGCGGTGTACCGCGTGATCAACGGCCTGACCCGCTGGGGCGCCAACGTCGTCCACAAGGGCAATGCCAAGGTCCACGTCTCGGGCCACGCCTCGGCCGGCGAGCTGCTGTACTTCTACAACATCTGCAAGCCGAAGAACCTGATGCCGGTCCACGGCGAATGGCGCCACCTGCGGGCCAACGCCGAACTGGGTGCCCTCACGGGCGTTCCCAAGGACCACATCGTCATCGCCGAGGACGGCGTGGTCGTCGACCTCATCGACGGCAAGGCCAAGATCGTCGGCAAGGTCCAGGCCGGTTACGTCTACGTCGACGGCCTCTCCGTCGGCGATGTCACCGAGACCTCCCTCAAGGACCGCCGCATCCTCGGCGACGAGGGCATCATCTCGGTCTTCATCGTCGTCGACAGCTCCTCCGGCAAGCTCGTGGGCGGTCCCCACATCCAGGCCCGGGGCTCCGGCATCGACGACGGCGCCTTCGGCGCGGTCACCCCGAAGATCCAGGAAGCCCTGGACAAGTCGGCCCAGGACGGCGTCATGGAGCCCCACCAGCTCCAGCAGATGGTCCGCCGAGTCGTCGGCAAGTGGGTGTCCGACACCTACCGTCGACGCCCGATGATCCTTCCGGTCGTCGTCGAGGTCTGACCCCTTCACGCCGCCCGACCTGGAGCGGGGCCCTCGATTTGCATCGGGGTGCCCCGCTCCAGTACGTTTACGTCTCCGCCTGAACGGGAAACGCCGCGCGCACTTGTGCGCCCGGGACACCCGAACGGGGCGGGAATTTCGACTCAGAATCTCTGATAAAGTCGGATCCGCCGAAAGGCAAAGGCCCTCCACAGGCCACCGGAAATCGAATTCGGACCGGAAACGGAACGAAAAAGAGTCTGGTAAAGTTGGAACCGCCGGAAAGGGAAAACGCGAAAGCGAAGAACCTCGAAAGCACCCCGCTTCGACCGGGAATCGGACACGAAAGAGTCTGATAGAGTCGGAAACGCAAGAACGAAGGGAAGCGCCCGGAGGGCCCCGGTGAAACGGGACCGAAGGAAGCGTCCGTTCCTTGAGAACTCAACAGCGTGCCAAAAGTCAACGCCAGATATGTTGATACCCCGGCCTGCACCTGGTGCAGGTTGGAGGTTCCTTTGAAAGTCCTACGGTCGCCATGTGCGGCGGTAGGCAACAACACAGCGAGGACGCTGTGAACAACGGGTCTTATTCCGACCGGTTGTTCCGCTCTCGTGTGTGTGCACCCGATTACGGGTAAACATTCACGGAGAGTTTGATCCTGGCTCAGGACGAACGCTGGCGGCGTGCTTAACACATGCAAGTCGAACGATGAAGCCTTTCGGGGTGGATTAGTGGCGAACGGGTGAGTAACACGTGGGCAATCTGCCCTTCACTCTGGGACAAGCCCTGGAAACGGGGTCTAATACCGGATAACACTCTGTCCCGCATGGGACGGGGTTAAAAGCTCCGGCGGTGAAGGATGAGCCCGCGGCCTATCAGCTTGTTGGTGGGGTAATGGCCTACCAAGGCGACGACGGGTAGCCGGCCTGAGAGGGCGACCGGCCACACTGGGACTGAGACACGGCCCAGACTCCTACGGGAGGCAGCAGTGGGGAATATTGCACAATGGGCGAAAGCCTGATGCAGCGACGCCGCGTGAGGGATGACGGCCTTCGGGTTGTAAACCTCTTTCAGCAGGGAAGAAGCGAAAGTGACGGTACCTGCAGAAGAAGCGCCGGCTAACTACGTGCCAGCAGCCGCGGTAATACGTAGGGCGCAAGCGTTGTCCGGAATTATTGGGCGTAAAGAGCTCGTAGGCGGCTTGTCACGTCGGATGTGAAAGCCCGGGGCTTAACCCCGGGTCTGCATTCGATACGGGCTAGCTAGAGTGTGGTAGGGGAGATCGGAATTCCTGGTGTAGCGGTGAAATGCGCAGATATCAGGAGGAACACCGGTGGCGAAGGCGGATCTCTGGGCCATTACTGACGCTGAGGAGCGAAAGCGTGGGGAGCGAACAGGATTAGATACCCTGGTAGTCCACGCCGTAAACGTTGGGAACTAGGTGTTGGCGACATTCCACGTCGTCGGTGCCGCAGCTAACGCATTAAGTTCCCCGCCTGGGGAGTACGGCCGCAAGGCTAAAACTCAAAGGAATTGACGGGGGCCCGCACAAGCAGCGGAGCATGTGGCTTAATTCGACGCAACGCGAAGAACCTTACCAAGGCTTGACATATACCGGAAAGCATCAGAGATGGTGCCCCCCTTGTGGTCGGTATACAGGTGGTGCATGGCTGTCGTCAGCTCGTGTCGTGAGATGTTGGGTTAAGTCCCGCAACGAGCGCAACCCTTGTTCTGTGTTGCCAGCATGCCCTTCGGGGTGATGGGGACTCACAGGAGACTGCCGGGGTCAACTCGGAGGAAGGTGGGGACGACGTCAAGTCATCATGCCCCTTATGTCTTGGGCTGCACACGTGCTACAATGGCCGGTACAATGAGCTGCGATGCCGTGAGGCGGAGCGAATCTCAAAAAGCCGGTCTCAGTTCGGATTGGGGTCTGCAACTCGACCCCATGAAGTCGGAGTTGCTAGTAATCGCAGATCAGCATTGCTGCGGTGAATACGTTCCCGGGCCTTGTACACACCGCCCGTCACGTCACGAAAGTCGGTAACACCCGAAGCCGGTGGCCCAACCCCTTGTGGGAGGGAGCTGTCGAAGGTGGGACTGGCGATTGGGACGAAGTCGTAACAAGGTAGCCGTACCGGAAGGTGCGGCTGGATCACCTCCTTTCTAAGGAGCACTTCTTACCAGGCTTCGGTTTGGTCAGAGGCCAGTACACCGGCGAGTGTTCGGTGCTGGTTGCTCATGGGTGGAACGTTGACTATTCGGCACGATTGGTTGGTCACTGTTAGTACTGCTCTTCGGGGCGTGGAACGTGGTGGTGGATCGGTCGGGTCGGGCACGTTGTTGGGTATCTGAGGGTATGGCCGTTTGGCTGTCCTTCGATCCGGCCCCAGTGAACTCGTCCCTTCGGGGGTGGGGTGGTGGGTGGCTGGTCGTTGTTTGAGAACTGCACAGTGGACGCGAGCATCTGTGGCCAAGTTTTTAAGGGCGCACGGTGGATGCCTTGGCACCAGGAACCGATGAAGGACGTGGGAGGCCACGATAGTCCCCGGGGAGCTGTCAACCAAGCTTTGATCCGGGGGTTTCCGAATGGGGAAACCCGGCAGTCGTCATGGGCTGTCACCCGCTGCTGAACACATAGGCAGTGTGGAGGGAACGAGGGAAGTGAAACATCTCAGTACCCTCAGGAAGAGAAAACAACCGTGATTCCGGGAGTAGTGGCGAGCGAAACTGGATGAGGCCAAACCGTATGCGTGTGATACCCGGCAGGGGTTGCGCATGCGGGGTTGTGGGAGTTCTCTTGATCAATCTGCCGGTTGGTCGGCGAGTCAGAAACCGTTGGTGTAGGCGAAGGACATGCGAAAGGTCCGGCGTAGAGGGTAAGACCCCCGTAGCTGAAACATCAACGGCTCGTTTGAGAACCACCCAAGTAGCACGGGGCCCGAGAAATCCCGTGTGAATCTGGCGGGACCACCCGCTAAGCCTAAATATTCCTGGTGACCGATAGCGGATAGTACCGTGAGGGAATGGTGAAAAGTACCGCGGGAGCGGAGTGAAATAGTACCTGAAACCGTGTGCCTACAAGCCGTGGGAGCGTCGCTGGTATGTGCTTGCACATGCAGTCGTGACTGCGTGCCTTTTGAAGAATGAGCCTGCGAGTTAGCGGTGTGTAGCGAGGTTAACCCGTGTGGGGAAGCCGTAGCGAAAGCGAGTCCGAATAGGGCGTTTGAGTTGCACGCTCTAGACCCGAAGCGGAGTGATCTAGCCATGGGCAGGTTGAAGCGGAGGTAAGACTTCGTGGAGGACCGAACCCACCAGGGTTGAAAACCTGGGGGATGACCTGTGGTTAGGGGTGAAAGGCCAATCAAACTCCGTGATAGCTGGTTCTCCCCGAAATGCATTTAGGTGCAGCGTCGTGTGTTTCTTGCCGGAGGTAGAGCACTGGATAGGCGATGGGCCCTACCGGGTTACTGACCTTAGCCAAACTCCGAATGCCGGTAAGTGAGAGCGCGGCAGTGAGACTGTGGGGATAAGCTCCATGGTCGAGAGGAAACAGCCCAGAGCATCGACTAAGGCCCCTAAGCGTACGCTAAGTGGGAAAGGATGTGGAGTCGCAGAGACAACCAGGAGGTTGGCTTAGAAGCAGCCACCCTTGAAAGAGTGCGTAATAGCTCACTGGTCAAGTGATTCCGCGCCGACAATGTAGCGGGGCTCAAGCGTACCGCCGAAGTCGTGTCATTCACACATATAGGGCCAACGCCTGTGTGGATGGGTAGGGGAGCGTCGTGTGCCGGGTGAAGCAGCCGCGGAAGCGAGTTGTGGACGGTTCACGAGTGAGAATGCAGGCATGAGTAGCGATACACACGTGAGAAACGTGTGCGCCGATTGACTAAGGGTTCCTGGGTCAAGCTGATCTGCCCAGGGTAAGTCGGGACCTAAGGCGAGGCCGACAGGCGTAGTCGATGGACAACCGGTTGATATTCCGGTACCCGCTTTGAAACGCCCAGTACTGAATCAGGCGATGCTAAGTCCGTGAAGCCGGCCCGATCTCTTCGGAGTTGAGGGTAGTGGTGGAGCCGATGAACCAGACTTGTAGTAGGTAAGCGATGGGGTGACGCAGGAAGGTAGTCCAGCCCGGGCGGTGGTTGTCCCGGGGTAAGGGTGTAGCCCGTGTGGTAGGTAAATCCGTCACACATTAAGGGTGAGACCTGATGCCGAGCCGATTGTGGTGAAGTGGATGATCCTATGCTGTCGAGAAAAGCCTCTAGCGAGTTTCATGGCGGCCCGTACCCTAAACCGACTCAGGTGGTCAGGTAGAGAATACCGAGGCGTTCGGGTGAACTATGGTTAAGGAACTCGGCAAAATGCCCCCGTAACTTCGGGAGAAGGGGGGCCATCACTGGTGATCCGATTTACTCGGTGAGCTGGGGTGGCCGCAGAGACCAGCGAGAAGCGACTGTTTACTAAAAACACAGGTCCGTGCGAAGCCGTAAGGCGATGTATACGGACTGACGCCTGCCCGGTGCTGGAACGTTAAGGGGACCGGTTAGCTGACTTTCGGGTTGGCGAAGCTGAGAACTTAAGCGCCAGTAAACGGCGGTGGTAACTATAACCATCCTAAGGTAGCGAAATTCCTTGTCGGGTAAGTTCCGACCTGCACGAATGGCGTAACGACTTCTCGACTGTCTCAACCATAGGCCCGGTGAAATTGCACTACGAGTAAAGATGCTCGTTTCGCGCAGCAGGACGGAAAGACCCCGGGACCTTTACTACAGTTTGATATTGGTGTTCGGTTCGGCTTGTGTAGGATAGGTGGGAGACTTTGAAGCGGCCACGCCAGTGGTTGTGGAGTCGTCGTTGAAATACCACTCTGGTCGTGCTGGATGTCTAACCTGGGTCCGTGATCCGGATCAGGGACAGTGTCTGATGGGTAGTTTAACTGGGGCGGTTGCCTCCTAAAGAGTAACGGAGGCGCCCAAAGGTTCCCTCAGCCTGGTTGGCAATCAGGTGTTGAGTGTAAGTGCACAAGGGAGCTTGACTGTGAGACCGACGGGTCGAGCAGGGACGAAAGTCGGGACTAGTGATCCGGCAGTGGCTTGTGGAAGCGCTGTCGCTCAACGGATAAAAGGTACCCCGGGGATAACAGGCTGATCTTCCCCAAGAGTCCATATCGACGGGATGGTTTGGCACCTCGATGTCGGCTCGTCGCATCCTGGGGCTGGAGTCGGTCCCAAGGGTTGGGCTGTTCGCCCATTAAAGCGGTACGCGAGCTGGGTTTAGAACGTCGTGAGACAGTTCGGTCCCTATCCGCTGTGCGCGTAGGAATATTGAGAAGGGCTGTCCCTAGTACGAGAGGACCGGGACGGACGAACCTCTGGTGTGCCAGTTGTCCTGCCAAGGGCATGGCTGGTTGGCTACGTTCGGAAAGGATAACCGCTGAAAGCATCTAAGCGGGAAGCCTGCTTCGAGATGAGTATTCCCACCCTCTTGAGGGGTTAAGGCTCCCAGTAGACGACTGGGTTGATAGGCCAGATGTGGAAGCCCGGTAACGGGTGGAGCTGACTGGTACTAATAGGCCGAGGGCTTGTCCTCAGTTGCTCGCGTCCACTGTGTTAGTTCTGAAATAACGAACGGCCGTGTTGTTGTCCGGTGTTGGTTAATTTCATAGTGTTTCGGTGGTCATTGCGTTAGGGAAACGCCCGGTTACATTCCGAACCCGGAAGCTAAGCCTTTCAGCGCCGATGGTACTGCAGGGGGGACCCTGTGGGAGAGTAGGACGCCGCCGAACAATTTTTCCGGGAAAGCCCCGTACCGCAAGGTACGGGGCTTTCCTGCATTTCGAGGCAAGTTTCCGGGATGCGTTCCAAAACAGTCCTGCAGCCGCTGACGGCCGCAGTCCGTGGGACTCTGGTGGGCCTCTGCCCGGCGCGATTGTGTGAATCCCCGGATCCCGTGTATGGTTTACCTCGTTGCCGCAGCGCAACGAGGCCCCAATAGCTCAGTCGGTAGAGCGTCTCCATGGTAAGGAGAAGGTCTGCGGTTCGATTCCGCATTGGGGCTCAGAGAAGAACGAAAGGCCCCCGCCGTATGGCGGGGGCCTTTCGCGTTGACGGGCAGACGCTGCCGGTCAGATGTGGGGCGGCTCCGGGACGCGCATCGCGAGGATCGCCATGTCGTCCGAGGCGGGTTCGGCCGCGAAGCGTTCCACGGCCCTGAGGATGCGTGCGGCGACCGCGCCGGCCGTCAGGCCCGTACAGGTCGACAGGACGTCCGCGAGGCCGTCGTCGCCCAGCATGCGGGCTCCCTCGCGGCGTTCGGTGACGCCGTCCGTGACGCAGAGGAGGACGTCGCCCGGGTTGAGGGTTACCTCCTGCTCGTACAGGTCGAGGTCCTCGATGACGCCGAGCAGCGGCTGCGGTTCGGCGGCTGCCTCCACGGATCCGTCCTGGCGCAGGCGCAGCGGCAGTGGGTGGCCGGCGCAGACGACCTTCAGGAGGGCGCTGCCGTCCTCCTGGGGCCACAGCTCGCCGTACAGGAGGGTGAGGAAGCGGCTGCGGGCGCCCTCGTCGAGGATCGCCGCGTTGAGGCGCTCCAGGACCGCCGGGCCGCCGAAGCCCTCGCGGGCGAGCAGGCGCAGGGCGTGGCGGGCCAGGCCGGTGACCGCGGCGGCCTCGGGGCCCGTACCGCAGACGTCGCCGACGGCGAAGCCGTACGCGCCGTCACGGATGGGGAAGACGTCGTAGAAGTCTCCGCCGACCTCGTTGCCCTCGCCCGCCGCGCGGTAGATGACCTCGATCTCGACGTTCGGGACGTCGGGGAGTCCCGGGGGCAGCAGGCTGCGCTGGAGGGACTGGCTGATCGCCGTGCGCTCCGAGTACAGGCGGGCGTTGTCCAGGGCCAGGGCGGCCCGTCGGGACAGGTCCTCGGCCAGTTCCAGGATCTCCTGGCGGAAGTGGTCGTCCGAGGGCTTCCCGAGCGTCAGCATGCCGATCACGCGGTTGCGGGCGACCAGCGGGAGCACCACCGTCTCGCCGCCGACGGCCTGGGCCGTGGCGAGCGTGGTGCGGGTGGCCGTGCTCATGCTCAGGGGCGCGTCGTGTCGCAGGCTGCGGGTCGACGTGGACAGCGCCGCGCGGTGGCCCGCCTCCGAGGGGGCGGCCCAGATGCGAGCGCCGGGGGTGGGGACCGGGTCCGGCGGGGCGATCTTGGAGAGGAGGGCCTTGAGGCCGTCGATGAGGTCCTCGTCCTCGTGGAGCACGTACGAGAGGTACGGGTCGGAGGACTGGTCGGCGATCGTGTAGACGGCGCACCAGGTGGCGAGGGTCGGGACCGTCATCTGGGCCATGAGGGCCAGCGTCTGGTCCCGGTCGAGAGTCCCGGCCAGCAGGTCGGAGGCCTCGACGAGGAAGGACAGGGAGCCGCGGCGCAGGCGTTCCAGCTCGCCGAGGCGGGCGGACTCCACGGCGAGCGCGATGCGGTCGGCGGCGAACTGGAGGCGCAGGGCCTCCTCGTTGGAATAGCGGCCCGGGCCCTCCGCCGCGACGCCGAGGGAGCCGGTGAGGCGGCCCTCGACCTTCAGCGGGACCGTGACGACCGAGCGCATCCCGGTGTCGGTGAGGAGCGGGACGGCGCCGGGTACGGCGGTCAGGTCCTCGTGGACGGCCGGCATCCGGGCGGAGCCGTAGCGGCCCGCTCCGGCTTCCACGGGGACGCGGGCGAAGCGCTGGCGGGCCGAGGGGAGACCCGTCGTAGCGCGGACCTCCAGCTCCGTCTCGTCGTCGGTGGCGAGCAGGAGGAAGGCCGCGTCGGCGTCGAGCATGTCGCGGGCCCGCTCGACGGTGCGCTGGAGGAGGCCGTCCAGGTCGTCGGGGGCGGGGGAGCCGATGAAGACCTCGAAGGGGTCCGCGGTGCGGTTCTCGGAGGCGTCGGAGACCGGGGCGCGGGCCGGGGACTGGAGCACGGCGCGCTCGTCGTCGCGGACGAGGAGACAGACCGTGGAGGGTTCGCCGTCGGTGTCGCGGACGCGCAGGTGGGAGGCGTAGACGGCGATGTTCCGGCCATCGGCGCCGCGGATTCCGTAGCTGCCCTCCCAGCGGGAGAGCTGGAGGGCGTCGGCGATGCCGGTGTTGGTGCCGGGGGTGTGTGGCCAGGCCACGAAGTCGGTGAACTGCTTGCCGGTGACCTGCTCCGCGCTGTGTCCGAAGACATACGCCGCGTCGTCGTTCCACGCCGTGATGGAGCCGGTGCTGTCGATCTGGACGACGGCGACCCGGACGCGCTGGTCGGTGACGGGAAGGAGCGAGGTGGGCAGGACCGGTCCCGCGGAGCGGATGCCCACCGGGCGGTCGGGCAGGTCCAGCTGGAACCAGACATGTTTGCGTGTGGGCGAGTACTCGACGCCCCAGCGCGCGGCCAGGGCGGCGCAGAGGAGCAGCCCGCGGCCGTTCTCACGGTCGGGGCTGCCGAAGTCGAGGCCGTTGCTCTGGAGCGGGACCTCGCGTTCCGGATAGTGGTCGGAGACCTCGACCCGTACGCCGTCCTCGGTGCGCAGGCACAGCACGTCGGCCGCTGTCCCCGCGTGCACGACGGCGTTGGTGACGAGCTCGCTGGTGAGGACGACGGCGTCGTCGACGACATCGTTGTAGCCCCACCCCTGGAGGGTGTCCCGGACGAAGGCGCGGGCGGTCGCGACGGAGCGCCCGACCGGTTCGAAGGTGGCGGCCGCGCGCGCGGTGATCACAGCACTCCCCATATGGTGTCTCGTCGCTTCCCCGAGTCCTGTGCCCGTTTCTCGCCGCTTCGATTCGCTTGCCAGGCTAGACGTTCGTTCAGGGTGCCGGGTACACGAGGGCCGAGATCGGGACAGGTCGGTCCGTGGCGGTGCGCGGGCGCACAAGTATGGACTTCCGATGGAAGGGATGCGGGGCGACCGGGGGAGGTTGCTCGCCGACCGGTTCCAGCCTGGTACGTTGCAACGATTTGACGTCTGCCCGGTCACCCGTTGACGGTGTGCTGTGGCGGTGAGCCAAAGTGGAACTGGGCAAGCTATCCGGATAGGCCCGAGCGAAACGGTCAACCCCTGCGGGAGGGACACGGTGGAGTCTGGCGTGGCGGCGCGGGGTTCGAAGACGCGTACTAAAGGCGGACAGTCCGTGAAAAAGCAGCGCAATGGCACCGTCGAGGTCGACGCGGCAGCTCTGAACAGACTGCTCGCGGGACTTGCGGCGATGCGCGACGGAAATTTCCGCAGGCGGCTGACCGTCTCCGGCGACGGTGTGATGACGGAGATCGCGGCGGTCTTCAACGAGGTCGCCGACCGGAATCTGCATCTGACCGGTGAGCTGGCGCGCGTACGGCGGGTGGTCGGGCGTGAGGGGAAGCTCACGGAGCGGCTGGAGACGGGGGCCTGTGAGGGTTCCTGGGCGGCCGCGATCGATGCCTCCAACGAGCTCGTGGACGATCTCGCGCGACCGGTGTCCGAGGTGGGCCGGGTGCTGTCGGCGGTCGCCGACGGTGATCTGGAGCAGCGGATGGAGCTGCGGTCGCACACTACGGACGAGACGGTGCGCCCGCTGCGCGGCGAGTTCCTGAAGGTCGCCCGTACGGTCAACAACCTCGTCGACCAGCTGTCGGTCTTCACCGAGCAGGTGACCCGGGTCGCCGTCGAGGTGGGCACCGAGGGCAAGCTCGGCGGGCAGGCCCAGGTGCGGGGGATGTCCGGGTCGTGGAAGGACCTCACGGACTCCGTCAACACCATGGCGTACCGGCTGACCGCGCAGGTGCGCGACATCGCGCTGGTCACGACCGCGGTGGCCAAGGGTGATCTGTCGCGGAAGGTCACCGTCCATGTGGCCGGTGAGATGCTCCAGCTGAAGAACACCGTCAATACGATGGTCGACCAGCTGTCCTCGTTCTCTTCCGAGGTGACGCGCGTCGCCCGTGAGGTGGGTACGGAGGGCGAGCTCGGCGGTCAGGCGACCGTGCCGGGTGTGGCCGGGGTGTGGAAGGACCTCACCGACTCCGTCAACACGATGGCGGGCAACCTCACCTCCCAGGTGCGCGGTATCGCGGAGGTGACGACGGCGGTCGCCAGTGGTGACCTGACGCAGAAGGTCACGGTGAGCGCGCGGGGCGAGGTCGCCCAGCTCGCCGAGACGATCAACCAGATGACCGAGACGCTGCGCACCTTCGCGGACGAAGTGACGCGTGTGGCGAGCGAGGTCGGTGGTGAGGGGCTGCTCGGCGGTCAGGCGCAGGTGCCGGGCGCCGCGGGGACGTGGAAGGACCTCACCGACTCGGTGAACACGGTCTTCCGGAACCTGACGACGCAGGTGCGTGACATCGCGCAGGTGACGACGGCGGTGGCCAGCGGCGACATGTCGCAGAAGGTCACGGTCGATGTGGCCGGGGAGATGCTGGAGCTGAAGAACACCGTCAACACGATGGTGGACCAGCTCCAGGCCTTCGGCTCCGAGGTGACGCGGGTGGCCCGTGAGGTCGGCGTCGAGGGCCGGCTCGGCGGCCAGGCCGAGGTGCCGGGCGCCGCGGGGACGTGGAAGGACCTCACCGACTCGGTGAACACCGCCTTCCGCAACCTGACCGGTCAGGTCCGGGACATCGCGCAGGTGACGACTGCGGTCGCCAACGGTGACCTGTCGCAGAAGGTCACCGTGGATGTGGCCGGGGAGATGCTGGAGCTGAAGAACACCGTCAATACGATGGTGGCGCAGCTGTCCAACTTCGCCGACCAGGTGACGCGGATGGCCCGGGACGTGGGTACGGAAGGCCGCCTCGGCGGTCAGGCACGTGTGGACGGCGTCTCGGGGACGTGGAAGGAGCTCACGGACTCCGTCAACTTCATGGCCGGGAACCTCACCTCCCAGGTGCGGCAGATCGCCCAGGTGACGACTGCGGTGGCGCGGGGTGACCTGTCGCAGAAGATCGACGTGGACGCCCGGGGCGAGATCCTGGAGCTGAAGAACACGATCAACACGATGGTCGACCAGCTTTCCGCCTTCGCCGACCAGGTGACGCGGGTCGCCCGTGAGGTGGGGACGGACGGGCGGCTGGGCGGTCAGGCGCAGGTACCCGGCGTGGCCGGAGTGTGGCGAGATCTGACCGATTCGGTGAACGGTATGGCGGGGAACCTGACCGCTCAGGTCCGTAACATCGCGCAGGTTGCCACGGCGGTGGCGCGGGGTGACCTGTCGCAGAAGATCGACGTGGACGCCCGGGGCGAGATCCTGGAGCTGAAGAACACCCTCAATACGATGGTGGACCAGCTGTCCAACTTCGCGGAGCAGGTGACGCGGGTCGCCCGCGAGGTGGGTACGGAGGGCATCCTCGGCGGTCAGGCCGAGGTGCAGGGTGTGTCCGGTACGTGGAAGGACCTCACCCAGTCCGTCAACGGCATGGCGAACAACCTGACCCTCCAGGTCCGCAATATCGCCGAGGTCACCACCGCGGTCGCCAAGGGCGATCTCTCCAAGAAGATCACCGTCGACGCCAAGGGCGAGATCCTCGAACTCGTCACGACCGTCAACACGATGGTCGACCAGCTGCTGAACTTCGCGGACGAGGTCTCGCGTGTGGCGCGTGAGGTGGGTACCGAGGGCATTCTCGGCGGTCAGGCGCGGGTCCGCGGCGCGACCGGCATCTGGAAGGACCTCAGCGAGAACGTCAACCTGATGGCCAACAACCTGACCAGCCAGGTACGTAACATCTCGCGGGTCTCCTCCGCGGTCGCCAACGGCGATCTGACGAAGAAGGTCACCGTGGAGGCGCGCGGCGAGGTCGCGGAGCTGGCCGACACGGTCAACACCATGGTGACGACGCTGTCCTCGTTCGCTGACGAGGTCACGCGCGTGGCCCGTGAGGTGGGTACGGAAGGTGAGCTGGGCGGCCAGGCCCGGGTGCCGGGAGTCTCCGGTACGTGGAAGGACCTCACCGAGTCGGTGAACTCGATGGCCTCCAACCTGACCGGGCAGGTGCGGCAGATCGCGACGGTCACGACGGCCATCGCCAAGGGCGATCTGACCAAGAAGATCGACATCGACGCGCGCGGTGAGATCCAGGAGCTGAAGAACACCATCAACACGATGGTCGACCAGTTGTCCTCGTTCGCCGAGCAGGTGACCCGGGTCGCCCGCGAGGTGGGCACCGAGGGGCAGCTGGGCGGCCAGGCGCGGGTGCGGGACGTGGACGGCACCTGGCGCGATCTCACCGAGTCGGTGAACGAGATGGCCGGGAACCTGACCCGACAGGTGCGCGCCATCGCGGCCGTCGCCACCGCGGTGACCCGCGGCGATCTGAATCTGAAGATCGACGTGGACGCGGCGGGCGAGATCCAGGTCCTCCAGGACAACATCAACACGATGATCGCGAACCTCCGCGACACCACCCTCGCCAACAAGGAACAGGACTGGCTGAAGGGCAACCTGGCCCGGATCTCCGGTCTGATGCAGGGCCGCCGCGATCTGGACGACGTGGCCTCGCTGATCATGAGCGAGCTGACGCCGGTCGTCTCCGCCCAGCACGGCGCGTTCTTCCTGGCGATGGCGCCCGACTCCGACGAGGTGGGGCCGGACAACGACGACGACGGTTCGTACGAGCTGCGGATGCGGGGGAGTTACGGCTACTCCGCCGGTTCGATGCCGACCTCGTTCCGGCCCGGTGAGACGCTCATCGGGACGGCGGCCGAGGAGAAGCGGACGATCCAGGTCGACAATGTTCCGCCGGGCTATCTGAAGATCTCCTCCGGTCTCGGCGAGGCACCGCCCGCGCATGTGATCGTGCTGCCGGTGCTCTTCGAGGGCAAGGTGCTCGGGGTGATCGAGCTGGCGTCGTTCCAGCCGTTCACGCACATCCAGCGGGACTTCCTCAACCAGCTCGCCGAGATGATCGCGACGAGCGTCAACACGATCAGCGTCAACACCAAGACCGAGAAGCTGCTGGAGCAGTCGCAGGAGCTGACCGAGCAACTGCGCGACCGTTCGCAGGAGCTGGAGAACCGGCAGAAGGCCCTCCAGGCGTCCAACGCCGAGCTGGAGGAGAAGGCCGAGCTGCTGGCCCAGCAGAACCGCGACATCGAGGTGAAGAACACCGAGATCGAGGAGGCGCGGCAGGTCCTGGAGGAGCGCGCCGAGCAGCTCGCGGTCTCGATGCGCTACAAGTCGGAGTTCCTGGCGAACATGTCGCACGAGCTGCGTACGCCGCTCAACTCGCTGCTGATCCTGGCCAAGCTGCTCGCGGACAACGCCGAGAGCAATCTCTCGCCGAAGCAGGTGGAGTTCGCCGAGACGATCCATGGGGCCGGTTCCGACCTGCTCCAGCTGATCAACGACATCCTGGACCTGTCCAAGGTCGAGGCGGGCAAGATGGACGTCAGCCCGACCCGGATCGCGCTGGTCCAGCTGGTCGACTACGTGGAGGCGACCTTCCGCCCGCTCACCGCGGAGAAGGGGCTCGACTTCTCCGTACGGGTGTCGCCGGAACTTCCCGCGACACTGCACACCGACGAGCAGCGCCTGCTCCAGGTGCTGCGCAACCTGCTGTCCAATGCGGTGAAGTTCACCGACAGCGGGGCGGTGGAGCTGGTGATCCGGCCGGCCGGCGCCGATGTTCCGAACTCCATCCGGGAACATCTGCTGGAGGCGGGTTCGCTGCGGGACGCGGACGCCGATCTGATCGCCTTCTCGGTCACCGACACCGGGATCGGGATCGCGTCCAGCAAGATGCTGGTGATCTTCGAGGCGTTCAAGCAGGCGGACGGTACGACGAGCCGCAAGTACGGCGGTACGGGCCTCGGGCTCTCCATCAGCCGGGAGATCGCGCGGCTGCTCGGCGGCGAGATCCACGCGGCGAGCGAGCCGGGCCGGGGCTCGACCTTCACGCTCTACCTGCCGCTGCACCGCGCCGAACTGCCGCCCCAGGGCTACCCGCAGGTGGGTTCGGGTTCGGCCGAGGTGCTGGGCGGCACGGTCGAGAGCGGACAGTCCTCGGCCCCGCTCGGCGATCCGGCCAACTCCGCGGGACTGTTCCGGCGCCGGCGCAAGGCGCTCGGGGACGCGGCCCGCAGGTCCGCGCTGCCGTCCGGCCGGACGGCAGCCGAGAGCGCACCGGCCCAGGACGAATGGGCGCAGGGGAGCCAGGGGCAGGCCGCTGCGGAGGAGCCGGAGCCCCGGCGGACGTTCCGCTTCCGTGGCGAGAAGGTGCTCATCGTCGACGACGACATTCGTAACGTCTTCGCGCTGACGAGCGTGCTGGAGCAGCACGGACTGGCGGTGCTGTACGCGGAGAACGGGCGCGAGGGCATCGAAGTCCTGGAGCAGCACGACGATGTGACGGTTGTGCTGATGGACATCATGATGCCCGAGATGGACGGTTACGCGACGACGACCGCGATCCGCCGGATGCCGCAGTTCGCCGGACTGCCGATCGTCGCGCTCACGGCGAAGGCGATGAAGGGCGACCGGGAGAAGGCGATCGATTGCGGAGCTTCCGACTATGTGACGAAGCCGGTCGATCCTGATCATCTGCTCGCGGTGATGGAGCAGTGGATGCGCGGAGAGTGATCGAATATTGAACGAGTTGACGTGAGTTGTTGACCGACTGTGCTCGAACGGGTGTGAACGCGCTGGATTCGGGGAACCTTCTGGTCTCCCAACGCGTTTGAGGTATGTGCACAGTGACATCGCGGTGACAGGGTGTGGTGACGGGCGGGGTGCGGCTACCATGACCGGCACAAGGACGGACGGCGCAAGGGAGTCGTCCCCTGGGGCGGCACCCGGTGCATTTCCGGGGCGAGGAGGACGGGCCATGGTGCAGAAGGCCAAGATCCTCCTGGTCGATGACCGGCCGGAGAATCTGCTGGCGCTGGAGGCCATCCTCTCTGCGCTCGATCAGACACTGGTCCGGGCATCGTCAGGGGAGGAGGCGCTGAAGGCGCTGCTCACGGACGACTTCGCGGTCATTCTGCTGGACGTCCAGATGCCGGGCATGGACGGTTTCGAGACCGCCGCGCACATCAAGCGGCGGGAGCGGACCCGGGACATCCCGATCATCTTCCTCACCGCCATCAACCACGGCCCGCACCACACCTTCCGGGGCTACGCGGCCGGTGCGGTGGACTACATCTCCAAGCCGTTCGACCCCTGGGTGCTCCGCGCCAAGGTCTCGGTCTTCGTCGAGCTGTACATGAAGAACTGCAAGCTCCGTGAGCAGGCCGCGCTGCTGCGCCTCCAGTTGGAGGGCGACGGCCACGCGGGCGGCGAGCACGAGAAGGAACCCGCTGGTCTGCTGGCCGAGCTGTCCGCACGGCTCGCGGCGGTCGAGGAGCAGGCCGAAGCGCTCTCCAAGCAGCTCGACGACGAATCCGCGGACGCCGCGGCGGTCGCCACGGCCGCCCATCTCGAACGCAAGCTGACCGGCCTGCGCCGCGCGCTCGACGCGCTGGAGCCGGGCACGGGCGGCAGTACGGGCGTGCTGCCCGCCCAGGGCTGACATCCTCCACCCCTCCGCCATGAGGCGTCGTCAGTTTCCGGCTGCCGGAAGGCGACACAGTCGGGTGAACCAGTAGGCGAACGTGTTCACGGGCGACGACAGCGGTAACCTCGGCATCATGGCCTCACGTACGTCCGGCAAGGGTTCCCAGGGCACGGCGGGCACCGCGAAGCGGGTCGGCCGTACCCCGGGCCCGGCGAAGAAAGCCGCGCCCGCCAAGAAGACCGCGCCGAAGAAGTCGGCGGCCCCCGGGAAGAAGGCCCCCGCGAAGAAGGCGGCGGCCAAGAAGCCCGCGCCCAAGCCCGCACCCTCACCCACCGGTGGCCTCTACCGCCTGGTGCGGGCCGTCTGGCTCGGGGCGGCGCACGGTGTCGGTGCGGTGTTCCGTTCGATAGGGCGCGGGGCGAAGGGACTTGACCCGGCCCACCGCAAGGACGGGCTCGCGCTGCTGCTCCTCGGCCTGGCGCTGATCGTCGCCGCGGGCACCTGGTCCCACCTCCAGGGGCCGGTCGGCGATCTGGTCGAGATGCTCGTCACCGGGGCCTTCGGCCGGCTCGATCTGCTCGCGCCGATACTGCTGGGTGCGATGGCCGTACGGCTGATCCTCTATCCGGAGCGCCCGGAGGCCAACGGTCGCATCGTCATCGGCCTGTCCGCCCTGGTCCTCGGCGTCCTCGGACAGGTCCACATCGCCTGCGGTTCGCCGGGCCGGGACGCGGGCACCGAGGCGATGCAGGACGCGGGCGGCCTGGTGGGCTGGGCCGTGTCCAAACCGCTGATCTTCATGATGGGTGAGGTGCTCGCCGTACCGTTGCTGGTGCTGCTGACCGTCTTCGGGCTGCTCGTCGTCACCGCCACCCCGGTCAACGCCATCCCGCAGCGGCTGCGTCAGCTCGGTGTCCGCCTCGGCATCGTGGAGGCCCCGCCCGAGCCCGGTGACGTGTACGGCGACGACGACGAGCGCTACGACGAGCAGTGGCGCGAGGCGCTGCCCGGGCGGTCGCGGCGGGGTTCCTCGCGCCGCCCGGACGTGGAGCTGGTCCACGACCACGACCAGGCCGAGGCGGAAGCGCTCACCAAGCGCCGCAGGCCCCGGCGGCCCGCGGTGCAGCCCGCGATGAACCGGCCCATGGACGCGGTGGACGTCGCGGCCGCCGCGGCCGCCGCGCTCGACGGAGCCGTCCTGAACGGCATGCCGCCCTCGCCGATCGTCGCCGACCTCACCCAGGGCGTCTCGGTGGACCGGGAGCGCACCGGTACACCCGTGCCCGGGGCCCGGGAGGCCGAGCGGGACGGCGGCGGCGCGGGGAAGGCGGGCGCGGGCTCCGGCCGCGCGGCCGGACGTTCCGGGGGAGAGGCGGCCGACCGTTCCGGCGGTGGAGGCGGCGCCTTCGGAGGCGTACCGGATCTGACGAAGCCCGCCCCGGAGCGCCCCGAGGGACTGCCCGCCCGCGCCGAGCAGCTCCAGCTGTCCGGTGACATCACCTACTCCCTGCCCTCGCTCGACCTGCTGGAGCGCGGCGGCCCCGGCAAGACCCGCAGCGCGGCCAACGACGCAGTTGTGGCCTCGCTGACCAACGTGTTCACGGAGTTCAAGGTCGACGCCGTGGTCACCGGCTTCACCCGGGGCCCGACGGTCACCCGTTACGAGATCGAGCTCGGCCCCGCCGTGAAGGTCGAGAAGATCACGGCGCTGGCCAAGAACATCGCGTACGCCGTGGCGAGCCCGGACGTGCGGATCATCTCGCCGATCCCGGGGAAGTCCGCCGTCGGCATCGAGATCCCGAACTCGGACCGAGAGATGGTCAACCTCGGTGATGTGCTGCGCCTCGCGGACGCGGCCGAGGACGACCACCCGATGCTCGTGGCGCTCGGCAAGAACGTCGAGGGCGGCTACGAGATGGCCAACCTCGCCAAGATGCCGCACGTCCTGGTCGCCGGTGCCACCGGCTCCGGCAAGTCCTCCTGCATCAACTGCCTGATCACCTCGATCATGGTGCGGGCCACCCCGGACGACGTGCGGATGGTCCTCGTCGACCCCAAACGCGTCGAGCTCACCGCGTACGAGGGCATCCCGCACCTGATCACGCCGATCATCACCAACCCGAAGAAGGCCGCCGAAGCGCTCCAGTGGGTCGTACGGGAGATGGACCTGCGCTACGACGACCTCGCCAACTTCGGCTACCGGCACATCGACGACTTCAACCACGCCGTGCGCAACGGCAAGTGCAAGGCGCCCGAGGGCAGCGAGCGGGAGCTGTCGCCGTACCCGTATCTGCTGGTGATCGTCGACGAGCTGGCCGACCTGATGATGGTCGCCCCGCGCGACGTCGAGGACTCCATCGTCCGCATCACCCAGCTCGCCCGCGCCGCCGGAATCCACCTGGTGCTCGCCACTCAGCGACCCTCGGTCGACGTCGTGACCGGCCTGATCAAGGCCAACGTGCCCTCCCGGCTCGCCTTCGCCACCTCCTCGCTCGCCGACAGCCGGGTCATCCTCGATCAGCCCGGCGCCGAGAAGCTCATCGGCAAGGGCGACGGTCTTTTCCTGCCGATGGGAGCCAACAAGCCCACCCGTATGCAGGGCGCCTTCGTGACCGAGCACGAGGTCGCGGCCGTCGTCCAGCACTGCAAGGACCAGATGGCCCCGGTCTTCCGGGACGACGTCGTGGTCGGCACGAAGCAGAAGAAGGAGATCGACGAGGACATCGGCGACGACCTGGACCTGCTCTGCCAGGCCGCCGAGCTGGTCGTCTCCACCCAGTTCGGGTCGACCTCGATGCTCCAGCGCAAGCTGCGGGTCGGCTTCGCGAAGGCGGGCCGGCTGATGGACCTGATGGAGTCCCGCAACATCGTCGGACCCAGCGAGGGATCAAAGGCCCGCGACGTCCTCGTGAAACCCGAGGAACTCGACGGGGTGTTGGCCGTCATTCGGGGGGAATCCGCTCCCTGAAGGGTGAATCCACCCGTAAAGGTTTCGTGGGCAACCGTTTCGTGCGGTCGTACGTCCAGTTGAAGGGAGGGACGGAACCATGCTCCTCCGCTTGGCTCCGCCCGTCTCCGCCCTGTCCGACCTCCCACCCCGTTCGGCCCACTACAGGTTGCCCAGTCCTCGATCGGGGCTGTTGCTCCGTCCCCGCTCCGCCCCGGGAGCCGGAGGCGGGGCCGTCCGGCGAACCCGATGGCTTACAAAGTCGTCCTCCCGGTTGCCCCTCCCTTTCGTACCCCCTCTAGACTGAACATCCAGCAGGTGGCTCACGCTCGAAAGGCGCCCCCGTGTCCATCGGCAACTCCCCCGAAGACGACCGGCCTTCGATCGGTCGTGCCCTCCAGCAGGCTCGTATCACCGCAGGTCTGACGGTCGAGGAAGTCAGCAGCTCCACCCGGGTGCGCATCCCCATCGTGCACGCGATCGAGCAGGACGACTTCTCCCGCTGCGGCGGCGACGTCTACACCCGCGGCCACATCCGCACGCTCGCGCGCGCCGTCGGCCTCGATCCGGAACCGCTGGTCGAGGAGTACGACGCCGATCACGGCGGCCGTCCCGCACCGACCCCGGCGGCACCGCTGTTCGAAGCGGAACGCATCCGTTCCGAACCCCGGCGGCCCAACTGGACCGCCGCCATGGTCGCGGCCATCGTCGCCGTGATCGGGTTCGTCGGCTTCACGCTCTTCAGCGGCGAGGAGAAGCCCTCGAACACCGCCCAGGTCGCGGAGGGCTCGAAGCCCGACAAGACCGCGGCCAAGCCCACCGCCACCAAGCCCTCCGACCCCAAGCCCGTGCCTTCCGAGAGCGCCATCGCCGCAGCCCCCCGGGACAAGGTGACGGTCAAGCTCAGTGCGGACCGGGACAAGAGCTGGATCTCCGCCAAGGACCACAACGGCCGGCTGCTCTTCGACGGGCTACTGCTCCAGGGCGAGTCCAAGACCTTCCAGGACAAGGAGCGCATCGACCTCGTTCTCGGCAACGCCGGGGCGATCGACCTCTTCGTCAACGGCAAGCAGGTCCAGGACCGCTTCGGTCCGGGCACGGTCGAGCGGCTGTCCTACACCAAGGGCGACCCCGAGGCCGGCTGATCCGCTGCCCCTCGACGCGCTACCCCTCCGACGGGCGTCCGGCCTCGCGCCGGGCGTCCGTCGGCGTTCCCGGCCGAAAACCTGTTACTCCCCGTAGCAGGAAGCGCCGGCCGGGAGGGGGGCAGGCAACCCTGCACGGCAGGGGCGCCGCCGGGACAAAGTAGTCTTGAGTCCATGCCCGAACGCCGTACCGTCGCCCTTGTCACTCTTGGCTGCGCCCGTAACGAGGTGGACTCGGAGGAGCTTGCAGGCCGCTTGGCAGCGGACGGCTGGGACCTCGTCGAGGATGCCTCCGACGCGGATGTCGCAGTCGTCAACACCTGTGGGTTCGTCGAAGCCGCCAAGAAGGACTCCGTCGACGCCCTGCTCGAAGCCAACGATCTCAAGGACCATGGCCGCACCCAGGCCGTCGTCGCCGTCGGCTGCATGGCCGAGCGCTACGGCAAGGACCTCGCCGAGGCCCTGCCGGAGGCGGACGGCGTCCTCGGATTTGACGACTACGCCGACATCTCCGACCGGCTCCAGACCATCCTCAACGGCGGCATCCACGCCTCGCACACCCCGCGCGACCGCCGCAAGCTGCTGCCGATCAGCCCCGCCGAGCGGCAGGACGCCGCTGTGGCGCTGCCCGGCCACGCCCAGGAGACGCCCGCCCCCGCCCCCGAGGACCTTCCCGAAGGCGTCGCCCCGGTCTCCGGACCGCGGGCACCGCTGCGCCGCAGACTCGGCACCAGCCCCGTCGCCTCGGTGAAGCTCGCCTCCGGCTGCGACCGCCGCTGCTCCTTCTGCGCCATCCCCTCCTTCCGCGGATCGTTCATCTCGCGGCGCCCCTCGGACGTGCTCCAGGAGACCCGCTGGCTGGCCGAGCAGGGCGTCAAGGAGGTCATGCTCGTCTCCGAGAACAACACCTCCTACGGCAAGGACCTCGGCGACATCCGGCTGCTGGAGACCCTGCTGCCGGAGCTGGCCGACGTGGACGGCATCGAGCGCATCCGGGTCAGCTACCTCCAGCCCGCCGAGATGCGCCCCGGGCTCATCGACGTCCTCACCTCGACGCCGAAGGTCGCCCCGTACTTCGACCTCTCTTTCCAGCACTCCGCCCCGGGTGTGCTGCGCGCGATGCGCCGCTTCGGCGACACCGACCGCTTCCTGGAGCTCCTGGACACCATCCGGAGCAAGGCACCCCAGGCCGGCGCCCGCTCCAACTTCATCGTCGGCTTCCCCGGCGAGACCGAGGCGGACCTCGCCGAGCTGGAACGCTTCCTCACCGGCGCCCGCCTCGACGCGATCGGCGTCTTCGGCTACTCCGACGAGGAGGGCACCGAGGCGGTCGGCTACGAGAACAAGCTCGACGCCGACGTCATCGCGGAGCGCCTCGCCCACATCTCCCAGCTGGCCGAGGAGCTGACCTCGCAGCGGGCGGAGGAGCGCATCGGGGAGACCCTCCAGGTGCTGGTGGAGTCCGTCGAGTCGGAGGAGGACGGCGAGGTCGCCATCGGGCGCGCGGCCCATCAGGCCCCCGAAACGGATGGCCAGGTGGTCTTCACCACACGCGAGGGGCTCGTGCCGGGCCGTATGGTCGAGGCAAAGGCAGTGGGCACCGAGGGAGTCGACCTGGTGGCCGAACACCACGAGCTTGCGGAGGCAGCCAGATGACCGGAGTCCCGGCATCCGCGGCAGGCGGCTCCGGCGCGAGGCCGGTCCGCGGCGGCAAGCTGGGCACTGCGGCCGTCAACCAGGCCAGCCTGTGGAACATCGCCA
Organism: Streptomyces durocortorensis; assembly: GCF_031760065.1. NCBI lineage: Bacteria > Bacillati > Actinomycetota > Actinomycetes > Kitasatosporales > Streptomycetaceae > Streptomyces > Streptomyces sp. C11-1. The sequence continues at coordinate 5,840,263 of NZ_CP134500.1, forward strand.
ACATCCTGACCATGGTGCGGCTGCTGCTCGTGCCCGGATTCGTCCTGCTGCTGTTCCACAACGGCGGATACGACCCGGTCTGGCGCTCCTTCGCCTGGGCGGCCTTCGCCATCGCGATGATCACCGACCTGTTCGACGGGCATCTGGCACGGACGTACAACCTTGTCACGGACTTCGGGAAGATCGCCGACCCGATCGCCGACAAAGCGATCATGGGTGCGGCGCTGGTCTCGCTGTCCGTCCTGGGTGATCTGCCCTGGTGGATCACCGGGGTCATCATCGCCCGTGAGCTGGGCATCACGCTGATGCGGTTCTGGGTCATCCGGCATGCGGTGATCCCGGCCAGCAGAGGCGGCAAGCTGAAGACCCTCGCGCAGGGAACGGCGGCCGGGATGTACGTCCTGGTCCTCACGGGACCGCTGGCGACCTTGCGCTTCTGGGTGATGATGGTCGCCGTCGTGCTGACGGTCGTCACCGGACTCGACTACGTACGCCAGGCCGTCGGCCTGCGCCGCAAGGGCCTCGCCGCCGAGCGTGCCGCCGCAGCCGAGCGGGCGCAGCAGACGACGGAGGCGCTGGAAGCGGCCGGGATGGCCGGTGCGGCCTCCGGGGCAAGTGCGACGGATGTGCGGGGAGCACGGGGAGCACGGGGAGCACGGGGAGCACGGGGAGCACACGGAGCCGAGGCGCGGGACGCCGCGGAGGCCGAACGGTGACAGCCGCGGCCCAGGTGCTGCGCCTGCTCGCGGAACACGGACGGACCCTCGCCGTCGCCGAATCGCTGACGGGCGGCCTGGTGGCCGCCGAGCTCACGGCCGTACCCGGTGCTTCGCGGTCTTTCCGGGGATCGGTGACGGCGTACGCCACCGGCCTCAAGCGGGAGGTGCTGGGGGTCGACGGGGGCCTTCTGGCGGAGCGCGGAGCCGTTGACCCCGAGGTCGCACGGCAGATGGCGGCCGGGGTCCGCCGTGTTCTCGGCGCGGACTGGGGGATCTCCACCACGGGCGTCGCGGGTCCGGAACCACAGGACGGACAGCCGGTCGGCACGGTCTACGTTGCCGTGGCGGGACCCTCCGGCATCGAGAAAGTGAGCGCTCTGCGGTTGAATGGTGAGAGGGCGGATATCCGTAGAGAGAGTGTGCGAAGCGTCCTCGAACTGCTCGCGAGCGAACTCGGTGAGAATGCGCGGGCACAGGATACGGAACAGAACGGGGGGAATTGATGTTTGCAGCCCTGAGTGAACACGACATCGCTCCCCGCACGGCCGCAGCACAAGGCGGTACGGTAGGGCGTGAAGGATGCGGCTACGCGGTCCGAGGAGGGAGCCACCGATGATTCTGCTCCGTCGCCTGCTGGGTGACGTGCTGCGTCGGCAGCGCCAGCGCCAAGGCCGTACTCTGCGCGAAGTCTCCTCGTCCGCCCGGGTCTCGCTCGGTTATCTCTCCGAGGTGGAGCGGGGGCAGAAGGAGGCATCCTCCGAGCTGCTCTCCGCGATTTGCGACGCGCTTGACGTACGGATGTCCGAGCTCATGCGTGAGGTGAGCGATGAGCTCTCGCTCGCTGAGCTGGCCGAGTCGGCAGCTGCCAGTGATCCGGTCCCAGTACCGGTTCGTCCCATGCTCAATTCCGTCTCCGTGTCGTCGGTCGCAGGTGTGCCGTCGGGACGGGTGACCATCAAGGCGCCCGCGGAAGCGGTGGACGTCGTCGCCGCCTGATCCACGCGGCACTCGCACGACCGGAGTCCCGGTCGGCCCCTATCGGGGTCGGCCGGGACTTCTGCGTTTCGGGGGTGTGGGGGCGTGTGAGCTCTCCATCAGTGGGCACACGGAGGACAAGGCCCGAATGACCGCTTTGTTTCTTTTGTGCCATCGTGGGTGATGCACCGAGGCGATCGGTCGAGACGGGTCAGTGAAGAGGCTGACGGATGGGAGAAGTGCACATGTCTGTGGTCAAGAGCACGTTGTCCGAGGGTGGTCTCAAGGTCGTGGGCACGGCGCTGCAAGGCGCCTTGGTAGACCTCGTGGACCTCTCCCTGGTGGCCAAACAGGTCCACTGGAACGTGGTCGGTCCGCGTTTCCGCTCTGTCCACCTTCAGCTGGACGACGTCGTCGTCACGGCCAGGCAGCACTCCGACACGGTCGCCGAGCGTGCCTCGGCGGTCGGGGTCAACCCGGACGGGCGCTCGGGCACGGTCGCCAAGGAGACCGCCATCGCGTCCGTGCCCGAGGGCTGGATCAAGGACACCGACGCCGTACGCATCCTGGTGGAGGCGCTGGGTGTGGTCATCGGCAGGATGCGGGAGCGCATCGAAGCGACCGACGAGCCGGACCCGGTCACCCAGGACCTGCTGATCGCGCTGACGGCAGACCTCGAAAAGCACGCGTGGATGTTCCAGGCGGAAAGCGCCTGACGGTGAACGTCCGGCACGAAGACCGAGCCGATCCGGGGGGGCGACCCGGGAGGGAAGGCCGACCCGGCAGGGAAGGTCGATCCGGGGGGAAGGTCGATCCGAGTGGAAAGCCGATCCGAGTGGAAGGGAGCGACATCGTGAGTGGTGACAGCGCCATGGACAAGCTCAAGGGCAAGGGCAAGGAAGTCGTCGGCAAGCTGACCGGCGACCGCCGCAAGGAGGCCGAGGGCAAGACCGATCAGGTCAAGGGCCGGGCCAAGGAAGCGATGGACGAGGCCGGTGACCGGGCGGAGGGTGTCAAGGACTCCCTGCGCCGGGACGACGAAGGCTAGGTCCGGGCGGCGAAGGTGCGCCGGACGGCGAAGGCTGTTCGGGCGGCGGAGGTTGGGTCCGCGAGCGCCTTGTGCTGTGGGCGCTCACGTGACCGGCCTTCTAGGGCTGTCGTACCCCCGCCGTTTCGGCGGGGGTACTCCTGTGTGGGTGGTCCTTCGGTCGGACGTTCTGGATGCACCGGCGCCCGGGCCAGGGGAAACTGCCGGAAAGGACGTCGGCCGCGGGAGGCGCCATGGGACGGCGGTGGGTGCCGGCGGTGGCCCTCGGCGGGCTGTGGTGGTGGGCAATCCTGCGGGTGGTTCTGCGTCCCGAGCAGGCGGGGCTGGTGGAGGGCGCGGTGGCGGCGGGCGGCTGGGGGCTGAGCCTGTTGCCGGTCCATGTGGCGTCGGTCGTCTCCGTGGACCGGGCCGGGGGGCGGGAGGGCGCCGGGCCCGCGGGCGGCCGGGCGCGGTCTGCGCGGCCTGGCGGAGCGCTGACCGGGGTCCTCGCCAGGGCCTTTACCAGGGCATGGCGACGCCGCCGTTCGGGCGGAGGATCTGACCGGTCATGAAGGCCGAGGCGTCCGAAGCCAGGTGAAGCACGGTGTGAGCGACGTCCTCGGGCTCCCCGACCCGGCCCAGCGGGGAGATCCGGGTCATCGCGGCCTCCGCCCGGCGCTGTCCGTCGGCATCGTGCCGGTCGGTCATCGGTGTACGGATCCAGCCGGGCGCGACTGCGTTCACCCGTATGGCGTGTGGGCCCAGCTCGGTGGCAAGGGTCTTGGTCAGCTGCACCACGGCTGCCTTGGCCGCGCTGTAGCAGAGCAGGCCCGGACTCGCGGAATCCACGGCGCCGGACGCCATCGTGATCAGCGAACCGGGGGCGGAGCGGGCCGTCATGGAGTGTGCCACCTCCTGGCAGGCGTACAGCACTCCCTTGAAGTTGACCGCCAGCACCCGGTCCAGGTCCTCGTCCGTCGTCTCCAGCACGCTGCTGGTGTGCATGATCCCGGCCACCGCGACCAGGATGTCGAGGTGCCCTGCCGCTGCGACGGCCGCGCGGACCTGATCGCGGTCGGTGATATCGAGGGGGTGGGTGCGGGCGCTGCCCCCTGCGCCGGTGACCAGGTCGTACGTCCGGCGCAGACCGGTCTCGTCGCGGTCCGCGCAGTGCACCACGGCTCCGGCCTCCGCGAGCAGCAGGGCGCTCGCCCGGCCGATGCCGCTCGCCGCACCGGTGACGAACGCGGAGCGGCCCGTGAGGTCGTACGCGGAGAGAGACAGAGGCATGACGGGACCGTACGGCTGAATCTGACGACCCGTCAATGAGCTGGGTGGCCGTGGTGGCCGTGGTGGCCAGGGAGGCCGGGGTGGCCAGGGCGGTGAGGGCGGTGAGGGTGGTCAGGGCGGTGAGGGTGGTCAGGGGGTTGGGCCCGATTGGCAGGCCGGGCACCAGAAGGTGGGGCGGTCGTCCTGGTCGGCCACGCGGATCGGGGTGCCGCAGCGCAGGCAGGGGCGCTGGGCCCGGCCGTAGACGTACAGCCGCTCCTGTACGCGGACGGGCGGCAGCGGACGCCGCTCGTCCGCGGTGGAGGGCGGGCTCGGTGCAGTGCGGAGCTCGGCGGTGATCGTGGTCGTGCGGGTGGGACGGGCGCGGTTGGCGTGCAGGAGCCGCTCGGCCAGCGTGATCAGCCGGGCCAGGGTGCCGTCCGGGAGGGCGTTCACCGGGAGCCAGGGAGTGACGCGGGCCAGGAAGCACAGCTCGCATTTGTAGACGTTGCCGATGCCCGCGAGATTGCGCTGATCCAGCAGCGCCTCCCCGACGGGGCGATCCGGTGCGGCCAGCAGCCGGTCCAGGGCGGGCCCGGGGTCCCAGTCGGGGCCCAGCAGATCCGGTCCCAGATGGCCCACGGCCCTGCTCTCCTCGCTGGTACGCAGCAGTTCGAGGATGGGGAGCCGATAGCCGACGGCTGTGTGCTCGGTGTTGGCGAGAATCGCACGGATCTGGTGCCCGGGGCCGCCCCGCCAGCGTTCTCCCGGTGCGTACACCCGCCATGCCCCGTCCATCCGGAGGTGGCTGTGCAGGGTGAGCCCGCCCTCGATGCGAGCCAGCAGATGCTTGCCGCGTGCGGTGACGCCCAGCACGCCACGGCCGGTGAGGTCGGCGGTGGCGAACCGGGGGACACGCAGGTCGGACCGGGTCAGTACTCGTCCCGCCAGCGCTGCGTGCAGACGCGCGGCGGTCTGGAGGACGGTGTCTCCTTCGGGCATGCCTCCATGATGGGTGCGCCGGACCGCTCGTGCGCCGGACCGTTCGTGCGCCGGGTCACGCCTGCGCCGGGTCACGCCTGGGCCGGATCGTCCATGCGTCGGACAGCCCATGCGTTGGATCGCTCGCGCGCTGGGCCGGTTGTGCGTTGGGTTGTTCGCGCGCTGCGCCGGTTGTGCGCTCGACCGCTCGCGCGCTGGACTGTTCGTGCGTCGGATCGCTTGTGCGTCGACCCGCGCCCGACCTGCGGCTGAGCACGGTCACGTCCCGGCGGCCGCGGGTCAGGCGCGCAGGCGCAGGCCTCTCGGGGTGGCGAGGAAACCGGCCGCCTCAAGGGTCCGGCCCAGCGGGGAGGTGAGGGAGGAGACGCCGTTAGTGCGCTCCACCGTGACGGTGCCCAGTGCTCCGGCGCGAGCTGAGGCAGCCAGCGCCTCCGCTGCCGCTCGCAGTGCGGGAGCGTCGGGGTCGGAGGGCCAGGCCAGGAGGGTCTTGCCGCCGCGTTCCATGTAGAGCGTGAGCTCGCCGTCGACGAGGACCACCAGCGCCCCCGCCTTGCGGCCCGGCTTGTGCCCCGCGCCATCCGGGGACTCCGGCCACGGCAGGGCTGCGCCATAGGCGTTGGCCGGGTCGGCGGCGGCGAGCACCAGGGCCTGGGGCGTGGCACCTGGGTCCCGGCGGTCGCGGGCCGTGGACGCCGCCCGCAGCCGGTCCACCGCCCCGTCCATCGCGAACTGGGCGGCCCCCAGCCCCTCCACCACATAGCCGCGCCGCGCCTGACCGCTGTCCTCGAAGGCGGCCAGGACGCGGTACGTCGCGGAGAAGCCGCCCTCCACCCCTTCGGCCTGCACCGCGCCCCGGGTCACCACACCGTGCCGGTCGAGGAGCGTGCGGGCCAGGGCGTGGGCGCGGTGGGTCGGTTCCGGTTCGGCCGGGGGCAGCAGGGACCAGCGGCCGGAGACCGTCGGGGGGCCGGTGCGGGAGGCGGGGCGGGCGGCGGCGGTGAGCGAGCCGTAGCGCCCGCGCGGGACGCTGCGCCGGGAGCGGTGGGCGGTGGAGCCCGCCGTCCGGCCGGAGCCCAGGAGCGAGCGCAGCGGGGCGAGGGTGTCGTTGGTGAGCCGCCCGGACCAGGCCAGCTCCCACAGGGCGTCGGCCAGCTGCTGGTCCGTGCAGTCCGGGTGGGTGGTGGCCCGGATCTGGTCGGCGATCTGGCGGAGGAACAGGCCGTACCCACCGGACAGCGTGGTGAGCACGGACTCGTGCAGCGCCGAGAGCTCCAGCGGGTGCGGCGCGGGCAGCAGCAGCGGTGCACTGTCGGCGAGATAGAGGGAGACCCAGCCGTCCTTGCCGGGCAGCGCCCCGGCACCGGCCCAGACGACTTCGCCGGTGGTTGTCAGCTCGTCGAGCATCGCAGGGGTGTAGCCCATGACCCGGCTCGGCAGGATCAGCTTCTCCAGCGCCGACGCGGGCACGGGCGCGCCCTGGAGCTGTTCGATCGCGCGGGCCAGCCCGTCGATGCCCCGCAGGCTGTTGGAGCCGAAGTGCTGCCACTGCGGGAGGAAGGAGGCGAGGGCGGCGGGCGGCACGGGCTCCAGCTCTTGGCGCAGCGCGGCCAACGAACGGCGGCGGAGGCGGCGCAGCACGGTGGCGTCGCACCACTCCTGGCCGATGCCCGCCGGATGGAACTCGCCCTGGACGGTCCTGCCGGACGCCGCGAGCCGTTGCAGCGCGCCGTCCGTGACGGCGGTGCCGAGCCCGAAGCGCTCTGCGGCCCGGGCGGCGGTGAACGGGCCGTGCTTCCGGGCGAAGCGGGCGAGGAGGTCGCCGAGCGGGTCCTTCACCGGTTCGGTGAACGCCTCGGGCACTCCGACGGGCAGCGCGGTGCCCAGGGCGTCGCGCAGCCGCCCCGCGTCCTCGATCGCCGCCCAGTGGTCGGCCCCGGCGATCCGGACCTGGATGGCCCGGCGGGCCGTTGCCAGCTGTGGCGCCCAGGCACGCTCGGCGCCCCGCTCGGCCAGCTCGGCGTCGGTGAGCGGGCCGAGCACCCGCAGCAGGTCCGCGACCCCCTCCACGTCCTTGACCCGCCGGTCGTCGGTGAGCCACTGGAGCTCCCGCTCCAGCTCGGTGAGAACTTCGGGGTCGAGCAGTTCGCGCAGCTCCGCCTGGCCCAGCAGCTCGGCGAGGAGATGGGAGTCCAAGGAGAGCGCGGCCGCCCGCCGCTCGGCGAGCGGTGAGTCGCCCTCGTACAGGAACTGGGCGACGTAACCGAAGAGGAGCGAGCGGGCGAACGGTGAGGGCTCCTGGGTGGTCACCTCGACCAGCCGGACCCGGCGTGCCTCCAGGTCACCCATCAGTTCCGTGAGCCCGGGGACGTCGAACACGTCCTGGAGGCATTCGCGGACGGCTTCCAGGACGATCGGGAACGAGCCGAACTCGGAGGCGACCTGGAGCAGCTGGGAGGCACGTTGGCGCTGTTGCCAGAGCGGGGTGCGCTTGCCGGGGGAGCGCCGGGGCAGCAGCAGGGCGCGCGCCGCACACTCGCGGAACCGGGCGGCGAACAGCGCGGAACCGCCCACCTGGTCGGTCACGATCTGCTGGACCTCGCCCTGATCGAAGACGACGTCTGCGGCCGCGACCGGCGGCTGGTCGCTGTCGTACGCCAGGGCCCCCGGCGGTGGGGCGTCACTTCCCACGTCCGAGGCGGGCGGCGTGTCGAAGTCGAGCAGGTCGAGGCCCATCAGGTCGGCGTCCGGCAGGCGCAGGACGATCCCGTCGTCGGCATGCATGACCTGGGCGTCCATTCCGTACCGCTCACCGAGGCGGGCGGAGAGGGCAAGCGCCCACGGGGCGTGCACCTGGGCGCCGAACGGGGAGTGCACGACGACCCGCCAGTCGCCCAGCTCGTCCCGGAACCGCTCGACCAGGATGGTCCGGTCGTCCGGGACGTGTCCGCAGGCCCGGCGCTGCTCGTCCAGATAGGCCACGATGTTGTCCGCGGCCCAGGCGTCGAGCCCGGCGGCCAGCAGCCGCAGCCGGGCGTCCTCCTCGGACAGACCGCCGATCTCGCGGAGGAAGGCGCCCAGAGCCCGGCCGAGCTCCAGCGGGCGGCCCAGCTGGTCGCCCTTCCAGAACGGCAGCCGCCCCGGAACGCCCGGGGCGGGCGAGACGAGGACCCGGTCCCGGGTGATGTCCTCGATCCGCCAGGACGTCGTGCCCAGGGTGAAGACGTCACCCACCCGGGACTCGTAGACCATCTCCTCGTCCAGCTCGCCCACTCGGCCGCCGCCCTTCTTCGGGTCGGCGCCCGCCAGGAAGACCCCGAAGAGCCCGCGGTCCGGAATGGTGCCGCCGGAGGTGACGGCGAGCCGCTGCGCGCCGGGGCGGCCCGTGACCGTACCGGCGACCCGGTCCCACACCACCCGGGGGCGCAGCTCCGCGAAGGCGTCGGAGGGATAGCGTCCCGCGAGCATGTCGAGCACGGAGGTGAACGCCGATTCGGGGAGCGAGGCGAACGGGGCGGCCCGCCGGACCAGGGCCAGCAGATCGTCGGCCTGCCAGCTGTCCAGGGCCACCATGGCGACCAGCTGCTGGGCCAGGACGTCCAGCGGATTGGACGGGATGCGCAGCGCCTCGATGGCCCCCTCGCGCATCCGCTCGGTGACCACGGCGGCCTGCACCAGGTCGCCTCGGTACTTCGGGAAGACCACACCGGTGGAGACCGCGCCCACCTGGTGCCCCGCCCGGCCCACGCGCTGGAGACCGGAGGCGACGGAGGGCGGGGACTCGACCTGGACCACCAGGTCGACCGCGCCCATGTCGATGCCCAGCTCCAGGCTGGAGGTGGCCACCACGGCGGGCAGTCGGCCCGCCTTCAGGTCCTCCTCGACCTGGGAGCGCTGCTCCTTGGAGACGGAGCCGTGGTGCGCGCGGGCCAGCAGCGCGGGCGCGCCCTTGCCCGCCCCGGACTGGGCCATGATCTCCGCCGGGGCGGGCGCCTCCGGCAGAGAGGGGGCGGGGGCGTCGGGGTCGAAGGCGGTGCCGGTGGCCCGCTCGTACGCGATCTCGTTCAGCCGGTTGCACAGCCGCTCCGCCAGCCGTCGTGAGTTGGCGAAGACGATGGTGGAGCGGTGCGCCTGCACCAGGTCGGCGATGCGCTCCTCGACATGCGGCCAGATCGAGGGCTTCTCCGCCTGCCCCGCGTCGCCGTCGGTGGCGGGGGAGCCGCCCAGCTCGCCCAGATCCTCGACCGGCACGACCACCGACAGATCGAACTCCTTGGTGGACGGAGGCTGGACGATCTCCACCTTGCGCTGCGGCGAGATGAAGCGGGCCACCTCGTCGACCGGCCGGACCGTCGCGGACAGGCCGACGCGCCGGGCGGGGCGGGGCAGCAGCTCGTCCAGGCGCTCCAGGGACAGAGCGAGATGGGCGCCGCGCTTCGTCCCTGCGACCGCGTGCACCTCGTCGAGGATCACCGTCTCGACGCCGGCCAGCGCATCCCGGGCGGAGGACGTCAGCATCAGGAACAGCGACTCGGGCGTGGTGATCAGGATGTCCGGCGGCCTGGTCACCATCGAGCGCCGCTCGGCGGGCGGGGTGTCGCCGGACCGAATCCCCACCCGGACCTCCGGCTCGGGGAGGCCGAGGCGCACCGACTCCTGCCGGATGCCCGTCAGCGGGGAGCGGAGATTGCGTTCGACGTCGACCGCGAGCGCTTTGAGCGGGGACACGTACAGCACACGGCAGCGCTTCTTCGCCTCGGCGGGCGGTGGACCGGAGGCCAGCCGGTCCAGCGAGGCGAGAAACGCGGCCAGCGTCTTGCCGGAACCGGTCGGCGCGACAACCAGCACATCGCTGCCCTCGCCGATGGCCCGCCAAGCGCCCTCCTGCGCGGCGGTGGGCGCGCTGAAGGCCCCGGCGAACCAGCTGCGGGTCGCGGGCGAGAACGAATCGAGAGCGGAGCCGGTCATGTCCCCCATCGTGCACCCCGCCACTGACAACGGGCCGGTGAACCGCTGCCCCGACGCCCGCTCGGCTCCTGCCGCACGCCCGGGACCTGCGAGAATGGCTGACATGGCGGGAGCGGACGGTACGGAGGAATGGGCGAGGCACTGGCAGTACGCCGAGCTGCCCGACCTTGATCTGCTGCGTGCCCGGTACGTCCGCCACACCTTCCCCCGGCACAGTCACGAGGGGTACGTGTTCGGAGCGGTCACGCGCGGGGTGGAGGACGTGGGGTTGCCGGGCGGCACGGTCCACGCGGTGCCCGGCACCGTCGTCATGATCAACCCGGAGGTTCCGCACACCGCCCGTTCCGGATCGCCCGAGGGCTGGGTGTACGCCACGCTCTATCCCTCGGCCCGGGTCGTCAACGACATCGCGGCCGAGGTGACGTCCCTGCGCGGCACAGTCGGTTTCGCCGAGACTCGTGCAACCGACCCCCATGCCTCCCGGCTGATCGGCGAGGTGCACCGGGCCGCCGAGGAGGGCAACGCGCTGGCCGCCGACAGTCTGCTGCGGGTCCTGGTCGTCCGGCTCCTCAGTCGGCACGGCAGCCCGCTGCCCCGTCCGACTGCGCACGCCGGGGGCGCGCGTGACGCCGCGCGTGCCCGTGCCGTGCTGGAAGAACGCATGGCCGCTCCGCCCACGCTGGAGGCGCTCGCGGCCGAGCTGGGCACCGGCACGTTCGCGCTGCTGAGGGCCTTCAAGAAGGAATTCGGGATGCCGCCGCACACCTGGCTCACCGACGCCCGGGTGCGCAGGGCCCGCCGCCTCCTGGACACGGGCGTCGCCCCCGCCGAGGCCGCGACAGCCGTCGGCTTCACCGATCAGCCGCACCTCAACCGGCACTTCACCCGGATCGTGGGGGTGCCGCCCGGCGCGTACCGGCGGGAGCGTGCAAGAACGTACAAGACCGGGCCTCGCCAGTCCCCGTAGCGTGCCGGGCGTGGCAGAACAGACAGCACCCCCAGAGTGCACCGGCGCGACCGGTGCCATAGCCGCCGAACCACCCGGCCCGACGCCCGACGTCCTGGCGGCCGGGTACGGCACGGCTCACCGGCCCGATGAGGCCGACGTCCAGGCCGACAAGCCCGACGCGGCCGTCGTCCGGGACGCGCTCGGCGTCGGTATCGCCGTCGGGCTCTCCGGCTTCGCCTTCGGAGTCACCGCCGCCGGGTCCGGGCTCAGCCTGCTCCAGACCTGCGCGCTGAGCCTCCTCGTCTTCACCGGCGCCTCGCAGTTCGCCCTGGTCGGCGCACTCGCCGCGGGCGGCAACCCCTATACGGCCGCGGCCGGCGCGTTCTTCCTCGGTGTCCGGAACGCCTTCTACGGCCTGCGGCTCTCGCAACTGCTCGCGTTTCCCCGCGCGGTGCGGCCCTTCGCCGCCCACTGGGTGATCGACGAGACGACCGCGGTCACCCTGCCACAGCCCACCCGGCGTGCCGCGCGCATCGGCTTCACGGTCACCGGGCTCACCCTGTACGTCCTGTGGAACCTCACCACGCTGATCGGAGCACTCGGGGCGGGCGCCCTGGGCGACACGGGCGCCTGGGGGCTGGACGCGGCGAGTCCCGCGGTGTTCCTCGCGCTGCTCGCGCCGATGCTCAGGAGCGCCGTCGAACGCGTCACGGCGGGGTTGGCCGTCGTCCTGGCGCTCGGCCTGCTGCCGGTCCTGCCCGCGGGCGTTCCGGTGCTCCTGTCCGCACTCGCCGCTCCCGTCGTCCTCTTCCTCATGGGGCGCGGCAAGTGGCCGACGCCCACGACGAACGGCACCGACGCCACCGGAGAACGCCGATGACCATCTGGATCGCCATCGGACTGACCACCGTCGGCTGCTACGTCGCCAAACTCCTCGGGCTGCTGGTGCCCGCAGGCGCCCTGGAGCGGCCGCTCGTCCAGCGGATGGCCGCACTGCTCCCGGTGGCGCTGCTGGCCGGGCTCACAGCGCAGCAGACCTTCGGGACCGGCGAGGAGCTGGCCCTCGACGCCCGGGCCGCCGGGCTCGCCGCCGCCGCCCTCGCCCTGGTGCTGCGCGCTCACTTCCTGGTCGTCGTCGCCTCCGCCGTGGTCGTGACGGCCGTCGTACGCGCGCTGGGCTGAGGGCTCAGCCGAGCCCGCGGCCGTACGCGCGGAGTGTGTCCAACGCCCTGAGTGTCACCAGGGGGCGTCCTTCCAGCGCGGTTCCCGGCGCCCACTGCCGCCAGTTCACGGGCCAGCCGCCGTCGTCCTGCTGCTGGGCGGACAGATGGTCGAGCGAGCGTCCCAGTTCCGCGTCCGTGAACCAGCGGCGAGCCAGCGATCCGGGCGTACGGGCGTAGTCGTGCGGGAAGTGGAGCTCCCCCGGTGCGTAGCCCGCCGCCACCGGATACTCGGCCCGGCGCCCCGGATCGAGCACCGCGAGCCGCTGTTCGCGCACCAGCCGACCGAGCCGGTCGGCCGCCACCTCGGCGCGGGCCCGGTCCGGGGCGCCGTCCAGAAAGGCGACCGCCGCCTCGATCTCGTAGGGGTGGGACTGTTCCAGGGCATCGACTGCGCTCCAGCAGAAATCCGTCGCCCGGAACAGCCAGGCGTGCCACACCTGATTGCGGTGCAGCAGCCCGACGACCGGACCGGTCGCCAACAGCTCCGCCGGCGGATCGTCGACGATAGGGATGAACGGTGCCGCGGGATACCCCCGCTGTGAAGGGAGCAGCGCGGGTAACGCCCCCTCTTTGGTGGACACCTCGGTCAGATAGCGGCAGATTCGCTCCACCCGCGGTCCATTGCAGCGGTCGATCGAGTCAAGAACGCTCAGGGCGTGGGCGGTGTGCAGGGGCTGGCTGACCGGACCACGCAGGTCGGGCTCCAGCGCGTGACCGTAACCGCCGTCCTCGTTCAGATAGGCGGTCAGGGCCGTTTCGACGGCGTCGGGATCTCCGCCCAGAAAACCATGGGCGAACCTCCGCTGTTCGAGGACGCGCGCCGTCAGCCAGATGAACTGCTCGGCGCGGGCGAGGGGGTCTGATCCGGTTCCAGCCATGGAGCGACCGTAGAACGGAAAGAGGGCCCGGCACATGCCACGCGGACGGGCTGCACTCTCAGGAGCGCGATACTGATGTCATGCGGTTGACGATTTTCTGGGAGCGGATGGCGGACCACTTCGGTGCGGCGTACTCGGACTCCTTCGCCCGTGACCATGTGATGGCCGAGCTCGGCGGCCGTACGGTGCATCAGGCCCTGAACGCCGGCTGGGACGCCAAGGACGTCTGGCGCGGAGTCTGCGCCGCCATGGACGTGCCCGCGGACAAACGCTGACCTCCAAGCGCTGACCTCCGGAATGGGGCGAGGCCGGCGCTGACTCCGGAATCGGGGCAGGGAGTTCCGCTGTCAGTGGCGTAGGCGAGACTTGTCCCGTGTCAGCGACAGACGAGACCGTCCCGACCCAGCAGCCCGCCCCGCCGTCCGTCCCGCCGGCCGCGCCACCCGCGCCGCCGTCCGGCGCGGCCCGCATGCCCGGCTGGCTGCCGCGCGCGATGGTCCTGGCCCTCGCGCTGTACGCCTGTTTCCAGCTCGGCAGCTGGGCGTTCGACCAGCTCATCGGGTTGCTGACGAACGTGCTGATCGCCTTCTTCCTCGCACTCGCCATCGAGCCCGCGGTGGGCCGGATGTCGGCGCGCGGCATACGGCGCGGACTGGCCACGTTCCTGGTCTTCCTCGGCCTGCTGATCTTCGGCATCGGGTTCGTCGTGCTGCTGGGGTCGATGCTCGCGGGCCAGATCCTCGACATGGTCGACGACTTCCCCAAGTACATCGACTCGGTGATCAACTGGGTCAACCAGACCTTCCGCACGGAGCTCTCCCGGGTCGAGGTCCAGGACAGCCTGCTGCACTCCGACTGGCTCCAGAAGTACGTCCAGAACAGCGCCACCGGTGTCCTGGACGTCTCCACCACGGTCCTAGGCGGGCTGTTCCGGCTGCTGACGATCTTCCTGTTCTCCTTCTACTTCGCGGCCGACGGCCCCCGGCTGCGTCGCGCCCTGTGCTCCGTACTGCCGCCCGCCCGGCAGACCGAAGTCCTGCGCGCCTGGGAGATCGCGGTCGACAAGACCGGCGGCTACATCTACTCCCGCGGCCTGATGGCGCTCATCTCCGGCGTCGCGCACTACATCCTGCTGGTGATCCTCGGAGTGCCCTACGCCCCTGCGCTCGCGGTCTGGGTCGGCCTCGTCTCGCAGTTCATCCCCACCATCGGCACCTATCTGGCGGGCGCCCTGCCGATGCTGATCGCCTTCACCGTCGACCCCTGGTACGCGGTGTGGGTGCTCGGGTTCGTCGTCGTGTACCAGCAGTTCGAGAACTATGTCCTCCAGCCGAAGCTGACCGCGAAGACCGTCGACATCCACCCCGCGGTCGCCTTCGGCTCGGTCATCGCCGGGACGGCCCTGCTGGGCGCGATCGGCGCGCTGATCGCCATTCCCGCCGTCGCCACGCTCCAGGCGTTCCTCGGCGCCTATGTGAAGCGGTACGACGTCACCGACGACCCCAGGATGCACGACGGCCCCCGCTCCCGGAGCGGGGCGCCGGTCCTCACCCGGATACGCCGGACGCTCGGAGGCCCCGGGCGGGCGGGCGGCTGAGACCGGCCCGCAGCCACAAGCAGTTCCATCCGGCTCGGGTGCCGTTGACCAGGAAGCCCGAGGCTTCGCCGCGCAGCGCCCCAACGACGTAGCCGTCCATGTCGAAGGTGGTCAGGGCGGCCCCCCGGGCCGCTGAAGGAGCGGGTCGGAGGTTATGCGGCGGGTGGACTCCAGGCCGTCGGCCCCGGGAATACGGATGTCCATCAGGGCGATACGAATCAACGCATGCCCGACTCCGACTCCGAACGACACGGATCAGCGGTATCCCGTCACATCGGCCGGCAGGCCCGGGTCCTGGACCTCGGTCAGATACCGCCAGGCATCGGGGCGGCTGCCGTCCACGTCGGTGAAGCCGTACACCTGGGCGAGATGGCCGCTGGAGAGCGACTTCCCGTTCCAGCGCGCCCTGTCGGCGTGGCGGGCGAGGGCGACCACCGCGCGGCCGACGTACGCGGGGGATTCGGAGATCGCGAAGTGGGGTGAGTGCGCGATCGCGTCGCGCCAGGTGGCCTCGGTCACTCCGTGGGCCTGGAGCATCGCCTCGGACCGGAGCCAGCCCGGGGTGAGCGCCACGGCGGTCGCCCTGTGCGGTGCGAGTTCATGGGCGAGGGCGAAGGCCATCCGGTTCACCGCGGCCTTGGCCAGGTCGTAGAAGAACGAGACGCGGTAGCGGGACGCGTTGTACTCCTGCGTGCCGTCGGTCATCTCGACGACCAGGCCTCCCGGTGTCTCGATCAGCAGCGGCAGCGCGAAGTGACTGGTGATGGCGTGGGTGTCGACGGCCAGCCGCAGGGTGTGCAGCCCGGTGTCGAGCGAGGACTCCCAGACCGTTTTGTTCCACTCGATCTCGGCCCCCCAGATGTCGTTGACCAGGATGTGCAGGGCTCCCTGCTCGCTCGCGATACGAGCCACGAGCGCGCTGACCCGGTCGGGGTCCAGGTGGTCGACCTGGACGGGGATGCCACGGCCGCCCGCCGCGTCGACCAGGGCAGCGGTCTCCTCGATCGTCTCGGGCCGGTCCATCTCGGAGCGCTTGGAACCGCTCGTACGGCCGGTGACGTACGCGGTCGCACCGGCGGCACCGAGCTGGACGGCGATTCCCCGGCCGGCCCCGCGGGTGCCTCCCGCGACGAGTGCCACACGGCCGGACAGGTCGGACAGGTCGGACAGGTCGGATGGGACGGACGAGCCGGGTAGGTCGGATGGGCCGGGCAGGTCGGACTCGGCCACAGGCCCAGGGCCGGGTGTTCCGCGTTCCGCACTCACTCCCATACCGGACGAATATAGGGTGAATCCATCAGGAGCGCAGACTCGGCCGTGGCTGATGGCGTTGTCCACAGGTCCCGCGTGGTGCGCTTGACATGGAAATCGAACATCCATTCTGATGGGATTTCCGGCCGGGTTTCCCGGGCTCGACCGTGGAGTTGTCCACAGGCCGGGAGGACGTCGAGGCCCATTGTCAGTGGCAGGGGTTAGCGTCTTTGACGTGAAGCGATCGACTCAAGCAAATCGGGTGGAACCCATGGCAGGAACCGACCGCGAGAAGGCGTTGGACGCCGCACTCGCACAGATTGAACGACAGTTCGGCAAGGGCGCGGTGATGCGCCTCGGCGAGCGTCCCAACGAGCCCATCGAGGTCATCCCCACGGGATCGACCGCCCTCGACGTCGCCCTCGGCGTCGGCGGCCTGCCACGCGGCCGCGTGGTGGAGGTGTACGGACCGGAGTCCTCCGGTAAGACGACGCTGACGCTGCACGCCGTGGCGAACGCGCAGAAGCTCGGCGGCTCGGTGGCGTTCATCGACGCCGAGCACGCGCTTGACCCGGAGTACGCGAAGAAGCTCGGCGTCGACATCGACAGCCTCATCCTGTCCCAGCCGGACAACGGTGAGCAGGCGCTGGAGATCGTCGACATGCTGGTGCGCTCCGGTGCCCTGGACCTGATCGTCATCGACTCCGTCGCGGCCCTGGTGCCCCGTGCGGAGATCGAGGGCGAGATGGGCGACTCGCACGTGGGTCTCCAGGCCCGGCTGATGAGCCAGGCCCTCCGTAAGATCACCAGCGCGCTCAACCAGTCGAAGACCACCGCGATCTTCATCAACCAGCTCCGCGAGAAGATCGGCGTGATGTTCGGCTCCCCGGAGACCACCACCGGTGGCCGGGCGCTGAAGTTCTACGCCTCGGTGCGCCTCGACATCCGCCGGATCGAGACGCTCAAGGACGGCACCGACGCCGTCGGTAACCGCACCCGCGTCAAGGTGGTCAAGAACAAGGTCGCTCCGCCGTTCAAGCAGGCCGAGTTCGACATCCTCTACGGCCAGGGCATCAGCCGCGAGGGCGGTCTGATCGACATGGGCGTGGAGCACGGCTTCGTCCGCAAGGCCGGCGCCTGGTACACGTACGAGGGCGACCAGCTGGGCCAGGGCAAGGAGAACGCCCGCAACTTCCTCAAGGACAACCCCGACCTCGCCAACGAGATCGAGAAGAAGATCCTGGAGAAGCTGGGTGTCGGCGTCCGCCCGGACGCCGCGTCGGGCGAGTCCGCCGCGGCCACGGCTGCGGCCCCGGCGGCCGAAGGGGCGGCGAAGCCGGCGACCGCTGCGGCGGCCAAGGCCAAGCCCGCCAAGACCGCGGCGGCCAAGAGCTAGGCCGTGACACGTCGTACGGAGTGGCCGGACAGCCCCGCCGAGCCCGGTGCCGGGTCCGGATTCGGCGACGGGGCCACCGATGCGTTCGCCTCCGGGCCGGGGTCCGGTGCCGAGGGGCGCTCCGGGCGCCGCTCGCGCGGTGGTGCGGACGCGGACGGCGGGTTCACTGAAGGGGCGGGCCGCCGTGCCCGCTCCGGCAGAAGCAGCGGCTCCCCTTCCTCGTCGAGGGCCGAGAAGGGGGAGCCGCGTGACCCGGTCGAGCAGGCGCGCAATATCTGCCTGCGGCTGCTGACCGGCACGCCCAGAACGCGCAAGCAGCTCGCGGACGCCCTGCGCAAGCGGGAGATCCCGGACGAGGCCGCTGAAGAAGTCCTCGCGCGCTTCGAGGACGTGGGGCTGATCGACGATGCGGCGTTCGCCGGGGCGTGGGTGGAGTCCCGGCACCACGGCCGGGGGCTCGCCCGCCGCGCCCTCGTCCGCGAGCTGCGGACTAAGGGCGTGGACTCCGCCGTGATCGACGAGGCGGTCGGACAGCTCGACGCGGACCAGGAGGAGGAAACGGCACGCGAGCTCGTGGCCCGCAAGCTCCGCTCCACGCGGGGTCTGGACCGCGACAAGCGGCTGCGCCGACTGGCGGGGATGCTCGCACGCAAGGGATACGGGGAGGGCATGGCCCTGCGCGTGGTGCGTCAGGCGCTGGAGGAGGAGGGCGAGGACACGGAGGGCTTGGACGAGCCCTTCTGAGGCCGACGAGGGGACCCGCCTTACAGGGCGCGAGGGGACGGGGGGAGACGAGCACTACGGGGGAGGGGCGGCAGAGCAGGGGAGTCGTGCTCAACGGGGGCGCCGAGCCCTAAGGGACAGAACGGGGACAGAACGGGGGGCCCGAGCCCTACGGGGAATGGGATCAGGGAAACGGGGAGCCGAGCCTCATGAGGGAGGAACGGGGGAGCCGAGCCATAGGGGGAGCGGGGGAGCAAGGCAGTGAGGGAGTAAGGCGTGGCACGGGGCTTGTTTGTGTCAGTGTCCGGCCAGGGCCGCGCGGCGGATCGTGGTGTCGAGCAGGGCCAGGGCGTCGGCGGCGGTGCGGCCGGGGTGGCGGTTCCAGGGGCCGATCAGGCCGGGCCATCCCTGCGAGCGCAGCTCGGTGATCAGCCAGGCGCCCGCCCGGTTCACCGTGTCTAGGGAGCCATAGCCGAGGCGGTGCGCGGAGACCATGGCACCGCAGACGCAGCGTGCGCCACGGGCGTTCCGCAGCCGGTACGGGGTGTTCTGCCAGCCCCATTCGGCCAGGATCTGCCGGGCGTAGCCCAGGTGGGTCGAGGGGCGCAGGTCACCCTGGCCGACCCGCCGCCAGACGTGGAGGCGGTCGGGCAGCATCGCACCAAGTCGCCCCGGTAGCGGACGCTCGTGCGGGGGCGCAGCTGGCAGCGCCCGCAAGGAGTCGTCGATGAGCCGGTCCACGGGGACGGAGAGCAGGATCCGCCAGTCGGCGGGGCGCGGGGGCGCGGGCCGCGTCGGCCTGGCCGGGGGGAGCGCAGGCTCCGGGGCGGTGTGCTCCCAACCCGTGACGATCCGCTGCCACGCCTGGGAGTCGTGCAGCCGGGCGGCCTGGTCGTCGAGCTGGTCGGGGGTGAGGACAGCGGTCGCCATGAGTGCGTCATCTCCGTACATTTCGGTCCTCTATGTGAGGCGAATGTCGGTCACGCACGGCGATTGCTCTACTGGAACGTGGCGTTCGGGTGTGGGGCACCCGGGGCCGCAGGCCTCGGGGTCCAGGGTCGAGGGAGGAACGGACGCCGCCAGGGCGGTGACCGTCAGGGCAGTGACCGTGCCTCCCTGGGCTCCGTCAGGCCTCGGGCGGTGGTGAGGTGACCGGGAGGCCGGCGGCGCGCCAGGCCTGGAAGCCGCCGATCAGGTCGGTGGCCCGGTGCAGCCCCAGCTGCCGCAGTGAGGCAACCGCGAGGCTCGACGCGTACCCCTCGTTGCAGAGCAGCACGATCTGGAGGTCGTGGCCGACGGCCTCGGCGGCGCGGTGGCTGCCCCGGGGGTCGAGCCGCCACTCCAGCTCGTTGCGTTCGACGACGAGCGCACTCGGGACCAGTCCGTCCCGGTCGCGGAGCGCCGCGTACCGGATGTCCACCAGGAGGGCCCCGGCCTCGGCGGCCGCGGCGGCCTCGTGCGGGCCGATCCGGTCGTACCCGGCCCTGACCCGCTCCAGCAGTTCGTCGATGCCTACGGTGGTCGGTTCGTCGATGCCCACGGTGGCCGAAGCGTTCGTGTCCGGTGTGTTTCCGGTCCGGTTCTCGCTCACTGCCAGTCCTCCGGGCTCTCGGTCTGCTCCAGGCGGAGCACCGCGCCGGTGCGGCTGAACCGGCGAATGCGCGGCAGCGGCGGGTAGTAGGCGTGAACTGAGACGGCGTGCAGGGTGTCGGACTCGTTGAGCACCTCGTGGACGTGGTGCTTCCCGAAGGCCCTGCCTTGGCCGGCCTCCAGTTCCCTCGTCCGGTCCACCCCGTCGGTCAGTTCCAGGGTCTTCCAGCCGTCGGTGGGCAGCCGCACGGCCAGCGAGTGTTCCTTGAGCGCGCCCGCCGCGGTGGTGAACGCGCCGACCGAATCGGCGTGATCGTGCCAGCCCGTGCCGGTTCCCGGGGGCCAGCCGATCAGCCAGGCCTCGCTGCCGCCCGGTCCGTCGAGCCGGATCCAGGTGCGGCCTTCCGGATCGAGCGGGAGTGAGGCGATGAGCGCCGAGTCCTCGGCACTGCGGCGGGCGAAGTCCAGCAGCTCTGCGACCGTGGGACCGGCGGAAGAGCCCGGGCCGAAGTCACTTACAGGGGCTGGGGCAACAGCGGCAGGAGTGGCGGGAGAAGGTACGGAAGCAGCCGTCGGCACGGCGGGGTGAGGGGAAGACACGAGGACCGTCCTGAGAGTTCGCGCGCGAGCCCGGCCGTGCGGAAGCGGCACGGACCGGCAGAGGAAGGCGATTCAGCAGGACGGGCGACACACGCAGCCCGCGTAACGGACGAGGTCCATATGGACCCTCCGCCACAGGCGCACATCGGTGTCGGTCATGATCTGGAGTACACCATGTGCACCCGTGACGGTCAATTGATCCCGGCGGTCCCGTCGGCGTGGACCCGGGCCCGGGCCTGGGACCGCTGCTCGTGTCCCGCAGCATCGTCGTCCAGGCCCCCCTCCGGCTCGTCCGCCTTCTCGACCTTCTCCACCTCGACCTTCTCCGCCTCCGCTTTCTTTGCCTGCTCCGCTCTCTCCGGGCCCTCGGGTCCCTTCGGTTCCGCGCCCCCCTCCGTACCGTGGCCCGCACCGCCCAGCGCGGCCCGGGCCGCGGCGAACAGTTCCGCGGGCCTTACGCCGCCGAAGGCCGCTACCAGGTGCCCGTCCGGCCTGATCAGGAGGACGGTGTGCGCCGAGGCTCCCGGGTAGTTCTCGGTGACCAGCAGCTCCGCCGTGACGGGCAGCGCCGCCACGGCGTCCGTGAGGCGCGGCATGACGCCCGCGGTCTGCCAGTGCCGCCGGTCCCACACCCCCGTCCCGGGAGCGACCAGGACGACCAGCGGATGCCCCTGCCCGAGCCGCTCGCGCAGGCGCACCGTCGTCCCGTCCGGCGCCGTCACCCGTACATCGGCGACCGGTGCACCGGGGGGCGTACCGACGGCTGTGTGCGCCTCGGCGCGTGGAGGTGAAAGGGGGGAGTGTGAGTACGAGGGGGGCGCCCCCAGGGCTCCGCGGCCCAGATGGCCGTCGGCGAGCAGGGTGTCGTGGCCGCGTGCGGCTCCAGGGACCAGGGTCCGCAGGCCGCCCCCGCCGCGCAGTATCGGCAGGGACTGGTCGGCGGCGCGCAGCCGGGCGGCCACCGCTGCCCGGCGCTCGGACTGGTAGCTGTCGAGCAACTGCTCGGCAGGGCCGTGGTGCCAGGCGTGGGCCAGCTTCCAGGCCAGGTTCTCGGCGTCCCGGAGGCCTTCGTCCAGGCCCTGGGTGCCCAGGGCGCCCAGCAGATGTGCCGCGTCCCCCGCAAGGAAGGCGCGCTGTCGCCGCCAGCGGCGGGCGAGCCGGTGGTGAAGGGTGTGGACACCGGTGTCCAGCAGCTCGTACGCCGGGGTCTCGCCGCACCAGCCCGCCAGGGTGTCCCGGATGCGGGTGATCAGGGCTTCGGGGGTGACCAGTTCGCCGCGTGGCGGCAGCAGCCAGTCCAACCGCCAGACGCCGTCCGGCAGCGGCCGGGCGGTGACCTCGGCGCCGCCGGTGCGCCAGGGGGGCTGCCGGTGCAGGACGGCCTCGCCGGGCCAGGGCAGTTCGGCCCGAAGCGCGGCGACGGCGTGCCGCTCCACCGCCGTACGGCCCGGAAACCGGATGTCCAGCAGCTTGCGCACGGTCGACCGGGCGCCGTCGCAGCCGACCACGTAACTCCCGCGCCACCAGGTCGAACCGGGCTCCCTGGTGTGCACCGTGACGCCGTGCGCGTCCTGCTCCAGGGTGTCGATCCGGCTCAGCGGCATCAGCTGGACCAGCGGCGCCGCGCCGACCGCTGCCCGCAGCGCGGTGCCCAGAGCGTGCTGCGGAACATGGAGCGGGGCGGGCAGGAGCGCGGGGCGAGGCAGGCCGTCCTCGCCCTCCGGGCCCTCACCCAGAGGCACTTCCCGGACCAGCTGCTTCCGGCGCATCGAGCGCCACCCGGCCCAGCGCAGCCCGGCCCGGTCCAGATCCCGGCAGCCGAGACGGCCCATCAGATCGGCGGTGTCCTCCCGCAGCACGACCGTGCGGGCGAGCCGGGTCTCCTCGGTGCCGGGGCCCTCGTCGAGGACGACCGAGGGGACCCCCTGGGCGGCGAGGGTCAGCGACAGCGTCAGACCGACCGGTCCGGCGCCGACGACGATCACCGGGTCCACAGCGCGTACCCCCCGGTCCGCACAGGCATGCTGACGGGCCGTACGGTCATGCTGACGTTTCGCACGGCCATGCGGAACGTGGCAGGGGAAGCCGGGTGCGTGATCACAGAACGTATGCAACCCACTGGTGGTGCTTGCGTCAAGTGACCGAGGCAGCGACGCGTGCGCCGCTGCCTCGAATGCTCCCGCCGGGACGGCCCGGTGGGGATCAGCTCTTCGTCACATCGGTCCCGTCGGCACCGTCGGCCCCGGTGCCCGCGCCCCCTGCGCCCCCCGGGTTCGCCGCCGGGATGTCGTCCACCGTGGAGATGCCGTCGGTCTGGACGCCGGGCGCCACCTTGATGCCGGTCTTGGCGCGACGGCCGCGCTTCTCGATCCAGGTCGCCAGTGCCGAGAGCACCAGACACATCGCGATGTAGATGGTGCCGATGACGACGATCGTCGAGACGTACGGGTACTGGCCGTTCACCTGCGTGTTGGAGGCGATCAGACGCGCGGTCTGGAGCAGTTCCGGGTACAGGATGATGAAGCCGAGCGAGGTGTCCTTGAGGGTCACCACGAGCTGGCTGATGATCGTCGGCAGCATGGACCGGATGGCCTGCGGCATCAGGACGGTCACCATGACCTGCGTCTTGCTCATGCCGAGCGCGTACGCGGCCTCGCTCTGGCCCCTGGGCACCGAGTTGATTCCGGCGCGCAGGACCTCGGCCTGGACACAGCCGTTGTAGACGGACAGGCCCGCCGCCAGTGCCCACATCGAGTGGTCGGTGAGGAAGCCGACCCAGATGGCGTAGATGGTGATCAGGAGGGGGAGCGAGCGGAACAGCTCGATGAAGGTCGTCGCCGCCCAGCGGATCGGCTGGTGGTCGGAGAGCCGGCCCACCGCGAGCAGCACACCGAGGACCAGCGAGCCGACCGCGGCCAGCCCGAACGCCTTCAGTGTGGCGAGCACCGCGTCGGCGATGTTCTGCCGGATGCCCGAGTAGTTGAAGATGTCCCACATCTCGGGGGCCAGGTGGCCCTTGTCCGCCAGCCGCAGCACGCTCACGAGGATCAGGGCCGCGATGGCGAGGGTGCCGACGACGGCGTAGATCCGGTTGCGGACGCGGGCCTTGGGGCCCGGGGCGTCGTAGAGAACGCTGGCGCTCATCGGGCGACCTCCATGCGACGCTCCAGCAGCCGGAAGAGGCCGCTGATGGTAAACGTGACGACCAGATAACCGAGGGCCACCCAGATGAAGACGGGGATGATGTCGTATCCCTTGTCACTCATCAGCTTCTGCCAGCCGAACAGCTCGGCGTTGCTGAAGGCCCCGGCGATCGCGGAGTTCTTGGTGAGCGCGATGAAGATGCTGCTCAGCGGCGGGATCACGGTCCGGGTCGCCTGGGGGAGCACCACGATTCGCAGTGTCTGGGCGAACGTCATGCCGATCGAGCGAGCCGCCTCGGCCTGGCCCAGCGGCACGGTGTTGATGCCGGAGCGGACCGCCTCGCAGACGAACGAGGAGGTGTAGAAGCCGAGCGCCAGCGAGCCGAGAACGAACGGGCTCATCCCCGGGAAGAGGATCTCCGGCACGACGAAGAAGAAGATCAGGAAGAGCAGCGTCAGCGGGGTGTTGCGCATCAGCGTGACCCACGCGGTGCCGAAGTACCGCAGCGGCGGGACCGGCGATACGCGGAATCCGGCGATGGCCACACCGAGGACCAGGGCGATAACCGAGCTGACGGCGGTGATCGACACGGTTCCTATGAAGCCGTCGCGGAACGCTGGGAAATTGTCGAGCAGTACGTTCATGAGGTCTCCGCGTCGGCGGTCATCGGCATCGGGGGCAGGGGAAGGGGCGCCCCGCACGCCCGCCGTGCCCGAGGGAGCTCGGGCAGCGGTGGGGTACGGGACGCCTTGGTCACACGCGAGGCGTCGGTGACGAGATGTCAGCCGCCGGGCGGCCGACGGGTGTCAGCGGCCGGGCGGCCGACGGGTGTCAGTAGCGCTCGATGGCCGGCGGGTCGGTGTACTCCGCGCCGGACAGGCCCAGCGTGCCCTCGTAGATCTTCTTGTACGTGCCGTCCTTGACGCGATCCTCCAGCGACTTGCTGATGGCCTCGCGCAGCACCTTGTCGTCCTTGTCCAGGCCGACGCCGTAGGGCTCGTCGGTGAACGGCTCGCCGACGACCTCAAGCTTGCCGGAGTTGGCGGCGGCGTAACCCTTGAGGATCGAGTCGTCCGTGGTGACGGCGTCGACCTGCTTGGTCAGCAGCTGCTGCACGCAGTCGGAGTACTTGGCCAGCTCGACGACGCTCGCGCCGTACTCGGGCTTCTTGATCTCCTGGAGCGGCGTGGAGCCGACGATAGAGCAGACCTTCTTGCCCTTGACCGAATCCTTGCCCTTGATCGAGTCGTCGCCCTTGCGGACCAGGAGGTCCGCGCCGGCCTTGTAGTAGGGACCGGCGAACCCGACCTGCTTCTTGCGCTCGTCGTTGATCGTGTAGGTGCCGACGTAGTAGTCGACCTGGCCCTTGGAGATGGCCGTCTCACGGACGCCGGAGTCGACGGTCTTCCACTCGATCTGCTTCTCCGTGAAGCCGAGGTCCGCCGCGACCATCTTGGCGATCTCGATGTCGAAGCCGGAGCGCTCCTTGGTCGACTGGTCCTCGAAACCGAGGAAGGGCTGGTCGGCCTTGGCGCCGATGATCAGCTTCCCGCGCTGCTTCGCCTTCTTGAAGACCGGCGAGTCCAGGTCGACGTCCTTGGCCGCGGTGTACGTGGGCAGCGCGGGGGCCTCGGAGGAACCGGGCTTCGTGCCGCCCGGTTTGTCACCGGCGGAGCCCTCCTTGCCGCCGCACGCGGTCGCGGTCAGGGCGAGTACGGCGATGGCCGCGACGGCGGCCGACTTGCGGAGCTTCATGTGAACAGTCCTTAGGTCATGGGTCGTTGTCGTCGGGCGTTCAGGCGCCAAGTCGTCAGGCATTCGATCGCCCAGTGCTCGGGCGTCGGGCGTTCGGCCGTCAGTGGTGAAGGATCTTCGACAGGAAGTCCTTGGCCCGGTCGCTGCGAGGATTGCTGAAGAACTGCTCGGGCGTGGCCTCTTCGACGATCTTCCCGTCGGCCATGAACACGACGCGGTTGGCGGCGGAGCGGGCGAATCCCATCTCGTGCGTGACGACGATCATCGTCATGCCGTCCCGGGCCAGCTGCTGCATGACTTCGAGGACCTCGTTGATCATCTCCGGGTCGAGAGCCGAAGTGGGCTCGTCGAAGAGCATGACCTTCGGGTCCATCGCCAACGCCCGCGCGATCGCGACGCGTTGCTGCTGGCCACCGGAGAGCTGCGCCGGGTACTTGTCGGCCTGCACACCGACGCCCACCCGGTCGAGCAGGGTCCGGGCCTTCTCCTCCGCGGCCTTCTTGTCGGCCTTGCGGACCTTGACCTGACCCAGCATCACGTTCTCCAGCACCGTCTTGTGTGCGAAGAGATTGAACGACTGGAAGACCATGCCCACGTCGGCGCGCAGCCGGGCCAGCTCCTTGCCCTCCTGGGGCAGGGGCTTGCCGTCGATCGAGATCGCGCCCGAATCGATCGTCTCCAAGCGGTTGATCGTGCGGCACAGCGTGGACTTGCCGGACCCGGAAGGTCCGATGACGACCACGACCTCGCCACGGGCGATGGTCAGGTCGATGTCCTGGAGCACATGCAGCGCGCCGAAGTGCTTGTTGACGTTGCTCAGTACGACCAGGTCGTTCGCCGCGGGCGCGGCACCCTCGGCGGCCTTGGTCACTGAAACTCCGCTCATCGGCTTCTTGCTCCGTCCTCCTCGGTTGCCAAGGACCCTAGTGACGCAGTGCGACCAGCGTCATTACATCTGAGCGGAAATTGAGCATAACGATCCGGCCGCAACCGGACACTCCGTGTGAACGGGACGTCACGCGCCGCCCCGAGGCGTACCGGGTGCATAACGGAAACCGTGCTGTAACCGACAGGCTCTTGACTGGCGTGCCGGTCATCAGCGTGGATGCCTGGAGCGGGAGATATGCGAGAGATATGTGAAACGCCGCTGAACGGGGAGCCTCGCCGGGGATCTTGTGGATGAAGCACGCGTTAATGTCGGGCTTCATCCGGTGACGCCCTGCAACGGTTGACGCCATGTGACGGTGGAAGCGGTCACGCGAACGACCCCGAGGAGCCGGACGGCCCGGGAGGACGGAGAGGAGGGTCATGAGACTGCTGCTCGTCGAGGACGACGACCACGTCGCGGCGGCCCTGTCCGCCGTGCTCGCGCGGCACGGGTTCAAGGTCGTGCACGCCCGTAACGGCGAGGAGGCCCTGCGCGCGCTACTGCCCGCCGAGAAGGAGCCCTTCGGGGTGATCCTCCTCGACCTCGGCCTGCCCGATCAGGACGGCTACGAGGTGTGCGGGAAGATCCGCAAGCGCACCGCGACCCCCGTGATCATGGTGACCGCCCGCGCTGACGTGCGCTCGCGCATCCACGGACTCAACCTCGGCGCCGACGACTACGTAGTCAAGCCCTACGACACCGGCGAGCTGCTCGCCCGTATCCACGCGGTCGCCCGGCGCACCACCAGTGGCGAGGACACCGCGCCGACCCCCGCGGCCGCCCTGCGCCTCGGTCCGGTCGCCATCGAGCTGTCCACCCGGCGGGTCAGCGTCGACGGTGCCGAAGTCCAGCTCACCCGCAAGGAGTTCGACCTGCTGGCCCTCCTCGCCCAGCGCCCCGGTGTCGTCTTCCGACGCGAGCAGATCATCAGCGAGGTGTGGCGCACCAGCTGGGAGGGGACCGGGCGCACGCTGGAGGTCCACGTCGCCTCCCTGCGCTCCAAGCTGCGGCTGCCCGCCCTGATCGAGACCGTGCGGGGCGTCGGCTACCGGCTCGTCGCCCCGTCCGCGTAACGGGCGGGTACGTCCCCGGTGCGCGCCCGTCTCCTTCCGCTGCTCATCATCCTGATGGCGGCCATCCTGATCACCCTGGGCCTCCCGCTCGCGGTGAGCGTGGCCGCCGCCGAACAGCAGCGCCTCGTGATCGACCGGATCGACGACACCGCGCGCTTCGCCGCCCTGGCACAGTCCATCACCGACACCTCCCCGGACAGCGAGGAGCGCCGCCGAACCCTCCAGACCGACCTGGAGGTCTACACCTCGGTCTACGACATCCGGGCGGGCGTCTTCTTCCGGGACCACCGGCCCCTGGCGAAGGCCCCCAGCTTCTGGACCCTGCCCGTCGCGGGGGAGGGGCGCACGGCCTTCAAAGAAGCGCTCCTCGGGCGCCGCTCGCACGACCCCCCGCAGGTCTGGCCCTGGCACGACGGCCGGGTCGTCGTCGCCTCGCCCGTCGTGCGCGACGGGGACGTGGTCGCCGTCGTCGTGATCGACTCGCCCACCGGCGAGATGCGGTCCAGGATTCTGCGGACCTGGCTGTTCATCGGCCTCGGCGAGGCCCTGGCCCTGCTGGTGGCGATCGGCGCGGCCGTCCGGCTCACCGGCTGGGTGCTGCTGCCGGTACGGACCCTGGACGCGGCCACCCACGACATCGCCGGCGGCCGGATGCGCTCCCGGGTCGCCGCCTCGGCCGGACCGCCGGAGCTCAGGCGCCTGGCGCGCTCGTTCAACGAGATGGCCGACAACGTCGAGGACGTGCTGGAACAGCAGCGCGCCTTCGTCGCCGACGCCTCCCACCAGCTGCGCAACCCGCTCGCCGCCCTGCTCCTGCGCATCGAGCTCCTCGCCCTGGAACTGCCCGAGGGCAACGAGGAGATCGCCGCCGTGCGCACCGAGGGCAAGCGGCTGGCCCGGGTCCTGGACGACCTCCTGGACCTCGCGCTGGCCGAGCACGCCGAGGCGGACCTCCAGCTCATCGACATCGTCCCGCTCACCGCCGAGCGCGTCGCCTCCTGGCGCCCGATGGCGGAGCGGAAGGGCGTGGGCCTCACCCTGGACGGCGCCCCGGCGGCCACCGCGTGGGCCGACCCCATCGCGCTCTCCAGCGCCCTGGACGCGGTGATCGACAACGCCCTGAAGTTCACTCCCGCCGGACAGGTCGTACGGGTCACGGTCGCCGCTACAGCCGCCGCGACGACCGTCGTGGTAGCTGACCGGGGCCCCGGCCTCACCGAGGCGGAGCTGGAGCGCGTCGGGGACCGCTTCTGGCGCAGCACCCGCCACCAGAACGTCAGCGGATCGGGCCTGGGCCTCTCCATCTCCCGGGTGCTGCTCGCGGCGGGCGGCGGCTCGATCGCGTACGAACACCACGAACCGCACGGGCTGCGGGTGCGGGTCTCGGTGCCCCGCAATCCGGCGCAGGGGTGAGGGGCGCCCGCCACGGGAGGGCAAGCCCACCGCTTCACGGCCGTGGAGTTCTGCGCCCCTACGGCTTCACCGACCGGTAGTAGTCCTTGGCCCCCTCGTGCACATCCAGCGGATCCGTGTAGATCGCCGTCCGCAGATCCACCAGCTGCGCCGCGTGGACCTCACGGCCGATCCGGTCCCGGCTGTTGATCACGGTCCGGGTGAAGGCCTCGGTCAGCGCCGAATCCGTGCGGTCGGTCGTGACGAGCAGATTGGAGACGGCGACCGTGGGCACCGCCTGGCCCTGCTGGGCCAGCGGATAGGCGTCGGCGGGCATCATCGCCGACCGGTAGAAGCGGGTGGGACCGTTCGCCGCCTGCAACTTCGCGACCAGGGCTGCCTCCAGCGGCACCAGCCGGATGTCGAAGCGCTGCGACAGCTCCTGCACCGCGGCGGTCGGCAGCCCGCCCGACCAGAAGAAGGCGTCCAACTGCCCTTGGATCAGCCGGATCGGCATGGTGTCGATGCCCACCGGCACCGGGGTGATGTCCTCGGACGGGTCGAGGCCCGCCGCCGTCAGCAGCCGGTCCGCGATCAGCCGGACCCCGGAGCCCTGCTGGCCGACGGCCACCTGCTTGCCCCGCAGATCGGCGACCGTGCGGACGTCGGAGTCACGGGGGACGATCAGCTGGACGTAGTCGTCGTACAGCCGGACGCAGCCGCGCAGCCGCTGGGCCCCGGGCCTGCCGTCCCGCAGATAGGTGGCCACGGCGTCGGCGGTGGCGATGGTGAAGTCGGCCTCGCCCGTCGCGACCCGGGCGAGGTTCTGCTGCGAGCCCTCGCTGGTCCGCAGCCGTATCGACACCTCGGGCATGTCCTTGGCGAGTGCCCCTTCGAGCCGCTCCCCGTACCGCTGGTAGACGCCGCTGGGCACTCCTGTGGAGAAGGTGAGCGACCCGCTCGGGTCCCCCTCCCGCTGGGGCAGCAGCCACCACGCGAGCAGCCCGAGCACGACCGCGAGGACGGCGCTCGTCTGCGTGGTGCGCCGGAGGCCGAATCGGGACCGAGCGTGGGACATGCGCGCGATCCTGCCAGCTCACCCGCCCCGCTGGCCAGGCCTCCCGGCGAGGCCCGGACCACAGCGGCCGGGAAGGGACGGCCCTGTCCGGCGACCGCCTACCCTTGTCCCATGAGCAGCGGCAACCGGAGCGAAGCAGTGGACGTCCAGAAGAGCTACGAGGTGCGCACCTACGGGTGCCAGATGAACGTCCACGACTCCGAACGGCTGTCGGGTCTCCTGGAGGACGCCGGTTACGTCCGGGCCCCCGAGGGCGCCGACGGCGATGCGGATGTCGTCGTCTTCAACACCTGCGCGGTGCGGGAGAACGCCGACAACAAGCTCTACGGCAACCTCGGCCGCCTCGCCCCCATGAAGACCAAGCGCCCCGGGATGCAGATCGCCGTCGGCGGCTGCCTCGCGCAGAAGGACCGCGACACCATCGTCAAGCGGGCCCCCTGGGTGGACGTCGTCTTCGGCACCCACAACATCGGCAAGCTGCCGGTCCTCCTGGAGCGCGCCCGTATCCAGGAGGAGGCGCAGATCGAGATCGCCGAATCCCTGGAGGCCTTCCCCTCCACACTCCCCACCCGTCGCGAGTCCGCCTACGCCGCGTGGGTCTCCATCTCCGTCGGCTGCAACAACACCTGCACCTTCTGTATCGTCCCGGCGCTGCGCGGCAAGGAGAAGGACCGCCGCACCGGCGACATCCTGGCCGAGATCGAGGCCCTGGTCGCCGAGGGCGTCTCCGAGATCACCCTCCTCGGCCAGAACGTCAACGCGTACGGCTCCGACATCGGCGACCGCGAGGCCTTCTCCAAGCTGCTGCGGGCCTGCGGGAGGATCGAGGGCCTGGAGCGCGTCCGCTTCACCTCACCGCACCCGCGCGACTTCACCGACGACGTCATCGCCGCCATGGCCGAGACGCCGAACGTGATGCCGCAGCTGCACATGCCGATGCAGTCCGGCTCCGACCGCGTCCTGAAGGCGATGCGCCGCTCCTACCGTCAGGAGCGCTTCCTCGGGATCATCGAGAAGGTGCGCGCCGCGATGCCGGACGCCGCCATCTCCACCGACATCATCGTGGGCTTCCCCGGTGAGACCGAGGAGGACTTCGAGCAGACGATGCACGCGGTCCGCGAGGCCCGTTTCGCCAACGCGTTCACCTTCCAGTACTCCAAGCGCCCCGGGACGCCCGCCGCCGACATGGACGGCCAGATCCCCAAGGAGGTCGTGCAGGAGCGGTACATGCGCCTGTCCGCCCTCCAGGAGCAGATCTCCTGGGACGAGAACAAGAAGCAGGTCGGCCGCACCCTGGACGTCATGGTCGCCGAGGGCGAGGGCCGCAAGGACGGCGCCACACAGCGCCTCTCCGGCCGTGCCCCCGACAATCGCCTGGTCCACTTCACCCAGCCCGACCAGGATGTGCGCCCCGGCGACGTGGTGACCGTCGAGATCACCTACGCCGCCCCGCACCACCTGCTCGCCGAGGGCACGCCGCTCGCGGTACGGGCCACCCGCGCGGGCGACGCCTGGGAGAAGCGCACCGCGGCCGCCGCGGCCAAGCCCGCCGGCGTCATGCTCGGCCTCCCCGGCATCGGCGCCCCGGCCCCGCTCCCGGCCGCCGAGGCCCCGGCCTGCGGCGTCGGCTGATCCGTACAGAGGCGACGGGGGCGCCCTGAGCCGTCACCCCGGCCAGTACGCTGACCGGCATGCTTGTCGCCGCCGCCGTGTGCCCCTGTCCGCCGCTCCTGGTGCCCGAGGTGGCCGCCGGTGCCGCACCCGAGCTCGACGCCGCGCGTGACGCGTGCCTCGACGCCCTCGGGGTGCTCGCCGCCGCCCGCCCGGATCTGCTCGTCGTCGTCGGGCCGGGCGACGAGCGGGCCGCCGGGGCCTACCCGGCCGGTGCGCGGGGCTCCTTCCGGGGCGTGGGCGTGGACCTCGACGTGACCCTGGGCGACGGGCCGGGGTACGACGCCCCGGCGGGCCGGCCGCTGCCGCAGTCCCTCTCGGTGGGCGCGTGGCTGCTGGGCCGGGCCCACTGGACGGGCGCCCCCGTCGAAGGGCTCGTCGTGGGAACGCGCAGCAGCGCCGGGGAGTGCGCGGAGACCGGAGGCGCACTGGCCCGGCGCGCGGAGCGCGTCGCGCTCCTGGTGATGGGGGACGGCAGCGCCTGCCGCACGCTCAAGGCGCCCGGCTACCTCGACGAGAGGGCCGCCGGGTTCGACGCCCGGGCCACCGAAGCCCTCGGCTCGGCGGACCTCGACGCCCTCGCGGCCCTCGACGCGACGCTCGGTCACGAACTCCAGGTGGCGGGCCGCGCCCCCTGGCAGCTGCTCGGCGGTGCCGCACGGGGTGCCGGGCTCGCCGGACGGCTGCTGTACGAGGACGCCCCGTACGGCGTGGGCTACGCCGTCGCCGCTTGGTCCTGAACGCACCGGTCCTGAACGCACCGGTTCCGAACGCGCCGGTTCCGACCGCACCGGTCCCGAACGCACCGGCGGCGGGCGCGGAGCACTCGGCTCCGCGCCCGCCGCCGGGCCATGACCACCGCGTCAGGAAGCGGGCGGCGGCGGAGGGGGCGTACCGCCGTCCTTCTGACCCAGCTTGTCCACGGCTTCCTTGGCCTTCCGCGTACCCGAATCGATCTTGTCGCTGTACTTGCCCTTGGTCTTCTGGTCGACCGTGCGCGCGGCCTTCTCCAGGCCCTGCTCGATCTTGCCCCCGTGCTGCTGCGCCAGGTCGCCGACCTTTTCCTTGGCCGGTCCCAGCTTGGCCTTCAGGTTGTCCAGGAACCCCATTGGGTCACCTTCCGTGCAGTGAGGACTGTCCGTGGGAGCGTTCTCCCGCCCCCATTGTCCGTCACCTGTCCGTTTCTGCCGACCCCACGCGTTCGGTGGCCCCGGAAATTCACGCCCGCGAAATGCGCGCCCCGGAAATTTGGGACACTGTCCCGGTGATCCTTCCCGCCCCCGCCCCCCGCGTCATCACCGTCGTCGGCCCCACCGCTGCCGGAAAATCGGATCTGGGGGTCTATCTCGCCCAGCGGCTCGACGGCGAGGTGATCAACGCCGACTCCATGCAGCTCTACCGGGGGATGGACATCGGCACCGCGAAGCTGACGCTCCCCGAACGTGACGGCGTGCCGCACCGGCTGCTCGACATCTGGGACGTCACCGAGGCCGCCAGCGTCGCCGAGTACCAGCGGCTGGCCCGGCGGGAGATCGACCGGCTTCTCGCCGAAGGCCGTACGCCCATCCTGGTCGGCGGCTCCGGGCTGTACGTGAAGGGCGCCATCGACGCCCTGGAGTTCCCCGGTACGGACCCCGAGGTGCGCGCCCGCCTGGAAGCGGAACTGGCCGAGCGCGGCTCCGGCGCCCTGCACACCCGGCTCGCCGCGGCCGACCCGGATGCCGCCCGGTCCATCCTGGCGAGCAACGGCCGCCGTATCGTCCGCGCCCTCGAAGTCATCGAGATCACCGGCAAGCCCTTCACCGCCAACCTCCCCGGCGACCGGCCCGTCTACGACGCCGTGCAGATCGGCGTCGACGTGGACCGCCCCGAGCTCGACGAACGCATCGCCGTGCGCGTCGACCGGATGTGGGAGTCGGGGCTCGTGGACGAGGTGCGGGCCCTGGAAGCGGCCGGACTGCGCGAGGGCCTCACCGCCTCACGGGCTCTCGGCTACCAGCAGATCCTGGCGGCGCTCGCGGGGGAGTGCACCGAGGACGAGGCGCGGGCCGAGACCGTGCGCGCAACCAAGCGCTTCGCGCGCCGTCAGGACTCCTGGTTCCGCCGTGACCCGCGCGTCGTGTGGCTCGGCGGTGGACACCGTGACCGGGGGGAACTCCCGCACCGTGCCCTGACGTTGGTCGAACGAGCGGTCACAGCCTGATCACGTGATGGCATCGGGAAGCCCCGCCCGTCAATTCGGCACCCGTGATCGTGCCATCATCGAGCATCGATCCACCAGTGGAGTCCGAGTTGGGAGGGCGCGTGGCGATGGAGGCCGGCCCTCGCGACACGGAACAGCGCGACACAGAGCACGACGCACCGCCGCCGCGGGAGACCGCGGGGCTGAGCCCCGACGGGCCCGACGAGCAGGACGTGACCCCCGAGGTCGAGGTCGAGCTCCGGCCCGCCCGTCGGCTGCGGATCTGGCAGCTCGCGCCCATCGTCATGCTGGCCGCCGTCGGCTCGCTGATGTTCGCCTTCCCCCTCGCCTTCGAGTTCGGCGACGGCGGTGCCGTGGTCGCCATGCTGGGCCTCCTGATCAGCTGCTGCGCCGCGGGCTGGGGCATGATGGCCGCCCGCCGCGTCGGCCACACCTGGCCGGGTCTGCCCTCCCGGAGTTCGGGTGACCGCCCCGACTGGCGGGTGATCGCCCTGTACGTCGTGACGGGCGCCGCACTCGTGGCTCTCGCCGTCTGGCGCGTCGCCCGACTGCGCTGACGGCCGTACGTCCACGTGCGGGCGCTCGCGCGGCGGAGGTCCGGGGCCGGTCGGGCGGACTGTCGGCGCCGCCTCGTACAGTTGACCTGTGAGCACCTCGCAGATCGCCTTTCTCAAGGGTCACGGCACCGAGAACGACTTCGTGATCGTCCCCGACCCGGACAACGCCGTCGCGCTGCCCGCTTCCCTCGTCGCACGGCTCTGCGACCGCCGGGCCGGCATCGGCGGCGACGGCCTGCTGCACGTCGTGCGGTCCGCCGCGCACCCCGAGGCGCGGGACATGGCGGACGCGGCCGAGTGGTTCATGGACTACCGCAACGCGGACGGCTCGGTCGCCGAGATGTGCGGCAACGGGGTGCGCGTCTTCGCCCACTACCTCCAGCGTGCGGGCCTCGTCGAGGAGGGCGACCTCACCGTCGCCACCAGGGGAGGCCCCAAGCGGGTGCACCTCGCGAAGAATGGTGACGTCACGGTCTCCATGGGGCGCGCCCTGCTGCCCGAGGCGGGCGTCACGGTCAGCGTCGGCGGCCGCAGCTGGCCCGCCCGCAACGTCAACATGGGCAACCCGCACGCGGTCGCCTTCGTCGATGACCTGGACCACGCGGGCGACCTGCTCAGCGCCCCGCCCTTCAGCCCCGAGGGGGTCTACCCCGAAGGCGTCAACGTCGAGTTCGTCGTCGACCGGGGCCCGCGCCACGTCGGCATGCGCGTCCACGAGCGGGGCTCGGGCGAGACCCGCTCCTGCGGCACCGGTGCCTGCGCGGTCGCCGTCGCCACCGCCCGCCGGGACGGCACCGACCCCGCCGAGACCGGCCTCCCCGTGACGTACACGGTGGATCTCCCCGGCGGCACCCTGGTCATCACCGAGCACCCCGACGGCGGAATCGACATGACGGGCCCCGCGGTGATCGTCGCCGAAGGCGTCATCGACCCGGCCTGGCTCGACGACGCCGCGCGGTAGCAGCCGGAGTCGCTTCGCTCGAAACGGTGATCGGTCAGAGCTTCGCTCGAATGGGTGATCCGTTTCACGCTGGGCGAGAGCTGGACTGCGCCACGTGGTGGGCTCGATAGCATCAAGCACCGGCCCCGAGGCGCATCCAGCCCTCGCCCCGCCGGTCGACGTCGGAGGTGCCCCCCATGAGTGCAGAGGCCGCCGATCCGGGCGCTCCCCTTCGCAGGCGGAGCCGCCCCCGGATCGACCTGCGCAGACTGGGCCGGGTGGCACTGCGCGGCCCGGTCTCCCGCGACCGGCTGCCCGACGCCATCGGCCATGTCGCCGAGGCGCACCGCGCCCACCACCCCGACGCCGACCTCACCATCCTGCGCCGGGCCTACGTCCTCGCGGAGTCCTCGCACCGCGGCCAGATGCGCAAGAGCGGCGAGCCGTACATCACGCACCCGCTGGCCGTCACCCTGATCCTGGCCGAGCTGGGTGCCGAGACCACCACGCTGACCGCCTCCCTTCTCCACGACACGGTCGAGGACACAGAGGTGACGCTCGATCAGGTAAGGGAGCAGTTCGGCGAAGAGGTCTGCTATCTCGTCGACGGAGTCACCAAGCTGGAGAAGGTCGACTACGGCGCCGCCGCTGAACCCGAGACCTTCCGCAAAATGCTCGTCGCCACCGGCAACGACGTCCGGGTCATGTCGATCAAGCTCGCCGACCGGCTGCACAACATGCGCACCCTCGGCGTGATGCGCCCCGAGAAGCAGGCCCGGATCGCCAAGGTCACCCGGGACGTCCTCATTCCGCTCGCCGAACGGCTCGGCGTGCAGGCGCTCAAGACCGAGCTGGAGGACCTGGTCTTCGCCATCCTGAACCCCGAGGAGTACGAGAGGACCCGCGCCCTCATCGCCACCGCGACGCGCGCCGACGCTCCCCTGGAAACCATCGCCGACAACGTACGGCACACCCTGCGGGACGCGGGCATCAGCGCCGAAGTCCTCATCAGGCCACGCCACTTCGTCTCCGTGCACCGGGTGCGCAGGAAACGCGGCGAACTGCTCGGCACCGACTTCGGCCGACTGCTGGTGCTCGTCACCGAGGACGCCGACTGCTACGCCGTCCTCGGCGAACTGCACACTTGCTTCACTCCGGTGATCTCCGAGTTCAAGGACTTCATCGCCGCCCCCAAGTTCAACCTGTACCAGTCGCTGCACACAGCGGTCGTCGGCCCCGGGGGAGCCGTCGCCGAAGTCCTCATCCGTACGCACCGGATGCACAAGGTGGCCGAGGCAGGCGTCGTCGCCCTCGGCAATCCGTACGTCCAGGACGGCACCGCCCCCGCCCAGCCGGCCGAGCCGTCCGACGAGCGCGCCGACCCGACCAGGCCCGGCTGGCTCTCCCGGCTGCTGGACTGGCAGGAGTCCGCCACCGACCCCGACACCTTCTGGACCACCCTGCGCGACGACCTCGCCCAGGACCGCGAGATCACCGTCTTCCGCACCGACGGCGGCACCCTCGGGCTGCCCGCCGGGGCCAGCTGCGTCGACGCGGCCTACGCACAGCACGGCGACCGGGCCCACGCCTGTATCGGAGCCCGGGTCAACGGCCGCCTCGCCACCCTCAGCACCGTCCTCAGCGACGGCGACACCGTGCAGCTGCTGCTCGCCCAGGACACCGCCTCGGGCCCCTCGCCCGACTGGCTCGACCACGTCCGCACCCCCGCCGCCCGGATCGCGATCACCGGCTGGCTCACCGACCACCCCGACGAGGCGAAGCCCGACCCGGAGACCGTGGACGCGAGTGGCCCCGGCCCGGGCCGCCTCGGGCCCGGCCCCGGCTCGGCAGGCCCAGGCCCCACGCCCGGCGAGCCCGCCGCCCCCGACCGGGAACGCGGCGCTTCCGAAGAACGCGGCGCTCCCGGACGCGCCGCCCCCCAGACCGCCACCGCCCCGGCCCGCACCCGCTCCGGACCGCGCAGCGCCGACGTCGTCGTCGACGGCCCGGACGCCCCCGTGCGCCTGGCCGGATGCTGTACACCGGTGCCCCCCGACGAGCTGACCGGCTTCGTCGTCCGCGGCGGCGCGGTCACCGTGCACCGCCGGGAGTGCTCCGCCGTGGCCGCGATGCAGGAGATCGGCCGCGCCCCGGTCGCGGCCCGCTGGGCGGACGGAGAACACCGAGGGTCCACCGCGGGCTGCCGGGTCACGCTCGTCGCCGAGTCCTTCGGCCGCCCCCGGCTCCTCGCCGACCTCACCGAGGCCATCGCCACCGCTGAGGCGGCGATCGTCTCCGCCACCGTGGAGCCCCCCAGCGAACAGCGCGTCCGCCACACGTACACCCTCCAGCTCCCCGACGCCGCGGGACTCCCCGCCCTGATGCGCGCCATGCGCGAGGTGGCCGGGGTCTACGACGTCAGCCGCGCCCAGCACCCGGCCCCGGCGGGCTGAGCCGCCACGGACGCCGCGTCCTCGTTCGGGTGGTGCGGCGCGCGGCTCCCCGGCCCGGCGGCCGCGCGCTGATAGCGGTAGTCCATGCCGCTCCTCTCCCGCCGTCTGCGGGCCGCCCTGCTGGCGACCGCCTCGGCCACCCTCGTCGCCGCCGCACTGCCCGCCCCCGAGCCCCTGGGCATCGGTGACCGGCTCTTCCCCGAGCTGGGCAACCCCGGCTACGACGTCCTCGCGTACGACATCGCCCTCACGTACCACGGCAGCAACACGAAGCCGCTGGACGCCGTCACCAAGATCAGCGCCCGCACCACCGCCCCGCTGGACCGGATCAACCTCGACTTCGCCCGGGGCACCGTCCTGGGCGTCGAGGTCAACGGGCGGTCCGTCGACTTCGGCAGCAAGAACGAGGACCTCGTCCTCCAGGCGCCCCGCCGCCTCCCCGCGGGCGCCCCGCTGAACATCACCGTCCGCCACACCAGCGACCCGGCCGGAGCCGCGGACGACGGCGGGTGGGTCCGTACCGCAGACGGACTCGCCATGGCCAACCAGGCCGACGCCGCCCACCGGGTCTTCCCGGGCAACGACCACCCCTCGGACAAGGCGTACTTCACCTTCCGGATCACCGCTCCCCGCAAACTGACGGCGGTCGCGGCCGGTCTGCCCACCGGAAGGACCCGGCACGGCTCCACGACCACCTGGACCTACCGCACCGAACACCCCATGGCCACCGAACTGGCCCAGGTCTCCATCGGCAGC
Source organism: Streptomyces durocortorensis (assembly GCF_031760065.1). Taxonomy (NCBI): domain Bacteria; kingdom Bacillati; phylum Actinomycetota; class Actinomycetes; order Kitasatosporales; family Streptomycetaceae; genus Streptomyces; species Streptomyces sp. C11-1. The sequence continues at coordinate 5,878,377 of NZ_CP134500.1, forward strand.
TCCGCGGTCCTGCACCGCACCGGACCGCACGGACTGCCGGTGCGCGACGTCGTCCCGGCCGCCGACCGCAAGCGGCTGGAACCCTGGCTCGCGAAGACCCCGGCCCAGCTGGAGTGGATGGAGGAGCAGGTCGGCCGCTACCCCTTCGAGACGTACGGGGTGCTCGTCGCCGACAGCCCCATCGGCTTCGCCCTGGAGACCCAGACGCTGTCCCTGTTCGGGAGGTCCTTCTTCACCGAGCCCGCCTACCCCGAGTGGTACGTCGACTCCGTGATGATCCACGAGCTGGCCCACCAGTGGTTCGGCAACAGCGTCTCGCCCGCGACCTGGTCCGACCTGTGGCTCAACGAGGGACATGCCAGCTGGTACGAGGCCCGGTACGCCGAGGAGCACGGCGGCGGAACCCTGGAGCGGCGGATGCGTGAGGCGTACAAGCTGTCCGACGGCTGGCGGGCGGACGGCGGCCCTCCGGCGCATCCGGACGGCCCGGCCCCGGGCCAGAAGCTCAGCCTGTTCCGCCCGGTCATGTACGACGGCAGCGCCCTGGTGCTCTACGCCCTCCACCAGGAGATCGGCGTGGCCGCCTTCGACCGCCTGGAGCGCACCTGGGTCCGGGTGCACCGGGACTCCACGGCCACCACCGCGGACTTCACCCGGCTCGCCTCCGGCATCGCGGGCCGGGACCTGACCGCCTTCTTCGACGGCTGGCTGTACGGGAAGACGACGCCGCCGATGCCCGGGCACCCCGACTGGACCAGTGCGAAACCCGCGTGACGGGCGCGCCGGGGCCGTGCCACTATCGACGCGTCGGCGCGGCGGACCGCACCGGGATTCCCGGGAGGGAATCATCCGGGGAGATCACACGTTGTGACTGACGTAATGACTTCTATCGACGTAAGGATCCAATGACCTCCTCTTCTTCCCTTCCCCAGGACGCGCGGAACGCGCAGAGCGCCACGGAGAACACCACCGAGAGCCTCACCGAAAGCCTTCGGGCCGACGCCCTGATGGAAGAGGACGTCGCCTGGAGCCAGGAGATCGACGGAGCACGGGACGGCGATCAGCTGGACCGTTCCGAGCGTGCCGCCCTGCGGCGCGTGGCCGGCCTCTCCACCGAGCTTGAGGACGTCACCGAGGTCGAGTACCGCCAGCTGCGCCTGGAGCGTGTCGTGCTGGTCGGTGTCTGGACCTCGGGGACGGTGCACGACGCGGAGATCTCCCTCGCGGAGCTCGCCGCACTCGCCGAGACGGCGGGCGCGCAGGTGCTGGACGCGGTGTACCAGCGGCGCGACAAGCCGGACCCGGCCACCTACATCGGTTCGGGCAAGGCGCTGGAGCTGCGTGACATCGTGCTCGAATCCGGTGCCGACACCGTCGTCTGCGACGGTGAGCTCAGCCCCGGCCAGCTGATCCATCTGGAAGACGTCGTCAAGGTGAAGGTGGTCGACCGGACCGCGCTCATCCTCGACATCTTCGCCCAGCACGCCAAGTCCCGAGAGGGCAAGGCGCAGGTCTCCCTGGCCCAGATGCAGTACATGCTGCCGCGGCTGCGCGGCTGGGGCCAGTCGCTCTCCCGTCAGATGGGTGGCGGCGGTTCCAGCGGCGGTGGCGGCATGGCCACCCGTGGCCCCGGTGAGACCAAGATCGAGACGGACCGGCGGCGGATCCGCGAGAAGATGGCGAAGATGCGCCGGGAGATCGCGGAGATGAAGACGGGCCGCGAGATCAAGCGCCAGGAGCGCAAGCGCAACAAGGTGCCCTCGGTCGCCATCGCCGGATACACCAACGCGGGCAAGTCCTCGCTGCTCAACCGTCTGACCGGGGCCGGTGTCCTGGTGGAGAACGCCCTGTTCGCCACCCTGGACCCGACCGTCCGCCGGGCCGAGACGCCGAGCGGCCGTATCTACACCCTCGCCGACACCGTCGGGTTCGTCCGGCATCTGCCGCACCACCTCGTCGAGGCGTTCCGCTCCACCATGGAGGAGGTCGGCGAGTCCGATCTCATCCTGCATGTGGTGGACGGCTCCCACCCGGTGCCGGAGGAGCAGCTCGCCGCGGTGCGCGAGGTGATCCGGGACGTCGGCGCGGTGGACGTACGCGAGATCGTCGTGATCAACAAGGCGGACGCGGCTGACCCCCTGGTCCTCCAGCGGCTGCTGCGCAACGAGAAGTACGCGATCGCGGTCTCGGCCAGGACCGGCGCCGGGATCGACGAGCTGCTCGCGCTCATCGACGCCGAGCTGCCCCGCCCGTCCGTCGAGATCGAGGTGCTCGTGCCGTACATCCAGGGGGCTCTGGTCTCCCGGGTGCACGCCGAGGGCGAGGTGCTCTTCGAGGAGCACACCGCCGAGGGCACCCTGCTCAAGGCCCAGGTCCACGAGGAGCTGGCCGCCGAGCTCGGGACCTTCGTCCCCGCCGCGCACTGACCCGCGCGGGACCCCGCGAATCCGAAGGCCCGGCCCCCGGACTCTCCAGAGAGTCCGGGGGCCGGGCCTTCGGCGTACGGCAGCGGGCCTACCGCTACCGACCGGCGAACTTGTCGCTCATCATCCCGAAGGTCCGCCGGGCGTCCTCACCGAGGCGCGGTCCGGCCAGCCAGCCCGAAGTGACCGGTCCGATCGAGGTGTTGGAGACCAGCATCGACTTCCCGTCCGGTCCCGCGACGAACCAGCCGCCGCCGGAGGAGCCGCCGGTCATCGTGCAGCCGATCCGGTACATCGTCGGGGTCCCGGCGCCGAGGGAGAGCCGGCCGGGACGGTCGACGCACCGGTGCATCAGCAGACCGTCGTACGGGGCGCCGGCCGGGTAGCCCCAGGCGCCCATTCCGCTGATCTGCTGGATCTCGGGGGCGTCGAAGGAGACCGGCAGCGCGTTGCCGACCGTCTCCTCCAGGGACTTCGTGCCCTTCTCCGGCTTCACGTGCAGGATCGCGTAGTCGTACGGTGCGCCCGCGCCGCCCGTCGGGCCGCCGCCGGAGATCCACTCGCCGGAGGACGCGGCCCAGTCGGCCCAGTAGGTGCCGTAGGGGGCGACCTCGTGCGGCTGCGCGGTGCGCAGCTGGGCCGCCGACTTGCCCTGGTCGTTGTACGAGGGCACGAAGACGATGTTGCGGTACCAGCCGCCGCCGGCACCCGCGTGCACACAGTGTCCGGCCGTCCACACGAGGTTCGACCGGCCGGGGTTCTTCGGGTCCTTCACGACCGTGCCCGAGCACACCATCGAGCCCTTGGGCGAGTCGAAGAAGACCTTGCCGACCGGAGCGGCGTGCCGGTGGTAGGGCAGCTTCTCGGGCTTGGCGGGCACCGGCGCGGGCACCGGGTCGCTGGCGTTCTGGCCCGCGGAGAGGTCACCGGCCGCCATCGTCCTGGCCGGATCCTCGGCCGAGGCCATCCGGTCCGGCTTCCACAGGCCGTCGATGACCGGGTTGACGAAGTCCTCGGCCTTTCGGAGCCAGGTGTCCTTGTCCCAGTTCTTCCACTCCCCGTTCTTCCACTTCTCCGGGTCCACCCCGTGCTTCTCCAGGGCCTCACCCAGGTCTCCGGGAAGACCCCCGGTGGAACCCTGCTCCCCGGACCCCTCGGTGGCCGAGGGCTTGGCCGCTGCGGCCCCGTCCTCGTCCGGGCCGCAGGCTGTCGCCGTCAGCGCGAGTGCCGCGACGAGGCCGGTGGCGGCCAGCAGCGGACGTATCGATCGCATGGAAGAAATCCCCCTGAACGCGTTGTGGGCTCGGAATACGTGATGCGTGGGTAGTCGGGAATGCCCGCGCTTCTGGCATGCCCGCGTCATGATCGTACGTGGCGGCCGGTGCGGAACCGGACACCGGGACGGAGCGGCCCCCGGTCGGCAACTGCCGTGCCGGGGGCCGTCGAACGTGCCCCGCGGAGGGGTCGGGCCGCTACTGGCCCGCGTACTTCTGGCTGACCGCGCGGTAGACGCCCTCGGCCTCCTCGCCGAGCCGCGGTCCGGCCAGCCAGCCCGCGGTGACCGGTCCGATCGAGGTGTTCGAGACCAGGGCGGGCTTGCCGTCCTGGCCCGCAGCGACCCAGCCGCCGCCGGAGGAGCCGCCGGTCATCGTGCAGCCGATGCGGTACATGGTCGGCTGGTCCTTGCGGAGCGCCAGACGGCCCGGCTCGTCCTTGCACTGGAGCAGCTTCTGACCGTCGTACGGGGGCGCGGCCGGGTAGCCGGTCGCCGTCATGTCCGCGATCTCCGGCACGGCGGGAGCGTTGAACTCGACCGGCAGCGCCGAACCGACCGTCTCCTCCAGCGACTTGCCCGAAGCGCCCTTCTCCGGCGTCACGTGCAGCACCGCGAAGTCGTACGGCGCACCCTGCCCGCCGACCGCCGCGCCCTGCGAGATCCACTGCTCGGAGGTCTGGGCCCAGTCGCCCCACCACACGCCGTAAGGAGCGATCTTCTCCTTGGGGGCGGTCTCCAACTCCTTGAGCGACAGGCCGTCGTTGTTGTACGCCGGGACGAAGGCGATGTTGCGGTACCAGCCGCCCTTCTTGCCCGCGTGCACACAGTGCCCGGCGGTCCACACCATGTTGGACTTGCCGGGGTTCGCCGGGTCCTTCACGACCGTCGCGGAACAGACCATCGAGCCCTGCGGGCCGTCGAACAGCAGCTTCCCGGACTCCGGGGCGCTGTCGTGGTACGGCGTGGCGACACCGGCGGCCTGGATCGGGGCGGGCGTCGGGTCCGTCACGCCCTCGTCGCCGGAGATGTCGTTGTCGACCGGGTTCTCCGGGGGCTTGTCGGCCTCCCGCATCCGGTCCGGGTCCCAGAGGCCCTCGATGATCGGGTTGACGAAGTCCTTGGCCTCACGCAGCCACTTGTCCTTGTCCCAGTTCTTCCACTCGCCGTCCCGCCACTTGTCCGGGTCGATCCCGTGCTCCTTGAGCCGGTTCTTCAGATCGTCCGGAAGGGTGACCTTGCCATCGGACGACTGGTCCGCCGAGGCACTGGGCGTGGAGCCCGCGTTGTCCTCCTCCGGACCGCAGGCGGTGGCGGTGAGCGCGAGGACGGCCGCGACGGCCGTCGCGGCGAACACACCGGAAGGCCTGCGCCGTGCGCGCCTCCCGGGGCGTGCGGTTTCGGTCGGGCGAATGGGTCGCATCTGGTGATCCCCCTGGGACTTCGTCACTCGGTACTCGGTGTTGCATTACGGACACTTCGGGCGCCGGAGCAGGTGCTCCGCGCCGCTGTGCGGCCCCCACTATGCCGGTGCCGATGGTGACGGTGCGCGGCAGGTCCACGGTTCCGCCGCCGCGAGGATGTTCCGATTTACCCGTGATCCATCGTGTTCGGCGTCGTTGGTACGTACGGGGGACACCAGGACAGCGTTCACCCGCTCAGTCCGTCCGCGCGAAATCGTACCGACGTGCAACGCAACCGTTACCACAGGAGGATCAAGAGCCGTGTCCGTGACCGAACCCGCTCCGGTGGCACCGCCTCCCGCACACGAGGGCATCCTGCGCCGCCAGTCGCTGCGTGAGTCGGCGGCCCGCACCTACGCGCGGTCCCTGCCGATCGTCCCCGTGCGGGCCCGCGGGCTCACGATCGAGGGCGCGGACGGGCGGCGCTATCTGGACTGCCTCTCCGGCGCGGGCACCCTGGCCCTCGGGCACAACCACCCCGTCGTACTCGAAGCCATCAGGAAGGTCCTCGACTCCGGCGCACCCCTGCACGTCCTCGACCTCGCCACCCCGGTCAAGGACGCCTTCACCACCGAGCTCTTCGCCACCCTGCCCCGGCAGTTCGCCGACAACGCCCGCATCCAGTTCTGCGGCCCCGCCGGTACGGACGCCGTCGAGGCCGCGCTCAAGCTGGTCCGTTCCGCGACCGGGCGCAGCGGCCTGCTGGCCTTCACCGGTGCGTACCACGGCATGACCGCCGGGGCGCTGGAGGCCTCCGGCGGTGCGAGTGACGTCCGGGTGACCCGGCTGCCCTTCCCGCAGGACTACCGCTGCCCCTTCGGCACCGGTGGCGAGGGCGGGGCGGCCCTCGCCGCCCGCTGGACCGAACACCTGCTGGACGACCGCAAGGGCGGTGTGCCCACCCCGGCCGGCATGATCGTGGAGCCGGTCCAGGGCGAGGGCGGCGTCAACCCCGCCCCCGACGCCTGGCTGCGCAGCATGCGCAGGATCACCGCGGACCGGTCCATTCCGCTCGTCGTGGACGAGGTGCAGACGGGCGTCGGCAGGACCGGCGCCTTCTGGGCCGTCGAGCACAGCGGCATCGTCCCGGACGTCATGGTCCTCTCCAAGGCGATCGGCGGCTCCCTCCCGCTCGCCGTGATCGTCTACCGCGCTGAGCTGGACCTTTGGCAGCCGGGCGCGCACGCGGGTACGTTTCGGGGCAACCAGCTCGCCATGGCGGCGGGCGCGGCCACGCTCGCGTACGTCAGGGAGAACCAACTGGCGGACCGCGCAGCGGTTCTGGGGGCCCGGATGCTCGCCCGCCTGACGGAGTTGCGGGCCCACCATCCGGCGATCGGTGACGTACGGGGGCGTGGACTGATGATCGGCCTGGAGCTGGTGGATCCCGAGAGCGCGCCCCTGCCCGCCGAGGCCGGCGACCCCGACCCGGCACCGCCTCCGGACCCGGCCCTCGCCCTCGCCGTCCAGCAGGAATGCCTGCGCCGCGGCCTCATCGTCGAACTGGGCGGCCGGCACGGTGCCGTGGTCCGCCTCCTGCCTCCCCTCACCCTCACCGACGAACAGGCGAGTGCCGTCGTCGACCGTCTCGCCGACGCGCTGGCGGCCGCAGAACGTTTGCCGCACCGTCGGGCCACCGCCGGGTCGATCATCTGATCCCGGAATCCTCACAAGGAAGAGCGCCGTGAACCCCACCCCCGCGCCCGAGGCCGACGGCCCCGGTACCCCCCAGCACCGAGGGCAGGACGGACCGGCCGCCCCCGGCACGGTCGAGGCGACGACCGTGCCCCGACAGAAAGCCGCCCACCACCCGAACCCCCCTTCATGCGGGCCGGGTCCGGGACCGGAGGCGCCGGAGGACCAGGGCCTGGGGCCCGACCCCCTCTATCACCCGGACCCGCGGCGGGCGGCCGACACGGCGGGCACCGAGAGCCTTCTGCGGTGCTGGACCCGGGAGACGGGCCTGCCCCGTCCCGACGGCGGCACCCTGCGTGTGGTTTTCCCGGCCAGCGGCACCGCGCTCCTCGTCCCCGTGCACTACTGGTCCGCCACCGGCGCCCACCGCTTCGGCGCTCCCGCGCTGGAGAACGCCCCCGCCGGAGCCCCGCCCGCCGACGCCGTCACCGTCGCCGCCCTCATCGCCCGCGAGAGCGGCGAGAGCGGGGCGGGCGACCTGGTCGGCCGGGTCGCCGACTCCGTACGCCACACCGCGGGCTTCATCGAGCAGCGGCGGCGCAGCCCGGCCGACCCCGCCGAGGCCGACCTCTTCCTCACCGCCGAACAGTCGCTGCTGCTGGGCCACCCCCTTCACCCGACCCCCAAGAGCCGCGAAGGCCTCTCCGAAACGGAGTCCCGCCGCTATTCACCGGAGCTCCACGGCTCTTTCCCGCTCCACTGGTTCGCCGTCGACCGGTCGCTGACCGCCACCGACTCCGCTTGGGACGAGGGCGGCCCGGCCACCGCCGAGGAGCTGCTCGCCCCGCACGCCGAAGGCCTCCGCCCGCCCCCCGGCACCGTCGCCGTCCCCGTACACCCCTGGCAGGCCGCCGACCTGCTCCACCGGCCCCAGCTCCGGGCCCTCGTGGAGAGCGGCCTGTTGCACGACCTCGGCCCGCACGGCGAGCACTGGCACCCCACCTCCTCCATCCGTACCGTGCACCGGCCCGGCGCGCGGGTGATGCTCAAGCTCTCCCTCGGCGTCCGCATCACCAACTCCCGCCGCGAGAACCTCCGCAAGGAGCTGCACCGGGGCGTCGAGGTCCACCGCCTCCTGTCGACCGGCCTCGCCGAGCGCTGGCAGCGGGAACACCCCGGCTTCGACATCGTCCGCGACCCCGCCTGGCTCGCCGTCGACGACCCCGAGGGAGCCCCCGTCCCCGGGCTCGACGTGATGCTCCGTCACAACCCCTTCGGCCCGGGCGACGACGCTGCCTGCATCGCCGGGCTCACCGCCCAGCGCCCCCGGCCCGGGCAGCCGGGCATGCGCTCCCGGCTCGCCGAGGTCGTCGACCACCTGGCCACCCGCACCGGCCGCGCCACCCACGAGGTCTCGGCCGATTGGTTCGGGCGCTACCTGGACCACGTGGTCCGCCCGGTCCTCTGGCTCGACGCCCACGCGGGCATCGCGCTCGAAGCCCACCAGCAGAACACCCTGGTCCTCCTCGACCCGGACGGCCGGCCCGTCGGCGGACGCTACCGCGACAACCAGGGCTACTACTTCCGCGACTCCCGCCGCGCCGAGCTGGAACAGCGGCTGCCCGGCATCGGCACGGTCAGCGACACGTTCGTCTCCGACCCGGTCACCGACGAGCGCTTCGCCTACTACCTCGGCATCAACAACGTCCTCGGCCTGATCGGGGCGTTCGGAGCCCAGCGGCTGGCCGACGAACAGGAACTCCTCACCGTCCTCCGCCAATTCCTCACCGAGACCGCGGAACTGGGCTCGCCGCTGCCCGCGTATCTCCTGGAGAACCGCCAACTGCGCTGCAAGGCCAATCTGCTGACCCGGCTGCACGGCCTCGACGAGCTGGTCGGACCGGTCGACACCCAGTCCGTCTATGTCACCATCGCCAACCCGCTGTACAGCTGAGCACCCGCACCAGAGAGACTCCGACCGCACCCGCACCGGAGAAACTCACCGACCGCACCCGGTCCAGAGAGGAGAGCGCCACCGTGCCTCCCGCCGACGCGTCCGCGGAACCCGACGCCGTATTACCGGAGCACCAGGGCCCGGCCGAACGGTACGGGAGCGGGAGCGCCGGAGTCGAGGACACCCTCGACCTCAAGCTCACCGAGGAGCTCCTCGCCCTGATCGCCGACGAAGAGGAACCCGGCGAGGGGCAGCGCGAGGGGCGGCGCGAGGACCAGGGCGGGAAGTCGGCCACGGAGGCCCGGGGGGCATGCGCGGCCCGGCCCGGCAGCGTCCGTGAGCTGCTGGGCGACCCCGTGACCTGGCCGCCCGCGACCACGGAGGCGGGCGGGTTCCGCCTTCTGCCCGTCCGGCTGGAGCGCGATCTCACCGTCCTCACCCGGTGGATGAACGACCCCGCCGTGGCCGCCTTCTGGGAGCTGGCCGGGCCCGCATCCGTCACCGCCGGCCACCTGAGGACCCAGCTCGAAGGGGACGGCCGCAGCATCCCCTGCCTCGGCCTGCTCGACGGAACGCCCATGAGCTACTGGGAGATCTACCGCGCCGACCTCGACCCGCTGGCCCGCCACTACCCGGCCCGCCCCCATGACACCGGAGTCCACCTCCTCATCGGGGGCGTGAAGAACCGTGGCCGGGGAATGGGCACCACTCTGCTCCGCGCCGTCGCCGACCTTGTCCTGGACAACCTTCCGCAGTGCGGACGGGTCGTCGCCGAGCCGGACCTGCGCAACACCCCGTCCGTATCCGCGTTCCTCAGCGCCGGCTTCCGCTTCTCCGCCGAAGTGGATCTCCCCGACAAACGCGCCGCCCTGATGATCCGCGACCGTATGCACCGAGCCCAGCTGTGACCAACTCGCCGCACCATCCACACCGCTCGAACCTCATAGGTTCCATCCGGAGGAGTCCCCGTGCCGACATATCCCGCGAGCCATGATTCAGCCGAGACCCCGCAGCTGTTCAGCCCTCCGGAGCTGAACCGGGAGATCTGGGACCGGGCCGCAGCGCGGCTGCTCGCCAAGATGCTCGGCGAGTTCGCCTACGAGAAGATCATCGAGCCCGTCCGCCAGCCCGGCCCCGGCGGACTGCACCGGCTGACCCTCGACGACGGGGGAGTACTCCACTTCACGGCCCGCCGCGGCGTCTACGGCAGCTGGCGCGTCGACCCCGACTCGATCGCGGAGACCCGGCGGCCCGTCGAGGAGACCCGTCGGCCCCCGGACGCCCAGGCGGACTCGCCGGCTCATGCGTCTGCCGACGCCCTCGCCGACGCGCACCCCAACGGCACGCCCACGACCGCCCCCGCCAACGGCGCGCCCGCCCCCGGTGGCCCCGACGCACAGTCCAACGGCCGGCCCACCGCCGGTCACGCGGACACCCACTCCAACGGTTCGTCCGCCGCGACGCGCCCGTTCCGCGACCCGCTGCGCTTCCTCACCCGGGCCCGCGGCCTCCTCGGACTCGACGGCGCGACCCTCGGCCACCTCATCCGCGAGCTGACCCTCACCCTCACCGCCGACGCCCGCCTCGACCACACCGCGCTCACCGCGGACCGGCTCGCGGCCCTGGACTACGCGGATCTGGAAGGCCATCAGACCGGCCACCCCTGGCTGGTGGCCAGCAAGGGGCGGCTCGGCTTCTCGGCCGCCGACGCGGCCCGCTACACCCCCGAGACCCGCGTCCCGCTCCGGCTGCCGTGGATCGCGGTCAGCACCCGCATCGCGCAGTACCGGGGCGTCGGCCGCCTCACCGTCCCCGGCCGCTTGTACGCCGAAGAGCTCGACCCGGCAGTCCGGGAGACCTTCGCCGAGATACTGCGGGCCCGGGGCCTCGACCCCGAGGGCTACTTCTACCTCCCCGTACACCCCTGGCAGTGGGACGAATGGATCGTTCCGCTCTTCGCCCCGGCCATCGCCGACGGCGACATCGTGGCGCTGCGCACCGACGGCGACGAACGGCTCCCGCAGCAGTCGATCCGCACGTTCGCCAACGTGGCACGACCGGAGCGGCACACGGTGAAGCTGCCGCTCTCCATCCTCAACACCCTGGTCTGGCGCGGTCTGCCGACCGAACGCACCGTCGCCGCCCCCGCCGTCACGGACTGGGTGCAGGGCCTGTGCGAGGGCGACCCCTTCCTCCGTGACACCTGCCGGGTGATCCTCCTCGGCGAAGTCGCCTCCGTGACCGTCGAACATCCGCTGTACGACCACCTTCCCGAAGCGCCCTACCAGTACAAGGAAGTCCTCGGCGCGATCTGGCGGGAGCCCCTGCCGCCGCGCCTCGCCCCGGGTGAACGGGCCCGGACGCTCGCCTCTCTCCTGCATACGGACCCGGGGGGCCGCGCGTTCACCGCGGAGCTGGTCGAGCGCTCCGGACTGTCCCCGGACACCTGGCTCAAGCGGCTCTTCGCCGCCCTGCTGCCGCCCCTGCTGCACTTCCTGTACCGCTACGGCACCGTCTTCTCCCCGCACGGCGAGAACGCCATCGTCGTCTTCGACGAGAACGACGTGCCCGTACGCCTCGCGATCAAGGACTTCGTCGACGACGTCAACATCAGCGCCCACCCGCTGCCGGAGCACGCCACGATGCCCGAGGAGGTGCGCGCCGTCCTCCTCACCGAGGAGCCGTCCTTCCTCACCCAGTTCATCCACTCCGGCCTCTTCGTCGGTGTCTTCCGCTATCTCTCCCCCCTGTGCGAGGAGCAGCTCGGCGTCTCCGAGGACGAGTTCTGGTCACTCGTCCGGGCGGAGATCGTGCGCCACCACGCCCGCTTCCCGGAGCTCAAGGAGCGGTTCGAGCTGTTCGACATGCTCACCCCGGAGATCGAGCGCCTCTGTCTGAACCGCAACCGTCTGCATGTGGACGGCTACCGTGACCGGGCCAGCCGCCCGCACGCGGCCATTCACGGCACGGTGCCGAACCCCCTGCACCCCTCCGCACGCGTCCGGGAGTGATCGCCGTTGTCAGTGGTGCGCCGTAGGGTGGTCGGGCTATGACGAAGCCATCCCTCCCCGAACTCCTGCACGCCGCCGTCACCGCCGTCGGCGGTACGGAAAGGCCCGGCCAGGCCACCATGGCCCAGGCCGTCGCCGAGGCCGTGGACGACCAGTCCCACCTCCTCGTCCAGGCCGGCACCGGTACGGGCAAGTCGCTCGGCTATCTGGTGCCGGCCCTGGCGCACGGGGAGCGGGTCGTGGTGGCCACGGCCACCCTCGCCCTCCAGCGGCAGCTCGTGGAGCGGGACCTTCCGCGTACGGTCGACGCGCTGCACCCGCTGCTGCGCAGGCGCCCCCAGTTCGCCATGCTCAAGGGCCGGTCGAACTACCTCTGCCTGCACCGGCTCCACGAAGGGGTCCCGCAGGACGAGGAGGAGGGGCTCTTCGACCAGTTCGAGGCGGCCGCGCCCTCCAGCAAGCTGGGGCAGGACCTGCTGCGACTGCGGGACTGGTCGGACGAGACGGAGACGGGCGACCGGGACGACCTGACCCCCGGAGTCTCGGACCGGGCCTGGGCACAGATCTCGGTCTCCTCGCGCGAGTGCCTGGGCGCGACGAAATGCGCGTACGGAGCGGAGTGCTTCGCCGAGGCTGCCCGCGAGCGCGCCAAGCTCGCGGACGTGGTCGTCACCAACCACGCGCTGCTCGCCATCGACGCCATCGAGGGCGCACCGGTCCTGCCGTCGCACGAGGTGCTGATCGTCGACGAGGCCCATGAGCTGGTCTCCCGGGTCACCGGCGTGGCCACCGGCGAGCTCACCCCCGCCCAGGTCAACCGGGCGGTCCGCCGGGCGGCGAAGCTGGTCAACGAGAAGGCGGCCGACGCCCTCCAGACGGCCGCCGAAGGCTTCGAGCGGGTGATGGAGCTGGCCCTCCCGGGGCGGCTTGAGGAGGTGCCCGAGGACCTCGGTTACGCACTGATGGCGCTGCGGGACGCGGCGCGTACGGTGATCTCCGCGATCGGCGCCACCCGGGACAAGTCGGTCGAGGACGAGAACGCCGTCCGCAAGCAGGCGCTGGCCTCGGTCGAGTCCATCCACGGCGTCGCCGAGCGCATCACCCAGGGATCTGAGTACGACGTCGTCTGGTACGAGCAGCACGACCGGTTCGGGGCCTCCGTGCGGGTGGCTCCGCTCTCCGTCTCCGGACTGCTGCGCGAGAAGCTCTTCGCCGAGCGCTCCGTGGTGCTCACCTCGGCCACGCTGAAGCTCGGGGGTGACTTCAACGGGGTGGGCGCGTCCCTGGGCCTGGCCCCCGAGGGCACGGCGGGCGAGGACGTACCGCAGTGGAAGGGGCTGGACGTCGGCTCCCCGTTCGACTACCCGAAGCAGGGCATCCTGTATGTGGCCCGGCATCTGAACACCCCGGGGCGCGAGGGTTCCCGTACGGACATGCTGGACGAGCTCGCCGAGCTGGTGGAGGCGGCGGGCGGCCGCACCCTCGGGCTCTTCTCCTCGATGCGGGGGGCCAAGGCGGCAGCCGAGGAGCTGCGCGGACGGCTGGACAAGCCGATCCTGCTCCAGGGCGAGGAGACGCTCGGCGAGCTGATCAAGAACTTCGCGGCCGACCCCGAGACCTGCCTCTTCGGCACCCTGTCGCTCTGGCAGGGCGTTGACGTCCCGGGGCCGAGCTGTCAGCTGGTGGTCATGGACCGGATTCCGTTCCCCCGGCCGGACGACCCGCTGATGAGCGCCCGGCAGAAGGCGGTCGAGGAGGCGGGCGGCAACGGCTTCATGGCGGTGGCGGCGACGCACGCGGCCCTGCTGATGGCCCAGGGCGCGGGCCGACTGGTCCGGGCGACGGGCGACAAGGGAGTCGTGGCCGTGCTCGACCCCCGGATCGCCAACGCGCGGTACGGCAGCTATCTGCGCGCCTCACTGCCGGACTTCTGGTACACCACGGACCGTAATCAGGCGCGCCGCTCACTGGCCGCCATCGACGCCAAGGCCAAGGCGGAGGGCGCGTAGCCCCACCTGCCACCGGGCGGGGAGACGGCACGGCAAAGCCCCGGAACCGACGTCATGATCGACGTCCTAAGAAGGAACCCCGGGGCGGATGCCGTGACCGATGCGCTGTACAGGCGCCCGGGCTTCAGACGCGGCGCAGCACCGCCACCACCTTGCCGAGGATGGTCGCCTCGTCGCCGGGGATCGGCTGGTACGCGGCGTTGTGCGGGAGGAGCCAGACATGCCCGTCCTCCCGGCGGAAGCGCTTGACCGTCGCCTCGCCGTCGAGCATCGCGGCGACGATGTCCCCGTTCTCCGCGACGGGCTGGCGGCGCACGGTGACCCAGTCGCCGTCACAGATCGCGGCCTCGATCATCGAGTCACCGACGACCTTCAGGACGAACAGCTCCCCGTCGCCGACGAGCTGGCGGGGGAGCGGGAAGACGTCCTCGACGGACTCCTCCGCGAGGATCGGCCCACCGGCGGCGATCCTGCCCACCAGCGGCACGTAGGAAGCGGCGGGCTTGCCCGTGGTGTCGGTGGGCTGGGTGCTGGGCTGGTCCGAACCGCGCACCTCGTAGGCGCGGGGGCGGTGCGGGTCGCGGCGCAGGAAACCCTTGCGCTCCAGGGCCATCAGCTGATGGGCGACGGACGAGGTGCTGGAGAGGCCCACCGCCTGACCGATCTCCCGCATCGACGGCGGGTAGCCCCGGCGCTGCACGGAGTCGCGGATGACCTCGATGACGCGCCGCTGGCGGTCCGTGAGCCCCGAGCTGTCCGCCCGGATGCCTGGCGGCCTCCCGGGCAAGGAACGTCCGGGGCGCGCGGGCTCGGGCCCGTCCGTGTTCGTGACTGAGTCATTCATGGCATGCACCGGCTCAAGTCGGCTCTGGGAGCGGTGGTCCCGGGCGGTGATGGTGGCACTGTCTGCGGTGGTGGTCACGTCGGCCCCTCTCGAATGTTCTCCCTAGCTGGACAACGGTAGTAGCTTTCGAAAGGTTGCGCCAAACACACGTTCGAGTGAAAAACGAATAAAGGGCTGCCGCAGTGCTCCCCGCAGGTGTATGAGCAACCAGGCAATGGGGTGTGCGGGCCCGCGGCGGGGCGGCGTGCCGCTGTCGCGCCCAGTCTTTCATCCGCGAGCCCGAGCCGGGGGGCCCGGCGGCTCGGGCGGCCCCGCTTTTCCCGTACCCTCTTCCCTGGCCCGCGCTCCCCCCGGTCGCCGATCGGGGCGCGACACGCGATGGGGTCGAAAACGCGACCCAACCCTAGATCTAGTGGTTGGATTGTCTCGGCCGCCCAGAAGTTGTGGTCTTGGTTCATCCGGGCCGTGGTCATCGCCTATGCTGGGGACTGCCTCCAGGAGCCCGTGAGAAGGGCTTCGAAGAGGCTATTCAGTCGTGCTGTGAAGGAGGGTTGGGAGCCATGCACTGCCCCTTCTGCAGGCACCCCGACAGCCGGGTCGTCGACAGTCGCACCACCGATGACGGGACGTCGATCCGTCGCCGCCGGCAGTGCCCCGACTGCTCCCGCCGCTTCACCACGGTGGAGACCTGCTCGCTGATGGTGGTCAAACGCAGCGGCGTGACCGAACCCTTCAGCCGTACCAAGGTCATCTCCGGCGTCCGCAAGGCATGCCAGGGGCGGCCCGTCACGGAGGACGCCCTCGCCAAGCTCGGCCAGCGGGTCGAGGAGGCGGTGCGCGCCACCGGCAGCGCCGAGCTGACCACCCATGACGTGGGTCTGGCCATACTCGGCCCCCTGCAGGAACTCGACCTCGTCGCGTACCTGCGCTTCGCGTCCGTGTACCGGGCGTTCGATTCCCTGGAAGACTTCGAGGCCGCCATCGTGGAGCTGCGCGCGCAGCGGCCTCCCGCGGAGGACTGCGGAAGCGGCGAGACCCTTGAGGTCCCCGCGCCCGCCATCGCCGCCGACTGAGCGGCACCCGCCCGGACCGCCCGTGCCCGCGACATCTCCGCGGACCGGCGGCGGGGCGACATGAGATTTGCATCCGGAGGCCGCGTACGGCGTTCGGAGCATCGGACACACACTGTGCCTGGGAAGATCCGGGCACTTCAGGGCGTTTTTGCCCACATATGGGAGGCGGCATGACAGAGACGGCGAGCGGCCCGGCACGAGGTTCCCGCACCAAGGGCGCCAAGGCGAGCAAGGGTCTGCGTATCGAGCGCATCCACACCACCCCCGGCGTGCACCCGTACGACGAGGTGGCGTGGGAGCGCCGTGACGTCGTCATGACCAACTGGCGCGACGGCTCGATCAACTTCGAGCAGCGTGGCGTCGAGTTCCCCGACTTCTGGTCGGTGAACGCGGTCAACATCGTCACCAGCAAGTACTTCCGCGGGGCCGTCGGCACGGCGCAGCGCGAGACCGGCCTCAAGCAGCTGATCGACCGGATCGTGAAGACGTACCGGAAGGCCGGCGAGGACAACAGCTACTTCGCCTCCCCCGCGGACGCCGAGATCTTCGAGCACGAGCTGGCCTACGCCCTCCTGCACCAGGTCTTCAGCTTCAATTCCCCGGTCTGGTTCAACGTCGGCACGCCCCAGCCGCAGCAGGTCTCCGCCTGCTTCATCCTGGCCGTCGACGACTCCATGGAGTCGATCCTCGACTGGTACAAGGAAGAGGGCATGATCTTCAAGGGCGGCTCCGGCGCCGGCCTGAACCTCTCGCGTATCCGCTCTTCCAAGGAGCTCCTCTCCTCCGGCGGCAACGCCTCGGGACCGGTCTCCTTCATGCGCGGCGCCGACGCGTCCGCCGGAACGATCAAGTCCGGCGGCGCCACGCGCCGTGCGGCCAAGATGGTCATCCTCGACGTCGACCACCCCGACATCGAGGCCTTCATCGAGACCAAGGTGAAGGAGGAGGAGAAGATCCGCGCCCTTCGCGACGCGGGCTTCGACATGGACCTGGGCGGCGACGACATCACGTCCGTCCAGTACCAGAACGCCAACAACTCCGTCCGGGTGAACGACGAGTTCATGAAGGCCGTCGAGACGGGCGGCAAGTTCGGGCTCCGCTCCCGGATGACCGGCGACGTCATCGAAGAGGTCGAGGCCAAGTCGCTCTTCCGCAAGATGGCCGAGGCCGCCTGGGCCTGCGCCGACCCCGGCATCCAGTACGACGACACCATCAACGCCTGGCACACCTGCCCGGAGTCCGGCCGGATCAACGGCTCGAACCCGTGCAGCGAGTACATGCACCTGGACAACACCTCGTGCAACCTCGCCTCGCTGAACCTGATGAAGTTCCTCAAGGACGACGGTCTGGGCAACCAGTCCTTCGAGTCCGAGCGCTTCGCCAAGGTCGTCGAGCTGGTCATCACCGCGATGGACATCTCGATCTGCTTCGCGGACTTCCCGACGCAGAAGATCGGCGAGAACACCCGCGCCTACCGTCAGCTGGGCATCGGCTACGCCAACCTCGGCGCCCTCCTGATGGCGACCGGCCACGCGTACGACAGCGACGGCGGCCGCGCCCTGGCCGGTGCCATCACCTCGCTGATGACCGGCACCTCCTACCGGCGCTCCGCCGAACTCGCCGCGGTCGTCGGCCCGTACGACGGCTACGCCCGCAACGCCGAGCCGCACCAGCGCGTCATGAAGCAGCACGCCGACGCCAACGCCAAGGCCGTCCACGTCGACGACCTGGACTCCCCGGTCTGGGCCGCCGCGACGGAGGCCTGGCAGGACGTGATCCGGCTCGGCGCGAAGAACGGCTTCCGCAACGCGCAGGCCTCGGTCATCGCCCCCACCGGCACCATCGGTCTCGCGATGTCCTGCGACACCACCGGCCTGGAGCCCGACCTCGCCCTGGTCAAGTTCAAGAAGCTGGTCGGCGGCGGGTCGATGCAGATCGTCAACGGCACCGTGCCGCAGGCGCTGCGCCGTCTCGGCTACCAGCCGGAGCAGATCGAGGCGATCGTCGCCCACATCGCCGAGAACGGCAATGTGGTCGACGCCCCCGGCCTGAAGACCGAGCACTACGAGGTCTTCGACTGCGCGATGGGCGAGCGCTCCATCTCCGCGATGGGCCACGTCCGGATGATGGCGGCCATTCAGCCGTGGATCTCCGGCGCCCTCTCCAAGACGGTCAACCTGCCCGAGACGGCCACCGTCGAGGACGTCGAAGAGGTCTACTTCGAGGCGTGGAAGATGGGCGTCAAGGCGCTCGCGATCTACCGCGACAACTGCAAGGTCGGCCAGCCCCTCTCCGCCAAGACCAAGGACAAGGAGAAGGAAGAGGTCACTGCGAAGGCCGAGGAGACCATCCGTACGGCGGTCGAGAAGGTCGTCGAGTACCGCCCGGTCCGCAAGCGCCTCCCCAAGGGCCGCCCCGGCATCACCACCTCCTTCACGGTGGGCGGCGCCGAGGGGTACATGACCGCCAACTCCTACCCGGACGACGGTCTCGGTGAGGTGTTCCTGAAGATGTCCAAGCAGGGATCGACCCTCGCGGGCATGATGGACGCCTTCTCCATCGCCGTCTCGGTCGGCCTGCAGTACGGTGTCCCGCTGGAGACGTACGTCTCGAAGTTCACCAACATGCGCTTCGAGCCGGCCGGCATGACGGACGACCCGGACGTGCGGATGGCGCAGTCGATCGTCGACTACATCTTCCGCCGCCTGGCGCTCGACTTCCTGCCCTTCGAGACCCGCTCGGCCCTCGGCATCCACTCCGCCGAGGAGCGCCAGCGCCACCTGGACACCGGTTCCTACGAGCCGTCCTACGAGGCCGACGGCCTGGACTCCGAGAGCCTGGCCCAGTCGGCCCCGGTGCAGTCCGAACCGCTGAAGGCGGTGGCGGCTCCCCGCGAGTCCGCCGAGAAGCCCGCCCCGGCGACGGCGCACACCTCGGCCGAACTGGTCGAGATGCAGCTCGGCATCAGCGCGGACGCTCCGCTCTGCTTCTCCTGCGGTACGAAGATGCAGCGCGCCGGCTCCTGCTACATCTGCGAGGGCTGCGGCTCGACGAGCGGGTGCAGCTGACACCCGGCGAGTGTTCTCAGTGAGGGAGGGGCGTCGGCCCGGTGCCGACGCCCCTCCCTCATCGCTCTGTCACCCCACCGCCTGCCGCGAGGGATCAGGCTCGTCCGCGGGTGATGTCGGTCAGCGCCTCGGCGTAGTGGCCGAGGCCATGGCGGGCGATGGCGCGGAGGTCCTCGGCACCGACGTCTCCGGTGAGATGGTCGCCGCGGCACAGGAGCTGGGGGACCGCGATCTGCTGGGGGCGCGATACGAGGTCGGTGATGTGGCCGAACTGCGACCCCTCGGGCGGCGCTTCGACGGAGCGGCGGCGGCCCATCATCACGGCCTCCTCACCTCCTCAACTACGCGCAGGACATCCGCGCCATGGAGCGGATGTGCCGCAACGTTCAACCGGAGCCTGAAGCCCGGCGGCGAGTTCTTCGTGCTCGCCATGGCGCCAGTTTTCCGCTTCGACGGACCTTCGCCGCGCCGGTAGGGCTTGCTCGCCGAACGGGCCGGTAGGAGGCCGTGATCCGGACCAGGTGTCCGGATCGCGGCGCTCCTGGACCCGCCGATCAGCTTCGTCAGCACGTGCCCGCGCCGCGAGGTCCACGAGACGTGCCTGCGGGCGGTCAGGATCAGTGAGCTGAGCTGAGCTGAGGTGCCCTGGAGGTGTCGGAAGCCGGCGGGCGTGAGTTCGGCGCGGACTTCTGGGCGGACTTCCACGCCGACCCGCCCCTGGAGATGCTGCGCTGCCGTGTCTGAGGGGGACGCTGGGGGAGGCCGACACGGGGGTCGGCCTCCCTTTGGCGGTCAGGCCTCCGCGGACCGGCTGCCCATCACCGCGGCGAACGCGTCGGGGGCGCCGTCGAATCCGCGTACGGACGGGCGGAACACCCACGGTCCCGAGCCGTCACGGACGAACTCGCCGACGACTGCCGCGGTCGCCCAGAGGACGCCCGAGAAGTCGTTCTCGACAAGCTTTGTGTAGCCCTCAAGGATCTCCACCGCCGTGTTCGCGATGTCGCCGAAGGTCTTGTGTCCATCGCGCTGTTGGATGGCGACCCCGACCACCACCCGTGTATAGGTGTCCGCCAGCCGGTTCAGCTCGATGGTCATGACCTCGTCGAAGCCGAAGCCCTGCCCTGTCCTGCTGTCGCGGTTCAGCGTGATGGTGCCGTCAGGCGAGCGGCTGTCGAAGTGCACCAGGTACGCGGGGCTGCCGTACGGTTCCCGCGCCACGTAGGTCGCGGCGATGATGTCGAGGTCGTTGGCGGCTTCCCCGTGGGCGCTCGGGTCCCACTTGACCCGTACTTCCACCTTCTCGATGTCCTTGTTCGGAGTGCTCAACGGACTTCCCTCCCGGCGGACGGCCTCTGGACCGTTCTTGTCACCGATACGCGCTACCCGAATCACCTGATCATGTACGGAACCGGCCCCGGAGCCAACTACGGCGGTGGCGGACGACTGATTCGGGCCATGTGCGGTCCTCCGCCGCTCTGTGCGGCCCTGCGCTGTTCCGTGCCTCAGTGCGGAATCCGGATCGGCGGCCGCTGCCGGACCTCGTCACGGAAAGCCTCGATCGCACTGCTGA
Organism: Streptomyces durocortorensis; assembly: GCF_031760065.1. Lineage (NCBI taxonomy): Bacteria > Bacillati > Actinomycetota > Actinomycetes > Kitasatosporales > Streptomycetaceae > Streptomyces > Streptomyces sp. C11-1. The sequence goes on from NZ_CP134500.1 coordinate 5,898,703, forward strand.
CCTGACGCATCAGGTACGTGTGCTCGATCCGGTCCAGATACAGACACCGCTCGGCCAGCCCGTCGAGTTCGAAGGCGAAGTACAGGGCCATCAGCGGATTGACGAAGAGCTCGCTCCCCTTGGTGCGCGAGGTGAACTGCGCATCCCCGAACTCCCCCCGTACGGCTGCCGCTATGGAACCGTTGACGATGCTGGGACGCGCGGACGTGTGGTGCTGGGCGTGGACGACCGCGTCGAGGAAGAGCGCGCCCTCCCGCGTCGTACGGGGAACGGAGAACGCCCCCAGATAGGCGCCCGCGCGCTCAAGAGCGGCGATGTTCTCCAGGACCAGGCCGTGGCTCACACCGTGGTAGGCGTCGACCCCGAAACCGATGGAGACGACGAGACGTTCGGGCCCCTCGATCCCGGCGAGCGCCGCCACGGAGGCGAGATCCTCCTCCGGGGTGCCGAGCCCCGCCTCGTCCCCGCGCATCAGGATGTCCGTGCCACCGTCCACGAGGACCACCGCGTCGATGTCGTACCGCTCGATCAGTGCCCGGTACGCGGCGCGCAGCGGCTGGACCCCGACCTGGGCCAGCGCGTGCACCGTGCTCGGGTAGTCGTGCAGCGCGAGCCACTGGGCGAGGGTGCGCTCGGGGAAATAGGGCTGGTGGGGAGCGGTGCCGGGGGTGATCTCGGCCAGGTCGGGTGCCACCCAGGCGTCCGGCGGGAGGCCTTCGATCGCGCTGAAGGTGAGGTTGGCGAGCTGGACCTCCTTGCCCAGGTGGAGCAGGGAGAGCGCCAACGGCAGCCCGGCGTAGATGTCGAAGCCCCCGCCGGCCCCCGCCACGAGGATGCTCCGGGCGGACTCCAGCCGACTGAACAGGGGGTGGGCGTGCAACATAGTCATGACGATCATTGTGTTCGGGGCGCCTTGCGGAACGACCGGTTCGGGTGCACTCCCCGGGAGCGTGACCCGCGCCACGCTCCGCCCCGTACGATGGCGCGGTGCTGGTGAAGTGGATTCGCTGCTCCGTGGTGGACCGTCATGGTTTCGAGCGGGGGCAGCGGAAGTGGGCGGGGCTGCTCGGCGAGCCGGGGTTCAGGGGGCAGAGCGGCGGCTGGAGCCGAACACGCCCCGATGTCGCCCATGTCTTCGCGTTCTGGGAGAACCGGGTCTTCTACGACTCCTTCATGGCCCGCGGGCACGACCGGCTGGCCGCCGGGCAGTCGGGCATGTTCCGGGACATGCAGGTCACGCTGTTCGAGCGCCGCTTCGATGTGAAGACGGGATTCGAGCCCCACTTCGACGAGGCGGACGTCGCCCGGGTCGCGCACAGCCGGGTGCACGAGGACCGTGCCGAACACTTCGCGCTGATGCAGAAACAGGTATGGAATCCGGCGATGGCCGGATCGCCCGGGATGCTGCGCGGCGTCTTCGGCGAGGCCCCCGGCAACGAGTTCCTGGTGCTGTCCCTGTGGAAGTCGAGCGCCGAGCGCGGGAAGTACCGCGCCGACGGTGCGGAGCGTCTGGCGGCCCGCGCGCAGACCGACACGGACGTGGCCGCCCTGACGGGAGACGTGGTGGAGCTTGAACCGTCCTGGACGGTCTGACCGCTGGGCCCGAATCGCTGAACCTGGTCTTCGAGCCCGACCTGACCGCCTGATCCGCCTGATCCGCCCGATCCGCTTGACCCGACCTGACCCGACCCGCCTGTCCTGGCCACCGGACTTGATCACCGCACCTGATCTAGGGTCGGTGCATGGCACGACCGCAGCGCATTGTCCTCGTCCGGCACGGCGAGTCCGAGGGCAACGCCGACGACACGGTGTACGAGCGGGAGCCCGACCACGCGCTCCGGCTCACCGCCACGGGCCTGCGGCAGGCCCGGGAGGCCGGGGAGCGGCTGCGTGAGCAGTTCGGCGACGAACGGGTCAGCGCCTACATCTCGCCCTACCGGCGCACCCACGAGACGTTCCGGTCCTTCGGCCTCGACCCCGCACGGGTCCGCGTCCGTGAGGAGCCCCGGCTGCGCGAACAGGACTGGGGCAACTGGCAGGACCGCGACGACGTGCGGCTCCAGAAGGCCTACCGGGACGCCTACGGGCACTTCTTCTACCGCTTCGCCCAGGGCGAGTCCGGTGCCGACGTCTACGACCGGGTCGGAGCCTTCCTGGAGAGCCTGCATCGGAGCTTCGAGGAGTCGGACCACCCGGAGAACGTCCTCCTGGTCACCCACGGGCTGACGATGCGGCTGTTCTGTATGCGCTGGTTCCACTGGTCGGTCGCGGAGTTCGAATCGCTGTCCAACCCGGGCAACGGCGAGACGAGGACCCTGCTCCTCGGCGCGAACGGGCGCTACACCCTCGACCGGCCGTTCCAGCGCTGGCGCACCCCTGAGCCGTACGGCATCACCGGTTAGAGTGGCAGGGCGATGACCGCTGATTATGCTTCCGAGCGGCGCTTCGAACGCGCCCTGGCCAGCCTGCGTGGGCTGTCCGTGGGAGACGCCCTGGGCTCCCAGTTCTTCGTCCCGGCCAACTATCCCCTGCTGAAACAGCGGGTGCTGCCGCCCGGGCCCTGGCAGTGGACCGACGACACCGAGATGGCCTGCTCGGTCCTGGCCGTGCTCGCCTCGCACGGCCGTATCGACCAGGACGCCCTCGCCCGCTCCTTCGCCGAGCACCACGACTTCGACCGGGGCTACGGCCCCGCCGTCAACCGGCTGCTCAGGCTCGTCCGGGAGGGCGGGGACTGGCGGGAGCTGTCCTCGGCGCTGTTCAAGGGCCAGGGCTCCTGGGGCAACGGCTCGGCCATGCGCATCGCCCCGCTCGGCGCCTGGTACGCGGACGACCCGGAGCAGGCCACGCACCAGGCCGAGATCTCCTCGTACACCACGCACCAGCACCGCGAGGCCGTCGTCGGCGCGATGGCCGTCGCGGCCGCCGCCTCGCTCGCCGCCGCCCCGGGCGGACCGCCCACCCCCGAGGACCTGCTGGACGGTGTCATCGCGCTCGTCCCCCGCAGCGCTGTCGGCGCGGGGCTGCGCCGGGCCCGCGACATGCTGGACTACCGGGACGCGGGGACGGTCGCCGCGGTCCTCGGCAACGGCCGCCGCACCAGCGCCCACGACACCGTTCCGTTCGCGATCTGGTCGGCCGCCAGGAGCCTGGGGAACTACCAGGAGGCGTTCTGGGTGACGGCCCAGGCGGGCGGGGACGTGGACACGACCTGCGCCATCGTCGGTGGTGTCGTCGCCTCGGGTACGACCGGAGCTCCGCCTGCCGACTGGCTCGCGGAGACGGAGGAACCGCCGGGCTGGCTGCCCCCGTCCCTGCGCTGATCGCCAGCCGATCGCGCACTGATCGCGCGCTGGCCGCCCGTGAACTGTCACGGTCCTGCCACAGCATCACTCTGCGTGTCGGCGAACGTGGGTTCGGGACTACTCTTTCGGCCACGCCGCCCCTGGTTGATCTTGACGGGCGCGCGCCGAATGAGACGCCGGGACGGGCGCAGGGCCTGAGGGCCGTGCCCGAGACCGGTGGGGGAGGGGTTCCATGTCCGATCAGCCGTCCGATCAGCCGTCCGAGGCATCCAATCCGCCGGAGAAGTCCCGGGTGGCCGCTGATCAGCCGGTCGCCGCATCTGGCACGGAGGAGCCCGAGGCGCAGAGCCGACCGTCGGCACAACCGGGCAGGCCTGCCGTTCCGCCCGCCAATCCCTGGGCGCACGGCGCGGGGGCGCCCGGTGCCGGGACCGCCGGGGTGACGGCCCGGCTCCGGCCCGCCGCACCGCCGCCGATCCTCCCCGCGGTTCTCTGGGCGGTCCTGGCCACCGCGGTCCTCAGCGCGCTCCTCCTGGGCGACGGCCTCGGGCTGAACCTCCTGATCGTGGCGGTGCCCGCCGCGCTGGCCGCCTACTTCGCCGCGCGCGCGGCAGGCCGTCGACTGCGGCCCTGGACCGCGACCTGGGCCGTCGGGGGCCTTGCGCTGCTCGCGGTGCCGGCGCTCCGGGACGCCGGCTGGCCGACCTTCCTCGCCGTGGTGTCGGCCTTCGCTCTCGGCTCGCTCGCGCTGCACGGCGGCCGGAGCTGGCCGGGCGTACTGATCGGCTCCCTGGGCCTGGCCGACTCGGTCGTCCCCGGTGCCCGCTGGGGCTGGCGGGGCGTACGGGAACGGGTCGGCGGTTCCCCGGTGCGCTGGGGCACCGTCCTGCGTACCGCGGCGGTGGCACTTGTGCTGCTGATCGTGTTCGGAACCCTCTTCGCGAGCGCGGACGCCGCCTTCGCCGATCTGCTGGGCAGCCTCGTACCCGACGTCTCGCTCGGCGACGGGCCGTGGCGTGGCTTCCTGCTCGTCCTCGGACTGGCCGGCGCGCTGGCGGCCGCCCACACCGCCGCGGCCCCGGTGCGCTGGGACGGGATCACCGTACGGCCCGGAAAGCCCCGGGGGCGGGCGGAGTGGGCCCTTCCGCTGATCGTGCTCAACCTGCTCTTCGCCGCGTTCATCACCCTTCAGCTCGTCGTTCTCTTCGGCGGATACGACGAGGTCCGGGAGGTGACCGGGCTCAGCCACGCGGAGTACGCCCGCCAGGGCTTCTGGCAGCTGCTCTGGGCCACCCTGCTCACGCTCCTCGTGATCGCCCTGGCGCTGCGCTGGGCACCCCGCGGCGGCCGCGGGGACCGCACCCTGGTGCGCGCCGTCCTCGGCAGCCTCTGCGTGCTCACCCTCGTCGTGGTCGCCTCCGCGCTGCGCCGCATGGACCTGTACGTGGCGGAGTACGGCCTGACCCGGCTCCGGATCTCCGTGGCCGCGATGGAACTCTGGCTCGGCGTGGTGCTGCTCCTGATCCTGGCGGCCGGGGTCTTCGGCGCACGATTCCTGCCGCGGGCCATCGCGGTCAGCGCGGCGGCCGGGGTCCTGGCCTTCGGTCTGATCTCGCCGGACGGAGTGATCGCCGAGCAGAACGTCCAGCGCTTCGGCGACCGCGGCACGATCGACATCGACTACGTCAAGGACCTGTCCGCCGACGCCGTACCGGCCCTGGACCGGCTGCCCGAACCGCAGCGCTCCTGCGCGCTGCGGATCATCCAGAGCGACATCCGCTCCGCCGACTCCCCCTGGTACGCCACCAGCTGGGGAGAGAGGCAGGCCGAGGAGATCCTGAAGAAGCGCCCGGCGACCTCGGAGGGCCGCGACTGCTACGTCCTCGGCGGTGACGGCGTCCGCGACGGCTACGACCCGGACGACGACGGCTACGACCCGGACGACGACGGCTACGACCCGTACTGATCCCCCAGGTGAACGAGCCTTCGATGGCTGATTCGCAGTGTGCACGGTGCCCCGGGGTGTTGCTGCCGGGGCACTCGGCGTACGCTGGCTGGCGCCATGCCGTACGAACCACCCACGCACACCGTCGAGCGCTCGCTTCGCGCTACCACCGGTGCCAGGACCGTCGCCGGTGTCGATGAGGTCGGACGCGGTGCGTGGGCCGGACCCGTCACCGTGTGCGCGGCGGTCACCGGCCTGCGTCGACCGCCCGAAGGCCTCACCGATTCCAAGCTGTTGACCCCCCGGCGGCGTGCCGAACTCGCGCCCGTGCTGGAGAGCTGGGCAACCGCCCACGCGCTCGGCGAGGCCTCGCCGCAGGAGATCGACGACCTCGGGATGACCGCCGCGCTCCGGCTCGCCGCCGTGCGGGCCCTGGAGGGACTGCCGGTACGGCCCGACGCGGTGATCCTCGACGGCAAGCACGACTACCTGGGTGCCCCCTGGAAGGTCCGCACCGTGATCAAGGGCGACCAGTCCTGCATCGCCGTCGCGGCCGCCTCGGTGATCGCCAAGGTGCACCGGGACCGGATGATGGCCGAACTGGGCGGCGGTTCCGAGGACTACACCGACTTCGCCTTCGGTGCCAACGCGGGGTATCCCTCGCCGGTGCACCGGGCCGCGCTGGAGGAGCGGGGGCCCACGCCCCATCACCGCCTCTCCTGGTCGTATCTGGACGCGCTGCCCCGGTGGCAGCACTTGAAGAAGGTCCGTTTTTCCGCCGAGGCGGCCGCACTCGAAAGCGGGGGCCAGCTCGGCTTCGAATTCTGATCGCGCGCACGCGCCCCTCTTCCCGACGCCGACGACATCGGCGTCCGACACACAGACCACCGTCATGCCTCTGATCTCCGAGGAGCCTCAGATTCCCGAGAGCGCCCAGGGTCCCCGCGTCACTCCGGCCGCCGGCCGCACCGCGCCGACCCCCCGTCCCGTACCCGGTCCGCGTTCCGCGGCCACACCGCGTCCCGGCCGCCCCGGCCCCGGCCCCGCGCGCCCCGCGCCCCCGGCACAGCGCGCACACCCCGCCCCCGCGGCTCCGGCCGCTCCGGCGCCGAACCACCCGAAGCCGGCGGAGAATCGTTCCGCACCGCAGCTACAGCTGATCCCGGCCCCGGCCGCGGGCGCCCTCGACGCCGCCGAGGAAGCGGTCGACCTGCTGCTGGAGTCCGGCCGGGCACCGGGCGACATCCTGGTGCTCACCACCGGCGAACTCCACCCGTGGGCCGCCCACGAGCTGTCCTTCGGCGAAGCCGCCTACTGGGCCCAGCACGACGCGGGCGACGACGTCTTCTTCGCTGACGCCGCCGCCGTGGGCCGCGCTGCCTCCCGGCCCGTGGTCGTCGTCGCGGTCAACGGCGACGCCGACGAGTCGGTGGCCCGTGCCCTGCCCGTCGCGCGTGACCGGGCCGCCGCCCTGCTGATCGTCTGCGGCGACCCGCAGACGATCAACTCCGCGCTGGGCGCCGGGGTCTGAGCCGTACCGCCCGGTTTCTCCGGCTTCCTCTGCGGGCAGCCGGAGAAACCGGGCGGAGTGCGGTCGGCCGGCTCCCGGTCAGCGAGCGGCGGTGCGCCGCAGCACCTCCACCGCTCCGCCACCCGTCCGCGACGGAGCCTGCCGGGTCTCGGCGACGGCGTCGGCCAGCAAGGACGGCTCGGACAGCGAACTGGGCCGCCGCCCGCCCCTGCCCTCCCCGAGCACCTGCCAGCCCCCACGCGTCAGCGTGATGTAGGCCCCGCACCGGAGCCCGTGCAGGGTGCAGGCGTCCCGGAGGCCCCACATCCACGCGCCGTCCTCCTCCGTCCACCGTTCGTCGCCCTCGCGGCAGTACAGAAGGACGGCCGTACGCACCGGGGTGCGGCGGCGCAGATCGTGCGGGACGACCCGTCGGAGTTGGGCCAGCAGGGCGTTGCGGAACTCCCAGCCGTCCGCGGCCACCGTCGCCCGGCGAGCGAACGAGGCGCTGGCGGTGAGCCGTTCCTCGTGGTCGAGGACCGCGACCACCGCGGTGGCCGGGGTGGGCCGGTGCCGGGAGTGCAGGCCGCTGACGACCTCCCGGGGACTGCGGAGCAGAGGAATGCCCGCCGAGGCCCACTCGGCCGGCTCCAGCATGCGGGCAAGGCGGTTGACGGAGTCCGCGGCAACCGAGGACGCCGCTGTCGAAGTGGCTGCGGACGGGGCGAATCCGAAGGTCACGGTCCTCCCTTCGCTACGCGCCCATGGTGCGGGCAGGGTCGAGTGAGGGCGCGCCGCGACACAGCCCTTCCGGGCCCGATAAGGAACTGTGCGGGGGCGACTCCAATTCTTCCTGGCCTACCGGCAGGCGGCAACGAGCAATTGCTGTGACTGACGGGAATCGGCCGGAATGACACTGATATCCCTGCTATCCCTGCCCAGGCGCGCCCCCGATGACTCCACCTGTCACCCCTGAACCGCGAGGACCAGCGGAAACACCCATCGGTGCGCAGGGCCGCGGATTGTGCCGTTGTCAGTGCCGTGAGGTTGCATGGGGGTATGAGCAACCAGGAGCTGCGTGCCGAGGCCGACGCCATCCTCGCTGAGCTGGTCGGCGACCAGGGAGGTTCGGCGCGCCTGCGCGAGGACCAGTGGCAGGCGGTGGCGGCGCTGGTCGAGGAGCGCCGACGGGCGCTGGTGGTGCAGCGCACCGGCTGGGGCAAGTCCGCGGTGTACTTCGTCGCCACCGCCCTGCTGCGCCGTCGCGGCTCCGGCCCCACGGTGATCATTTCGCCGCTGCTGGCCCTGATGCGCAATCAGGTCGAGTCGGCGGCGCGGGCCGGAATCCGGGCGCGCACCATCAACTCGGCCAATCCGGAGGAGTGGGAGACCATCTACGGGGAGGTCGAGCGCGGCGAGACCGATGTTCTCCTCGTCAGCCCGGAACGCCTCAATTCCGTCGACTTCCGTGACCAGGTGCTTCCCCGGCTCGCGGCCACCACCGGTCTGCTGGTGGTCGACGAGGCGCACTGCATCTCCGACTGGGGCCATGACTTCCGCCCCGACTACCGCCGACTGCGGGCGATGCTGGCCGAGCTGCCCGCGGGCGTCCCGGTGCTGGCCACCACCGCGACCGCCAACGCGCGGGTCACCGCGGACGTGGCCGAGCAGCTGGGGACCGGTGCCGGTGAGGCCCTGGTGCTGCGCGGTGCGCTGGAGCGGGAGAGCCTGCGGCTCGGTGTCGTGCGGCTGCCGGATGCCGCGCACCGCCTGGCCTGGCTCGCCGAGCACCTGGGCGAGCTGCCGGGCTCGGGGATCATCTACACCCTCACCGTCGCCGCGGCCGAGGAGGCCACCGCCTTCCTCCGGCAGCGCGGCTTCCCAGTGGCCTCGTACACCGGGAAGACGGAGAACGCCGACCGGCTCCAGGCCGAGGTCGACCTCCAGGAGAACCGGGTCAAGGCGCTCGTCGCGACCTCGGCCCTGGGCATGGGCTACGACAAGCCCGACCTGGGGTTCGTGGTGCACCTCGGTTCGCCGTCCTCGCCGATCGCCTACTACCAGCAGGTGGGGCGCGCGGGTCGCGGAGTGGCCCACGCCGATGTCCTGCTGCTGCCGGGCAAGGAGGACGAGGCCATCTGGCGCTATTTCGCGGATACCGCCTTCCCGCCCGAGACCCAGGTTCGCCAGACCCTCGCGGCCCTCGCCGACGCGGGCCGGCCGCTGTCCGTACCCGCCCTGGAAGCGGCGGTGGAGCTCCGGCGCACCCGGCTGGAGACCATGCTCAAGGTCCTCGACGTGGACGGGGCGGTCAAAAGGGTCAAGGGCGGCTGGACCGCCACCGGTGAGCCATGGGTCTACGACTCCGAGCGGTACGCCTGGGTGGCGCGCCAGCGGGCGGCCGAGCAGCAGGCCATGCGCGATTACGTGAGCACGTCGCAGTGCCGCATGGAGTTCCTGCGGCAGCAACTGGACGACGAAGGCGCCGCCCCGTGCGGCCGCTGCGACACCTGCGCGGGCGCCTGGGCCGACTCCGCCGTATCGCCCGAGGCGTTGACGGGAGCGGCCAAGGAGCTGGACCGCCCCGGTATCGAGATCGAGCCGCGCCGCATGTGGCCGACGGGAATGTCCGCACTGGGCATCGACCTCAAGGGACGCATTCCGGCCAAGGAGCAGTCTTCCACCGGGCGTGCCCTGGGGCGGCTCTCGGACATCGGCTGGGGCAACCGCCTGCGCCCCCTGCTGGCCGACAACGCCCCCGACAGCCCGGTCCCCGACGATGTCCTCCAGGCCGCGGTGGCCGTCCTCGCCGACTGGGCGCGTTCACCGGGCGGCTGGGCGTCCCAGGCTCCGGAGGCCTCCGCCCGTCCGGTGGGAGTCGTCGCCGTTCCGTCGCTGTCCCGCCCGCAGCTGGTCGGCTCCCTCGCCGAGGGGATCGCGTCCGTCGGGCGTCTCCCCTTCCTGGGCACCCTGGCGTACACGGGGCCGGACGGCGCGCACACGGCCCGCCGCAGCAATTCCGCCCAACGCCTCAGGGCGCTCTCCGGCGCCTTCGCGGTCCCCGAGGAGCTGGCCGCCGCCCTGGCCCGTACGCCCGGCCCCGTCCTGCTCGTGGACGACTGCACCGACTCCGGCTGGACCCTCGCGGTCGCCGCCCGGCTGCTCCGGCGGGCGGGCGGCGACCAGGTGCTTCCCCTGGTTCTCGCCACGGCGGGCTGAGAAGGGCCCGCCCCGGGGCCCGTCGCCGCTCGGACGCCGAGGGCGCGGGCGTACCGGGACAGGCCGACGGGATCGGGCTCGGGCATCGAGCGCATGACGCGTACTGACGGCGCCTGAGTCCGACATGAAGTGCCCTTTCCGAGACGCCGTCGCGCGCGTGTGGGCCACCGCTCCAGCAGCGGTGGAGACCGACTGGACGACCGCAGCCCCGGCCCGTCGGCGGCTCGCCGGGAACCGCTCGCCCGGGGAAAAGCTCCCCGTGGAACAGCTCGCTCGCCGGGGAACAGCTCTCCATGGAACCCGATGGCCCGACAGACCGCGAACGGCCGGGCCAGGCTGTGGATAACGTTATCCACAGGGGTTTTCGGATGTGGCGGAGCGCGGGATCGTCGAGCCATGAACAAGCACCACGAATCCACCGGCCCGGCCGACGAACAGCAGATCACCTTGCGCGGCCCCGCCGAACTCGCCGACGCCCTGCCGTATCTGATGGGCTTCTACCCCAACGACAGCGTTGTGATGGTGGCATTGCACGGCGGCCGCGGCCGGTTCGGCGGCCGTCTGCGGCTCGGCATTCCGCAGACGCCAGGCGAATGGGGGCCGGTCGCCGATCAGCTCGCGGAGTGCCTGATCTCGGGGAGCGAGCGCCGCGAAGGACGGCCCGACGCGATCGTGATCTTCCTCTGCCAGGACTCGCCGGACGGCTCGGGCGGACAACCGACCATGGAGCGCCTCAGGCCGTTCGCGCAGCGCCTGCGCACGGCGTGCGGAGCCCTGGACGTGCCTGTGCTCGAAGCGCTCTGCATCTCCGACGGCCGTTACTGGTCCTACTGCTGCCCCGACCCCCGGTGCTGCCCCGAACAGGGAAAACCCCTGGCCATGCCCGGTACGACGGTGATGGCCGCGGCCGCCACCTACGCGGGAGTCCACGTCCGGGGCACGCTGCGTGACATGGAAGCAAGGCTCCGGCCCTGGCAGGCCCCGGCAGCGGTATCCGCCCAGGAAAGGGCGCTGGACGAGGCAGGGCCGTCGCTGATGATCAGGATGCTCGACGAGCAGGCCAAGCAAGCGGTCGCGGCAGAGACCCTTGAACGGGCCCGCACACTCATGGCCCGCATCGAAGGGGCGCAGCCCGCGCCTCCGGCCCTCTCGGACGCCGGCGACGACCAGCTGATCGCCCCCGACGAGGCCGCCGCCGTCATCCTGGGGCTCCAGGACCGGGAGACCCGGGACAAGGCCGCCGCCTGGATGGAAGGACCAACAGCGCATGCGGCGCTGCGCCTCTGGCGGACACTGGCCCGGCGCTGCGTCGGGTCGTACCGGGAGCACGCCGCCGCCCCACTCACCCTGGCGGGCTGGGTGTCCTGGTCCACGGGCGACGAGCCGGGTGCGCGGGTCGCGCTGGCCATGGCTCTGCGCGCCGACCCCGGCTACACCTTCGCCCATCTGCTCCACCGGGCCTGCAACGAAGGCATCGACCCGGAGGCCATCCGCCGCTGCCTGCGCGAAGCACGCGACGAGGAGGCGGACTCCGGCCCTGGGACAACTGGAACTACCGGGACCACCGGAATGTCGGCCGACACCGCCGCCGGTCAGGCCACCGCCCTCCGTATCCGCCGGGCCCGCACGCTGCCGAACGGGGGACGGCGGCGAGGCGGAGTGCCCAGGCCCCCGGACGCCGGGCGGAGGGCACCGCTCCCCGCCACGACACGGCCCGGGCCGCCTGGGGCCAGGCGGCGCACACGAGAGGCCCGGAGGTACGGCCGACGCGGCACCAGGACACGCCGATGACGAGCATGCCGACGAGCGCGCCGATGACGAGCATGCCGGTGACGGGTACGCAGTTGACGGGCGTGACCCCGGGGCCTGCGGAGCCGTTCACGGTGGTGTCGGAGTCGTACGGCCCGTGGCACCGCGGATGCGGCGGCTGCCCGGAGTGCAGAGAAGGCACGGAAGACCCCCATGGCCCTCACCGTCCCGCCCCGGGACCCCACGCCAGCCCCCACCGAAACGCCCACCCCGCCGAACGTCCCATCGCTCGTACCTCCGCCTGCCCCCGGCGGACCGCCGCCACCCGCCGCCGCCCGTCCCCGCCCCAGCCCCCGCTCCGGCGAACTGCCGCCCGTGCACCAGGCGATCATCTGCGTGGCCCTGCCCTGCATGGCGGTCTCCGCGCACCACGGACAGCTCACCGGCCAGGGCCTGGAAGGCTTCTACCGGTCGGGCCGACGGCTCCTCTCGCAGTGCCGGCTTCGCGTGGGAGGCCGCGAACCGCTGCCGGTGCAGGGTCGGTTGGAGAGTTCGGAGCGTGCCTATTTCCTGGGCGCCGTCCGTACTTCCCAGGACACGGGCCCCGACCCGGAGATCACAGTGGAGCGTCGGCGCCATGCCGAAGGCACCGAAAGGATCACCCTGCGCAGTGCGGCGCTCCGACCGGTCCGCCTCGTCGTGGAGGTCTCCCTGGCGACGGACCTGGCAGACCTCGCCGCCGTCGCGGCGGGACACGGCGGGCCGGAGCGCGCCGCAGGGGTGCACGGTTCGGGACTGCGGTGGACCGCACCGGGCGGAGCCGGATCGGCGGTCACCGCGGACCCGCCGCCCCAGGACGTTCTGGGTCATGCGGGCCTGCTGCGCTGGAACGTGGAGCTCATGCCCGGCGCCACGTACCGGATCGAGCTGACCGTCCGCCCGGAGCACCGCGGGCGGATCATGAGCAGGCCGCTCATGAGGCCCGGGGCCCGGCTCTTTTCCGACGCACGGGCCGAGGCGGACGACCCGAGGGCGGAGCCGCTGGTCCGGGCGGGTCTGGGCGACCTGAGGGCGCTGCTCACGGCAGACGAGCGCGGGGCCGGCGGACCGGTCCTGGCCGCGGGGGTCCCCTGGCGCTGCACCCCGTCACCGGCCGAGTCGCTGTGGGCCGCGCGGATGGCGCTGCCGCTCGGTACGGGGCTCGCGGCATCCACCCTGCGCATGCTGGCGAGCAGGCAACTGAAGGGGCCTGGCCACGACTTCGGGCGCATTCCCGGCCCGCTGCGGGACACCGGGCCCGTGCTGCCGCCCAGTTGCACCGGGACCGAGGCCACGCTCGGATACCCGGCGGTGCTGGCCGAGGCCCGCCGCTGGGGACTGCCGGAGACCGAGGTGGCCGACCTGCTGCCGACGGCTGAGCGGTGCCTCCAGTGGCTGCGGGAGGCCGCGTCAGAGGACGGGTTCGTGCCCGACGGCGGGCCCGCTGGTTATCGCCGGGCGGACACCCAGGCGCATGCGCACCGGGCGGCGCTGCTCGGCGCGGATCTGCTCGACGGATGCGGCCGCGGCGGCGGTGACGCGTGGCGGGAGTGGGCGGCCGGGCTGCGGGCCCGGTTCCGGGACCGGTTCTGGGTCGACGACCGGTCGGGCGGCTGCCCAGCGGCCGCCCGGACCGGAGCCGGACAGCCCGTCCGGTATCTCGGGAGCAGCGCGGCCCACCTGCTCGACACGGGACTGCTGGGCGGGGGACGGCTTGCCCAGGGCTTGCTGGACGGCGGCTCGGCGGACCGGCTGGCCAGACTCCTGTCCGGGCCCGACCTGGATTCGGGCTGGGGCCTGCGCACACTGGGCTCCGGGGAGCGGGGGCACAACCCCTTCGGCCACCGTTCCGGAGCCGTGCGGGTGCACGAGACCGCGGTCGCCTGCGCCGGTCTCGCGGCCACCGGACACGAACAGGCGGCCGCCGCCCTGCTGAAGGGCGTACTCGGGGCCGCGGAGGCCTTCGACTACCGGCTGCCGGAAATGTTCGCGGGGGAGCAACGGCGTACGGGCAGCCTCCCCGCGCCGCATCCGGCGGCCTGCCGCCCGGCCGCGCTCTCGGCCGCCGCCGGCATCCACCTGGTCGCGGCCCTCGCCGGAATCCGCCCCGACGCCCCGTCCGCCACCGTCCGCCTGCACCCCCTGCGCAGCGCCCCGCTCGGCGCGGTCCAGCTCTCCGGACTGAGAGTCGGCGGAGAGCCCTTCTCGGTCCGGATCAGCAGACTGGGTCTCGGCATGATCGAGGAAGCCGGCGCGGGACTCCGGCTGGGGGGATGAGGACGGGCAACTGGGACTTGGGAGGAGGGGGGAGGAGGGGGAGGGGGGAAGGGGAGGCCCCCCCGGCCCGGCCCGGCCCGATCCCTCCAGCCCGGCGGATTTCCTGATCGCGAGGACGCTGAAGGGAGTGTTTATCGTCAGGCAGACGACTATGATCACGGCATGCCGCCCTACGACCCGTCGACCTTCCCGCCCTTCGCTGTCACCGTCGACCTGGTCGTGCTCACGGTGCGCCGTCACGCGCTCTGTGCGCTGGTCGTGCGGCGCGGAGAGGCTCCGTTCCAGGGCCGATGGGCGCTGCCCGGCGGTTTCGTCAGGGCGGACGAGGATCTGGGCTCCGCGGCGGCGCGTGAACTCGTCGAGGAAACCGGCCTTTCCGCGCACGATCCGGCGAAGCCGTCCCTCGGCAACGGCGCTCACCTGGAACAGCTGGCGACCTATGGCGATCCGGCGCGCGACCCCCGGATGAGGGTGGTCAGCGTCGCGCACCTGGCCCTCGCGCCGGATCTGCCCGCGCCCCGGGCGGGCGGCGACGCCAACAGCGCGCGCTGGGCGCCGGTGGAGGATCTGCTGCACCCCGGCGCCGGGCGGGAGGGCGAGCAGGCCGCGCCGCTGGCCTTCGACCACGCGCAGATCCTGGCCGACGGCGTGGAGCGAGCCCGCTCCAAGATCGAATACTCCTCGCTGGCCACGGCGTTCTGCCCGCCGGAGTTCACGGTCGGCGAGCTGCGCCGGGTGTACGAGGCGGTGTGGGGCGTCGTCCTCGATCCCCGTAACTTCCATCGCAAGGTCACCGGCACCCCTGGTTTCCTGGTGCCGTCCGGCGGGACGACCACACGTCAGGGCGGCCGCCCCGCGCAGCTGTTCCGGGCCGGGGCCGCCACGGTGCTCAATCCGCCGATGCTGCGGCCAGAGGTCTGAGCCTCCGTACTCCGGGCGAAGCCGCTGTGATGGCCATGCGGAACGCCCGTCGGCCCATCCCTGCACCAAAAGTCGGAAATGTCGCGTTATGTTGCTGCGGTACCCACCTGCCGCCGAGCGGTCTCACCTTCCGCGAGAGACGCGAGAGAAGCGATGCTCCAGGCCATCGGACTCACCAGCACCCCCCGTCGCGGCGCTCCGCCCGCCGTCAACGATCTGACCTTCGAGGCCCCGCCCGGCCGCGTCACGGCCCTGCTGGGTGCCACGGGTTCAGGCAAGACCGCGGCCCTGCGCCTGATGCTCGAACTCGACGCCGGGCGGGGAGTCGCCTACTTCCGGGGTCGGCCGCTGCACCGCATCGCGCACCCGGCGCGCGAAGTGGGCGTGCTCCTCGGTGACGTACCGGGCCATCCCTCGCGGACGGCACGCGGGCAGCTCCGGATGCTCTGCGCGGCCGCGGGCGTGCCCGCCACCCGGGCCGACGAGGTGCTCGAAGCCGTCGGCCTCGCAGGGCTCGGCGACCAGCGTCTGGGCACCCTCTCGGTCGGCATGGACCGCAGGCTCGGGCTCGCCTGCGCCCTGCTCGGGGACCCGCACACCCTGGTCCTCGACGAACCCGCCGACGGGCTCTCGCCGCGCGAGAACAGTTGGCTGTACGGGCTGCTGCGCGCCCACGCGGCCCAGGGAGGAACGGTTCTGTACGCCAGCGGCGACCCCAAGGAGGCGGCCCGCACCGCCGACCACGTCGTCACCATCGACGCGGGGCGCCTCGTCGCGGACCAAGGCGTCGCCGACTTCGCCCGCACCCGACTCCGCCCCCGGGTCGTCGTCCGCACCCCGCATGCGGCCCGGCTGGCCGCCGTGGTCGGGAGGGAGGCGCGGGCCGCTCAGCGCTCCGTCGAGGTTGTCGAGGAGGCGAGTGGGCGGCTGGCGGTGTACGGCAGCAACTGCGCGGAGATCGGCGACATCGCGTACCGGCACAGTGTTCCGCTACACCAGCTCGCCGATGAGGTCGGCGACGCGGGAACCGCCGCCCCGCCGGAAGTGGAGCGCGTTGCCCAGCCGACTCGCGGCGCCCACGGTGGACGGCCGACTCCCGGCTCCCATGGTGCACAGCTGACTCCCGGCTCCAGCGGAGCGCGGCCGGCTCCCGGCTCCGACGGGGCACAGCAAGCCCCCGCCGCCCCCGCCGCCCACGGTGTGCGCCGGGCCCTCGCCGTCCACGGGCCACGCCGGGCCTCGGACGTAGCCCTGTCCGAGCTGCCGCCCCCGATTCGCGTACGCCCCGCGCGCGGCCCGCTGCGCCCGCTCCGGTACGAACTGCGCCGCTCCCTCGGCGTCAGGACAACCGCCGCGATCATGGTGGCCGTTCTGCTGACGTCCGCCGCCGTGTCCGTCCTGCTCGCCCGCACGGACGGCACCGCGCTGCCGCGCCTGCTCGCCGCCTGGCCCGAACTGCTGCCGCTGCCTCCCGCTGCGCTGGGCGCGGGCCTGCTCGGGGCGCTGTCGTTCGGTGACGAGTTCCGCTACCCCGCGCTCGCCGCCGGTCGCGGCACCGTGCCCCGGAGGCTCGGGCTGCTGCTGGCGAAACTCCTCGTGACCGCGAGCTTCGCGCTCCTGCTCGCGGGCCTCGCTGTGGGGTGCGACGCGCAGGCCCTGCGGCTCGTGTACGGACCGGAGTTGATCAAGATTCCGGAGAACTCCCTCGCGCTCGGTGCGAGTTGGGCCGGTCTTGCCGTCGGCTGTGCCTGGGCTGGGCTGCTGGCCGCCGGGGTCTTCCGGGTGGCCGGGGCTGGAATCGCCGCCGTGCTGGCTGTTCCGGTGCTGGTCGTTCCGCTGGTTCAGAAGGTCTTCGAAGCGCCGTCCGCGAGGTCGGTCGCCGGGCTTCCGGGGCGGCTGCGGGAGCTGGCCTGGTGGCAGCTGCCGCAGGAGGCCGACCGCTGGGTCCTCGCCGTCGCACAGGTCGTGGCTCAGCCCGTGGGGGCCGCGCTCGCCCTGTCGTTGTCCGTCCTGATCTGTGCGTATCTGTTCACCGGCCTTCGAGGAAAGGTGCGTTGGTGATCGCCGCCGTCCCGCGCCGGGAGCGGGGCCGCGAAGCCCCCTGAGAAATGGCCGATTTGTAGGTATATGGCGTCAATTGTGTAGCCAGCGCCGATCACCCTTTCGTGTGCTTTTCAGCAAAGACCTCAAGGGGCGGGCGAGCCGGGCCGACAAAGGATGCGTGAGTACCCTTGCGCACACCATGATGACCGCCGCCCGCTCCGCCGACTCCGGCCTGGCCGGTCCGGGCGAACTCGACCGCTATCCCTATACGGAGGCGCCGGCCGGCGAGCGAGCTGTTTCCCGGCCCTGGGGCGGTTCCGATTCCGAGCTGGGACGGGCGAGCCGACGGGGGGCTGCCAGCCGGGGGCGCGGTCTCCACGGCCAACTCGTCCAGCAGCTGGGCCAGATGATCGTTTCCGGTGACCTCGGCGCGGACCGCCCCCTCGTGCCGGAGGAGATCGGTCAGCGGTTCGAGGTCTCCCGCACCGTCGTACGCGAGTCCCTGCGCGTGCTCGAAGCCAAGGGGCTGGTCAGCGCGCGCCCCAACGTGGGCACGAGGGTCCGCCCGGTCAGCGACTGGAATCTGCTGGACCCCGACATCATCGAATGGCGGGCCTTCGGCCCCCAGCGAGACGATCAGCGCCGCGAGCTGGCCGAGCTCCGCTGGACCATCGAACCGCTCGCCGCCCGCCTCGCGGCCGGGCACGGCCGGGACGACATCCAGCAGCGCCTCGGCGACATGGTGGAGATCATGGGGCACGCGATGGGGCAGGGGGACGCGATCACCTTCTCCCGCGCCGACGCGGAGTTCCACTCCCTGCTCATCCAGGCCGCGGGCAACCGGATGCTCGAACACCTCTCCGGCATCGTCTCGGCCGCCCTGCATGTCTCCGGTGGTCCGGTCACCGGCTGTGACCGCCCCGGTGAGTCCTCCCTCGCCCACCACGCGCGGATCACCGACGCCCTGGCCTCCGGTGACGCCGCGGCCGCCGAGTCGGCCATGAGGCAGCTGCTCGTCGTCCACCCCGACGTCGAGCGTGTGGTGCCCGCGCCGCGCGAGCACTGACCGAAGCACGGCCGGGGCGCCGGGGCCCTGTGTCGCCGGACCGCACGGGTCCGGCGGCACAATTGTGGGGAGATGTCATCCCTGGGTCGGTTGGTCGCGAATGAGGTGTGACTCGGGCCACGCGGATTGGGCGTAACACTCCTCGAAGCAGCGCGATGACTTAAGAGGTGACCGCCGCGGAAGGAATACAGCAGGCCCTGAGGGCGCTGTGCAGTTCTGAGGCCAAACCCGCGCCGTCGGCGACATCCCCAGTCGACGGTCGTCGGTTCCAGCCCTCTCCAGGGCGGGGCCGGAAGCCGTTTCCATCGTTCCGAGAGGTTGTTCGTGTCGGCCAGCACATCCCGTACGCTCCCGCCGGAGATCGCCGAGTCCGAGTCTGTGATGGCGCTCATCGAGCGGGGAAAGGCTGATGGGCAGATCGCCGGCGATGACGTGCGTCGGGCCTTCGAGGCTGACCAGATTCCGCCAACCCAGTGGAAGAACGTTCTGCGCAGCCTCAACCAGATCCTCGAGGAAGAGGGTGTGACGCTGATGGTCAGTGCCGCGGAGTCGCCGAAGCGCGCCCGCAAGAGCGTCGCAGCGAAGAGCCCGGTCAAGCGCACCGCCACCAAGACCGTCGCGGCGAAGACCGCCGTGACCAGGACCGTCGCGGCCACCGCCGCGCCGACGGCCGAGAGCGCGGGCGCGGTGGCCGATGACGCCGTCGCGGCCGCTCCGGCCAAGAAGACCGCCGCCAAGAAGACGGCTGCAAAGAAGACCGCCGCGAAGAAGACGGTGGCCAAGAAGACAGCGGCGAAGAAGTCCGGCAAGCAGGACGACGAGCTCCTCGACGGCGACGAGGCTGTCGAGGAAGTCAAGGCCGGCAAGGGCGAGGAAGAGGAGGGCGAGGGCGAGAACAAGGGCTTCGTCCTCTCCGACGACGACGATGACGACGCACCTGCCCAGCAGGTCGCCGTCGCCGGCGCCACCGCCGACCCGGTCAAGGACTACCTGAAGCAGATCGGCAAGGTTCCCCTCCTCAACGCCGAGCAGGAGGTCGAGCTCGCCAAGCGCATCGAGGCCGGTCTCTTCGCCGAGGACAAGCTGGCGAACGCCGACAAGCTCGCGCCGAAGCTCAAGCGCGAGCTGGAGATCAT
The DNA here is from genome assembly GCF_031760065.1 of Streptomyces durocortorensis. Lineage (NCBI taxonomy): Bacteria > Bacillati > Actinomycetota > Actinomycetes > Kitasatosporales > Streptomycetaceae > Streptomyces > Streptomyces sp. C11-1. The sequence goes on from NZ_CP134500.1 coordinate 5,917,913, forward strand.
CGCCGAGGACGGCCGCCGCGCCAAGAACCACCTCCTGGAGGCCAACCTCCGTCTGGTGGTCTCCCTGGCCAAGCGTTACACCGGTCGCGGCATGCTCTTCCTGGACCTGATCCAGGAGGGCAACCTCGGTCTGATCCGCGCGGTGGAGAAGTTCGACTACACCAAGGGCTACAAGTTCTCCACGTACGCCACCTGGTGGATCCGTCAGGCGATCACCCGCGCCATGGCCGACCAGGCCCGCACCATCCGTATCCCGGTGCACATGGTCGAGGTCATCAACAAGCTCGCGCGTGTGCAGCGCCAGATGCTCCAGGACCTGGGCCGTGAGCCCACCCCGGAGGAGCTGGCCAAGGAGCTCGACATGACCCCCGAGAAGGTCATCGAGGTCCAGAAATACGGCCGCGAGCCGATCTCGCTGCACACCCCGCTCGGCGAGGACGGCGACAGCGAGTTCGGTGACCTGATCGAGGACTCCGAGGCCGTCGTCCCGGCGGACGCGGTCAGCTTCACGCTCCTCCAGGAGCAGCTGCACTCGGTGCTCGACACGCTCTCCGAGCGTGAGGCCGGCGTGGTCTCGATGCGCTTCGGACTCACCGACGGTCAGCCCAAGACGCTGGACGAGATCGGCAAGGTCTACGGCGTGACGCGCGAGCGCATCCGTCAGATCGAGTCGAAGACGATGTCGAAGCTTCGACACCCGTCGCGCTCGCAGGTTCTGCGCGACTACCTCGACTAGGAGTCGCGAGTACCTCGGTCGAGCGCGAGGACGGCCGAGCGCGAGAACGACCGGCCGAGGGCCCGGAACCCCCCCCAGGGGATCCGGGCCCTCCGGCGTGTCCTCGGGTGCGGACAGCGGGAGCCTGGATCACGCTGGGTGGATTGTCTTTCACCTCAGCGTCAGGAGCCTCCATGCCCCGTTCCGTAGTCCGTGCCCTGACCGGGGTGCTGGCCCTGGCCGCTGCGACGGCCGTGCTGCCGCTCGCCTCCCCTGCCCCGGCAGTCGCGGACAGCATCATCGTCGGCGGGCAGCCCACACCCGTGGCGGACAGCCCCTGGGTGGTGGCCCTGTCGAGCCGTGACAGGTTCGGGGGAGCGAGGTCCGGCCAGTTCTGCGGCGGGGTCGCCGTGGCGCCCACGAAGATCCTGACGGTCGCCCACTGTCTGGGTGACGAGGCGCTCGGCGGACCGGCGAACCGGGTGAAGGACCTGCTGGTCATCTCGGGGCGCGCGCGGCTGAGCGATTCCGGCGGCCTGGAGACCCCGGTCCGGGACATCTGGGTGAATCCGGCGTACGACCCCGGCTCCAACGCCGGCGACCTCGCGGTGCTGACCCTGGCCCGGGCGCTGCCCAGGAGCAGCGTCATCCCGATGGCGCGGGCCGGGGACGCCGCCTACCGGGCCGGGACGGCCGCGGACGTCTACGGGTGGGGTGACACGACGGGCAGCGGCACCTACTCCTCCGTACTGCGCTCCGCGCGGGTCCATGTCCTGTCTGACCGCGACTGCGCGCGCGCCTACCCGGGCGGCAAGGAGGGTACGTACGACGCCTCGGCGATGCTCTGCGCGGGCGAACGCGTAGGGGGCCGGGACGCGTGCCAGGGGGACAGCGGAGGGCCGCTGGTGGCCCGTGGGCGGCTCATCGGCCTGGTGTCCTGGGGCAGCGGCTGCGGTCGGGCGGGCAGCCCCGGGGTGTACACGCGGGTCTCGGCCGCCCTGGAGTGGGCCGCGGGCCGCATCTGAAGCGGCCCGCCCGGCGCGGAGGCGGCGAGAACTGCGGATACGCGGGGACGGTGAGAGCCGCGGATACGACGAGAACGGGCGGCTCCCCCCGGTGGGGGAGCCGCCCGTCGGCTGGTCCTGGACCAGCCCCTGGCTCGTCGTGGATGCGAGGTGTCAGTGTTGGTCCTCGTCGGCGGCGGCCGTCTGCACGGCGGTGAGCCGATCCGTCTCATCCTGTATTTCCGCGGCGATCTTCTTGAGTTCCGGCTCGAACTTGCGTCCGTGGTGGGCGCAGAAGAGCAGTTCACCGCCGCTGATCAGGACGACGCGCAGATAGGCCTGGGCGCCGCAACGGTCACAGCGGTCTGCTGCGGTCAGCGGGCTCGCGGGGGTCAGAACAGTAGTCACGTCGCCTCTTCTCTAGCTCGACGAGCTGTCGTACCAGGGTCAACATCCAACCAGGCCGAAAACGTTCCCGCTCGTGGCTTTTCTTCGAAACTTCTTCTCGGTGTGGCTGTCTGTTGCCGGTTGGCGGCGAATGTGCCGTATGCGGAGCGCTACGGTTTCGCATTGCTTGTCTTGGGGGTGTGTCCCGCCGGCCGGCTTGCCGGTTTGTTCATGAGGACGTGCCCGGAGCCTAAATGGTTCATGCGTCGAAGGGAACGTGATGTGCACGTCACTCCAACGAATGATCGAACATCCATGCGAGCCTGGATGAGGCTCGACTAGCATGAGGATTCCCCGAGGGTGGCGTTACAACCGCTCTACCAGGCCTCTGTAGGCTCTCAGCGGCAACCGAAGCCCAGCCCGATACCCACCGGGGCCCCAGATGAAATTCAGCGAGGAGCGAACCGCGTGACCGCCGAAACGTCCGTGCCGTCCACCGCGATGCTGGCCGCAGCAGGCGGCGACCGGGACAGCTCCAACTACACCGCGCGGCACCTCCTCGTCCTCGAAGGGCTGGAGGCCGTCCGCAAGCGCCCCGGGATGTACATCGGGTCCACCGACAGCCGCGGCCTCATGCACTGCCTCTGGGAGATCATCGACAACTCCGTCGACGAGGCGCTGGGCGGCTACTGCGACCAGATCGAGGTCATCCTCCACGACGACGCCTCCGTGGAGGTCCGGGACAACGGCCGCGGCATCCCGGTCGACGTCGAGCCCAAGACCGGGCTCTCCGGCATCGAGGTCGTCATGACCAAGCTGCATGCCGGAGGCAAGTTCGGCGGCGGCTCCTACGCGGCCTCCGGGGGCCTCCACGGCGTCGGCGCCTCCGTGGTCAACGCACTCTCCGCCCGTCTGGACGTCGAGGTCGACCGCAACAGCGCGACCCACTCCATCAGCTTCCGGCGCGGCGTCCCCGGCATGTTCACCGAGCAGGGGCCGGACAGCCCGTTCGACCCGGCCAACGGCCTGCGCAAGGGCAAGCGCGTCCCCAAGACCCGCACGGGTACCCGGGTGCGGTATTGGGCGGACCGCCAGATCTTCCTCAAGGACGCCAAGCTCAACCTGGAGACGCTCTACCAGCGGGCCCGCCAGACGGCCTTCCTCGTCCCCGGCCTCACGATCATCGTCCGCGACGAGCGGGGGCTCGACGGCGAGGGCAAGACCGAAGAGACGTTCCGTTTCGACGGCGGCATCAGCGAGTTCTGCGAGTACCTCGCCCAGGACAAGGCCGTCTGCGACGTCCAGCGGCTGACCGGCACGGGCACCTTCAAGGAGACCGTTCCCGTCCTCGACGACCTCGGCCACATGACCGCCACCGAGGTCACCCGCGAGCTCGGCGTCGACATCGCGCTGCGCTGGGGCACCGGCTACGACACCACCGTCCGGTCCTTCGTCAACATCATCGCCACCCCCAAGGGCGGCACCCACGTCAGCGGCTTCGAGCGCTCCCTCACCAAGACGGTGAACGAGGCGCTGCGCTCCGCGAAGATGCTGCGGGTCGCCGAGGACGACGTCGTCAAGGACGACGCCCTCGAAGGGCTCACGGCCGTCGTCACCGTACGGCTGGCGGAGCCGCAGTTCGAGGGGCAGACCAAGGAGGTGCTCGGCACCTCGGCGGCCAACCGGATCGTGGCCAACGTGGTCGCCAAGGAGCTCAAGGCCTTCCTGACCTCCACCAAGCGGGATGCCAAGGCCCAGGCCCGGGCGGTCCTGGAGAAGGCGGTCGCCGCCGCCCGCACCCGGATCGCGGCCCGGCAGCACAAGGACGCCCAGCGCCGCAAGACCGCGCTGGAATCCTCCTCGCTGCCCGCCAAGCTCGCCGACTGCCGCAGCGACGACGTCGAGCGCAGCGAGCTCTTCATCGTCGAGGGCGACTCGGCGCTCGGCACCGCCAAGCTGGCCCGGAACAGCGAGTTCCAGGCGCTGCTGCCGATCCGCGGAAAGATCCTCAACGTACAGAAGTCGTCCGTCTCGGACATGCTCAAGAACGCCGAGTGCGGTGCGATCATCCAGGTCATAGGAGCCGGGTCCGGGCGGACCTTCGACATCGACGCCGCGCGCTACGGGAAGATCGTCCTGCTGGTGGACGCCGACGTCGACGGCGCCCACATCCGCTGCCTGCTGCTGACCCTCTTCCAGCGCTACATGCGCCCGATGGTCGAGGCCGGACGGGTTTTCGCCGCGGTGCCGCCGCTCCACCGGATCGAGCTGGTCCAGCCCAAGAAGGGGCAGGACAAGTACGTCTACACCTACTCCGACAGCGAGCTGCGCCAGACCCTCCTGGAGTTCCAGCGCAAGAACGTCCGGATCAAGGAGTCGATCCAGCGCTACAAGGGCCTGGGCGAGATGGACGCCGACCAGCTGGCCGAGACGACGATGGACCCGCGCCACCGCACCCTGCGGCGCATCAACATCGGGGACCTGGAATCCTCCGAGCAGGTCTTCGACCTGCTGATGGGCAACGAGGTCGCGCCCCGCAAGGAGTTCATCACCAGCTCGGCGGCCACCCTGGACCGCTCGCGCATCGACGCCTGACCCTCGAGGGTCCGCCCGGCCCCCGCTCCCGGACCACCGGGGCGGGGGCCGGGCGCGTTCCCGGGATTCGCGCAGCCGTCCGGGACTTCTGTCACCTGAAGGGGTGAAGCCGGGCGAATGGCTCGCCGGGGATCTTCCCGAACGGCCCATGGTTGGGTATGCGGCCGAAGGGGTCCGTGGACCAGGGGAGTTGCGCGGTGGAGAAGGAAGCAGGGCCGGAGGCCGCAGGAGTGCGGCTCGACGACCCGTGGGACGACGTGCCGGTCTCGGGCTGGGGCGACGAGGACGGCACGGCGGGGCCGGATGCGGCCCCCAGCGCGGCCGACATCTATCTGGAGGTGCACCGCAGCGCCGCCTTCCGCGAGGTGCGCCGCCGCTACCGCCGCTTCGTGGTGCCCGCCGCCCTCGCCTTCCTCCTCTGGTATCTCGCCTACGTCGTCGCCGCGACCAGTGCGCCCGAGCTGATGGCCCGCCCGGTCGTCGGCGCGGTCAATGTGGCGATGGTGGCCGGGCTCGGCCAGTTCCTCACCACCTTCCTGCTGACCTGGGCGTACGCACGGCACGCGCGGCTCCGCAGGGACCGGGCCGCACTCGACCTGCGGTGGGACACCCAGGAGATGACGAGGGGACTCGGACAGAACATGGCCAGAGGCCTGGGCCAGGAGATGACGAGGGGGCCCGTACGTTGAGAGGCGACCACCAGACACTGGCCCTGCTCCTGTTCAGCGCGTTCGTCGCGGTGACGCTCTTCATCACCACCTGGGTCAGCCGCAACCGGCAGGGCTCAGCCGAGGAGTTCTACGCCGGCGGACGGCTGTTCTCGCCCATGGAGAACGGATTCGCCATCGCGGGCGACTACATGTCGGCGGCCTCCTTCCTCGGGATCTCCGGCCTGATCGCACTCTTCGGCTACGACGGCATGCTCTACTCCGTCGGCTTCCTCGTCGCCTGGCTGGTGGTCCTGCTGCTCGTCGCCGAACTGGTCCGCAACTGCGGCCGGTTCACCATCGCCGACGTGGTCGCCGCGCGGATGGCGGAGCGCCCGGTGCGCACCGCGCTCGGCACCTCGTCCGTCACCGTCTCCGTGCTCTACCTCGTCGCCCAGATGGTCGGCGCGGGCTCCCTGGTGGCCCTGCTGCTCGGCGGGACGAGCGGCACCGCCCGGTCCTGGACGGTCGTCGGCGTCGGCGCGCTCATGGTGGTCTACGTGTCGTTCGGCGGCATGCGTGCCACCACCTGGATCCAGATCGTCAAGGCGGTCCTGCTGATGGCCGGGGCCGTAACCCTCACGGTCCTCGTCCTGGTCCACTTCCGCGGTGACATCAACAGCCTGCTGAACACCGCCGCCGAACGCAGCGGCCACGGCAAGGACTTCCTCGCCCCGGGCCTCCGCTACGGCGGCGACTGGACCTCCCGCTTCGACTTCATCAGCCTGGGCGTCGCCCTGGTCCTCGGCACGGCGGGGCTGCCGCACATCCTGTCGCGCTTCTACACCGTGCCGACCGCCCGCGCCGCCCGCCGGTCGGTGGTCTGGTCCATCGGCCTCATCGGCAGCTTCTACCTGATGACGATCGTGCTCGGGTTCGGCGCCGCCGCACTCGTCGGCTCCGCCGAGGTCCGCGCCTCGAACGGGGCCGGCAACACCGCCGTCCCGCTGCTCGCCCTGAACCTGGGCGGAGGCGAGGGTTCCACCGGCGGAACGGTTCTCTTCGCCGTGGTCGCCGCCATCGCCTTCGCCACGATCCTGGCCGTCGTCGCCGGGATCACGCTCGCCTCCTCCGCCTCCGTCGCCCATGACCTCTACGCCTCGCTCCACCGCCCGGGGCGCAAGCAGTACGGCGAGGTGGCCGTGGCACGCGTGGCCGCCGCGGTCATCGGCGTGGTGGCGATCGGCCTCGGCCTGCTCGCCCAGGATCTGAACGTCGCCTTCCTGGTGGGCCTCGCCTTCGCCGTGGCCGCGTCGGCGAACCTCCCGGCCCTGCTCTACTCCCTGTTCTGGCGCGGCTTCACCACCCGGGGCGCGGTCTGGGCGGTGTACGGGGGCCTGATCCCGGCGGTCGTCCTGGTCCTGGTCTCGCCTGTCGTCTCGGGCAGCCCCACGTCCCTGTTCCCCGGAGCCGACTTCCAGCTCTTCCCGCTGGAGAATCCGGGCCTCGTCTCGATCCCGCTCGGCTTTCTGGCGGGGTGGCTCGGTACGGTCACCTCGCGAGAGAAGCCGGACGCGGCCAAGCACGCCGAGACGGAGGTCCGGGCGCTGACGGGGGCGGGTGCGGCGTAGGGCGGGGCCGGGCGGGCCCGGCCCCGCCGCCGGGCAGGGCTCAACCCGAGGACCAGCGAGGGGCTTCAGCCCGCGGACCAGGCGTAGCGGTGTTCCGGGCGGCCGGTCTCGCCGTAACGAAGCGTCAGCCGGACCTTGCCGGTGCGCTCCAGCAGTTTCAGATAGCGCTGGGCCGTCTGCCGGCTCATTCCGGCGCTGTCCGCGATCTCCTGAGCCGAGAGCGGGCCATCGGCGCCGCGCAGGGCCTGCCTCACGAGTCCGGCGGTGGTGGGGGAGTGGCCCTTGGGGAGGTCCGGCTCGCCCGCCGCCCACAGCGCCCCGAACAGCCGGTCGACCTCGGCCTGTTCGGCCTCCCCACCCCCGTCGAGCGCCTGCCGCAGGGCGGCGTACGCCTCCAGCTTGGAGCGCAGGCCCGCGTACGTGAACGGCTTCACCAGGTACTGGAGCGCGCCGTGCCGCATCGCGTCCTGCACGGTGGCCACATCGCGCGCGGCGGTCACCATGATCACGTCGACCTGACGGCCGAGGCGGCGCAGTTCCCGTACGACGGCGAGGCCGTTGCGGTCGGGGAGGTAGTGGTCCAGCAGGATCAGGTCCACCGGGACCTCCTCGACCCCGGCCAGCGCCTCGGCGGCCGAGTGGGCCCGCGCGGTCACCCGGAAGCCGGGGACCTTGGCGACGTACGCCGCGTTGATCTGTGCCACCCGGACGTCGTCGTCCACGATCAGCACCTGGATCACCGGTTCTCTCCCGTCGTGGCTGTGCGGGCCGTCGCGCCCGGAGCCGTCGGCTCGGGTTCCGGTTCGGCCAGTGCCTCCGGGAGTACGACGGTGAACACCGCGCCGCCCTCCTCGGGCCCGGAGACCGTCACACTGCCTCCCTGCCGCTCCGCCAGCCGCCGTACGAGGGCGAGCCCCAGGCCGCGTTTGCCGTGTGCCGGGACGTCCTTGGTGGACCAGCCCTCCGTGAAGATCGACGCATGCCACTCCGGCGGGATGCCGGGCCCGCTGTCGTGCACCCGCAGCACTACCGTACGGCCCTCTACGCGCAGCCCGACCTCGATCCTCGCCCCGTCCGATCCGGCTGCCGCGTCCGTGGCGTTGTCGACGAGGTTGCCGACCACCGTGACCAGGCCCCGGGGGTCGATCACCCGGTCCGGGAGCAGCGTGCCGGGTGCCACCCGCAGCGAGACGCCGCGCTCGGCGGCGACCGTGGTCTTGCCGACGAGCAGGGCCGCCAGCAAAGGGTCCCGGACCTTCTCCGTGACCTGCTCCGCCGTCGCCCGGTGGACACCCACCACCTCCGTGACGAACTCCATCGCGTCCTCGTGCATCTCCAGCTCCAGCAGCCCGAGCAGCGTGTGCAGCCGGTTCGCGTGCTCATGGTCCTGGGCGCGCAGGGCGTCGATCAGCCCGGTGGTGGAGTCGAGTTCCCGGCCGAGGCGCTCCAGCTCGGTCCGGTCGCGCAGGGTGACCACGGCTCCGCCGTCGTCCGTGGACATCCGGTTGGCCAGCAGCACGCGGCTGCCCCGTACCGCCAGCAGATCGTCGCCGGCCACGCGCCCGGCCAGTACGTCCGCGGTCCGGCCGCCGTCCAGCACCTCGTCCAGCGGCCGCCCCGCCGCCTCCGGGCCGAGGCCGAGCAGCCGCTGCGCCTCGTCGTTGAGCAGCCGGATGCGTCCGGTCCCGTCGAGCGCGACGACGCCCTCGCGGATGCCGTGCAGCATGGCCTCGCGTTCGGTCAGCAGCGCGGAGATGTCGGAGAACGCCAGGTCATGGGTCTGCCGTTGCAGACGGCGGGAGATCAGGTACGCGGCGAGGGCGCCGACGGCCAGGGCGGTGCCCGCGTACGCGAGCAGCCCCGGGATCGCCCCGAGGAGGCGGGAGCGGACGCTGTCGTACTCGATGCCGACCGACACCGCGCCGACCACCTCGCCGGAGGGGCCGAACAGCGGCACCTTGCCCCGCGCCGAGCGGCCGAGGGTCCCGCTGTCGATTTCCATCACCTCGCGGCCGCGCAGCGCGTCAGAGGGGTCGGTGGAGACGACCTCCCCGATCCGCCGGGCCTCGGGATGCGACCAGCGCACGCCCCGCCGGTCCATCACGACGACGTACTCCGCGCCGGTGGCCCGCCTGACCCGCTCGGCGGTCCGCTGCACACGCCCCCGCTCCGACGGCTCCGTGGTGCTCAGGCCCTCGATGATCCCCGGCTGGGCGGCCGTGCTCTGGGCGATGGCCAGCGCACGGCGCATCGCCTGGTCGTCCAGCTGCGCGCTCAGCGGGGCCAGGAACAGGCCGGTGACCAGGACGGTGACGCCGGTGATGATGGCCAGCTGCATCAGCAGCACCTGGGAGAAGACCCGCTGCGGCCAGCCGAACCGGAGCGGTCCCCGGCCGGGGGACGGTGGGGCGTTCATCGTACGAACGGTAGAGGCCGAATCGGTGTGGCAGAAATCCGAGGGGCAGGCGGAGGCCGGGCCCGGCATTCGACGGGCGTACCCCCTTGCCCACCGGCGTTCCTCACGGTGAGCCGGCGTCTCCGGCGCCACCAGGCAGGCCGTTCTCTCCGCGCTGGACGTCCTCGGATACGAGCGCCCGACCCAGCTGCGCGGCGAACGGGCCCGGCTTGTCGGCCTGGTCCTGCCCGAGCTGCGGAACCCCGTCTTCCCGGCCTTCGCCGAAGTGGTCGGCGGCGCGCTCGCCCAGCGGGGACTGGCCCCCGTGCTCTGCACCCGGACCAAGGGCGGTGTCTCCGAGGCGGACTACGTCGAGCTGCTTCGCCAGCAGCAGGTCTCCGGTGTGGTCTTCGCGGGCGGCCCGTACCCTCGGACGAGCTGCTCTTCGAACCGGAGCTGGTGGTGCGCGGCTCCACCGCCCAGCCGCGCGAGAGAATTCCCGGTGATCCGTCGCTGATGTGCGGCTGACCGGCCCCCGCGCCCCGGACGACGAAACCGACGAAACCCAGGAAGGCGCTCCCGTTGACCCCGCCCCGTACCCCGCAGATCCCGGTCGTCGTCCTGGCGGGCTTCCTCGGCTCCGGCAAGACCACGCTCCTCAACCACCTCCTCCGCAACCGGGCGGGCACCCGGATCGGTGTGATCGTCAACGACTTCGGGGCCATCGAGATCGACGCCATGACCGTCTCGGGGCAGGTCGGCTCGACGGTCTCGCTGGGCAACGGCTGCCTGTGCTGCGCGGTCGACGCGAGCGAACTCGACACCTTCCTGGAGACGCTCACCCGGCCCTCCGCCCGGCTGGACGTGATCGTCATCGAGGCGAGCGGCCTGGCCGAACCCCAGGAACTCGTCCGCATGCTGCTGGCCAGCGACAACCCGCACATCCTGTACGGAGGTCTCGTCGAGGTCGTCGACGCGGCGGAGTTCGACCGCACCCGGGAGCGCCACCCCGAGCTCGACCGTCATCTCACCGTCGCGGACCTTGTCGTGCTGAACAAGACCGACCGGATCGGCGCGACGGAACACGAGGAGCTGCGCCAACGGGTCGCGGCGCTGAGCGGGCCCGCCGCCGTGATCTCCGCCGAGCACGGCCGGATCGACCCCGAGCTGCTCTTCGACCCCGCGCTGCGGCCCGACGGCGAGGAGAAGACCCGTCAGCTGACCTTCGAGGATCTGCTGCGGGAGGAGGAGTGCGAGGGGCATGAGGACCACGCCGGCCATCTTCACGCGGCGTACGAGAGCGTCGAGTTCACCTCGGACGTCCCCATGGACCCGCGCCGCTTCATCGCGTTCCTGGACTCCCGGCCCGAAGGCCTCTACCGGATCAAGGGGTTCGCGGACTTCGGCGCCGGCGACCGGCACAACAAGTACGCGCTGCACGCGGTCGGCCGGTTCCTCCGGTTCGTGCCGCAGCCGTGGGCGCGGGGCGAACCGCGGCTCACCCAGCTCGTCATGATCGGCGCGGGCATCGACGCCGAGGCGCTCCGGGAGGGGCTGGCCGCCTGCCGGGTCGAGAACCCGGAGCAGGCCCTGGCCGATGGCCTGGACACCCCTGACGCCGAACGCGGGATGTGGGGCGTGCTCCGGTACGTGCACCAGGAACCGGACCCCGTGGACGTACCGGAAGCCGATCCCGTGGACGTGCGAGAAGCGGCCGCGGAGGTGTGAACCCCCGGGCCGCTTCCCACCGTACGGAAGAGGGGCCTACAGCGGGGGACCCGCGATCACGGCCACCGGCTGGAGCAGCGGCGTGCCCGAACCGTCGCGCCTCGGGTCAGGCTCCGGCAGCTTCGCCGGGGAGCCGTTCTTCTGGGCGGCCCTCGCCGGGGTGGCGCCCGCCCAGGCGAAGACCAGGACGTCCTCGCCCTTCAGGAACCGCTGGCAGCGCACCCCGCCGGTCGCCCGGCCCTTGCGCGGATACTGGTCGAACGGGGTGAGCTTGCACGTCAGCACCGAGTCGTCGAGCGTGCCGTGTGAACCGGCCACCGTGAATACCACCGCGTCCGCCGCCGGGTCCACCGCCGTGAAGGACAGCACCTCGGCCCCCGCCCCCAGCTTGACGCCCGCCATGCCTCCGGCGGCCCGCCCCTGCGGCCGCACGGAGCCCGCCGGGTAGCGCAGGAGCTGGGCGTCGGAGGTGATGAAGACCAGGTCCTCCTCGCCCGTACGCAGCTCGGTCGCGCCCACGATACGGTCACCGTCCTTGAGGGTGATGACCTCCAGCTCGTCCTTGTTGGCCGGATAGTCCGGCACGACGCGCTTCACCACACCCTGGAGCGTGCCGATCGCCAAGCCCGGCGAGGCCTCGTCGAGGGTGGTGAGGCAGATCAGCTCCTCGTCCGCCTCCAGCGTCAGGAACTCGGAGATCTGCGCGCCGCCCGAGAGATTCGGCTCCGCGTGGGTGTCCGGCAGCTGCGGCAGGTCGATCACCGAGAGCCGCAGCAGCCGCCCGGTGGAGGTCACCGCCCCGACATCGCCGCGCGCCGTCGCCGCCACCGCCGACACGATCACGTCGTGCTTGGTCCGCCGGGCGTCCTCGGCGATCTCCACCGGCTCCGCGTTCGCCGTGCGGGCCAGCAGGCCCGTCGAGGAGAGCAGCACCCGGCACGGGTCGTCCGCCACCTCCAGCGGCACGGAGGCGATCTGCGAACCGGCCGACTCCAGCAGCACCGTGCGCCGGTCCGTGCCGAACTTCTTCGCCACGGCCGCCAGCTCCGAGGAGACCAGCTTGCGCAGCTCCGCGTCCGACTCCAGGATCGCGGTCAGCGCCTCGATCTCGCCGTTGAGCTTGTCCCGCTCGCTCTCCAGCTCGATCCGGTCGAAGCGGGTGAGCCGGCGCAGCGGGGTGTCCAGGATGTACTGCGTCTGGATCTCGCTCAGCGAGAAGTGCGCCATCAGACGCTCCTTCGCCTGCGCCGAGTTGTCGCTGTCCCGGATGATCCGGATGACCTCGTCGATGTCGAGCAGCGCGACGATGAGACCCTCGACCAGATGCAGCCGGTCGCGGCGCTTGGTGCGGCGGAACTCGCTGCGGCGGCGCACGACCTCGAAGCGGTGGTCGAGATAGACCTCCAGCAGCTCCTTGAGCCCGAGAGTGAGGGGCTGGCCGTCGACCAGCGCCACGTTGTTGATGCCGAAGGACTCCTCCATCGGCGTCAGCTTGTAGAGCTGCTCCAGCACCGCTTCCGGCACGAAGCCGTTCTTCACCTCGATGACCAGGCGCAGTCCGTGCGCCCGGTCGGTGAGGTCCTTCACGTCCGCGATGCCCTGGAGCTTCTTCGCCGAGACGAGGTCCTTGATCTTGGCGATCACCTTCTCCGGGCCGACGGTGAAGGGCAGTTCGGTGACGACGAGACCCTTGCGGCGGGCCGTCACGTTCTCCACGGAGACGGTGGCACGGATCTTGAACGTGCCGCGGCCCGCGGTGTACGCGTCCTTGATGCCGGACAGGCCGACGATCCGGCCGCCGGTGGGCAGGTCGGGGCCGGGGACGAAACGCATCAGCGTCTCGACGTCGGCGCCCGGGTGCTTGATCAGGTGCCGGGCCGCGGCGATGACCTCGCCCAGGTTGTGCGGGGGCATGTTGGTCGCCATGCCCACGGCGATCCCGGACACCCCGTTGACCAGGAGGTTGGGGTAGGCCGCCGGCAGGACGACCGGCTCGCGCTCCTGACCGTCGTAGTTCGACTGGAAATCGACGGTGTTCTCGTCGATCGCCTCGGTCATCAACGACGTGGCGTCGGCCATCCGGCACTCGGTGTACCTCATGGCGGCCGGCGGGTCGTCGTTGCCGAGGGAGCCGAAGTTGCCGTGGCCGTCGACCAGGGGCAGCCGCATCGAGAAGGGCTGCGCCATCCGCACCAGGGCGTCGTAGATCGACGCGTCGCCGTGGGGGTGCAGCTTGCCCATGACCTCGCCGACGACGCGGGCGCACTTCACATAGCCGCGGTCGGGGCGCAGCCCCATCTCGTTCATCTGGGAGACGATGCGCCGGTGCACCGGCTTCATGCCGTCGCGGGCGTCGGGCAGGGCCCTGGAGTAGATCACCGAGTACGCGTACTCAAGGAAGGAGCCCTGCATTTCGTCGACGACGTCGATGTCGAGGATCTTCTCCTCGAAGTCGTCCGGCGGCGGGGTCTTCATGCTACGGCGGGCCATCGCGGCTGCGACTCCTTCTCGGATACACGGATTCTGATCGGACAACCTGGGGTACTGATGCGGACCATTGTGGACCGCCGCACCGACAACGCGGACCTCGACCCGTCCGAAGCGGTCCGAGGCGGCGCGGCCTGAGGCACCATCGACGGAAACTTCCGCGGAACGGGAACTTCGCCAGGTGCCGGTGCGCTTGCTTAGAGTGGCAGGTCTGGCAGGAAGTACCGGTCAGGAAGTCCAGTATCGCGATCGAAGGGACGTACATGCCCATGGGTCACACGGCCACCGCACAGGCCGGCTCCGGCGGCTTGACAGCGACCGAGCACCGCCTGGCCAACGGCCTGCGTGTGGTGCTCTCCGAGGACCATCTGACCCCGGTCGCCGCGGTCTGCCTCTGGTACGACGTCGGCTCACGCCACGAGGTCAAGGGACGCACCGGCCTGGCTCACCTCTTCGAGCACCTGATGTTCCAGGGCTCGGGCCAGGTCAAGGGGAACGGCCACTTCGAGCTCGTCCAGGGGGCCGGCGGCTCGCTCAACGGGACGACCAGCTTCGAGCGGACCAACTACTTCGAGACCATGCCCACCCACCAGGTGGAGCTGGCCCTCTGGCTGGAAGCCGACCGTATGGGCTCCCTCCTCGCCGCGCTCGACGAGGAGTCCATGGAGAACCAGCGCGACGTCGTCAAGAACGAACGGCGCCAGCGTTACGACAACGTGCCCTACGGCACCGCGTTCGAGAAGCTCACCGCCCTCGCCTACCCCGAGGGCCACCCGTACCACCACACCCCGATCGGCTCCATGGCCGACCTGGACGCGGCCACCCTGGAGGACGCCCGCGCGTTCTTCCGTACGTATTACGCGCCCAATAACGCGGTGCTCTCCATCGTCGGGGACATCGACCCCGAGCAGACCCTCGCCTGGGTCGAGAAGTACTTCGGCTCCATCCCGTCCCACGACGGCAAGCAGCCGCCGCGCGACGGCACCCTGCCCGAGATCATCGGCGAGCAGCTGCGCGAAGTGGTCCACGAAGAGGTCCCGGCGCGTGCGCTGATGGCCGCCTACCGCCTCCCGCACGACGGCACCCGCGCCTGTGACGCGGCCGACCTGGCGCTGACCGTGCTCGGCGGCGGCGAGTCCTCCCGCCTGCACAACCGCCTGGTCCGCCGCGACCGTACGGCGGTGGCGGCAGGCTTCGGGCTGCTGCGGCTCGCCGGTGCGCCCTCGCTGGGCTGGCTGGATGTGAAGACCTCCGGCGGGGTCGAGGTGGAGCAGATCGAGGCCGCGGTCGACGAGGAGCTGGCCCGGTTCGCCGCCGAGGGGCCCACCCCGGAGGAAATGGAGCGCGCGCAGGCCCAGTTGGAGCGCGAGTGGCTGGACCGCCTGGGGACGGTTGCGGGCCGCGCCGACGAACTGTGCCGCTACGCGGTCCTGTTCGGCGACCCGCAGCTCGCCCTGAGCGCCGTGGGACGAGTCCTGGACATCACCGCGGAGGAGGTGCGCGAGGCGGCGCGGGCGGCCCTGCGCCCCGACAACCGGGCGGTGCTGGTCTACGAGCCCATCGAGCCGGCCGAGGACGACGGGGCCGTCGAGGACACGGCAGGCACCGAAGCACCCGAGGGGGCGGACAAGTGAGCGACGCCGCCGTGACTGGAGTAGCCATGGACTACCACCCGCAGCCGACCCCGGGCACCGCCCGGCCGTGGGCCTTTCCCGCACCCGAGCGAGGCGCCCTGCCCAACGGGCTGACCGTGCTGCGCTGCCACCGCCCCGGCCAGCAGGTCGTCGCCGTGGAGATCTTCCTGGACGCGCCGCTGGAGGCCGAGCCCGAGGGCCTGGACGGCGTGGCCACGATCATGTCGCGGGCGCTGTCCGAGGGCACCGACAAGCACAGCGCCGAGGAGTTCGCCGCCGAGCTTGAGCGCTGCGGCGCCACCCTGGACGCGCACGCCGACCACCCCGGTGTCCGGGTCTCCCTGGAGGTCCCGGCCTCCCGGCTGGCCAAGGCCCTCGGTCTGGTCGCCGAGGCGCTGCGAGCCCCGGCCTTCGCCGAGAGCGAGATCGAGCGCCTCGTCGGCAACCGCCTCGACGAGATCCCGCACGAGCAGGCCAACCCGTCCCGGCGCGCTGCCAAGCAGCTCTCCAAGGAGCTCTTCCCGGCCACCGCCCGGATGTCCCGCCCGCGTCTGGGCACCGAGGAGACGGTGCGCCGGATCGACGCGGCCGCGGTGCGTGCCTTCTTCGACGCCCACGTCCGCCCGTCGACCGCGACCGCCGTGATCGTCGGTGACCTCACCGGCATCGACCTGGACGAGCTGCTGGCCGACACCCTCGGCGACTGGTCGGGCAACGCGGGCCAGGCCCGCCCGGTCCCGCCGATCACCGCGGACGACACCGGCCGTGTGGTCATCGTGGACCGCCCCGGCGCGGTCCAGACCCAGCTGCTGATCGGCCGGATCGGCGCCGACCGGCACGAGAGCGTGTGGCCCGCACAGGTGCTCGGCACGTACTGCCTGGGCGGGACCCTCACCTCCCGGCTGGACCGGGTCCTGCGCGAGGAGAAGGGCTACACCTACGGTGTGCGCGCCTTCGCCCAGGTGCTGCGCTCCAGCGGCCCCGACTCGGGCGGCGCGGCCATGCTCGCGATCAGCGGCTCGGTGGACACCGAGTCCACCGGACCGGCGCTGGAGGACCTCTGGAAGGTCCTGCGGACGCTGGCCGCCGAGGGGCTGACCGACGCCGAGCGCGAGACGGCCGTGCAGAACCTGGTGGGCGTCGCCCCGCTGAAGTTCGAGACCGCCGCCTCCGTCGCGAGCACCCTGGCCGACCAGGTCGAGCAGCACCTCCCCGACGACTATCAGGCCCACCTCTACGCCCGGCTCGCCGAGACGGGCACGGTGGAGGCGACCGCCGCCGTCGTCAACGCCTTCCCGGTGGACCGGCTGGTCACGGTCCTGGTGGGGGATGCCGCTCAGATCGCGGAGCCCGTAAAGGCGCTCGGCATCGGAGAGGTGTCCGTCGTCACCGGCTGACGCAAGCGCACTGTAACGGGGCAAACAGGACCTCGGCGAACAATAGTTCGTCGGGGTCCTCCCTTTTGCCCGATTAGGGCAGTTCATCAACTTTGGTGGATAAGTTGCCTGTCTGCCCTGTGGGATGTGCGACAAATCCCCTTGTCCGTTTGGTGATGGGAAGGCGGCCCGCTTAGCGTCGGCTCCGCTGTCCGTCACCCGTATGCCGCATCCGCGGCGCCGGGCAGCGATCGCCGAGTCCCCGTCAGGCGCGAGCCTGGGGAGCCGGGGACCCACGCAGTCCCTGGGGTGAATCGGAGATCCGCGCCACACCCGGCGCGGCGATCCGTAGGAGACCTTCCTGCTCCGAACCCGTCAGCTAACCCGGTAGGCGAGAGGGAAGGAAAGGATCAGCCTCTTCATGGCGTTCACCCGTGCCACCGGGAAGCACCGTGCCCCGAGCCGCCTCACGCGCCGGAGCGCCCAGGCCGCCGGAATCGCGGCTCTGACCACCACCGGAGTCCTCGGCTCGCTGGCCTCTCCGGCCCTCGCCGCGGACGCCGAGGCGCCCAAGGTCGTCGACACCGGCCTCACCCAGACCATCGCCCTCGACGCCACCCTCGCCGAGCAGATCGACGCCCAGGCGGAGGCGCAGCAGCAGCAGGCCGAAGCGATCGCCAAGGCGAAGGCCAAGGCCGCCGCCGAAGCCAAGGCCGAGGCCGCCAAGGCCAAGGCGAAGGCGGAGGCCGAGCGCAAGGCCGAGGCCCGCGCCAAGGAGATCCGCGAGGAGAAGGCCCGCGCCGCCCGCGCCGCCGAGCGCGCCCGCCTGAACGCCTTCCACCTCCCGGTCGCCGGATCCCACGTCACCACCGGCTACAAGGCGGGCGGTTCGCTCTGGTCATCCGGCAGCCACTCCGGCGTGGACTTCATGGCCCCCTCCGGCAGCTCCGTCGTCGCGGTCGGCGCCGGCACGGTCGTCGAGGCCGGCTGGGGCGGTGCGTACGGCAACAACATCGTGCTCCGGATGGCGGACGGCACGTACACCCAGTACGGCCACCTCTCCTCGATCGGCGTCTCCGTCGGCCAGAGCGTCGCCTCCGGTCAGCAGATCGGCCTGTCCGGCTCCACCGGCAACTCCACCGGCCCGCACCTGCACTTCGAGGCCCGGACCACCCCCGACTACGGCTCCGACATGGACCCCGTCGGCTACCTGCGCTCCCACGGTCTGAACGTCTGACCCCACCCGCGCACCCCGCTTCCCGAAGGCCCCGGCTCCCCGCCGGGGCCTTCGGCAATTCCGGCGGAATCCCTCGTACCGGGTTGTGCAACAGGCCTTCTTCGGCCAGTGGATATCCATGGATTCCGGCCTGCCGTCGGAAATTCCGGCGGATTGCAATAGAGTCACGGAACAGACGTCGGGCGGCCGCGTTTCGCGGGGATTAAGGCGGAGGTTCGGACATGCGCATTCCCGCGCATTCGGTATGCACGGCAATCCGTGACGACATCGTCTCCGGTGTCTACGAGCGCGGCAGCCGCCTCACCGAGGAGCTGCTGGCCCGGCGGTACGGGGTCTCCCGCGTCCCGGTCCGCGAGGCGCTGCGCACCCTGGAGTCCGAGGGCTTCGTCGTCACCCGCAGACACGCCGGCGCCTGTGTCGCCGAGCCCACCGAGCAGGAGGCGGCAGACCTGCTGGAGGTGCGGATGCTCCTGGAGCCGCTGGGTGCCGCGCGCGCCGCCCAGCGCCGTACGGACGCCCACCTCAAGGTGCTCCGCGGGCTGGTGAGACTCGGTCAGGAGCGGGCCCGCCGGGGCGAGGGCGAGGATCTGCGCTCGCTGGGCGGCTGGTTCCACGAGACCCTCGCCCAGGCCTCCGGCAGCCCAGGCCTGATCGCGCTGCTCACCCAGCTCCGGCACAAGACCGCCTGGATGTACGCGGTCGAACAGCCGGTCCGCCCGGCCGACTCCTGGGCCGAGCACGGCGCCATCGTGGACGCCGTGGCACGGGGCGACGCCGAGCGGGCCAGGGCGCTCACCGCCCAGCATGCGGAACGCGCGGCGGCGGCCCACCGGCTCCGCCGCCCGGACCGGCCCGGGCGCCGCGCCTCCGCCGGGTCCCGGGTGAGCACTTCGCAACCTGGCGTAAACATCGCGAGTGCCCGTCATTAACAATCGCGCCGTATACAAAGGGGAGTAATTACGGAGGGCGGTATTCGTGCTGCCCGAATTCACGGTGCGCGGATATCTCCGGAAAGCGAAAGAGCCGCAGCCCCGGCAAGGGGTCGCGGCTCTCACGTATTTCCGTCCGGTGGGGGCGGACGGATCGCCCGTGGGGCGGGCGGGACGGGTCAGACGGTCTCGGGAAGCTCTTCCAGCCCCTCGGCGACCAGCTTCGCCAGCCGGTCCAGAGCGGCCTCGGCGTCATCCGCGTCGGACGCGAGGACGATCTCCTCGCCGCCCTGCGCACCCAGACCGAGCACGGCGAGCATGGAGGCGGCGTTCACCGGGCTGCTGTCGGCCTTGGCGATCGTCACCGGGACGCCGGACGCCGTGGCGGCACGGACGAAGATGGAAGCGGGGCGGGCGTGCAGGCCCTCGGCCCAACCGACGTTTACGCGGCGCTCAGCCATGGTTCTGCCCTTCACATATCAACGGTTGTCTAGACCAGTCTCTCATGCGGTGCGCAGTGCTGTGCCCGGCCTCCCGTCCGGTCACCGCGCCCCGGCCGCCCTCGGCCGGGCCTCATCAGACTGCCCCGGCACCGATCCCTCCGCGACCGGGATGCCCGCCGTAGGCTTTGTCCATGCAGCCCACGCCGGAGCAGAGTCCGCATCACGCGTACCCCGACCACTGGGAAGCGGACGTGGTGCTCCGCGACGGTGGCACCGCGCGCATCAGGCCGATCACCACGGACGACGCCGAGCGACTTGTCAGCTTCTACGAGCAGGTGTCCGACGAGTCGAAGTACTACCGGTTCTTCGCCCCGTATCCCCGGCTATCCGACCGGGATGTGCACCGCTTCACCCATCACGACTACGTCGACCGGGTGGGACTGGCCGTCACGATCGGCGGCGAGTTCATCGGCACGGTCCGCTTCGACCGCATCGACGACCGGGGCCGCCCCGCCTCCGCCCCCGCCGACGAGGCCGAGGTCGCCTTCCTCGTCCAGGACGCCCACCAGGGCCGCGGCGTCGCCTCCGCCCTGCTCGAACACATCGCCGCGGTCGCCCGCGAACGCGGCATCCGGCGTTTCGCCGCCGAGGTGCTCCCCGCCAACAACAAAATGATCAAGGTGTTCCGGGACGCCGGATACACCCAGCGCCGCAGCTTCGAGGACGGCTCCGTCCACCTCACCCTCGACCTCGAACCCACCGAGAAGTCCCTCGCCGTCCAGCGCGGCCGCGAACAGCGCGCCGAGGCCCGCTCGGTCCAGCGCCTGCTCGACCCCGGGTCCGTCGCGGTCATCGGTACCGGGCGCACCACCGGCGGGGTGGGCCGCACCGTCCTGCGCAACCTCCTCGCCTCCGGCTTCACCGGCCGTACGTACGCGGTGAACCGGGCCTTCGACGAGGGCCTGACCACCCTCGACGGGGTCCCCGCCCGCCGCTCGATCGGCGAGATCGACGAGCAGGTCGACCTCGCGGTCATCGCCGTCCCCGCCCACCGGGTCCCCGAGGCCGTCGCCGACTGCGGGGAGCACGGCGTCCAGGGGCTCGTCGTCCTCTCCGCCGGGTACGCCGAACGCGGCTCCGAGGGCCGTGAGCTCCAGCGCGAACTGGTCCGCCAGGCCCGCTCGTACGGCATGCGGATCATCGGCCCGAACGCCTTCGGCATCATCAACACCGCCGAGACCGTCCGGCTCAACGCCTCCCTCGCCCCCGAGTCGCCCGCCCGCGGCCGGATCGGCCTGTTCACCCAGTCCGGGGCGATCGGCATCGCCCTGCTCTCCGGCCTCCACCGGCGCGGCGCCGGGCTGTCCTCGTTCATCTCGGCGGGCAACCGGGCCGATGTCTCCGGCAACGACTTCCTCCAGTACTTCTTCGAGGACCCGGACACCGACGTAGCCCTGCTCTACCTCGAATCGCTCGGCAACCCCCGCAAGTTCACCCGCCTCGCCCGCCGCACCGCCGCCGTGAAGCCCGTCGTCGTCGTGAAGGGCGCCCGGCACAGCGGCACCAGCCCGCCCGGCCACGCCGTCCCCGTCAGCCGCATCCCCGACACCACGGTCTCCGCCCTGATGCGGCAGGCGGGCGTGATCCGGGTCGACACCGTGACCGAGATGGTGGATGCCGGACTCCTCCTGGCCGACCAGCCGCTCCCGGCGGGCCCCCGGGTCGCGATCCTCGGCAACTCCGAGTCGCTCGGCCTCCTCACGTACGACGCCTGCCTCGCCGAGGGGCTCCGCCCGCGCCCGCCGCGCGACCTCACCACGGCAGCCTCCCCGCAGGACTTCCGGGACGCGCTGGCCGAGGCGCTGGCCGACGGGACGTGCGACGCGGTGATCGTCACCGCCATCCCGTGGGTGGGGGAGAACGGCGAGGCCGAATCCGGCGACGGCGAGGTGCTGGCCGCCGCCCTGCGAGGAGCCGCGGCCGGGGGCCCGGCCAAGCCGGTGGCCGTCGTCCACGTCGAGATCGGCGGCCTCGCCGAGGCCCTGGCCGCCGCGAGCAGCACGGCCGCGCCGCGCCCCGGGCCGCCGACACCTGCCGCAGCCCGGACCACCACCCCGCCCACCACCGCCTCGGGAACAGCCACCGCCTCGGGAACAGCCACCGCCCCGGGAACAGCCACCGGGCCGGGCGCAGTCACGGCCCCGGAGACGACCACCTCCCCGGGAACGCCCGCCACCCCGCCCACCGCCACCGCCCCCGGATCACCGGCCACGGAGCCCCCAGCCGTCCGGGCCGACCGACCCGCAGGGCCCCCCGCGCCGCAGCCGGACGCGGCGGCCGGGGCACGTACCGACGCCGAGCAGCCGCAGCCCGCGCGCGCCGGCCGCATCCCCGCCTACCCCGCCGCCGAACGCGCCGTACGCGCCCTCGCCGAGGCCGTGAAGTACGCCCAGTGGCGACGGCAGGCGGCCGTGCCGGGCAAGGTCCCCGAATTCCTCGACGACACCATCGACGAGGCCGGGGCCGCCGCCTTGATCGAGGCGCAGCTCGCCACCGCCCCCGACCCGCGCGGACGCCCGCTCACCCACGACGAGGCCCGCGAACTGCTCGGCCGCTACGGCATCCCCGTACGCCCCACGCTCCCCGCCCCGGACCCAGAGGCAGCCGTCGCCGCGGCCGCCGTGCTCGGCTACCCGGTAGCGCTGAAGACCACCGCACCCCACCTCCGCCACCGCGCCGACCTCGGCGGGGTCCGCCTCGACCTCGCCGACGAGGAGGCGCTGTGCCGGGCGTACGGAGACCTCACCGACCTCCTGGGCAAGCCCGCCGAACTGCTCCCCGTCGTCCAGGCGATGGTCCCGCGCGGTGTGGACACCGTCGTGCGGGCCTCCATCGACGCGGCCGCCGGGGCCGTGCTCTCCTTCGGCCTGGCGGGTGCACCCTCCGAGCTGCTCGGCGACACCGCGCACCGGCTGGTCCCGGTCACCGACCGGGACGCCGCCGAGCTGATCCGGTCGATCAAGGCGGCCCCGGTGCTGTTCGGCTGGCGCGGCTCCGCCCCGGTGGACACGGCGGCGCTGGAGGAGCTGCTGCTGCGACTGTCCCGGCTGGTCGACGACCACCCCGAGGTGGTCTCCGTGGCGCTGGAACCGGTGGTCGTGGCCCCTCAGGGCATCGCCGTGCTCGGCGCGAGCGTCCGGCTGGCCCCACCGCCCCCGCGCGGTGACCTCGGCCCTCGCCGCCTCCCGAACTACTGAGGGCCCCGGTGACTGCCGGGGCGTCCCCGGCAGTCACCGGCCCGCCGTAGGATGGTGCTCATGGCAAAGACCGGTACGACGACCCAGGGGCTGCGCGCGGCGATCGAGCGCAGCGGCTACTACCCGGCCCTCGTGGCCGAGGCGGTGGAGGCCGCCGTCGGCGGGGAGCCGGTCGCTTCGTACCTGGTGCACCAGGAGACCACCTTCGACTCCAACGAGGTGCGCCGCCATGTGACGGTGCTGGTCCTGACCGAGCACCGGTTCATCGTCAGCCACACCGACGAGCAGGCCGCCGACAGCGGCTCGCCCACGGCGCACGCCACCACCTCCACCGAGTCGGTCAAGCTCGACCGGATCTCCTCCGTCGTGGTCAGCCGGGTGGTGGCCGACCCGGAGAAGTACGTCCCGGGCACCCTGCCGCGCGAGGTCGTCCTCACCATCGGCTGGGGCGCGGTCTCCCGGATCGACCTGGAGCCCGCCGCCTGCGGCGACCCCAACTGCGAGGCCGACCACGGCTATACGGGCAGCTCCACCGCCGACGACCTGAGCCTGCGGGTCAGCGAGGCCGGTGACGGCCCCGACGCGGTCCGTCAGACCCTCGCCTTCGCCCAGTCGCTCTCCGAGGCCACGGCCGCCACCGCGGCGACCGGCCGCTGATGGCCCAGCCCGCCTGGCAGGACCCCGTCCCGCTTGCCCTGGACACCGCGCCCGTCCCCGAGTACGGCAGCGGCTCGCTCGCCGATCTGCTGCCGACGCTCGTCGCCGGACAGGGGGTGCCTGGCTTCGCGGCCGCGATCCCCGAGTTGACCCCGGCCGACCGGAACTGCGTCTTCCTGATCGACGGTCTCGGCTGGGAGCAGATCACCGCCCACCCCGACGAGGCCCCCTTCCTGCACTCGCTCCTCCCCACCTCGCGCGGCGGCACCGGCCGCCCGCTCACCGCGGGCTTCCCCTCCACCACCGCGACCTCGCTCGCCTCGGTGGGTACGGGCCTGCCGCCCGGCGAGCACGGACTGCCCGGCTACACGGCGCGGAACCCGGAGACCGGCGAGCTGATGAACCAGCTCCGCTGGAAGCCGTGGACCGCGCCGAAGGTCTGGCAGCCGTATCCCACCGTCTTCCAGCTCGCGGACGCGGCGGGCGTGCACACCGCACAGGTCTCCGCCCCGGACTTCGAGCAGACACCCCTCACCAAGGTCGCGCTCAGCGGCGGCTCGTTCCTCGGCCGGCTCTCCGGCGAGGACCGGATGGACGTCACCGCCCAGCGCCTCGCCGCGGGTGACCGCTCGCTCGTCTACACGTACTACAGCGAGGTCGACGGCAAGGGCCACCGCTTCGGCGTCGACTCCGACGCCTGGCGCGGCCAGCTGATGTACGTCGACGGGCTCGCCCAGCGCCTCGCCGAGCAGCTCCCGCCGCGCTCCGCGCTCTACATCACCGCCGACCACGGCATGATCGACATCCCCTTCGACGAGCAGTCCCGGATCGACTTCGACGAGGACTGGGAGCTGCGCGCGGGCGTCGCCCTCCTCGGCGGCGAGGGCCGGGCCCGCCACGTCTACGCCGTCCCCGGCGCGCAGGCCGACGTGCTGGCCGTCTGGCGCGAGGTGCTCGGCGAGCAGTTCTGGGTGGCGAGCCGGGACGAGGCGATCGCGGCGGGCTGGTTCGGGCCGACGATCGACGAGCGGGTGTACGGACGGATCGGCGACGTGGTCGCCGCCGCCCACGACGACGTGATCATCACCGCCTCGGTCAACGAGCCGCACGAGTCGGCGATGACGGGCGTGCACGGCTCCCTGACCCCCGTGGAACAGCTCGTCCCCCTCCTCGAAGTACGCTCCTAACCCCTCTCCCACCGTGCCCACCCCCCTCCGAAAGGTGCTCGACCCCTCATGCCCGAGCTGGTGTTCTTCTCCGGAACCATGGACTGCGGAAAGAGCACGCTGGCCCTGCAGATCGGTCACAACCGCTCGGCGCGCGGGCTCCAGGGCGTGATCTTCACCCGGGACGACCGCGCGGGAGAGGGCAAGCTCTCCTCCCGGCTCGGCCTGGTGACGGACGCCGTCGAGGCGGACGAGGGCATGGACGTGTACGCGCACATCGTCGACCGGGTCAGCCGCGGCGGCCGGGTCGACTACGTGATCGTGGACGAGGCGCAGTTCCTCGCCCCGGTCCAGATCGACCAGCTCGCCCGCGTCGTCGACGACCTCGGGCTCGACGTCTTCGCCTTCGGCATCACCACGGACTTCCGCACCAAGCTCTTCCCGGGGTCCCAGCGCCTGATCGAACTGGCCGACCGGATAGAGGCCCTTCAGGTGGAGGCCCTCTGCTGGTGCGGCGCCCGCGCCACGCACAACGCCCGTACGGTGGACGGCGCGATGGTCGTCGAGGGCGCCCAGGTCGTCGTCGGCGACGTCAACCGGCAGGCGGGCGAGGTCGGTTACGAGGTGTTGTGCCGGCGCCACCACCGCCGCCGGATGACCGCGGAGACGGCCCGTGCGGGCGCTCTCTCCCCGGATGTGCTTCCGGTCGCGTCGGACGGCTGAGGGCCCTCCCGTAGCCCCTGGTGGGCGCGGGACGACGAGCCGGCCCTCAGGAGGGGGACTCCGGCGAGGACCGGATGACCGTGAACACGGCCCCTTCCGGATCGGCGACCGTCGCCAGCCTCCCGCTCGACGCCTCGCGCGGCGGCTGCAGAACGCGTCCGCCCAGCTCCACCACCCGGACCACCGCCTCATCGGTGTCGGCCACCTCGAAGTACGTCATCCAGTGCGGACCGCGGTCGCGCGGCAGTGCGTGGCCGACGCCGTGCAGCGAGGCCACCGGTGTGCCGTCCAGGTGCAGGGTCTGGTAGTCGAAGTCGGCGGAGACCACCGCTTCCGTCTCGTAGCCGAAGACCGTCTGGTAGAACTTCGCGACCATCGAGGTCTCCTGGGTCACCAGCTCGTTCCAGACCGGTGTACCCGGGACGCCCGCCGTCATGGTGCCGATGTGGTCCGCGGCCTGCCAGATGCCGAACACGGCCCCGCTCGGGTCCGAGGCGATCGCCATCCGCCCCGCGTCGTCCGCGTCCAGCGGGCCGACCGCGACCGTACCGCCGCACGAGCGGATCGTCTCGGCGGTCGTGTCCGCGTCGTCCGTCGCCAGATAGGTGGTCCAGGCGATCGGGAGGTGCCGGTCGGGCGGCAGCTGACCGATGCCCGCCACCTCCTTCCCGTCCAGCAGCCCGCGGACGTACGGGCCCAGTTGGTCGGGGCCCGGCCGGAACTCCCAGTCGAACAGGGCTCCGTAGAACTCCTGGGTCGTGGTCAGGCCGTGCACGATCAGACTCACCCAGCAAGGTGTTCCGGGCGTGCGCCGGGCGGCAGCCTCGGTCATCGTCGTCTCTCTCCTCGGACCGTTGTGGTGGTCGTACGGGGGATGGGGGCAGGCATGCCGTCCCGGGTCAGGACGGGGCCCGCATGCCCCGTGCAGATGCTCGCACCACCCGGCGGCCGAGGCGCTCCGGCCGCGCCGCGTCCTCCGGGTTCTCCGCCTTCTCCACGGAGGACGGACGCCGTTCCGCCGGGCGTCCGTCCCGTTTCTGTTACGGGGGCCAGGGCCGCTGCGCGAGGATGGCACCCATGAAGCCCATCATCACCGCATCCGAATACGCGAGCGAGTCGGCGGGTCCGCGGCCGCCGGTGGTCCTGGACGTGCGCTGGCAGCTCGGCGGCCCGCCCGGCCGCCCCGACTACGAGGCCGGTCATCTGCCCGGCGCGGTCTTCGTCGACCTCGATACGGAACTGGCGGGGCCGGCGGGCAGCGGCGGCCGCCACCCCCTCCCGGACCCGGAGGCCTTCGGAGCCGTGATGCGTCGCGCGGGGGTCGGCCAGGACACCCCCGTCGTGGTGTACGACGGCGGGCTGGGCTGGGCCGCGGCCCGCGCCTGGTGGCTGCTGCGCTGGACGGGACACGGGGACGTACGGGTGCTGGACGGCGGCCTCGCCGCCTGGACGGGGGACCTCACCACCGAGATCCCGCACCCTTCCGAGGGTGACTTCCGGCCGAAGCCGGGCGCCCTGCCGACGCTGGACGCGGAAAGCGCGGCGGCCTTCGCCCGGTCGGGTCTGCTGCTCGACGCCCGGGCGGCGGAGCGCTACCGGGGCGATGCCGAGCCGATCGACCGCGTCGGCGGCCACATCCCCGGGGCCGTCTCCGCGCCGACCACGGAGAACGTGGCCGAGGACGGGCGCTACCTCCCGGCCGAGCGGCTCGCCGCCCGGTTCGAGGCGCTGGGCGCGGAGGGCGGCACCGAGGGCGTGGGCGTCTACTGCGGCTCCGGGGTCTCCGGCGCCCATCAGGTGCTGGCCCTGGAGATCGCGGGCTTCCGCGGCGTCCTGTACCCGGGCTCCTGGTCCGAGTGGTCCTCGGACCCGTCCCGGCCGGTTGCCACGGGCCCCGGGCCCCAGTAAGGGCGGCTCTGCCGAGCGGGGGGACGGCGACGGAGCGGGGGCCGTACGCAACCGCGTACGGCCCCCGCTCCCGCCGGTCGTCATCTCCCGGTCAGTCCTGCTTCTTGCGGCGGGTACCGAAGACGATCTCGTCCCAGCTCGGCACGGCGGCCCGGCGGCCCGGCCTGACCCCGTCGGCCTCTGCCTGACGGTCCGTCGTCCCGGTGAGCCGGTCGCGGTGACCGGCCACGGCCCGGGGCATCAGCACATCCGCGTACGCCGATCCCGCACCGGCCGACGCGGCGGCCGCGGGCGGCTCGTCCGCCTCGGCCTCCTCCACCGCCGGTTCCAGGGCGGGCGGCTCGGGCTGTGTGGGCCGCTCGGGCACGACCATGTCGCCGCGGAAGCTCGGCACCGCCTCCAGCAGGCTGGTCAGCGAGTCGCGCTCACCGGCCGATGCGCTGCTCACGTACTCCTCGGGCTCGGCGGCCGGGGCGGGCCGCTCGATCTGCCGGTCGAGGGCCCGGTCCAGCGGGCGGTCGCGCGGCAGCCGGGCGATCCGGGGCACGAACGGGAAGCTGGGCTCGGGCGCGGCCATGTCGTCGGTCTCGCCGATCAGCGAGCGCGCCTCGTCGTCCACGGCCTGGACCAGCCGCCGGGGCGGGTCGTACGTCCAGCTCGCCGAGTGCGGTTCGCCCGCGACGCGGTAGACGAGCAGGACCTCCCAGGTGCCGTCGTCGCGGCGCCAGGAGTCCCACTGGACGGTTTCCTTGTCGGCGCCGCGCAGCAGGAGACGCTCCTGCACCGCCTCGCCGAGCTGAGGTCCGGTGTTCTCGCCGGGACGGCGCACAGGAGTCTTCCGGGCCCGCTCGGCCATGAAGGCGCGCTCCGCGAGCACAGGGCCCTCGAAGCGGCGCACACGGTCGACGGGGATGCCCGCGAACTGAGCGACCTCCTCCGCCGAGGCACCGGCCCGTATACGGGCCTGGATGTCGCGGGGCCGGAGGTGGCTCTCCACCTCGATCTCGATCTGGCCGAGCCGGGCGCGGTCGTTGCGCACGGCGGCGCGCAGCCGCTCATCGATCGGAAGCGTGTACTCCGTGCTGTCCGCAGCCTTGAGCACCAGTCGTGTGCCGTCGTTGGAGACGGCCACGACACGCAGTTCGGGCATGGGGACCTCCCGGGTGGTGCCTGCCGACGTCACGTGCGTCGCTGCTTCCGCTAGTCGAGTGTGACCTGCCCGGGTGCAGCCTGCCACAACCTTGCCAAGTTGCCCGGCGTGTCGGGCGCTCGCCCTGGAACGCCACCATGACACGGTTACCCTTTGCGACCCAAAGTGACCGATTTGGCCGCTCTGTGCAGCAAGCACCCGCGCGATGCCTTGGCGCCGCCGGATCGAGTGCCGCCGTCGGCCCCCTTCCGTAGCCACGGATTCCCACGTGGGAGTCCGCCCCAGGGCTCGTCACAGTACTCCATTCGGGCCACCGGGGTGGACCGGCGCGCCGCCGAAGTTCTCGCGAGGCACGGGAGTTGGGTTACCCAGTTCTTGGTGAAACGCCCCTGATGCGTGTCCTGCTTCACACAATCGCCGGAAACGGAACTATCCACTTCGCTCATTTGTCCCTTCTTGTTGCATGGTGGGAGAGATGTCAAGCAGGGGCTGGTAATGGTTCAGAAGCCGGAAAACGACACAGAACCAAAGGAAAGGCGCATAGATCTGAGTCTGCCGCAGGTCGCCGGCAGTGCCGTGGCGGCCGTCGCGGCAGCCGTGCTGGCCTCGCAGCTGGGTGTGTACGGCACGATCGCGGGAGCGGGCGTGATGAGCGTCGTCGCCACCTGCGGCGGTTCGGTCTTCCAGCACTTCTTCCGCCGCACCGGCGAGCAGATCCGTGAGGTGACGGTCCAGGTGACCCACCCGGAGGGCCGCCAAGTGACGGTGCACACCAAGGAGACGACGCCCTCGGGGCGCGGGGACACCGAGCGGCGGACCGGTCCGGAGCCTGCCGGGGACGCCACCACGGTGCTGCCGGCCGTCGGTCCGGAGCCCGAGAGCACGCAGGTGCTGAGGCCCGACCCGGACCGGACCCAGCTGCTGCCGCGAGCGGTGGTCGGCCCGGCCGGCGCCGACGACGCGTTCAGCGACGGCGTCACCCACGGCACGCGGCTGCGCGGCTGGAAGCGCCCCGCGCTCGCGGCCGCCGTCGTCTTCGGCGTCTCGATGGGCGGGATCACCGCGTACGAGATGATCTCGGGCGGCGAGCTCAGCGGCGGCCAGGGCACCACGCTCAGCTCCGTTGTGCGGGGCGGCGGCGACCGGGACCCCGGACCGGCCGGTACCACGCCCTCGGGCGACACCGGTCAGGACGGGGAGAGGGGCGAGCAGCGGGAGACCCCCGGCGACGACGGCACCGGTTCCACCCCGACCCCGGACCAGGGCGACGGCAGCAGCAAGAGCCCCGACCCCGGTACGGGCACGGGCGGCGAGGACCCGAGCGCCGAGCCCACCCCCACGCCGACGCCCTCGCATTCTTCCGGCGGCGAGCCCACGCCCTCCCCGACGCCGACGCCCTCGAACCCCGGCGGCGAGACCGGCGCGCCCCCGCCGACCGGTACGGGCGGCGCCCCCGGCCAGGGGGAGCAGGCCCCGCCCGACGCCGGGTGACGTTCCCGAACGCGGGCCGGTTCAGTCGCCGAGCACGCGCCGCAGATAGTCGTTGCCGAACAGCCGGTCCGGGTCCAGCCGGTCGCGCAGCGCGGTGAACTCGCCGAAGCGCGGGTAGACCTCCGCCAGATAGGCCGCGTCCCGGGTGTGGATCTTGCCCCAGTGCGGGCGGCCGGCGTGCGCGGTCATGATGCGCTCGACCGCGGTGAAGTACGAGCGGTGGGGCGTGCCCCTGTAGAGGTGGACGGCGATGTACGCGCTGTCCCGGCCCGAGGCCGTCGAGAGCGTCATGTCGTCGGCGGGCGCGGTGCGCACCTCGACCGGGAAGCTGATCTTCAGCGGTGACCGCTCGACCATGGCCTTCAGTTCTCGCAGCGCCGCCACCGCCTGCTCGCGCGGAACGGCGTACTCCATCTCCACGAACCGCACCCGGCGCGGGCTCGTGAACACCTTGTAGGGGATGTCGGTGTACGTACGCGCCGACAGCGCCCGGCTGGCGAGCCTGGCGATCGAGGGGATCGTGGCCGGGACCGCGCGGCCCAGCGAACAGGCGACCTGGAAGACCCCGTTGGACAGCAGCTCGTCGTCGATCCAGCCGCTCACCTTCCCGGGCGGGGCGGCAGGGCCCGCGCTGCGGTTGTTGCGCTTGGTGTTGCAGTTGCCGGTGTGCGGGAACCAGTAGAACTCGAAGTGCTCGTTCTCGGTGACCAGGGAATCGAAGTCCGAGGTGACCCGGTCGAAGGTCATCGGCTCCTCACGGGCCGTCAGCAGGAAGATCGGCTCCACGGCGAGGGTGACGGCGGTGATCACCCCGAGGGCGCCGATCCCGATCCGGGCCGCGGCGAACACCTCCGCGTTCTCCTCGGGTGAGCAGCGCAGCACCGTACCGTCGGCGGTGACCAGCTCCAGGGCGCGGATCTGCGCGGATACCGACGCCGAGTCGCGGCCCGTGCCGTGCGTCCCGGTGGAGGTCGCCCCGGCGACCGTCTGCTCCATGATGTCGCCCATGTTCGTGAGCGACAGGCCCTCGCGGGCGAGCGCGGCGTTGAGCCGCTTGAGCGGAGTGCCCGCCTCCACCGTGACGGTCATCGCCGTACGGTCGATGCCCCGGATTCCGGTGAGCAGATCGGGGCGTATCAGCACCCCGTCGGTGGCGGCCGTCGCCGTGAAGGAGTGGCCGGTGCCGACCGGCTTCACCCGCAGGCCCTCCGCGCTCGCCCGGCGCAGCACGTCCGCGAGCTCGTCCACGGACGCGGGGGTCTCGGCGCGGGCCGGCCGGGCGGTGACGTTGCCCGCCCAGTTACGCCACGTGCTCGTCGTCGTCCGTGCGTAGGTGTCGGTCATCTTCCCCGCGCCCTCCCGTCGCAGCCGGCCCGGCCAGCCGGCGATACCCCAGGAACGCCGCCGCCGCCGCGAGAGCTCCCGCCACGGCGGGCACCGCGTACCCCGCCTTCGCCCCGGCGGCGTCGACCACCCAGCCGGCGGCCGAGGAGCCGAGCGCCACTCCGACCGCGAGCCCTGTACTGGTCCAGGTCATGCCCTCGGTCAGCTTGGTGCGCGGTACGTGCGCTTCGACGAGGGCCATGGTGGTGACCATCGTCGGTGCGATGGCGAGGCCCGCGACAAAGAGCGCCACGGCCAGCAACGGAAGGTTCCCGGCCAGTTGGAGGGGGATCATACTCACGGCCATCGCGCAGACACCCACCAGCCACCTGGTCGCGGGCCTCCCCGCGAGATGCAGCAGCCCGAACACGGCCCCCGCGAGGCAGGAGCCGAGCGCGTAGACGGCCAGCACCAGGGAGGCGGCGGCCTTGTGGCCGCGCTCCTCGGCGAAGGCCACGGTCACCACGTCGACGGCCCCGAAGATCGCGCCCGTCGCCACGAAGGTGGCCACCAGGACCTGAAGCCCCGGCGAGCGCAGCGCCGAGCCGCCGGTGTGCTGGGTCTTGGGGTGCGGCACCGGTTCGGTCGCGCGCTGCGAGGTCAGCCAGAAGACGCCGACCAGCAGGAACGCGGCGGCGATCAGCGGACCCGCCTCCGGGAACCAGGCGGTGGACAGACCGATCGAGATGATCGGGCCGAAGATGAAGCACACCTCGTCGACGATCGACTCCCACGAGTACGCGGTGTGCAGATCGCGGCCGGAACCCCGGTAGATCTCCGCCCAGCGGGCCCGGACCATCGACCCCACGCTCGGCACACAGCCCGCGCCCGCCGCGAAGACGAACAGCGTCCAGTCCGGCATCCCCTGCTGGGCACAGACCAGCAGCCCCGCGACCGCCGCCACCGCGACCAGCGTGACCGGGCGCAGCACCCGCCGCTGCCCGTAGCGGTCCACCAGCCGGGAGACCTGGGGGCCGAAGACCGCGGCCGCCATCGCCAGGGTCGCGGAGAGCGCCCCGGCCAGCCCGTAGCGGCCGGTGAGCTGGGAGACCATCGTCACGACGCCGATGCCCATCATGGACAGCGGCATCCGGCCGAAGAAGCCCGCCGCGGAGAACCCCTTGGAACCGGGGGCGGAGAAGATGGCGCGGTAGGGGCTGGGCAAGGGGTACTCCGGTCGTGCCTGTCAGGCGTGTAGCTGGCCGACACAGCTTACGGCCGGGCGGAGGTGCCGGACACCGGATTACGGGGCGGCCGCGGGGGAGCGGAACAGGCCGCGTGAGCTCCGGGTTCCCGCCCTTCCCGACGGGGTGCCGGACGTCGGTGTTCCCGTCTTCCCGACGGGGCGTCGGATGTCGGTTGCCGCCCTGTCAGTGTCGGGTGGCAGGATCGACGGCATGTCCGATCTGCGCGATCCCGCTCCCTACGACGCCCTGCTGCTGCTCTCCTTCGGCGGCCCCGAGGGCCCGGACGACGTGGTTCCGTTCCTGGCGAACGTGACCCGAGGCCGGGGCATCCCCGAGGAACGCCTCAAGGAGGTCGGTCAGCACTACTTCCTGTTCGGCGGGGTCAGCCCGATCAACGCACAGAACCGCGCACTGCTCGACGCGCTGCGCAGGGACTTCGCCGAGCACGGCCTCGACCTGCCCGTCTACTGGGGCAACCGCAACTGGGCGCCGTATCTGACCGACGTCCTGCGCGAGATGGCCACCGCCGGACACCGCCGGATCGCGGTCCTCGCCACCAGCGCCTACGCCTCGTACTCAGGCTGCCGCCAGTACCGCGAGAACCTCGCCGAGTCGCTGGCCGTCCTGGCGGCCGAGGGGCTGCCGGTGCCCCGGGTCGACAAGCTGCGGCACTACTTCAACCACCCCGGCTTCGTGACCCCCATGGCGGACGGGGTCCTCGCCTCGCTCGCCGACCTCCCCGAGGACCTGCGCGCGGGCGCCCACATCGCGTTCACCACCCACTCCATCCCGGCCTCCGCAGCCGACGCCTCCGGCCCCGTCGATTCGCACGGCGAGGGCGGGGCGTACGTCGCCGAGCACCTGGACGTGGCCCGGCTGATCGTCGAGGCGGTGCGCGAGGCGACCGGCGTCGAGCACCCCTGGCAGCTCGTCTACCAGTCCCGCAGCGGCGCCCCGCACATCCCGTGGCTGGAGCCCGACATCTGCGACCACCTGGAGACCCTGGGCGCCGAGGGCGTCCCGGCCGTCGTGATGGCGCCCATCGGTTTCGTCTCCGACCACATGGAGGTCCTGTACGACCTCGACACCGAGGCCACCGCCAAGGCCGCCGAGCTCGGCCTGCCGGTCCGCCGGTCCGCGACGGTGGGCGACGACCCGCGCTTCGCCGCCGCCGTACGGGACCTGCTCCTGGAGCGCGCCGGGGCCGAGCGGGGGCTGCCGGTGCGGCCCTGCGCCCTGGGCTCCCTCGGGCCCTCCCACGACCTCTGTCCGGTCGGCTGCTGTCCCGCCAGGGCCCCGAAACCGGCCGCGGCGGGCGCGGACAGCCCGTACGCGTAGCCCGTACGACCGCCTGCCCGTACGCACCGACCCCTTGGGAGCACCGTGACCGACCCCGCCCTGTCCGAACTGCTCGACTTCGCCCTGGAGGCCGCCCGCCGCGCCGGGGCCCTGCTGCGCGACGGCCGCCCCGCCGACCTGGGGGTGGCCGCCACCAAGTCCAGCCCCATCGACGTGGTCACCGAGATGGACATCGCCGCCGAGAAGCTGATCGTCGGCTACCTCTCCGACCTCCGCCCCGACGACGGCTTCCTCGGCGAGGAGGGCGCCGGCTCCCCGGGCACCACCGGCATCCGCTGGGTCATCGACCCGCTGGACGGCACCGTGAACTATCTGTACGGCCTGCCCACCTGGGCCGTCTCCATCGCCGCCGAGCGCGACGGCGAGCGCGTCGTGGGCGTCGTCGAGGCCCCGATGCGCCGGGAGACGTACCAGGCGGTCCTCGGCGGCGGGGCGTACGCGAACGGCGACGCCCTGCGCTGCCGCCCCGCCCCTCCTCTGGACCAGGCCCTCGTCTCGACCGGCTTCAACTACGTCGCCCACGTCCGCGCCCACCAGGCGGACGTCGCCCAGCGGCTGATCCCCAGGCTCCGGGACATCCGGCGCAGCGGCTCGGCGGCCGTCGACCTCTGCGACGTGGCGGCGGGCCGCCTGGACGGCTACTACGAACGCGGACTGCACCCCTGGGACCTGGCCGCGGGCGACCTCATCGCCCGGGAGGCGGGTGCGCTGACCGGCGGCCGCCCCGGGCTGCCCGCCGACGGCGACCTGACCGTGGCCGCGACCCCGGGCGTCTTCGAGCCGCTCCAGGCCGCGCTGGAGGAGCTGGGCGCCTGGCACGACTGACCCCCGAAGCCCTGGTGAGGGCCGTGAGGGCCGGACGGCACAGCGGAGGGCCCCGGATGCCTGGACAGCATCCGGGGCCCTCTGCCGTACGACTCAGACGCTTGTGGCGCCGATTTCCACGCCGTGCTCGGCGGCCAGGCGGTGCAGATCGTCCAGCTCGCTCTGCTCGACATCCGCCAGGAAGTCGTCGCCGTCCTCGCGAGCCCGCGTGAGGTCGTACTCGGTCGTCTTGATGCGATGCAGCAGACCTGCGGTGAAAGCGTCCATGATGCGCCCCCTCATCGTGGGTCGGTGGCACGGGGGTGTGCCCGGGATCCCTCCGGCGGGGGAGCCGGAGGAGCGGGTGATCTCGCCGCTGCCCCGGGAAAAGGAGCGGGCCGTGGCAAGCCACGGGACGGGCGTGATCGCGGGTGTGAACCCCTCTTCCCCAGGCGCGAGCGCACAGAAACCTCAACTGGCCGGTAAATCCGCCGCATTCCGCCGGGGCCTCCCGTCCCAGCGCCGTCTTACCGCCGGTTTATACGCGTTGCGGGCAGGATGGAAGCACACAGTCGGCCTCCCCCGGGGGCCGTTCGCTGTGTGAACCCGTAGTGAATCCGTAGAAGGACCTAAGGAAGGACTGCGCCGTGCGCGTACTCGTCGTCGAGGACGAGCAGCTGCTCGCCGATGCGGTGGCCACCGGACTGCGCCGGGAGGCCATGGCCGTCGACGTCGTCTACGACGGTGCCGCGGCCCTGGAGCGCATCGGGGTCAACGACTACGACGTCGTCGTGCTGGACCGGGACCTCCCGGTGGTGCACGGCGACGACGTCTGCCGCAGGATCGTCGAGCTCGGCATGCCCACCCGGGTGCTCATGCTCACCGCGTCCGGCGACGTCAGCGACCGGGTCGAGGGCCTGGAGCTGGGCGCCGACGACTATCTCCCCAAGCCCTTCGCCTTCAGCGAGCTGACCGCCCGGGTGCGCGCGCTGGGCCGCCGTACGACGGTCGCGCTGCCGCCCGTCCTGGAGCGGGCGGGCATCAAGCTCGACCCGAACCGCCGCGAGGTCTTCCGCGACGAGGTGGAGATCCAGCTCGCCCCGAAGGAGTTCGCGGTGCTGGAGGTCCTGATGCGCAGCGAGGGCGCGGTCGTCTCGGCCGAGCAGCTGCTGGAGAAGGCCTGGGACGAGAACACCGATCCCTTCACCAACGTGGTGCGGGTCACGGTCATGACGCTCCGCCGCAAGCTCGGCGAACCGCCCGTGATCGTGACCGTGCCGGGTTCCGGATACCGGATCTGAGGACCATGGCCACCACCCCCGAGCCCCCCGCGGCGCCTCCGAAGCCCACCTGGGAGCCCAAGCAGCAGGAGCCCCCGTACCCCTGGCTGCGCCCGACCATCCGGATACGGCTCACCCTGCTCTACGGCGGGATGTTCCTGATCGCGGGCATCCTGCTGCTCTCGATCATCTACATGCTGGCCGCGCAGGGGCTGCACGTGGGCAACGAGCTCCCGTTCAAGCTGCTGCCCGACAGCAAGATCCAGCTCACCAACAACGCCTGCCCCGCCCTCACCCCGGGCCTCTCGGCGGACGAGGCGAACGCCGCGCTCAAGGCGTGCAACGGGGAGCAGCGCCAGCAGGCGCTGGACACCCTGCTCAACCGCTCGCTCCTCGCCCTGGTCGGTCTCAGCGTCATCGCCTTCGCCTTCGGTTACGCCATGGCTGGCCGCGTCCTGTCCCCGCTCGGTCGGATCACCCGGACCGCGCGCCGGGTGGCCGGCACCGACCTCACCCGGCGGATCGAGCTGGACGGCCCGGACGACGAGCTCAAGGAGCTGGCGGACACCTTCGACGACATGCTGGACCGGCTGGAGCGGGCCTTCACCGCGCAGCAGCGGTTCGTCGGCAACGCCTCGCACGAGCTGCGCACCCCGCTGGCGATCAACCGCACGCTGCTGGAGGTCCACCTCTCCGACCCGGAGGCCCCGCCGGAGCTGCACCAGCTCGGCAAGACCCTCCTGGCCACCAACGAGCGCAGCGAGCAGCTGGTCGAGGGGCTGCTGCTGCTGGCCCGCAGCGACAACCAGATCGTCGAGCGCAAGCCGGTCGACCTCGCCGAGGTCGCCGAGCGCGCCATCGACCAGGCGCGGGCGGAGGCGGTGGCGAAGAACGTGGAGATCCGCGGCGAGCGGGCCGGAGCCGTCGTCCAGGGCAACGGGGTCCTGCTGGAGCGGATCGCGCTGAACCTCGTACAGAACGCCGTGCGCTACAACGTGCCCGAGGACGGCTGGGTGGAGGTCACCACCGAGCTCCAGCCGGGGCAGGCCGTGCTCGTCGTCTCCAACACCGGCCCGATGGTCCCGGCGTACGAGATCGACAACCTCTTCGAGCCCTTCACCCGGCTGCGTACGGAGCGCACGGGCAGCGACAAGGGGGTCGGGCTCGGCCTGTCGATCGCGCGATCCGTCGCGCGGGCCCACGGAGGCCGTATCATCGCGGAGCCCCGCGAGGGCGGCGGTCTCGTGATGCGCGTCACCCTTCCGGTCTGAGAAGCTGCATGAAGTGACTCTGCACCGAATCTCCATGTTCGCTTTGGGCGGAATTTTCAGGACCCGTTCCCGGGCGAGCCGTGTGTGATCGATCACAGGGTCGATTTTTGGATCATCTACTCTCCGTGATGACGAATCCTGCGAAAAGCCGGTAAACGTCCGGGTTTTTAGCGGTCGATATCACGGGAAGTAAACGGGGTGGCGCCCGTGAACTGCACAGACGGGACCGTGTACGGTCCCCATCGCCACCCAAGCAGAGCCTCCCCGAGGTGTCCGGTTGGGTGTCGATTGAGTAACAGACCTTGATGTGAGGCAAAATCTCCGCCTCAGGTCGGGCACAAGTCCGGCCTCTCACGCGTTACGTGCGCTGAGACACCCGCAGACACCCAAGAGGGGGAGAGCGACATGGCAACGGATTACGACACCCCACGCAAGACCGACGACGACGTGGACCAGGACAGCCTCGAAGAGCTCAAGGCTCGTCGGAGCGACAAGACGGCCTCCGCCGTCGATGTCGACGAGTTCGACGCGGCCGAGGGCCTCGAACTGCCCGGTGCGGACCTCTCCAACGAGGAGCTGGCCGTCCGGGTGCTGCCCAAGCAGGCCGACGAGTTCACCTGCATGAGCTGCTTCCTGGTGCACCACCGCAGCCAGCTGGCCCGCGAGAAGAACGGTCAGCCCATCTGCCGCGACTGCGACTGAGGCCGGGTCGGCCGTGGCAGGCGACACACCGTTCCGGAAGCGGCGCCCCTGGCGTCGGCACGGCCCGGAGGTCCATCAGGGCGGTACAGGCGGCACAGGCCCGGCAGAAGGCGTTCACGCGTCTGCCGAGCGGTCCGCCGCCCTGCCTGACGCCTCCGGTATCTCCGACGACGGGCGGGGCCGGTCGGCCTCGCTCGAAGTGGCCGGGGCCCCGGCCCTGGTGGACAGGACCGGAGAAACGGATCAGCAGGACCAGGCGGAGCCCGCGACCGGGGCAGGCCGCCTGTACGCAGTGAAACGGGGTGTACGCAAGGGCGGGGAGAGCGCGAAGGCCATGGCCGGCCTGCTGGCCGACCGGATCATCGAGACGGCTCCCCGCGTCCCGGTGCGCGACCTGGCCACCCTGCAGAAGCAGTTCCCCGGGCTGGGGCCCGAGGAGCTCGCCGACAAGCTCGTGGCGGGCGCGAGCCGGGCCACCGCGACCGTCGGCGCAGGCATCGGGGCGGCCGCCATGATGCCCGTACCGCCCGCCATGCTCGCCGAGCTGGCGGCCGAGGTCACCGGCGTCGCCGCGATCGAGATGAAGCTCGTCGCCGAGCTCCACGAGGTCTACGGCCGCCGCCCGCCGGGCCACCTCGTCCAGCGCAGCACCGCGTATCTGACCTCGTGGACGGAGGAGCGCGGCATCGACGTCACCCGTCCCACCACACTCAACGCCGCCCTCGGCGGCCAGATGAAGCGCGAGCTGCGCCAGCAGATCATGAAGCGCATGGCGCGCAATCTGCCCAACCTGATCCCGTTCATGATCGGCGCCGCCGTCGGCGCCACGATGAACCGCCGCGACACCCGCAAGCTCGCCGACCGGGTCAGGGGCGACCTGCGCAAGCAGCAGATCCCCTGGGACCGGCTCGACGCACTGCCCCCGCTGGAGCAGCCCGCGCTGCCTGCCGTGCTGCCCAGGGAGGCCGAGGGCTCCTGAGAGCGGGGCCCCGGTACGTGCTCAGGACGCCGGTACGGCGCTCAGCGCCGCCGCCAGGCCCTGCGGGTCCCGGGTGGAGAGATAGACGTACGGAGTCGGGTCCTCGGGATCCGTGACCTCCACCCGCACCGCCGTCTCCACATAGCTGCGCAGCAGCATGAAGGCGCGCGCGTCCGCCCGGTGCGTACGCCAGGCCCGCGCCTCCTCGGCGTCCAGCACCTCGGGCTCCCCGAGCGCCGACAGCGGAATCCGCGCCTCCCCCGCCACCAGCGCACCGGCGACGACCCGGATCCGGGCGGAGCCGTAACTGCTCACCACGACCGCCGCCGCTGCGGTGCCGCCGACCAGTCCGGCGAGCAGCGGCAGGCTGCCGAGCGGCAGGAGCATCAGCGCGCAGGCGAGACCGACCCCGAAGGCGATGAACCACCAGGACCGGGGAGCGGTGAGACGTTCGTCGAAGGGCGGTGCGGAAGGCTGCATGGAACCAAGCTTGGCACGGCGTCCCCGGCACTCCGCCGCGCGGGTAAGGTCTGCGCCTGTGAGTGGAACATCAGCAGCTCTGACACCCCCGGCCGACGCCGCGGCGCCGGTCCGGCACCCCGACGCGCCCGCCCCCGGCCAGCTCCTCGGGGCGCACTACGAACACTGTTTCGGCTGCGGCGGGGGACAGCCCCACGGACTGCAGCTCATGGCGCGGGCCGGTGAGGGCGTGAGCGTCACCGCCGAGTTCACCGTCAAGCCCGCCCACCAGGGCGCCCCCGGCCTCGCCCACGGCGGCGTGCTCGCCACCGCGCTGGACGAGACGCTCGGCTCCCTGAACTGGCTGCTGCGCACCATCGCGGTGACCGGACGGCTGGAGACCGACTTCGTGCGGCCCGTCCCCGTGGACACCGTGCTGCATCTGGACGCCCGGATCACCGCCGTGCACGGCCGCAAGATCTACTCCACCGCCACCGGCCGGATCGGCGGCCCCGAAGGCCCCGTAGCGGTCCGCGCCGACGCCCTCTTCATCGAGGTGAAGGTCGACCACTTCATCGAGAACGGCCGTCCCGCCGAGATCCAGGCCGCCATGTCCGACCCCGACCAGGTCAGGCGCGCCCGCGCCTTCGAGGTGAACCCCTGATGCGCAACCCCGTCGACGTACTGATCCGCCTGCTCGACCCGGAGGTGCCGATTCCGGCGTACGGACACCCCGGGGACGCCGGGGCCGACCTGGTGACCACCGAGGCCGCCGAGCTCGCGCCCGGCGAGCGCGTGGTGCTGCCCACCGGCGTCTCGATCGCCCTCCCCGACGGGTACGCCGCGTTCGTGCACCCGCGCTCGGGCCTCGCAGCCCGCTGCGGAGTGGCCCTCGTGAATGCCCCAGGGACGGTGGATGCCGGGTACCGTGGGGAGATCAAGGTGATCGTGGTCAACCTCGATCCGCGCGAGAGCGTGCGATTCGAACGGTTCGACCGGATTGCCCAATTGGTTGTCCAGCAGGTCGAGAAGGTGCGCTTCCACGAGGTGGCGGAACTTCCCGGCTCGGCGCGGGCCGAAGGGGGCTTCGGGTCCACCGGCGGCCATGTGTCGGTGGACGTCGCCGAGGGCGGGATCACCCACGGTGGGAACAGCTACGCTTCGGTCGTATCCGACCGGGAAGGACAGTGACGTGTTCGGACGTCGCAAGAAGAGTGGTTCCGCCGAGGACGCGGCGGACGAGGTGCGCGAGACCGAGCAGGTCGCCGACGAGCTCGACGGTACCGACGGGGACGCCCCCCGCCGGATGAACCTCCCGCCGGCCCCCCGGCCGGACGGGCCCTGGGACAGCTCCGAGGTCTCCCAGCCCGGCGAGGGCCGGGTCGACCTGGGCGGCATCTTCGTCCCCGGGGTCGAAGGCATGGAGCTGCGCGTCGAGGTGGCCGGGGACGCGATCGTCGCCGCCACCGTGGTGCTGCGCGACAGCGCCATCCAGTTGCAGGCCTTCGCCGCCCCCAAGAAGGAGGGCATCTGGGGCGAGGTCCGCGAGGAGATCGCCTCGGGCATCACCCAGCAGGGCGGCATCATCGACGAGGTCGACGGCCCGCTGGGCTGGGAGCTGCGCGCCCAGGTCCCGGTGCAGCTCCCCGACGGCACGGGCGGCGTGCAGCTGGTGCGTTTCGTCGGCGTCGACGGTCCGCGCTGGTTCCTGCGCGGTGTGATCTCCGGCCAGGGCGCCGTGCAGCCGGAGGCCGCCGGACTGCTGGAGACGGTCTTCCGGGACACCGTGGTCGTCCGCGGAGACGGGCCGATGGCCCCCCGCGACCCGATCGTCCTCAAGCTCCCCAACGACGCCCAGATGGTGCCCGAGGGCATCCAGCAGGAGGAGCAGGAGGGCTCGAAGTTCTCCGGCGGCATGGGCCAGCTCCAGCGCGGCCCCGAGATCACCGAGGTCCGCTAGCGGCACCCGCGGCACCGCACAGCGACGGCCGGTGGGCCGCGCCCTCCCGGGCGCGGCCCACCGGCCGTCGTACGCACCCGCCCCCGGCCATTGCCCGACCGCGTGCCCCACGCACATACTTGGCGGGCGACGAAGCGGGCCACGTACGTACACGGGGGAGCGGCATGACCGAGAGCACCAGCGGGAAGTCCGGCACGGCCCTGGCCGAGGACCCCACCCGTACGGCCATGGTCCGGGTCGAGGACCTGCACCGCTCGTACGGCAGCGGAGCCGCGGCCGTGCACGCCCTGCGCGGAGTCTCCTTCGAGATACCCCGCGGCGAGCTGGTCGCGCTCAAGGGCCGCTCCGGCTCCGGCAAGACCACGCTGCTCAACCTGGTCGGCGGCCTGGACACCCCCGACGGCGGCCGGATCACCGTGGACGGCACCGAGCTGGCCGGGCTGGGCGAGAAGGGCCTGCTGGAGCTGCGCCGCGACCGGGTCGGCTTCATCTTCCAGTCCTTCGGCCTGATCCCGATCCTGACCGCCGCCGAGAACGTCGGCGTACCCCTGCGGCTGCGCAGGGCCGACCCGGCCGAGCGCGACGAGCGGGTCGCGCTGCTGCTCTCCCTCGTCGGCCTCGCCGACCACGCCGAGCAGCGCCCCGGCGAGCTCTCCGGCGGTCAGCAGCAGCGCGTCGCCATCGCCCGCGCCCTCGCCAACCACCCCGCCCTCCTGATCGCCGACGAGCCCACCGGGCAGCTGGACGCCGAAACCGGGCTCGCCGTGATGGAACTGCTCCGCGCGGTCGTGCGCAGCGAGAACGTCACCGCCCTCGTCGCCACCCACGACCCGCAGCTGCTGGGCCTGGCCGACCGGGTCCTGGAGCTGAGCGACGGCCACATCGTCGAACAGGCGGAGTAGCGCCTGAACAGGCGGAGTAGCGTCTACGGTGGCAGCCGCACCGGCTGCCACCGGCCGTCGTCAGACTCCGCCGGACGGAAGAAGACGATGGGGCCATGGGACGCGGCACACTCCGGATCTACCTGGGCGCGGCACCGGGCGTCGGCAAGACGTACGCGATGCTCAGCGAGGCCCACCGCAGGGTCGAACGCGGCACCGACTGCGTGGTGGCCTTCGTGGAGCACCACGGCAGGCCGCGCACCGAGGCGCTGCTGGACGGTCTGGAACAGGTCCCGCGCAGCGAGGTCGTCCACCGCTCGGCGCTCCGCACCGAGATGGACGTCGACGCGGTCCTGGAGCGTGCCCCGGCCGTGGCCCTGGTCGACGAGCTGGCGCACACCAATGTTCCCGGTTCGCGCAACGCCAAGCGGTGGCAGGACGTCGAGGAGCTGCTCAGGGCCGGGATCGACGTCATATCCACGGTCAACATCCAGCACCTGGAGTCGCTGGGCGACGTCGTGGAGTCGATCACCGGGGTCCGGCAGCGCGAGACGGTCCCCGACGAGGTGGTGCGCCGGGCCGATCAGATCGAGCTGGTCGACATGTCGCCCCAGGCGCTGCGCCGCCGGATGGCGCACGGCAACATCTACCAGCCCGACAGGATGGACGCCGCCCTCTCCAACTACTTCCGCCCCGGCAACCTCACCGCCCTGCGTGAACTGGCGCTCCTGTGGACCGCCGACCGGGTCGACGAGTACCTCCAGCAGTACCGGGGCGAGCACGACATCCGCACCACCTGGCAGGCCCGCGAACGCATCGTCGTCGGCCTCACCGGCGGACCCGAAGGACGCACCCTCATCCGCCGCGCCTCCCGGATCGCGGCCAAGGGCTCCGGCAGCGAGATCCTCGCCGTCTACATCGCCCGCAGCGACGGCCTGACCTCCGTGTCGCCGAAGGAGCTGGCCGTCCAGCGCACCCTGGTCGAGGACCTCGGCGGCACCTTCCACCACGTCATCGGCGACGACATACCCGCGGCCCTGCTGGAGTTCGCGCGCGGCGTCAACGCCACCCAGATCGTGCTGGGCTCCAGCCGCCGCAAGACCTGGCAGTACATCTACGGACCCGGGGTCGGCGCGACCGTCGCCCGCGAGTCAGGCCCCGACCTGGACGTCCACATCGTCACCCACGAGGAGGTCGCCAAGGGCCGCGGTCTGCCCATGGCCCGCGGCGCCCGGCTCGGCCGAGCCCGGCTCGTCTGGGGCTGGCTCGTCGGCGTCGTCGGCCCCGTCCTGCTCGCGGTGGTGCTGCGCGGCATGGAGGACGCGCCCGGCCTCGCCAACGACGTCCTGCTCTTCCTCTTCCTCACCGTGGTCGCCGCCCTGCTCGGCGGAGTGCGGCCCGCGCTCGCCTCGGCGGCCGTCGGCTCCATGCTGCTGAACTACTGGTTCACCCCGCCCACCCACACCCTGACCGTCCAGGACCCGGAGAACCTCGTCGCCATCGTGATCTTCTTCGCGGTGGCGGTGGCGGTCTCCTCCGTCGTCGACCTCGCGGCCCGGCGCACCCACCAGGCCGCCCGGCTGCGCGCCGAGTCGGAGATCCTCTCCTTCCTCGCGGGCAGCGTGCTGCGCGGCGAGACCGCCCTGGACGCACTGCTGGAGCGGGTCCGCGAGACCTTCGCCATGGAGTCCGTCGCCCTGCTGGAGCGCAGCAGCGACGTGGAGCCGTGGACCTGCGCCGGATCGGTCGGACCGGCCCCGGTGGCCCGCCCCGAGGACGCGGACGTGGACATGCCGGTCGGCGACAACATGGCCCTCGCGCTGTCCGGCCGGGTGCTGCCCGCCGAGGACCGCCGGGTGCTCGGCGCGTTCGCCGCCCAGGCGGCCGTCGTCCTGGACCGCCAGCGCCTGGTAGGGGAGGCCGAACAGGC
The DNA here is from genome assembly GCF_031760065.1 of Streptomyces durocortorensis. Lineage (NCBI taxonomy): Bacteria > Bacillati > Actinomycetota > Actinomycetes > Kitasatosporales > Streptomycetaceae > Streptomyces > Streptomyces sp. C11-1. Next base: position 5,961,668 of record NZ_CP134500.1, read on the forward strand.
CCGCAGGCTCGCCGAGGGCAACCGGATCAGGACCGCCCTGCTCGCCGCCGTCAGCCACGACCTGCGCACCCCGCTGGCCGGCATCAAGGCGGCCGTCAGCTCCCTGCGCTCCGACGACGTCGCCTGGTCCGAGCAGGACCAGGCGGAGCTCCTCGAAGGCATCGAGGACGGCGCCGACCGGCTCGGCCACCTGGTCGGCAACCTGCTGGACATGTCCCGCCTCCAGACCGGCACCGTGACCCCGCTGATCCGCGAGATCGATCTCGACGAGGTGGTCCCCATGGCCCTCGGCGGGGTCCCCGACGGCAGCGTCGACCTCGACATCCCCGAGACGCTGCCCATGGTCGCCGTCGACCCGGGGCTCCTGGAGCGGGTCGTCGCCAACATCGTGGAGAACGCCGTCAAGTACCACTCCGGCCAGGAGCCCGTCCATGTCGCCGCCAGCGCGCTCGGCGGCCGGGTGGAGCTACGGGTCGTGGACCGTGGCCGGGGCGTCCCCGAAGAAGCCAAGGAGAGCATCTTTGAACCCTTCCAGCGGTACGGGGACGCCCCGCGCGGAGCCGGGGTGGGCCTCGGCCTCGCCGTCTCCCGGGGCTTCGCGGAGGCTATGGGCGGCACGCTGGACGCCGAGGACACCCCGGGCGGCGGGCTGACCATGGTGCTGACCCTCGCCGCGGCGCCGGGCGGCGCCCGCGTCGACGCCGATCTCCCCGCGCAGGTCACCTCGTGACCCACCCCAGGGCGTCTGCCGCCCGCCCCCACGCGTTCGCTTCCCCTTCCCCGTACAGAAAGGCAGGTCCGCGATGACCAGGGTGCTTGTGATCGACGACGAGCCGCAGATCGTCCGCGCCCTCGTGATCAACCTGAAGGCTCGCCAGTACGAGGTCGACGCCGCTCCCGACGGGGCGACCGCCCTCCAGCTCGCCGCCGCCCGCCACCCCGACGTCGTCGTCCTGGACCTCGGGCTGCCCGACATGGACGGGGTCGAGGTGATCAAGGGGCTGCGCGGCTGGACCCGGGTCCCGATCCTCGTCCTCTCCGCGCGCCACACCTCCGACGAGAAGGTGGAGGCCCTGGACGCGGGCGCCGACGACTACGTCACCAAGCCCTTCGGCATGGACGAGCTGCTGGCCCGGCTGCGCGCCTCCGTACGCCGTGCGGAGCCGGTCGGCCAGGAGGGCGGCGCCGAGGACATCGCGATCGTCGAGACGGCCGAATTCACCGTCGACCTGGCCGCGAAGAAGGTGCACCGGGCGGGCCGCGACGTACGGCTCACCCCCACCGAATGGCACCTGCTGGAGGTCCTCGTCCGCAACGGCGGCCGTCTGGTCAGCCAGAAGCAGCTCCTCCAGGAGGTCTGGGGCCCTTCCTACGGCACCGAGACCAACTACCTGCGGGTCTACATGGCCCAGCTCCGCCGCAAGCTGGAGGCGGACCCCTCGCACCCCCGCCACTTCGTCACCGAGCCGGGGATGGGCTACCGCTTCGAACGCGGCTGAGACCCGGCGGGACACCGCGTCGGTCACCCCTCCGGCGCCATCCGTTCGGGTGGTCACCCGGACCCCCGACGGCGGTGGCCGGGACCGGTACCCTTCGGGTATGAGTGCTGTTCCCCGATCCGAGAAAGCCGGGAAGGCCGGGAAGGCGGCGAGGCCTTCCGGGCGCTTCCGCCGTATGCTCGACCGGCTCTCCAGCTCCCAGGAGGACCTGGAGTCCCAGGAGCTGCGGCAGGACGCGCAGGTCACCGGATGCACCCGGATCTCCGAGTGCTCCGACCGGCAGATCGTGAAGGTGGCTGGTACGTTGCGGACCGTCACCCTCCGACCCCGGGCCGGAGTGCCCGCTCTGGAGGCGGAGCTCTTCGACGGCACCGAGCCGCTGGACGTGGTCTGGCTCGGCCGGCGTTCCATAGCCGGCATAGAGCCCGGCCGCAGGATCATCGCATCGGGGCGGGTCGCCATGAGCCACGGCCGCCGGGTGCTGTTCAACCCCACATACGAACTCCGACCGCTCGGCAAGGAGTAGCCGGTGACGTCTCTGGACAAGCCGACGTCCGAAACGGACCAGTCCCACCGCACCGCACAGCAGGACGCAGGGGGCAAGCACGCCGCTCAGCAGGACGCCGAGTCGAAGGCGGTCACCGAGGCCGCCCTCTTCGAGGCCTTCGGCGGCGTACGCGGCATGGTGGAGACAGTCCTCCCCGGGCTGCTCTTCGTCACGATCTTCACCATCAACAAGGACCTGCACATCTCGGCCATCGCGGCCCTGGCCGTGTCCCTGGCCCTGGTGGCCGTCCGGCTGATCCGCAGGGACACCGTCAAGCACGCCTTCAGCGGCGTCTTCGGGGTGGCCTTCGGTGTGGTCTTCGCGATGATGACGGGCAACGCCAAGGACTTCTACCTGCCGGGCATGCTCTACACGCTGGGCCTGGCCATCGCCTATCTCGGCACCGCCGCCGCAGGCGTACCGCTGATCGGGCTGATCCTCGGCCCGGTCTTCAAGGAGAACCTCTCCTGGCGGACCCGCAACCCGGGCCGGAAGAAGGCGTACACCAAGGCCAGCTACGCCTGGGGATTCATCCTGCTCGCCAAGTGCGCGATCCTCTTCCCGCTCTACTGGTGGGCCGACACCACCCAGTTCGGCTGGGTGCTGGTCGCCCTGAAGATCCCGCCGTTCCTGCTCGCGGTCTATCTGACCTGGGTCTTCCTCGCGAAGGCGCCGCCGCCCATCGACGTCTTCGCCGAGATGGAGGCCGAGGAGCAGGCCGAGAAGGAGCGCACGGCACAGGCCGCGGCCGCGCTGCGCAACCCGGAGGCGTGACCCCGTAACGGACGTGAGTGAAGGGGCCTGGAACCCAAGAAGCGGTTCCGGGCCCCTTCACTCACGTACAGATGCCTCTCCGGGTCAGTCGTCCGAGGGGCCGCGGCGGACCGACAACAGGTCCTCCAACTGCTCCTCACGCGCCTGGGCGGCCACGAACAGCAGCTCGTCACCGGCCTCCAGGGACTCCTCCGGGCTCGGCGTGAGCACCCGCGACCCGCGGATGATGGTCACCAGCGAGGTGTCCTCGGGCCACGCGACATCCCCCACGCGGGTACCGGCCAGGGCCGATTCCGGCGGCAGCGTCAGCTCGACCAGGTTGGCGTCGCCGTGGCTGAAGCGCAGCAGCCGGACCAGATCTCCGACGCTCACCGCCTCCTCGACCAGGGCCGACATCAGACGCGGCGTCGAGACGGCGACGTCCACGCCCCAGGACTCGTTGAACAGCCACTCGTTCTTCGGATGGTTCACCCGGGCCACCACACGCGGTACGCCGTACTCGGTCTTGGCGAGCAGGGAGACGACCAGGTTCACCTTGTCGTCCCCGGTCGCGGCGATCACCACGTTGCACCGCTGCAGCGCCGCCTCGTCCAGCGACGTGATCTCGCAGGCGTCCGCGAGCAGCCACTCGGCCATCGGGACCCGCTCCACCGAGATGGCGCTCGGCGCCTTGTCGATCAGCAGCACCTCGTGCCCGTTCTCCAGCAGCTCGGTGGCGATGGAACGGCCCACCGCGCCCGCCCCGGCAATCGACACACGCATCAGTGACCGTCCTCCTCGGGACCCTGGGCGAAGGCCTCTTCGACCTTGGCGATCTCGTCCGTACGCATCATCACGTGCACCAGATCGCCCTCCTGGAGAACCGTCTGCGAGGTCGGCAGAATGGCCTCACCCAGCCGGGTGAGGAAGGCCACGCGGACCCCCGTCTCCTCCTGGAGCGTGCTGATCTTGTGGCCGATCCAGGACGGCGTCGTATGCACCTCGGCGAGCTGCACACCCCCGCTCGGATCGCGCCACAGCGGCTCCGCGCCCGAGGGCAGCAGCCGGCGCAGCATCTGGTCCGCCGTCCAGCGCACCGTCGCCACCGTGGGAATGCCGAGACGCTGGTAGACCTCGGCGCGCTTCGGGTCGTAGATCCGGGCCGCGACGTTCTCGATGGAGAACGTCTCACGTGCCACCCGGGCCGCGATGATGTTGGAGTTGTCGCCACTGCTGACCGCGGCGAAAGCCCCGGCCTCCTCGATGCCCGCCTCGCGGAGGGTGTCCTGATCAAAGCCGACCCCGGTGACCCGGCGCCCGCCGAATCCGGACCCGAGACGGCGGAAGGCCGTAGGGTCCTGGTCGATCACCGCGACCGTGTGCCCCTGCTGTTCGAGGGTCTGCGCGAGAGCGGCTCCGACGCGCCCGCAGCCCATGATGACGATGTGCACTGTGCGCCTACCCCGCCGTCCTGGTCATCCGGCTGACCTGCGAAAACACGCTGCTCACACTTCTCTCTCAGCTTGCCGGGCAAACAACGGGCCCGCACCCGCGGTGCGGCCCGGGGATGAGCTTATGCGCCAGGGATGCCCCGGCCTCATCCGGAGTGTCCCTGTCTCCGGGACACTCCGGCAAAGGAAAAGCAAAATGGTCCGAGCGGGCGCAAGGATTTCGTTAAAGAAGGCCCCGCATTCTCCGCCGAGCGCAGGAGATTGCGGGGCCACGTAAAAAGGGCGTTCGTCCCGGGCCCGGGCTCCGCTTACGATCCTCAGCGTGTCCAAACTGACCGACCTGCCCAAACGGATCCTGATCGGCCGGGCGCTGCGCAGCGACAAGCTGGGAGAAACGCTCCTCCCGAAGCGCATCGCGCTTCCCGTCTTCGCATCCGACCCGTTGTCCTCGGTGGCGTACGCACCCGGAGAAGTCCTCCTCGTGCTGTCCGTCGCGGGAGTGTCGGCGTACCACTTCAGCCCCTGGATCGCGCTCGCCGTCGTCGTCCTCATGTTCACGGTCGTCGCCTCCTACCGGCAGAACGTCCGCGCCTACCCGAGCGGCGGTGGCGACTACGAGGTCGCCAACACCAACCTCGGGCCCAAGGCCGGACTGACCGTCGCCAGCGCCCTGCTCGTCGACTACGTCCTCACCGTCGCCGTGTCGATCTCCTCGGGTGTGGAGAACCTGGGCTCCGCCATTCCGTTCGTCATCGAGCACAAGACGTTCTGTGCCATAGGCGCCATCGTCCTGCTCACCTTGATGAATCTGCGCGGAGTGAAGGAATCGGGGAAGCTGTTCGCCATCCCCACCTACCTCTTCGTGGCCGGTGTCTTCGGGATGATCCTGTGGGGCGCGTTCCGGGGGCTGGTCCTCGGCGACACGATGCACGCCCCCACCTCCGAGTTCGAGATCAAGCCCGAACACGAAGGGCTCGCGGGCTTCGCCCTGGTCTTCCTCCTCCTGCGCGCGTTCTCCTCCGGCTGCGCCGCCCTCACCGGCGTCGAGGCGATCAGCAACGGGGTCCCCGCGTTCCGCAAGCCCAAGAGCAGGAACGCCGCGACCACGCTGGCCGCGATGGGCCTGCTCGCCGTCACCATGTTCTGCGGGATCATCGGGCTCGCCATGGCCACCGACGTCAAGATGGCCGAGAACCCGGCCGTGGACCTGATCCGCGACGGCTCCCCGGTCGGTGAGAACTTCACCCAGGACCCGGTGATCTCCCAGGTCGCCGAGGCGGTCTTCGGCCATGGCTCGTTCCTCTTCATGGTCCTCGCCGCGGCGACCGCACTCGTGCTCTTCCTGGCCGCGAACACCGCGTACAACGGTTTCCCGCTGCTCGGCTCGATCCTCGCCCAGGACCGCTACCTGCCGCGCCAGCTGCACACCCGCGGCGACCGCCTCGCCTTCTCCAACGGCATCGTCCTGCTGGCCGGGGCCGCGATCCTGCTCGTCTGGATCTACGACGCCGACTCCACGCACCTGATCCAGCTCTACATCGTCGGGGTGTTCGTCTCCTTCACCCTCAGCCAGACCGGCATGGTCCGGCACTGGAACCGCCATCTGAGCACCGAGGAGGACCCCGCCCGGCGCCGCCACATGATCCGCTCCCGGGCCATCAACGCCTTCGGCGCCACCTTCACCGGGCTGGTCCTGGTCGTCGTCCTCGCCACCAAGTTCACCCACGGCGCCTGGGTCGCCCTGCTCGGCATGGTGATCTTCTACGGCACGATGACCGCCATCCGGAAGCACTACGACCGGGTCGCCGACGAGATCGCCGCCGACGAGGCCCCCGCGGACGAGGGCCTGCGCCCCTCCCGTGTCCACGCGATCGTGCTGGTCTCCAAGCTCCACCGCCCCACGCTGCGCGCCCTCGCCTACGCGAAACTGATCCGCGCCGACCGCCTGGAGGCCCTCTCCATCAGCGTCGACCCGGACGAGACGAAGGCGCTCCGCGAGGACTGGGAGCGGCGCGGCATCAACGTACCGCTCAAGATCCTCGACTCGCCCTACCGCGAGGTGACCCGCCCGGTCATCGACTACGTCAAGGGGCTGCGCCGCGAGAGCCCGCGCGACGTGGTCAGCGTCTACATCCCCGAGTACGTCGTCGGCCACTGGTACGAGCACCTGCTCCACAACCAGAGCGCCCTGCGTCTGAAGGGCCGCCTGCTGTTCACCCCGGGCGTCATGGTCACGTCCGTCCCCTACCAGCTCCAGTCCTCCGAGGCCGCGAAGAGGCGGGCGAGGAGGCGCGCGGAGTGGAACGCTCCGGGGTCGGTGCGCCGGGGCCCGGTGGAACGCAGGAACAGCAGGAGCAAGGAGCCGAACCCCAAGAAGTGAGAGGCGGCGGCCGGTCGCGCGACGGGCGTCCCCACGACGCGGGCCTCGCTCGTGGTCGGCGCCCCGCCCACGCCCACGTAGACTGGTGGGCTGTTGTCCTGCCCACAAGGCGCGACTGCTCGCCCGCCACCTCACCCCTTCGCCACCACCCCGCCCCTGGAGCCTCCCCTCATGCAGAACGCACCCACGTCGTCACTGGTCGGGGAGGAGTACGAGGTCGAGGTCGGGCCCGTCGCGCACGGCGGCCACTGCATCGCCCGTACCGCCGGCAACCAGGTCCTCTTCGTCCGCCACACGCTCCCGGGCGAGAAGATCATCGCGAAGGTGACCGAGGGCGACACCGACTCCCGCTTCCTGCGCGCCGACGCCGTACGGATCCTCGAACCGTCCAAGGACCGCGTCGAGGCCCCCTGCCCGTACGCGGGCCCCGGCATGTGCGGTGGCTGCGACTGGCAGCACGCCAAGCCGGGCGCGCAGCGCCGCCTCAAGGGCGAGGTCATCGCCGAGCAGCTCCAGCGCCTGGCGGGCCTGACCCCCGAAGAGGCGGGCTGGGACGGCACGGTCATGCCGGCCGAGGGCGACAAGCTTCCGGCGGGCGAGGTCCCCGCCTGGCGCACCCGCGTCCAGTACGCCGTCGACGCCGACGGCAACGCGGGCCTGCGCAAGCACCGCTCGCACGACGTGCAGCCGGTCGATCACTGCCTGATCGCGGCCCCCGGGGTCTCGGAACTGGGCGTCGAGAAGCGCGAGTGGCCTCAGATGGCCGCGGTGGAGGCCATCACCGCCACCGGCTCCAACGACCGCCAGGTCATCCTCACCCCGAAGCCCGGCGGCCGCCTCCCCCTCGTAGAACTCGACAAGCCGGTCTCGGTGCTCCGCGTGGACGAGAAGGACGGCGGCGTCCACCGCGTCCACGGCCGCGCCTTCGTCCGCGAACGCGCCGACGACCGCACCTACCGCGTCGGCTCCGGCGGCTTCTGGCAGGTCCACCCCCAGGCCGCCAACACCCTCGTCCGCGCCGTCATGCAGGGCCTTCTGCCCCGCAAGAACGACACGGCCCTCGACCTCTACTGCGGCGTGGGCCTCTTCGCCGGCGCCATCGGCCAGCGCATCGGCGAAAAGGGCGCGGTCCTCGGCATCGAGTCCGGCAAGCGAGCGGTCGAGGACGCCCGCCACAACCTCAAGGACCTCGACCGTGTCCGCATCGAACACGGCAAGGTCGACCAGGTCCTGCCCCGTACAGGCATCACCGAATGCGACCTGATCGTCCTGGACCCGCCGCGCGCGGGCGCGGGCAAGCAGGTCGTCAAGCACCTCTCGGGCCTGGGCGCGCGTCGTATCGCTTACGTCGCGTGCGACCCGGCGGCGCTGGCACGGGACCTGGCGTACTTCGCGGAGGGCGGATACAGGGTGCGGACGCTGCGGGCGTTCGATCTGTTTCCGATGACGCACCACGTGGAGTGCGTGGCGATCCTGGAGCCGGTGAAGAAGGACGCCTGACCTGGGGTTTTGCGGGTGCGCCGTATGTGCGGTGTGGGCGTTACGGGCGATATCTTGACGCTCATTTGACGCTCGTCCCAAGTGGATCCTGATGGGATCTCAGCGAGGGAAAGCCGCTTCCCGAACCAGGTGGGACCTGCTTCGGGAAGCGGCTGGATTGTGCGCTGGGCGAAGGTCAGCGCGGAGTGGGTGTCGGGCCTGCAACGGCCCAACGTGCGGAGCGGGGTCGTCCACGGGGTGGCCACTAGCGGGTTGTCATGAGCTACGCGCGCTGCGTGCGAGCCAGGGAGTGAGAGTGGTGTCCGCGATCAGTTCCTTGTAGGTCTCGTCGCCGGGGAGGGGGACGATGAGCCACTGGCCCGGGGGGAAGAACCGGCCCTTCGTGTGGGCGAGTCCGCCGTACACGGAGCGGAGGAACGCCGGGACGGAGTCCCGGGGCACGTCGTGGAACTCGACGTGATCCACGGTGATTTTCGCATCGTCCTCGGGAAAGACTCGGACGCTCACGGCGGGGGAGCCGGCCAGTTCGACGAATGCCTCGTGCGGCAATGAGCCGTCGGGGTCGAGGGTCGCGAAGACGCCCGCCGAGGTGCGGCGTGACGTCTGGTCGGCGCCGATGTCGTCGGTGACGGTCATCGCCAGGCGGTAGTCGTCCGCAATCTTGCGTATCGCGGTGACGGCGGCCTCGGTGGTCGGCAGGTGGGGGTGTTCCATGGTCACGATTCTTCCTCACTGAAGGTGGGCCGCGTCATATGGGCGCGTCGTCGCCGGTCTGCCTCAGAACGCGTTGGCGGGTCCGCGCCAGAGCGGCGGGGTGGGCGCGTTCCGCGTGCCAGGGCCGGTGCAGGTGGTCGGACTCGCACCGGGGCACGAGGTGGACGTGGAGGTGGAAGACGTCCTGCCAGCCCGCCGGACGGTTGGCCTGGAACAGTGTCATGCCGTCCGGGGTGAACACGCCGTCGAGGAGCGCGGCCATGCGGTGCGCGGTGCGCATCACAGCCGCCGCGTCGTCCTCGGCAATGGCCCGGATGTCGGTGGCGTGGACCTTGGGGATGACGAGGGTGTGCCCTTCCATCACCGCGGTGTTGTCGAGGAAGGCGACGGTCGACTCGTCCTCGAACAGGATCTCGGCGTGGAGCCGGCCGGTGACGATGGCACAGAACTCGCAGGTTGTCTCAGAGGTCATCGCGGTCAGGCTGTCCCGGGTCGGTCTCGATGAGCTGCCGCCACCGTCGCACGGCGGCCCGGTCGATCGGCGTGTCCCAGCCGCCGTGGCGCACGGACGTGCCGACGTGGAAGGTGTCGAGGCCGTGGGCGCGCAGGATCGGTACGTGGCGTGTCATCAGGCCGCCACCGGCCATGACGTTCACCTCATAGCCGCGCTCGCCCTGCCGGCCGGCTTCCGCGGTCAGGACGTCCAGTCCGCGCTCGACGCCGGGGACGGAGCCCGCCGTCAGTACGGTGTCCAGGCCCGGCAGTCCGTGGAGGGCGCGGCGCAGGGCGTCACGGTCGCTCGCGTGGTCCAGGGCGCGGTGGAACGTCCAGCGACAGCCCGGCACCGACGCGAGGAGGGCGGTGACCGAGGGCAGGTCCAGAGTTCCCTCCTGGGTGAGGAAGCCGAGTACGAAGGCGTCGGCTCCCGCCGCCCGGAGTGCCGAGGCCGCTTCGCCGAGCCGGTCCAGGTCGGTCGGCTGGAATCCGTTGCTGTCCCGCAGCATGATCCGCAGGGGGACGGTGACGGCCTCGCGCACGCGGAGGAAGTCGGGCAATGAGGGGGTCAGGCCGTCGGAGGCCATGTCCGTGGCCAGTTCCAGGCGGTTGGCGCCGCCCGCCACGGCGTCCATGGCCTCCTGCGCGGAGGTGACGACCACTTCCAGGATGGGTTCCGTCATGATCCTCAGCAGCGCCGGAGTGGCGCCGAAGGCGAGATGCTGGAGGTGGAGCACGTCCTGGTCCCCGGGCGGGAAGCGCGTCGTGATCGCGCGGGTGAGCCCGTCGACGTAGGACCAGAACCCCTCGCCGGAGGGGGCGGGCGCCGCGTCCGTACCCAGCATGAACGTGTCGGCGGCCAGGGGGGCCCGCGGCCCCAGGTAGAGGTCCTTGAGCAGCTCGACGCTACCGCCGGGGCTGCCCCAGGGCAGATCGAGCCCGGTCAGTACCTTCGCCGCGCTCACCGAAGCTCTTCGTACAGCCGTGAGATGTCGATCCCGCTCGTCCGCGTGTACTTGTGCCCCAGGTGCTGGTAGCTGGCAGTCGCTCCGGCCGTGGACAAGAAGACGATCTTCCCGAAGGGCATCAGCGGGTAGACCTTGACGGGCTGTGCGACGCGGATCTCCAGGGTCCAGCGGATGGCGTGGCCGACGTGTCCCAGCGGAGCCGAGACGTGCACCCAGATCCCCAGCGCGCCCAGGCTGCGGTCTCCGTTGATCATCTGGGCGTAGCGCTCCGAGTGCGTGCGCTCGTGGGTGACTCCGAGGTAGAGCCGCCCCGGCCGGAGGACCATGCCCTCCGCGGGGATCACGTGTTCGGTGCCCCGGGTGGCGGCTGCCGCGTCCAGCTCGTCGCCCTCGCATACGCGGATCCGGTCGCCCAGGTGCCAGTCGTAGGCGTTCGGGGAGACGCGCTCCGGGGCGAAGGGCTCGATGACGATGTCGCCCCGCTCCACGGCGGTGGTGATGGCTTCACGGGTGAGGATCATGTCGCCGGTACCGCCACGTCCGCGGCTTCCCGCAGGACGCACTTCTGGCGCGCCGCCTCCGATCTTGTCGAGACGTCTGCGGTCGGCGGATTCGCCGCGATCAGGTGGCGAGGGAACCGCCCAGGGCGGGGAGTACGGGGCCTGCGGCGAGTCCGAGGCCCACGGAGATCAGGGTGGCCGTGTAGGCAACGCCCCGAGCCGAGCGGTCGCTATCGGTGAGAGCCGTACCGTTACCCGGTGAGACGGCCGGGGCGATCCAGCGCAGGTAGTAGAAGAGGGAGGCGACGGTGTTGACGGCGGCCAGGATCGTGAGCCAGGTGTAGCCGCCGTCGATGGCGGCGCTGAACGCCTCCAGTTTCCCGACGAACACGGCGGTCGGCGGTGTGCCGACGAGGCCGAGGAGGCAGATGACGAGGCTGGCGGAGAGGAGCGGTCGTCGCCGAGCAAGGCCGCGGTAGTCGGCGAGCCGGGTGGCCCGGGGGAGGGCGCAGACCACGGCGAAGGCGCCCAGGTTCGTGACGGCGTACGCGGCCACGTAGTACAGCAGGGCGGGCTGGGCGAGGTCCGACCGTCCGGTGACGGCGACGGGCAGCAGCAGGTATCCGACCTGACTGATGGTCGAGTACGCGAGGAGCCGTTTGACGTCGTCCTGGAAGAAGGCGGCGAGATTGCCCAGTGTCATCGACGCGGCGGCGATCACCGCGATGACCTCGGGCCACGGCATGCCGCTGTCGGCGAGGACCGCCTCGCCGAGCCGCAGCAGGGCAGCAAGGGCGCCGATCTTCGGGATCGTGGTCAGGAAGGCCGCCACCGGTGCCGTACTGCCCTGCACCGTGTCCGGCACCCAGAAGTGGGCGGGCACGGCACCGGCCTTGAACAGCACGCCGGCCAGGAGCCCGACGGCCCCCGCCGCGACGAGCCCCTCGGGCGCATCGGAGAGCGTGGGCCCGAGCGACGGGTAGCCGGTCGCCCGCCCTGCGGCGTAGAGGACGGTGATGCCGCCAAGCATCAGTACCCCGAGCAGCGCGCCGATCACGTAGTACTTGAGCGCGGCCTCGGTACCCGGGCCGTCCTTCCGGAAGCCGGCGAGCGTGTACGCGGGGATGCTCGTCAGCAGGTACCCGGCGGCGAGCAGCAGCAGGTCCTGGGTGCCGGCCATGACGAGCGCGCCGAGGGCTGAGAGCTGGACGAGGACGTATGTCTCGCTCTCACGTGGGTGCGCGTGGAACTGCCTCGCGAAGAGGGCGAGCACGAGCAGGAGGGCGCCGAGGACGACGATTCGGGACGTGCTGGTCACCGGATCGACGGTGAAAGCCTCGCCGAACGCGGTCACGTCGGGGTGTGCCGCCGCGACGGCCGCCGCCACGATCCCCGCGCCTGCGGCCGCCGCCGCGAGAAGTCCCACCAGCCACTGCCTGCGACGCGGCAGCCAGGCAGCGAGGAGCAGCCCGAACACGGCCGAGGCGGCGAGCAGCACCTCGGGAAGGATGTCGAGCGGGTTCTCGTTCATCTCGCTCATGACGTTCATCGGGCGAGCTGCTCCAGGACCTCGCGGGAGGCCGGTTCGATGACGTCGAGGAGGAAGCGCGGGGCCACACCGAGGACCACGGTCAGGACGAGAAGTGGGACGATGCCCGCGTACTCGTGGGCTCGCAGGTCCGGGAACACGCGTGGCGTACCGGGTGCGTCCGGCAGTCGCAGCGGCCCCATGAGAATTTGCCGCAGCGCGCGCAGGAACAGCCCGGCAGTGAGCAGGATGCCGAGAACGGACAAGGCGGTGGCGAGCGGCCTCGGCCCGAGCGAGCCGGTGAAGATCTGGAACTCCGCGATGAAGCCGGAGAAGCCGGGCAGCCCGAGCGAAGCGAAGGCCGCCGCGCCGGTGAGGGCCGCGAAGACAGGGGCGGTGGCGGCGAGACCGCCGTACGCGCTCATGTCGTACGTCCGCCCCCGCTCGTACATCACACCCGCGAGGAGGAACAGCGCACCGGTGATCAGGCCGTGGCTGACCATTTGGGTGACCGACCCGGTGATCGCGAGGGAGCGGGCCTGAGCGGAGGTGTCGGCGGTCGCGGCGGCCGCGCCGACAGCCAGGATGATGTAGCCCATGTGGTTGACGGAGGTGTACGCCACCATCCGCTTGAAGTCGGTCTGGGCGAGTGCCACCAGGGCGCCGTGGAGGACGGACACGACACCGATGACGACGATCACGATCGCGTACCGGCGCCAGGCGTCCGGCAGCAGGGGCATGGCGATGCGCAGGAACCCGTACGTCCCCATCTTCAGGAGCACCCCGGCGAGGATCGCGGATCCGGCCGCTGGCGCTTCGGTGTGGGCCGGCGGCAGCCAGGTGTGGAAGGGGACCGTCGGCGTCTTCACGGCGAGTCCGATCACCACGGCGAGCAGGACGAGTGCGGCGTAGGCGGACCGGCCGGCGAGAGGGTTCTGCCGGGTCAGATCGACGATGTCGAAGGTGTGCGGGGTGGCGGCCAGGTAGAGGCCGATGAAACCGAGGAGCAGTGCCAGCGAACCGATGAACGTGTAGAGGAAGAACTTCAGCGCTGCCCGCTTCGCGTCGTGGTGGCCCCACCCCGCGATGATGAAGAACATCGCCACGATCGACAGGTCGAAGAAGACGAAGAACAGGATCAGGTCGAGGGACACGAACAGCCCGAGACACGTGGTCTGGAGGAAGAGGAAGAGCGCGGCGAACTCCCGGAAGCGTCGGTTCTCGCGGAGCGAATACAGCGCGCAGGCGAGGAACAGCACGCAGGTGAGCGCGAGTAGCGGTAGTGACAGGCCGTCGACGCCGACGTGGTAGCCGACGCCCGCGCTGGGGATCCAGCGGGCCCGCAGCTCGTACTGGATGCCGCCCGCGGTCCGGTAACCGGCCCAGATGGCGACGACCAGACCGAGTTCGGCGGTCGCCGTCGTGACCCAGACGGTGCGCAGTGCCTGGACGGGCATACGGGAGGGGAGCGCGAGGAGCAGTAGGGCGACCGCGGTCGGGGCGAAGACGAGGGCGGTGAGCAACGGGCTACCTCACGAGGACGAGCACGACGGCGATGACGGAGAAGGCGGCTACGGCCTGGGCGAGGTAATGGTGCAGCTGGCCTGTCTGCGGTCGGCGGGCCCAGGCGCCGAGCCGACGGGATGCGGTCGCGACGCCCTCGACCGCGCCGTCGACGGCGCCTTCGACGAACCGGTTCGTCCACCGGGCCAGCACCAGCGTGCCCCGGGCGGAAGCCAGTAGAGCGCGGTCCAGGACGTGGTCGTCGAGCGCGGCGGCGGCACGGGCGATCCGAAGGGCGGGGGAGACGAGGAGAAGGTGGGCGGCCCGTTCCAGCCCAAGCCAGTTCGCGCTCCCCGCCTTCAGCGGGCCGGGCAGTGGGACGAGGCGGGCGCCCCAGCTCCAGGCGACGGCGGCGGCGGCGAGCGCGAGTGCGCCGGAGAGTGCGAACTCCCAGATCACCGGAGACGGTTGGCCTTGTGCGCCGAGGTATCTGCCGAGCGCGTCACGTACGGGCGGAAACGCCACGGGCGTCAGAGCGATACAGGCGAGGGCCAGAAGCGTGAGCGGCGCGACCGTCCCCCGGGGGACGGTCCGCCCGTCAGTGGTCCGCTGCCCGGTTCGGTCCCGCCCGAAGTCCCACACGAAGCGGAGGACCTTCACGCTGTAGGCGGCGGAGAGAACCGCTGCCGCGAGCCCGGTGGCGTAGAGCCACGGACTGTCTTCAAGGGGCACGGCAAGCAAGACGTCCTTCGCGGCCCAGAGAGAGAGCGGGGGCAGCCCGGCGAGAGAGAGGGCGCCCACGGTGCAGAGCACGCCGACGGTTCGGTGCGCCCGGGCGGCCCCGCGCAGCTCAGGGAGCTGCTGCGTCCCCCATGCCGTCAGCCAGGCGCCGGCGACCAGGAAGAGCAGGCTCTTCGCGGCGGCGTGAGCCATCAGCTGCAGCACACCTCCCGTGGTCGCCCCCACACCGGCCGCCAGCACCATGAACCCGATCTGCGCGCAGGTAGAGGCGGCGAGCAGCTGCTTGAGGTCGGTCTGCGCGACGGCGACGACCCCGAGGACGACGGCGGTCGCCGCACCCACCCACGCGGCCGCGTCTGCGCCCCAGCCGGAGGCGTCGAGGAGTGGTCCGGTCCGTAGCAGCAGGTAGGCGCCGGCGACCACCATCGCCGCGGAGTGCAGAAGCGCCGACACAGGGCTTGGGCCCTGCATGGCCCGTGACAGCCAGAAGCTGAAGGGGAGTTGCGCGGACTTCCCGAACGCCGCGATCAGGAGCCCCGCCGTCACGAAGGACAGCCACGGCTCGTCGCTGTACGCGAGGCCGTCGAGGGTGAGCGGGCCGGGTCCCGCCGCGAGGGCGGCGCCGGCCGCGAGATACAGGCCCAGGTCGGCGGCACGGGTCGTCAGGAAGGCGGTGCCGGCCGCGGCGGTACGCTCCGGCTCGCGCCACCAGTACCCGATCAGCGCCCAGGAGGTCGCGCCCATGACCTCCCAGCTCATGAGCAGCACCGGCAGGGTGGTGGCGGTGACGGTGACGAGCATGCTCCCCGAGAAGAGGAGCATCAGCCCGAAGAAGCGGGCCCGCGCGTCGTGGGCGCCGAACTCCGCCACACTGAAGAGGAGTACGGCGAGGGTGACGGCGGTGACGGTGACGACGAGGACGCCGGAGAGGCCGTCCACCGCGATCCGGAAGGGGAGCCCCTCCATCAGGGGCGCCTCGACGGCCGGGTGCTGGAGAGAAGCCGTGATCGCGAGCCCCAAGGTCGCGACCGAGACGCCGACCGCGAGCAGCGGGGCCGCCCGGTCCGCGGGCCGCCCGGCCAGAGCCAGCAGCGCACCGGCGCTCAGCGGCAGGCCGATCAGCGTCCACAGCGCAGCGCTCATTCCCTCAGCTCCGCCGCCATGTCGGTCATGTCGATCTCACGGGAGCGGAACAGGGCCGTGACGACGGCGAAACCGATCGCCATCTCCACCGCCATGGCGGTGATGGCGACCACGATCAGGACCTGACCGTCGGCCGTGGCGGGCGCGATGTAGTGCCAGGCCGCGCCGGCGGCGAGGATCACCCCGCCCAGCATCAGCTCCAGGCCCATCATCAGCATCACGATCGACTGCTGCGTCAGCGCCCCGAAGAGCCCGACGCAGAACAGCGCGGCGGCCACGATCAGGAACAGCTCCAGGCTCATCGGCCCACCCCGCCCCGTACCGGGTCGTCGGGGCGGGGGTCCTGGAGCCTGTCACCGTACCGGTCGTACCGGCCGCGCTGGGTGGAGAGCACGACGGTCGCGACGATGGTCGCGAACAGCGCCATCCCCAGCGTCATCATGGTGAGCATCTGGGGTCCCATCAGGGACAGGCCCAGGTCCATGGTCGGATCGACGGGAGGCCGTCCGCTCCGGCGGGGCCAGGGGGCGAGCAGGATGCCGACGAGGAGCAGCACGAAGGACAGCGCGCAGACAGCCGCCGCTCCCCGCTTGTTGTGGACCATCGTCATCGGCGTCAGCCCGGCCGGGTTCATCATGAACATGATCATGAAGACGGCCATGATGGCCATCTCGATCGTCATCATCAGCACGGTCACGATGCCCAGATAGTCCAGGCCCAGCACGATCAGCTCCCCGCCCACACACAGCAGCGCGGTGAGCAGCGAAAACGTGGCGCGCGCCATCGAGTCGAAGCGGAACACCATGACGCCGCTCGCCACGGCGAGCACCGCGAGGACCCAGAACGCCGAAGTCGTCATCGCTCCCTCACCGTCCGAGCACCACCACGGCCACCACGAGGGCCTGCGCCACCGCAAGAGGGGTCAGGACGACCCAAGCCAGCTCGACGTACCGTTCCATCCGTACGGTCGGCACCCTGCGGCGCACCCACAGCAGGAAGGCCAGCACGGCCACCGTCTTGACCACGGTCCAGGCCCAGCCCGGAAGCAGGGGGCCGTGTCCGCCGCCCAGGAACAGCGGTACGGCGAAGGCGGCGGCCACGACGATCAGCAGCCACCGTCCGCCGAGGAACAGCAAGCGGTCCACCCCGGACAGCTCGGCCGCCGCGCCGCCCGCCGCGTCCGCGCCCACCGGCTGGTCGAACGGTCCCCAGAAGGCCATGGCGAGCGCGCTGAGAAGGTAGATCCCGAACGCCGCCGGCATCCACACCGCGAACCAGAGCCCGGCCTGGGCGTCCACCACCGAGCCCACCCGCAGGGACTCCGCGCCGAGCGCCGCCGTCGTGATCGCCAGCATGTGCGGCAACTCGTACGCGAGCCCCTGCGCCAGGAAGCGGTAGCCGCCGACCAGCGACAGAGTCGAGTTCGGCCCCCAGCCCGTCAGCCACACGGCCGCCCACGCCAGCGCCTCCATGGCGTTGAACCACACGATTCCGTCCGGCAGATCGGACAACGACCGGAAGCCGAAGGGAAGTACGACGGCGGCGAGGACGGCGGCCACCGGGAGCAGCGCCGTCCCCAGCCGTACGAGAGGGACGTCGGCGGCCCGCGTGATCCGCCGCTGCTTCACCAGCAGCCGCAGGACCTCGCGGCCTGCGCTCGTCGACCCCGCGTCGACGGTCGCCGTGACCCAGGCCGCCAATGCCAGCGCGAGAGGGAGGACGAGGGCGGCCCAGAGGGGAGCGGACTCAACCATGACCATGGGCTCCCGGCACGTGCTGAGGGGCCAGTTCGTCGAGGTCGGGATCCAGGCTCGCCACGATGAGCCGGGCGCAGGCGTACTCGGTGCCTTCGAGCAGTTCGGGCAGCGCCTCCAGCAGTGCCTGGGACGGGGGCACCTGGGTGTCTAGGCGACCCCGAGGGCCGACCGGGTGATGGGCGGAGAGCGGGTCGCGGTCGTCGACGTGGCCGAGGGCCTGATCGAGCCCGTCCAGCCATGCGATCAGCCTCCTGTGCACGTCACCCCCCGGCTGCCCCCCGACTCGTTCGCCAACTCCCGCCGTGAGCCACCGCAGTGTCCACGACCTGCGTACACGCCGAGCCAAAGGGCGGACGAGCGAATGGAGTTCCGCTCCGGGGGCACCGTCGAGCGTGCGATCGCGGGCGACGCGTGCTCTAGTCGCCGACTCCCTCCAGCCGGCGACACCGAGGAGTCTGCCGAGGCTGTCGAGGTGTGCCGCACATCGCCGCCGAGCGGCCTCGCCGACCGTCACCGGATCACCGGTCATGGCCCTGAGCCACGGCTCGTTCCAGAACGCAGGCCTGGACGGGGAAGGCGCGGGCACGGTTTCGACCTCCGCGCGCTGCACGACGTCGCCCTGGAGTTCGAGGTGCAGCACCAGTCCCGCCGGCCAGTCCGGGAGCGCGGGCCCGAGCGGCACGTGGAGCCGGTCAAGCCTCAATCCGTCCCGGTCGTCGGCCCTCTCGGCCAGGGGAAGGCCGGCGATGGTGCCCATGTGGTGGCCGTGGGCGCCATGTCCCATCCGGTCATGCCCCGTGGCGTCATGAGACATGTGGGGGTGATCTGTGCCGCCGCCGTCGGCCATGTGCCCAGGTGCCCGATGCGGGTCATGCCCGGTGTGATCACCGCCCTCGTGATAGCCGCCAGGGCCGTCGTGACCACCATGCTGCTCGTGGTTGTCGTGCCCGGCGCGGTGCTGCGGCGCCGGGGCGTGACCCTGCCGGTGATCGGTGTGCTCCATGTGCCGGGCAGGCTGGGCGACTGCCTCCAGGAGTGCGGCGTGCACGTGGTCAAGCGCATGCGCCGCGTGCCCGGCATCGGTGATGGTGACCAGCGCCTTCGGGCCCGGCACGCCCTGCCACAGCCGCTCCGCCCAGTCACCCTCGCGAACAGGAAGCGGGGCGCCCGCGAAGACCACCAGGTCCGCGGAAGCGGGACCGGCGGCCTGGGGCCACGCCCTGCGGGCGAGCTCCGCCTCGACGGCCAGCCTTTCGCGCGTAGCGCCCCGACCGGGCGCGATCAGTACGGCCGGCCGGGCCAAGGCCATCTTGCCGATGCCCGTCCTCAGGTCCATCGGAAGGCCCCTTCACGCCAGGCGTAGCCGACGCCGGCGAGCAGGATGCCGAGGAACAGGAACATCTCGACGACTGCCGCAGTGCCGATCTCCGGAACGACCTTCGTCCACGGGTACATGAAGAGCATTTCCATATCGAACGCGAGGAAGATCATTGTCACGGGGTACCAGCGCACGTGGAAGCGCGATACCGGATGCTCCCGGGGTTCGAGGCCGCCGCTGAACGGGCCGGTGTGCAGCGGCTCTCGGATGGTGCGGACGACGGCCCCGAAACAATGCAGGAGGAACACGCCGGTCAGGACGACCGCGAGGAGAGAAGCGACGGGCCCCCATCGCGCGGCTTCCACGTGCTCCCCCTTCCCGACGGGCGGACCGCTTCGACCCACCATCGGCAGGCAGCATCTCAGCGACCAATCCGCGAAAGTCGGAGCAACACGTACGAAGGCGAAATTTCGGTCTTGATTGTGAGAGGCGGCGACGGACACGAGCTGACCGCGAAGAGGTCTCCGCGTCCTGAGTGCGAAGGCGGTGAACGGGACGACTCTCCCCAGCGGGACGAGGATCGCCGCGTGTGCAGGGAAGTCCTCGAAGTGCTGGAGCCCGCCGATGAGCATGCCGATGCCGAACGACAACAGGAGAGAGGCGCCGATCACCACGAGCCCGCGGGCGAGCGGCGGCCGTCCCTGGGCCGACAGGAACTCGTCGACGAGCGTGGCGACGAGGAGGACGAGGACGCCGACGACTGCCACCACGGTGTCGTGAGGTGCGGGCCGGCCGGTGAGCAGAGACGCGGGTACGTTCCATGGTGCGGTGGGCGCGTGGCAGCCGGCCCTCCGCCGAGTGGGCGGAAGCGGCGCAGGAACGCGCGAGGGAGCGGGCCCGAAGCGTGGCCGGTCGGCGAGACGGCGCTCCGGACGTGAAGAAGTGACCTGACGGTGAGCC
Source organism: Streptomyces durocortorensis (assembly GCF_031760065.1). Classification (NCBI taxonomy): domain Bacteria; kingdom Bacillati; phylum Actinomycetota; class Actinomycetes; order Kitasatosporales; family Streptomycetaceae; genus Streptomyces; species Streptomyces sp. C11-1. The sequence goes on from NZ_CP134500.1 coordinate 5,981,425, forward strand.
AAGTGGGAGGGGACTGGGCCCGAGGGACGGACTGCCGCCACCTTGGCCTACTACATGCGCAGAACGGCCGATGTGGGGCCGGATCCCACTGCGGGAAGAACCGTCACCGCAGCCTTGCTGGTGCCGGCGAGTACGGCCTCCGCGTCAAGCGGGGACACCGGCGGCGGAAGGATGCCGAACCCCGCGGGCGGCTGCCCGGTCGCACAGTCCTGGACGACGTGCGCCGAGTCCTCATCGGTGCCGTGGTCGTGGAAGGACGCCTGGATCCGATCGTGCACATGACCGACGGGGACGGCGGCGACGCTCCCCGGTGGCGTATGCCCGGCGCTGCTGTCGGCACGGAGGCCGTGGGCGTACAGGAGCCCGAAGACCAGCGCTCCGAGCCACAGCAGTCGCGACCACGGCGGAACCAGAGAGCGCGTGCGGCGCTTGCTCACGCCTCAGGTTCCGTGACCACGGCGCGATCATGGCCAGCCCGGGGGACGCGGCTGGACCGGGTGCGCCGGCCCGTACCGTCAGACGCCGGGCGGGCAGGCCACCAGCAGCGGCAGGAGCGGGATGGCCAGGGTCACGGAGGCCACCGAGCCGCAGAGAGCCGGGTGAGGGGCCCGACGCGGGCCGAGGATGCGCTCGATGCGGAGGAGGACCGTCGAGCCGCCCGCGCCGAACGCGGCCTTCGGAGCCCGGCCGGCGGCCATTTCGTACATCGCGGTCGCCAGAACCACGTGGGAATGGCTTCGCAGGGCGCGGTCGTCCGCGATCATCTCAAGCAGCACAGCCATCTCATCGCGTCCCCGGCGGGCGAGCGGCACCCAGGGAAAGACGGTGGCGAAGGCCTGAGCAGCGGCGATCAGCAGATGATGGCGGCCGGCGATGTGCGCCCGCTCGTGCTCCAGGACGGCGTCGAGCTGATCTTCCGTGAGTAGCCGCACGGCAGCCTCGCTCACGACGATGCGGGAACGGAGACCCGGGAGGCAGTACGCGGCGGGGGTGCCGTGTGGCAGGACCGTGGCGCGCAGGCGGTCGGAGCGTACCCCCACCTTGTCGAGCCGGTCGCGGTGCCGGGCGCGCACGATTCCGGCCCGCGCGACGTGGAAGAGGAAAGCGCCGCCGAAGGCGGTGACAACCGCGAGGGGCGTCGCCAAGGCCAGCCGGTCGGCTGTCGTCGGGTTCGGGTCCGGAGTTCCCGCATCCAGGCCGCAGGCATGCAGCAGCCCTACGAGTCCCGCGTGCAGGTGCTCGGTGGGCATGGCCAACTGGGACGCGGCGAGCGCGGTCGCGAGGGTGAACGACAGCATGAGGGCGAACCACACGGCTGCCGCGAGCGCCGGTGCCCGGTGTGGCCATGCGCTGCGCACCAGCAGACGTGGGGCAGCGACGCCCACGACGGCCGCGTACCCCAGGAGAGCAGGGGCCGCGTTCACTCCTTCGCCCGTCGTCCGACGTCTCGAAGGGCCTTGCGGAGCGCTGTGATCTCGTCGGCGTCGAGGTTCTCCACGAACTGGACGAGGGCCGCGGGCCGGTCCTCACTGGCTTCCAGGCCGTCCTCCATGAGCGCGGCCGAGTACGCCTCACGGGTCGCGACGGCCTTGTACCGCCAGACCCGGCCGTCTCTGGCGCGTGTCAGATGGCCCTTGTTGAAGAGGATGCTGGTGACCGTCGTCACGGTCGTGTAGGCGACATCGCGATGGAGGTTGATGTCGTTGACGACCTCACGCACGGTGGCGGGGCGGTTCCATCTCCAGAAGCGGTCCATGATCTCCGCTTCGAGCTCCCCCAGCCGGCGCATGGCCCGTGTCCTCTCCGCTGATCCCGCGTTCGAATTCATAGTAGACGGGCAGCTCAGGGGACGGTCCCGCGCGGATGGAGCGGCTGTCGTCACGGGGCCGAGGCCCAGTTCAGGCCGTCTGGGTGATGGAGCTGTGGGCACTCGCGGGCACTTTGCGTAACCTCGCTACCAGAAGGGCACCGACAGCTACTCCGCCACCGCTTCGCCGGTCGCGGTGCGAAGGGGTGCTGGATGTCGATGACGAGTCGTCGTGATCTGCTGGCGAGTACTGCAGGAGCGGTGGCGGTCACGCTCTTGCCCAGCTCCTGCACGGTAGGAGCGAGCACACCGCGGGAACGGCCGGTCACTACGCCCGATGGGCGGGTGGACTGGGACGCCTTGCGGGCGCAGTTCCGTCTGGAGCCGGGATGGGCGAACCTCGCGCTGTTCTACCTGGCCTCGCATCCGAAGGCGGTGCGGGAAGCAGTGGATCATCTGAGCGCTCAGGTCGACGCCAATCCTCTGGCGGTGCCCGCGGGGCTGGCGCTGCCCGACGGTCCGACTGGATGGCCCCGGGTACGCCAGGCGCTCGCCGCCTGTCTGGGAGGCCGGGCCGAGGAGATCGCGATGACGGCGAGCACGAGTATCGGGCTGGGTGTCGTCTACAACGGTGTCGTGACCCGTCCGGGGCAGGAGTTTCTGCTGACGGAGCTCGACCACAACTCCCATCGCACCGCCGCCCGACTGGCCGCCGAAAAGCACGGCAACACGGTGCGGCTGGCCTCCTGGTTCGCCGATTCGGCCACCGCGACGGCGCAAGGCATCGCAGCGGCGGTCGGCGAGGCGATCCGGCCGAACACCAGAGTCGTCGGGATCACCTGGGTGCAGTCCAGCACGGGGCTTCGGATGCCGGTGCGGGCGGTGGCCGACGTGGTGCGCCGGGCCAATGAAGGGCGCAGTCCTGCCGACCGGTGCCTGCTGGTCGTCGACGGCGTGCACGGGCTGGCGGCAGTGGACGAGGACGCCGCCGGCCTGGGCGCGGACGTGGTGATCGCCGGAACGCACAAATGGCTGTTCGGCCCCAGGGGGACGGGGCTGATCTGGGTGGCGCCGGACATCCTCGACCAGCTGCGGCCCACGTTCGTGAGCTTCATCGGGAGCGGAGGAACAGCGGCCCTGTCACCCGGAGGGTTCCTGGCGTTCGAGCACGCCTTCGCCCTGCCCGTGGCGGTGGCGTTGCACGAGCAGCTGGGCCGAGCACGCGTCGCCGCCCGCGTCACACGGCTGTCGACCCGGGTGAAACAAGGACTGGGCCGCATCCCCGGTGTCACCGTGCACACTCCTGCCGACCCGGATCTGTCAGCCGGCATCACCTGCTTCAGCGTGGCCGGGTACACCCACCAGCAGGTCGTCGACCACGCCGCATCCCGTCGCGTACGGCTGTCCACCTTGAACTACACCCGCATCGGCACCGCCGTGATCAACACGCCGGCAGAGATCGACACCGCACTGAACAGCCTTGCTGATCTCGCCCGCTGAAAGTCAGCGCCTGCGATGGGGCCGTGAGTTCCGTCAGGAAGGGCGCAGCGCCACCGAAGAGGCCGCGTCTGCATGCGCTGCTCGTCCTGGCCGTGCTCCTCGGGCTGCTGGGCATGCACGCCATGGGGCCCGTTCCTGCGATCGCGCAGGAGCCATACATGAACACGCACCGTAAGCTGATCCGCCGTACCGCCCTCGTCGCAGCCACCGGCGTCTCCGCTCTGGTGCTCGCCGCCTGCGGCGGCAACGGAGGAGACCGGCACGACATGGGCTCCATGGAGTCCACCACCGCCGCCCCCACCACCAGCGCGCCGGCGCCGACCGGTCAAATGATGATCAAGCACCACGAGGGTGCCATCGAGATGGCCGAGAAGGAGAAGGCGGAGGGCGAGTACGGCCCCGCCCGCGAGTCGGCCGATGAGGTGATCAAGGCCCAGACGTCAGAGATCGAGCAGATGAACAAGATGCTCGGCAAGAGCTGACGGAAGCTCGGGACGCGTGCGCGGGGCACGACCGGTACCACCCGGCCGTGCCCGCTGCTGCGTCTACGTGTTCCGTAGGACCCGCATCACGAGTCCGGCGGCGGGTTTCGGTCCGAACGAGGTGGACTTGCGGGGCAGGAGAACGCCCTGCTCGGCGAGTTCTCGTACCCGGTGCTCGGTGGGGGCCGGCAGAAGCACGGCGGTCCCCGTGCCCTGGGATGTCACCGCGGCGACGGCCCGGTCGGCGTCGTGCAGGTGGACGACCGAGCCTGGCAGGTCGGGTATGGACCAGCAGACCGGGATGAGGAGACAGTCGGTCACAGCTGCCGGCTGAGCCCGCCACTCGATCGGCAGTCCGGCCAGCGCGTCCGACAGGGCTGACACATGCGGTTCCGTCACACTCCAGGCCCGCCCGTCGCCGACGAGCACCAGTTCGTCCGGCCGGGGGAGCCGGGGTCCGGAGGGAAGCGGCCGGACGCGCGCGACGCCGGATGCCGCTCGCGCGGCCTTCTCCGCGTCCAGACCGGGTAGGACACGGTGGATCGCCCTGAGCCGCAGCGGAGTAGATGCCGAGTCGACGAGCAACGCCTGGCTGTGCTGCCAGGGGACGCCGTCCCGCGACCGGGTGAGCCGGCGCGCGGCGGCGAGGCGGTGGTGCCCGTCGGCGACCAGCGGAACACGCGGCCCGCCGAGGGCGGAGGTGAGGAGCGCCTGGTCGTCGGGATCGGTGCACCGCCAGAGATGGTGCGTGACGCCGCCCAGTTGGGCGCTGGCGACGCGCGGGTGCTCCGCGACCCACTCCGCCAGACGGAGGCCGGTCCCCTCGGCGGAGCGGTGCGTGAGCAGCAGGGGCTCCAACTGGGCCCCGAGACCGGACATGTGGGCGGCGCGCTGCCGTACGACGTGTTCCTGCACGTCCTCGTGAGGGACAACGGGGCAGGTATGGGGGCCGGCGACGGTGAGCTCGCCGATCAGCCCCCGCTGCAGGAGTCGGGGGCCGAGGCGTTGCTCGTAGACGTACAAGGAGGGGGCGGCGTCGCGGCGCAGGACGCCGCGCTCCAGCCAGCGTTCCATCTGACCGGCGGCGTCCTGCGGATCGGCCGCGAAGAGCAGACGGGCTATGTGGTGGGGGCGTGCGCGCTGGGCACGGGCGTGGGCGGGGCTCATGTCGTCGTACGGGGCGCTGAGGACGGCGGACAGCTGGCCGGCCCGCGCCGGGTCGTAGCGGACGGCGCGAAACGGATGGAGCCGTACGGTGGTATGCGCCTTCCGCGACGGGACGGTCGTCAAGGTTCACTCCCGGATGTGGGCATGGCGGCACGGGGGAGGGCACGTCGTGGGCGCCCGCCCCCTTGTCGCCGGCGTCAGGTCAGGCGGTCACGGGCTGCGGCCGGGCCTCGGCCGGTGGTTCGGTGAGGCGGCCGGTGCGGTGCAGGCCGTACAGGGCGGCGGCGCACGCCAGGCCGAGCGCGGTCAGCGCCAGCCAGGGCAGGGCGGAGAGGCCGGCCTCGCGGGCGGCGTCGAGCGTGGCTCCGGTCAGGAGGTTGCCCAGGGTGATGCCGACTCCGCAGATGGTGTTGTAGAGCCCGTAGTGCGTGGCGACGAGGCGGTTCCCGGAGAGCCGGACGATGGTGTCCATCTCGAAGGGGTACGCGATCATCGTGCCCACGGCCAGGAGCAGCGCCGCGAGCGTCGGTGGTACGGCGGCCAGCAACCACAGCCCGATGCCTCCGCTGGGTACGGGAACCGCAGTGGCGGCGAGGAGAGGTACGAACGCCACGCCCATGGTGAGCAGTCCCCAGGTGAGGGCGCGGCCCGGCTCCACGCGGGCCTTGCACCAGGCGGTCACCTTCGTCTGGAAGAGGATGGTGCTGAGCCCGGAGACCGCGAACAGGACGGCGACGGCCGCCGTGCTGAACCGGCCCTCTCCGCCGAGGCGTCGGACCTCCAGCGGAAGGGCCAGGTAGACCTGGAAGGACATGACGTACGAGCCGATCATGGCCACGGAGAAGAGCAGGAACGGGCGGTTGGCGAGGATGCCACGCCACTCGGCGAGCACGCTCTGCCCCTCCTTCTCCGTGGTTTCCTTGGCCCGGCGGGCCGGGAGAGCGCGGATCTGGACGACGCTCAGTACGGCGAAGACTCCGGCCGCGACGAGGCAGGTGACGCGGAAGTCCACGCCGGTCAGCACCATGCCCACCAGCGGGCCGAGCAGGATGCCCGCCTGGTAGAAGACGTTGAACAGGGCGAACGCCTCGACCCGGCGCTCACCGGCGTCGGCGGCGAGATAGGCGCGGGTGGCGGGATTGAACAGGGCGCCGGCCAGGCCCGTCGCCGCGGAGGCGGCGATCAGCGCGGGTACGGAGTCCACCAGGCCGAGGGTCGCGAAGCCGACGGTCCGCAGGACGAGGCCGGCGATGATCATCGGCTTGTAGCCGAGCCGGTCCGCGAGGGTGCCGCCGACCAGGAACATGCCCTGCTGACTGAAGTTCCGCATGCCGAGGATCAGCCCGACAAGCCAGCCGGCGAGGCCCAGAGGCCCGGCGAGATGCGCCGCCAGATAGGGCATCAGCATGTAGAAGCCGAGGTTGATGGTGAACTGGTTCACCATCAGCAGCTGCACGCTGCGCTCGTACGAACGGACTTGGGTGATCGTGCCCTTCATCAGACCTGCTCCTGCGTGGAGTCTGCGAGGTCCTCGTCGTTCAGGCCTGCGTCTGCGTCTGCGTCTGCGTCTGCGTCCGTGTCGGTGTCGGTGAGCGTGAGGGGGTCGACCACGGTGGCGCAGCGGGTCCAGCGGGTGACCTCCTTCTCGTCGAGGCGGCCGACGACGTCGGGCTCGATCGCGGGGGGCCCGTCGAGCAGACCGTGGGCGGCGCAGTAGTCGTCGTCGTACACGGTGCTGAGGTAGCGCTGCGGGCCGTCGGGGAAGATCGCGGCGATCCGTGCCTCCTTGGGCAGCGAGCGTGCGAGCCAGCCTGCGACCAGGGCGACCGCGCCGACGCTCCAGCCGCCAGTGGCGTAGTGGGAGGTGGCGAGCTGACGGCAGGACCACACCGCCTCGCTCGGCGCCACCCAGTGCACCTCGCTGAACTGCTCGTACGCCACGTTTCGGGGGTAGATGCTCGATCCGAGCCCGCGCATGAGCCGTGTGCGCGCCGGCTGGCCGAAGATCGTCGAGCCGATGGTGTCCACTCCGACCAGGGTCAGGTTCGGATAGAGCTGGCGCAGGACACGGGAGACGCCGGCGGAGTGCCCGCCGGTGCCGACGCTGCACACCAGGACATCGATGTGGCCGAGTTCGGTGGCGAGTTCGAGGGCGAGCGGTGTGTACGCGGTGGTGTTGTCCGGGTTGTTGTACTGGTCCGGGCACCAGGACCCGGGGTGCTGTGCCAGGAGCTGGGTCACGCGGTCGCGGCGGGCCTGCTGCCAGCCGCCGGTCGGGTGCGGTTCGGCGACCACGTTGACCCGGGCGCCGTACGCGGTCAGCAGTCGGCTCATGGACAACTCCAGGCCCGGGTCGGTGACCAGGGTGACGGGGTGGCCGTACACCATGCCGGCGAGGGCGAGGCCGAGCCCGAGGGTGCCGCTGGTGGACTCGATGATCCGGGCGCCGGGGCGCAGATCGCCACGGGCGCGGGCTCGTTCGGCCATGTGCAGGCCGGGGCGGTCCTTGATGCCGCCGGGGTTGAAGCCCTCCAGCTTGGCCCAGAAGCCGCGGCCCGTGGGGGCGAGCGGCTCCGAGATGTGGAGGAGCGGGGTGTTGCCCACCAGCCCGGAAAGGGCGGAGCGGGTGGGGGGCGTGACGTCTGCGGTCGAGGAGTGCATGTTCCGCTCTCATTTCGGTGGTGCGCGTCGAGTACTCGTTCGGGAGGGCGGCCGCGTGGCACGCCGCCGGGGGCCGAACGGTCTAGATGCGCCACCGGCAGACGCGGATCTGCGTCGAGCGACCTGATCCCGCTACGGACGCTGGGGCATAGGGCGGAGCACGTAGCTCGGTGGCCGACGCGGTCGGGGTGTCGCCGAGGGATGAGGCAAGCGCGATGGCATCGGGCACGTGCCGCGTCGCGGCGAGGGTCTCCGGGACGACACCCGCCGAAGAACAGTTGGCGCCGTGGCCGTGGTGGCCGTGCCGTGGTGACCGGGTTTCCGCACGGTCGGCATGGGGACCGAGCGCGGTCGTGGTGACGGTCTCTCTTTCCACCGTGGTGCGCCCGGCCTCGCCCCCAGGCGTGAGGCAGAGGAAGACCGACAGCAGCAGGGCGCCGATCACAGCGGCGATCAAATGGGTGTTGGGATGGCGAGACACAGTTCCTCCGGGCGGGGCCGCACCGTCTCGGCTCCTGGCGACAGGAGGGAGCGGTACCCGTGAGAGATATGGGTCATGGGGGGCAGAACGCGCCGCTCGTCTCGCCGCCGGGCGCACAAGCACGCGGGTGTGTGGGGCGGAACTGAACGACGGCAGGGCGTTCTACACCTGAAGAACCGTCGAGGCTCTCGGGGCGGCGGACGGTGTTGCGTTGGCCTCGACCACGCGGACACGGGCCTGGATGCAGGGCTCGGAAGAGCAAGGCGCATCGGGCTGTCGCGCGGCACACGGCGTAGTGGGCGCCGGTGTTCCCTCCGACGGTCCCGGCGAGCATTCGTGTGCCGGGTGCGCCGGGTCGAGATCGCCGGAGCTTTCCTTGATGCTGTGGGAGACGCTGGTCAGGGAGAGCGACGCGGTAACCGCGGCCCCGTCCCTGTCCATGTGCACTCCATGCCCGGCCAGGAGGCCGAACAGGAGCGCGGCCAGGCCGAGCAGCCTTCGCAGCCTCGCCGAAGGGCGGGGTTGCGACGCACGTGAGCGCGACCGGGCTGTAATCACGCCGTTATCTTAGCCATCTCTTCGGGGCGGTTCGGAATTCCACCAGAAACATGGCGTGAATAAGTCGTGTAGCCGCTCGCTCGATTGTCCGATTTGGAGGAATCGGACAGGTTCTTACTAGGCAACTAAGAAATAAATTTACGGCTCAACAAGGCTCGCGCACCGTCTGGGTTGCGGAAACGCGACCGTCGCGGCAGGGGTGTTGTCCGCCCTCGACGCCGGACTGGTGTACGTCTTCCTGTCCGCGGTCGACGAGATGCCGAAGGACCTCCCGGCCGGGGGCGTCCGGCGGTTCCGTATCTCGCGCGCCCGCGCCCTGGCGCCCCCCTCCGCTGTGCGCGTCAGCCGATGCGTACGCCCCACATGAAGGGCATGCCGCTGCGGGCGATGGACTCGTAGCGGACCTGTGCGCCGGGCTTGGGCGAGTGGAGGATCTGCCCGTTGCCGGCGTAGAAGCCGACGTGGCTGAGGTCGCTGCGCATGATGACCAGGTCACCGGGCTTCAGGGCGCTCAGGGAGTTGATGCGCGTCCCGGCGCCGGCCTGTGCCTGGGAAGTCCGGGGTATCGTCACGCCGACCTGGCGGTATGCCCAGGACGTGAGCCCCGAGCAGTCGAACGACGCCGGGCCGCTCGCGCCCCAGACGTACGGCATGCCGACCCTGCTCTTGGCGGCGGCGAAGGCCGCGGCGGCGCGCTCGGAGGCGCTGGCCTCGTTGCCGAGCTCGACCCGGGCGCTCGCCCGGTCCGCCCGGTCCTCCTCCTGTGCGATCCGGGCCCGCTCCTTCGTCGAGAGGGTGTTGAGGAGGCGCTGGGCCTCGCGCAGTTTGCCCTGGATCTCCGTCTTCCGCTTGCCGAGTTCCTTCTCTGTGGAGTCGAGTTCGCGCAGCTTCTCGGACGCCTCCGCACGCTGCTGTCGGAGGGTCCGCTGCTGGGCGAGGAACTGCTGCAGCGCGGCAGTCTGCCGGTCGCCGGCCCGGTCCAGGGCGGATGCCTTCTCCAGGTAGGTGTCGGGATCCTCGGAGAGGAACAGCTGGAGGGTCGGGTCGAGGCCGCCGGAACGGTACTGGCCTGCGGCGACTGCGCCGATCCTGTCGCGGAGCTCGTTCAGCTCGCCCTGTTTGCGCGCCGTTGAGTCCTGGAGGGACTCCACTTCCTTCTTGAGCGCGTCGGACTTCTCCTTGGCCCCGTTGTACTTCTCGGTCGCCTGCGTCGCCTGCTCGTACAGACGGTCCACCTGCGCCGTGACGCCCTTCTTGTTCGGGTCGGGCAGGGGGTCGGCCGAAGCGGCCTGGGCGGACAGGGCCACGGCCGCCGCTGCGGTGGCGGTGATGACGCCGGTGTAGCGCGGACTGGACTGCTTCGGGCGGCGGTGGGAGGCCACTGTGGAGCTCCTTCTTCCTCGACCGCCGACGGCCTCGGCGTGCGGCGGGCACGGCGGCGTCTCCGTCGCCGCCCCGGGCGGGCGGCCGACTGTGCGAAGACCCCGCGAATACTAAGCTGCTTAGAGGCTTAGTCTCAATGAGGGTTCGTTCAACGCGGTGTGAGAGGCGCCATAAACGGCCCGCGGGTTGGTGTGAAACGCCATGTCGCGAGCGACTCACGATGATCCGGTTCCTGTGCACGACGTAGGGACGGCTCGTGGCCGGTCGGCTCACGTGGTCGTGTGGCCTTGCCGCTGCGGAGCGCGATGTGCGATTCGGCGAGGTGCCGCTGGACGAACGGGCGCTACGGCAGGCCGGGGAGGTGGCTGCTGCCCTGCCGCGAGCCTCACCGCGCCAACTCGGCGCCGTCGCCCTCCGCCGTCAGAGGCTCTCCGGGAAGTGGCAGGCGACCCGGCGGGTCCCGCCCGGGGCGTCGATCCGCAGCAGCGGGGCTTCGGTACGGCAGACCGCCTGCGCCTTCGGGCAGCGCGGGTGGAAGGTGCAGCCGGGCGGGGGAGCGGCCGGGCTCGGCGGGTCGCCGAGCAGGGTGATGCGCTCCCGGGTCCGCTCGGCGACCGGGTCGGGCAGGGGCACGGCGGAGAGCAGGGCCCGTGTGTAGGGGTGCGCGGGGGCCGCGTACACCCGTTCTTTGTCCCCGATCTCGACGATCCGGCCCAGGTACATCACGGCGACCCGGTCGCAGACCCGCTTCACGACGGAGAGGTCGTGGGCGATGAAGAGGTAGGCGAGGCCGAGTTCGCGCTGGAGGCGCTCCATCAGGTTGACGATCTGGGCCTGGACGGAGACGTCGAGGGCGGAGACCGGTTCGTCGGCGACGACGAGCCGGGGGCTGGTGGCCAGGGCGCGGGCGATGCCGATGCGCTGGGCCTGGCCGCCGGAGAACTCGTGCGGGTAGCGGTCGATGTGTTCCGGGATGAGGCCGACCAGTTCCATCAGCTCGGCCGCTCGCCTGCGCGCGTCGGCCGCCGAACTGCCCTGCACCAGCAGCGGATCGGAGATGATCCTGGCTACCGTCTGCCGCGGGTTGAGGGAGGAGTGCGGGTCCTGGAAGACCATCTGGAGGTCCTTCCGGAGCGGCTTCAGCTCGCGCTGCGACAGATGCCCGATGTCACGGCCGTCGTAGCGGACGGAGCCTGCGGACGGCTCCAGGAGGCGGACGATCGTGCGCCCGGTGGTGGACTTGCCGCAGCCCGACTCGCCCACCAGGCCCAGCGTCTCGCCGGCCGCGATGTCGAAGCTGACGCCGTCGACGGCCCGGACCGGGGCGGCGCGCCGCCGCCCGGGATAGGTGGTCGTCAGCTCTCGTACGGAGAGGAGGGGTTCGGCCTTCGTGGGCTTCATGGGGCGACGCCTTCGTACGCGGGGAAGTGGCAGGCGACCGGGTGCCCGGCAGGTCCGCCGAGCGCGGGGCGCTCGGTACGGCAGTGGGAGCGCTCGTCGTCGGGGGCCTCCGCGGCCCGTGGACAGCGAGGGGCGAACGCGCACCCGGGCGCGGGGGCGAGCAGGGACGGCGGGCTGCCGGGGATCGCCCGCAGCGGGGCGTCGTCGCGGTCGTCGAGGCGCGGCAGGGAGTCGAGCAGTCCTCGGGTGTACGGGTGGGCCGGTGTGGCGAACAGGGCTTCCGCCGGGGCGTGTTCGGCGGCCCTGCCGCCGTACATCACCAGGACGTCGTGGGCCACTCGGGCGATGACCCCGAGATCGTGCGTGATCATCACGACGGCGAGAGCGCGCTCCTCCTGGATCTGGGCGATCAGTTCCAGGATCTGGGCCTGGACGGTGACGTCGAGGGCCGTGGTCGGCTCGTCGGCGATGAGGAGTTCCGGTTCGCAGGCGAGCGCCATCGCGATCATCACGCGCTGGCGCATGCCGCCGGAGAACTGGTGCGGGTACTCGCGGGACCGGCGCCGCGGCTCGGGGATGCCGACCTCGGCGAGGGCCTCGACGGCCCGTTCCCGGGCGGCCTTGCGGCCGCTGCCGAAGTGCACCCGGTGGTGCTCGGCGATCTGCTCCCCGACGGTGTAGTACGGGTGCAGGCTGGAGAGCGGGTCCTGGAAGATCATCGCCATCCTCCGGCCCCGTAGCCGGTTCAGCTCGCGCTCGGGCAGGCCGACGAGTTCCTGGCCCGCCAGGGTGATGGAGCCGGTGACCTCGGCGCCGGTGTGCAGACCGAGCACGGCGAGCGAGGTGACGGACTTGCCGGAGCCGGACTCGCCGACGATGCCGAGGGTCCGGCCGTGCCGGACGTCGAAGGAGAGGGTGTCCACGGCCCGGACGGGGCCGCGCGGAGTCGGGAAGGTGACGGAGAGGTCCCGCACCGAGAGCAGCGGTGGGGTGTCGGTCATCAGTACCTCACTCGCGGGTCGACGACGGCGTACAGGAGGTCGACGGCCAGGTTGGCGACGACGATGAAGGTGGCGGCGAGCAGGGTGACGCCGAGGATGACCGGCTGGTCGCCGGTGGACAGCGCGCCGTAGAAGAGCCGCCCGATGCCGGGCAGTCCGAAGATGGACTCGGTGATGACGGCGCCCGCGAGCAGGCCGCCGAGGTCCATGCCGAAGATGGTGAGGATCGGCGTCATCCCGGCCCGCAGACCGTGCTTGACGACCACGGTGCGGCGTGGCAGGCCCTTGGCGCGGGCGGTGCGGATGTACGGCTCCGCCATCGTCTCGATCATCGAACTGCGGCTCTGCCGCGCGTACACGGCCGCGTACAGGATCGCCAGCGCCAGCCAGGGCAGCAGCAGGTTCGACGCCCAGCCGAGAGGGTCGGAGCCGAAGGGCGTGTACTGCGGATAGGGCAGCAGCCCGGCCACCCGGATCAGGCCGTAGATCAGCACGACCGAGGTGAAGTAGACGGGCAGGGAGGCGGCGGCGACCGCCCCGACCATGAGGGCGCGGTCGGTGAGGGTGTCCTTGCGCAGCGCCGCCGCGACGCCCGCGGAGAGTCCGAGGAGCAGCCAGATCGCGGCGGCGCCGAGGGCGAGCGAGGCGGAGACCGGGAGCCGGTCGACGAGGAGGTCCCATACGCCCTGGCTGTTCTCGTACGAGTAGCCGAGGCAGGGGAAGTCGCAGTGCAGGGCGTACTGGCCGCTGCCCATGGTGCGGCCGGTGAAGATACCGGTGGCGAAGTCGGCGAACTGCCGCCACAGCGGCTGGTCCAGGCCCATGTGGGTCCGGATCGCCTCCAGGCGCTCCGCGCTGCACGACTTGCCGCAGGCCGCGGCGGCCGGGTCGGAGGGCAGGACGTAGAAGATGGTGAAGGTGACCGCGGCGATGGCGGCGAGGACGCCGACGACGCCGAGCAGCCGACGGCCGAGATAGAGGATCACTTGCGGCTTCCCCTCGGGTCGAGGATGTCGCGCAGCGCGTCTCCGAGCAGGGTGAAGGCGAGCACGGTGAGGAAGAGGCAGAGGCTCGGGACGATGAAGTACATGGGGTCCGTGTCGTAGTAGGCGACGCTCTCCGCGATCATCTGTCCCCACGACGGTGTGGGGGGACGGACGCCGACGCCGAGGTAGCTGAGGGCGGCCTCGGTGCTGATCATCCCCGGGATGATCAGGGTCGTGTAGGCGATGACCGGCCCGGCGACGCCCGGGAGGATGTCCCGGGTGAGGATGCGCCAGGCGCCCGATCCGCCGACGCGGGCCGCGTCGACGTACTCGCGGTGCTTGAGCGACAGGGTCTGGCCACGGACGACGCGGGCGATGCCGGGCCAGCCGAACAGGCCGATGACCAGGGTCATGAGCACGATCCGGTTGACGTCCCGGGCCACCGACATCATGGCGATCATGAAGATGAGGGACGGGAAGGACATCGTCAGGTCCATCAGGCGGGAGAGCACGGTGTCGGTGCGGCCGCCGAAGTAGCCGGACGCGATCCCGGCCGCCACGCCGGCGACCACGACGATCGCGGTGGCGGCGAAGGCGATGAGCAGGGACACCTGGGCGCCGTGCACGACCCGGGCGAACAGGTCGCGGCCGGTGACGGGTTCGACGCCGAGCCAGTGCTCGGAGCCGACCCCGCCGAGCGGGCCGATCGGGAGGCCGCCGAGGTAGGGGTCGACGGCCGTCTTGTCGAACTCGTGGGGGCCCCAGCCGCCCAGCGCACTGAGCAGCGGGGCGGCCACGGCCATGACCACGAAGAGGGTGATCACGGCGAGGGAGATCTGCACGGCGGGGCGGCGGCGCAGTTCCGCGCGGGCGAGTTGCCAGGGGCCGCTGCCCGCGCGCTGGGGCGGGGAGATGGTGGGCATGAAGGGGGCCCTCAGCTCCCGCTCGCGGAAGGGTTCTTGAGGCCGACCGTCGCGTAGTCGATCTGCCCGCCGAAGGAGGTGTGGCCGAAGGCGCCGGCGATGTTGGTGCCGAGCAGCAGTGGCATGCGCTCGACCACGGCGGGCGCGGTCGGGGCCTTGCCGAGGATCTGCCCGTCCAGCTCCTGCCAGGCCTTGTTGGCCCGCTTGGCGTCCGCCATGGCGGCGATCTCGTCCATGCGCTTCATGGTGGGCTCGTCACGGAAGAGGGAGTGGTTGCCGGAGTTGCCCTTCTCCTTGATGTAGCGGCCGTCGAAGACGAACGGCAGGAAGGTGGAGCCGGACGGGTAGTCGGGGCACCAGCCGGTGTAGACGAGGTCGGTGCGGTTCTTGGTGTCGCCGATCGTGTCGTAGAAGGCGGAGGGGTCGACCGTCTCGATGGTCACCTTGATCCCGGCACGGCCCAGCGACTGCTGGACCGCCTCGGCGACGCCCTTGTCGCCGTTGGACACGGTGATGCTGGTGGAGAAGCCGTCGGGATTGCCCGCCTCCTTCAGGAGCTGCTTGGCCTTGGCGACGTCCCCGGCCGGCGGGATGTCGAGGGTGTCGGGCTGCCGGCCGCCGTCGAAGAGGGAGCCGGGCATGAGGGCGCTGGCCGGGTCGTTGAGCGCCGGGCCGCCGGAGGCGGTCAGGACGGCCTCACGGTCGAGGGCGTACTGCACGGCCTGGCGGACCTTGACGTGGTCGAAGGGGGCCCGGCCGGTGTGCATCTGCACCATCTCGGTGCAGTTGGTCGACTCGGCGAGCAGCCGCGCCTTCACCTCGGGCCGGGTGAGCACCTTCGGGGTGGACTCGGGACGCAGCTTCCCCCAGGACACGGCCGAGGCGTCCGCGCCGGAACTCGCGATGAGCCGGTCGTCGATCTGGTTGCCCTTCAAACCCATGGTCACGACGATCCGGTCCGGGTACGCCTTGCGGACCTGGTCCGTCGCCGGGGCCCAGTGGGTGTTGCGCACGAGGACGAGCTGCTTGTCCCGGGCGTACGACTCGATCTTGTACGGGCCCGAGGAGAACGGGCGGTTGTCGTACTGCGGCCCCTTGTCCCGGGCCTTGGGCACCGGGGCGAAGGTGGGCAGGACCGTGGCGTAGGGGAACTCGGCGAAGGGCTTGCGCAGTTCGAAGACGATCGTGCGGTCGTCGGGGGTCCTGACGGAGTCGAGGTGCTTGCCCTGGGCCGGGCCCTGGTAGCCCTCGGCCCCGGCGAGGTAGCGGGCCGCGTAGTCGGGACCGCCGGGCAGGTCGGGGGAGAAGGAGCGCTCGACGTTGTATTTGACGTCCTGGGCGGTGACGGGGGTGCCGTCCTCGTACTTCAGGCCCTTCTTCAGGCGGAAGGTCCAGGTCTTCGCCCCGTTGGAGGAGGTACCGAGGTCCTCGGCCAGGTCGGGTATCAGCTCGCCGCCCTTGGGCCCCGGTTCGGCCTTGTACGTGACCAGGGTGCGGTAGAGCAGTCGGGTGCCGAAGTCCATGTCGCCCATGACCCAGTTGCGGGCCGGGTCGAGATGGGTGAAGTCCTGGTTGGACAGGACGGTCAGGGTGCCGCCCCGCTGCGGGGTCCCGCCGACCGTCGTGCCGTTGTTGACGGTCACCGGGTTCCCGCCTGCGCGGCCGCCTGCCTCGTCGCCGCCCGCGCAGGCGGTCGTGCCGAGAGCGAGGGCCGTCACCAGGGTGGTGGCGAGGGCGGTGTTGCGTGCGTTTCTGTCCATCAGGAGGTCACTCCGCGAGCCGTCGGAAGCCACAGTGCGGCTGGAATATGACCTGTAACATAGTAATGTGAAATTGCACTGACAAGGTGTCGGGGATGCCGTTACCCATCCGTGTCCGAGGCTTCTCCGGGGTCCGGGTGCCTCCCGGTTCGGCAGTCGCCAAGGGTCTTGGCAGACGCGGTGCAATGTGAAATGTTACTGCCGTGCTCACGAGAAACAGCTCGGATGTCATCGTCATCGGCGCCGGCGTGATCGGCGCGGCCTGCGCCTTCTACGCCGCCCGAGCCGGCCTCGCCGTCACCGTCGTCGACCGCGGCTCCGTCGCGGGCGGTACGACCGGTGCGGGCGAGGGCAATCTCCTGGTCTCCGACAAGGGGCCGGGCCCCGAGCTCGAACTCGCCCTCCTGTCCGCCGGACTGTGGCGCGAACTGGCAGGTCTCCTGCCCGAGGGGATCGAGTACGAGCTCAAGGGCGGCCTCGTCGTCGCCTCCGGCGAGGCCGGGATGCGCGCCCTGCGCGACTTCGCGGCCGGGCAGGCGAAGGCGGGAGTCACCGCCCAGGAGGTGTCGGCGGACCGTGTCCGTGAACTGGAGCCCTGCCTGGCCCGCGGCCTGCCCGGTGGTTTCCTCTATCCCCAGGACGCCCAGGTCATGCCCGCGCTCGCCGCCGCCCACCTGCTGCGCGCGGCCGGAGAGCGGGTACGCGTCCGGCTCGGCGAAGAGGTCGTCGGTCTGCTCACCGGCTCTGCCGGGGAGGTGCGCGGGGTGCGTACGGCGGCCGGGGAGATCCGCGCGCCGCACGTCGTGAACGCCGCCGGGACCTGGGGCGGCCGGCTCGCGCGGATCGCGGGGGTGGAGCTGCCCGTGCTGCCCCGGCGGGGCTTCGTCCTGGTCACCGAGCCGCTGCCGCGTGTGGTGCGCCACAAGGTGTACGCGGCCGACTATGTCGCGGACGTGGCCAGCGGATCGGCGGCGCTGCAGACCTCCCCGGTGGTCGAGGGCACCCCGGCGGGTCCGGTCCTGATCGGAGCGAGCCGGGAGCGGGTCGGCTTCGACCGGACGCTCTCGACCGAGGTCGTGCGTCGCCTCGCCGCCGGGGCCACCGCGCTCTTCCCGGTCCTGGCCACCGTACGGGCGATGAGGGCCTACGCAGGCTTCCGGCCGTACCTGCCGGATCATCTGCCGGCGATCGGGCCCGACCCGCGGGTCCCCGGACTCCTGCACGCCTGCGGGCACGAAGGGGCGGGGATCGGACTGGCGCCGGCGACCGGCCTGATCATCGCGGCCTGCCTGGCAGGCGGGGAACAGCCCTTCGACATAAGGCCGTTCAGACCGGAGCGATTCGATCCGCCGGTGCCGTGAGTCCGTCCCACATCACCAGTCGCACGTACGACCCGAGAGGAGGCCCCGTGGCCCGTACCCCCGCCGACCTGGTCGGGGCACAGCCCGATCCGCCGTTCGAGATCACCTTCGACGGACGTCCTGTCGTCGTCCTGCCCGGTCAGACCGTCGCCGCCGCCCTGTGGGGCGCCGGAATCCTGGCCTGGCGCACCACCCGCGGCGGCGGCCGGCCGCGCGGCGCGTTCTGCGGCATCGGGCAGTGCTTCGACTGCCTCGCCACGGTCAATGGCGTGCCGGGCCGCCGGGCCTGCCTGGTCCCCGCACAGCCCGGCGATGTGATCACGACACAGGAAGGGCACGGCCATGACCGACTCGGTGCCTGAACCGACCGGCTCTTACGACCTCGCGGTCATCGGAGCGGGTTCCGCCGGACTCGCCGGGGCCGTCACCGCCTGTGAGCTCGGCCTCTCCGTCGCCTTGCTGGACTCCTCTCCCCAGCCCGGCGGTCAGTTCTACCGGCATCCCGCACCCGCCCTGGGCGCGGTGCGGCCCGAGGCGCTGCACCACGACTGGTCCGCCTTCTCCGACCTGCGACGCCGCCTGTCGGCCAGCGACATCGCCCACCTCACAGGCCATCACGTGTGGTCCGTCGCGCGGGAGGCCGACGGTTCCTGGTCCGTGCACGCCGTCACCGGCGCCGACGGCACCGCGGAACGGCCCGTCCGGGTACGAGCCCGGGCGCTGTTGCTCGCCACCGGCGCGTACGAGCGTCAGCTGCCCTTCCCCGGCTGGACGCTGCCCGGCGTCGTGGGCGCCGGAGGCGCCCAGGCCATGCTCAAGTCGGGCCTCGTGCTCCCCGGCCGACGCGTCGTGGTGGCGGGCAGCGGCCCCCTCCTGCTCGCCGTCGCCTCGTCGCTGGCCGCGGCCGGCGCGCGGGTGCCGGCCGTGGTGGAGGCGTCCGGATACGCGCGGTACGCCCGCCGCCCCCGGGTACTCCTGACCAACCCGCGGAAGGCCGCCGAGGCCCTGGTCCACAGCGCCGCCCTGCTCCGCCACCGGGTACGCGTACGGCTGCGCAGCGCCGTCACCGAGGTGCACGGCACCGACCGAGTCGAAGCCGTCACCGTCACGCGCCTCGACCGGGACTGGCGGCCCGCGCGGGGGGCGGGCCGCCGGATCGACTGTGACGCGCTCGCCGTCGGGCACGGGCTCGTTCCCCAGATCGAGTTGGCCACCTCGCTCGGCTGCGCCACCCGCGTTCTGCCGGACCGCACGCTGGGCCTCGCTCTGGACGACCTCCAGGAGACCTCCGTCCGCGGCCTGTGGGCGGCGGGGGAGGCCGGAGGCGTGGGCGGAGCCGAACTCGCCCGTACCGAAGGGGAGCTGGCCGGGCGAGCGGTGGCCGCGCGACTGCGCGGCGGGCGGGGTGCCGGTGCGGGGCGGACCGCCGGGCTCCGGCGCCGCCGGGACCGTATGCGCGCCTTCGCCGACGTCATGGCCGCCGCTCACGCTCCCGGCCCCGGCTGGACCGCATGGCTCGACGACACCACGGACGTCTGCCGTTGCGAGGAGGTCACCGCGGGGCGGGTCCGCGAGGCGGTCGCGGACCTCGGGGCGCGGGACGCACGGACGGTCAAGCTGCTCACCCGGGCGGGCATGGGCTGGTGCCAGGGGCGGATGTGCGGGACGGCCGTCGCCTGCCTGGCAGCCCGCGACGGCCGGGGCGAACCACCCGCCGAGCGCCGCCCGTTCGCCGTGCCGGTTTCGCTGGCGACGCTCGCCGCGCTCGACGAGACCACGGCACCGGGGACCGCGCAGAACAATGCCCCGTAAACCGGATGCCCGCAGACCGGAAGCCCGTAGACCCGAAGCTCTTTGGGCCGACAGTCCGGCGAGGGCCGCCGCGGTCCCTCGTGCGACTGAGTAAAATGTCACACGCTATCGAAAGGTCTTGACATGACCACCACCGGCTGGAACAGCGCCCGCCCCTGGCGCGGCATCATGGTCGCCACCACCCTCCCCTTCCGCGAGGACTTGTCCGTCGACTACGACGCCTATGCCGAGCATGTGGCCTGGCTGATCGCCAACGGCTGCGACGGTGTCGTCCCCAACGGCTCGCTCGGCGAGTACCAGACCCTCACCGACGCGGAGCGGGCCCAGGTCGCCCGTACCGCCGTCGAGGCGGCGGGCGACGGCGCGCGGGTCATGCCGGGCGTCGCCGCCTACGGCAGTGCCGAGTCCCGGCGCTGGGCCGAACAGGCCGCCGAGGCCGGCTGCGGCTCGGTCCTGCTCCTGCCGCCGAACGCCTACCGCGCCGACGAGCAGGCGGTGAGCGCGCACTACGCGGAGGTGGCCGGGGCCGGCATCCCGGTCGTCGCGTACAACAACCCCATCGACACCAAGGTCGACCTCACCCCCGGCCTGCTGGCCCGGCTGCACACCGAGGGCAGCATCGTGGCCGTGAAGGAGTTCAGCGGCGACGTCCGCAGGGCCTACGAGATCGCCGAGCTCGCCCCGGAACTCGACCTCCTGATCGGTGCCGACGACGTCCTGCTGGAGCTGGCGCTGGGAGGCGCGGTCGGCTGGATCGCCGGCTACTCCAACGCCTTTCCCGCGAGCTGCGCCGAGCTCTACCACGCCGCGGTCGCCGGTGATCTCGCCACCGCGCTGCCGCTCTACAAGTCCCTGCACACGCTGCTGCGCCGGGACTCGAAGACCGAGTTCGTGCAGTCGATCAAGCTCTCCATGGACATCGCGGGCCGCCGAGGGGGCCCCACGCGCCCGCCCCGGTTCCCGCTCACCGGCGCCACGCGGGCCGGAGTGCGGACCGCCTCCGAGAAGGCCGTCGCCGACGGCCACCGCTGACGGCCGCTGACGCGCCCGACCGACGGACCCGCGCCGGCCTCCACGGTCGGCCTGGGCCCGGTCCTCCGACCCGTTCGCCCAACGCCCGAAAGGAAGTCCATGCGTACCCGTCATGTCTTCCACGCCGTCGACTCGCACACGGAGGGCATGCCCACCCGTGTGATCACCGGGGGTGCCGGGGTGATCCCCGGTGCCACCATGGCCGAGCGCCGCCTGCACTTCATGGAGCACCTGGACCACCTCCGTACGCTCCTGATGTACGAGCCGCGCGGGCACGCCGCGATGAGCGGCGCGATCCTCCAGCCGCCCACCCGGCCCGACGCCGACTACGGCGTGCTCTACATCGAGGTCTCCGGCCTGCTCCCGATGTGCGGCCACGGCACGATCGGCGTGGCCACCGTTCTCGTGGAGACCGGCATGGTGCCGGTGACCGAACCGGTCACCACCGTGCGGCTCGACACCCCGGCCGGGCTGGTCGCCGTCGACGTACAGGTGGAGGACGGCGCGGCGAAGTCCGTCACGCTCACCAACGTCCCGTCCTTCTCCGTCGCCCTGGACCGCAAGGTGACCGTCCCCGGAACCGGCACGGTCACCTACGACCTCGCCTTCGGCGGCAACTTCTACGCCTTCGTCCACCTCGACGATCTCGGCCTGCCGTTCGACCGCGGCCGCAAGGACGACCTCCTCGCGGCCGGACTGGCGATCATGGAGGCGATCAACGCCTCACCCGGGCGGCCTGTCCACCCGGAGAAGCCGGAGATCGCCGGGGTCAAGCACGTCTACCTCGCCGCCCCCGGCTCCGACGCACGCCACTCCCGGCACGCCATGGCCATCCATCCCGGCTGGTTCGACCGCTCCCCGTGCGGCACCGGCACCTCGGCCCGGATGGCCCAGCTCCATGCCCGAGGCGAGCTGCCGCTCGGCACCGACTTCGTCAACGAGTCCTTCATCGGCACCCGCTTCACCGGACGGCTCACCGCCGAGACCGAAGTAGGCGGCCTGCCCGCCGTCGTCCCGACCGTCACCGGCCGCGCCTGGACCACCGGCACCGCCCAGTACTTCCTCGACCCGGACGACCCCTTCCCCGGAGGCTTCCTCCTGTGACCACCGCCTCTTCCACCCTCACCTCCAGCAACCCTGCCGACCCGTCCGACGTGCTCCTGCGGATGCTGACACCCGGCGCCTTCGCGGCGGCCGACGCCGTAGAGGGGGCCCGTGCCGCCCAGCCGGGCTGGCTGCACGCGGGGGCCGCCGCCCGCTCGGCCGCCCTGGGCGCGGTCGCCGCCGCTCTCGACGAGGCGGCCGGTGAACTGGCCGCGCTCGCCGTCCGCGAAGTCGGCAAGCCGCTCACCGAGGCCCGAGCCGAGATCGTGCGCGCCGCCGCGATCTGGCGCTACTACGCCCAGGCCCCCTACGAGGCCGTGGGCGCCGTGCACGAGCCCGGGGCCGGCAGCGGGCTCCTCCTGACGCGCCGCCGCCCGCACGGCGTGGCCGGGCTCATCACGCCCTGGAACTTCCCCTTCGCCATCCCGAGCTGGAAGGCGGCCCCCGCGCTCGCGGCCGGGAACGCCGTCGTCCTCAAGCCCGCCCCCGAGGCCACCGCCTGCGCCCAGCGCCTCGCCGAGATCGTCCACCGGTCCGTTCCCGCAGGCGTGTTCACCGTCCTGCCCGGCGGGGCGACCGAGGGCAACGCGCTGGTCTCCGCCGCGGACGTGGTCTCCTTCACCGGCTCCACCCCCGTCGGGCAGGGCGTCGCGCGAACCGCGACGGCCCGGGGCATCCCGGTCCAGGCCGAGATGGGCGGCCTGAACGCGGCGATCGTCCTGCCGGACGCCGACATCGAGCAGGCGGCAGGCCACATCGCCGCTGCCATCGCCGGTTACGCGGGGCAGAAATGCACCGCCACCGGCCGGGTGATCGCCGTCGGCGCCGCCCTCACGCCCCTGCGGGAGGCGCTCGCCGAGGCGCTGCGTACCCTGCCCGTCGGCGACCCGTCCGACCCGGCGACCGTCTGCGGTCCGCTGATCGGCGAGCAGGCCCGCGACCATGCCGCCCAGGCGTGGCGGGGACTGTCCGTACTCGCCGGAGGCACCGTGCCGCCCGGCCCCGGCTGGTACGCGGCACCCACCCTGGTCGAGAAGGTCTCCCCGGGGCACCGGCTGCTGCGCGAGGAGGTCTTCGGCCCCCTGGCGGCCCTGCTGCCGGCCGACGACCTCGCCCACGCGGTGGGAATCGCCAACTCCGCACCGTACGGCCTGGTCACCTCGGTACACACCGCCGACCTGAGCACGGCCCTGGGCGCTCTCGACGGGCTCGACACCGGGATGATCCGGATCAACGCCCCCACCACGGGCGTCGACTTCCATCTGCCGTTCGGAGGCACCAAGGCGTCCAGTCACGGCCCGCGCGAACAAGGTCGGGCCGCCCTGGAGTTCTACACCTCCAGCCGGACCTACACCCTGTCACCTGCCTGAGCAACGTGACATTGTACGGTGGCGGTCCGGACCGGACGGAAGGATCACCACCGCCATGGGGCACCTGACCCGCCGCGACCTCAACGCCTCCCGGGAGCGGCTGCGCGACCAGGTCGCCCACGCCCTGCGCGCCGCCCTGATCTCGGGCGAGCTCAGGCCCGGAGCGGTGTACTCGGCGCCGACCCTGGCCGAGGACTTCGGCATCTCCGCCACCCCCGTCCGCGAGGCGATGCTCGACCTGGCTCGTGAGGGCCTGGTCGAGCCCGTCCGCAACAAGGGGTTCCGCGTCACCGAGGTCGACGATCGTGACCTCGACCAGTACACCGAGATCCGCGCCCTCATCGAGATCCCGGTCACCGGCCGTGTCACGCGCACCGCGACCCGCGACGAGTTGGAGGCGTTGCGGCCGCTCGCCGAGGAGATCGTGCGTGCCGCCCGCGACCACGACCTCATCGGCTACCTGGAGGCCGACCGGCGCTTCCACCTCGCACTCCTCGGCCTCGCGGGCAACCAACGGCTCGTCGAGACCGTGGGCGACCTGCGCAAGCGGACCCGCCTGTACGGCCTCACGGCACTCGACGAGCGAGGGGAGCTCATCCCGTCGGCCGAGGAGCACCTGGAACTCCTCGACGTCATGCTCACCGGCGACGCCGAGGGTGCGGAGGCGTGCATGGCCCGGCACCTGGGCCATGTCCGCTCCCTGTGGGCCAAGGGCGAGCGACCGGCTGAGGCGTAGCGCGGGGTTATGGGCGGCTGAGGTCTCCCCATGCCCAGGGCGGCGCACACTGCAATGCAATGCAATGTCACACGTCACTGACTCGGCCTCCATCGGCCGCGAAAGGGATACATGAACCCCGCCTACGCCACCGTCGACCACACCTTCACCGTTCCCGTGGACCACCGGGCCCCCGGCGGCCCCACCATCGAAGTCTTCGCCCGCGAGGTCGTCGACCCCGCCCGCGCGGACGAGGAACTGCCCTGGCTGCTGTTTCTCCAGGGCGGCCCGGGCGGCAAGTCGCCCCGCCCGTCCGCCGGTTCGCCCGGCTGGCTGGACCGGGCACTGAAGACCCACCGCGTGCTGCTCCTCGACCAGCGCGGCACCGGTCGCTCCACCCCCGTCACCGCCCGCTCCGCCGCCCGATTCCCCTCCCCGGACCAGCTGGCCGCGTACCTGTCCCACTTCCGCGCCGACGCGATCGTCGCCGACGCGGAACTGATCCGCCGACGACTCTGCGGAGACACTCCCTGGGAAACCCTCGGCCAGAGCTACGGGGGCTTCATCACCCTCACCTACCTCTCGCAGGCCCCCGAGGGCCTGCGGGCCTGCTACGTCACCGGAGGCCTGCCCGGCCTCACGGCCACCGCCGACGACGTCTACGCCCGCACCTACCCCCGCGTCCGCGACCGGGTCCTTGACTTCTACGCCCGCTACCCCGAGGACGCCCCCCGCCTGGGGAAGATCGCAGGCTTCCTCGCGACCGGCGACGCCCGCCTCCCGAACGGGGACCGGCTCACCCCGCACCGCCTCCGTACGCTCGGCCTCATGCTCGGCATGGGCGACGGATTCGAGCGCCTGCACTGGCTGCTCGACGAAGCCCTCGGCCCGGACGACGCACCGACCGACACCTTCCTCCACCAGGTCATGACTCTGACGGGCTTCACCGACAACCCGCTCTTCGCCGTCCTGCAGGAGACCCTGTACGGGCAGGGAGCGGGCCCGACCGACTGGGCGGCCTCCCGGGCCCTCGACGACTTCCCCGAGTTCGCCGCGGACGCCGACCCCCTGCTGCTCACCGGCGAGATGATCTACCCCTGGATGTTCCGCGAGATCACGGGCCTTCGCCCCTTCGCCGACGCCGCCGACCTCCTGGCCGCCCGCACCGACTGGCCGCCCCTCTACGACCCTCACCGCCTCGCCGCCAACGAGATCCCCCTCGCCGCGATCGTCTACCACGACGACATGTACGTCGACGCCGGCCTCTCGCTGCGCACGGCACGCGAGGTCGGAGCCACCCGCGTCTGGGTCACCAACGAGTGGGAGCACGACGGCGTCTCCGCTTCCGGCGGCCGCGTCCTCGCCCGCCTGATGGACCTGGCCGCGGGCCGTGCGTGAGCCCCCGCCCGCCGGCTGCACGCAGCTCGACCTCGCGGCGTTCGAGCCGGGCCGGACTTTCACCGATCCGGACACGGGGGTCCGGATCAGCGTCCGGGCAGGCGGACCGGCGGGGGACGTGGTCACGCTCACCCATACCTGAGGAGGACCTGACCCGCGCTGTTCGGGGGACCGACCGCCCAGGACCGGCGCGGCTGACGAAGCACGCCGTGGCGTCCCGCTCGTCGCCCTGTGCCGCAAGCCGCCGCTGAGGTTCAGGCGAGGATGAGGGGGAGGGCGGTCAGGCCCCGGGTGAGGCGGGTCCGGCGCCAGGTCAGGGCTTCCGCGGGGATGGCCGGGCGTGTGTTCGGGAATCGGGTCACCAGGGTGCGGAGGGCGATTTCCGTCTCGGCCCGGGCCAGGGGGGCGCCCGGGCAGCGGTGGATGCCATGGCCGAAGGAGAGGTGGCCCCCGGCGTCGCGGTCGAGGTCCAGGCGGTGCGGGTGGGGGAACTCCGCCGGGTCGCGGTTCGCGGCCCCGGGGGCGATGAGCACCGGGAAACCCGCCGGGATGTCGACCCCGCCGACGCGCAGGTCCTCCGTGCTGTGACGGAAGGTGGCCACGCTCACCGGGGAGTCGAAGCGGAGCAGTTCGTCCAGGGCGCCGGGGATCAGGTCCGGGTCCCGGCGCAGGCGGTCGAACGCCTCGGGGTGCCGGAGCAGGGCCAGGACGGCGTTGCCGATGAAATGGGTGGTGGTCTCGTGCCCGGCGACCATGAGGAGGGCGGCCAGGGAGACGGTCTCGTCCCGGTCGAGGCCGCCCGCGTCGCAGTCGCGCAGGAGGGAGTGGAGCGGGCCCTCGCCGGGGGTGGCGCGGGCCGTGTCGACGAGGTGGGTGAGGTAGTCGCCGATCCGGTGTGACGCGGCGTCGACACGGTCGGTGTCGGTCGCGTCGAAGAGGTCGTGGGACCAGCCGGCGAGCGTGGCGCGGTCGGATTCCGGCACTCCCAGCAGCTCGCACACGACGGTGACGGGCAGGGGTACCGCCAGGTCCGCCACCAAGTCGACCTCCGCGCCCGGCCGCCACGCGGTCATGAGGTCGTCGACGACCCGGGTGATGTACGGGCGCAGTTCCCGGACGCGTCCGGTGGTGAACAGGGGTGTCGCCACCCGCCGGTGGCGGGTGTGCGCGGGTGGGTCGCTCGCCAGCATGTTGCGGGAGATCGCCGGGTGCAGGTCGCGGTTCGAGGGCCGGTCGGCGAAGAAGCGCGCCGTGTCCTTGGACAGGCGGCGGTCGGTGAACGCCTCGCGGGCCTCGGAGTGGCCGGTGATCAGGTACGCGTGGTGTCCGCCGGAGCCGGTGGGGATGCGTTGCACCGGGCAGCCTTCGCGCAGCCGGTCGTAGGTGGGATAGGGATCGGCGAAGAAGCGCGGGTCACGCAGGGGGTCCCGCCGCGGCGCGGTCACGAGGCCGCTCCCGCGCCCGCGTTCGCGGGTACCGGGCGCCGCGCGTAGGCGTCCGCCACGAGCAGCAGCCACGCGGTCTCCGCCGGGAGGTCGCCCTTGCGCGAGCGGGTGCCGGCAGCGGGCGGGGCCTCGTCGCCGTCGGGGGCGAGTCCGGCGCGCTTCGCGTCGACTGCCGCGGCGATGACCGCCGCCTCCACCTCGGCCTCGCCCTCGGGGGTGTCGGCCGCGCCCCGGCGGGCGACCTCGGCGGCCGCGGCGTCCCGTACCGATGCTTGACGGTACCGGCGCAGGGCCAGCACGCAGTCGTTGATCTCGATGACGCGGCGGTGCAGGTGGAAGTCGAGGTCGTGGGCGTCGGCCCCGGTGTTCCCCGGGTCGAGCACGACCTCGGGGACCGCTGCGGTGACCTCCTGCCACAGCGCTTCCAGCGCGGTGAACGAGTTCCGCTCCCAGCGACGCCGTCGAAGTTGGCTGAGCGGCCACAGCAGGGCGGGGAGGGCGAGTCCGACGGTCATGAGGAGCACGGCGACGGCGGGTGCGGTCACGCTGAAGGCGCAGCGGAAGGGGGTCAGCGGCGTCGAGCACCGGGCGCCGTCGGGAACGAGCCCCAGGCCGAGGCCGATGGAGATCAGGGCGAAGAGCTTGTACGCGGCGTAGACGAGGGCGAAACCACAGCCCACCGAGGTCGTGCGCAGGCCCCAGCGCTGACTGCGTCGGGTCGAGCGTTTGGACTGGGCCCAGGTCTGCAGCAGGAAGTCCTTGGCCGTGTACCCCAGGTAGGAGATGTAGATGAGCACGTAGCACGCGTACAACGCCGGGTTTCGCCCGGTGAGCTGTTCGGCGACGAAGAAGGCGGTCATGCCGGCGACGGAGATCGCGAGGGCGATGACGCGCAGTCGGATCTGGCGGTGGGCGCTTTCACGGTCCAGATTGAGCTGGAAGAGGAAGGCGAGGACCGAGGTGGCCGCCGTCAGGGTGAAGGTGTTGCTGAGGAGTCGGGCGACGTGAGGGATCACGGATTCCACCGCGCGTTCCACGGCGGGGGCGTAGGAGGCGAAGGCGAGGGCGAACGAGGTCAGAAGCGCCGCCATCGCCCAGGTGCCCGTGGGGCGGTGTCCACCGCGTCCTCGCACCCAGTAGGCGGCGAAGCACAGCAGCACGACGGCCGTGCCCGTGAACAGGATGTTGATCATTTCGGGTGGCGCTTCTTCCTGTGCGGCTTGGCGAACAGTGCGTCCCAGCTCTCGGCGCCGCTGGCGGGCCGGCTCGACGGGCCTTCGCGTCCCCGGTACATGAGCTGTCGGATCACGCTGGCCATCACCTCGGCCTCGCGTTCGTCCTCGCTGGAGTAGCTGGTCCGGCCGGACATGCGCTGAACGAGGGCGGGGTCGAACCCGATCGCGCTCAGGGTGTCCTGGTCCAGTTCCAGGCTGCCGGGGTGGTCGCAGACGATGTGGCTGATCTCGTGGGCGAGGATGTGGTTCTGGTGGAGGGGGGAGGTGGCCTCCTCGTAGAACAACAGGTCGGCGTCCGGGGTCTCCAGACGGATGCCGCACGGGGCGTCCAGGGCGCCCAGGGTGCTCAGGGGGCGCAGGATGATGGGGCGTCCGCGCTGTTCGGCCACGGCGTCGCGGAGGTCGCGGGTGCTGAAGCGGTGCGGGAGCCGAAGCGCCTCGACGCGGGCCTCGCACGCGGCGCGAAGCTGCTCAAAGTCCATGTCCTCACTCTGCTGACGCCAGTCGGGGGTGGTCGGCCGGGGCGGATCTCCCCCTGGAAGCCCGGTGCGAGCGCCCCAATGCTGACATGTTCGCGACTCTGCTTCGAGTGCGGGGTGCAGCCCGCGAGGCGCCGTGCGGACCGGGATGCCCGGCTTGTCCCGGGAAACGCCTGATACCCCCCTGGCGATGAGCGCCACAGGGGGGTGTCGTTCCGGGGCGGTGATCGTGCGATCGCCGCCCCGGTGCGCGGTTCAGTCGTCCAGGTTCAGGTCCTGCGAGCTGTCGTCGGTGGTGAGCCCTTCGAGTTTCCGGGCCTGTTCGATCACGGTGGACAGCATCTTCAGGCTGTCGACGCTCAGGCCGTTGGCGCGCAGGGCCACCTTGCGGACGTCCTGGTCGCGCATGGCGGCGAGGAGGCCGATCTCCGCCTTGGTGCGTTCGGCGGCCGCGCTGTCGACGAAGTAGCCCGCCGGTACGCCGAAGAAGT
Organism: Streptomyces durocortorensis; assembly: GCF_031760065.1. Taxonomy (NCBI): domain Bacteria; kingdom Bacillati; phylum Actinomycetota; class Actinomycetes; order Kitasatosporales; family Streptomycetaceae; genus Streptomyces; species Streptomyces sp. C11-1. The sequence goes on from NZ_CP134500.1 coordinate 6,009,977, forward strand.
CGGCCAGGGCTTTGATGGTGTGCCGCGTCGGGTTCCGCTTGGCGCCCGTGCGTAGTTGCTGGATGGCGCTCGCCGTCACCCCGCGGCCCTCTCCGGTCGCGGCCTCGCGGATTCCCTCAGCGACCTCCGCGTAGGTGTACGGCCCCCGGGAAGGGGGGTGCACCTCACGGAAGAGGTGGTCCAGGAGCTGGGCGAAGGTGGGCGACTGGTCATCCTCCACGTAAACGACCTCCTTGGCGTGATGCCGAGTCCTTGCCCACCACAGTGTTTCCCGAAGCCCTCAAGGTCGGCCCCGGCGACACTTTGGTTGACGCCTGACAGATACTCTGGTGTACGTTATCAACGCCTCGCCGCCACTGAAGTGTCGAGGGGGCGGTGGTGGTGCAGGCCGGGCCGGGGTTGAGCTTCACGGGGGTGAGCTCGGCCGGTGGTACGGAGCGCCGTGGCCGTCTCGGGCGGATTCGCCCCGGCCTGTGCGTGACGAGGCGGGGGGAGGCGGGGCCCGGCGCCTTCCGGTTCGCCGACCGGCGCAATCGGGCGGAGCCCGGGCCCGTGGCACCGGGCCCGGGTGCGTCGCCGGGTTCGGTCGTTGTGGCGCACGCTTGGCTTCTCCGGCCTCCGGCCTCCGGCCTCTCCGGTGTCTTCGCTGTCCTCGGCGTCTTCCGGGTGGCGCGCCATGTGTGGTCCGGCCGGGCGCAACGGTTGTCGGCCGACTGTGCGAGAGCCTGGTTGGCCCGGCTCGACCCGCAACCGGGGCGGAGCCCATTTCAGGGCGGCGGCGTTGATCCCGGGGCGGCCCGCCTCGACGAGGGGCGCGGTTGAGACGGTCACCGGAAGCGCGGCTTTGCCTGTTCGCCCGTCGCCCGTGACCCGTGACCCGTGACCCGTGCCTGTCGTCCGCCAGTCGTCGGGTCGGGAGTGTTGGTGGCGCCGGGCGGGGGCTGGGAGGGAAGCGCCGGCGGGCGGCCGCGCGGCCCGTGTCCGTCGATGCGAACGAGAAGAGCGCGCACACATCTGTACGCCGGGAAGTTACCTCCAGTAAGTTACCGCTTGGTAAAGGCTGTGTTGCCTCACCGACCAGGCTTGCCGCCTCATTCACTCAGATTCAGATACCGGGGGAGTCATGAACCGGAGTACCGCCGGCCTGCTGGCCGTCGCCGTTGTCACCGCCCTCACCGTCGGCGCGGCGCCGGCGGCCGCGGCCGCGCCTGCCGCAGCCGCGCAACAGACCGACAGCAGGGCGTCCGACCCCTTCTACCGTTACGACGGCAGTGAGCCGCTGTCCTCGTACGAGCCGGGCGACGTGTTGAAGAAGCGCACGCTGGACTACCACGTCCTCGGCATCCCGACGCCGGTCAAGGCCATCCAGCTGCTCTACCGCTCGACCGACGCCCAGGGCCGGCCCTCGGCCAACGTGACCACGGTGGTCCGCAGTCACCGCGGCGACGGCAGCAAGGCCGTTTCGTACCAGTCGTTCTACGATTCCCTCGACCCCGAGGACGGCCCCTCCCGGGCCATCGCGGGCAAAGTCACCCTCGGCGGCATCATCGCCAACGTCGAATCCCTGGTCATGGCACCGCTGTTGCTCAAGGGCTACGACCTCGTCATCCCCGACACCGAGGGCCAGACCGCCGAGTTCGCGGCCGGTCCCGCGTACGGGACGAACACGCTCGACTCGATCCGGGCGAGCACCCGGGCCGCGGGGACGGGTCTGCACACCGGGACCAGGTTCGGACTGCTCGGCTACTCCGGTGGGGCCATCGCCACCAACTGGGCGGCGGCCCTGGCCCCCGCGTACGCGCCCGAGGTCAACAAGCAGCTGGTCGGCTTTGCCGAAGCGGGCGTGCTCGTCGCGCCGGCGCACAATCTGAAGTACGTCGACGGCACCCTCGTGTGGAACGGCGTGATGCCGATGGCGGTCATCGGCGTATCCCGTGCCTACGACATCGACATCAAGCGCTATCTGAGCCCGAAGGGCATCGCGGTCTTCGACGAGCTCGAACACGGCTCGATCATCGATGCGCTGGGGCGCTACCCGGGGATGACCTGGAAGGACCTGGCGAAGCCGGAGTACAAGGACCCGAACTCCATTCCCGCCTTCGTCGACGCGGTCAACAAGGTCAACCTCGGCGAGGCCGCCACCCCGACCGTCCCCGGCTTCATCGGGCAGGGGAACGCGGGTTGGCTGGAGGGAACGTTCAACAAGCCCGCGGGCATCGGCAGCGGCGACGGTGTGATGGTGGCCGGTGACGTGCGGGCGCTGGCCAACCAGTACTGCGCCACCGGCAACACATCCATCAAGTACGAGCAGTACAACCTGCTCAGCCACTTCGGCGCCATGCCCTACTGGACACCGCGCGCGATGGCCTGGCTCGACGACCGGTTCGCGGGCAAGGCCGCCCCCACCAGTTGCGGTCGCATCCCCGCGGGCAACTCGCTGGAGCCGGAGAAGCCGGTCGGCACGAACTGACCGGCCCGTAGGCAGTGGTGCGGTCCGTTTCGGCACGGGGGCCGGGCCGTACGGCGGTGGTGCGGCCCCGGCCTACGAGGGACCGCACCACCGCCGACCGCCGGGCCGCGTGGCTACGACAACAGCACCCGCTGCCGACCACCGCGGCTCGCGGCTACGACAGCACCTTCGTCAGCGCCGCGAGCGCGGACCCGAGTTCCTCCTCGGTGATGGTCAGCGGCGGCGCCAGCCGTACGGTCGAGCCATGGGTGTCCTTGACCAGCACGCCTTCGGCGAGGAGCCGCTCGCTGATCTCCCTGCCCGTGCCGATCGCGGGGTCGATGTCCACGCCTGCCCACAGCCCGCGGGCCCGGTAGCCCGTGACGCCCGAGCCGGCGAGGGCGGCCAGGCCGCGGTCCAGTACCTCGCCCAGCTCGGCGGCGCGCCGCTGGAACTCGCCGGTGGCCAGCAGGTCGAGGACCGCCGAACCGATCGCCGCCGACAGCGGGTTGCCACCGAACGTCGAGCCGTGCTCACCGGGCCCGAGTACGGAGAGCACTTCGCGGCGGGCGACCACGGCGGAGACCGGGACGATACCGCCGCCCAGGGCCTTGCCCAGGAGCAGCATGTCCGGCACCACGCCTTCGTGGTCGACGGCCAGCGTGCGGCCCGTGCGCCCCAGACCCGACTGGATCTCGTCGGCGATGAAGAGGCACCCCGCGCGCCGGGTCAGTTCACGGACCCCGGTGAGATAGCCGTCGTCGGGGATGACGACCCCGGCCTCACCCTGGACGGGCTCGATCAGCACGGCCGCCGTCGTCTCGTCCACGGCGGATTCCAGCGCGGCGAGGTCGTTGTACGGGACGACCCGGAAGCCCGGGGTGAAGGGCCCGAAGCCGGCGCGGGCCGTTTCGTCCGTCGAGAAGCTCACGATCGTCGTGGTGCGGCCGTGGAAGTTGCCGTCGGCGACGACGATCGTCGCCCGGTCCGGCGAGACGCCCTTGACCTCGTACGCCCACTTGCGGGCGACTTTGACCGCGCTCTCCACGGCCTCGGCGCCGGTGTTCATCGGCAGCACCATCTCAAGGCCGGTCAACGCCGCCAGACGCTCGGCGAAACCCGCCAGCCGGTCGTGGTGGAAGGCGCGTGAGGTGAGGGTGAGTTCGTCGAGCTGGCGGTGCGCGGCCTCGATGAGTGCGGGATGGCGGTGGCCGAAGTTGAGAGCGGAGTAGCCCGCCAGCATGTCGAGGTAGCGGCGGCCCTCGACGTCCTCGACCCAGGTGCCTTCCGCGCGGGCGACGACCACGGGCAGCGGGTGGTAGTTGTGCGCGAGCACCGGAGCCTCGGCCCGGATCAGCTGCTCCGAGGAGCGCGTCTCGGACGCGGAGACAGTGGCGGAGGTAGTGGCGGCGGTGTCGGTGCCGGTGTCGGTCATCAGCGGATCTCCAGGGTGCAGCACTTGATGCCCCCGCCGGCCTTGCGGAATTCCGAGAGGTCGACGGGAACGGGGACATGGCCTCGGCGGCTGAGCTCATCGATCAGGCCGTGGGCCTGCGGCGCGACGAAGACGTGACGGCCGTCGGAGACGGAGTTGAGGCCGAACGCCAACGCGTCCTCCTCGGTGGCGATCACCGCGTCCGGGTAGAGCCGCCGCAGGGCCTCGCGGCTGCCCGGCGAGAACGCCGCCGGGTAGTAGGCGACGTTTCCCTCGTGGCTTCCCTCGCCCGTCCTCAGGCCAGTCCTCCGGCCAGTGCTTTCGCCCGTCCCTTCGCCCGTCCCTTCGCCCGTCCCTTCGTCCGCGCCCGGCTCCCCGCCGAGGAAGAACAGTGCGGTGTCCAGGTGGTAGAAGCGCGGATCCACCAGGTCGAGGCCGATCACGGGCCTGCCGAAGAACTCCTGCACCTCGCGGTGCGCGGCGCTGTGCGTACGGAAGCCCGTTCCCGCCAGCACGTACCGCCCGGCCGGGACGAGGTCGCCCTCGCCCTCGCAGACCGACCGGGAGGGATGCACGTCGTACCCGGCCTCCTTGAACCATCTCGCGTACGCCGCCGACTCCGGCCGCCGCTCGGCCGCGTGGAAGGACGAGCCGAAGACCTTTCCGTCCATGACGAGAGCCGCGTTCGCCGCGAACACCATGTCGGGCAGACCGGCGACCGGAGCGATCGTCTCGACCGTGTGGCCACGGCTCCGGTACGCCTCGACCAGAGTCCGCCACTGGTCACGGGCGAGAGGGAGATCGACCGGTGTGCCGGTGTCCATCCACGGGTTGATGGCGTAGCGCACCTCGAAATAGCGGGGCTCGCACATCAGATAGCGCCTGAGGCTCGGGCGATCACCCAGCGGGCCACGTTCCACGGGCACAGAGTTTTCTCCTACGGGCACAGAGCTCCTCCGCTTCTCCGGTGACGATGGGGATGCCTTCACCGTAGGAAGCGGCTGATACGCCCGACAAGAAAGATGAGCTGCGTACATACGCAGGAATGCTGCGCAGATGCACGACTCAGGGCAGGTTCGCTGCGTCACTGCCGCCGCTCGCGCCCGCCCCGGTGTCCGGTGCGGGCTCGCTGGCTCCGGCCTCCGGACTGTCCGGCAGCAGGTGGGACAGCACCATGTAGCTGATCGTCTTGCGGATGAACGGCTCGCTGCGGATCCGCTCCAGCACCTCCTCGAAGTGCTCCACGTCGGTGGCCCGGATGTGGAGCAGGGCGTCGGCGGCCCCGGTCACCGTCATGGCCGCCGCGATCTCCGGGTACTTGCGCGCCACCTCCGCCAGGCGCCTGGGCGGCGCCGCGCCGTCGCAGTACACCTCGATGTACGCCTCGGTGCGCCAGCCGAGTGCGGCCGGGCGGACGGTGGCCCGGAACCCCGTGATCACTCCGGTGGCGCGCAGCCGGTCGACCCGGCGTTTGACGGCGGTGGCCGACAGTCCGATGGCCGTGCCGATCTCGGCGAAGCTCGCCCGGGCGTTCGCGATCAGGGTCGCGACGATCTTCCGGTCGAGCTCGTCGAACGGCGTGGGCTTGGTGGTCATACGGGCGATCATCCCCTCGTGCCGCCCCGGGATGGGGGCTGTCTGCCTCCCCATCCTGCCGGTTCGTGCCCGGTGTGTGCGGTGTGCCCGACGGCGGTGGGCCCCTGCCGTGATGGAAAGGTTCCGGCCTCATCGGGCGACTCCCGGTGCGGAGTGCGCAATTCCCGACGTGGCCGGAGCCCCGCTGCTCTAGCGTGATCGCATGAGCGAAGATTCTTCCTTCTTAGTGTCGTCTCTCCGGGATCTGGTGTCGGACGAGGCGTGGGCGGGGCTGATCGATTACCCGGTGCGGCATCGCCCGGCAGGCGAGACCCTGCTGTGGCAGGGTACCGAGGGAACACAAGTTCTGGCCCTGGTGAGCGGGTTGGTCAAGGTGGTGCGCACCGACCGTGACGGGCGCAAGAGGCTGCTCGCCTTTCGTGGTCCGGGCGAGATCCTGGGGGAGATGGCGCTTCAGCGTGGGGATGTCAGGCTGGCCGACGTGCAGACGATGAGCATATGCAAAGTCACTGTGATTCCCGCTGACGACTTCCGGCGCCTCGTGCGCGAACACCGGCTCGCGGAACCCCTCGCGGAGCTGGCGACACGACGGCTGAAGGAGCAGACCGAGGTCCACGACGGGGACGTACGCGAACGCCTGGTGATGGCGCTGCTCCGCCTGGTCGAGGTCTCCGGCGGGGCGCGCTCCTTCTCCCTGACCAGGGACGAGCTGGCCCAGCACATCGGAGTGGGCCGCAAGCTGGTGAGCAAGGCGCTGGTGCAACTCGGGCCGGAGCTGGTGCAGGCAGGCAAGAGCCGGGTCGGCGTGGTCGACGTAGGAGGTCTGCGGAAGGCGCTCGACGGTCCCGCCGCCGCATGACCGGGGAGTGACGCGCGTCATGTCCCGTCGGTGCCCGCGGAGCGGAACGACCGCGTGGCCGCTGTGAAGCTCGAAAGGCCGGACCACTTCGTGGACGGCGTCGCAGCCCGGCTCGAAACCGCCGGGCTGCCCTTCACAGAGAGCACGGAGGAGCCACATGAGCGAGCACATGAGCCAACTCCCGCAGGCGATCACGGGTTCGTACACCCGCAGCCGGCCGCTACCGCCCTACCGGGGCATCCTGGCCGTCGATGCCAAGGACTTCACCGGGCGCCCGGCCATCGAGCACGAGGCCATCAGCCGTGTCGTCCCCGAACTCCTCAGGACCGCGCTGGTCAGGGCGGAACTCCTGGAGCTCTGGGAGAGCCGTGTCTTCCCCGCCACGACCGGCGACGGGTATGTCTTCGGGTTCGATCCCGCGCTCATGCCCTTCGTGGTCCACCCCCTGCTGCTCACGCTCCAGGAAGTGCTGACCGACTACAACGTCCTGTCCCACGGGGCGGCGCCGATCAGGCTCCGGGCCAGCCTGCACATCGGCCCCCTGCCCGACACCGGCGACGAGTTCGGCGGCAACGGGACGGCCCGCAACGACACGCACCGCCTGCTCGACTCCCGGCCGGTCAAGGCGGTGCTGGCCTCCCACAAGGCCAACATCACGCATGTCGCGGCCATCCTCTCCGCCCGCTGCTACGACGACGCGGTGGCCGGTGGGTACACCGGGCGCCACCTCGACCACTTCGTCGAGGTCGCCGCGACGGTCGAGGGCAAACCGTTCTCCCAGAAGGCCTGGATCTACGTTCCCCAGCCCTCGGGGCCGCTCTACGAAGAGCCCGCGCCCGAGGGGACCGCCCAGGAGCCGGTGGCGGAAGCGCCCAGTCCGCTCGGGGGCGGCGATACGCGGAGCCCCGGCGTGAGGAACAGCGCGCCGCGGGGCAACATCAACACCGGCACCGTTCACGGCGGACAGAGCGTGGACAACTCCCGTACCGCCGGGGACCGCATCGCCGGGGACCACATTGCCGGGGACTACGTGGGCGGCAACAAGGCCGAGCGCGTCCGCGGCTTCCAGGGGGACAAGGTGCGCGGAAACAAGCGCCAGGGGCGGAAGTGACTCCGGACGCGGGCGCGCCGCCGGAGTGGGATTTCGCCGCCTTGATCGACGCCATCGGCGGGGCCGCAGGTGCCGCGGGAGCGTCGAGGCCGTTCGTGTACGCGCCGCACGGAAACATCAACGCAGGTTCCGTCCACGGCGATCAACAGGTGCACAACGCCTCTGCCCGCGAAGGCCGGGGGAGGCGGGCGGCCACGGTGCGCGAGGGGCCCATTCCGGAGGCCGAAGTGCGGGCTGCCGCCTTCGGGTTCGCGGAGCCGGACTGGTTCGGTCCCGCCCTCGGCAAGCTCCGCCCGGGGCCGCTCTTCCTCGTCGGCCGACCCGGCTCCGGACGGCGTACGGCGGCGCTCAACCTGCTGCGGCAGGCCTGCGGCGAGGACGCTCCGCTGCGGGCCTTGGACGGGGTCACCGAGCTGGACCGCTGGGAGCCCACCGACAGCTCGGCGCGCGGATATCTGATGGACGGGCTGTTCCCGAACCGGCCTCTGGGGTCGGGCGTCCTCGGCCATGTGCGCTCGCTGCTGGAGCAGGCCGAGGCACGCATGGTGATCGTGCTGCCCGATGACGCGGCCCTGCTGCACCGCCTCGAACACGACCTCCATATCCGCCCCACCTTCTGCGAACCGCCGCCTCCCGCCCGGGTGTTCGGCAGTCACTTCGAGGCGGCGGTACCGGGACAGCACGAACGCGAACGACTGCTCGCGGCTCTGGGCCACCGCCATGAGCTGGGGGACCTGCTGGTACCCGAGCTGGTGCCGGCGGAGGTGGTGGAGCTGGTGTCGGCCATCGTGGCCGCCGACGGTGATCCGGACGCCCTCGGTGACGTACGGGCCCGGCTGAGCTACCGGGCGGAGCGGGAAGTCCCGCAGCTCATAGCGGAGTTGTTTGGTGATCCGGACGCCCTCGCCTTTCTGCTGGCCGCCTGTGTCTTCGAGGGCCTGGACCACCGGATCGTCAGGGAGGAGGCCGACCGGTTGCTGGAGCTGTCGCAGGGGCGTCTGACGGCCATGCTTCCGGCGACGGATGCCCAGGGGGCCGAGAAGGCCGAGCGTCCGAACCCGGGCTTCGTCTTCCGGCGCCCCCTGACGGAACTGCTGCGCGCCGTCCGTGCCACCCGGCAGACGCGTGAGATCCGGACGGAGGGCGCCTACGCGCACAGCGTGGAAGCGGTGACGTTCGTCCGGCACCGACAGGCCGAAGCGGTGCTCCGGCACGTATGGCGTGAGTACGGGCAGCTCTCCGACCTGCTGGTCGCATGGCTGGGGGAGGTGCACCGCTCCGGTGAACTGACCCGCCCGGTGGGCGAAGTGATGGGCCGGGCCGCGAGTTGGGGAGGCGGTCGGCGGGCGCTGCGGCACATCGGAGCTCTGGCCGGGGCCGAGCGCACGACCGGCCGCCTCATCGCGGCCCACGCGCTGGGTATCGCGGCCGAGGACCCCGTACTGGCCGCGGAGGTGCGCTACCGCCTCCAGCAGTGGAGCGTGGCGGCCGACTTCCGGCTGCGGACCACGGTGGCGTACACGTGCGGCGCGGAGTTCGGCCTGTCCCGCCCGGCCGTAGCGCTGAAACTCCTGCGCACCCTGGTTCTCGGTGGCCCGGTTCGCGACGGGGCGGGCCAGGAGGCGGGCGACCGGGTCCGGATGGCGGTGCGGGCGGCGACCCTGCAACTGTTCCGCGCCGGAAACGAGGAAAGGGTATTCGGCCACCTTCTCGACTGGCTGGATGCGGAGCAGTCCGACACGGAACAACTGCTGGTGACCTTCGGCCAGTTGTTGCAGTATCCCCGGTGGTTCCAGTGGCATCTCGCCGAGGGGAGCCATCGAGGGCGGGCGATCACCGACACGATTCATCTCGCACTGAACACGGACGTCTCGTTCGACACCGTCTGTGCGGCGTTGCTGAACTGGTCCCAATGGGGCCAGTGGGACGGAAAGCTGGGCCGGGCGGTGGAGAACCTGTTCGCCTCCCTGGCCCGTTCCCTGCGACCCGGTGAGTTCCGCCTGTTCGTGGAAATGGAGGAGAAAGGGGTCGACGGCTGGGCAGGGCTGGAAATCGCACGGGACGCGCTCGGCAGATGGCGTTACGGAGAACGCGGAGGGCGCAGGGGGCGCAGGGAACACGGGGGACACGGAGAACCTGGGGAGGCGGCATGAACGACCAGTCCAACGAGCGTCTCTACTATCGAGCGTCCAGGCCGCCCTGGCGGGAAATCCTCAGCCACCGGTGGTCCGCCGCACGGGACTCGTCCCTGGTGCTCCGGAATGCCGACGGAGACTACTTCCTGCTCGGCGCCCCCGGAGAAACCGAGGACACCGGAGCCTATGTTCCGCTGCCCGACGAATCCGCCGCGCCTGGGATCGGCGGCAGTTACACCGATGTCTTCCGGGTCGACGTCACCGAGCACGTCGACATCCAGGCCGTCGGCCTTCCCACGGTGTACGGCAGGGAGTCCGTGGAGCTGTGGGTGGCGTGGTGGGTCCGCGATCCCGTGCGCGTCGTGCGGGCACAGACCCTGCACGGCTGGCACATGGTGCGCGCTCACCTCACCAGCGTCCTGCGCCACTTGACCGAGGCCCAGGAGTCGGCGGGCAGCGGACTCGGAGCCCCTGAGATCATGCAGCACCTCGGCGTGCCGCAACACCTGGAAGAGACCGGTCTGAGCTACCGGGTCCTGGACGTGCGGCTCCGGGAGACCGGCGAGGAACTGCGTCTCGGCCAGGACGAGGGCGACGGCGTGCGCTACTCGTGGACGACCAGCCGGCGCGGCGAGTACGAGTTCTGCCTCCAGGCCCTTCGTGCCGGACCGGCCTCGCTGGCAGCCCTCTGGTTGCTCAGGCACCCCGACCAGGTGCGCCAGGTGCTGGACTGGGCCGTCGACCACGAGCGGCTGCTCGTCCCGCCGCGCACCGACTGGCAGGAGGAACTGGCCGCACTGCTCGGCACGCTGACCGACCAGGAGCGCAAGGAGATCTCCTACCTTCTGCGCGACCGCCTGTCCGCACTGGGACGACCGGTTCCCGGAGTTCCTCTCTGAGGCGGGAAGACATATATTCGATATTCGGATGCATGGGCGGGCGCGCTGTCTTCGGGCAGCGCGCCCGCCCGCTTATGTCCCTCGGCTTATGCCCCTCGCCCCTCAGGATCTCAGGGTGTGACCACGGTCACCGCTTTTGCGGGTTCCGGGAGCGGACCCGCAAGCAGATGTACGGGAATCTCAAGGCGTCCAGAAGGAGACGCCTGAATCGGTTACCGGGGCGTCCGTATCGAAAGGGCGACATGCGATCCGAAGAGACCTGTCGTAAGGGTGAGATCGAGAACGCAGACGAGGGAAAGGGAAAGGGGAAGGGTAACGTCATCGAATTCCCCGGGGCGAGGGAAAGCGCCGAGCCGGCGAACCCGGCCCGCGAGACGCCGGATACGGCCCAGGAGCCGGACATCCCCCCGGCCACGGTCCTGAAAGCCGAGCGCGGGATCATCAACACCGGTACCGTGCACGGCGGTCAGCACATCACCGCCGTCGAGCTCCGCAGCCACGTCGACCCCGGAGCCGACGGTGACTTCTGAGCTCTTCCGGGCCGACGACCTCGACGACCTCGGCGCAGTCGTCGCGGCCCTTCCCGCCCGGCCGGACACGCTGGTCTATGCGCCCCAGGGCGCGTTCAACACCGGCACGGTGCACGGTGACCAGCGCATGAGCATGTCCGCCCCGGCGGACAGCGGCCCTGCTGCGGGACCGATGAGGCAGGGCCCCGTGCGGGCGAAGCGCCTGGCGGCGGTGAGGCGTCGCTTCGCGGCGCCGCCCGGGTTCGACGAAGCGCGCGCCGCACTCGACTCCGGCATTGTCGTGCTCATCGGCGAACCGGGCACCGGGCGGGAGACCCACGCCCTCAACCTGCTGGCCCACGGCAGGGAGGAACCCGTGGTCGTCCAGGTCGACGGGGCCGTCAACCTCTCCCGGTGGACACCGCGGCCCCGGGGCGTGCACGGCTATCTGGTGATGGAGCCTCCGGACCCGTTCGAGCTCCGGGCCTGGGACCTGTCCCGGCTGGAGGCCCTGTTGGCGGAGGCGGAGGCGGGAGCGCGGTTGGTCATCGTCGTCGCCGACGCCCCCGGACTGGGCGGAACCCTGGAGGACCGCATGGGCGTGCCGGTCCTGCGCCACCTCCCGCCGGACCCGGGGAAGGTCTTCGCCGCCCATCTCGCGGACGGCTGCCCCGAGCAGGAGGCGTCCGCCGGGTGGCTGCGTACGCTGGAACCCGGCCAGTTCGCCCAGCTGTTGCCCGACGGGCTGCCGCCCCGCAGTGCCGCGCAGACGGCGGAAGCCGTGATCCGGCTCGGCATCGTCGGCGGGTCCTCCGGCACCGAGGTGGTGCGGGCTCTGGCCCGGGCCGAGGGCCGGGAGATCGTCGCCCGCGCCCAGGCCGAACCGCCTCTCCTCGCCCACCTGGTCTCCGTAAGCGTCTACGGCGGTCTCCACTGGGGTGTCGTGGCGGAACGGGCGGCGGAGCTGCTGAGCGTCACAGGGACCGCCGGGCGGCAGGATCCCGCCCAGTGGGGCTCCGGCCAGAAGCCTGCCGACCCCCCTCCTCGGCGCCCCTGGCCCGACATCCTCCGCGCCCTCGGAGCACACCGGGCCCCGGGCACCGGCCAGGCCGACACGGGCACGGACGCCGTGTCCTTCTTCCGGCCCGCGGTGACCGAGACGGTGTGGGAGGTCCTGTGTCGTGAACACGCGTACCTCCTGCCGAAGTTGCACACCTGGCTCGCGGCGACCGGACACGAGGCCGACCAGATCGAACGCGCCGGCCGGGCGGCCGCCTCGATGGCGGCGGCCACCCTCGGCCGCTCCCTGGAGTACCTGCGCGACCTGGCGCTGGCACCGTACCCGGCGGCTCCGGAGGTGGCCGCCCGGTGCCTGGGTGCGGCGGTCAGGGACCCTGCCGCGGCGCGCACGGCGAGCGATCTGCTTGAACAGTGGAGTACGGAGACCGAAGCGGCCCTGCGCAAGGCTGTCGCGCACGCCTGCCACGCGGACCGGGGAGGGCTCGCCACCGGGCACGCGCTGGACCTGATCCACCGGCTCATGGACACGCCGACCGGCGGACCGGACGACGACACGGCCGTCTTCACCACCGTCGAAACGGCTCTGGTGCAGCTCTTCGCGACGGGCGACTCGCGGGCCAGAGTCACTGTCCTCGGCCGGATGCGGGAGTGGAAGGAGTGCGGCGGCGTCCCCGGTCTGCTGGCGGCCCTGGCCTTCCCCGGCATGGCGAGCGCGGACATCACCTGGTGGAGCGAGCGGATCCCCGGCGACGCCGAGGTGGCGTCGGGCGCCGTCGAGCTGACCGGGCACGCTCTCAACGAATCGATCACCTACGGAGCGATGCGTGACGCCCTGCTCGTCTGGTGCTGCGGCGCGGACGGGCCGGAGCACCAGGGCCGCCGGGCTCCGGAGGAGCTGTTCGACGGTCTGGTGGCCGCCCGGCAGCCCGGATTCCTGCGCTGGCTCCTCTCCGTCGAGAGAGGGCCGGACACGCTGCCCGGCAAGGGTCTGGCGGCCCTGGCGCTCACCGAGTGGCGCAGCAAGTCCCCAGCCCTGAAAGCGGATTAACCACGCGGCTTAACCACGCGGATTGACCACGCAGTTCGACCACGCAGTTCCACTACGCAGATTCACCACGCGGATCAACCACCCAGTTCCACCACGCAGATCGACCATGCGGATCGACCACGCGGACTCTCCCGGAGGAACCATGCCCCTTCCCCCTCACCCCGGACTCTTCTCCACCGTCGAGCGCCACTGCGCCGACAGCGACCCGACACCCCGGCTCCGGCTCTTCGACGGATCGGAACCAGCGGGCATCCCCCTCACCCTGGGGCAGGCCCGCCGCAAGGTCTACGACCGCTCCGTGTGCCCCCAGGGGCGCTCGGCCCTGTGGCACCAGATCGCGGAGCGCAGGCAGGGGGCGCCCGTCGGGTCCGACTGGCCGACGGCCGTTGTGTGGCTGGGACTTCCCGGACTCCGCCGCACCGCTTTCCGGCTCAGCCACGGCTTCCGCGTCGAACGGGGGGACGTCGAGGCCGAACTCGTCACCTGCTACCTCGAAGCGCTGGCGGAGCTCGGACCGGACACCCCCGACCCCGGCGGCCACGTGCTGCGCTCGGCCTGCTCGGGAGCGTGGGCCCTGTGGCGCAGGACCCGTTCCGAATGGGCGGTGGACGACGTGGAGACCACCGGGGGCGCTCCCCTCGACCCGGCGGGGGAGGGCTTCTGGGAGGCGGACTACGACCCGCCCGCTCGCCGGTCCGGACTCTCGGCGAACGTACGGATCACCGTCCCCGCGCACCGTGTGGAAGGTGTACGGCTCGGTGCGCTGGCCCGGGCCTGGGGAGCGGCGGACGCGGCGTCCGGCGTTCGGTACTCCGGCCGGGGCCGACAGGTCGCCAGGATGTCCCTCCGGCACGGCGGGAGGAAGGGATGAGCACCCACGCCGAGTCGCCTCTCAGCTTCCGCGAGATCTTCGACCTCCCGGTCAGTGTCGACCTGCGTACGGCCGCCAGGGCCTTCGGCATGTGCCAGGGCACCGCCTACCGGCTGATCGCGCAGGGCGACTTCCCGTGCCCCACGGTCCGGGTCGGCCGGCGCCACCGGGTGCTGACGGTTGACCTGTTGCGGGCGCTCGGCATCGAGGAGCGTCCGGTCTTCGCCGACGAGGTCGCCGACGGGGTCGCGCTGACGCTCTTCGACTGACCCTCTTCGACCGCCTCACCGTATCCGCCCCACTGCGACCGACCCACTGTGACTGACCTGTTTCGACTGAAGGAGCCTGCCATGCCCACGTGTCTCGCCATCGGCCGGACGGCCGCCGCTGACCCCCCGAGCCTGCCCCAGGACCTGTCCCCAGGCCTGTCCCCAGGCCTCTCCCCCGACGACCAGCGCCATCGGTCCACCACCTTCTACGAGGAGGTCGTTCGCCCCGCATGCGAACAGCTCGGTCTCACCTTCGTACGTGCGGACCGGCTCACGGAGGCCGGTTTACCCGGCGAACAGCTTCAGCGGATGGTGACCGAGGCCGACGTCGTCATCGCCGACCTCGGCGCACCCGACGCGGAGCTGGCCTTCGGCCTCGGTGTGCGGCACGCGCTTGGTCGTTGCACCGTCCATGTCGCCGAGACGGCTGATGGGCCCTCAGGACCCGCGGGAGTGACGCCGCACATCGCGTTTCCCGCACATTCGGCCGACGCCGCCGGGGCCCGGCGGCAACTCATCGGCGTACTGACCGCAACGGTAGGCGGGCTGACCGCAACGGTGGGAGGGCAGACGGTCCCGGCGCTGCCCGCGGCTCCGGCGGAGCCCTGCGTGCAGACCGCGGCCGAGCCCGATGAGGAATCCCCGGGCCTCTTCGACCTGGTCGTCGAGGCGGAGGCACAGATGGAGGCCATCACGGGCGACATGGAGGATGTGGAGTCCGCGCTGGCGGATCTCGCGGCGATGATGGAGCTGATCACGGAGGACATGGCCCGGGTCAGCCACCCCGGAGCCACGATGGGCGCGAAGCTGACGGTGATCCACCGCCTTGCCCAGGCCATCGACGGACCGGCCGACGACCTGGAGGCGGCCGCCGAGCGCTTCGCGGGGCGCATGGAGGCGAGCATGGCCGCGCTGAGGGCGTTCCTGGAATGGGCAGAGGCCACGCCGCGCGGCGAATGGCCCGAGGGCGCCGAGGAGTTGCTGACGGACGTGGCCGGTGCACCGTGGGACATGCGGTCCGCCGCGGTCGCCTTCCAGGAGGTGCTGTCGTTGATCGACCTGTTCGCGGCCTCAAGCCGTCGGCTGCGCGGACCGGCTCGCCGCGTCGGTACCTCCCTGCGGACCATCTTCGGGAGCGTGGCCGTTCTGGAGGAGTTGCAGGCGGCAGCCGCGAAGCTCAAGGGGTCCTGACTGTAAGGCCCGTATGGCCCGTATGAGCCCGTACTGCCTGTATGGCCCGCACGGGCCGTACGACCTGTAAGGCCTGCCGGGCCTGGAGGGCCTCTCGGCCCCCAGGAGGGGCCCGCGCTCCTAAAGCGCCTGGCTGCCCGACACGAGAGGCACGACCGTGCGGTCACCGAAGGCCGTCCACGGCTGCCAGCCACCGCTCGGCCGGGTCTGGACGCGAGTCCGGATCCGGCCCGCGGTGGTGACGGCGAAGACGTGCAGGCGGCCGGTGGCGTCGGGGGCTGCCGTGGGGGTGGCGACGAGACGGATGCCGGGCTCCCCGAACTCCCCGCCGGGGTGTACGTCCCCGCCGGGCGAGGTCTGCCAGCGGTGGTTGAGGCGGGCTCCGGCGGGGGTGAGGGAAAGTGCCTCCAGGCGGCCGTCGGCGTTCACGGCGAGGGCCGGGGCGGAGGCGCTCCAGGCGAACAGCGGTTGCCACGCGTCCCAGCCGCCGCTCGGTACGGACTGGCGTCGGGTGAAGGTTCCCAGGCCCGACGGGCCGATCGCGGTGACGGTGAGCCGGCCGCTGCCGTCGCCGGCCACCCGGGGCGCGGCACCGGCCGCGCTGCCGAACCGGTGCCATGCCGCGGTCCAGGGGCCGCCCGGTGTCTCCTGCCAGCGGTGGTCGATGCCCGCGCCGCCGGGGGAGAGGGCGAACACCTCCAACCGGCCGTCGGCGTTCGACGCGACCACCGGGGGTGCGCCCGCCGCCCCGCCGAAGCCGGGCTGCCACGGGTCCCAGGCGAGGGCCCCGGCCGACCGCTGCCGTCGCCGCGCGAGGGAGGCGCCGCCGGGGCTCAGGGCGAAGACCTCCAGCCTGCCGCGGGCGTCGCGCGCGACGGCGGGGGCGGCACCGGCCGGGCCACCGAACTCCTCCCAGTCGTACCAGCCGCCGTCCGGCCGCTGCACCCGGTGGTGCAGGTTGGCGCCGCCCGGGGCGAGCGAGAACACCTCCAGGCGGCCGTCGGAGGTGCGTCCGAGGGTGGGGACCGCGCCTGCCGGACCGCCGAAGGGCTCCCACGGCGACCAGCTGTCCGTGTGCGGATAGAGCTGGACGCGCCGCAGCATCGCACGGTCGGCGGCGTCGAGGGCGAACACCGTAAGGCGGCCGTTCACATCGAGGCCCGCCACCGGGTTGTCGGGGCTCTGCCACGGCGGCGGGGTGTCCCGCCAGGACAGGGGTGCCACGTACAGCCCGTTGCGGAACCAGCCCGCGGCGCTCGCGTACCAGTTCTCGCCGTCGCGGATCACCTCCACGGCGTGACCCGCCACATGCCCCGTACGGCCGGTCAGCTCGAAACGGAACGCGTCCCGTGACGCGAGGACATCGGTGCCCTCGTATCCGCCCCGGGGACCGATGAACAGGTAGTACCAGCCGTCCCGCTCGACGACGTACGGCGACTCGGTGACCGACACGGTCGTGTCCGTGCTCGCGTCGGTGAACGCGACGCCCGGCTCGCCCCAGTGCAGCAGATCGGCGGAGCGACGGTGGGCCACGACGTGGTGCCCGTCGCCTGTCGTGGAGGCCGCGGAGAGTTCCGTGTAGTACATGACCCACTCGCCACCGACCCGCAGCACCATCGGGTCCCGCGCGGCGCGCCCCCGGAACAGCGGTCCGGACGGTTCGCGGGTCCAGGTGAACAGGTCGGTCGACGTGGCGAGGTTGATCGCCGCGCTGTTCGTGCCGCCCGCCGCGTAGAACATCCAGAATCTGCCGTCCGCCTCGATGACGTGCGGCGCCCAGAGGTGTTCCTCACCGAAGTAGGACGGGTCGACGGTGAGTGCGTCGGGGTGGCTGGTCCAGGGCCCGTACGGGCTCGGCGCGGAGGCGTGGGCGAAGGACGTCTCCGCCGCGCTGTCGGGGGATTCGCCGCGCGGCGCGCTGTTCCCGACGATGCTGAACAGGTGCCAGCGGCCGTGGGCCCTGATCAGCGTGTGGTCGTTGAGATAGCGCGGGCCCGCGGAGGTGGACGGGTCGTAGACGTACGTGAACGGGCCCGCGCCCACCTGGTACGGGCGCGGGGCGCTCCCGGGCGCGGCTGCGGCGACGGCCGGGCCGGCGCCCAGGAGCGGGAGGGCGCCGGCGCCCGCCGTGCCGAGCAACAGGCTCCGTCTGCTGATCGGAGGCATGGGTTCCTTCGCGGGCATGAGGCCCTTCGCAGGTGTGAGGGCCTTCGCAGGTATGAGGCCTTCGTGGGATTGGGTCCTCCGGAGGTCAGTCGACGCCGGGGCCCGCCGAGTTGTTGAGCCAGTGCCACGGGGACCAGGTGGTGAAGCCGGTCTGCCTTTTGTGGAAGGTGCCGTCCTGGTTGGTGCCGAAGACCTCGATGCGGCCGTCCGCGTTGGTGGCGGCGGTGACCTCGGTGCCGCCGGTGCCGAAGGTCGCCCAGTCGCTGTAGGGGGCGTTCACGGCGGTCTGCCAGATGTGCATGGCGGTGGTGTCGTTCACGGCGAAGACCTCGACCCGGCCGTCGGGGGAGCGCTCGCTGGTGAGCTGCGAGTTGGCGGGGCCGCCCGTGGGGTCCCAGTCGGACCAGCTCGTGGGGCCGGTCTGATAGCGGTGGAAGACGCCGGTGGGGCCCGACGCGAAGATCTCCAGGCGGCCGTCGGCATTGTGATCGATCGTCAGATCATGGCCGCCTTCGCCGAATCCCTCCCACTCGGACCAGCCGCCGTTGGGGGCGGTCTGGTACCGGTGCCCAAGGGTGGTGCCGTTGAGAGCGAAGACCTCCAGCCGCCCGTCGGGTGCCTTCCCCATCTCCACCCGGCTGTCGGCGGGGCCGCCGCCCGTGGGCTTCCACCCCGACCAGCCGCCGTTCGGGGCGACTTGGTACTGGTGGAAGAGCCCTACCGGACCGGAGGCGTAGACCTCGATGCGGCCGTCGGCGTTGACACCGGCCGCGATGTCCCGGCCGCCGCCGCCGAAGTCCGCCCAGTCCGACCAGCCGCCCGAGGGCCGCGACTGCCAGCGGTGCTGGAAGGTGTTGCCGTTGATGGCGAACAGTTCCAGGCGGCCGTCGGCGTTCGGCGCGATGGCCAGTTGGGCGTTGCCGGGCCCGCCGAGCGACTCCCATTCCGACCAGTCGCCGTTGGCCTTCTGCTGCCATGCGTGATGGATGGCGTCGGCACCGGCGACGAACAGCTCCAGTCGCCCGTCCGCCGACCGCGCCGACACGACCCGTCCCGACTCCGACGGATACACGGGCGGTTGGGGACGGGGAACGCTGCCCGGGGTGCAGGGGAGCACCACGCCGCGCTCCGCGAGGTGGACCTCGGGGTCGATCCCGCGCGAGGCGGACCGGTCGCTCCAGATCCGCAGATGGAGGTGGGGGCCGGTGGACTGCCCCTCGGAGCCCATCAGGGCGATCTGCTGACCGGCCACGACCCGGTCCCCGACGGCGACGTCCCGTCGGCTCATGTGCCCGTACTCGGAGATCCGCCCGTCGGGGTGCTGGACCCGGATCCACTGGCCGTAGCCGGTGTTGTCGTACCCGGAGATGGTGACCTCGCCGTCGCCCACGGCGTAGATCGGCGTGCCGACGGCGTTGGCGATGTCGACACCGTTGTGGCCGTCGTGGAAGTGCTGGGACACGAAACCGGCGGCCGGGCAGGCCGCTGTGGCGGCGAGGGCGGCGGTAGCGGTAGTGGTGGCGGTGGTGGTCCGGGCGGCGGCCGCGGCCGGAGCCGCGGGCAGCAGCGTCGGCAGCAGCAGGGCGGCTGTCGCCGCGAGAACCCAGGTCAGCGCGCGTCGGGAGAGTCCTGGAAGCACGAGTCCTCCTCCCCTTGGCAGTCTCGGGGTGAGTGGGATGGACGGTCGGGACATGCGAACCAGCGGTACGCAGGGCAGTACGAAGGCAGTGTGAAGTGGTGCGCAAGACAGCACGGAGGCAGTGTGAAGCGGTACGAAGGCAGTGCGAAGGCGGTACGGAAGCTAGCAACAGGGCGGGGCCCAGTAGACCCCGGAACGTTACGGACTGACAGGCGGAACCACGTCGACTACACGGGAACGGTGCCGGAGCCGTCGTCCCGTTCGCCGCTGACGCGGTCCACGGGACGACGGCGTGAAGGGGAGAGGCCGCACCCCCTAGGTCATCGAGGGGCCGGAATCGTTCAGCCAGGCCCACTCCGACCAGGTGGCGAAGCCGGTCTGCCAGCGGTGGTAGACGCCGACATGGCTGGTACCGAACACCTCGATGCGACCGTCGGCGTTGT
Organism: Streptomyces durocortorensis; assembly: GCF_031760065.1. Taxonomy (NCBI): domain Bacteria; kingdom Bacillati; phylum Actinomycetota; class Actinomycetes; order Kitasatosporales; family Streptomycetaceae; genus Streptomyces; species Streptomyces sp. C11-1. The sequence continues at coordinate 6,029,617 of NZ_CP134500.1, forward strand.
TGCCCGCACTGACCGACGTACCGCCGCCGCCGAACTCCTCCCACTGCGAGAACTCCGCGTTCGGGCGGGTCTGCCAGGCATGGCCCGCCGCCGTGCCGTTCATGGCGAACACCTCGATCCGTCCGTCGACCGACCGTGCCGTGGCCAGCTCGGCGTCGGGGAGCCCGGCGGTGCCGGTCCACTTCGACCACGAGCTCGGGCCGGTCTGCCAGCGGTGGAACACGCCCTCCGAGTTGGAGGCGAAGACCTCCAGCCTGCCGTCCTGGTTGTAGCTGGCGGCCACCGCGTGCCCGCCCGTGCCGAAGGTCTCCCAGGCGGACCACCCGCCGTTGACGCGTGTTTGGTACAGGTGCTCGAACGTCGAGCCGGACAGCGCGAAGACCTCAAGACGGCCGTCGGGCGCGGTTTCCATGGCGAGCCGCGCGTTGGCCGGGCCGCCGTGGGTGCCCCCCCAGCCGGACCAGCCGCCGCTGGGCGCGGTCTGCCAGCGGTGGAACACCCCTTCGGCGTTGGAGGCGAACACCTCGATCCGACCGTCGGCGTTGTTGCCCGCGGCCAGTTCGTGCCCGCCGGTGCCGAAGGTCTCCCAGTCGGACCATCCGGCACTGGGCCGGGTCTGCCACATGTGATCGAACGTGCTGTCCGACAGTGCGAACAGCTCCAGCCGCCCGTCGGCGTTGGACGCCACCGCCAGCTGCGCGTTGCGCGGACCACCCGCGAACCGCCATGGCGACCACGCGCCGTTCACCTCGGTCTGCCATGCGTGATAGACCCCGTCGGCCCCGGCGGCGAAGGCCTCCAGCCGCCCGTCCGCGGATTGCCCGGACACGATCCGGCCGGAGGCGTACGGGTGCTTGGGGCCGCCGCTCGTGCCGGACCACAACGCGTTGGCGATCAGCGTGGCGTCGCCCGCCTCGATCCCGTACAGGTGGCGCAGGTCCTCGCGCGGTTGCTGCACCTTCCAGCACACCTCGCCGATCGGCGCGTTGTTCCAGGAGCCGTCCGGGTAGCGCCGCTCCATGTCGTCGAGGAAGGCGTTGGTGGCGTAGGCCGGGTCCAGCCGCTGCTCCTTGCTGCCCCACCAGTCCTGCTGCTGGAACAGCCCGATGCTGGTGTGGTCGACCGCCTGGGAGTAGTTGTTCATGCTGGCTTCCACGATGATCGTGGCGATGGCGATCGCCGCGGCTCTCGGGTTGAGCCCCCGGTCCTTCACCGCCTGCGTGACCATCCGGGCACAGGACATCTTGTAGGCGTCCAGATATCCGGCCATCTTCGCCTTGAGCTGCGGGTTGAGCTGGGTGGCCATGACGCCGTCGGTGGCCGAGGGACCGGCCGGGTCGCACGGCGCGGTCGGAATGGCCAGGCCCTGAGGGCCGCTGAAGTACCGCGAGACACCGGACCGGTCGTCACCCGGCCCGGGAGCGGGCAGGGGCCGGGCCACGGCGACCGAGGCGGTCAGCCCGATGATCAACGCCCAGATACCGGCCACCAGGGCCAGCCCGGTGAATGCGCGGTGCGAGCCGCTTCCTGCCATGGTGTGCCTCTCCGTCGGGAACTCCGCTCGTTGGCGGCCGACAGTAGAAAGCACCGATGAAAAACCGATGGAATCGGCTCCCCCTGGCCCCCTGCCCCCCCCTGGCCCCCCTGCCCCCCCTGGCCCTCCCCATCCCGCCGCCCCGGGCGTTGTCAGTGCCTCCCCATAGAGTCGGAATCACCAGTCGGGGAGCCTCGGAGAGGGAGCACAGACATGTCCGCCAACAGGATTCAGCACAAGGTCAATCACGTCGCGCTGGTCGTGGACTGCTCGGGTTCCATGCGGCAGCACGAGAGTCAGCTCATCCGGGTCGTCGACGAGTTCGTGGCGGGGCTGAAGGCCGAGTCGGACAGCCTCGGTCATGAGACCCGGATCAGCCTCTACTCCTTCGACCACAGGGTGGAGAACCTGGTCTGGGACATGGACGTGAAGCACCTGCCGTCCATGCGGGGGCTGTACAAGGTCAACAACGGTGCCACGGCGCTCATCGAGGCCTCTCTCAAGTCCCTGGACGACCTGGGGCACATCTGGGAGGAGTACGGCGAGCACAGCTTCCTCCAGATCGTGGTGACGGACGGCGAGGAGAACGCCTCCGGTGGCGATCGGCGGCACGACGGGGACATGGCGATCCTCGGCCCCTGGCTCGACAGGATCGCGGCGAAGATGGGCCGGCTGCCGGGGCACTGGACGTCCGCGATCCTCGTTCCGAACTCGCTGGCGAAGCGCACCGCCCAGAACTACGGCTTCCCGGCGGGGAACATCGCCATCTGGGACGCGGATTCCCAGGAAGGTGTGGAGGAGGCGATCGGCACCGTGCGCGCCGCCGCCACCAGCTTCCTGCGCGGACGGGAACAGGGCGTGCGCGGTACGAAGAATCTGTTCGCCGTCGGCCAGGACATATCGGTGGACGATGTACGGGCGGTCCTCGAACCGATCCCGGCCGACAAGTACCGCCTCCTGAAGGTCGACAAGGAGATGGAGATCCGGCCGTTCGTCGAATCACACCCCGGTGTGGCGTATGAACGCGGCTCCTGCTACTACCAGTTGGGCGCCCGGGTGCAGGTTCAGCCGGGCAAGGAGGTCATCGTGGTCGAGAAGGACACCGACCGGGCGTATACGGGCGACGCGGCGCGCAGCCTCCTGTTCGGAACGGGCGTCCACGGGACCGTATCCGTGAAGGCCGGAAACAACCCCAAGCTGGAGGTGTACGTGCAGAGTCGTTCGGTGAACAGGAAGCTCAAGGCGAACACGCGTCTGCTCATCATGCTCTGACGCCTGACGCCTGACGCCTGACGCCTGACGCCTGCCCTATGCCTTCCGGCGTTCTGCCCTCTGCCCTCTGCCCTCTGCCCTCCGACTCTGTCTCCCTGGCCTCTGCTTGATGCCCGTGCTCAGGTCCCGGGGATCAGCTCGCACCGGCCGGAGCCGATGTGTCCAGGGCCACCGAGACGGCCAGCAGGCCGAGTGCCGTTCCCATCAGGTAGCGCTGGGCCCGGAGCCAGGAGGGGCGGCGGGCGAGGAAGAGCGCGATGGTACCGGCGGCCAGGACGACGCTCAGGTTGACGGTGAGGGCCACGGCGATCTGGACGGAGCCGAGAACGATGCCCTGAAGGAGGACGTTCCCCGCTTCCAGGCTGATGAACTGAGGGATGAGGGAGAGGTACATGATGGCGATCTTCGGGTTGAGCAGATTCGTCATCAGGCCCATGGTGAACAGCCTGCGCGGGGAGTCGTGGGGCATCTCCTGGGGGGGGCGAAGACGGAGACGCCCCCGGGCTTCAGGGCGCTCCACGCCAGGTAGGCCAAGTAGAGCGCACCGGCCATTTTCACAGCGACATACAGCGGGGGCACGGCGAGGAACACCATCGACAGGCCGAGGTTCGTGGCCAGCAGATAGACCAGGAAGCCCACGGCGACACCGCCGAGGGACACGACACCGGCGCGTCGGCCCTGGGTGATGCTCCGGGAGACGAGGTAGATCATGTTCGGGCCGGGGGTGAGCACCATGCCCAGAGCCACCATCGCGACACCCAGCACTCCACCCAGCTCAACCATGGCCACCCGCCGCTCTGTTCACGTCCCGAACACGTCCCGAACACGTCCCGACGTGCGCTGTCGCACCGGGGCAGCACCGGGATTGCTCCTGGTGTGGCTCGGGGCAATGCGAGTCTAGAGTCGCGCTTTAGCTCGGTTCAATACTGGACATTGCACTCGGTGCAATGATGTGTTTCGATGCCACTCACTGCGGTTCGGTGCCGTTCACTACGGGGGGTGAGGTCCGTGAAGGACTTCCGGAGCGTTGCCGACACGGTGGCGCGGGAGATCGCCGCCGGTCGGCTGAAGCCCGGGGAACGGCTCCCTCCGCAACGGGAGTTCGCTCGGCGGTACGGCATAGCCAACTCCACGGCGACCCGGGTCTACCAGGAACTCGCCCGCCGGGGCCTCACCGTCGGCCAGGTGGGACGCGGCACGTTCGTGCGCGATGCCCCCGGTGCGCCCGCGCCGGCCCCCGCCCTGTCCGAACCCGCCGTCGGCCGGGTGGACCTGGAGCTCAATCATCCCGTAGTACCCGAGCAGGCCGGGCTGCTCGCCGCCGGGCTCGGCAGGCTGGTGCGCCCCGAGCGGCTGGAGTCGGTGCTCCGGCCGGTCGGCCCCGACGGCACTCCCGCGGCTCGCGAGGCGGCGGCGGACCTGCTCGCGCGGGGCGGCTGGCGCCCCCTCCCGGAGCGGGTCCTGTTCGCCGGGAACGGCCGTCAGGCGATCTCCGCCGCCATCGCCGCGCTGACCCGGCCGGGCGCGCGGCTGGGCGTCGAGGAGCTGACGTATCCGGTGCTCAAGGCCATCGCCGCCAGGCTCGGCGTCACCCTCGTGCCCCTGGCCATGGACGCGGAGGGGCTGATCCCCGAAGCGGTGGAGGAAGCGCACCGCGCCGAACCGCTGCACGCCGTCTACGTACAGCCTGTTCTGCACAACCCGCTGTCCCTCACCATGCCCCCGAGCCGGCTGGACCGCCTGGCCGATGTGCTGCTCTCCTTGGGTATCCACGCCATCGAGGACGCGGTCTGGGCCTTCCTCCGGGGCGACCTGCCGCCCCTCGCGTCGCGGGCCGCCGAGCGGACGGTGCTCGTCGACAGCGTGTCCAAGCGGTTGTCCCCGGGGCTGTCCCTCGGGTTCGCCGTGGCTCCCGCCGCGCTGGTGGGGAGGGTGGCCGCGTCCGTGCGCTCCGGGGGCTGGGTGCCGATGCGGTTTCCGCTGGAGGCGACGTGCCAGTGGCAGGCGGACGGTGCTGTCGACCTGCTCGTACGGGCCAAGCGGCGGGAGGTCATGGCGCGCCAGGAGATCGCGCGGGCCCACCTCGGTGACTTCCGCACCCGAAGTGATCCCCTCTCCTGCTACCTCTGGTGGGAGCTGCCGAGCCCCTGGCGAGCCGACACCTTCGTCGCGGCCGCCGCGCGGCACGGCATCGCGGTAACCCCGGCGGCGGCGTTCGCCGTCGGCCGCCACCGTGGCCCTCAGGCGATCCGCCTCGGCCTGGCCTCGCCCACCGTGGCGACCCTCTCCCGCGCCCTGTCGACCCTCGGCGATCTCGCCCGGTCCGCTCCGGAGGACCTCGTTCAGGACTGACCGGAGGGCCTCGTTCAGGGCTGAGGTGGGACGGGGCGGAGCTGAAGCCCTTCCGGGACTTCTTCGGTAGTTCTGCGGTACTTCCGTGGCGCATCCGGCCGTACGCCTTCTCAAAAGTAGTGCTGTGTGAAATTGTACTGTCGCATAGCACCCTGCGTGCCCATGTCAAAAGCGGTTTCCGGGGTGCTGTAGCGCCGTCCATCCCATCCCCATCCCCCCGCACCCGTTTCGGGTGTCCTCCCGAGGAGGCAGCTGGTGAGACCAGCCCGGACGCGATGTCAACGCGCCCTCAGGCAAGCAGCCCTGACGCTCTGCATGTGCATGGGCCTGACCCTGCTCGGCGGCCCTGCGTACGCATCCGCCGCGCCGTCCCCGTCCCGGACCGCACCGTCCCTGTCCGTGGCCACTTCTCCGTCTGCCGCCGACAGGGCGGAGATCCCGCCCGTCGACGCGCTCAGCCGGAGTGGATCGGCCGAGCCCGAGCATGTCCGTGCCTCGGCGCTCCCGGTCGACGAGCGCGGGCCGGTTCCGGCCTCCGGTGAGGAGCGCAGACGGGACTACGACGAGCCTGACCAGGGGGCGGCCGCGGCCGAGGCCCCCTGCGATCCGGCCGACTTCACCTCCCGCACCGGCGCCGCCCTGGTTCGGCGGATCAAGGAGTCGACCGTCGGCTGCGTCAACACCCTGTTCGGCCTGACCGGGGAGAACGCCCGACTCGCCTTCCGCGAGGCGCAGATGGTGACCGTCGCGAACGCGCTGCGCGGCGCCTCCGACTACTACCCGGGTGACGATTCCACCGGCGTGCCGCAGCTGGTGCTGTATCTGCGCGCCGGGTACTACGTGCAGTGGTACAACGAGGCGGCCGTCGGCTCCTACGGGCCCGCGCTCACGGCCGCGATACGGCGCGGGCTCGACGCCTTCTTCGCCTCCCCGCGCTCTCGCGACGTCACCGACGCCAACGGCGAAACCCTCTCCGAAGCCGTCGTACTCATCGACAGTGCCCGGGAGAACGCCCGCTATCTCGGCGTGGTCGAGTGGCTGCTCACCGACTACGACAGCTCGTACAACGCCCTCTGGCACATGCGCAACGCCGTGAACAGCACCTTCACCGTGCTCTTCCGCGGGCACCAGCTCCCGGCGTTCGTCACCGCCGTCACGGAGGACAGCAGCACCGCCGACACGGTGCACTCCTTCGCCTCACGCACCCTCGGCCTGCTGGGCACCGATCACGCGTTCCTCACCATCAACGCGGGCCGCGAACTCGCCCGCTTCCTTCAGTACGACGCGCTGCGGCCCGCCGTCCGCCCGCAGGTGAGGGGGCTCCTCGGCCGGACGTCCATCACCGGCCCCACCGCCCCGCTGTGGGTGGGCCTCGCCGAGATGGCCAATCACTACGACGACGCCAACTGCGCGTACTTCGGTACCTGCGACCTCCCCGGCCGCCTGGACGACGCGGCGCTGCCCGTCCGGCACGAGTGCAGCGACAGTCTGCGCATCCGCGCCCAGGAGATGTCCGCCGCGCAGCTCGCCGCCACCTGCGAGAACCTTGCGGACCAGGACGCGTTCTTCCACGACATCGCCCGGGACGACGGGCCCGTCGCCGGGGACCTGAACACCCGCCTCGAAGTGGTCGTGTACGACTCCAGCGACGACTACGGCACGTACGCGGGCGCCATGTTCGGCATTGATACCGACAACGGCGGCATGTATCTGGAGGGCGACCCGACCGCCGCCGGGAACCAGCCGCGCTTCATCGCGTACGAGGCCGAATGGCTGCGGCCCGACTTCCAGATCTGGAACCTCAACCACGAGTACACCCACTACCTCGACGGCCGCTTCACCATGGCCGGCGACTTCGCCGACGGGATGACCACCCCGACCGTCTGGTGGGTCGAGGGCTTCGCGGAGTACGTCTCGTACTCCTATCGCCAACTCACCTACGAGAAGGCCCTGTCCGAGGCGGGCAAGCGCACCTACCCGCTGAGCACCCTCTTCGACACCACCTACGACAACAGCGACAGTGCCCGGGTGTACCGCTGGGGCTATCTCGCGGTCCGCTACATGCTCCAGTCGCACCGCGCCGACCTGGACATCGTCCTCGGCCACTACCGCGCCGGTGACTGGAACGCCGCCCGCACGCACCTGAAGTCCACGATCGGCACCCGGTACGACAGCGACTGGTACGACTGGCTCACCGCCTGCACGGCGGGCGACTGCGGCGGGATCACCGACCCGCCCAGCCTCCCCGAGTGCACCCTTCCCGACACGGCCCGGCTCGACCGCGACTGCGCACGCTCCGGGATCTCGGTCCGAGCCGGGGACTACGCCTACCTGTATCTCTATGTCCCCGCCGGAACACCGCGGTTGCGCATCACCACGGCCGGGGGAACGGGCAACGCCGACCTCTACCACCGGGCGGGCAGCTGGCCGAGCAAGACCTCGTACACCCACCGGTCCGCCGGGCCCGGGAACGCCGAGACGGTGACCGTGAACGCGCCCGAACCAGGCTGGCACTACGTCTCGGTCGCCGGTGAGCAGGCGGTCTCGGGGCTCGTGGTCTCCGCAGAGTACTGAGGGCGCCCTGCCCGCTGTCTGTCGTCGGGCAGCGGTCGCGGCATGCGGCATGTCACTTCGTCGTGTGGCACGTTGCTGCCGTGCTCAAGGGAGAGCACGCGCCATACGGCGCTCTTCTGTGTCGGCGCCGCGTGTGCCTACGGCGCCGCTCGTCTCGGTGTCCGTAGTCGACCGGGGGTCGGTCGCGGGCGGGACCAGTGGGTCAGGGGAGGGCGGCCTCTCCGTCTCGGGCAAGGGGCAGTCCCGGAAACGGAGTTGGTCGGCTTCTCACTCCGCCTCTGGGGGAGGGGGACTCGCCCAAGAGCTGCCTCCGGATACCGAGTTCGAGTGCAAGAGCGGACTCGTGGTCGCGGAAGGCCCCGAACCACGGAGTCTGTTGCGGGAGCGGGAGCGGGAGCGGGAGCTGACGCTGATGCCGGCTCCCGCTCCCGTCCGTCCCCGCCCTCGTTCAGCCGCCACCACGTCCACAAGTCGCGAAGGTGAGCAGCGCTGTGCGCAGCCGTCGTACCGTCCACGCCGTCGACTCCCGCACCGAGGGCATGCCGACCCGTGTCGTCACCGGCGGCATCGGGACCGTATCCGGGGGTCCAGCAAGGCCGACCGGCTCACCTACTTCCAGGAGTACCTCGACGACCTGTGCACCTGGCTGATGTACGAACCGCGCGGCCACGCCGCGATGAGCGGGGCGATCCGTTCCCGGCGGGGTTTCTGCTGTGACCGGCAGGATTCCGCTGGGACCGGGCGGCCGCGGGCGAAGCCCGCTGGGGTAACGTGATATTGCACTGATCGCTCGTCGCGAAGTTCGCGTCCCGCGCCCCGGAGGATGCCGTGGTCACCTTGCAGTCGCGCAAGCTGGTGTCGCCCACCGAGAACCTCCGCGACCAGGTGGCCCACGCCCTGCGCGCCGCGCTGATCGCCGGGGAGATCAAGCCGGGCGGCGTCTATTCGGCACCGGCCCTCGCGGCGGAGTTCGGCGTGTCGCCCACCCCGGTCCGCGAGGCGATGCTCGACCTCGCCCGCGAGGGCCTGGTCGAAGCCGTACGGAACAAAGGCTTCCGGGTGACGGAGATGACCGAGCAGGACCTCGACGAGTACACGGAGATCCGTACGCTCATCGAGGTGCCCACCGTCGGAAAGGTGGTCCGCGCCGCCACGCGGGAGCAGCTCGAAGCCCTGCGCCCGGGCGCCGAGGCCATCGTCGCGGCGGCCCGGGGCCACGACCTCATCGGCTACCTTGACGCCGACCGCCGCTTCCACCTCGACCTGCTGGCCCTCGGCGGAAACCGCCACCTCGTCTCGGTCGTCAGCGATCTGCGCAAGCGGTCCCGGCTCTACGGCCTCACCGAACTCGACGAGGCCGGGGTGCTCGTCGACTCCGCCGAGGAGCACGTGACGCTGCTTGATCTCATGATCGCGAAGGACGCGGGGGCGGCCGAGGCCTTGATGCGCCACCATCTGGAGCATGTACGGACCCTGTGGGCCAGCCGCCCGCAGCCGGAGAAGCGCAGCGCGCTCACCCTGCGTCGCTCCTGAGGGGCCTGAGTGGGCCCCGCTCCGTCAGGCCCGGGCGGCGGCCGTCATCCGCCGCAGCCCGGTGTACTGGAGTGCGGTGCAGACCGCCACGATCAGTGCGCCGATCAGCATGAAGACGACCCCGAACCCGGTCAGCGGTACGAAGTCCGCGAAGGCCGTCACGACGCAGCCGACGGCGCACAGACCGTTCACGGCGACGACGGTCAGGGCCAGGGCGGGCGGGATCACCGCGTAGCCCGCGATCAGCGCGAGCGAGGCCGCCCCGCCCATCTGGAAGATGCCGAACGCCACGGCGAAGGCCACCGGCATCCCGGTCGCGGAGCCCAACGGCGCAGCGGCGGCGATCAACACCACACCCATCACGGCGGTGCTCACACTGTCGACACGCAGCACCAGGCGCAGAAACCGTGCGGAGTCCCGTAGGGCCCCCGCGGAGGCGGAGGCGGGTGTCGATGCGGGTGCGGGCGCGGATGAGGGTGCGGCGGAAGGCGAAGGGGTGTGGGTCATCACGGATCTCCTTCGTTCGGTGGGGTGATGACACCGTGTCATGGGCCTTGCCCCGTATCCATGACCTCCCAGGTCATGGATACGGTGGGGGCCATGGACACCGACGAGGGGCCGCGCGTAGGCCTGTTGCTCCGCGAGTGGCGGCGACGCAGGGGGCTCAGTCAGCTCGATCTCGCCCTGAGGGCAGGCTCCTCGACCCGGCACCTCTCCTACGTGGAGAACGGCCGGGCCCGCCCCGGCCGGGAGATGGTCCTGCGGCTTGCCGAGCATCTCGACATCCCCCTGCGTGACCGCAACGGCCTTCTACTGGCGGCTGGTTACGCCCCCGCCTACCGGGAGTCGCCGCTCGACAGCGAGCGCATGGCGATGGTCCGGTCCGCAGTGAAGGTGATGCTGACGGGGCACGAGCCCTTCCCGGCCGTCGCGATCGACCGGATCTGGAACATCGTCGCGAGCAACGACGCGATGAACCTCCTGCTCGGTGTCGTGCCACCGCATCTGACGGAGTCCGGGGGCAACGTGATGCGCCTGATCCTCCACCCTGAGGGACTGGCCTCCCGGTGCCTGAACTTCGCCCAGGTCCGCGCCCACGCCCTCGGCAGGCTGAAGCACCAGGTCAACACCACTGGCCACCGCGACCTGCGGGAGCTCTACGAGGAGGTGTCCGGCTACCCGGACCCGCCGGACCTCGACCCTGACCTCGGCCCGGTCGACCCGACGGGCATCGTCGTCCCGCTGCGCATCCGTACACCGCTCGGCGACATGGCGTTCCTCAGCACGATCGCCACCTTCGGAGCCCCCGCCGATGTGACCCTCTCGGAGCTCGCGGTGGAGTCGTTCTTCCCGATGGACGATCAGACGGACACCCTGCTGCGCGCGCTGGCGGGACGCCGGTAGCGACGTACGCCAGTGACGACGTACGCCGGTAACGACGTGGGCCATTGACCACGCGCGACCGTAGCGACGCACGCCAGTACACGCCAGCAACGGCGTACCTCGGTAGCGGCGTCAGTAGCGGCGCGGCGCGGCCGGAGGTCGGGGTCCGGCGGGCGGCGGCGGGCGGCGGCGGGCGGCGGTGTCAGGCGCGGCCCGTGCAGTCGCAGCCCGCCTCGTCGACGATCCGGGCGATCAGGCCGTCATCCGGCGCGCCCCCGGTGGCGCCTGTGCCTGGGCCCGTACCGATCTCGACCTCGACCACGAGGGCGGACTCGATCCCGTCGGCGCAATGGGCCGTCGGCAAAGCTCGACCCCGTTTGACTCCATACCCCCAGGGGGTATTGTCGAAGGTGTGGTCGCGACCCGGCGGCCTCGACGAGGGAGTGGGTCATGAATACCGGGCTCAAGATCACGGCCTTCGCGGCGGCGCTCGCGGCGACCTTCGGGACGGCGTACGCGGTGGGCAGCGCGCTGGACCCCGCGATCGCCGAGAAGGGGCAGTCCCCGCACGGCGAGGCCCACGGCGTGAAGGAGTATCCGAAGGGTGAAGGGGTTCAGGAGGAGAAGCGGGAGGCGGCCGAGCTCCCGGGCGGGTTGCGGATCTCCGAGGGCGGCTTCGCCCTCGATCTCAGGACGCCGAGGGTCGAGGCGGGCAAGGAGGCCGAGCTGCGCTTCGCCGTCGTGGACGAGGCCACCTCCCGGAACGTGACCGCGTTCCGCCGTGAGCACGGCAAGGAGCTGCGCCTGGTCGTCGCGTCGAACGACCTGACGACCTACCGGCGCCTGCACCCGGTCCGGGCCGCCGACGGCACCTGGTTCGCGCCCGTCGAGCTGCCGGAGGCCGGCGGCTACCGCGTCTTCGCCGACTTCACCCCGGACGTGAAGAAGGCCGAGAGCCTCACCCTCGGCGCGGACCTCTCCGTCGCGGGCGACGCGCGGCCCGAACCGCTGCCGCGTGCCGAGAAGGCGGTGACCGTCGACGAGTACGAGGTCACCCTCGACGGCGTCCTGCGCCCGGGGGCGGGCAGCGAGCTGAAGCTCAACGTCGAGAAGGGCGGCAAGCCTGTCACCGACCTCCAGCCCCACCTCGGTGCGTACGGGCACCTCGTGGCCCTGCGCTCCGGCGACCTCGCCCATCTGCACCTCCTCCCGAACGGAGGGCCGGGCGACGGCAGGACGAAGCCGGGTCCGGAGATCTCCTTCACCGCGACAGCCCCGAGCAAGGGCGCCTACCGCCTCTTCCTCGACTTCCAGCACGAGGGCGAGGTCCGTACGGCCGCCTTCACCGTCCACGCCGGAGAGGCCGCCGCCGGGAATCCGGCCCCGGAGGGCGGCGAGTCCGCCCCGCACGAGCACTGACGGGCGGACTGCGGGAGGGGGCTGGAGAGGGTTTGGAGGGGGGTCTGTTGGAAGTGGCGAATCCTTTAGCTTAGGCTTGCCTAACTTTCACTCGTTCGGTCAACCTGAGGACCCTCCATGCTCGGCTCCACCCGCGTGCGTCGCCACACCCTCGCCGCTTCGGCCACCGCCGTCGCTCTCGCCGTCGCCCTGACCGGCTGCTCATCGGACAGCGGCAGCGACAAGGACAAGGACGGGGCCAAGGGCACGGCGAAGAGCGGCGGCGCCTTCCCCGTCTCGATCAAGAGCTCGCTCGGCACCGCGAAGATCGAGGAGAAGCCCGAACGCATCGTCACCCTCGGCCAGGGCTCCGCCGAGACCGCGATAGCCCTCGGCCAGACCCCGGTCGGCATCGAGAGCTACCCGTGGGGCAGCGACGAGTCCGGCTACCTCCCCTGGATCAACGAAGCCGTGAAGAAGTCCGGCGACAAGCTGCCCAAGCAGTTCGCCGGCGGCGAGGAGATCGACTTCGAAGCGATCACCGAGCTTGAGCCGGACGTCATCCTCGCCCCCTGGTCGGGCCTCACGCAGAAGCAGTACGACGTCCTCAAGGACATCGCCCCCACGGTCGCCTACCCGGACCAGGCGTGGAGCACCGACTGGGACCAGCAGATCGACATCATCGGCAAGGCGCTGGGCCGGACGGAGGACACCGACGGCCTCAAGACGAAGATCGAGAAGCAGCTCGCCGACGCCGCGGCCACCCGGCCGAACTACAAGGACGTCACCTTCTCGTACATCTACAACTCCGGCCCCGGCACCCTCGGCGTCTTCAAGCCCGAGGAGCAGCGCGTCAAGATGGTCTCGTCGCTCGGCCTGAAGGTCGACCCGGTCGTCAACAGCTTCAAGGAGACCCCCGGCACCGACTCGGCCCTCATCGGCCTGGAGAACGCCGAGAAGCTGAAGGACAGTGACCTGATCTTCACGTTCTACACGGACGAGAAGAACCGCAAGGAGATCGAGGGCCAGAAGCTGTACGGCGCGATCCCCGCGATCAAGAAGGGCGCCGTCGTCGCGAGCAATGACAACTCCTTCGTCACCGCCTCCTCGATCATCAACCCGCTGACCGTGCCGTGGACGATCGACCGTTACCTGCCGCTGATCGACGAGGCCGTCAAGAAGGCCGGCAAGTAACCCCGTCCGGGTATCCGATCCGCCGAGGCCACAAGGCACACTTCACTCTCATGCCTACCACCACGGTCGCACCGCCGAGCGGCGCCGGTACTTCCCGTACCGGCGCCGCTCGACTGGCGTTCCTCCTGCTCGCAGCGGTCGCCGCGCTGGCACTCGCGCTCTGCGCAAGTGTCATGTTCGGCAGCCGCAGCACCTCGTTCGGCGAAGTCCTCGACGTCCTGCGGGGCACCGCCGACCCGAACGTCACCGTCATCATCGAGAGCCGGTACCCCAGAACCGTCCTCGGCATCCTCGCCGGACTGAGCCTCGCGGTCGCGGGCACCCTCATGCAGGGCGTCTCGCGCAACCCGCTGGCCGAACCCGGACTCCTCGGCATCAACGCCGGTGCCTCCGCGAGCATCGTCGCCGCGACGGCCTGGCTCGGGGCCTCCGGTGCCACCGACACCATGTGGTGGGCGCTGCCCGGAGCCCTGCTGGCCGGGGTGCTCGTCCATGTGATCGGCTCCGCCGGTACGGGGACGAGCGTGGTGCGCCTGGTGCTCGCCGGAGCGGTGCTCACCGCCGTACTGATGGCGTTCATCCAGGCGGTGACCCTCAGCAAGCCGCAGGTGTTCGACAGCTACCGCTACTGGGTCGTCGGGGCGCTCGGCGGCCGGGACTTCGAGGTCTTCTGGTCCGTCCTCCCCTTCGCCGCCGTCGGCTTCCTGCTTGCCCTGGCCCTCGGCCCCGGCCTCAACGCCCTGGCCCTCGGCGACGCGAGCGCCGTCGCCCTCGGCTCGCACCCGGGACGCACCAGGGGCGGCGGACTGCTCGCCGCCACCCTGCTCAGCGCGGCGGCGACCGCCGCCGTCGGTCCGATCGCCTTCGTCGGCCTCGCCGTCCCGCACGTCGTACGGGCCCTGGTCGGCGTCGAATTCCGCGTCCAGATCCTCTTCTCCGCCCTGCTGGGCCCCACCCTCCTGCTCCTGGCAGACGTGGTGGGCCGGGTCGTGATGCGCCCCACCGAGCTCATGGTCGGCGTCGTCACCGCGTTCATCGGCGCACCCGCGCTGCTCATTGCCGTACGCAGGATGAGGAGCACGACATGATCGTCACCGACCGGACCGCGCCCCTCGGCAAGGCCCGCCCGACCCCTCGCGGCTACCTGGTCGTCGGCCGCACCGTCGCGATACCCGTGCGCCGCGCCTCGGTCCTCGCGGCCGCCGGACTCTTCGTCCTCCTTCTCGCGGCCGCCGTCACCACCCTGACCTGGGGTCGCCTCGGCGTCGACCTCGCGGACCTGCCCGCCGCCCTGCTCGGCAACGCCGAGGGCAAGGACCGCTTCGTCTTCAACCGGCTGCGCGGCCCCCGCCTCACCGTCGCCATCGGGGTCGGCGCGGCCCTCGGCCTCTCCGGCGCGCTCTTCCAGTCCGTCACCCGCAACCCGCTCGGCAGCCCCGACGTCATCGGGCTTTCCGCCGGAGCCGGCGCGGGCGCCGCGACCTGCGCGCTGATGTTCCCCGACACGGTCCCGGTCGCCGTCGGCGCGCTCATCGGCGCGGTCCTCGCGATGACCCTCGTGTACGTCTCCACCGGCACCGGCTTCCGCAACCCCGCCCGGCTCGTCATCGCCGGGATCGGCGTCGCGGCGATGGGCTCGGCCATCACCCAGTACGTCGTCTACTCCCTGGAGCGCGACAAGGCCTCCGTCCTCACCGCCTACGTCAACGGCAGCTTGACCGCCCGCTCCTGGACCGACGCCGGCACGATCTGGCTGGTCCTGCTGGCGTCCGCTCCGCTGGCCGCGCTGATCTCCCGGCGGCTCGACATCGGCGAGATGGGCGACGACATCGCCGAAGGCCTCGGCTCCGAGCCGAAGAAGGCCAAGACACTGGCCGTGGTCCTCGCCGTCGCGCTCTCCGCCGCGGCCGTCAGCGTCTCCGGCCCCATTGCCTTCATCGCCCTGACCGCGCCTCAGATCGCCAGACGACTCACCCGCGCCTCCGGGCCGCACCTGCTGCTCTCGGCCCTGACCGGCGGTCTGCTGCTGGTGCTGGCCGACCTCTGCTCCCAGCAGCTGTCGCTCTTCGACGACCTGCCGGTCGGGATCTACACCATGGCGATCGGCGGCGCGTATCTCGGCTATCTGCTGATCCGGGAGTGGCGCAGGGGCGTGCTCTGATGGTCCGGTCCGCCGGGGACGGCCCCGACTGGTCACGTACAGGTTCGTCGACCATACTGCCCGCCGTGGAGCAGAGCATAGATTCGAACGAGAAGCCCGAGTTCGCCGCAGGCACCGACCCGGCGTTCATCCCCCTTCCCGGCCTGGCCGCACCCGCCGCCATCCGGAAGCCAGAGGTGGAAGCGGCCCCTGACGGCGTGTCCGACGCGGTGGAAGCTCCGGAGGCCGGTACGGCCGAGGAAGCGGAATCCGAAGCGGAAGCAGAACGGGAAGCGACGGCCAAGGAAGCGGCGGCAAAGGGAGAAGAAGCGGCAGAGGGAGAAGGAGAGGACGGGGCCGAGGAGGGCCCGGTCTTCGAGGTCAGCGACCGCCGGGGCTCGATCCGGGTGGCCCGGGAGGGCATCCGGTTCCGGCTGGACGACCAGGAGGCCGAGTTCGACTGGGACGAGATCGGCGCGGTGGCGACCACCCCGGCCCGCTTCGGCCGCCGGTTCACCGTGACCGTCCACCTGTCGAGCCGTCGCTGGTTCAACGCCGAGGTCGAGGCGGCGAGCCGGGCGGAGCTCAAGACCTGGCCGGCTGAACTGGACACCGTCCTGGACGCCTACTTCGAGGAGTCCTGAGCTTGGAGGAGTCCTGAGCTTCGAGGTGGGCGTCAGCTTGGAGGTGCGCCGTCCCGGCCTGACCCGGTGCGGGCCGCTGCATCGGCCGTGGGGCGGCACCGCCGTGCGTCATCCGCGGCGGTGCCGCCCGCCGCTGCCGCGGTTCCGGACGCGCACCGCGATGTAGAAGGCCAGGGCGACCGCGGCCAGCCCCAGCACGACCTTGCTCACGACACCGACGTACGCGCCGACCGTGTCCCACTGGTCCCCGAGCAGGTAACCGGCCATCACCAGCACGGTGTTCCACACCAGACTGCCCGCCGTCGTCAGTGCGGCGAAGGTCGGCAGCGGCATGCGCTCCACGCCAGCCGGCACGGAGATCAGGCTCCGGAAGACCGGCACCATACGGCCCAGGAGGACCGCCTTGGTGCCGTGCCGGGCGAACCACTCCTCCGTCCGCACCAGGTCGGAGGCCTTGACCAGTGGCAGCTTCGCCCAGAGGGCATGCATCCGCTCCCGGCCGAAGGCGGCCCCGATCCCGTACAGCGCCACCGCTCCGACGACCGAGCCGAGCGTCGTCCAGAACAGGGCGGAGGCCAGACTCAGCACGCCCTGCGACACGGCGAACCCGGTCAGCGGCAGGATGACCTCGCTGGGCAGCGGCGGGAACAGGTTCTCCAGGGCGATGGCCAGACCGGCACCGGGGCCGCCGAACGCCTCGACCAGCCCTGCGGCCCAGCCCGCGATGCCCCCCTGCGGCTCCTCGGCGGCGACTGACAGTGCGAGGTGCATAGGGGGGCTCTCCGGAGTGGCGGGCGGGGAGCGCGGAGGTCGACCGCGTCCTACCCGTCCATGATCCCTCAGGCCCCGTCGAGGACCACCGAGCGGGTCAGGTGGCGCGGCAGATCCGGGTCGAGCCCCCCTGCCGCCGCCCGGGCGAGGGCCAGCCGCTGTACGCGGACGAGCTCGGCCAGCGGGTCGAGGCCACCGCTCTCCACCCACCGGGCACCCGTCGCCCGTACCTGCTCCGGCAGGCCCTCGGGGGCTTCGCCGAACATCCAGGTCGCGGTGGTCGCGGTGGCGATGCTGATCGGGCCGTGGCGGTACTCCATCGCCGGGTAGGACTCCGTCCAGGACAACGACGCCTCCTTCATCTTCAGCGCCGCCTCATGGGCCAGGCCGACCGTCCACCCGCGGCCGAGGAAGGAGAACTGGGTGCTCTCCAGCAGCCCTTCGGGCAGCGGCTCGGCGAGCGCCCTCGCGGCGTCGCGGACCACATCGTCGGAGTGCAGGCCGAGGTGGGCCCGCAGCAGGGTGAGCGCCGAGGTGGCGAACCGGGTCTGCACGACGGACCGTTCGTCGGCGAAGTCGAGGACCACGAGCTCGTCGGCAGCCGCCTCGACCGGTGTTCGCGGATCGGCGGTGACGGCCACCGTGCGGGACGTGCCGCGCAGCCGCTTCAGCAGCGCCAGGACCTCGGTCGTGGTCCCCGACCGGGTCAGCGCGACGACCCGGTCGTAGGTGCGGCCGGGCGGGAACTCCGAGGCGGCGAAGGCGTCCGACTCGCCCTGGCCCGCGCTCTCGCGGAGCGCGGCGTAGGACTGCGCCATGTAGAAGGAGGTCCCGCAGCCGACGACGGCGATCCGCTCGCCAGGGGCGGGCAGGGCGGCCGCCGCGGGGCCGTCCGCCAGTGCGGCGGCACGCTGCCAGCAGGCGGGCTGACTGGCTGTCTCGATCTCGGCATACGACACGTCTGCACCCCACGGGAAGGAGATGAATGAAGTCCTCATGTTGAATCCTGCACGTTACATCCAGTAATCGAGCAAGAACAAGCAAACTGTGCGCGGGTAAGGACCTTGAAGAACCTGGAAGGACCAGGGAGGGGGCGGTGGAGGTCCCGGGAGGGGAGGGGGGAGGGCGGGCCGGAGACGGACCCCCGCCCAGCCTGTGCGACGCTTGCCGCTGTCCGGCCACCGGCGACCGCGTTCCCGCGAAACGCGGTGCCCACGCCGGACGGTGAGGAGAGACTCTTGTCCAGAGACGCCCGGTGGGACGCGCTGCTGGAACTGGTCGGCAAACACGGCAGGGTGGATGTCGAGGAGGCGGCGGCTGCGCTCGCCGTCTCGGCCGCGACCATCCGCCGTGACCTGGACCAGCTTGCCGAACAGCACCTGCTCACCCGCACCAGGGGTGGTGCGGTCGCGCACGGGGTCTCCTACGAACTGGCGCTGCGCTACAAAACGGGCCGCCACGCCCCGGAGAAGCAGGCCATCGGCCGAGCGGTCTCCGGGTTGGTCGCCGTCGGCGAAGTGGTCGGTCTGACCGGCGGTACGACGGTGACCGAGGTGGCCAGGGCGCTGGCCGTGCGTCCGGACATCGTGGGCGAGCCGGCACCGGCGGGCGGCCAGCCGACGCTGACCGTGGTGACGAACGCGCTCAACATCGCGAGTGAGCTGGCCATCCGGCCGCAGATCAAGATGGTCGTCACGGGCGGAGTGGCGCGGCCGCAGTCGTACGAACTGACGGGGCC